>NZ_JBYFBY010000002.1:0-1232263 GCF_057652195.1 Pedobacter sp. T50_32 | reverse complement strand
TGCGGTAACACGTGGGAGAGTAGGTCGGTGCCTAAACCTACAGCCCCCCTTCAGAAATGATCGGGGGCTTTTTTGTGCCCGGAAATCCCATCTGTAATGAAGGGGGACAACACGGGAATGTGGTGTCCTTACCGGCCATTGCTAGGAAAGTTTATGGCACGGTTGTTTGTGAGGTAAACCCGATTGAACGGATTAGCCCGGAGCGCAGCGAGGACTATGAGTGAAAGCGGGACTGACGGCAACCGGAACTGCGGAAGCTGATTTCCATCATGTTTTCTATCTATAGTTTCCTAATTAAATCATTTAATTCCTCATCTTTTCTTTAACATCAAACAATTATTGCTGTTAATTTTTGTTAAACTTCCATAACGACTTTATCGCTAACTTTATAAATGGTTATTTTTGTATATTATGACATATTTTTTGAGAGATAAGATGAGAGTTTATAAAATAGTTATATCGTTTTTTTTATTCGCCGTTGCAATAAATCCAAGTTTAGCACAGGATAAAAATGTAAAACTTCCCGCTAATTGGTTCAATCTTGATTTATTGACAGACGGGTATTTCGGTATTAGCACCGAAAAAGCCTACAATGAGTTATTGAAAAATCGAAACCCTAAGCAAAAAGTAATAGTAGCTGTTATTGATGGTGGAACAGACATCAAACATGAGGACTTAAAGGATATTCTTTGGACTAATAAAAAGGAGATCCCAGGAAATGGTATCGACGACGATGGCAATGGTTACATAGATGATGTCCATGGTTGGAATTTTATAGGTTCTAAGAATGGAAATTTAGCTTATGATAATTTGGAGTTGGTGAGGATCAAAAGAAAGTTAGAACCGAAATATAGATCAGTTATTAGAACCACGGTTTTAGATAGCGCTGAAAAGGAAGAAAATCAACTTTACAGACGTGTAGTTTCTGATTTTGGTAAGCGCTATGATGAGGCAAGTTCTGCATTTCCAATCTATATTGCTATTAAAAAGGTAATGGATTCTGTTGCGCAAGTTAACGGAAGGAAAATTCCTTCTTTAGAAGATATGGAGAAGTATAAGGCAGATGATGAAATGGAAGGCTTTATCAAGAAAATTGTTCGTAAAGGTTCGAAGGATGAAGGAAGTATAGAAAAGTTTTACGAAAGCATCGCGAAGGGTTATAAGGAACTAGAGCAGATGCTTAAGTACAATTTGAACGAAATGTATGATGAAAGAGCAGAATTAGTGGGAGATGATTATGCAAATTCAAACGAACGTATCTATGGAAATGACGATGTTAAAGGACCTGATGCTGATCACGGAACCCATGTTTCGGGAATTATTGGAGCTAACAGAACGAACGATTTGGGTATAAAGGGAGTTGCAGGAAATGTTAGTATTATGAGCATAAGAGTTGTTCCGCAAGGTGATGAGAGAGATAAAGACGTAGCCAATGGAATTAGATATGCTGTTGATAATGGTGCTCGGGTGGTTAACATGAGTTTTGGTAAAGGTTATAAATGGGATAAAAAAGTAGTAGATGAAGCAATTAAATATGCTGAATCTAAAGGTGTCTTATTAGTTCATGCTGCTGGAAATGATAATAAGAATGTGGATATCTATGATAATTATCCTACAAAATATTATGATAGTCCAGAAGCTGAAGCGTATCTAAAGAAAACTAAGAAGGCAGAGACGAAACCTTTTGTAACTCCTATGGCTAGCAATCCAAATGCTGGACCAGGAATGGCACCACGACCAAACCCATTCGCTAAACCAGCTCCGTTAGATTCTATAAAGTATGAATTGCCACATGCGAAGAACTGGATAACTGTTGGCGCAAGTGCTTATAAAGATAATGACGATTTGAAAGCATCGTTTTCTAACTATGGCAAGTATAATGTTGATGTTTTTGCGCCAGGTTTTATGATCAATTCCACTACTCCGGAAAATAAGTATGAGGAATTTGATGGTACAAGTATGGCTGCTCCTGTAGTTTCTGGTTTAGCAGCTTTGATATTAAGTTATTACCCAGAACTTACTGCTGTAGATGTGAAGGATATCATTATGAAGTCTGTTTCTAAGGTGGCGAGAAAAGTAAAATATAAAAATGAAAGAGATGAAACCATCCGTGTAAATTTTTCGGAGCTGTGTAAAAGTGGTGGCATAGTAAATGCATATAACGCACTCAAGCTGGCCGAAACTTACAAATCATCTGCTACCAAGTAATTAGTTCACAAACGAAATACAAATCCTCAGTTAAGTCTTAGCTGGGGATTTTTTTTAAAATAGGTTTTTAATCCTTTTCAAATATTTAATGTCTATTCCTTTTACACAACAAATGTAAACCACAAATTATGAAACTATTTTACGCTTTTTCTTTACTTCTTATCGGTATTGAAGCTAATGCGCAGAAATTGCCAGATATTCAAACCGTTACCCTGGCGGCACCGAAATCGGTCAGGATAGACGGTAAAAACACAGAATGGAATAATTTTTCTGCAGAGAATAAAAGGACATCATTGCTTTATTCTATCGCAAACGATGACCAAAATTTGTATTTGGCTATCAAGGCAACCAATAACGAAACTATCACAAAAATTTTAGCTGGCGGAATTTCATTCAGTGTGAACACGAAGGGCAAGAAAAAAGAGGATGATGCTTTCACCATAACCTATCCACTTATTGCAAGAACTAACATTGCTAGACCTGCAGGGCAGGGTGGTGGAGGTACTAATAGACAGCGAATGGGGCAGAATAGGTCTGAACAATCTCAGGAACAGCGAGATTCAGCTGCTTATGAACAGCGAAAAGTTCAGCTTACGAGCGTAAAGGAAATTAAGGTTAAAGGTTTTGCAAATATTCCAGACTCATTGATTTCTATCTATAATGAATATGGCATCAAAGCTGTTGCAAAAATGGACGAACAAAAGGCATATTTCTGTGAGATTGCTATCCCTTTATCGATGCTTCAGCTATCAATTAGTGACAAAAAGGAAATTGCTTATCAACTTAAATTAAATGGAAGGCAAGGTGGCGGTGGAAATTTTGCAATGCGAACTAATGCAGGTGGTTTTGGTGGTGGAAACAGAGGCGGGTTTGGAGGAGGAAGCAATACCGCTCAACAAGATTTGATGGTTGCTACAGACTTTTGGGGTAAATACATCATTCAGAAATAATAGCTAATATCTATGATTATCAAATGAAGAAGCTATTATTTAAGTTGATGCTATGCTTGCCATTGCTTTGTGCAAGTAATTTAGTGCTTGCACAAAATCCAACACGAGGAAATAATGTACCACCACCAGTTGCTACCAGAGAAATTAGTGGTATCGTAAAAGATACGACCGATCTAGGTGTACCTGGAGTTACAGTTCGATTAACATCAGACAAGGATACATTAATTACCAGTACCAATCCTGATGGAATATTTGTATTTAAGAATGTGAAATTGGCTACTTACACCATGAGTTTCACAATGATGGGCTATAAGCAGCAGATCAACAAATACAAACAGAACGATGCTGTGCCTAGAATTGTGATGGACCCTATTATTTTAAAGGGTATGGCAAACACGTTGAATGAAGTAGTTATTAACGGAACACCGTCCATCACTTACAAAACAGACACTGTAGAATATAAAGCTAGCGATTATATTGTTCGAGAAAATGCCACAGTAGATGAATTATTGAAGAAAATGGAAGGAATGGAAGTTGGTAATGATGGCAGTTTAATTCATCAAGGTAATAACGTAACTAAAGCAAAAATAAACGGTAAGGTTTATTCTGGTGGAGATGTAAGTACAGCTATCCAAAATTTGCCTGCCGAGATCGTAGATAAAATTCAAATTGTAGATGACTATGGCGACCAAGCCGCTAGAACCGGTATCAAAGATGGAGATCCAGAAAAGGTCTTAAACATCGTTACACGTACAGACAAATCGGTAGGTAATTCGGCTAATATTAACGCTGGTGCGGGAAATAACGAGCGTTATGAAAGTTCGCTTTTTGGTACGCGGTTAAACGGAAATCAAAATTTGTCTCTCAACCTGCATTTAAACAATACCGTAAACGGTGTTGCTGCAAATAACATGGGTGGAGAGAGCTTTGGCGGCGGTGGAAACGGCGGAGGAGGTGGTGGTCGTGGAAACGGTGGAAACAATGGAGGAGGAGGTGGAAACCGTGGCGGTAATATGGGTGGCGGTGGAAATGGTGCAAACTCGTCGGGCGGTAGTGGTGGTACAACCAACAGTGGAGGCTCTGCTTTTTCTTATCGAGATCAAATTGGTAAGAAAGTACGTGTCAACACCAATTATCGCTACAACTTTAACAACGTAAACTCGCTTAATAGCAGTGTTTCCGAATTTTATAGCACCAATGGAACTATTTTTTCTACCAACGAAAGTGAAAGAGATAACAACACGAAAAACCACAATTTCAATTTCGAATTAGAAGCAGATTTAGACAGTAATAACTTTTTAAGAATACAGCCCGAGCTAACATACTCGTCAAGTTTTAACAGTAGTTTGTCTAATATTGGTCAGTCGGGGCCGTTAATTACACAAAACCAATTGGGCAATAGTTCTGGCAAAAATACAAGACCAAATATCGGAGCCACTGTTTTTTATCAGCATATTTTTAATAAGCCACGAAGAAACTTTTCGCTACAATTTAGTTTTAATACATCAGATCAAGAAACAGAACAAGAGCGAAACACAAAGTTCTACAAAGATGATATCAATACTTTAGATTCTTTGGTGCATCGCCTTATCGAGAGAAGAAATTTAACCTCAAACTACAGAGGAAGTTTTACTTACGTTGAGCCGATAGCGGCAAATAGTCAACTGGAATTTAACACTCAGGTGAATCGAAATAGCTACGATAACAGAGCAATCACGAGCAACATAGACGCATTCGAGAATAGAAACGTAGTAGATTCGTTAAGTAATATCTACGATTACTCGTTTACCCAAGCCCGTATTGCTTTAAATTACCGTTACGGCTTATCCAACACTTCTAAGGTTCGGTTTTCGTTGGGTGTTACCGGAGTGCCAGCGGTGTTGAGTGGCACCAAGGTAAGTTTAGGCACAACTACCAATCGTCACAGTTTTAATCTTATTCCAATTGCTAGGTTTCAATACCAGTTTTCTAAAACGCACAACCTGCAGTTAAACTATTCTGGTAATGCTACAGAACCAACATTCGATCAAATACAACCTGTTCGCGATGTTTCAAACCCGCAAAACACCATTGTCGGCAATCCAGATTTAAAGGTAACTTTTAACCATTCTATCAATGCCAGTTATAACAATTACATCGCTAATCAGAAACTTAACTATTCGGTAAACCTTAATTCAACCATTATAGACAATGCGGTGGTGAGAAACATTGTGCAGGTTTTTAACAATAATAATCAATTGCTACGCAACGAAACCAGGTTTGTGAACATGAATGGTGGTTACCGTGTGGGTGCAAACCATACCGTAAGCAAGCAATTGAATAACCGAAAATATAACCTCGCATTGAGCGGAAACGTGAGCTATAACCATGCGGTTTCTATGAGCAACAACATTCAAAGTGTAACCAATATTTGGAATATTACAGAACGTTTCGGACCACGAATTAACCCTAACGAGTGGCTAGAAGTAAACCCGAATGTTTCTTACAACATCACGAAGTCACAAAATACCATTAGTCCAAACGAGATCAATACCAAAACTTTGGCCTTAAATATTGATGGTAGATTTTACATGTGGAAAACCTTGATTTTTGGTTACAATGCCAGCAAAAATTTTGTGAGCGGTATTAATGCGAATATCACTAGCAATCCTTTGGTTATCAATGCTTATGTGCAGAAAGAGTTTTGGAAACGCAGGGCTTCGGTTACTTTCCAAGCGTTTGATATTTTGGAGCAAAATAATTTTGTAAACCTTAACGTTACCGATTTAATGAAGACCGAAACCCGCACCAATGCACTGAGTAGATATTTTATGCTGAGGGCAAATGTTCGCCTGCAAAAATGGAGTGGTGCCCGTGGACGTAACGGTCGCCAGATGATGCGTAGGGGCGATGGTAGTTTTTATTAGTGCTTATGCAAATTCTCTCCCTTTTAGGGAGAGATACCGATTTATCGGGAGAGAGGGTTTTTGAAACATTTGAAGAGCACTGACAGTAGTGCTGTACTTCCGAAAGTCCTGCTTTCACTTCAAGTCCGCACTCTCCGCCAAGCGGCGGATCGCTTGCGGGCTTTTCGTTTAATCAGGTCTAGTTGGCAAATTGAGGGGTGCTATCTGTGGTTTCCTAGCACAAGCCTAGCTAACCTAAACCCGATTGAAGCGGAAATACTTTTTTGTTTTTTGTCATCCTGAACGCTAGTGAAGGATCTGTTTTGTTAACCACTAGAGACATAGATCCCTCGTTCCTCGGAATGACAGGAAGATAAAAAGATTTTAGCGTAAAGCGGGACTGGACGATAATAGAAATGCCAATTTGCTTTTCAAAACTTGCTTGTGCTACTGTAAATGGTTTCGCTTAAATTCGTGTATTTCATCATAATCATTTATTCCTAGAATTTCGGTACCACGTAGAACAGATATTTTGCCATGTTTTATCATTTCAATAACGAAAGGATACAATATTTTATGATGTTCTTTAAAATTCAGTTTAAAGTAGGTTTTTGTTTTTTGGCCATTGTTTAAAAATAGCTCTACAAAATTGGAAGTGCCTTGTGATAAAATAGGGTTAAAATTATTCCTATAATCTTCTCTTTTACCGTAATAATTAATGGCGTGAAAGTCTATCTTTTTTATCTCATTAATTGTAAACGATTGAGTTGCAATTTTGATATAATCTAAGCTGATAATTAAAGAGCCTGCTAATTCACCGTCTAAAAATTTATAAGTCCAAAACTTTTTAATGAAAAAGTAAATGGACACAGAAAATGGTATGATGAATAAAAACAATGCAATTTGAGGCTTATAATGATTAATAACACTTATCATAAATATGATAACGCAAGTAGCATATAAAACAAAGGTTATTTTATTAGGAGTAATCCTGTTCTCTGGTTTTGGAATAAAAATCTCGAACTCGCTATGCATTAGATCGAAGATAGAAAAATAAGGAGACAAAAAAGGTCCGAGAAAATAAATCCCGAACCTTTCTTTGCTCTTTTATTCTAGTTTCTATTTGAACTCTCTAAAATCTTGTCCGTCTTTAATGGCTAACAAACTTTCGTAAATTAAGCTAATTACGTTGTCAACATCTTCTTTGTGTACCATTTCTACCGTGGTGTGCATGTAGCGCAAAGGCAACGAAATTAATGCAGAAGGTACGCCGCCGTTTGAATATGCAAAAGCATCGGTATCTGTTCCGGTAGAGCGAGAAGACGCCTGACGTTGGAAAGGAATACCAGCTTTTTCGGCAGTTTTGATCAATAACTTATTCAAATTGGTTTGTACCGCTGGTGCGTAGGAAACCACTGGGCCTTTACCTGCCGACAAATCTCCCTGAGTAATCTTGTTGATCATTGGTGTAGTCGTATCGTGGGTTACATCAGTAACGATAGCCACATTTGGCTTAATGCGATGCGCAATCATTTCGGCGCCACGTAAACCAATTTCTTCTTGTACAGAATTTACCACGTACAAACCGAAAGGTAATTTCTTTTTGTTCTCTTTCAACAAACGAGCTACTTCGGCAATCATGAAACCACCTGCACGGTTATCTAAAGCACGACCAACGTAGTAACGATCGTTCAGCACCATAAACTCGTCTTCGTAAGTAATTACACAACCTACGTGAATACCTAAAGCTTCAACTTCTTCTTTGGTAGTACAACCGCAATCTAAGAAGATGTTTTTAAGCTCAGGAGCTTGTTCTTTTTCGCCGTGACGAGTGTGGATTGCTGGCCAGCCGAAAACCGCTTTCACAAAACCATTTTCTGTGTGAATGTTTACACGTTTTGACGGTGCAATTTGATGATCTGAACCACCATTGCGGATAACATAGATTAAACCGTCGCTAGTGATATAATTTACGTACCAAGAAATCTCATCAGCGTGAGCTTCAATTACTACTTTATATTCCGCTTTTGGGTTAATTACCCCTACTGCAGTTCCGTAATTATCTACAAAAGTTTCGTCTACGTAAGGTTTTAAGTATTCTAACCAAAGTTTTTGTCCTTCCCACTCATAACCGGTAGGAGCTGCATTATTGATATATTTCTCGAAAAACTGTAGTGATTTTTTGGTAACTACAGGCACATGCTTTTTGTTTTCGTCTTTCTTTTTTGCCATAGTTTTATTTATGTATTGTGGTAAATGTACAATTTAACAGCAATTAATAAAACTGGTTTCTTGATTTTTGACATGAAAATCATTATATTATACAAACTCTAAAATTTATTATTTATGAACGTAATCAAGATTTTTATTCCTGTAGCACTTTTCGTTTTAATTGTAATTGTTACCCTGATGTGGGGTTTGCCTCGCTACAATGTTTGGCAACAAGAAATGGCTGGTAAAGCAGAAATGGCGAAAGCCGAACAAAACCGTAGAATTTTAGTAGAAGAAGCAAAAGCCCGACTAGAAGCGGAGAAATTAAACGCTGAAGCTGAGATTGAGCGTGCCAAAGGTATGGCAGCGGCGATGAAGGTAGAAAATGGAACTTTATCGGCTACTTACAATCAATATTTGTTCATCAGAACTTTGGAGAAACTGGCTGATAAGGGAAGTTTGCCTCAGATTATCTACGTGCCATCTGAAGGTTTAACCCCGGTAATGGATTTGAATAAAGCTGTACCTAAAAAGTAAGCTCCATTTTAATGAATGAAATTTGGTTTCGCTCGTAGGGTTCACCCACGGTTGCGAAACCAAGTTTTTGATAAAAGCCAATGGCGCTCACTCTTGCATTGCACCATAAACTTTCAATGCCTTGCGATTGGCAGTAATCTTCAACATAATTTAAAAGTTGCAGTCCAAATCCTTTGCCCTGATCGTTTGGAAGTACCGCCATTTTTCTAAATTGGGCCGTTTTCCCTTCTATAAAAAGCGATACTACGCCAGTAAGCTCGTATTGGTAATAAAGCCCAAAATGCATTCCATCCCAATCTTCGCGAAGCTCCATGTCTGTAATTTCCTTTTCGGGATACATGGCCAGCTGCCTGATACGCCACGTTAGTGCTGGAAAAATTTGCTCTACTACCGCATTCATTACAACAAGAATGAAAAGCCTATTTTTCCACCAATGCCGTAAAATGCTGTTTCGCGGTTTGTAATTGCAAATCCTGGACCTATGCAAAGTTCAAAGTTTACTTTTTTGCCCACGTTGGTTTGAAACCCCCACATTGGCCCTAGGTTAATCTGGTAATCTACCGTTTCTTCATTTAAGGGAAGAAACCCGGCAATATCGAGCGCTACGTAGCCAGCGGCATTGTTTCTGGTGCTTTTACCTTTTTGCACTCTGCGCTCGAAGTTGTAGTAGTGCCTGATACCGGTGTTAATAGATGGGAATACCTTAAATTCCGAATCACTATCAGATGTGTAGGTGTAGTTTGCGGTGCCATTAGCATTGTAGGTCACGTTTGCACTATACTGGTAGCGGTAAATAAAAGAACCTTCGGCTCCTGCACCAATATAGAAAGTGGTGGTTTTGCCAATTTTTTGTTCCCTTTCGTAGCCTAAGCCTATAAGGTTTAACCTGATTTTGTTTAATGATTTTACCTCTGTTGGCTGTTCCGTCGTAGTAGAATCTCGTTGTGCCATACTTGGGATTGTGCAAAATGATAATACAACTGCAAGAAAGCTTGTGAGTAGAGTTTTAGATGGTTTCATGTTTAATTTTCTTCGAATATAACTGATAAATAATCATATTTAAAATGATAATTGCAGTTATACCAACACAGAACATTGCCCATCCGTCTAAGCTCCACAACCATAAGCCTAAAGCAGATCCACAAGCGGCGCCTACAAAGCTCACAGACATAAAGATGGTGTTCAGTCTGTTTCTAGCTTCGGGAACCAAGGTGTAAATACGAGTTTGGTTGGTTACGTGTATAGCTTGCTGGCCAATGTCTATCAAAATAATGCCAACAACAAAAAGAAATACATTGTGGCCCGTGAAATAAAATAAACCTACGCTAATTAGTTCTAAAATAAGACCAATCATTAAGTTTTTGCGAGGATTATTTCCGCCACTCAGTTTTCCAACTAAAGGAGCTGCCAAAGCACCAGCCGCACCCGCAATGCCGAATAGGCCGATTTGATATGTGCTAAACTGATGAGGCGGATTAGCTAGATAAAGCACCATGGTTGTCCAAAATCCCATGATGACGATGAATGCAAAAAAGTTAATTAGCGAGGCTTCTCTTAACGCAGGTTGGGTTTTGATGTAGCCAAACATTGAGCTCATGAGTTCCTTGTAGCTACCTTTAAAGGTTGGTAAGTTTTTCGGAAATCGTATAGTCATTAAAAAAATCAACAATGTACAGATGGCGGCGGCAATTAAAAACATAGCTCGCCAACCAAATAAATCGCCAACTATGCCGCTTATAGCTCTAGAAGCTAAAATACCGACCAACAAACCACTCATCACAATACCGATGTTTGCACCTCTATTTTCATCAGTACTTAACGATGCGGTTAAAGGCAGGATGAGTTGGGGTACAATAGAGCAAGCACCAATGAGCACACTTGCTATCTCTAACACAATAAAACTTTGTGAAAAGCCCGCAATGATTAAAGCAATAATTGCCAAAGCAGTGGTCATCAAAATCTGCCTTTTCTTTTCGAACATATCGCCCAATGGCACCAAAAGAAATAAGCCGATGGCATAACCCGCTTGCGTTAAAAAGGTAATACTACCTGCATCGCTCTCAGTTAAATTAAAATCTTTGGCAATTAGAATAACCAAAGGTTGACAGTAATAGATATTGGCTACAATGAGGCCAGTACAAAAGGCCATTAAAATTACATCGGCACGTTTTAATAGATGTTGCATCGTTTTTCCTAAAGTGGAATATTGCCATGTTTTTTTCGAGGCATATTCACTACTTTGTTTTCTAGCATCTTAAATGCTTTGATTAATTTTTCTCTGGTTTTAGATGGTTCGATAACTTCATCTACAAAACCCCTTTCGGCTGCACGGTAAGGATTAGCGAAAATATCTGAATACAATTTTTCTTTCTCCAACCATTTTTCTTCTGGGTTTTCAGCAGTGCTGATTTCTTTCTTAAAGATGATTTCGGCAGCACCTTTTGCGCCCATTACGGCAATTTCTGCACTTGGCCAAGCGTAATTCATATCGGCACCGATATGTTTTGAGTTCATTACATCATATGCACCACCATAAGCTTTACGTGTAATTACCGTAATTCGTGGCACCGTCGCTTCGCTAAAGGCATACAATAGTTTTGCCCCGTTGGTGATGATACCATTCCACTCTTGATCGGTACCTGGTAAAAATCCGGGTACGTCTTCAAAAACCAACAAAGGAATATTAAAGCAATCGCAGAAACGTACAAATCTAGCTGCTTTAACCGACGCGTTGTTGTCCAAAACTCCTGCTAAATAAGCTGGCTGATTTGCGATTACACCGATACTTCTTCCAGCTAATCTGGCAAAACCAACCACAATATTTTCTGCATAAGCGGCATGCACTTCCAAGAAACTTTCGTCATCAGCAACTTGTGTAATTACTTCACGAATATCGTAAGGTTGGTTGGCATTAGCCGGTAAAACCTCGTTGAGTGAAGTTCTTTCTTCATTGCCAATTTCGTACGGTAGGGAAGGAGCTGCGTCTTCGCAATTTTGTGGTACGTAGCTCAAAATTTTCTTCAATTGATTGATGGCTTCAATTTCGTTGGCACAGGCAAAATGCGTAACACCAGATTTGGTGGCATGTGTACTTGCCCCACCCAATTCTTCTGAACTTACTTCTTCGTGGGTAACCGTTTTCACCACATTTGGACCAGTAACAAACATGTAAGAGGTGTTCTCTACCATGAGTATGAAATCTGTAATGGCGGGAGAGTAAACTGCACCACCCGCACAAGGTCCCATAATTGCCGAAAGTTGAGGGATTACACCTGAGGCCTGAACATTACGGTAAAAAATATCGGCGTAGCCACCCAGAGAAACTACGCCCTCTTGAATGCGAGCACCTCCGCTATCATTTAATCCGATAATTGGTGCGCCATTTTTCATGGACATCTCCATAATTTTGCAGATTTTTTCAGCGTGGGTTTCAGATAAAGAGCCTCCAAAAACAGTAAAATCTTGAGAAAATACATAGGTCAATCTGCCGTTTATAGTGCCATAACCAGTGATAACTCCATCACCTAGGTATTTTTCATTTTCCATCCCAAAATCGGTGCTGCGATGTGTCACCAACATCCCGATTTCTTCGAAACTACCTTCATCCATTAAGAAATGAATACGTTCACGAGCGGTAAGTTTTCCCTTTTTATGTTGACTTTCAATACGTGCTTGTCCGCCACCTAAATGGGCTTTTTGTATTTTTTCTTTTAAGATATCGATTTTGTTGTTCATATGTTTTTGGTTCATTGGTTTCCCGAAGTGTCGGGATTTCGCTAGCTCCGCATTAGTTCATTAGTCTGACGTACGAAAGTGGCGGAAAAGTTAGCAACAATATAACAATTCAGCAATATAACAATTTATCAATTCGAACAATTACCAGTTTAAATGATTAACCTTCGCTTACCATCTATACTGCAAACGAGTTGTAAATACATTGTCTTTAACGTCATTCTGGTAGTTTGGCAACATCGTTCCATCATTTTTCACATGCTCGTTGTAAACGGTAAGTTTCAAACGTCCGTTTAAAGCATAAGTAAAACCATAGCCCAACGTGGCGTATTTGATATCTCCGGCAGTGGTATTATTGCCAGCTCTGCCAATTTCTGCCTCTTCTACGTCTGTATTTGGATCATAAACATCGTACCCTACAATGGCAGTAAGCTTGCTGTTGGCAATTTGTTGGGTTAGCCAAAAGAAGTAACCGTTAAAGTTTCGTAAGTATAAATTTCCGCTAGGTTGAGTAGCAAAACTGGTGCTAGCAGCTAAGCCCGAAAGACTTGTCGTAGAAGCGACACCTGGTTGTGTGCCTTCTATATATTCAGTTTTAAATGTTGTTTCTCCAAAACTGTTCTTGTAACCAAGCTGAAGATTTGCCCCATAATAATCCCTTCTAAAATTAAAGCCTTCATTTGAAGCATCTGTTATTCCAGAAAAGCCATTTTCTATTGGTTTAAAAACTGTACTTGTATTGTTCCTAACAGTTCCTTTATATATGGATGCACCAAAACCTAAGTGTAATTTTTTATTCGCTAAACTATCAAAGTTGAAGCTTAAGTTGCCGATGATGTCTTTTTTTGAGTCGTAATCTTTCGCATTAAGTCCACTGCCGTTAACCACAGCGAGTTCTGCAGTAATAAACGATAGCACTTTAGCTGGCTTATAGGCAATCATGGCCCCCAAATCCCTTTCTCTGGGCATTAAGGTTTGGAAAACACGAGCTCTTTCAGGAAAATCGCGGTATCCAGAAGAATAAACAATAGAGTAACCAAAGGGACGGTTGAACAGGCCTGCCGTAAATTTTAAAGATTTGTTCTCGGGACTATGGAATTGGATGAAGGCATCCATAATTCTCACACCATCTTGTGTACCATCTAATTGAAAAACTACAGATGAAAATCTATCTACTCTATCTACTTTTAAACGACCTCGTCTAAGCATAAAACGACTGTTGGAATGTTCACTAAAATCGCCGCCAGACCAAGAGTATATTCCGGGTGATTGTGCAACTTGAAACTGGGTTTGCAGATAGCCCGTAATTTTTATATCGTGAGGATCATAAGAAGATGGTGCGTTATTATTTTGGGCAAAAGAAAATGCAGAAATTAATAAAAACAGAAATAATAAAAAGCTCCTCATTCGATTTGATATTATATTCGTGGTTTGATAATAAATGGATGAAATTAATTAAAGTTTGAAATTGTGGATTAATTTTGATTTACGGCTAACATTTCTGTTATATTGCAATATTATTACGTAATAAATTTTGAATTTAATCAAATTCCGAATTATTTTTGGAAAAATCTGTTAGAAGATTATTTATGAATTTTAGAAAATACAAGGTATTAATCATGTTGACATTTATGAGCATCTTTGTCTCAAAAATGATCATTTCTGGTGCACCTGTATTTTTGTCGCATTTCGATGATGAGTTTATGGTTTCTGTAATCATGCAATTGGAAAATGAAAACCATGGCGATGATAATGGAAAATCTACGGCTAAACAAGCGGAGCAAAAATTAACTGTTTATAAATATGACTTTGGCACAGTGAGCTTAGACATAGATTACGGCGTGCCTAACAGTTTTATCGAACATTCGCGGAGATATGTAGATCCACATCATCCTTCCGTGCCTACCCCTCCTCCTAATTTCTCTTAGCTTATTCGAATTAGATTGTAATGTCGTTATTTATACGGCAATCAATTTTTTATATATAAACTTTAGAAATTAACATTATTCTTTATGAGAAATTCAGGTTCGGCTTCGAAGGGAAGCGGAATAGGCAGTTATTTGCAAAAGAGGAATTTAAAAGCCGATTTGCCAGCAAGTATTGTAGTATTTTTAGTTGCGTTACCACTTTGTTTGGGTATCGCTTTGGCATCGGGTGCACCTCTATTTGCAGGTTTGCTTACCGGAATTATAGGTGGGGTTGTAGTAGCCTCAATTAGTGGTTCGCAATTAAGTGTTAGTGGCCCTGCCGCAGGATTAACCACCATTGTTTTAGCTGCTATTACTAGTTTAGGTAGTTATCAGGTATTTTTAATGGCTGTAGTATTAGCTGGTGTATTCCAGTTGGTATTAGGTTTGATAAAAGCAGGAACTATCGGTAACTATTTTCCTTCAAGTGTAATTGAAGGAATGTTGGCAGGTATTGGTATTTTGCTAATCATGAAGCAGTTGCCACATGCTCTAGGTGTTGATAGTGACTTCTTTGGAGATGAGAGCTTCTTCCAACAAGATGGGCAGAATACATTTTCAGCTTTAGGTAACGCACTACAGCATTTTAGCGTTGCTGCAATAGCAATTAGTTCAATTTCAATTTTGATTTTAGTGCTGTGGCCTAAATTTAGAAAACTAAGTGTTGTGCCAGCACCTTTGGTAGTAGTTGCCGTAGGTATTTTTGGAGCTATCTTATTCGCAGGATCTTCAAATGCGCTGAAAGAAAGTCAAATGGTTACTATTCCAGAAGTAAATAGCGCAGCAGAATTTTTTAATCTATTTACGATGCCAGACTTCTCGATGATTTTCGATTCGAAAGTTTTGGTAGTTGCTGCAACAATTGCTGTTGTTGCTAGTTTGGAAACTTTGTTAAGTTTAGAGGCGGTAGATAAAATTGATCCATTGAAAAGAGTATCGCCAACTAACAGAGAGTTAATTGCACAAGGTGTTGGCAACATTACCAGTGGTATGTTGGGCGGTTTGCCAATGACAGCGGTAATTGTTCGTAGCTCGGCTAACGTAAATGCGGGTGGTCGTACAAAAATGTCGGCAATTTTCCATGGTCTACTATTGTTGTTGTCGTTACTGTTTATTCCATCATTAATCAATATGATTCCGCTATCATGTTTGGCTGCGATTTTATTGGTAACTGGTTATAAATTAGCAAGGATAGCATTGTTTAAGCATATGTACCACAAAGGATGGGATCAGTTTATTCCATTTGTTATTACCATTATTGGTGTGGTGGGTATAGATTTACTAAAAGGTGTAGGTATTGGTATGGCGGTTTCAATTTTCTATTTATTGAGAACCAATATGCGTAACCCATTCTTTTATCGAGTACAGGAAGAGGGGAATAAAAAGAATATCAGAATTAAGCTTGCAGAAGAAGTTTCATTCTTAAATAAAGCTTCTATACAAGTATTGTTAGGTAATATTCCTAACGAAACCAATGTAATTATTGATGGTGCAAACTCTAGATACATTGATCCAGATGTATTAGAAGCCATCCACAACTATAAGCACAATGCTTATACCAAAGGGATAATTGTAACTTTAGAGAACATTCAGAAAAGTTATACCGTTCCGAAAATGGATATCAAAATAAAAAACATAACAAACCCGAATAGAAATTAAAAATTAATTATAATAATGAAGGCACATACGTTAGAAACACAGACGACAATTACACCAGATAAGGCCCTTGAGATACTGAAACAAGGTAACGATAGATTTGTTCAAAATTTGAAAGCCAACAGAGACTTGTTATCACAGGTAAATGATACTAGGGCTGGACAATGGCCATTTGCCGTAATATTAAGTTGCATTGATAGTCGTACTTCTGCAGAATTGATTTTTGACCAAGGATTGGGAGATATTTTTAGTGTAAGAATTGCGGGAAATTTTGCGAACCAAGATATTTTAGGTTCAATGGAATTTGGATGTAATGTTGCAGGATCAAAACTAGTTGTTGTTTTGGGACACTCTAAATGCGGTGCGTTAAAAGGAGGTTTAGATGCAGCTGCAATTAGAGAAACTGAAATGGAAAATCTTAAGCATTTAGTAGGTCATTTTAACCCAATTATCGAAAGAATTATTAAGGAAGGAGAAGAGCGTTCTTCTAAAAATAATGATTTGTTGGAAAGATTGAACGTACATAACGTAAAACAAACCATAGAAGATATTCGTAACCAAAGTAGCACTTTGAACCAAATGGAAAAAGATGGGAAAATCAAAATAGTAGGTGCTAATTATGATGTGGAGACTGGTGTTGTAAGCTGGTTATAGTATTTTTAACTTTGAAATATGTCATCACATCAAGATAAAATCACTTACGAAAGTTTATTAGAAGGTAACAAAATGTGGGTTGCTGAGACATTGAAAGCTGATCCCACATTTTTTGATGAGTTATCGGCAGGGCAAGCTCCACCAATTTTGTGGATTGGCTGTTCT
The DNA here is from genome assembly GCF_057652195.1 of Pedobacter sp. T50_32. Lineage (NCBI taxonomy): Bacteria > Pseudomonadati > Bacteroidota > Sphingobacteriia > Sphingobacteriales > Sphingobacteriaceae > Pedobacter > Pedobacter sp. T50_32. Next base: position 1,215,298 of record NZ_JBYFBY010000002.1, on the reverse strand, counting down.
GATAGCCGTGTACCAGCTAACCAAATTACTAACACCATGCCTGGTGATATTTTTGTACATCGTAACATAGCAAATGTGGTAACCCACAATGACATGAGCTTGTTAAGTGTGCTAGATTATTCGGTAAACGTGTTAAAGGTTAAACATATCATTGTTTGTGGTCATTATGGTTGTGGTGGCGTAAATGCTGCTATGGGAAATAAACAAGTAGGTTTAATTGACAACTGGTTGAGAAATATCAAGGATGTTTTCCATGCAAATGAAAAGGAAGTTAGATCTATTCAAGATCCTCAAGAAAGATTTGATAGACTGGTAGAACTGAACGCAATTCATGGTGCAAAAAATGTGATGAGCACTTCAATTGTGCAAAATGCTTGGGCTAACGGTCAGGAATTGGCTGTACATGCTTGGGTTTATAGCCTAAAAACAGGAGTAATCAAAGATTTGGAAACGAATGCCTCAAGTGCTGAGGATGTTCCTGCTTTGTTTAAAATGGATACAGAATAGTTGTAGGTTTAGTAGTATATAATGTTGGAGAGGGTGCCTAGCGTTTGGGCATCCTCTTTTTTGTAGGAAATAAAAAAGGTGTCTTCTATTACAGAGACACCTTTCTTTTTATGTTTATTAGCCTTAGTCGTTTGCTAAGAATGGGTAAGTATAATCTTTAGGTGGATCAAATGTTTCTTTAATTGTGCGAGGAGAAACCCAGCGTAATAAATTAATCATTGAACCTGCTTTATCGTTAGTGCCACTTCCTCTGGCACCGCCAAAAGGTTGCTGACCAACTACCGCACCAGTACATTTGTCGTTAATGTAAAAGTTCCCAGCTGCATTGCGCAAACGGTTAGTAGCTTTTTCAATTGCGTAACGATCCTGAGAAATTACTGCTCCAGTTAAAGCGTAGATAGAAGTGCTGTCGATAATGTCTAATGTTTTATCGAAATCTTTATCATCATAAACATATACAGACAAAACTGGACCGAACAACTCTTCGCACATTGTTGTGTATTTCGGATCATCTACCACTAGAACTGTTGGCTCTATAAAGTAGCCTTTGCTCTTATCGTAATTTCCACCAGCAATAATCTCTACACCTTTGTCTTTTTTCGCTTCGTCAATATACTTTGCAAGCTTATCAAAAGATTTTTCGTCAATTACAGCATTAATGAAATTGCCAAAATCTTCGGTTGGTCCCATTTTCAAGGTTGCCAAATCTCTTAACAATAATTCTTTAATTGCAGGCCATTTGCTTTTTGCGATGTAAACTCTTGAAGCTGCCGAGCATTTTTGCCCTTGATATTCGAAAGAACCTCTTAAAATAGCAGTGCTAGATACTTCTGCATCTGCAGAGCCATGGATTAGAATAAAATCTTTTCCTCCAGTTTCACCTACAATACGAGGGTAGGTTTTGTATTTGTGGATATTGTTTCCAATGGTTTTCCAGATGTCTTGAAAAACACCAGTAGAACCAGTGAAATGAATACCGGCAAAATCTGGATGTGCAAAAATTACATCACCAGCATCTGGGCCAGAAGCATACACTAAATTGATTACGCCGTCGGGTAAACCAGCTTCACGGAAAATTTCCATAATTACATTTGCTGCATAAATTTGAGTGTTTGCTGGCTTCCAAACTACTACATTACCCATAAGTGCAACACAAGAAGGTAAATTACCCGCAATTGCGGTAAAGTTGAATGGAGTTAAAGCAAATACAAAACCTTCAAGCGGACGTTGCTCTACTCTATTCCAGCTACCACGAGGAGAAACAGGCGGTTGTTGTTTGTAGATTTCAGTCATGTAACTCACGTTGAAGCGTAAGAAATCTATTAATTCGCAAGCCGAATCGATTTCTGCCTGAAACGCATTCTTGCTCTGACCAAGCATCGTTGCTGCATTTAGTTTATATCTGTAAGGACCAGCAATTAGATCTGCAGCTTTAAGAAAGATAGCAGCTCTATGTTCCCAAGCTAAATTTTCCCAATCTGCTTTTGCTGCTAGAGCCGCATCAATAGCTTGTTCGATGTGTGCCTTGGTACCTTTGCTATAAGTCGCTAACAAATGTTGATGATCGTGGGGAGGGGTTATTTTACCTTTTTCTTCGGTAAAAACTTCCTTATTTCCAATATACATTGGGATATCAATTACTTTAGATCTCCCTTCGGCTAATGCCGCTTTTAGTAGTTCTCTTTCTTTGCTTCCTGGTGCATAGCCTAAAATTGGCTCATTAACCGGAGCGGGAATATTAAAAAATCCTTTTAGCATAATAAGTAAGTTAATGTGCAAATATAAGGCTTTAAATTTTGATAGCCTACAGCAAACGCTAAGGCTCAGCACACTTATAATGATATGTTGAGTATAAATACCAAGAAACCGGTAGGCCAAACGTTTGACTTAGTGCTAACTTGCTGTAGATAAGGATGAAGAATTTTATTTCCTAGATTTTTTAGGCTATTTCATCGACTTTATACGTGTACTCATAGATTTAGGTGTTTTACCTCTTTTTTTTATCGAGATATTCGGATATACTTTCTGCCGGAAGAACATAATTAAACGTAATAAATGTTTTTTTATTATAAATGTTTATATATTTATCTTACTCTTTTTTAGAGTATTAAGTTCTTTAACCAAATAAATTATGAGAAAATCTCTACTCAAAGCACTACCTATGCTGTTTGTTGGATTGCTGTTTGCTTTGCAAACATTTAGTTTCAGAAGACGATGGGGAGCATTGATGGTATTACTTTTTGTAGTATCTGCGGCGAGAGGTCAAATCTACGTTTCTGTAACAGGTAATGATGGCAATGACGGCAAGAGTTTAGCTAATGCAAAGGCTACGCTAGCTTCTGCAATTACAGTGATAGGTTCTGAAACAGTACCTTACATTAAGTTGGGAGCTGGTACATTTGTTACAGGAGGGGTGGCTGTTCCTCAAGGTGTACGCGTAGTTGGCGAGGGAGCTACTCAAACCACTATCGAGGTAAATGCTGCAAGTATCCAATTGCAGACAGGGAGCTCATTGAGCAATCTAACCATTACCCGTTCGTTGTTAACACTGCCTAACATCTCGGTAAGTACTTATTCGGGAAGTAATAATATTACAGTTAAAAATGTGCGATTTATACGTAACCGTACTTGTATTTATCTACAAGGAAGTAACCATGTTATTGTAGATAACGAATTTGAAGACAACCGTACAGGATTAGTTATAGATCCTCAAGGTTCGCCTTCGGTAACTGGTTTAGTTTTAGAAAGAAATAGGTTTTATCGCAACCGTAGTTATGCGGCTATTTTTCTTGGTCCAAGCGATAATGCCTCCATGACTGAAAATGTGTCGGCTAGAATAGCCCACAATGATTTTATAGAAAACTTGGCTGGCGGGATAGAGTTAAATGCAAATACCTCTGCAGATAAAGTTGTTTTCATTGGCAACTACTTTGACCAAACTAGAAATACCATACTTCCTCAGCACACAAACGGTGGTTTTGCTGTAAATGACCATGATAATCCAATTGCGTATCCTTATAATTTTACTGATAATAACGGTGCTGCTGATTATCCAAACGCAGTATCTGGTGCTAATACGGCCGGTATTACTGTTGTAGGGTTATTAAATGCGGCAGCACCTAATGGGCATAGCTATGGAAATCCTTTTGTAAGCTCTAATTCGCCTAGCTATTCGAGTTATGTTTTTATACAGGACGCTATTAATTATTCGAACGCGGGTGCGGTAGTAGATGTAGGCCAGGGTAATTATACACTCACTTCGGGCGTTACTATTAATAAAAGTATTACGCTGCTTGGTAACGGAGGCACGTTAAATAATAAACCTTTAATTACAGGTGGAGATGTTACAAATAGGGCATTAATTTATGTAGAATCGCCAAATGTTACCATCTCAAACTTACATCTTCGTTTTCAAGAAAGTAACTTTACTCTTGCTACCACAACTACCACAGCAGGGTATGGTATAAAATCTGGTGCTACAGGATCGTTCAATAACTTAACGATTACCGATAACTTAATTGAAGGTACTAATTCTGATTATGTCTTTAATAGTGCCGCAGTTTTCTTAGGTGTACTTAATACGAATGGCAGTGATAATGTTTCGGTCTTAAGAAATAAAATAGGTCATACTGTAAGTAATAATGCATTTGGCAGAGCTGTTAGGGCTTTTAATATCAATGGTAACATAGAGGCAAATGACTTAAAAGCACATTACGCTTCTATCCAAGCTGGTGACCCCAGTGGCGGAGCTTTAATCGTGAACAACAACATCATGCAGGGTAAACTTGCAATGAATGGTTATGTAAGCGCAGGAAACAAAATCACCAATAACACAATCACTTCGGGTGGTACAGCAGATGCAGCCGGAATACCTGGTGCAGATCGTCAGCCTGCTTTGATTGAAGTGATTTCTACAACTGTGCCTGCAGCAACTGTAGAAGTTTCAGGAAATACGCTGAACGATTTCAAAATGTTAGGTATCGCAGTGTTTTATTCTAGCAATGTTAGCGTAATCAACAATACATTAAATCCGCTTTCGGGAAGCTTAAATACTGTTGGTCTTTATTTTGATACAAAAACAACCAATTCAGGAACGCCAGGAGCTAAATCATTTTCAAACCTAATAGTAAAGCAGAATAAATTTAATGCGCCAGATAATCTAGATTTAATTAATAACAATAACGTAGGGATAAAATTTGCAAATTCTTATGCTGATGTTTCATTAGCTCCTTTAACGGGGGCTGTTATTGGTGGTCTTGGTGGAGATGCAAATACTTTTGACGATGAATTGAAATATTACATCTATTTGGACAACAGGCCTGCAGGTACCAAGACGATCACAAACAATGATCCGCTTTGGAGATCTGGCTATTATTACAGTGCAAGTATGGCAGATAGTGATATTTTACCATTTTCATCTAATATCGTAGCTGAATTTAATGTTTTTGGTTCGATAAATACAACAACGGATAGGACGCAGGTGTCTTTCGATAACGTGAAAACCAAAATTAACGATAAGGATGATGCGGTAGCTTTAGGTGAAGTATTTTTGAATTTGCCAGTAAGAAACGTTACTACAGGTCTTGGTTATGCTACCATTCAATCTGCTGTTGATGCTGCTACTGCGGGAGACGAAATTAAAGTTGACGCTGGTACTTATGCAGAAAAAATTATTGTAAACAAGAGATTAACCATTAAAGGCCCGAATGTTGGCGTAGCTGGAAGTGCAACAAGACAGGCGGAAGCCAAAATAGTTCCGCATATTACAGATTTGGGCAATACTTCAGCTAGTTTGGTTCAATTTATAGCAGGTTCTGATGGTAGTGTGTTCGATGGTTTTGAAGTAAACGGTAACAATAGTGCATTAACATCTGGCCAAGTAAGTAGAGGCGAAGACATAGACGCGCCACTTGGTGTTAGGATTATCAACACTGGTAAAATTACGATACAAAATAACGTTGTTAGAAATTTTATGTCTACAGCGCCAACTCCATTTGCTTACGGTATTTACTCATCTGCGCCTACAGTTAGCACGAATGCCTATTCTGAAATTGTGATCAAGGACAATTACGTAGGCAATGTTCAAACAACAGCAACAGCTGCCTATACTGGTATTTTGCTAGTAAATAGTTACTATGCACAAATTAGTGGTAATAAAGTGGAGGATGTTAGAACGGCTGTTCAATTGAACAACTTTGGTTTAGCAAACCCTACGCCTGCATTTGAGCCATTTATTGCTAATAACGAAATGATTGCCTCTCGAGGTGTATATTATAACGTATTCTACGGCGCTGCATCGCCTTGGAAAATTACCGGCAACAATATCAGTTCAGCGTCAATTGCCAATGGATCTGGCGCATGGTTTGCTGGTATTAGACTAGAGACGTTGCAGAGTAGTTTTACTGGAGGAGCTGAAATATCAAATAATATTATTGATGGAAAAAGTGCAGCTCGTTTAGTGGAAAATGCAGGTTTTGACGGTACTGGTTTATGGTTTAATAATGAGATTACTACTACAGGTGAGATCTTAGTAAAAGACAATAACATTGGTTTCGTTAATAACGCTATTTTGTACAATGCTGACAACTATAGCCTTACAAACAATGTAAAATATATTGGAGGTAATATCCACGATGTGGTTAATAACTACGTAAAGTATGCCACTGCTGGAACACCTGTCTTCTCAAATATCGATTTGGCGACTACCCAATTAGACGGTAAAACTGGAGGTCAATATACATCTGCTGAGTTGGCTACCATCTACACAACCAAAATTATAGATAAGGATGATAATGCAGCTTTTGGTAAAGTTACCTTGTTTTTTAATGTTAAAAATGTGACAAGAGGTACTGCATTTGCTGATATACAATCGGCTATTGATGATGCTGCAACTCAAAACGGTGATGTTGTAGACGTAAGTAACGGTACGTTAAATTTAACTACGGCGGTAGATATCAATAAAAGTATCACGCTGCAAGGAAATTTCAACACCTTAAATGCTAAGCCTATTATTACAGGAACTGGTAATGCTACAAATAGAGCATTATTTGAAATAAATGCGCCAAATGTGACCATAAGTAATTTTGAGTTCCGCATTGCGCAAACTGGTAATGCAATGATTGGGGTTGCTTCAATAGGTAACAACAATTACGACAACGTAACCATAGCTGATAATATATTTAGAGGAACAGGAACGCAAACCTCTTTAAAATATACTTGGACCAGTTTTGGTATTAGATTAGGTGCCGGAATGGGAACTGTGAACAATAAAGTAACAGTTGTTCGTAATGAAATTACTTATGCAAGCAGCTCGGCTCCGGAGCTTTTTGGTAGAGGTATTTATGCTTTTAACACTTATGGTAAAATTGGTGGCGATGCTTCCGATAAAAATACAATTACCGCAGTTTATGCATTACAAGGAGGTGAGCTTGGTGGTGGAGCCGGGAAGGATTTTGAGTTTTCGCATAACGATGTATTGTTAGGATTTGTCTCTGTTGTTGGTGCCGAAGTAGGTAACCATAAGTTAAGTCATAACAAAATTGGTAATGGAGTTGTTGATTTGGTACAGGCGGGCGGCATTGTTCGTATGTTAGAAGTAAAGGGTAGTAGAACTGCGGGGGCTAATATTGAAGTCGCAGAAAATACCATCAGCAAATTTGCTAACATTGGTGTTTTTGTTCAAAGGTCAAATAATGTAACGATTAAGAAGAATGTTTTTACGCCTTTTGCTGGAGCTAATGCTTTTAGTGCTATAGTGTTCTCGAGTAAAGAAGGAACTAGTGGTCCGCAAAGTGCTGCTATGTCAGAGAATTTAACTATTGTAGGTAACACTTTTAATGGTGTTGGCGGTGCAGGTGTTACGTTCGTTAATCATAACGGTTCGGCGTCAATAAAACCATTAACTAACGCTAAAATTGGCGGTTCTGATGCCGACAAAAATACCTTTGCTGCAACCCTAGGGACTTACATTGTTCTAGATGCAACGCCTTCAGGAGTTGGAGTTAATACAGCAACTTTAGAGATGGGAACGTTGTACGATATTCCACAAATTAGTTTTTCTGATAGGATTACAAATATTTTCCCTTTTAATGGCGATGTAGATGCGTCTTATAATGTTTTTGGTGCTGTTAATACAGGTACAGAAACTGATTTCGATAATTTACTTGCAGTTAAAACTAAAATAGCTGATGGTGTTGATGATCCTTTGACTGGCTATGTGAGTATTCAGCCACAGAAAGCTTTTATCGGTGCTACTGCTGTTTTCGGTAATGCTTTAACGGTAGTGCCAGAAGGTTTCACACTAGTGTTGAAAAATGACGATGCGGTATACCATAATCTTGGTGATCGCACCATTAGTAAGGCTTTTACTTTTGATATCGATAACAATACAACCGCAGAGATTATTTTTGGAAACTTAATTGTTGATGCGGTGGGCAAAGAGATAACTTTTACTGATAAAGGAAAAGCAAATGAAAATTTTACTTTAACAGAAGGTAAAATTAATGCGCCGCAAGGATTTACACTGGATGCTTCGAAAGCAATTAGTTTTAATCCTAGCAAGCCGAATAACTATGTTAACGGTATGGTTACGCTTAGAGGTGTAAGTGCTGGAGCATCAGAAACTATTTTATTGGGTAATGCCACTAGTTCTACAGCTGTTGCTTTAACTGACCCTGCTGGTAGTACGGCTTCTGATTTTCAGATTACTTACACAGGTTCTGCTCACCTTAACAATACTAACTTTAATTCTGCCAATATTGGATTGGTTTCTAGTAAAGAATTCTGGACAATAACCAAAGTAGGTGGTGATATAGCAGCTAAAGTTGGCTTAACTACTTTCGATTTTGCTACCTCTGGTTTCACTAGTTTTGCTCCTGCTGATGCAATGGTGGCAAGATATGATGGAGCCAATTGGGTAAGTGTTGGTATTACTGCCAACAACGTAAACGGTGCTGTTGGCACAATGACTTCTGCGAGTACTTCAGACTTCGGTTCTTTCACATTTGCAAAAGCACCTCTTCCGGTTCTTCCAATTACATTAATTTCATTCTCTGCACAAGCTACAAATGGTGGTGCTTTGGTAAAATGGAGTACGGCTAACGAAGAAAACAATGCAAAATTTGAGGTTGAGAAAAGTTTAGATGGCAAGAATTTCTTCGTAATCGATACTAAAGCTGGTAAAGGAAATTCTATTACTGTTTCAAACTACGAATTCTTAGATGCTACTTTCAAGCAATCTGCTTACTATCGTTTGGTAGATGTAAGTGCTAGCGGTAAAAGAAACCCGCATGCAAATCTTACAAAATTTGTAAAAGGATTAGATAACAACCTTTCTGTGGTTGCTTATCCAAACCCGGTAAATACTAAGCTTTTTGTTTCTGTAGGTTCTGCGAATAAGGAAAACGTTAAGGTTTCACTTGTTGATTTAACTGGTAAGACCCTTAAAACTAAAACTGCAGATAGCTCGCAACCAATTGAGCTAGATGTGGCTGGAGTTGCAACAGGTTCTTATATTCTTCAAGTAATTAAGGATAGCGGAAACGTATCTAAAAAGATTGTAAAACTTTAAATGCTATAAACTAAGTTGAGTTTGGTGGGGACACCAAACTCTAGCTTTTGGCTATAGGCGGGTGTCCCCACCCGCCTAATTATTATCTAAATGATTACTTAATTCATTTATAGAAGGGAGCTCAGTTTTGAGCTCCCTTTTTTATTTTTTTAAAAAATATTTTTTAAATTAACACTGTTAATTATATTTGTATCGTTAAAGCGCCATGGGAAGAAAAGAAAAAGACAAACAACAGGTAGAAGATATAAGGTTAAGGATTTTGGAAGCGGCTAAAAATCTCTTCTTAAAAGAAGGTTATGAAGCAACTTCCATTAGGAAAATTGCTGCCGAAATAAAGCTTAGCCCAACTACTATTTACCTTTACTATAAGGATAAGAATGATATTGCCTACACTTTGCATAAAGAAGGTTTTAAAATCTTAGGCCAGCAATTTATGGTTTTGCAACATGTAGAAAGTGGTTTTGAGCGGTTGAAAGCTATGGGTAAGATTTATATCAACTTCGCTATCCAGAATACTGATTTCTATCAGCTTATGTTTATCATGAAAGAACCGATGGAGTTTATAGCTGATAAAGATTTTTGCGAATGGGAAGAGGGTGAGTTTGCTTTTGGTGCATTGCAAAAAACCGTGTCAGATTGTAAAGCGGAAGGTCTTTTTAAAGATTTGAATGAAAATAGCGTAGCATTAAATGTTTGGGCTTTGGTTCACGGCTTATGTAGTTTGAAACTGCAAGGGCATTTAGACCATGTGGCAAGTGCGCATCTGTACGTTCCCGAAGACAGAAATATTTTAGATGAAGCTTTTGAAACATTTGTATTGATGCTCGAAAAAATGAAATGATATGTTAACACTGTTAATTAATAGACGATTTTTAGCTGTTTTTGTTGGAGTGATTTTACTCAGCTTATCGGTAGGTGCGCAGAATGTGTTGCAGTCTTATGTCGATACCGCATTTAAAAATAATATCGTTCTACAGCAAAAGAATGTGTCTTTGGAAAAGGCGCAATATGCCTTAAAAACTGCGAAAGGTTTGTTCTTGCCTACGGTAGCTTTGCAGGCTGCTTACCAAACAGCAGATGGTGGTCGTAATATTCCTTTGCCATTGGGCGATTTGATGAACCCCGTTTATAATACACTCAACCAAATCACTGGAACTAGCAACTTCCCGATGTTGGAAAACCAGACGATTAATTTCCTGCCCAAGAATTTCCACGATGCGAAGGTGCGAACTACCGTACCAATTATCAATACTGATATTATTTACAACAAGCGCATTGCAAACCAGCAATTGGTTTTAAAAGAGTTCGAAGTACAGATTTACAAACGTGATTTGGTAAAGGATATCAAAACTGCTTATTATAATTATTTGAGTGCGCTGGCTGCGGTTGACGTTTACCAGTCTGGTTTAGCTTTGGCAAAAGAAGGGCTTCGGGTTAACGAGAAACTATTAGAGAATGGTAAAGGTTTGCCTGCTTATGTGTTGCGTTCACAAAGTGAAGTTGAAAGTGTAAAAGCTACTTTGATAGATGCGGAGCAAAAGGTAAACAATGCCCGATTGTATTTCAATTTTCTTTTAAACAGAGATGCGAATGAGGCAATTGTGGTGGAAGCTAATGACAATAGCGCTCTAGCAAAAGTAGAAGGTTTGTTGGCAGGTTTGAACATCGCAAGCCAACGGGAAGAGTTGAAAGCTTTGAACGAGGTAGAGGGTATTAACAAAACTGTACAGAAAATGAACAGCCAATTTGCTGTGCCAAAATTAGGTGCGTTTTTAGATGTTGGTACGCAATCTGAGGGTTTTCATTTCAATTCGAACACCAGATATTACATGGTGGGTTTGCAGTTAGAAATCCCGATTTTTTCTGGAAATAGAAATAGTAACAAACAAAAGGAAAGTGGTTTAGAGCTGAAAAATGCACAGCTCAATTCGAACCTGGTAGCGCAGCAATTAACGTTATCTGCTAAGGTTTCGCAAAATAATTTACGTTCTACGTATCAAACCTATCAGTCGTCGCAAAAGCAATTAGAGGCAGCTTCTACTTATTTAAGGTTGATTGAAAGAGGTTATTTGGCTGGTGTCAATTCTTTTGTAGAAACTATCGATGCTCGAAATCAATATACATCGACCAAAATTTTAGTAAATATCAACTTTTACAAGGTGCTAACTGCTATGGCCAATATGGAGCGAGAAACGGCATCTTATAATATTAATTAACGAATACCAATAAGCATGAAAACGAAAATCTTACCTATTGCATTTGGCTCGGTTTTAACCTTGTTTTTTGCCTGTAAAGGTGGAACGCAAAGAGAGAAAGCCATCATTCAACAAGATACAATTCCGGTTAAAGTGGTTTCGCTTTTACAAGAAGACACCGATGCTGAAATTATCACTTCTGGTTATTTTACGACCAACGATGAAACATTACTGTCTTTCAAAAACGGAGGGGTAATTAATCGTATCTACGTTAAAGAAGGCGATAAAATAACCAAGGGACAGTTGTTGGCGTCGGTAAATCCTACGGAAATTGGTTCGCAGGTGGAGCAAGTGCAATTGTCTTTGCAAAAGGCGCAACGCGATTATGAACGTGCCAATAAACTTTTTAAGGATAGTGTGGCCACTTTGGAGCAACTGCAAAATGCAAAAACAGCTTTAGATGTAGCTAAACAGCAATTACAGTCGGCAAAGTTTAACGAAGGTTACACCGCAATTAGAGCAACGAGAAATGGTTTTGTGCTTAAAAAACTAGCTAACGATGGACAAATTGTTGGTCCAGGAATGCCTGTATTACAAATTAATGGCGCAAGCGAAGGCAACTGGATTGTGAAGGTTGGTTTAAGCGATAGGCAATGGTCGTCATTAAAAGTTGGCGACAGAGCAAGTATTACTTCGGAAGCTTTACCTAACCAGGTTTTGGAAGCGAAAGTAAGCCGTAAATCGGAAAGTGTTGACCCACAAAGTGGAACTTTTGGCGTAGAGTTGGCGCTTAGCAATCATAATGTTAAAGGTTTAGCTGCGGGTTTGTTTGGCAAGGCAAGTATTTTTCCTTCTAAAAAACAAAGTTCGTACAGTATTCCGTATGATGCTTTGTTGGATGGCGGAGAAAATGAAGGTTATGTTTTTGTAACGAATGATAATAAAACAGTGAAGAAAGTTAAAGTGCAGTTGGGGGTTGTACAAAAAGATAAGATTACTGTAACTGGCGGTTTGGAAAATGCCAGTTCCGTTATTGTTTCGGGCAGTGCGTATTTAACGGATGGTTCTAAGATTAGGGTGGTGAAATAAGACCTCTTATAGGATGCAAAGCCACTCGTTTAACATCATTCCGGTGAAAACGGTAAACCTAAAGCGTTAAATAAGACCTACTATCGCATTACGATACCCGCCTACGCGGGTATGACGAACAGCCGAAGGATAGTGCGAAAGACGTGTCGGTCTTGTAGAACCTGCTCCGATACTTCGGAGGGGTAGGGGGAGGATGTTTGAGCAGGAAAAGAAGGAAGTACTTTGTACAGGTTTTGGTTAATTAAACCTGATGGTAGCGGAAAGCCTTTTTGTTGCTATGCTTCGACGGGCTCAGCATGACAATGACAAAAAGATTGTAGCGAACAGCAGGACTGAGCAAACCGACAACGCAAGAAACCTGCTTTTCAAAAAAATAGAAAATGAATTGAGATAAGCTAATCCAGATTGGAAGCTTATCACCAACTAAAAACACTAGATGAAAATATCAGATTACGCAGTAAAAAATTATCAGTTTACCTTAATTATGGTGCTGATGGTGATGGCTTTGGGTATCACTACTGTTTTGAATATGCCGAGGGCAGAAGACCCGGAAATGAACCCGCCGAATTTTCCGGTGATTGTGGTTTATCCTGGGGCTAGTCCGAAGGATATGGAAGAGCTGGTGGTGAAGCCTTTGGAGAAGCGGATTTACGGTTTGGATAACATTAAAACCATTAAAACCAGCATTAGAGATGGCTTAATGGTGGCTGTTGTGGAGTACAAATACGGCGTAAATGTTGATGATAAATACCAGGAACTGGTGCGGGAAATTAACAGCGAGCGACCAAATTTACCGCAAGAAATTTATGCAATGGAGGTGCAAAAAATATCGCCTTCGGACGTGAATATTCTGCAGGTAGCGCTGGTTTCTGAGAATGCATCGAGAGATAAATTGAAGGCTACTGCCGAGGTGCTTCAAGACCAGTTGGAGAAAATTTCTTCGCTGAAAAACGTAAAGGTTGTGGGTTTGCCCGACCAATTGGTGAAGGTAGATTTGGATTTGGAAAAACTGGCGCAACTGCGGATACCTGTGACGCAAATTGCTAATGCGATACAGAGTGAAGTTGCTAATATTCCGGGTGGAAGTATTGATGCGGGAACGAAATCATTTAACATCAAAACCAGTGGCAATTACCAAAGTATAGATGAAATTAAGCAAACCATTGTAGCCAGTGCTGCGGGTAAAAATACCACTTTGGCAGATGTAGCGAAGGTTTATTTCGATTATTCGCAAGATAAGCACATTACTCGTTTAAATGGTTTTAGAACTGTTTTTGTGGTGGCTGCGCAAAAATCGGGAGGTAATATTACGCAAACACAAGAGGCTTATTTACCGGTGTTGGATAGTTTTAAAAAGACTTTGCCAAGTAATATAGACCAGCAGGTGATGTTTGACCAAGCCGATAACGTGAACAATCGGTTGGGTGGTTTGGGTATTGATTTTGGTATCGCAATTTGCTTGGTTCTGATTACGCTGTTGCCGTTAGGAACTCGGGCGTCGTTGGTGGTAATGGTTTCTATTCCGCTTTCGTTGGCTATTGGTATTATCCTGATAAATCTGTTGGGTTTTAGTTTAAACCAATTGAGTATTGTGGGTTTGGTGGTATCCTTGGGTTTATTGGTTGATGACAGCATTGTGGTAGTTGAAAATATAGAGCGCTGGATGCGTGACGGCCATAACCGATTAACCGCAACTTTGATGGCTACCAAGCAAATTGGACTGGCGGTAATGGGTTGTACGGCAACCTTGGTAATTGCTTTTATGCCATTAATGTTTATGCCGGAAGCTTCGGGCGAGTTCATTAGAAGTTTACCCGTGGCGGTAATTTGTTCGGTAATTGCATCTATGTTGGTGGCGTTAACGGTGGTTCCATTCTTATCTAGTAAGTTGTTAAAGCCACATAGTGATGTAAATGGTAACTTTTTCTTAAGAACGCTGCAAAAAATCATCCACGGTTCTTATGCTAAATTATTGGATAAAGCTTTACGCAAACCGTACCTAACTATCTTGATTGGTGTGGCAGTTTTTGCGGGTTCTTTGGCACTAATTCCTGTGATTGGTTTTAGTTTATTTCCATCATCAGAGAAACCGCAGTTTATTATTACGGTGTCTACGCCATTGCAATCTAACCTAAAATATACCGATGCGATTACGAAGCAGATAGAAAAGGAAATCAAGGAAATTCCGGAAGTAAAGTACTTTGCATCGAATGTGGGCAAGGGAAATCCGCGTATCTATTATAATTTATTGCAGACCAACGAACGTAGCGATTTTGCCGAGATTTTTGTGTTGTTGCATCCAGATGTAAGGGCAGATAAAAAAGTAGAACTGATTGAGAAATTGCGTGCTAAATGGTCGCCGTATTTAGGTGCCAAGGTAGAAGTGAAGGATTTTGAACAGGGCCAGCCGATAATTTCTCCAGTAGAAGTCCGTGTTTTTGGCGAGAATTTGGATACGTTGAGAGCTATTGCTGGTAAGGTAGAAAATCTGCTATTAAAAACTGAAGGAACAATTTACACTAATAATCCGCTCAAAAATTTAAAATCGGATGTCAGGGTTGTGATTAATAAAGAAAAAGCACTGTCTTTGGGTGTACCGATGGTAAATATAGACCGTACGGTAAGGATGGCGGTTGCTGGTTTTGAAGTGGGTAAGTATCTTAATCCGAAATCTAGTGGTGATGATTACAGTATTTTATTAACCACTAAACATTCATCTAACCCAGATTTAAGTGTTTTTGATAACCTGTACGTAAACAATGTGCAGGGAACTGCTATTCCTTTATCGCAAGTGGCAAGTTTGAAATTGGAAACTTCGGCAATTAGCATCAACCACTTTAATAAGGTGCGTACCATTTCGGTTAACTCCTTTGTACAAAAAGGTTATTTAAACGATAACGTGATTAAGGATGTTGAGGCGCAAATGAAAAAGACGGATTTGCCAGATGGCTATCATTTTGAAATGGGTGGGGAAGTAGAAAGCAGAAACCAATCTTTTGGTGGTTTTGGTAGCATTATTTTGGTGACAGTTTTTATGTTTATTGCTGTGCTGGTGCTAGAGTTTAAAACTTTCAAAAGTACGTTGATTGTGCTATCGGTAATTCCGTTGGGTATTGTTGGTGCGGTAATAGCTTTGTTGGTTACTGGGAATTCGCTGTCTTTTGTGGCTACTATTGGTATCGTGGCATTGGCGGGTATCGAGGTTAAAAACACCATCCTTTTAGTTGATTTTACGAACCAATTACGAGCAGAAGGAAAGGAACTAAACGCTGCAATTGAAGAAGCTGGCGAGGTGCGTTTCTTGCCAATTATCCTGACTACATTAACTGCTATTGGAGGTTTGTTGCCAATAGCATTGTCGAGCAATCCACTGATATCGCCTTTGGCAATTGTAATGATAGGTGGTTTAATCAGTTCTACTTTACTGTCTAGAATTGTAACACCAGTGGTTTATAAGTTGATGCCGCCGAAGGTAGATGTGGTAAATAAAGAGGAAGTTTAACAAGTTTATAGAATTTGCAAAGGCGTTCCGATAAAAATCGGGATGCTTTTTTATGGACAAGTTTTTGAAACCACTAAGCCGCCGCCATTTATAGGTAAACCTCCAATGACGATGTTTCTTAAAGACACGTTAACTAGCGTAATTCTATCGTTTTTTAATTTTCCTTCTGTCGATGAGTTGTCTGCAACAGGTTTGGTACTGCCAAAAGCCACAGCAATTAATCGCTTGCAATCTACACCTAGCGCTATTAGTTTCTGATAAACAGCTAACGAACGGCTCTCCGTTAATTTTTGCGCATTGCTTGTAGCATTGTTGGTGTGCGCTTCTATCCTGAACAAAGTAATGTAAGGCTTGTCTTCTAAATATTGCTTCACAATAAGTAAAGCCTCGTCACTTTCTTTGGTCAGCTCTGTAGATGTTACACCTTTGAAAGTAATGGTTTTGTTAACGATTAGCTCGCTACCACTAAGTTGATATGGCTTTTGTGCAAACGCTTGCGTAAAAAGTCCTAAAAGTAGTAAGGTAAATATTTGCTTCATAGTCGTTTTGGTTATCTGTCGCTGCGTTCTTCCATATTCAAATCCGTATCAAACGGACTTTTAGTAAACGGATAAATAGACTGTTTAATAAATCCCTTTGGATACGAAGCTTCGTGTACACCTGTACCAGCAGGCCATTTTTTATCTGGCAAATAGTAAGTGCCAAACATCATATCAATAAAAGGAAAAATTGATGCAAAGTTATGTCCGTAATATTTTGGGTCTTCGCAATGGTGCCAATGGTGGTATTGCGGCGTAGTAAAAATGTACTTGATAAAGCCGAAGTTGATACGCGTATTTGCATGTATAAGTACGGCATGCACCGCAATGAATACAATGTAAACATTAAACACAGTTGATGAAAATCCCAGGATATAAAGCGGAATAAAAGTCATCGCTCTGGTGAAAAAGATATCGATAAAGTGGGTTCTGCTGCCAGCTAACCAATCCATGTTTTGTGTGGAGTGATGGATAGAGTGAAAACGCCACAGGTAAACCCTGCTGTGGAAAGTGCGATGTGCCCAATACTGGAACAAATCTGTAGTGAAAAATGCCAAAAACAGCGCCAAAATAAAAGGCAGTCCTTGCACCCAAGCATGAAGGTTTTCTAAACCAATCCAGCCGAAAAATAATACAGCAGGTTTTTGGGTAACGATACCAAAAAACTGAATAAACAAATGGCTGATAACGAAATAGGTTAAATCGGTTCGCCATTCTTCGTGAAACTTAGTCTGCGATTTATTTCTTGGGAAGAAAAGCTCCAACGGAACAAAAATCGCCACCATCAAAAGCAAGTCTAAAATCATCCAATCTAAACCAAAATGCCAATCAGTTTTAACTACGTCCCTGCCGTTTAAGGTCAGTGCACCTAAAATAATGGCTAAACCGGTAATCGAGGTTCCAATCAAAGCCAGTTTTATTTTTTTGCTTAATAATAAACTCACGGCAGCGAAAAAGAAGGAAGCAATTACACCGAAAATCATTAAAGCTTCAGCAATACTTTTGGTGTAAACTTCTCTAAATTCTGGTGTAGTTAATTGTTCTGGATATCTGAAGCAGAAAACTGCAAGTAATACTAAAACTGCTAAGAAAATAGAAAGATAGCCGCTAATTTGTCCTTGCCCAACTTTGAGGCGCTTGTTTGTAGTCATTGAATTGCTGTTTCGAATATCAATGATAAGGAAAAAGCTGTGAAAGTTTCAAATATCTCTTCTTATAGTTTACGCTTAAAAGATGTATGGAGAGATAGAAGGCCATTTAATTCGGAAAGATTGCATATACTTCAATCGGCAAATATTCTTAGTTTTGTACTACTTGTATGCTAAAATACCTGCGCCTTTTATTGTTACCATTTAATGCGATTTACGCTTTGGTGGTATTTGTGCGCAATAAATTTTACGACTGGGATATTTTCAAATCCACTAGTTTCGATTTGCCGATTATCTGTGTGGGTAATTTGGCCGTTGGTGGCTCTGGTAAAACGCCAACTACAGAATATCTGGTAAGGCTGTTAGATGAATATAAAGTTGCTATTTTAAGCAGAGGTTACGGCAGAAAAACTAAAGGTTTTGTTTTGGCAGATGATACAGCAACTGCCGAAACCATTGGCGATGAACCTTTGCAATACTATCACAAATTCAAAAATATAACCGTTGCCGTTTGTGAAGATAGAGTTACGGGTATCAACCATTTGAAGGATAACCATGATGTGATTTTATTGGACGATGCTTACCAACACCGTAAAGTTAAATCCGGATTTAATGTGCTGCTTTTCGAGTTTGCAAAAATCCAAAGATTTCAGATGCTGATGCCAGCAGGTAATTTAAGAGAACCTTTTTCTGGTGTGAAAAGAGCGCAAGAGATTTTAATCACGAAATCTCCGCAAGAAATTTCTAACAATGTAAAACAGAAGATTTCGAGTAAACTCAATTTGAACGCCCAACAAGGTTTGGCTTTTGCATACATCAATTACCAAAAACTAAAGCATCTCTATACGGGAGAAGAAATTGATTTCACTGCAAATCAAGAAGTATTTCTGTTAACGGGTATTGCCAATCCAACTCCCTTAAAACAATATATAGAGCGTGAAAAAGTTAACATTCATTCCTTCGAATATCCAGACCATCATCGTTTTACGGAGAAAGAAATTGAAGCTCTGGTAAAGGCATTTGAGGCGCATCCTGCAAAAGAAAAAATCATCGTAACAACAGAAAAAGACGGACAACGTTTATTAGATAATAATTTAAGAGATTTACTGTTAAATTTGCCAATATATTACCTGCCAATCGCTAATGAAATTAATGCAGCGGATAAAAGTAGGTTTGACCAAAAAATATTAGACTATGTTGCACACACTCAACGAAGCAATTAAATATATTAAAAATAAAATTGGCGATTTTGCGCCAGAAGTAGGTATTGTTTTAGGAACTGGCTTGGGCGGTTTGGTAAACGAAATAGAGGTTGAACACAGCATCATGTATTCGAGTATTCCAAATTTCCCAATTTCTACCTTAGAGTTTCACTCTGGTAAACTAATTTTCGGAACTTTGCAAGGCAAAAAAGTGGTGGCTATGCAAGGTCGTCTGCACTTTTACGAAGGCTACAGCATGCAACAAATTACTTTCCCAATTAGGGCAATGAAGTTGTTGGGCATCAAATATCTTTTTGTTTCTAACGCTGCGGGTTCGCTTAATCCAGCTTTCAAAAAGGGCGATTTAATGGTAATTAACGATCACATCAATTTACAGCCTGAAAGTCCGCTAAGAGGATTGAATAACGAAGATTTCGGTCCTCGTTTTCCAGATATGAGCCAGCCTTATAACAGAGAATTAATCGCTAAAGGTTTAAAAATTGCACAAGACGAAAATATAACCTGCCATCAGGGCGTTTATGTATCGGTAACTGGACCGAACCTAGAAACCAAAGCCGAATACAAGTATTTGCGTATCATTGGTGGCGATGCAGTTGGGATGAGTACCGTACCCGAAGTTATTGTAGCTAACCACATGAGCATACCCGTTTTCGCAATTTCTGTACTAACAGATGAAGGTTTTCCGGAAGAACTGCAGCCTGTAAGTTTAGAAGAAATTATAGAAACTGCGGCTAAAGCAGAACCAAAAATGACTAAGATTTTAAGTCAGCTTATTTCAACTTTATAATGCAAAAAATATTTGTAGCTGTTCTTTTCTTTCTATTTTTAGGTTTTGCCAATGCTTTTAATGCAATTGCGCAAGATTTAAAAACAACTATTGCAGACAATAAAGAACTCGATTCGTTGCGTAAAAAGGAAGAGCAGTCTCGCGACTCGGTAGTTTTTACTGCTAAATATATCCGTTACACTACCCGGAAGCTTACTAAAGACAGCATACAAACATTACCTATTGACACTACTTTGGGCGGCATACAGAACTTTAGTCCAATAGCACAACCACGCAGACCAACAGTTGGAACTGGTCTGGTAGGTCTGGTAGCAGAATCGATGCTTTTCGAACCGATAAAGACAATTGGTTTCGAAACAGGTTTCCGCTCGTTAGACATGTACAAATTTACTCACGACGATATCAAGTTCTATAGAGCCAGATCGCCTTTTACCAGTCTGTCTTACATTAGTGCGGGCGATAATGTGCAATTACTGAAAATCATCCACTCTCAAAATATTAAACCTAACTGGAATTTTGGAGCTAATTTTAACCGTATTGGAGCCAACGGTTTTTACGGACACCAACGTGGTGATGTATTAAACGGAACTTTGTTTACATGGTATCAAACAAAAAACAAGCGTTACAATGTTTGGGTTGATGCTGTTTTTAATACCATGAAAGCGCAAGAAAATGGTTCTATTTTAAAAGATACCATCATTTTTGATCCAGGAGCCAACAACTTGGTGACTAAGAAATCCGAGCGAACGCGTTTAAAAACTGCTCGTCAACTTTATCGTGATAACTCGCTCATGATTAGACAAAGTTATTTTGTGGGGCGAATTGACAGTACAGCAAATAGCACTACTCAAAACATTTTGCCGACTAACAAGGTCACACACACATTTGCTTACACGAATAGTTCTTACAGCTTTAAAAAAGACGAGGAGGATACTTTTGGTGTATTCCCATCGGTAGCCGTTTCAGATTTGGTTTTTACCAACGATACGACCAACGTAAAGCATCTAAAAAATGAGTTTATTTACAGTTTTTTCTTGCGTGCAAAAGGCAGTTCTTTCATCAAAAATGAGTTGAAAATAGATGCAGGTATTAGAAACGACATCTATAGCTTTAAGCAGCAGGTTTTACAGGCAGACAAAAGCATTTTCTTCAATCGAAATTTTAGTGCGCAAAACACAACCTTGCTGGGTGCTTTAGGCTATCGTTTTAGCAATAAGGTAGATGTAAATCTTAATGTAGAACAAATTTTTCAGGGCTTAAACGCTGGCGATTATCTTTACGAAGCCACCAGTAATTTTGCACTCACCGAAAAAACGGGCAAGATTGTAATGACTGCCTACACGCAGAACAAATCTCCAGAAGAAATTTTTAATAGATATTTTGGTAATCATTACCAGTGGGACAGAAGACGTGATTTTTCTAGAACAAAAACTACCAATTTCACCTTTGCTTACCTCAACAATTTCCTGAAATTAGATGCTAGTGCATCTTATTATCTAGTTAGCAACTATCTTTATTTCGCGGCATCGCCAACCATAGATAGGGCAATTTTGCCACAACAGCACAGCGGCGAAATCAGTTTATTGCAATTAAAAGTTGGTAAGCAGTTAGATGCTGGAAGCTTTCACGCAACGCTTTTTGGAGTGTATCAAAAAACTAATGAGCAAGATTTGCTGCGTACGCCCGAGGTGTACGTGTTCGCTAGTTTGTATAAAGACCAAACGTTTTTTAGGTTCTTGAAAACACAGCTGGGCTTCGATATTTTCTATAATGATACTTATTTGGCTAAGTCTTATTCGCCCGCGGCCAGTCAGTTTTATAACGGTGATCCAATCAGGTTCAGTTCAAAACCAATTGTAGATGCTTGGATTAAAGTAGGCATGCGAAGAGCCAACCTATTTGCAAAATACCAATACGTAAATCAAGGGCTGTTCAGCGGTGGTTACTACACGGTTAATCGCTATCCAATGCCCGATCGCTTGTTAACGCTTGGTTTAACTTGGAATTTCTACGATTAATTTTTTTTTTGAAAAGCAAGTTTGTGGAACTTCGGTAAATGTAGTCGGGCTTTCCGTTTTAATCTTTTTGTTTTTAGCTAACCTGTCATCCCGAGTTTCGAGGGATCTAATTTATGCTGTTCTAGTTTAATAGATCCTTCTCCGCCAACTGGCGGATCAGGATGCCAGTAGTAAATAAACAAAAAGTATTACCACTGCAATCCCGTTTAAAATGCAAGTTGGGTAAACCTATTAACGAATATAGAAGCTACACGCCAAATTTCAGGAAGTTAAATAACAATTGTTCAGTTAAACAATTCTTACAATTTATCCAATTAACCTTTTTTAGACTGCATTGCCTTCACTACTTTAATGCCTTCTTGTTCCAAATAATCAAGATATTCTGGACTTTCACACGCATACAAAGCTAATTTGCCGTCTGCATTATGGTGTATGCCCCAGCCGTAGCGTTTTCCTAAAGCCGAGGCCCTCAAACAAGCCTGTCCTTTAGAAAAGAATGTTGTTCTTGCAGCTATCAGTTCTTCTTCTGTTAAATCATTGCGTTCTGCAAAAACGGAAAACAACACATCGTCTGAAGTATATTTGTACGGATTTTTGTTAATCATTTCAAATTGTAAACCAGCTACGGTTTTACAGCCTCCTTTTTCTGCAGGTATTTCTCCTTTGGTAGCAGGGCAATCATCCGCCACTGCGATAAAGGTGTCTTTGTAATTTGTAGTATGAACTTTCATTGAGGTTTAAACTAAACTACATCGCTTCTTTCAGCGCCTCTTGCAATTCTTCCAGCAAAATACGCTACAGGCAAATAAGCGCCTACCAAATCAACAATTGTAAACCAAACTGGCGACGGCACAATCATCACCATCCAAACACCACCAATTAAGAAAAACACACCAATAATAATTGCAGCAATCATTTTATGTGCGCCAAAGCGGGCAGCAATATAGGCGCCAACAAATGTACCTACGGCATGTGCCAAAAATGGAAGAATAAAATGTTTTGGCTGCATCAAGTGCATGCTGGCTTTTAAGCCTTCTTCGGTGGTAATATCTAATCCGGCTGGTGGCGGAATAATACTGCCACTTACCATAATAATAGCACCATTAACTAGGCTGCCAATAACAACACCTACAATAACAGCTATAACATCTTTCAAAATTGGATGCATGATGATATAATTTAATTTTTATTTTGACAAAGCCTTAATGGCTTCTGGTTTTGAAGTTACAAAATTGATGTGACCTAATTTATTGCTTTCGAAAACAAAATCTTTAAAGCTTTTGCTTTGGTAGTTTGCAAAATCGCCTACTATGGCTAAACACATTTTGTAATTGGAGAATTTTTGTAAAATCTCGCCAGCCATTTTTGTGCTTAAGTCGAAAAATGCTGGAGTAATATTCTTTTCATGTAAAATAACATTGTCAAAACCTTGGTAGTAAACATTTCCAATTAAATCTACACCATCTTCTATCTTGCTAATTACTAAGCTGTCGGCTATAATTTCTGCAGTGTTGTCGTTTACTTTTACAATCTCCATCCTCAAATTTAATAAATTGAGCTTTTCTTGTAAGACTTTAACAAATAAAAAAGCCAGTCGCTTTTTTAACGACTGGCATACAATGATTGTTGTAGGTTAATTAGAATGAATAACCGATGCTAAAACCCAATACTCTATTTCTCTGCTTAGAGTCTTGGCTATTAGCTCTAGCATCTTTAGGGATAAGATTTGCTAAACCTAAGCCGTAGTTGGCGCTAAGGGTAATCCCATTGTTCGCCCTAAATCCAAGACCGAAGTTAGCTCCGTAATCCATGCCGGCACTGCCAGTTAAAGGTTGCGCATCGTCCCCAAATTCGAATTTTGATTGTTCTTCATTGGGTGTAATGTTTTTAAATTTATTCTTTCCAGAAATACCAAATCCTAAATACGGACCGGCACTAACTTGCACTGCACCGGCGTTACCAGTCGGAATACTATATACTGCGTTAATTGGAACATCAATCCACATTGTGCTTTGCTGAGCTTCAACGCCACTTGTGCCGTCTACATCGGTAAATTTTGTTCCTTTATTCTGTAAACTTACACCTGGCTGTAGGGCAAAGTTTTTTGCTACTCCAAAATCACCGAATACAGTTACATTAAATCCAACGTTGTTCTCTTGATTTTTATTTAGTTCATCTATTAACTCTTTGTTTTCACTTCTGCCCGAGAAACGATACTTAGATAAATTTACTCCAGCTTTTACACCAATTCTTGCATCGCTACCGCCTATCGTTGTAGTTTGAGCAAATAAAGCAGAGCTAGAAAGTAGGAGAGCGGTTCCAAATAATAATATCTTTTTCATAACAATTCATTTTTGAGTTGAAGTTATTTTCAACACTTCCCGTGTTCCAAAAGCTGTGCCATTAGGCGTGCCAATACTGGAGGAAAATACTTAAAAACAAGGCTTAAATGAGTGTTATCACATATTTGTCTAGCTACACTAACTCACCTGTCTTAATGTAACAGGGTGTTTACAAAAGCATACAATGTTGTGTTCGATACTGGAAATTTACGCCTAACTTAACATGATTTTTCTTCCAATGTTTAGCTGTGCCAAAAAGTGTTCATCGTGAGAAACGATAATTAATGTTCCTTGATATTCATTAATTGCAGCGGTTAAAATTTCGATGTTCTGTATATCTAAATTGTTGGTAGGTTCGTCTAAAATAATCATGTCAGGAGCAATGCTTTTGATGGTTAGGCAGCACAACGCTAAACGCATTCTTTCACCACCGCTTAAACTGCTGCATGATTTATCCCAAGTATCTTTACTAAATAGGAAACGATTAAGTCTAATTTTAACTTCATGTTCTTGCAGCGCATGGTTGTTGTAGTATTGTGCTTGCTCGTACACAGACAAATTGTTATCTATTAAAGAGTAATCTTGATCAATATAAACAGCATTCGGTATGGCTCGATAAACATTGTCCGGAGAAAATTCCAAATCGCCGAGGATGATTTTAATTAAGGTGGTTTTACCTGAGCCGTTGGCTCCTTTTAACGCAATACGATCGCCGCTATTCACCTGAAAATTTAAATCTGTTGTCCAAAGGATCTTATTCCCGTAACTAAAATTCAGATTTATTGCCTTAAATAAAACTTTTCCTTGGTACAGTTTAGTGTTATCGAAACCAAATTTCATCTTGTCGATGTCCGCAACATTTGCTCGTAGCGATCGTAACTCGCTATTAATTCCTCCAATTTTTTCAGTATGAATGTCCTTTGTTTTTGCGGTGCTATTTTCGGCATTATTGCGTAATGTATTCATCATGATACGAGCTACGCCAGCTTTTTCCTGTTTCTTTTTACCACGGGCATCCTGCTTTTGTTGTCGTTCTAGCGTTTTGCGTTCCTTTTCTTTCGCTTTGCGTAGAGCTTTTTCCTTACTTTGAATATTGTTTGCTAATGCATTGTTTGCTATTTGCTTTTGTGATGCATAAAAATCGTAATTCCCTCCGTAAACATGAATTCCAGTTTTGGTTAACTCGCAGACTGTCTGTGTAAGATTAAGCAATTTCCTATCGTGACTAATGATCAGTAAAGTACTTTTGGTATGCTGTATAAACTGATATAATAATTCTCTTCCGGCAACATCTAGGTGGTTACTGGGTTCATCCATCAGTATAAATTCTGCTTGGTGAATTTGGATACCAGCCAAGAACACCTTGTTTTTTTGTCCGCCGCTTAAAGATGCCATTGGTTCTGAAAGCTCAAGATCTTCCAATTGCCAATATTTCAGTGCCTCTTTACAACGTTCCTCTAGTGTCCAATCGTCGTTGAGTATGGCAAAGTTATCTTCCGTAGCATTGCCTGCTAAGATTTGTTTTAATGCATTAAGTTTACTTTCAATTCCTAAAGCTTGTGCAATGCTCAAGTGGTTAAACTGACCAAAAACCTGCGGAATGTAGTATGGTGCACTTTCGATCTCTACTCTTCCAGCTGTGGGCTGCAATTCGTTGGCGACTATTTTTAGGAGTGTTGATTTTCCCGCACCATTGTTTCCAATTAGAGCAGTTTTATCGTGATTATTAATGGTTAAATTAATACCATCAAAAAGTAAATCCTTATTAGGATGTATGTAGCTAATATTTTGTAGGGTAAGCATAATTTCTTTCTTTAAAGATGAATGGATAGGCAAGGCAATTCGCTTTGCGGTCTTTAATGAATTGGAAAGAAATTTAATCTTACATGTGGTGGGGTTTTTGATTTTATTGCTGCAAATATAATGATTTTACTGCTTTTTGGCTAGTTTCAAATCAAAACCTAATCTGCCATGTTCGCTTTTTGATGTATTGACAGTACTAGCTGAGGCTATTGTTAAGAATAACACAGGGACTAGGATGATGGCTGCAAACCGTTTGGTAAAGAATTCTATTAAACCCGTTCGCCATAAAAAGTACATAATGATAAAGGAAAGCGCAATCCCAATAGTGCCGAAAAGTGCTAGGAATAGAACTGGAGATTGTAAATTCGCAATTGATTTTGATTCTACTGCAAGCAGAACTATACTTAAAACTAAAAGTATGTAAAAAATGATTAAAACTCTGGGCGGTGTTATTTTGCTCGGTTCTGTTTCTTTAGAACCTAGGGACAACAAATTGGTGGTAACATCGAAAATATCCAATAAGCTCATTGCTACGTTTTTTGAGGCCTCTTTTTAGCAGCAGGAAACAAAACATTGTTCAAAATCAATCGGTAACCCGGCGAAGTTGGGTGCAAACTCAAATCGGTTGGTGGATCGTTTACTTGGTGTTGGTAATCTTCTGGATCGTGACCACTGTAAAAACTAAACTGACCTTTGCCAATTTCCCCGTGCAGGTAACGTACCTCGGCACCAGCTTTGTTCTCGCCAAGCACTGTTATACTAGGTTTTATCAGGCTCTTACGAAATGCTGTCGTTTGCCCCATAAAGCCTTTTACCACTTTTTCGTGATTTTGGGTAAGCATAGTAGGTACTAAATCCCATTTGGCAGAGAAATCAAATAAGGTAAAGAAATCGTTGGATTTGTCGAAGCCTACACGGGTTTCAGTAACGTCTATGTCCGAAAATTCGTATCGGTAGGGGTTCATATCCAATTTAAAATTGGTGAAAGCTACCGCTTTGCTATAATCTAGCTTTGATTGTGCGTTGGCGTCCATGCCGTCGCCATCGAACATGCTTTCCAAAATATCTACGCCTTCGGCAGATAAAGCAATATCGAAACTGTCGGTGCCCGAGCACATAGCAAATAAAAATCCGCCGCCTACACAAAATTCTTTGATGCGCTTGGCAACTGCCAATTTCATCTCAGAAACTTTCTTGAAACCATTGCGTTTAGCGGCTGTTTCCTGATATTTTACGTCTTCTTGGTACCAAGTGGCATTTCTAAAAGCCGACCAAAATCGTCCGTACTGTCCTGTGAAGTCTTCGTGGTGAAGGTGCAACCAGTCGTAGGTGGTTAATTTATCCTTAAGTATTTCGTCATCATAAATTACATCGTATGGAATTTCGGCGTAGGTAAGTACAAGGGTTACGGCGTCGTCCCAAGGCAGTTTGCTTTTTGGCGAATAAACAGCAACTTTAGGTGCTTTTTCTAGCTTTACCATTTCCATATTTATCGCTGGATCGCTGATTTCGTTAAGGATGGCACTTACTTTTCCGTCGGCGAGTACTTCGTAAGAAACACCTCTAATTTTAAGTTCATCTTCGATGGCTTTGGCATGTTTTACCAAAAAGCTACCACCTCGGTAGTTCAATAGCCAATCTACTTCGGTTTGTTGTTTAATGCACCAATAGGCAATTCCGTAGGCTTTAAGATGGTTTTTCTGACCTTCGTCCATGTAAATTAGGATAGACGCTGCCTTTGTGGCAACTTGAAGTAGCAGAAATAAAACAAGAAGGATGTACTTTTTGCCTTGCATAGATACGAATGTAATAAAAATATAAACGTGTAAGTTAGTGAAGAATTATGGCTCTTGATTTAGATAGTCGTTAAATAAGAAAAGCAAGACAGATTTTTGCTTTTTAGATGATTGACGATAGTTGTCGAATATTTATTTTTTAGGTTTTTATCTTGGCCTAACTTTGCAAAAGCTTCAAAAAGCTTTATGGTTATTTTTTCGCCCGCTAAGAGAATAAGAGTAACGTAAAGGATGCAAAGTTGATGCACAGGTTTTTGTTAATTAAACCCGATTGAAGCGGAAATACTTTTTGTTTATTAATAGCTGTCATCCTTCTCCGCCAGTTGGCGGAGAAGGATCTGTTAAACTATAGCAGTATGGATATAGATCCCTCGAAACTCGGGATGACAAGAGGCCTAAAACAAAAAGATTGTAGCGAAAAGCGGGGCTACCGAACCGATGGACAATGATATTCATTTCCATATTATCTCATCATCCCATCAACGGATTATCACATTTAATTAATTTGTGTATTTTTGCTTCCTTATATAAAAAAGAAAATGGGTAAAGCGATTATAAAAACGGCAAAAGGCGATATGACCGTGGAGTTCTACGAAAAAGATGCTCCTAAAACTGTTGCTAACTTTAAGAAATTAGCTAAAGAAGGATTTTATGATGGTGTAGCTTTTCACCGTGTAATTCCTAATTTCGTTATCCAAGGTGGTTGTCCTAATTCTAAGGATGGTGCTTCTGGCATGGCGGGTACTGGCGGTCCTGGTTACAAAATTGACTGCGAGTTAGATGGCGATAATCAATATCACGATAGAGGTGTGCTTTCTATGGCGCATGCTGGTAGAAACACCGGCGGTTCTCAGTTTTTTGTTTGCCACAGTAGAGACAATACTGCTCACTTAGACCGTAACCACACTTGTTTCGGTAAAGTGGTAGAAAACGTTGACTTGGTTGATGATATCCGTCAAGGCGATAAAATTTTAACTGTAGAGGTAATTGAAGACTAAATGCGTTGAGCGTTTGGTAGTTGGCGTTTTTAACGCTTAATGCCTGCGCTAATCGCCTAACATAAAATTTATGAATTTAAGAGGAATTGTATCTGTTTCGGGCAGGCCAGGTTTGTTCAAATTAATTGGACAAAATAAAGCTGGCTATGTTTTAGAGAGTCTTGATGAGCAAAAATTAAAAATTATTGCTAATCTAACGAATACCAAATTGGCTTCTTTAGAAGATATCACTATTTACGGAGAAGACGAAGAATTGAAATTAACTGATGTTTTGGCAAATATTGCAGCTACTAAAACTGCAATTCCTGATGTTAAGGCTGACGGCAATACTTTAAGAAAATTCTTTATTGAAGTTGCTCCAAACCACGATCAAGATAAAGTTTATGCTTCTGATATGAAGAAGATTTTAGCTTGGTATAACTTCTTAAAAGATATGCCTTTGTTTACTGAAGCTGCTCCAGGTACAGAAGAAGATGCGCCTAAGGTAGAAGAAAAAACAGAAGCTAAGCCGAAAGCTGCTCCAAAAGCAAAAGCTGCTCCAAAAGCAAAAGCTGCGAAGGCACCAACCGCTAAAACGGCTGCACCTGCCAAAAAAGCAACTATGCCTACTAAAAGAGGAGCTTAATCGATTTAGTAATGCAAAAAAATGGCCTCGTAGTTTTGAAAAGCTACGGGGCTTTCTTATTTTTACCTTAACCAAAACCTAAAAAAGCATTGGTATGCTCAGCATTAAATTGATTTCTGTGAGGTATAAATAAAGCAAAACTAAAATATGAAGAAACTTCTTGTAGTTGGACTGTTGTCCATTTTTTTAAAAGTCTCTGCGCAGCAGAATTTCGTAAAGTATGTAAAGCCGCTCATTGGCACAGAAAAAATGGGGCACACTTATCCTGGAGCTACGGTTCCGTTTGGGGCGGTGCAATTGAGTCCCGAAACAGATACGGTGTCTTATGCGTTGAATGGCCGTTACAATGGAGAAGTCTACAAATATTGTGCTGGCTATAAATATGAAGATAAAACGATAACTGGCTTTAGCCACACGCATTTTAGTGGAACGGGGCACTCAGATCTGGGCGATATTTTGATGATGCCAACTGTTGGAAGGTTGAAGCTGAACCCCGGAACTGCAAGCCAGCCTGGATCTGGTTATCGTTCTAGTTTTTCGCATGCCAATGAAACCGCTGAAGCGGGATATTATAAGGTTAAACTTGATGACTATAATGTAATCGCGGAATTAACAGCTACTAATAGAGTTGGGATGCATCAGTATACATTTCCGCAATCTAACCAATCTCATATTGTTTTAGACCTCACCGCAGGTATCTATAATTACGAAGGCAAAAATACTTGGACTTATGTGCGTGTGGTGAACGATACGTTAATTACCGGATATAGGCAAACTAATGGCTGGGCTAGAACTCGTACTGTCTATTTTGCGATGAGTTTTTCGAAGCCGTTTAAATCTTACGGATCTAAATATGAAAATCAAAATGCGATTTATCGTGGTTTCTGGCGCAAATTCGATCAAACTAAAAATTTTCCAGAGTTAGCTGCCCGTGATATTAAAATGTATTTTGATTTTGATACCAAGGCAAATGAAAAGGTAATGGTAAAAGTTGCGCTATCGCCTGTTTCGCAAGCAAATGCTTTAGAAAATATGCGTTTAGAAATACCGCATTGGGATTTTGAAGCCGTAAAAAAACAAGCGCAAAATAATTGGAATAACGAATTAAGTAAAATTGTAGTGGATACCGATCAGGATAATATGATTAATTTTTACACTGCACTATACCATTCTTTTATAAACCCTACTACTTATATGGATACCAATGGGGAGTATAAGGGCTTAGATCAGGGTGTTCATAAAGCCAACGGATTTACCAATTATACAACCTTTTCTTTATGGGACACTTATAGGGCTTTGCATCCATTTTTTAATATTGTGCAACCCTCTAGAAACAATGATATGGTGAAGTCGATGTTAGCACATTTTGATCAGAATTCGCTTAAGATGTTGCCTATTTGGTCGCATTATGCAAATGATAATTGGTGTATGAGTGGGTATCATTCTGTTTCTGTAGTTGCGGATGCAATTGTAAAAGGTGTATTTAATGGTGATGCGGAAAAAGCGCTGCAGGCTTGTATCGTCACTTCAAATAAACGAAATTATGAGGGAATTGGCTATTATATAGATAAAGGTTACATCCCTGCTGAGCGAAGTGGTATATCCGTATCTAATACTTTAGAATATGCCTATGATGATTGGGCAATTGCACAATTGGCAAAGAAGTTAGGCAAAACTGCGATATATGAAGAATATTTAAAGCGGTCACAAAACTGGAGAAATAATTTCGATAAGCAATCTGGTTTTATGCGACCAAAGTCTGAAAATGGAAATTGGCTTGCTAAATTCGATCCTATGAGTACGCATGGTCAAGGCTTTATTGAAGGAAACTCCTGGAATTATAGTTTTTTCGTTCCCCACGATCCTAGTGCTTTGGCAGAGGCAATGGGAGGGAAATCAAAATTTGCAAAAAGACTGGACACTTTGTTTACAATGCACCTTCCTGATGAATTTTTCGCAGATACAGAAGATATCACTCGAGAAGGTATTATAGGTGGTTATGTGCATGGTAATGAACCAGCACATCATGTTCCGTATCTATATAACTGGGCTGGGCAACCTTGGAAAACCCAAGCTCAAGTCCGCAGAATATTAAGCATGCAATATAAGCCAACTCCAGACGGGTTGGGAGGTAATGATGATTGCGGACAGATGAGTGCCTGGTATATGTTTTCGGCGATGGGCTTTTACCCTGTAGCGCCTGGGTCAGGCGAATACGCAATTGGTAGCCCACTGGTAAATAAAGCGACCATAAATTTAGAAAACGGAAAAACATTCGTGGTGGAGGCAGTAGGTCAAGGACCGAAAAATGTTTATGTCAAAAAAATCACCCTTAATGGCAAAGATCTAAATGATTACACTTTAAAGCATTCAGATATTTTAAACGGTGGTAAGCTGGTGTTTTTTATGTCGGCAAAACCGAAAAAGATTTCATAGTTAGTAAGCGTATAAACTAACAAAGGCTGGTCAATGATCAGCCTTTGTTAGTTATAGAAAATATAAGAGTATTGCTGCAATGATAACTACGGCAATCATGATCGTTAAATACCGTTGTTCTTTAGAGGTATCGCTTCTAAATCTGTAGTTTCTTTTATAATCTCCTGGTAGTTTCATAATTCCTCCTTTTTATAAATGGATGATTTGTGTTGTTGTTTTCCATAATGTAATATAGCATTTTTCGTGCTATTCGTGATGGTAAGGTTCGTTTTTCAATATAGTAAAAGCTCTGTAAAGTTGCTCTACAAAAAACAAACGTACCATTTGGTGAGAAAATGTCATGTCTGACAGCGAAATGCTACTATTTGATCTTTTGTAAATGCTTTCGTCAAAGCCGTAAGGGCCGCCGATAATGAAGACCAAGTTTTGTACACTGCCCACCATTTGTTTGTTAATGTAGGCTGAAAACTGAACAGACGTATATTTCTTACCTTTCTCATCTAACAACACCACCACATCGCTATTGTTCAATTGCTTTAGTAACAATTCTGCTTCTTTGGTTTTTTGCTGTGCTTCGGTAAGGTTCTTAGTGTTTTTCACATCTGGAATAATTACCATGTTGAAGTTAATGTAATGCTTCAATCGTCCCAAATACTTATCAATGCCCTCAATTAAGTATTTATCCTCCGTTTTTCCGATAGCAATTAAGGTAATCTTCATCTAATGGTTGTGTTTTTTATCTTTACAGCTTAATTCTTCAAATATAATGTTAAATACCGAGCTAGATAGATTAAAACGATACGAACAGTCAGCACAAGAACAACAAACAGAAATCGCTGTGTTGAAGAAAAAAATAGATCAACTTTCTTTTGTGCGGGTAGCTTTGTTGCTGGTAGAAATTGGCTTTTTTGTTGGCTTGGTGAGTTCTGAAGGAACAACTGCCAATACTATTTGGTCTGTATTACTGGTGTTGCCAATCTTTACTTTTGCTGCGGTTGTTAGACGACAAAACAAATTAGAAAAGGAATACAAGTTCCATCAGAATTTGCTTTGGGTCTTTGAAAATGAGATTGCTTTGCTACAAGGTAAAGCTAATGGATACGATGATGGTACTGCCTTTGAAGATGAAAACCATCCTTACCTTTCTGATCTAGATATCTTCGGCAAATCATCGCTTTATGCTTTGATCAATAGAGGAGCTTCAAAAATTGGGGTAGAAGAATTGGCGAAACATCTAGCTACAGTTAGCAACCGCGAAACTATTGAAGAACGCCAAGAAGCCATTAAAGAATTAACAGAGCATATTGATACTACTTTTGCATTTAGAGCTAACTTAAAAGGTCACGAAGTAACAAGGATTGAAGAAATTAAACGAAAGTTAGGTAACCAATTGTTAAATCAGGTTGCTTTTACATCAAATAAATTGCTCAAATTTTATGTAAAGTTGGTGCCTTACTTAATGTTGGTTTTGTTTTTAACAGGGTTGATTTTTGGTGGTGCTTTTTGGAGTGTTTTTGGTTTGATAGCTTTTGCTAACGCGATGCTAACGTTCTTTTATTCAAAACAAATCACGACAGTTTACTATGGTTTTAGTG
The DNA here is from genome assembly GCF_057652195.1 of Pedobacter sp. T50_32. Classification (NCBI taxonomy): domain Bacteria; kingdom Pseudomonadati; phylum Bacteroidota; class Sphingobacteriia; order Sphingobacteriales; family Sphingobacteriaceae; genus Pedobacter; species Pedobacter sp. T50_32. Next base: position 1,182,126 of record NZ_JBYFBY010000002.1, on the reverse strand, counting down.
GAAGTTCTGGTTTGCTAAGCAGTTACGCTGATGCCATTGAATGGACAGAACAACGTGCTTGGAAAAGCAAATACATTAAAGATTTATTTAAATCGGAAGAAAAAGTTAGTGCGCACATTAAAGCGTTGGCGAAAATCATTGTCGAGTTTGATGCCAGATTGAATTTCCTTTTGTACGCTGTACTCAATTTCTTTTTACTGTGGGATTTGAAATGTTGCATTAAACTTGGTAATTGGAGTAGAACTGTAAGCGGTCAGGTTGCTCAAGGTGTAGATAGAATTGGTTATTTCGAAGAATTGATTTCTTTTGCCACGCTGAATTACAACCATCCGGATTGGGTGTTTCCAACCATTAAAAATGATTTTTCTTTGCAGGCTAATGAGTTGGGACATCCGTTAATTCCGACTAGTAAAAGAGTAGATAACAGTTATAAACTAAGAGAAACACCAACAGTAGATATCATCACAGGTTCTAATATGGCTGGCAAAAGTACATTTCTTCGTACGGTTGGTATTAACATGGTGTTGGCTTATGCGGGAGCTCCGGTTTGCGCAAAGCAGATGGATTTACCTATTTTCCGTTTGTTGACTTACATGCGTATCAAGGATAATTTGATTGAAAGTACTTCTACTTTTAAAGCAGAATTGAACCGTTTGAAAATGATATTAAGCGAAGTAGAATTACATCCAAATGCTTTCGTGTTAATTGATGAAATGTTGCGAGGAACTAATAGCAAAGACAAGTTTGACGGTTCTAAAGCCTTCATCGAAAAACTGATTAAAATCGGAACACCAACTTTATTCGCCACCCACGATTTACAATTGTCAGAGTTGGAACAAGTGCATCCAGCTTCGGTGCGTAATTTCCATTTTGATATACAGTTGGTTGGTAACGAAATGGAGTTTGATTATTTAATTAAGCAAGGCCCATGCACTAAGTTTAATGCAGCAATTTTGTTGAAGCAAATTGGATTAGGTTAGTTTGGTTCTACCACCTCAGTCACCTTAGCACAACTAAGTTTTATTTTATCAATATAGTTTTTTCTAAAGAGAACTTAGGTTTCTTAGGAGGTTCAATCAAAACAATAACTTAACTTTAATTTAATCCGAACAATCAGATTATTCACTTTATTTGATGAAATGCAAAGCAGCGATTTTGGTAAGGATTTTTTATGGGGTGTAGCCACAGCAGCTGCGCAAATAGAAGGTGCCGCCAATTCGTATGGTAAAGGTCCGAGCATTTGGGATACTTTCTCCAAACGTTCTGGTAAAACCAAAAAAGGGCACAACCCTAGTGAAGCTTGTGATTTCTATCATCGTTACCATGAAGATATTGCATTAGTAAAAACTTTAGGCTTTACCGTTTTTCGCTTTTCCATCGCTTGGTCCCGTATTTTTCCTTTGGGTAATGGAGACTTAAACAAGGAAGGTGTTAGATTTTATCACAGTGTGATAGACGAATGTTTGCAGCAAGGTTTAACACCGATGGTTACACTATATCATTGGGATTTGCCCGAGGCTTTGTCTAAAGAAGGCGGCTGGACTGCTTACGGCATCAATAGTGCTTTTAACGAATATGCACTTTTTTGTGCAAAAGAATACGGTAGCAAAGTAAAGCAATGGATTGTAATTAACGAGCCTTTTGGTTTTACTTCTTTGGGTTATATGTTGGGCGTTCATGCGCCTGGGCAAACGGGTGTGAGTAATTTCTTCGATGCAGCTTTACACACTGCCATCGCACAAGCTGATGGGGCAAAAATTCTGAGGTCAGAAGTTAAGGATGCCATTATTGGAACTGCTTTTTCATGTTCGGAAATTGTTCCGTATACGCAATCAGCACAAGATTTATTGGCAGCTAAAAGAGTTGATGCCTTAATGAACCGTTTCTTTTTAGAACCTGTTTTAGGTATGGGGTTTCCTACGGCAGATTGGGAAGTGTTAGAGAAATTTTCTATCAGCCACTCCACTTGGCGCCATCAAGAGCGAATGAAGTTTGATTTTGATTTCATCGGTGTGCAGAATTATTTTCCATTGGTGATAAAATACAATGCTTTTATTCCTGTGGTGCAAGCTTGGGAGGTAAAGGCGAAGAACAGAAAAATCTCTCATACAGCAATGGGTTGGGAAATTAATGCGGATAGTTTTTATCGTATCATTAAGCAGTTTGCCGCTTATCCTCAAGTGAAAAATATCATGGTTACTGAAAATGGTGCTGCATTTCATGATAAAGTAATTGATGGGAAGATTGATGACCCCGAAAGGACCGAATACTTTAAAGCTTACCTAGCCGCAATGCTAAAAGCTAAAAATGAAGGTATCAATATCACTGGTTACTTAGCTTGGACTTTAATGGATAACTTCGAATGGGCAGAGGGCTACCAAGCACGTTTTGGCATTGTACATAATGATTTCAAAACGCAACTGCGTACCGTCAAACAATCTGGTTATTGGTGGCAAGAATTTTTATCGAAGTAAATCTCTATATTTATAGGGATGAGCGATAAAATTATAGTCTACAGCACTTTTTATAACCCAATCGAAGCCAACATCGTCAAAGCGAAATTGGAAGATGCTGATATTCCCTGCTTTTTAACGGATGAAAATGTAGCAACAATAAATCCGCTTTTTAATCAGGCAATAGGCGGTGTTAAGCTTAATGTTTTTGAAAAGGATGTGGAACAAATTAACGCTTTATTGGCAGATGATGTAGAGCTTGAAGTTCCAGAAATGGATGTTGAACAAGATGCAGATAAAGTAGTTTGTGAAAATTGTGGTTCTACCAATGTAAGTTATGGTTTGGCTACTAAAAATAAGCATAGTTGGTGGGTGGCTGTGCTCTCTATTTTAATGACTATTTATCCTTTTAAAGCAAATAAGTGTTATCATTGTTATAAGTGTGGTCACGAATTTAACTAGATCTTATGGCAGATAATAAAATAGTAGTTTATAAAACCTTCGAAAATCCAATGGAGGCGAATATTGTTAAAGGTCGCTTGTTAGATGCAGGTTTTGAATGTTTTCTTTCAGGTGAAAATGCGGCATTGGTTTATCCGGTGTTTAATACTTCGATAAGTGGAGTACAGTTGCACGTTTTCGAAAAAGATGTTCATGCGATTGAGCAGTTTCTAACTGAAGATGAAGCTTTTGACGGACTTTAATACATTTATAAGTTATAATTAAGTTGGCGGGGACGCGAACTTAGGAAGGTGTGAAAATTCTTTCCCTCGTTGGCGTCCCCGCCAACGATTAGTATGCACTCTGATATATCAATAAATTTATTAGCTTTAAGTCTACCTATTCTAGTTCTTAATGCTAAAATCATATCATCCAGAGTTTCTTACAGCTACGATTTTAAATTGGCAACATTTGTTAAGCGATGAGTTTAAACAAATAGTTATAAATGCCATGAGGTGGTTAGCGGATGAAAATAGGTGCAGAATTTATGGTTTTGTAATAATGCCTAATCACATTCATTTGTTATGGAAAATTACAGACGGATTTGATAGGGCTAATGTTCAGGGTGCTTTGCTAAGCTTTACTGCTCACGAATTTAAAAAGAGGTTGGGTAACACACAGCTAAAGAATTATCAAGTCAATCTTGCCGATAGAGTATTTCAATTTTGGCAACGAGATTGTGTTGTTAAAGAATGTTGGGGTGAGGAATTTTTAGTGCAAAAATTAGAATATATTCATAACAATCCCTTACAGCCTCACTGGAGTTTAGCGGATTTGCCGGAAAATTATTATTGGTCATCAGCGTCGTTTTACGAGAATGGTGAAAGCTCGTTTGATTTTATAACTCATTATAAAGAATAATTTTATTAAAGTGTTTGCACGTTGGCGGGGACGCCAAACGTGAGCGGAAGGGACGTTTATCTGAAAGCAGCAATGCTCTTTAAAAATTGCAAAGCATTTAATTAAATAGACTTTCTCTCCCTTGTTGGCGTCCCCGCCAACGAGTAGCTTATGTTTTGAAGTTAATTGTTTGCACGTTGGCGGGGACGCCAACTTGAGCGAGAGATGTGTTTACTTGAAAGGGGCAAAGTTCTTTAATAGTTGCAAATTCCATAGTTAGATAGACTTGATGGCAATGGAAACCCCACAGCCGAAGCATAGCGTAGGCGAGGAGTTGAAATGAACAGCAAGACTTTCGGGAAAATAGTAGCAGTATAACTGCTCTTCTAATAAAGTGGTCAGGTATCAGTTATATCAAAATAAAAAATCCCAAAAGCTTTTAAACTAATTGGGATTTTATCTTTCTGTCTTTTTCAGATTTACGGACGATTAAGCCTGTGCAGCTTTCGTAGCAGCTTCTTTTCTAATGATATTTAATGCGCCACCAGCTTTGAACCACTCAATTTGTTGTTCGTTGTAGCTATGGTTTACCTCAAATTGCTCTGTAGATCCATCAGCGTGGTGTAATACCAAGGTTAATGGCTTATTAGGTGCAAATTCAGTTAAACCTAAGATATCGATGGTATCATCTTCCTGGATTTTATTGTAATCTTCTTTGTCTGCAAACGTTAAGCCCAACATGCCTTGTTTTTTCAAGTTGGTTTCGTGGATACGGGCAAAAGATTTTACCAAAACCGCACGAACGCCCAAGTGACGGGGCTCCATAGCTGCGTGCTCACGAGATGAACCTTCGCCGTAGTTTTCGTCGCCGACAACGATAGAACCAATGCCTTCTGCTTTGTATGCACGTTGCGTAGCTGGAACAGGTCCGTACTCGCCAGTCAATTGGTTCTTGATATCGTCAGTGTTGTCGTTGAAGTAATTTACCGCACCAATTAACATGTTGTTAGAGATATTATCTAAGTGGCCACGGAATTTTAACCACGGACCAGCCATAGAAATATGGTCGGTAGTACATTTGCCTTTAGCTTTGATTAATAGTTTCAAGCCTTTCAAATCTGTGCCTTCCCAAGGTGCAAATGGGTCTAACAATTGTAGACGGTGAGAGGTAGGAGAAACGGCAACTTCTACATTCGAACCGTCTTCTGCCGGAGCTTGAAAACCTGCATCTTCTACCGCATAACCTTTTTCAGGCAATTCCCAACCTGTTGGTTCGTCTAATTTTACTTGCTCGCCTTTGTCGTTCGTTAAAGTGTCTGTAAGTGGATTAAAACCTAAATCGCCAGCAATAGCAATTGCAGCTACAATTTCTGGAGAAGTTACAAATGCATAAGTGTTAGGGTTACCATCGGCACGCTTAGCAAAGTTACGGTTGAATGAGTGTACGATCGTGTTTTTCTCCGCTTTTTCGGCACCTGTTCTGTCCCACATACCAATACAAGGACCACAAGCGTTGGTAAAAATAGTTGCATCTAAATCAGTAAACGTACCCAACAAACCATCACGCTCTGCAGTGTAACGTACCTGCTCAGAACCTGGGTTAATACCGAATTCGGCTTTTTTGCCTAAGCCTTTATCGATAGCTTGTTTAGCAACCGATGCAGCACGAGATAAATCTTCGTAAGATGAGTTGGTGCAAGAACCAATTAAACCCCATTCTACTTTAGTTGGCCATCCATTAGCTGCGGCAACCTCTTTCATTTGCGAAATAGGCGTAGCCAAATCTGGTGTAAATGGACCATTCAAGTAAGGTTCTAATTCATCTAAGTTAATTTCAATTAATTGATCGAAATATTTCTCTGGTGATGCATAAACTTCCGCATCTCCGGTTAAATGTTCTTTCACTGCGTTTGCGGCATCAGCTACATCAGCACGATTGGTAGCACGTAAATAACGTTCCATACTTTCATCGTAACCGAAAGTAGAAGTGGTTGCGCCAATTTCAGCACCCATGTTACAGATGGTGCCTTTACCAGTACAACTTAGGTTAATGGCTCCGTCGCCAAAGTATTCTACAATAGCGCCAGTACCCCCTTTTACGGTTAAAATACCAGCAACTTTCAAGATCACATCTTTAGCAGAAGTCCATCCGTTTAATTTACCAGTTAATTTTACGCCAATCAGTTTCGGGAACTTAAGCTCCCAAGGCAAGCCAGCCATTACATCGCAGGCATCAGCACCGCCAACACCAATTGCAAGCATACCTAAGCCACCAGCATTTACGGTGTGGCTATCAGTACCAATCATCATTCCGCCAGGAAAAGCATAGTTTTCTAAGATTACTTGGTGGATGATACCTGCACCTGGTTTCCAGAAGCCAATACCATATTTATTCGAAACTGATGAAAGGAAGTCGAAAACTTCTGCACTTTCAGTTTTAGCATGAGGTAAATCAATTTCGGCACCTAATTTGGCTGTGATTAAGTGATCGCAATGTACAGAAGAAGGTACCGCAACTTTAGGTCGGCCAGCTTGCATAAACTGCAATAATGCCATTTGTGCAGTTGCATCTTGCATTGCTACTCTATCTGGAGCAAAGTCTACGTAGTCGGTACCACGAGTAAACGATTTATTTGGTTTTTTGCCATCCCAAAGGTGAGCATATAATATTTTTTCTGAAAGCGTTAAAGGTCTGCCAACTAATTCGCGAGCTACATCTACGCGTTCGCCAAAAGTTGCATAAACCTTTTTAATCATTTCTATATCAAAAGCCATAATTGTTCTTTATAATTATTGTTATTAACGATGCTATCTAAATTAAACAATTTTTAACAGACTTGTTTTTGAGTTTTGTCAATTTGTCTTATTTAAAAACATTCTATGCAATTGTTTGCATAAACAAAAAGGCCAGCCCGATACATCCGGCTGGCCTCTTCTTATTTTTAAATTTGTTTTTATTGTTTCGTAGAAATTGGCGTAAACTTGGTTAAGTTAATACCTTCTACTGCTGCTTTATATTCTTCGATGTTGGGAATACGACCTAAGATAGCAGAAAGAACTACCACTGGCGTAGATGCCAATAATGATTCTCCTTTTTTACCATCTCTATCTTCTACTACACGACCTTGGAATAAACGTGTAGAAGTTGCCATTACTGTATCGCCTTTAGCCGCTTTTTCTTGGTTACCCATACACAAGTTACAACCTGGACGCTCTAGGTACATGATGTTTTCGTATTCGGTACGAGCCACGCTTTTAGGTAGCGCATCGCTGAATTCGAAACCAGAGTATTTTTGTAAATATTCCCAGTCGCCTTCTGCTTTTAACTCATCAATGATATTGTAAGTTGGTGCAGCAACTACCAATGGCGCTTTAAATGATACAGTGCCAGTTTGTGTTTCTACGTTTTTCAACATTTGAGAAACAATCTTCAAGTCGTCTTTGTGTACCATACAAGAACCTACGAAACCAAGGTCTACTTTTTTATCGCCACCGTAGAAAGTTAAATCTCTAATGGTATCGTGTGTGTAGCGCTTAGAAACGTCAGCGTTGTTTACGTCTGGGTCGGCAATCATTGGCTCGTTAATGATATCCAAGTCAATTACTACCTCAGCATAATATTTAGCATTATCATCAGGCGTTAAAGCAGGTTTGATACCTGATTTAATTTCCTCGATACGTTTGTTTGCTTTGTTGATCAAACCTTGTAGCACTTGGTTATGGTTGTCCATTCCCTTGTCAATCATGATTTGGATACGGCTTTTCGCAATTTCTAACGAAGCAATTAAAGTGTCATCTTGCGAAATACAGATAGAAGCTTTAGCTTTCATTTCTGCAGTCCAATCGGTAAATGTGAAAGCTTGGTCAGCTAGCAAAGTACCAATGTGCACCTCAATGATACGACCTTGGAATACGTTTTCGCCATCAAACTGTTGTAACATCTGCAATTGCGTAGCGTGAACCACATCACGGAAATCCATGTGCTCTTTCATTGCGCCTTTGAAGGTTACTTTAACCGACTCTGGAATTGGCATCGAAGCCTCGCCAGTTGCTAAAGCTAAGGCTACTGTACCAGAATCTGCACCGAAAGCCACACCTTTAGACATACGTGTGTGCGAGTCGCCACCGATAATGATTGCCCATTCATCAATGGTAATATCATTCAATACCTTATGGATCACATCAGTCATTGAGTGATATTCTCCTTTAGGATCGCGAGCGGTAATTACCCCAAACTCGTTCATGAACTTCATTAGTTTCGGGATGTTGGCTTGTGCTTTTTTATCCCAAACAGATGCGGTGTGGCAACCCGATTGGTAAGCGCCATCAACAATTGGAGAGATAACTGTAGCAGCCATTGCCTCTAATTCTTGGGCAGTCATTAAGCCTGTGGTATCTTGCGAACCTACAATGTTTACTTCTACACGAACATCAGAACCTGCATGTAAAACCTTGCCTGGTGCTAAGCCTACTGCATTTTTATTGAAGATTTTTTCTACAGCAGTTAAGCCTTGACCTTCGATAGATACTTCTTTGGCTGGAGCAAATACTACCGGAGCTTCGATGCCTAAAGTTCTAGCGGCAAAAGTTTGGATTTTTTTACCAAAAACGATAGCGTAAGAACCACCAGCTTTGATAAACTCCATTTTTTGTGGCGTTAAGGCTTTCGAAATATCGATTAACTCTTGGTCGCCGTTGTATAATTTTTTAGTTCTGGTGTTGATGGTAAGAACCGTTCCTGTTGCTACAGCATATACTTCCTCTAAAATTGGTTCGTCATTTTCGTTACGTACAACATTACCTAATTCATCAGTTTTCTTTACCCAGTTTTTAAGGTCGATACCGATACCGCCAGTTACATCAACTGTAGTTAAGAAGATAGGAGAGATGCCGTTGGTACCGCCCACAATTGGGGCAATGTTTACGAAAGGAACATAAGGACTAGACTGTTTTCCTGTCCAAAGTGCTACGTTATTTACGCCCGACATACGTGAAGAACCTACACCCATTGTGCCTTTTTCAGCTACCAACATCACACTTTTGTCTGGATGTTGTGCCTGTAACTCCCTAATAGCTGCCTGAGCTTCTGGGGTGATCATGCACTTCCCATGCAATTCACGATCTGAACGTGAGTGTGCTTGGTTGCCTGGTGATAATAAATCTGTAGAAATATCGCCAATACCAGCAATAAAGGTTACCACTTTAATTTCTTCGGCAACAGCAGGTAACTCGGTAAAGAACTCTGCTTTAGCGTAACTCTCTAAAATTTCTTTGGCAATTTCATTACCGTTGTTGTAAGCGTCTTTCAAACGGTCCGTATCGGCATCGTATAAGAAAACTTGTGTTTTAAGTACATTCGCAGCTTTATGAGCTTTGTCTCCATTATCAGCTAATGCGATATCTAACAAAACTTTGATAGAAGGACCGCCCTTCATGTGCGACAATAGTTCGAAAGCAAAATCAGGAGTGATTTCTGCAACAACAACTTCGCCTGCAATAATTTCTTTTAAAAATTGTGCTTTTACACCAGCTGCAGCTGTAGTTCCCGGCAGGGTGTTGTATATAAAAAAGTTAACAGCGTCTGTTCTATTGATATTGTTAACACTTTTGATTTGGGTAATGATCTCGCTCAGTAATTCGGCGCTATCAATTGGTTTTGGATGAAGATCTTGAGTTTTTCTGTCTTCGATCTCTTGAATATAATCGTTGTAAATGCTCATCTTAGATGGTTTGCTTTCGTTAAAGGTTCAGGTTTATATAAACCTACTTTTACAAGAGCAGTGTTTGTGTATTAAAATTTGTGTTTGTTTATAATTAAAAAGGTTGATTTTTAATCAAAACAAAAATACAAAAATCAACCTTTAAAAGCAATTTAAACAGCTAATTAGATGGTTTTAAATTCCTTTTAAATAGAAATAAATGTGGAAAATTACATAACATAAACAGAAATAGGCATGAACGTAGATTGGAAGGTCTACTTCTTCCCTAAGTTCTTAATTTCCTTTTTGGTCATCTCTTTTTGGATCACTTCTGGAGTTATTGCCGAGCTATAATATTTTTGACTGGTTAAAATTCCATTCGCGTTTTCTGTGGTACAGAAATAAGGAGTGATAAAACCATAAAGACTTTCACTTTCTTTAGAATCTGAGCTTTTGTTGCCCCCAAAGTTTGAAGATTTTAAATAGGTAATCATCAGTGAAATACCGTAACGTTCGTTTGTGATATCGTTCATTCCTAATGGCGTGCCGGGAAACACAGTTTGTCCTTCTTTTACGAAAATGCCTTTTTTGAAACCTTTGTAATTAGCTAGTGTGCCATCTGCATGCTCTACAATTACGGTATTTACTTTGCTGGTGTATTTTAGATCTTTGGTGTCTTGATCATAAACGTCCGAAACACTAACTACAATCCCTTTTCTAATTGCAGTAACGGTGTCAGCTTCTTCTGTGTAAAATCTGTAGGATTTCCAGTCGGCTGGGGTAGAAGAACCAAAATAAGTTGCTCTTAAAAAAGTAGATTCTACTGCTCTGGTTTTCTTTCCCTTGCCGTAAGGCAGTGCATATAAAAAAAGCGGACTAAATTTTGGGTTCAGTTCACCTCTGATAAAACTAAAACTGTAAGACAAGCTGATACCTTGACTTTTATTGTCTGGGGTTAGCGTGAGAAAGTTTTCTCCGCTATTCCGTACTCTGTAAACAGGGTTTCCAACACTACTGTTAGTGAGTTCTCTGAAGTTGAGCACCACTGTATAAGTTCCGGGAGAAGTTTTTTCTGCGGTGAGAGTAACGCTTTTGTCGTCGTTCCTTTTTGTGCTAACGGTAAATTCTTTTTCTTGAGCATTTACTGAAAGTACAGTTGTGCCGATTAAAAGAGCCAATAGAAATTTAGATACTGTGGTCATTGTAAGATAATTTGATGGCTAATATAAAGTTTGTTTATAATTTCTGTGTTAAGGATGAGAATATTTGCCGAAATCCATAAACGTTGTGCTAAACTAATTTTGTTCATTTACGTAGGTTTTGCAAATTAAACCCGATTGTAGCGTACCGATTTTATCGGTATTAGCGGAAAGCGGGACTTTCGTGACAGAAATGAGGCGTACTCTGCTTTTCTAAATTTTTTACAATTTTTCGAAACGATATCCTTTTGAAAGTAGATGTTCAATCGCTTTTGGTAACGCATATTCCAGCCTTTTCCAAGCTTTTAAACTATCGTGAAAGACAATGATGGAGCCATTTCTGGTGTTTTTAATTACGTTTTCATAGCACTTTTCTGGAGATAGCTTGACGTCGAAATCGCCACTCAAGACATCCCACATGATAATTTGCAGTTCTCGGTTTTCAGTTTTCAGTTCCTTGCCAACTGTTGACTGCGAACTGTTAATTAATTGACTGATTTGACTTTTCTTAATCCTTCCGTAAGGTGGACGGAACAGGTTGGTTGCAGTCAATTCTTGGCATTTCCAGAAATTTTCTATGTAAGTTTCATCATCGGTTTTCCATCCTTTTAAGTGATTGTAGGTGTGGTTGCCCACGGCGTGCCCATCATTTTTAATACGTTCGAAGACTTGTGGATGTTTTTGTATATTATCGCCAATGCAGAAAAAAGTTGCTTTAACGCCGAAACTTTTTAGGGTATTTAGCACAAAATCTGTAACATTTGGTATTGGCCCATCGTCAAAGGTGAGATAAACGACTTTTTCTTTGGTATCTTTACGCTCTCTATTCCAAATTAAATAGGGATAAAACCATTTGAGAAAAAAGGGTGGCCTAACAGTATACATGCTGTAAAATTAAATATTTAAGCTTGTTTTAAAAATTTATGAAACCATCTGTAGTTTATGTTATAATTGTGAACTAATTTATGAGACAATTTTCCAAAATAAGCTTTGTGTTTTCTGCATTGTCTTTGTCTGTAGCAAGTTTTGCGGCAAATGCCCAAGAACTGATTACCATTCAGCAAGCGGTAGACAAAACGTTGCAAAACAATTTACAGGTAAAACAAGCGCAGTTTAGTGCCGCACTATCCGATGAAAACTACGGGCAATCAAAAAATGCATTGTTGCCGTCAATCAGCGGAAACATTAATGGAAATAGAAACTTCGGTAGAAGTATTGATCCATCTACCTACCAGTTTATTAGTCAACAGTTTAATTCTGCAACCGCAAGTCTTAATGGAAACGTGGATTTATTTGCTGGCGGTCAGAAAATTAATCAGATTAAACAAAATAAGTTGTTGTTAGATGCTGATAAGGCTAATGTAGAGAAAGTTAAAAACGATCTGATACTACAGGTAGTGACCTCTTACATGCAAATTTTGTTCAATAAAGATTTGTTAAAAGCGGCCGAAGCTCAATTGGTGGTAGCTAAACAAACGGCAAATCAGCAACAACAATTATTAGATGCTGGTAATAAAACCTTGGCAGATGTTTCTCAGGCTAAATCGCAAGTAGCAATTTCAGAATTGGAGGTAACCAATGCACAAAATAACCTAGCAATTTCTTATTTAACACTTAACCAGTTAATGGAGTTGCCATCTGATAATAAATTTGAAGTACAGGCTCCTTTGGTAGATGCAATAACTTACGCTAAAAATAATTACAGTGCCCCAGAGGTTGTTGCCACAGCACTTAGCGTTTTTCCTGATATCAAATTGGCATCGTTAAGAACGCAAGCTGCGCAACGAGGTATCGACATTGCCCGTGGAACTTATTATCCTCGTTTATCTTTTGGTGGCGGTTTAGGAACAAACTATTCTAGTATAAAACCAAAAGTAATCGAGGTAAATAATGGACTTAAAGAGGTTGTGATAGGGGAAGTGAGGGGTACGCGACAAGAAGTTATAACCGAAATTCCCGATATTTTAAGGACGTCATCAGTTTATACTTTTGGTTCACAAATTCAAGATAACTTTAACCAGTTTGTTGGTTTTAGTCTTTCTATTCCTGTATTTAATGGATTTACTGCTCGTTCAAATGTTAGAAGAGCGAGGATCAGCTACCAAAATGCGCAAGTAGATGAACAGCTTTCTAGGAATAATTTGAACAAAGTGATTTTTCAGGCGGTGGCAGATTTAAGAGCGGCTGAGAGTAGGTACGAATCGACCACAAATGCTTTTGCAGCGCAGAAAGATGCTTTTTTTGTAATTGAACAGCGTTACAATGTAGGTTTAGCAAACTCTGTTGAATTTAGTACAGCCCAAACTAACAGAAATAAGGCGGAGATAGATATGATACAGGCCAAGTACGACTTGTTATTCAAATCTAAAGTGATAGATTATTATTTAGGAAAACAAATCACGTTTTAAGAAAAGATAAATGACAGTTTTAGGTTGGCGGTTTCAACTTTACAACAACCAAATTAGAACCTTCAATAATTAACAATACAACAATACAAACATGAAGTTAAAACATATTTTAATAGGCTTAGGGGCAATTTTAGCTGTAGTCGTAATTTTAAGCCTTACCGGTGTAATTGGCAAAGAGAAGGTTGAAAAGGTTACTGTAGAAAAAGTTGGTGATAAAACCGTAATTGAAACGGTAACTGCGAGTGGTAAAATACAGCCAGAAACAGAAGTAAAGTTAAGTTCTGAAGTTTCTGGAGAGGTAACTGAGCTTTTGGTGAAAGAGGGTGACATTGTGAAGAAAGGTCAGTTATTGTGTAAAGTTCGTCCAGACATTTTGCAATCTAGTTATGAACGTGCTGTAGCATCTTATAATGCACAAAAGGCAAGTGTAGGCTCGTCTCAACAGCAATTGGTACAAGCACAAGCTAATTTTGTAAATGCAGAAGCAACTTATAAACGTAATGTAGAATTGTACAATAAAAAAGTAATTTCTGCAGCAGAATTTGATAATGCAAAAGCAACTTATTTAACTGCAAAATCTACTTTAGCTAGCGCAAAAGAAGGTGTGGTAGGTGCTAAGTTTAATTTAGAACAAACAGGTGCAAGTGTTAAAGAAGCAGGTGCTAACTTAGCTAGAACAACTATTTATGCTCCTGTTGATGGCGTAGTTTCTAAACTTTCAATTGAGCTTGGCGATCGTATTTTAGGAACGTCGCAAATGGCAGGTACAGAAATCATGCGTATTTCTAACCTAAGCAACATGGAAGTAAACGTTGATGTGAATGAAAACGATATCAATAGAGTGAGTTTAGGTGACAGCGCAACCGTAGAGGTAGATGCTTTTGCTGGTAAGAAATTTAGAGGAATAGTTACCGAGATTGCGAGTTCTTCTACCGCCGTTGGTACAACAACTACTTCAGTAGATCAGGTAACCAATTTCTCGGTAAAGGTGAGGTTATTGCAAGAATCATACAATAGGGTTAAAGGTGGGGCAAAAGATTTACCTTCTCCATTTAGACCAGGACTTTCTGCTACAGTTGATATCGAAAGTGAAACTGTAAAAGGACTAGCTATTCCAATTCAGTCTGTTTTTACTGAAAATAAAACAGATGGCGAGGGGAAAGGTAGCTCAGAGGATAGCGAGAAGCAAAAAAGCAAGTTGACAGATAAGCAAATTAAACAGTTTGTGTATTTGTTCGATGAGAAAGCTTCTACGGTTAAAAAGGCAGAAGTAACGACTGGGATCCAAAATGATCAATTTATTGTGGTAAAAACAGGATTAAAAGCTGGTCAGCAAATTGTTTCGGGACCTTATTCGGCTATCCAAAATAAATTGAAAGATGGCTTGAAGGTAGAGAAGACCACTAAAGACAAATTGTTTAGTACTGGAAGTAAAAAGTAGACGGTACAAATCATAATATTTAATTATTTTTGCGAAGGTTTAAAGAAGTGCAATTGCATTTTTTTAAACCTTTTGTTTTTACCCATGTTTAAAAAATAGTCGTACAAAATATAATATGAGCATACCTAAAATAGCGATGATTGGAGGAGGAAGTTGGGCAACAGCCATCATCAAAATGCTTTCTGATAACGCTCTCGATAATGATTCAGAGAAGGAAATTTTTTGGTGGATGAGAAACGAAGAAGCTATTGCCCATATCAGAAACTATAAGCATAACCCCAGTTATTTAAGTGCTGTAGAGATTAAACTGAAGCCAGAAAATGTGTCTTCAGATTTAGCTTATGTCATTTCTGAGGCTGATTATGTAATTTTAAACGTTCCTGCGGCATTTCTAAAGGATAGTTTGAAAGATATTACGCCAGCACAACTCAAAGGTAAAAAGGTGGTTTCGGCAATTAAAGGTATTGTTCCAGAGCACAACTTAATAATCGGTGATTTTTTGCATGAAATATACGACTTGCCTTACGAAGATATTTTGGTAATCAGTGGGCCTTGTCATGCTGAGGAAGTAGCTTTGGAGAAGCTGTCTTATTTAACGATTGCTTGTTCAGCTTTGACCTGTGCAGAAACATTCGCTGGCTACTTAAATACTCGATACATTAAAACCAATATTTCTGATGATATTTTTGGCACCGAATACGCTGCGGTTTTGAAAAACATCTACGCTGTTGCGAGTGGAATTTGCCATGGCGTTGGCTATGGCGATAACTTCCAAGCGGTATTAATTTCTAACGCCATTCGTGAAATTGAAAAATTTGTAGGCGTGGTACATCCAATAGAAAGAGATATTAAAGAATCTGCCTATCTAGGCGATTTAATGGTAACTGCCTATTCTCAGTTTAGTAGAAACAGAACTTTCGGTAACATGATAGGGAAGGGCTATACGGTGAGGTCTGCACAATTGGAAATGAACATGATTGCCGAGGGATATTACGCGGCAAGTTCAATGCATCATATTAACGAAAAATATCAAGTAGATATGCCTATTTGTGAAGCGGTTTATCAAATTTTGTACGAAAGAAAATCGCCCCACTCTGAAATGAAAATGTTAACCGAGAAGTTGAGTTAATTAAGAACTATCGCTTTTTTTAGATTAAAAATTAGCTTTTTGCCATCTCTCAGTACCGTGATATTTCTCGATTCCTTACCAGACAAAATACTGTTAAAGGTATAAGTACAAGCTTCAGTCTCTGTTAAATTTGATACATCTTGATTGTCAACCGTAATAATTTGATCGTTGATTTGCAATCCCGATCTATATGCGTCTGTATCTTTGAAAATTTTAGCAATAGTTGGTTTATTGTTGATTTATCTTAACCCAATGCCGTAAGTTTCAAGCGTAGCATTTTGATGCTCGATTTCCTTAATCATATAGATTTTGTTTTCTTTCCAATCTAAGATTAGCCTGTAATTTTTGAAAAATGAATTCCCGATGATAGCACTAGTCCCTTCGTTAAAAGTTACGATCTGATTTGCTATTTGAATATTGCCTATGTTAAATTTTGAGATCTTTTTATAAGTTGTAATAGCACTTTTACTCGTGCCGTAAATACCTGAACTAGAACTGCCGAAGGCTTCTGTTCCTTTTAAAAATTCAATTTCAGATTTATAAGTTTCAAAAGGAAAACTAAAGTCAGTTGTGGCGCCTGTATCAAACGTAGTGTTTATGGCTTGATTTCCAATTTTAACCATAACCTTTGGCGTTTTTTGCCCTTTTTTGGGAGTGAAATTCAATATGTTGGTATGCTTTGGTATATTGAAGTTTGAAATGTTGTTGCTAGCTGTAATGATATTGTTTCTATAATCGATTTGCCAAATTGCTTTCTCCATTTGGTTTGCACCAATAATTCCGTCAAAGTTCATGCACTTAAATTCAAACACTTTTTTCAAGTCAATAACTGTTGCCCCTATGTTTTCGAAATTCAAATTTCCAATTTTCATACTTGGAATTTTTATAAATGCTTGTTGCCTGCTATTGCCTTGCGAATCGGACGTTTTACCTACTGTTTCTGATTCTAATTTCAAAAGTATTAGTAATTCTGTCGAAATAACCGTTGGCGCACCAGTGTCGAATAAAAAATTATAGTTTTTCCCTCCAATCTCTACCTTAACAATTGGAAGGCCAAAGTCGAATGTAAATGGAACCTTCTCCACAAAAGATGTTTCTTTTAGTTTGCCGCCTTCTAAAATTTTACGAACTGGATTGCAAGAAAATAAAAATAGGATCAAACAAAATAGATAAAGCTGCTTTTTCATGAGTGTCAATTCTTGATGCTCGAAAGATACGAGATTAATGTTGTTAGAAAAGATCGTATTTAGAATTTACGCAGCATGAGTTCATCGTGAAAACCAAATCTATTTATTGTTTGTTCTCTATTCATTAAATTTTAAAAAGATGAAAAAGAGATATTTATTAGGCTTTGCTGTCGCAGTAGCGGTTAGTCTATTTTCAATCAGTGCTAGCGCTCAAGAGAAAAAAACAGAAGTAGGAAAAGCCATTCAAAAAACGGGTAAAGCTGTCGAGAAAGGTGCAAATGCAGTTGGTAATAAAACTGCAGAAGTTGCAGTTAAAGGCGGCGCCAAAGTTACCGATCAAACCTACAAAGGTAAAATGGCACCAGATGGTACTAATGTTTACATAGATGGTAAAAACCGAAAATATTATGTAAACAAAAAAGGAGCTAAGGTTTATTTAAAAGCAAGCGAGATTAAAAATAGGCCAGTTCAGTAGTTTACTTTTTCAATTTACAGCTCGCAATCAGGTGCCCAAACTGAAAACTTATTTAAAAATAGAAAGCCCCGAAAAATTTTCGGGGCTTTCTATTTTTATAATTGTAGACTGAAAACTAAGATCTGCGTCTTCTATCGCTAGAACGCTCTCCGCCGGTTCCGCCTTCGCGTCTGCCGCCACCTCTCTCTTCACGACTGCGACCAGAGAAATCTCTGAAACCACCTTCGCTATTTCCACCGCCAGAACGCTCACCACGCTCTCCGCGATCTCTTCTTCCGCTTCCAGAACGTTCTCCACCGCCTCTTCTGTCGCCACCATAACCGCCGCTACGACGTTCACTGCCACCAAAGCCACCTCTTCGCTCTCCGCCAAATCCACCGCGACCACCACGATCTCCGCCACGACCACTGCTGCGAGGAGCATCACCGCTCATTTCAATTCTAACCTCTCTACCGTTGTACTGAACGTCTTTAAAGTTAGCCATCAAAGTTTCAGCAGTTGCGCTTTCAACCTCTACGAAAGAGAAAACACCTTTTAAGTCTATCTTACCAACGGCTTTACCGCTAATACGGCCATGGTTACAAACAAAGCTTAACAAATCGCCTCTGGTAAACTCATCTACCGAACCAACGTTGATAAACAAACGAGCATAACCCGCTTCAGCACCTCTGCCTCCACGTTCGCCACGCTCTCCGCGTTCTCTTCTATCACCACGCTCACCACGTTCTCTGTCATCAGCGCTTAAATTAAGATCTGGTGCATTTTGGTAATATTCTAAGAAACGGTTAAACTCTAAAGAAGCAAATTTCTTAATTACTTCCTCTTTGCTCAAATCAGCAAATTCGTCGTTAATTCTCGACATATATTTGTCGATTTGCTCTTCGTTAACCTCTACGTTATGTACACGGTGAATTAAACCGAACAATTGTTTTTCACAAACATCAAAACCTGTAGGTAATTCTGCTTTTGTAAATTGTTTGCCAATAATTCTTTCAATCTGACGAATTTTGCCAGTTTCTTTAGCGTTAATGATACAGATAGAAACACCAGTTTTACCGGCACGACCAGTACGGCCAGAACGGTGGGTGTAACTTTCAATTTCATCAGGCAAAGCATAGTTAATTACGTGTGTTACGTTGTTTACGTCAATACCACGAGCAGCAACATCAGTAGCAATTAATAACTGCATGTTACGATCGCGGAAACGTTGCATCACCTTATCACGTTGTTGTTGAGATAAATCTCCGTGTAAAGCATCAGCATTGTAACCATCTTTAATTAAATGCTCGGCAACATCTTGCGTATCCATTTTCGTTTTACAGAAAACCACACCAAAAATATCTGGGTTGTAATCTACAATACGTTTTAGGGCAGCATATTTATCACGAGCTTTAACAATATAATATTCGTGCTCAATGTTTACGTTACCTGTGTTTTTGGTTCCCATGGTTAACTCTGTAGGGTTTTCCATGTAATTTTTAGCTATACGGCGCACCTCTGGTGGCATAGTAGCAGAAAATAACCAAGTTTTCTTTTCATCTGGTGTAGTAGAAAGGATGTCGTTGATGTCTTCTTGGAAGCCCATATTCAACATTTCATCCGCCTCATCTAATACTACATACTTCACGTTAGAAAAATCAATGGCTTTACGGCCAATAATATCTAACATACGGCCGGGCGTGGCCACTACAATTTGTACGCCGTTGCGTATTTCACGTAGTTGTTGCATAATATTTGCGCCACCGTAAACGGCTACAACGCTAGCATTAGGCGTGTTTTTTGAGAAATTTCTGATGTCGTTTGCAATCTGCAGACAAAGCTCACGTGTAGGGCACAAAATAAGTGCCTGTGGCTTATTGCTCTTAAAGTCAATTAATTCTAACAACGGCAAACCAAATGCGGCTGTTTTTCCTGTTCCTGTTTGGGCCAAACCAACAAAGTCGTTACTACCCTCTAACAGTACAGGAATGGCTTGCTCCTGAATAGGCGTAGGATTTTCGAAACCTAGCGCTTTAACGGCATTAACAACGTCATCACTTATCCCCAATTTACTAAATGGGTTTATCATTATAACATTTTTAAATTAAGCCGCAAAGGTACGGTTAATAATTGGTAATATATATAGTTGTAAATAAAATGTTTTAAGCTTAATAAATTGGAAATAAGAAAGTTATAGGTCGAGTACTTTGTTTAGTTGCTTCGTAGAGGTATTAGAAGCGCATTTTTAGTGTTTATCACTTCCGAAAGTCCCGCTTTCACTTCAATCTTTTTGTGTTTCTTCCTCCGTCATTCCGAACGTATGTGAGAAATCTCACAGATATAAGCTTCTAGCTACAGTTTTCTCAGTCGTTCCTCCTTCGAAATGACGAACAAAAAGTATTTCCGTTCAATCGGGGCTATTTAACAACCTTCATTGCTGTTAACTTTAATTGCTAGATGCCAAGAACAACGGAAAATTTACAAGGCAAGCAGCTTAAATGTTCTTACATGCCTTATATGGTCAATAAAATATGAAAGAAAATGAAAAAGCCAGTTCATTTTGCGAACTGGCTTTTAAATAAGTCTGAGGGAGAAATTACTGAATAAATTTCTGTGTAACCGTTTCTGTAGCGGTAGTTAATGAAGCAATATGCAAACCGTTACCTCCGTTAAAAGGAACAGAAACGTTAGAATATCCTTTGCTTAAGTTTAAAACTCGTTCCGTTACCTTACGGCCATTCAAATCATAAATTTTGAAAGTTGCGTTGCCTTCGTTAGCTGCAAAAACAGTTAATTTAACTGTACCATCTTGCTTGCTTGCAGCTACTTTTAAATTAGTGGCAGCTACATTAGATTTCACAGCCTCTACCTTAGAAAGTGCCGAAGTACCATTGTTGTCCACTTGCTTCAACTGGTAGTAGTTTACGCCAGGTAAAGCATTTTTATCAGTAAAACTGTAATTTTTAGCAATATCAGTTGTTCCGTTTCCTTTTACATCACCAATTTTAGTAAATGTTTTACCATCGCCAGAACGTAAAATATCGAAATAAGAATTATCTTTTTCAGATGCTGTAGACCAAGCTAAGTCAATGTTTTGCAGATTAGCTTTCGCAGTGAAAGAGCTTAATTCAACCGGAAGAACGGTAGTCTGGTCGTTGATCAAAAAGTTATCGAAAGTTATAGTCGCATTTTCGGACCCGGTATCATATCTGAAAAAAAACTGCTCTATATTTAATGCTGCGGATTGAACCCCTCTAGCTGCTAAAACTAGGGTGCCAGTAGGCGTACCAACCGCATCTGCATATAAATCCCATGTATCATTCGCTAATGTCTTCGTTTCTCCGTTAGGAGCAGAATAATTGATTGTTGCACCGCTATTGTTTATTACCCAAGTTACAACTCTTTCAGCGTTATAGAATGGACTTGAACCTGTGGGAGCGTTAGGTCCAGAAATATTAAAGCCTTGAGCAGCATCAAAGCCGATAACTAACCTACTATGGGTTGTAGATGCAAGTGTAGGGGCTCCCGAAGTGTTTGCAAAACCTGTGCCCACATAAAGCTGTGCTTGTGTTGAGTTTGTTGCTGCTATGTTGGTCACATTTAAATTGAAACTAATTTTCAATACAGTTGGTGGGCCAGGGAAAGAAACGTTTCTGCTAAAGTGCGAAGTACCTGAGCCCGTTTTTGCGAATTGCAAAGCTCCCCCGGCTGTAATGCTCGCAGCGTTTGCAGTTCCGCTCCCAATCGCTGTAAACTTATTTGTTTCGCCAGCGGTGTTAACGTAGTCATTTAAAACAGTAGAACTATTAAAATTCTGCGAAAATACCTGAGCATATCCGCTTGCAGCAAATCCACCGATAAATAATAAAGAAAGTATAAGTTTTTTCATAAAGAAGGGTTTAAAAGTTGTAAAAGAATATGTTAAAGGTAGTGATAAACTGAAAGTTAGCCAATTTATAACTAAATTTTAATCGAAATTTAACGCAGCCTATCCGCAGAGCGAATTAATTTTTCATCCTTTTTAATGCCTCTGATGGCCAAAAAGGTGAAGATAATTGATATAATTGGCAAATAAAGCCCTAGCTCTATGTCTAGTGTAGTTACGCCTTCCAAACCTCTAACCAATTGTCCCATCCAGAACGACAAAGCTAAGATGAGCACAATGTTGAATGAAGCAATTCGGATTTGAAGCTTCCTGTTACGGAAGTTAAAGATGTTGACCAAACTGATCAGTCCCGCCAAAATTGTACTAATTAAAAGCGAATAGTTAGTCGCTTGGTTTGCTACACCCTCAAGCTTCAAACCAGATGCAAATAAAGTGTAATAACCGCCACTTGCTGCAGCGCCTAAGCTAGGCACAAATACTAAGCATAAAATTGTAAAAGCAGCCAATAAAAGCCAAATAGACTGAATTCTTTGTATCATAATAGGCAAAAATACATTTATTGTTTTAATTGCATAATTGTTTTCTTGCTGTAAGGTTTAAAAGTTGTGAGTTAGTCCACTGTAAACTGCCAACTGTTTTGTTATTTTTGCAACATTGGAAACAAAGCGATATTTCGTAGAACTCGGCTATAACGGTACTAATTTTCACGGTTGGCAAACACAGCCCAACGGAATTACTGTACAAGAATGTTTAGACAAAGCATTAAGCACTTATTTTAGGCAAGAAGTAGTTTCTTTAGGCTGCGGTCGTACAGATGCTGGTGTACATGCTACTCAATTTTACGCTCATTTCGATTTAACCGAAGTTGGTGAAAAGCAAATTGCCAACGCAACTACAGGCTTAAATGCCCTATTGCCATATAGCATTGCCATTTACCGAATTTTTGAGGTAGCAACTGATGCCCATGCCCGTTTCGATGCAACAGCTCGAGAATATAAATATCATCTGCATTTTAAGAAAGATCCATTTAAATTGGATAGGTCTTGGCTGTACAAAGGCAATTTGGATGTAGAAAAAATGAATGAAGCGGCTCAAGTTTTGTTGACTTATCAGGATTTTTCATGCTTTAGCAAATCCAATACGCAAACATTTACGAACAACTGCAAAATCAGCTATGCTAAAATAGAACAGAACGACGATGGTTTGGTGTTTACCATCAAAGCAGACCGTTTTCTTCGCAATATGGTAAGGGCAATCATGGGGACTTTGGTATTGGTAGGAAAGGGCGATATCGAGGTGGAAGATGTAAAGCAAATTATAGAAAGTAAAAATAGGAGCAATGCAGGACAATCAGTTCCAGCTTGCGGCCTATATTTAGTGACGGTAGAATACCCATATATTGAAAATGATTGAAGTATTGAATGATGGTATGTGCCAAGGAAATATTCACTCATTCAAAATTTACTCGTTCAAAATTTGAAAAAGAATGTCAAAAGTAACAGGGGACGCATTTAATTTTGGCTTATTGAAACGGGTAATGGCCTACGTGAGGCCTTATCGAGCTATTTTTGTTTGGTCTGTTTTGTTAACCATATTATTGGCTGCTATTGCTCCCGTTCGTCCAATGCTGGTGGGATTTACTTTAGATCAGCACATTCTTAAAGGAGATTACCAAGGATTGCTAAACGTCACCGTTTTAATGTTGGTTTTGTTGGCGCTGCAAACCGCTTTTCAGTATGCGCATACGCTGCTCACTAATAAATTGGGGCAGTCGGCTATCAAAGATTTAAGGATCAACGTCTTCAATCATATCACCAAATTAAGGCTTAAATTTTTCGATAAAACTCCAATAGGGCAACTGATTACCCGTACCGTTTCCGATCTAGAGACCATTGCAGATATTTTCTCGGAGGGATTGATTGCCATGATTGGTGATATGCTACAGGTTATCGTTATTACGAGCATCATGTTCTACATGGATTGGAAGCTTACATTAGCTGTGCTTGTGCCAATGCCTTTCCTGATTATCGCTACTAGAATTTTCCAAAAGGCCATTAAGGTTGCTTTCCAAGAGGTACGTGCCGAAGTTTCTAATTTGAATACATTTTTACAGGAGCACATCAGCGGCATTGCTATCATCCAATATTTTGCGAGAGAAGATCAAGAATACAAGAAGTTTAAGAAAATAAATTCACGCTATCGCGATGCTAATATCCGTTCTAACTGGTATTATTCGATCTTTTTCCCTGTAGTAGAGCTTATTTCGGCCATGTCTTTAGGTTTGCTGATTTGGTACGGTTCAAAAACGATCCTCACCAATCCATCGATAGAGCCAGGCATTATCACCACTTTTATCATGTTTATCAATATGCTTTTTAGACCGATAAGGGAATTGGCTGATAAATTTAATACCCTGCAAATGGGAATGGTGGGTGCCGAACGTGTATTTAAAGTGCTGGATACGAACGAGCAAACTGAAGATAAAGGAACTTTAGCTCCGCCAAAATTGGAGGGTAACATTTCGTTCAAAAATGTTTGGTTCAGCTATGATCAAGATGGAGAAACAGATCCGAAATATGTACTGAAGGATATTTCTTTTGAAGTGAAATCTGGCCAAACCATTGCTTTGGTGGGCGCAACCGGAGCGGGCAAGTCCTCTACCATTAACATCCTTAATCGTTTTTACAAAATCCAAAGAGGAAACATTGCTGTAGATGGAAATTCAATTCAAGATTACGAATTAGCTTACTTAAGGAAAAACATTGCTACTGTACTGCAAGATGTATTTCTGATTTCAGATACGATTTATAACAATATTACCCTTAACAACCCCAAGATAAGTTTTGAAGAGGTGGTTGATGCTGCCAAGAAAGTTGGTGCCCATGAATTTATAGAACGTTTGCCAGGCGGCTATCATTACAATGTGATGGAAAGAGGAGCTACACTTTCTGCAGGACAGGCCCAACTGATTTCATTTATCAGGGCTTTGGTTTACAAGCCAGCTATTTTGGTGTTAGATGAGGCTACTTCATCGGTTGATACCGAAACAGAAATGCTCATACAAAATGCCATTGACAAGTTGATGGAGGGAAGGACAGCGATTGTCATTGCACATAGATTGTCTACCATCCAAAAGGCAGATTTGATTATCGTTCTCGAAAAAGGAGAAATTAAGGAAAAGGGAACGCATCAGCAACTGTTAAAACTTGATGGCTACTACAAACAACTTTACGATTTGCAGTTTTCTTCGGTAGGTATTGCCAAATAGGCTTACTTCTTGAAAATCTGTTCGATTTTATAAGTCATCACATCGGTGCCTACGGTTTCTATGCGTTCGTGTATAAGTTTAAATGTATTTGGGCGAACATAATCTATTCTCCAAGTGCTATCTGGCTGAGTAGCAAAAGTGATATTTTCTCCAGCGGCATCAACGTCAAAGCCAACTACTTCGGTTCCTCTAATCAGTTGAAGGTTACGATGAAAAATTGCGGTGTCTATCGCTAAATCAACCGTGTCTTTAACCAAGGTATCACGATTTTTAAACTCAAATTTTACGTAAGATTGAATTGGCCAACGGGTAAAATCGCTTCCAGTAAGGAATTGCTCTACAAATAATTTGCTATCTACTGGCTCCTTCTTACAAGCATAACCTATAACTCCAATGCTAACTAAAGCCAACAAAATAAACTTAATTCTACCCATCGTGTTATGATATATGCAAACTTAGATAAATTCGTTGTCAATATAAACAACGAATTATTGATCTTTCCTCAACAGCTAAAGATATTTTTTCCTAGAGGAGATATTCGAAACAAATTTGTTGTGCTATTTTATCAAATGCTAATCTTTTTTTTCCAATTGACATTAGTTTTTAAAATATTTTAAAATTAAGTTTCTATATTTCCAGCTTCAAACCAAACCACACAATGAAAAAAGTTGTATCAAACCTTACCTTTCAGGTTTTATTTGCCATTTCGCTCGGTATTTTAGTTGGGTTTCTGTATCCAGGATTTGCGCCGCATGCAGAACTAATTAGCAAGAGTTTTATCAACATGATCAGTATGTTGATTGCTCCTATCATCTTCTTTACCATTGTATTGGGTATTGCTCACATGGGCGATATGAAGAAAGTAGGTGTAGTAGGAGGAAAGGCACTACTTTATTTCGAGATTGTAACTACACTTGCTATTGTGATTGGTCTGTTCGTAGCTAATGTAATGAAACCAGGTGTAGGGGTTGAAGTTCCAGCTGGCGATGTCGCAAAAATTGCAACCTATACGGAACAAGCTGGATCAATTAACTGGTTAGAATTTATTGCACACATTTTTCCTAAAAATATATTCGAAGCATTCTCTAAAGGCGAAATCCTTCAGATTTTAGTTTTTGCCATTCTATTTGGTTATGGCTTAAGTAAAATGGGACAAGCTGGGCAATCGCTTTTAGTCACTTTTGACAAGATTTCGAAGGTGTTGTTTAACATGATGAAGGTAATTATGCGATTAGCTCCACTAGGTGCTTTTGGCGGAATGGCCTACAGCGTAGGCAAATTTGGGTTGCATTCGTTATTGCCAATGGCAAAGCTGATGGGTGCAGTTTACCTTACTTGCTTTCTTTTCATCTTTGTAGTGCTAAATGCTATTTGTCGCTATTATAAATTCAGTTTGTGGAAATATCTGAAGTTTATCCGCCAGGAAATTCTGATTGTGTTGGGTACTTCTTCGTCAGAATCGGTTTTACCAAGTATGATGAAAAAGATGGAAGATATTGGTTGCGAGAAATCTGTGGTTGGTTTGGTAATTCCAACCGGATATTCGTTTAACCTCGATGGAACGTCAATTTACCTCGCCATGGCAGTCATCTTCCTAACGCAGGTTTTTGGTATCGATCTCACACTGGGCGAGCAGGTTTCTATTATGTTGGTACTAATGGTAACCAGTAAAGGAGCTGCGGGCGTAACTGGTAGTGGTTTTATCGTACTTGCAAGTACTTTAACGGCCTTGAAAATTATGCCAGTAGAACATATCGCTATTCTTTTAGGTGTAGATAGGTTTATGAGTGAAGCTAGGGCCATTACAAATATGATAGGCAACGGTATTGCTGCTATTGTAATAGCTAAAAGCGAGAACGAATTTGATCAAGAAAAATATCTGCTGGCAACCAGTCCAGTCGCTATCGAAAACGCAGAAGAAGAAAATATCATGAAAGACGAGTAACTTATGTTCTTCCAAACATATTTAAAATTAAAGCCTCAAGGAAAATTGGGGCTTTAATTTTTTTTGGCTATATCTTGATAAATCAAACTTACCATCTTAGCTAATGCATCTTTAATCGCATCTCTGCCTTCATCTGTTTTGATATCGATTTCACAAAACGTAACTCCATTTACGTTGGCATGCAAAATCAAATAATAAATGCCTGCAATTTGTATTGCACACATTGCCCTAAAATTGATATCAGAACCTTCAAAATCGCTGTCCGTAATTTTAAAGAACTCCCTCCCTAAAGCTTCCCTTGCTTCAACTAGCTTCTTGAGGCTATCTTGATACTCTCCTACTTGCCAGCTTAAAATCTTCTGAAAATCTGGGGAACTGCTTACCTCGTCGTATAAGGTGTGTAAAACAGAAACAATCGTTTGTTCGCGGTGCTCTTCGGCTTGCGTAATAATGGCGCTCAACTTTGGTGCAACCTTGGTCATCCAAAAATCCCGCTGATACAAATACTCGTCAATAAGGTTATTTATATTGCCGAAATAATGTGCAACTAACTTACGGTCTACATTTGCTCTCCGTACTATATTATTAATTGTTAGTCCGGGGTAGCCTTTCTCCTTTAGTACCTCGCCTACAGCATCAATCATTTTTTGTTTGGTACGCTCCTTATTTCTTGTCGTGCCGCTTGCAGTTTGCTTTCTGTCTTCACTCATTTTTCGTTTACAAATTTATGGAATATAATGAGTTACGCTAAAATAAAATTAATTCCCAATATTAGGAATTAATAAATAATTTATATTTTTATCAAACCTAATGAAAAACAAATGTACGATGGCAAGGCAAGGCCGATAGGTGTAAATACACTTTTGTCGCAGCCAAAGCAATTATTTGCTGATGGCTTAATTTATATCAATACCGCTCAATGGGGATTCGCCTACACTGCATTTTCCACTTTGTGCCAGCAAAAGGAATTTAAATCGGTTGCGGTAATGTACAATATGGCGCTCTGTCATTATTCGGCAAAAGAATACACCAAAGCAACATCGGTTTTAACCGAAGCTTTAACACAAATTGCTACACCATCCATCTCACATCAATCCAATAGAAATTTACCTCAGGGATTATTGAACCAAGAGTATGAAAACAATCTATATCGCTCTGCGTTAAACGAAACAGCGGTTGAGTTAAACAACAATTTAGTGAAGTTGCGTATCCGTAGATTGTTGGTTGATGTACAGTTGGAGTTGAAAAACTGGCAGGAAATCATCAGACTTTCGGCTTTGCCAGATATGGAAAAATGTAAAAACGTACAGGAAGCTTTAAGGATATCAAAATCAAACACCTAAGAAAAATATGAATTTATACTACATAGAACAGGCTTATTTACAAGGCAAACCTGCTGAAGAGATTAAAGGAATGTACATCGCCGAAATTGATGCCGGAACAGAGGATGACCAGATTACAGTTTGGGAACAGGTTTGCGGTTTTGCAGACGCAGAAATGATTAGCTATTTGTTAGAACAAGGCTGGAGAGCAATGGGCGCTGAAAGTAGACATGGAGATACTCCTTTACATTTTCTTGCCATGCCAAAACGTACTTACGATTATTTTATTCCAGACGAGGCAATTTACAACTGTACAAAATTGTTGTTGGAAGCTAAGGTAAGTCCATTGCGTAAAAACAGCGAGGGCAATACAGCCTTAATGTACGGTGCCAGAATTGGATATTATAAAATGTTGGAAGCTTACCAAGAAGTGAGTGCAAAAATTGACTTTGCCGACCGTAAAGGCAACACCTTGCTACATATATGTTCGGAGTATGCAAAAGGAATATTTGATGACTATACTAATGCTTTGGAGAGACTGACCATCCATCAAAACAACCCAGATTTTGATGCGGAAAATCCACGACAAGCGCAAGAAAAGGCACAATTAGAATGGCGATTTAACATCAATAGGGAGCGTCTGAATTATTGCATCAGCTTTGCTTATACCGCTATGGAATACGGTATAGACCCGCTTCAGAAGAATAATGAACGTGAAAACGCTATTGAGGTGGCCATTCGTTATGGTGCTAAATCTATCGGCGCCATTTTAAAGGGCGTAAATTATGAGGATAAGGAAACTGTGCCACTTTACTTTGATGCTGGCGGAATGGATATTTATCAAGCTTGTGCCAAAAACGACCTCGAAGCTTTAACAGCGCTGATTAAATTGGGCGAAAATGTTAACGACGCTTACGATAAGGAAAACGACAAACATAACGGGATGACGCCATTGGCGATTGCCATGATGGAACATCGTTTCGAAATCACTGATTTATTATTGAAAAATGGCGCTGATGCCACACTTCGAGATAGCAAATCATGGCATCCTTTTAGGTATTTGTACACGCCACATTCTAGCGTAAATACCAATTTCGAACGCTTTAAAGAGAAAACTTTTCAAAAGATTTTGAAGGCTTATTTGGCATCAGGTTTCGATATTAATTCACTTGTAGATGACGAAGAAAATACCTTTTTGACCATTTCTGCCAGCTATGGAGACCGTTTAATGCTTTATAATAGCAATACAATTTCTTCCGTAATGGTTGACGAAGCTATTTATTCAGGTGCTGATGTAAATCAAACCAATCGCGACGGCGTTTCGGCATTAATGTACTTATGCTTAGTTGGCTCAGAAAGAGCTGAAAAGAACTTAATTACACTATTAGAACAAGGCGCATCGACCGAGTTACGAGATAAAAATGGTAAAACAGCATTGATGTATGCCATAAATAATTCTGATAAATCTACTGCTAAAACTTATTGCGAGTTAATGGCTGAGTTTGGAAATCTACACATCGATGCGAAAGATAACGACGAAAAATCTGCTTTGGATTACGCCGGAGAACGTGACAACGAAACCTTGGTGGCTTGGTTGTTAGAGAAAATGTAAATCAAATTAATCATACAAAAACCTACATAAAATGGATGCTATTTTTTTAAATGCCTGTAAAAATAACCAGAAAGCAATTGTGCAAACTTTGCTTAAAAAGGGCGGAATAAACCTCGATAAACGTGATGCAATGGGCAATACGGCCTTATATTATTCTTGCCAAAAAGGTGCGAGAGATATTGTGAAGATTTTGGTAGAAGGCGGTGCCGATATCAACTTAGCAAATAACCAAAGTACCACGCCTTTGCACATGGTTTCGCAAAGCGGAAATAAAGAAATTGTGACGGTGTTGTTGGATAACGGCGCTGATATTAACGCTACCGACAAGGAAGGTAAAACAGCTTTGATTTATTCGCTGGCCGAAGGTAGAACAGAATTTACTAAGTTTTTGTTATCCAAAGGTGCCGATAAAAGCATTAAAGATAACGATGGTCATAGTGCGTTGGATTATGCGACCAGCCGTGGCTTACGTGATACCGTAGCCTTATTGGTTGGCGAGGCCGATGAGAAAAACAGTACCGGAAATACGCCATTACATCAGGCGGTTTGGAACAACGAAGCAGAAGTTGTGGGAGAGTTATTGAAAGTGAGTTCGATAAACATCAACGCTGTTAACGATAACGGAGATAGTGCTTTGGTGTTGGCTTGTATGCAAAATAACTTGAGGGTTGCGCAGCAATTTCTTAACGCAGAGGCTGATATGACTTTAAAACGCTTAGATGGAAATTCGGTTTTGCACTACAGCAGTGGTCGAGGTAACAAAGAAATCGTAAAGCTTTTGGTAGAAAAAGGAATGGACATCAACAGTAAAAATAATGAAGGCGAAACACCATTAATTGTAGCTGCTATTTGCGGTTTTAATGAAGTGAGTGGATTGTTAATCGATAATGGCGCTGATGTAAACGAAAAAGATAACGATGAATATTCTGCATTACATTATGCATCTGAAAAAGGATACAATGAGATTGTTGAGCAGTTGATTATGGCTGGAGCGAACTCATAATTAAACTGAACCAAACTATCTATGAACAAACCAAAAACAAACTATGAGTATTAAGGATTTTTTTTCTGGCATTATCAAACCAAACCCAACACAAAATGAGGAGACAAAAAAACGGCTAAAAGAAACTTTTTTAAAAGCCACTAACAAAAGCGAGCTTGGCGATATCATTATCCTTTATGGTTATTTCGAAGGGGATGCAAAAGTTCCATTTGTTAGGTTTAGCTGGGCAAATAGCTACATTATAGGCTTTAACAAAATTGGTACTTATTTAAGTCTTGTCCCTTTTAAAAACGACTTTTCTCAATTTGGCGAACCAATCAACCTGCTTCCCAACAATTTGCAAAGCTTTAAAAAATCTTTCGTGGCACAAGGCTATGTTTTTGTAGATAACGACGATAATAGCTTTACCATGAATGTTGCCAAGTTTACAGGAAACCTCACAGCTTTGCTCAGTCAGAACCAAATCGCAATAGCGCAAGAAAAGGAAGTTGAAATGTTTGCTGACTTCTACAATTTGATGAAAAAATAAGCTGCCCTACATCTAACCTAAAGAAAAACATGTTAAAAAAATGCAAATACAAGATAGACCAGAATGAAATAAGCGTCTATCCAAAATACCAGCTGTTAATCGTTTTCGCTATTATCTATGTGGTATTATTAATTATTCCGGTTGGCCTAATTTTAAGTATGGGTGGTGCCGATATGCCATTGGCTAACATCCTCAGGTTTGTCGGTATTTCAGCTGTAGTTAGCGGATTGATATTTGGCATACCGATGCTGATTTTCGCCAAAAACCACATCTCCTTCAACCTAATAACTTCCGAAGTTTATAAAAAGGGAATTTTTGGCAGTACGAGGTTGATGCATTTTAGTGAAATAGATAGCATTGTTCATAAAAATATGGCAACGCAAATGGGTTATTTCATTAGCATTAAAGGCGATAAATTTGGAAAAGGGGTTTTCCTGCATGCAGCTATTCCTCAGTTTGTAATTGAAGTGTTGCCTAAGCTGCAAAATGCAATTTCTGGCAGTATTACTGCCGTTGCCGAAAATAATGTAGACCTAGCTACTGACAATTTTCAATACTATACGTTTAAGGATGAAAAGTACCATGTACACACCAATCCTTTTAGGCAATTTGGACTGGGTTTAGCTGTAGTTGCTGTATTTTTTTGTGCCACGGTCTACTATTATTTCACTGGAGCTTCTGCCGGTGGTGATGATATGAAGTACATGGTTATTTCTTTTTGTGTACTATTGTTATTGGCTGGTCTGTGTTCTAAACAAGCACATTTCGACGCACAAACCAAGCAGCTGGTTTTTAAGTTCTACGGCGTTACTTTCAAGAAATACTCACTTTCAGCATTTCACAATTTTTCGATTACCCGAAGCACCACCAATGGCATGTATAACGGTACGGATGTGAAATTGCTATTTAAAAAGAACGATGGTAGCACCCAGCAAAGCTTTGAACTACGAGATTTCGGGAAAACCAAAGGGATTGAAAGGTTTATTGATGAAACGGAGCATATTATTAATAGGATTGGCTAGTGGCGGATGTGATTAGCCTAAGGCGTTGCCCTAGGCTGATGTATAAAAGACTTTCAGCCTTTTGGGGTTATTGCGACGTCAATGATTATACGAGATGCGTATCTCCCTGAAAGGGAAATTTATTACAACCCGAGGTATCGCCTTGGGCAGGAATGTAAATGAGAACGCCCTGAAAGGGCAATGTAACAAATTGAGGCTCATGCCTTAGGTAAAATAGAAAAGCTATGTCACAATCATTATCAAAAATGTATGTACACATTATTTTTCATACAAAACACAATCAACCGTTCATTAAACCGGAAGTTGACGAGGAACTTTACGCCTATATCGGAGGAATTATCAAAGAAAACAGTTCCATTCCCATCAAAATAAATGGAACAAAAGACCACATCCACATTTTAGCATCGATGTCAAAAAATATCGCGTTAGCCAAATTTGTTGAGGAGATAAAACGTAATAGCAGTCGATGGATAAAAACCAAAGGAGAAAGTTATAATCAGTTTGCGTGGCAAGGTGGTTATGCAGGTTATTCCGTCAGCCAGTCGGTGGTAGAAAAGGTAAAACATTACATAGAAAATCAAAAGGTACATCATCAAACAAAAACATTTAAGGATGAATACGTACAATTTTTAAAAGAATATGAAATCGAATTTGATGAAAATTATTTATGGACGTGATTATGCTGCTCTTTCAGGGTGTATTTGCTCGGCGTGTTAGCCCAAGGCTATAGTAAATAAGGCTTTCAGCCATTTTGGGTTATGCAATCAGACAAAATACAGGTTCCCTGAAAGGGAAACTTATTATACCCCGAGGTAAAGCCTCGGGGTAAAAGAACAAACAACTTAACAACATCTAACAAAAAAAAATTATGAAAACAATTAAAACAATCCTAGCGGTAGCCTTTGGCGTATTTGTACTAGTGGCATTTTTTTACAACAATGGCAGTGTTAGGCTGGCCAAAGAAATAGAAACAAGCTATATAACGATGGAAAAACCATCGAACTTGAAGGAAGATTAAATGCACCTTTTTTGACGAGAACCGGAGGCGGAACTACCAGCATGGAGTTTGAAGTGTACAACGATTTCATCATCATTTTAAACGGCAACAAAAAACTAACTGTAAACATGAATTATGGCGAAGGCAAAAACTCGATTTTAATTAATGGTGAAAACAGAAAATTTGAAAGTAAAGACGTGGTAGTTTTCGACAAAGACGGCAATAAACTTACCCTTAGCGACAAAGTAAAACTGACGGGTCTTTTGAAATACACCAAAAAAGGTGAGAAGAAAGAAACTCATCCAGATGAGATGGACTACACTTACGAAATCACTAATGTGGTGATAGAGAAAATATAGTTAAACACAATTGTTCAACCGAAATTAACGTGCATGCCAACGGAAATTTTCACTTTAATAGGCCTTTTAATAGTCTTTTACATAGCAGTGTTCATGTTTCAGAAACAGAAAAAAGAAAAGATTGCGAATGCTGTAAACAATTTAAATCTCGATGTAGAATTTGCCAACGTAAGTTCATATCACAACGAATTGTTAAATAAAGATTTTGCTATTGTGCGAAAACAATATTTGGGCACTTCGATAGATGCTTTTATCTCTGCAACAACGGATTATAGCTTGAAAGACCAATTAAAAGATACCGCTAAAAATTCTCTAAAAACTTTTGCCACAGCAGGTATGGTAAGATTTCATACGGTAAATACAACAAAATATTTGGTGATTGTTGGCGATGAGCTACACGTGCTAGATACTGATACCGATGGAAAGATTTCGGAGCGTTTTGTGTTTAAGAAAGACAGCCTGCTAACGGCTTCTATCGAAGAATTAGCCCAAAACAAAGATGCCCAACAGAAAACATTCTCATCTATCGGCTTGAAAGACTTGAAGAAGTATGTACTTAAACTAAATGTAGCAGATACAACAATTTCTCTGATTTTTTACGATTATATCTCGGCTGGTGTTGAAGAAAATGCTGGCTTATCGGCACTTTTTATGAGTGATACCAACTCAATTATTCGAAATAAAGTGGTTGGAAAACACTTCGTGAAAATTATGGGCGAGCGTTTTTCGAATTTAAGAGTAACGTTATAGTAGTAAATATATTGAACAAAACTATGCGGATATATTTTAGCAAAAATATAAGCAATACATCAGGTGGTGGTTTAAATGAACCATTTTATCATTTCGGAAGAATTATTTCTGACAAATTTCAAAGTGAAAACATTACGTTTCCATACGGAGAAATTGAAATTTGTTTGGCTTTCTCATCATCAAAAGAGAAAAATCAACAGCGTAAGGAATGGTTCGAAAAGCTACCGCATTACTATCGTGGCAAAACCATGGTAAGGGTTACTTTACCAATGTTGGAGAAAGAAAAAAATCTTACGGATATGCTAGCTGTAATTGATAGTGCTTTTGAAATCATCATCTCTAAAAAGAAAAAAGACGATGGATATGACGCACAGAAACTTAGGGAAGTGTTATCTCAATTGGGAAAAGAGCTGCATGAAGCTGATTTGTGGGAGTTAAGTGCTAAGTATGAAAAACTTATCAAACAAGAAACCATTCAAGAAAACACTCAAGCAAGAACTGCCCGAGAGCAATCGAACCACGAAAAGAAAAAATTGATTTATGACCTGAGGTTTATGTATTACCTGCCAAATATTGATAGGCTCCATTTCTCCCCTCACGATTATGAAATTTGTGGTAGAATATTAGAAAAGCTTCGGGAGAAAAAGTTCCGACTTCCTATTTATACGCATTTGTATGTAATGGTAGCAGAAACTTTCGAAAACGCTTTACTTTATGCTACTAGTCCAACCGAATGGTTTGTTTATGGTGTTGCAGTATTGGAAGATTATGAGAATTTCTCCCGTAAAAAAGAAGTTGAAAAGCAACGTATTGTATTCGATTTGATAAAAGAGGGATTAAACGATATTGCTAAAATTGATAAGTTGGATATGAAGACGCTTGAGGAGACATTGAACGAAGTGGAGCAAGAACTTTTTAAATAAAACCAACAAAAAGTATAAATGTTATTAACGAGACTGGCAAGTTAAACATCAATGAAAAATAATAACAAGCCCGATTTTATAGATGGAATAGTAGGGAGTTTTAAACCACTATTGCTTCTGCTAGTAGGATTATTTTTTGTGGGTAAAACCATTAAAGACGATTATGAAAAGTACCATAGAACCTATGCGCAAGTGCCAATTAATGCAATTCACAAAATAGATATTAAAGAATTTGAGCTGACAGAATTTACAGTTAAAGAGACCGAATTGAAAGGAAGAGAAAGCGGTGGTGTGGAACTTTACGAAAACCAAAATGACAGTATTTCAAAAGCCACCATAATTGTTGATGATATTCCTGACTTTTTAGAGGTATTTCGTGAAAAACATAAAGTAATTGCACAACAGTTTGAAGGGGTGCACCAAGGCTCTAGAAAAGTGGTAAAAGAATACGTTGCAAATAATAGTTTAAGACATACAAATGGTGAGCTAAAGACCATATTTATTCATGAAGAATATTTTAGTTGGAAAACAGCTTGGTGGCTGTATTCGTTGATACTTTTTGGGATACTGTTTTTGCTCATTATCATATTCGCTCGAATTAGAGTTTATTGATTTATAAATAGGCAAATTGAATACATGACAATAAGACGAACTACTTAATAAAAAACTAACGACCAATTTTAGCAAACATAAAAATGCTATGGCAAAGAAAAGAAAAACACTCCCAAAAGATATTGTAGAGATTATAGACAGCAAAGACTTCGATGCATTTAAGAAAGTCTTTGAAACCAGCGAAATTAATGCAAGAGGCGGTTATGGAAAAACGACGGCGCTGAGTATTTACCGCATACCAAACGAGTATGTGCGATGGTTAATAGAAAACGGCGCTGATATGGAGGCGGTTGATACTTACCAGCGTACTGCATTGCACGAGCAAGCTTCTCTACGTGGTGGCGATATCAGTGTTTTTTTAGAGCTTGGTGCCAACATCCACGCGGTGGATACTTATGGTGATACGCCCTTACATTTTGCAAGTGGAAGTGGCTTTAA
Source organism: Pedobacter sp. T50_32 (assembly GCF_057652195.1). Taxonomy (NCBI): domain Bacteria; kingdom Pseudomonadati; phylum Bacteroidota; class Sphingobacteriia; order Sphingobacteriales; family Sphingobacteriaceae; genus Pedobacter; species Pedobacter sp. T50_32. The sequence goes on along the minus strand of NZ_JBYFBY010000002.1, from coordinate 1,146,149 downwards.
TCCAGAAGCGGTAAAACTTTTAATTGAGCATGGGGCCAATGTTAAAGCACTGAATTCTTACAAACAAGCGCCATTGGAAAGAGCCTTAAGTCGAGCCAATAATATTGATTTGCCAAATTTGGTAGAAGTTGCCGAACTATTACTAGCGGTGGATAATACCATTACGCAAAAAATGAAAGATGCCGTAACACGCAAAGGCGAAGATTTTGAATTTCACAGAGAGAATTTTAACAAAGATTACCTGCAAGAAACCGACGAAGCGCTAAGCAATTTGTACAAAATTTTTGATGTTACGCCAGTTAAACGCAGAATTATGCATGATGGTGTAACGCCAATTGTAGTGAAAGGTACTTGGCAAGAGCAGTACGAAGAATTATGGGAACTGCTCATTCCATCTAACGGAAGCGCTAACACCGTACAAGGCGAAGTGGTGCGTATTTCCGGAAAAGTGAGGGACGAACTCTACCGAAATGGAGGCGGTAATTGGGACGCAGATTTTCGGAAAATGTTGGATGCACTTTTGGTACATTTTTCATCTGGCAATCCGCTAACCAGCGATGAACTTGCCGAAGCGCAGGAAATTGTAAAATATATCCGCAAAAATGCCGATGGCGACGATGATGATATTCACTTTTTGTGCGAATTGGCTACCAGATGGGTGCAAAAAAATCCAAATCCTGTTAAGTTAGAAAAACCAAATTATAGGAGATAAAACGTAAAAAGCAGACTAGACCTATGCAAAATCTAATTTCAAATGATACAAGAACCTTATTGGGTTTAAAACCAATTGCTACCTCATGGCAAACCTTGCAGAAAGCTGGTTTTAGCTATTATCACGAGCATAACATACTTCAAAAAGTAATTTATACTGATGAAAAAAAAGGCATTAAGGTTTACACAGAATTGGATACCGATATAAAATTGGATAATGCATTGGGTATTATATCTTCAAGAGGAAAAGCAAAGCCTCTTAACCTGCGCAATATCGAAAAGGAGAAATCTAAAGCGCCATCATTATCCATTAACCTAAATCAAAAAACACTGTTGGTAAACTGTGGTGTTAAATGGTTGCCAGAATTGTCGTTCTCTGCTGTAGAAACTTTAGACGCAGATGTGCAAGCACAGGTAGAAAGCCTTTATGGAGAAAAACAGTGGAAAGCTAAAGTTGAGCAACTGTTAAAAAATCCAAAAATTCGCCAGAGCTACAAAGATGGCGATGTGATTTGTATCAGGCTAGATGCCGGAAAATACGTTTATGCGCTATTGATAGGCTCTTTTATGAAACTGCGGAAGAAAGACTTTTGGCCATCAAGACAAACCGGACATTTCTTTTCTAGTTTGATGTGCGTACCAATTGTATTGCGAAAATTCAACTTTGTTACCGATAAAAATGACCTCGGCTTAGACGATATTTTAAAGCATGAATTGCTAAACCCAGAAATTATTATGGACGATTTGCTACTAAGAGGTAGCTTCAAAATTGTAGCCCATAAAAAGTTGGTAGAAGATGATATTTTATTCCCAATGCATTATTCGTGCTATGGAAAACACAGCGGTAGTGGGCAGGCAACCGCATTCGGTATGGGTGTTTTTGATAAAGAAAATCGAAAAAATGTAAAGGCTTGGTTAAAAAGTAGGTTGCCTCATTATAAAGAAATTACCATTGTATTTAACTGGGGATTTGGCGCTGTAGAATTGGATGCAAAGCACTTTGTTAACAATGCGGAAAGCGATGACAATTTTGAAGATAGAAATGGTTTAGGAGGAATGGTTGATGGCTTAGATGGCAAAGAAAAACTCATCAACGCATATACCATTTTTAGCAAAGAAAAACTACAAAGCATTTTTAAAACCATGCACATAGATTGCGAACCAGATTTCGATGCCTTTAATAAAAAATATCGAGGTTTAACTAGACAAGAATACCTGAACAATATTTAAAAAATCAATACAAACACCTAAAGAAAAACAACATGATTATTTTTGGAACAAGAACAAAGCTTTTATCTGCAGTAGGCACGCAACACACCTGTGGCCATTGCAACACTGGTAAATTAAATTTGGTATACACAGGTAGTTATTTCCATGTTTTTTGGATACCAATGTTTCCGCTTGGCAAACAAGGCATGACCCAATGCCCGCACTGCAAACAAACTTTAACCGAAAGAGAGCTCGCTCCGCAAAGTCGCAGTTATGTAAACAGTCAGAAAGGAAGCGCCAAAACACCACTCACCTATTTTTCTGGCCTAATAATAATTGGCCTGCTAATTCTCTCTGTGATTTTAATTAATGCCTTCGATAAAACTGGTGGTTACATCCGCAACCCAGAAGTTGGCGATGTTTACCAAGTAAAGGGCTTTGATGCAAACCAATTCGTTTTGTGGAAAGTAACGGCTGTAGAGGGCGATACCGTAATATTTGCAACGCATAAAGCAAATAATCTTAGTCAGGCAGAAATTACCGAAGAAACGGTTTTTGGAAAACTAGACGCAGATTTTACACCAAGTAATTTGAAAATGGCCAAAAGAAATATTAAAAGCATGACCAAAAACAATAAAAACCTGGTGGCAATATTTAGGAAATAGATAACCTAAGCAAAGCTTGATAATATCTTCATCTATTTAAAATAATAAAAATGAGTTACGATTTAACCCTTTGGAAGCGTTCGGCAAGAACCAAAACTGTAATGATTTACGAGTGCTACGACGCAATTTTAGAAGAAACAGACCATACTGCTATGGACTTTTTTGATGAAGATACTTTGTTCGCCGATTTGGAAATTGAATACGGAAAACGACAAACTGGCTATTTTGGCGAAGATGTAGACGATTGCCCATTTCTATTTTCTAGCGGACGTGGAGAATTTGGGAATTGGATTTTGATGCACCTAAATTCTTCAACGCATCAAGAAACGAAAAACAAGATTGTAAGTATTGCATTAAAACACGGAGTTATGGTTTACGACCCTCAACAAAAGGCAGTTTGGGGAAATAGACGACCCAAGAAGTAATAATAAATAACAAACAATAAATAAAACAAAATCTATCAAAAATGAAAAAAGTAAATCTACTAATTAGCGCAATGGCGATGAGTTTCGCTCTAGCTTCTTGCAGTTCAGACAATGTTGTCATCCAAAATGAAGGTGGTGGTAAGGCTGTAAAAGAAATCATTGCTAAAAACTTCGACCCAGAAAAACAGGTACAAGAATTAGAAATTAAGGCTAAAGAAGAGCTGTACGGCGAGTTGGGCGAAATCAAAATTGTTTACTGGGAAGGCGAAAAACAAATGGAGCATGTTTACAGCGTAGAAAAAGGACTTCAAGAGCCTAAAGAGACCTTTGCTTCTGAGCGTAAAATGACTTTCCAGATGCAAAAAACCAAAACAATGGCAGTTAAGGATTTTGATGTGGAGCCAATCCCTCAAAAAGTAGACGAAGCAATAAAATTAATGCCTGAAGAAGCCGCAACCCACAATTTATACGAATATAGTTTTTCGTTTGATAAGGATGGAAAAGCTAAACAGAACTTCAGAATTAACGCGACTAAAAAGGGCGAAGGAAAAAAACAATCGGGCAGAATGGTAACTACAAATTACTACGAGTTTAACTTCAAATTAGATGATGCTGGCAAAGTTACCATCGTAGAAACTCCATAAAATTTACCGTCTTCTTCGCTATGCGTATTTTATCTTTAGTAACTTATTATTTAAGTTTCCTGGTAGCTTTTTATGCCATTTTTTCAATGGTTTTAAAGCTTTCGCACTACGGTTGGCCGTTTCTAAGCCACTGCAAAATTGAATTTTTTGCGGTGGTTTTAGCCATCGTTTTACGGGTAATTTCTAACAAACTAAGACCAAAAATTCCTCGGCGAGAAGACGGTAGAACTGTTACCAAACACTTATAAAAAAATCAATTAAAATTATGTGGATTATAGCCATACCAATCGTTTTTATCGCTCTTTTTATGCTGTACAGTTTTGTAATTGTACCTAAAATGAATGCGAGCTACGAAGCAAAAATGAACAATGCTTCTAACGATTTTGCACAGCAAATAGCTGGTAACGAAACCCAAGTAAAAAAGCAGTTTATTGAAGAGAACGAGCACATTAAGCCCATCGCTCTGCAAATTAACGACCAAGCTATTGTTGCCGTAATTTCTTGTCAGGAGAAACGCGAAGCCAAAGATTTTTTACGCCAGCAGGCGGTAAATATGGCGGGCAAAGCATTGGGTAAATTAACCGGTGTTGGTGTTAAGGAAGTAGATAATACAGAATATTATTACTTGGCATTAACCGATAGCAACCTGCATTATTTGCATTACTCGGAAAGAGGTCAGTGTAAAGAGCAATTATCTTTCGAAAGAAGCAACATGACTAAACTGGAGGTAGGAAAAGTAACATCAGCAGATATGCTAAAAAACAATGCTTACGTAGGCGAAACCGAACGTTTCAGTTTTGAAAGTGGCGATACGCAGTACAAATTTTTCTTTTATGATAAGATGTATGCGCATCCGTTAGCTAAAAAACACAGTTTAGAAGATGTAGCAAAGGTAAATCATCTTTTTGCGAAGCCATTTTTAGAATTTTTCAATCAATATAAAACAAACTAACATAACACAAACTATGAAAACATTTCAACTAGGAGAAGACAGCGAATTTAAAACCGTAGTAATAGCCGACGGTTATTTCTATGCTTCAAAAATTGCAAACGATAACATTGAAAGTATGCAGCAACAGAGTACAAATCAAATTTTAAAGGTTGCTGTAGATGATATCAAAAAAGTAAAGTTCGAAAAAGACGATGAGGATTTGGAGCTTTCTGTGAGGGGTAGTATTAAGGCTTTGTCGTTCCCCTTTCAAAATGCAGCAGACATACCCTCGTTTGTGCAGCCTTTAAAAGAATACCAGCAATTTAATTATTCTGAAAGCCAAATGGGCTTGTTCGAGGCTATTAAAAACCACCTCATTATTCTTGTGGTAGCTTGGGCCTTTGTAGGTTTTGCATATCAAATTTCAACTGGCGATGGTCCAACCTCGGGAAGACGAAAACTAGGTTTCTTAATCCTTATCGTTCGTTTAATTCAAGACAATTTGGGCAACATAGGCTTATATATTGTATTGGCGTTAATTGCTTTGCTGCCAGTTTGGTTTTTGTACGGAAGATTAAAAAACAAGCCAGCCAAAGTAGAAATCACTCATAAATAGTTTCAAGCTAATGATACAAAGTAGTAACCAGCGAAGCGCATTATAATGATTAATGAATTAGCAAAAAAACACAAAAACCATTATGGAAATTATATTTTCAAAACCGCTAGAAAATGGCGAACACCCAGAAACTTTATCGTTTTTATTAAAAGATTTAAAATTGCTTAAACGTAAATTTTTCATTTTGCTAAAACATAGCGCCACCAACGAGACGCAAAAATATTCGTTACGCTATTTTGGCAGGCAAGAAATACCCGAATTGGTACGCTTGTTTAACGAACAAGATTTTGAAGGTATCCTTAAATTAAAAACAGCACAGCCTGGAGAGGTAGGTGCAACTTTAACCAGTCGATACGTATTGTCGGGCAAAATGGTTTGTTTTCAAGTAGCCGTATCGCCACCAGACGATTATGGAAACTACAAAGGTGTAACACCAGTAACTGTTTACATAGACGATGATAGAAAGCAATTTGTGCGCTATGCACAGCTTTTTGACCAGAACATCTCCTATTCTTAACCAGATATAAGTCTAAATGCCACATCTATAAAAAGTTAAACACGTTAAAAATTAAAAAACATGAATTCAAACATCTATTTTATCATCGGCGGGGTTGCCGTTGTTTTTATCATTTACATAATTTTCTTACAAAAAATGATGAAGAAAAAAAAGCAAAGCGAGCTGGAAAACTTCAACATTAATCATTCAGGAAATCCATTAACAGAAGCGCAAAAGCGACTTTTAACGTTTGGTGCAATTCTGTTTTACAATAGAATGGAGAAAATTTTAGGGATAGCGCCAGAAAAACAATTGGCTACATACGCACACGGTTTAAGCCAACAATGGGAAATCTCTAACTCAGCCGAAGCTAAAGAAACGCTAAATGATTTATTGGCACTGCAAAGAAGTACAGAATTTGCACCTTTTATAGAACAGGCAACTGCCGATGTTGCTAAAATTCAGAAGCAAATTGCTAAAGGTTTGGGAATTGAACTCTCTGTAGTAGAGCAAACCCAATCTGCGTATGGCTGGGATATCTGTCGTGCCGTTGCGTTAGCTAAATGGTGCTACTGGTGTGGTTATTTAACAGAAGCAGAAACTTGGGATATAATGAATAAAGCTGCGGTAATTGCAAATCAGCATGGTAAAGATTGGACAGATTATACCGTTTCTTTCCTGTTAGGTAGAACCATACAAGGTTTCGATTTGGATGATTTAATTATCGAAGCAAAACAAATTCTAAGTGGAAAAGGTCCTGCGTTGCGTAAAATAGAAGACACCGATGTTTACATGAGATATTCATTCTCATAGGCAAATCAATTCATTATCATATTAAAACTAACAACAATGGATAATCTGTTATTCTTTCTAAGGGATAAAAATCGATTAAAATTTCTGCTCAAATGCATATTGATTGGTATGCCAGTATTATTCCTTCTAGGTTGGGCCGTGAATTACTTTGAAGATAAGGAAGCGGAAAAAGGTACAGCTAACGACAAAGGTGGGGTAACCTATTTTTACCGAGATGGCACTAGTGGAAAATTACCAGAGCCTGTAGCAAAGCTCATCGAATTGTATCCGAGTAGTAAAATAACTTATATCAGCGTTTCAACCGATAAACAAAATGAGTTAGAAGGGCATATTTATGCCTTTACACCAGATGCGTTAAGCAAAGTACTAGCTTTCTATAAATCAAAAGGGAAACTTATTAAGCTAACTGATAAAAGGTTGGAGATGGAGCAGAATGGGCAAAATATTGTAGTAGAAGAAGAACATGCTTATGAAGACGATGAAATTCAGGGCGAAACAAAATATCGGATAGCTTTTTACAACAAGGCCACCGTTAATAAATGGAAGAGCTATAACCCTTAAGCTATTAGCTTACTTCTTGAACAAAAATGATGGCATAAAATTCGTTTATCAGATTAAGAAATAATTATGCAACAGCAATATACAACCAATATGATAAAATCTTTGTTTGCAGCTGTTATATTGCTTTTGGGTTGGCATTGTACTACAAAGAACAACGCTTTCCCAAAAGCTTCTTTTGCTGGCAAGTGGGAATATCTGCAAGAGCATAACAATCTTGTACTCCTCATCAAATTTGAGCAAGGAAACGATTATGCAACCATTATAGACATCGGTACAGGAGAAGCGCCACCTTATCAATTGAAAGCGAGAATGCTAAACGATAAGCTTGTTATCTTTCCGCAAACTCATGTAAACGATTTATATATTGAAATGACAGTTAAAGAAAATAAACTGTTCTTTAAAGAACAAATTGCCATTTGGGATGAAAATGGAAAAGCATTACCACCAAATAATGAGAGATTTTTAACTCGTATTTATCAAAGGGTTACTTCAAATTAAACATTATCATGTGAAACCTACATAACGGCGTTTCAAAACGTTTTTTAAAGTATTATTCCCAATTCCAGAAAAGCAACTCTTTTTGGTCGAGAGCAGTTGCTATGCTGGCCACGTAGCGCTCTTCTATCATAAAAGTACGCATTTTAAACACCTCTTTATTCCTCTCCAGATACTCGCCCAAACAATCAATTAAATGTAGGTTGTCGCTTACACCTTCGCCGCTAGCCTTTAAAAGCGCCTCTTTTCTGGTCCACATGGTGTAAAAATTGGTAGGGTTAATGTTATTGTCGCCAATAAAATCGATTTCTTTTTTAGAAAATGTGATGTCTAAAATCGATTTAAAATCAAATTCATCATTCAAATATTCTAAATCTATGCCAACTGGCTTTGGACTAATGGCTATCAGTACGTAATCTCCAGTATGGCTAATGTTAAATTCCACACCGTTAACGGTAGGTTTTTTGTGTTCGTGAAATATAAACTCTACTTCATTTGGCGATTTATTTAAGCTCAGCCCAAGAATGGTTCTTAAGCAAACCTTACTAACGGAATACCGCTCTTTGTCTTTTTGTATAAATATCCTACCTGCTTTTTCCTGTTCTCTTTCCGATAAGATTTCGGGAAGCGTTCTTTTAATTCTAGGAAAGTGGTTGTCAACAGAAATCCGGAAAATGTGAGTTTTGTCTGTAGCTAATAACTGCTTGGTGCTGTATGGCTTCCACGCAAAATCATAGCTTAGCAGGGCGTCTATCATTTTTTAGTTAGTCTTTAGGTTTATTGAGTAGCTGATGAGTAAATATCGTTAAATTTTATTCAGATTTAGGATTAATCAATGCTAAATTTCTCAAATACCAATATATTTATTTAACATTGATGACATTTACCTAAAAACACTGCTTGGCAAGTTTGTTATGCCAATATATACTACCGCTACCGATTTTGAATTAACAGACTTAATGAGGTCTGGAGACCATCTCGCATTTGAAGAATTGTACCATCGCTACAAGACCGTGCTTTATTTACACGCAAAGAGAATGCTAGACAATGAAGATGAAACTAAAGACGTGGTGCAAGATGTTTTTACTACACTTTGGTTAAAAAAATCGGAGCTTCTGATTGCGACTTCAGTGAAATCGTATCTATATAGTTCTATAAGAAATAAGGTATTCAACCTGCTGGCGCATCGTAAGTTCGAGGTTAAATACCTTAATTCTCTAAAAGATATAGCTGAAACAGGCACCGCCAATATTGAAGATGCATTTCGAGAAAAGGAGCTGATAAGGATGATTGAGCGAGAAATTGAGCTTCTGCCTTCCAAAATGAGGGAAATATTTGAGATGAGCAGAAAGGAACATTTGTCTCACAAACAAATTGCTGAAAAACTAAATATTTCGGACAAGACAGTAAAAAAGCAGATTGGCAATGCGATAAAGATCATGAGGCCAAAAATCAAAACCATTTTAGCTGTTTTTCTTTATTTGTAATTTTTTCTACTACCAAGGCTTTTGTCAATTGTCTTAGCAAAAAGATGGCGAAAATCTTTGGATAACATGAGCATAAAAGAAGCTGAAAAGCTATTAGAAAAATACAAATTGGGTACGCTTAATCCCGTTGAGAAGCAATTGCTCGACCAATGGTATGTTAAGCTCGCAGCCGAATCAAATCTAAATTTTGAAGAAGAGGAACTCGAAAGAAATTTAGCGCAAGTTTGGAATGACATCACTGCAGTTACAGATCCAAAGCCTAAAAAAACTTTCGTATGGACGCGGCTTGCAATCGCAGGAGTTGTTCTACTGGTTGCTGGCCTGTCGCTATTCCTCTATCGAGTTAAAACAAACGAGATAACGCAGCAAGCACAAGCAGAAAACATTAAACCTGGAGGCAACCGTGCTACATTAACTTTAGCCAATGGAGATGTCATCACGCTAGATAATGCCGCAAATGGTAAATTAGTTGAACAAAGTGGAATTATTGTTACAAAAACAAAAGATGGGCAGCTGATTTACTCTTTAAAAGATAGACAAGGAGCCGAGCCTACATTTAACACTGTTGCGACCCCCAAAGGCGGGCAATATCAAGTTCATCTTCCCGATGGAAGCAAGGTTTGGCTCAATGCAGAATCATCTTTAAAATATCCAACTTTTTTTACTGGAAAGGAACGTAGGGTAACCTTAACTGGGGAAGCCTACTTTGAGGTAGCAAAAACCTTAGAAAATAGAAATATACCATTTGTGGTATTGGCAGATAAGCAGACAGTCACAGTTTTAGGAACTCATTTTAATGTTAATGCTTATAAAGATGAAGACATACATAAAACAACCTTATTAGAAGGTTCGGTGAAAGTAAGCCATCTAATAAAAGACTATGGAAAAACCGTGGTACTTAATCCTGGTGAGCAAAGCAATATTGGTAAGCAGGGATTAAATGTAACTACGGTAAATGCAGAAGAGGCAATAGCCTGGAAAAATGGTGTTTTTTTATTCAAAGATGCTGATATCAAAAATGTGATGAAGTCAATTTCACGGTGGTATGACGTAGAAGTTGAATACGAAGGACAGATGCCAAACAGGCAGTTTTCTGGAGAAATACATCGCAATCTTAATTTGCAACAAGTATTTGAAATTTTGAGTTTCTACAAAGTTCATTTCCGCACGGAAGGTAAAACAATTATAGTAACTCCTTAAAAAATAAATCAGAAACCAACAAACCAATAATTATGATCAAAAACTACTTAAAAATCTAGGTTAGTAGGCATAAAAAATCCGCAGAAGTGTTGGCGCACGACTGCGGAAATGCCGAATTAACCCCAATCCAGATTCTGGAAAAACAATCTTGCGAATTATTAAAGGAATTAACCTAACAAACAAAAGTATGAATTTTAATACGATTACTATTGCCATGTGTAAAGCATGGCTTCCACAAAAACTACTACTAACTATGAAACTGACTACGATTTTGCTTTTTTTAGCATTGTTTAAGGCAAATGCTAGTTTTAGCCAAATTACACTCAAAGAAAAAAATGCACCCTTCGAAAAGGTTTTATCTACAATAAAAAAACAAACTGGTTACGCTTTTTTCTACGACAATAAAGATGTGCGTTCTACAAAAATTACCTTAAGTGTAAGTAATGCTTCCCTCGAAACCGTATTGAAAGAATTTTCTAAGCAGTTACCAATTGATTTTAAGGTAATTGGCAAAACCATTCTATTGAAGAAAAGGGAAGGTGAAGTCCAATCTGAAAGTATTGCTGCAAAAGTAGCGTATGTAGCTACTATAGTAAAGGGAAAAGTATTAGATGATAAAGGCTTACCGGTACCAGGTGTAAATGTGGTTTTAGTTGGCAAAAATTTTAATCAAGCCACCGCTTCTAAAGAAAATGGTGATTTTAGTTTTTCTGTACCTGCGAGCGGCTCATACACCTTGAGTGCCAGTTACATCGGTTTTAATAGATTTACTCAGGTAATAGAGGTAACGGAAAATACTTTCACTAGAAATATCACACTTACCGCATCTACACAAGACCTAGATGAAGTAATGGTGGTAGCTTATGGTAAACAAACAAGGGCATCGTTTACAGGTTCTGCAAAAGAAATAAAAGGTCAGGTAATAAATGGGGCGCCTAGGGCAAGTTTACAAGAAAGCTTACAGGGAAATATTGCAGGTGTTGTTTCTACCAATGGTTCTGGCCAACCTGGTGCAGTGCCAAATGTGCGTATTCGTGGTATTGGTTCTGTAAGTGCGAGTAGCAGCCCTTTATATGTGGTTGATGGAATTCCTATAGACGCTGAACAGGTTTCTGGTTTAAATAGCTACGATGTAGAAAGTGTAACCGTTTTGAAAGATGCAGCAGCCGCATCTATTTATGGCTCAAGAGCTGCTAACGGTGTAGTTTTGGTAACTACAAAAACTGGTAAAGCAGGTAAAACTGTGATTTCTGCTTCTGTACAATCAGGTGTAAATAATATCGTTCAAATTAAGGGTAGCGAACTACTGAATACTTCAGAAATGATAGAGCTACTGAAAGAGGGATGGGTAAATAAAGGTAATGACCCAAATACCTTCGCTGCAGAAATTGCCTCACAGGGTGTAAATCCAAATATTAATACTGATTGGTTTGACTTGTTGACACGCACAGGCAATCATACTCAAGCAGATGTTTCTATAAGCGGTGGTAATGAAAAGACAAAATTCTATATTTCAGGGAGCCATTACGTAGCAAAAGCTCCGGTTTTAGGAAGTGATTTCGATAGAAGTACTGCAAGTATTAAATTAAGTAATCAAGTATCTGAAAAATTTTCTGTTTCTGGCGGTTTACAAGTAAACAATCGTAATAACAATACGCAAGCAGATGGAAGTACGTTTGGTAATCCTGTTAGGATGTATGCATTAACCCAACCATTTTTAAGAGCTTATAATGACGATGGAACTTACGATTTCAGTTATTTCAATAGGTATAATCCAGTTGCGCAGGTTAAAGAGAGCTATACCACCAGAAGGGCTTATGCGTTATTGGGTAATTTCTTAGCTAAATACAATTTTACTAACGATTTGTCGATTGAAAGTCAATCGAATATTAACTTCCTTTACGGAGAAGATTTTGAATATAATAAGTCTGGTGTTGGAACTTCACGTACAGACGGCGGCAGGGCTACGTCGAGCACCGACCGTGCTACAAATTGGGTAAATACGGCTATTCTTCGCTACAACAAAACATTTGGAGATGTTGGCTTGAAAACCTATCTGGGCTATGAAGCGCAAAAAGTAACCGAAACTGGAAATTTTGTTCAGAGACGTAATTTCTTACCAAACACCTACACGTTAGATAATGCGTCAATTTTAATGGATGGAGGGCAGAATGCTACCGCAAACTCCTTAAATTCTGTTTTTTTGAATGCTTCAGCAGATTATCAGTCTAAATATTACTTAAGTGCCTCGTTCCGTAGAGATGGTTCATCTAGGTTTGGTTCCGACAGACGTTTTGGTAATTTCTGGTCGTTAGGTTTGTCATGGAATATCGTAAAAGAAGATTTCATGCAAAACCAAAAAGCTTTTTCAGACCTGCGCCTGCGTACAAGTTACGGTGTAAACGGCAATCAAGATATCGGAAATTTTGCATCGAGAGCGCTTTATACCGCAACAGCCTATGATAATGCCCCAGGTTTAATTTTTTCAAATTATGGTAATAACCTTTTAACCTGGGAGAAAAATAAGCCCTTTAATATTGGTTTAGACTTTGGTATTCTTAGAAATAAATTAACAGGTACTTTCGAATATTATTCGCGAGAAAGTTCTGGTTTACTGCTAAGCCGTCCAATTTCTGCAACCAATGGTTTAACGAGTTACCTAGATAACGTTGGCGCCATCAAAAATAGTGGTCTGGAGCTAGAATTAAATAGCATCAATATTCAGCCAAAAGGCGATGGCTTTGAATGGAGAACAAGTTTTAATATCTCCACAATGAAAAATGAAATCACTGAGTTAAATGCTCCAATTGTAGGTAGTGGTTACAATAAATTTCAGGGCGGAGATTTTTATCAGATCTATTATCCTGGATACGCTGGCGTAGATCCAGCTAATGGAGAGGCATTGTGGTATACCGATGCAACTAAAACCGCTACTACTACAAATTATAGTTTAGCCAAACCTTTTAATCAGGGGAGTGCATTGCCAGATTTTTTTGGAGGTTTAACCAATAGTTTCAGTTATAAAGGCTTTTCACTAAGCTTCCAATTCTATTTTACTTTTGGTAATAAAACCTACGATAATTATGGTGCTAGCGGTACTTCAGATGGCTCTTTAGGTTTTGCGCCAACGGCAAAAATGACACGCTATACCTACGAGAACAGATGGCAAAAACCAGGAGATGTGACATTGCACCCTAAAATTGTTTATTTAGGAACTCAATCAGGTGCTTCTGGACAGCAGTCTACAAGGTTTTTGTACGATGGTGATTACGTGAGGCTTCGCGAGCTAACGCTAGGCTATCAATTGCCCACAAAGTGGATCAAGCACGCAAAACTATCAAGTGCTAACCTTTATTTCAGGGCTAATAACTTATTTACCTACATCAAAGACGATAGAATTAAGTTTGATCCAGAAGTTGGTATAGATGGTTTTGCAGACAAAAACATCCCTGTTTACAGAACAGCTTTATTGGGCCTAGATGTCAAGTTTTAATCTTTAATAGAAATTGAAATGAAAAAAATACATAAAATATTGGGTTTGGTTTTGATTACATTATCATTGGCAGCCTGTAAAAAAGATTTTTTGGAAATTGATCCAGAGCAACAGAAAGCGGTAGATTTAGTAGTTGTAGATTTACCTACCACTAAAGCTGCAATGATGGGTACCTATACTATGTTACAGAGTGCAGCTTATTACGGTCGCAGCATGGTTGTCTTGCCAGATGTAATGTCAGACAATATGTATATCAGTCGTAGAAACTCTGGCAGATATACCACTTATGATTTATATACTACGCTTACCAATGATGGTACAGCTTCTGGAACTTGGAATACTTTGTACCGAGCTATTGTAAATGCAAATATCATTATTGCCAAAGGCGAAAAATTAACAGTGCCTACCAGCGAGCAACCTGAAGTAAGTCATTTAATTGGCGAGGCTTACACCGTTAGGGCATTAGCTCATTTCGACTTGTTGCGACTATACGCATTGCCTTATAACGCTACGGCTGGAGCAACACATCTGGGTGTGCCTGTGCTCACTAAAAGTGGTACGAGTAAAGAAGATATCATTAATCCTAAAAGAAACACCGTAAAAGAAGGCTATACGCAAATAGTTGATGATTTGAAAAAAGCTATTACATTAATGCCGACTACACCGGTTGGATTTACCGCATCTAACAAAGGCCATATAAGTCATTACGCAGCAAAGGCTTTGTTAGCCAGAGTTTATCTATATATGGAAGATTGGGAAAATGCTGAGTTAATGGCTACTGATGTAATAAGCCCAAATAGATATACTTTGTTAACTAATGCAAACTTGGTAAGTGGCTCAACTAACTTCAGAACACAAAATAATAGCGAAGCCATATTTGAAGTAGTTTATAATAGCACTAGTAACCTAGGTACGGACCGTTTAGCTGCATTCCTGTTTCAAGGTTCTAGCTATGGTGACGGTTTAGCAACCGACGATTTGTATAACGGTTATACTGCTACAGACGTAAGAAGAGGTTTTATGACAAGAGGAAGTAGATCGAATGCAGAAAATCCAGCAAATCTTATAACAAAATATAATAACATCAACACTTTCGAAGAAGGGGTAAAAGTAATTCGATTGTCTGAAGTTTACTTGATACGTGCTGAAGCTAGAGCTAAACAAACAGGTAAAGATGCATTGGCTGCAGCCGATCTAGATGTGGTGGCCAAACGTGCTGATGCTTCAAAAGCTACTACAACGGCTACCGGAACTGCTTTACAAACTTTAATTTTAGAAGAAAATCGTAAGGAGTTTGCTTTCGAAGGTCATCGTTTGTTTGATTTAACTCGTCATAAATTGGCGTTTACTAAATATCGTACCGGTGGTCTAACTATTGCAATTCCGGCAAATTCTAATAAAATTGTATTACCAATTCCATTAGCGGAAACAAATGCAAATCCTAATATGGATCAGAATGATGCATACAAACAATAGATAAATTAAATGAGAGTTATAATAGCTGCTTTTTTATTACTGGCATCGCAATTTGCGATGGCCAGTAATTTCACAGGGAATGAAAACGATGGTCCCTACATTACCTATGAAGAGAGTAAAATTGTTGTAAGAAGTATTTTGGTTGATAAAACAACTGGAAAGCGAAAGTTGAGTAAGCAACAATTTTCTGAAAATGAAAAGAAGAACATTCCAGTGAGGATAAGTTTTTCTAATCATCCAGAGTGGGATTTTTCTGTGAAATTGCAGCCTATTAAAAATGAACCTGTTTCGTTTAAACAACCAGAAAAGATATTGGTGCTTTCTGATATAGAAGGCGAATTCGAAGCATTAAGAAAGCTTTTGCTGGCTAACAAGGTCATAGACGAACGTTATAATTGGACTTTCGGAAAGGGACACTTGGTGATTTGTGGGGACTTGTTTGATAGAGGCAGTTATGTAACGGAAACCATTTGGCTACTTTATAAACTAGAGCAAGATGCAAAAGCAAAGGGAGGCTACGTACATACAATTTTAGGTAATCATGATATCATGAACCTTAGTGGCGACCTGCGTTATTTGGAAAAAAAATATTTGCTAAATGCGGAGTTGATGGAGGTGGATTATATGCATTTGTATAGCAGTAGTTCTGAATTGGGACGGTGGCTGCGTAGTAAAAATCTAATTGAAAAAATTGGAGATAACCTTTGCTTGCATGCAGGTGTAGCACCAGAAATCAATAAACTAGGGCTGAGCTTAAAACAAATTAATGATAGTGCCAGACCATTCTACGACAAGGCCAAGAAAAAAGACTTATTTAAGGATGAGAGAATTTGGAAACTCTTCGATGGGACTAGGTCATCTTTGTTTTGGTACAGGGGGTACTTTGTTGAGCCAAAAGCTACCGAAGCAGAAGTAGACGAAACTCTAGCCATCTACAATGTGAAGAGAATTATTGTTGGCCATACTATTATCCCAACTAATGTTGGTTTTTATTATAATGGAAAAGTTTTGGGTGTTGATGTTAACCAGCATAAAGGACAGCATGAAGGTGCCTTTTACGAAGATCAAAAATGGTTTAAAGTTGGGATAAACGGTTTGAAAGTTAAATTGTAGCATTTTTGGCAACACGACTTTTGACGTGTAGAAAATATTTGGTTAGAGATGGTTTTGTGATTAAGACCGACTTACAGTATAAACTAAGCGAAATCATTAAAGCTAAACAAGAGCCGATGATTTGTAAAGAATTGACTAGTTAGTAAATAATATGCTTTTGCAGTTGACATTCCGTTGCATTTAGTTTAAGTTTGCAACAAAAAAATAGATACAATGAGTGTTTTAGTAAATAAAAATTCTAAAGTAATTGTTCAGGGCTTTACTGGTAATGAAGGTACTTACCACGCTGAGCAAATGATAGCTTACGGTACGAACGTTGTTGGTGGAGTAACTCCAGGCAAGGGCGGTCAAGAACATTTAGGCAAACCTGTGTTTAACACGGTTAAAGATGCTGTAGATAAAGCTGGTGCCGATGTGTCTATTATATTTGTACCTCCTGCTTTTGCTGCTGATGCCATTATGGAAGCTGCTGAAGGTGGTATTAAAGTGATTGTTTGTATTACAGAAGGTATCCCTACAAAGGATATGATTGCTGTAAAATCTTATATTGCAGATAAAGATTGCCGTTTAATCGGTCCTAACTGCCCAGGTGTAATTACTGCTGATGAGGCTAAAATTGGTATCATGCCAGGTTTTATCTTCAAAAAAGGTACTGTTGGTGTAGTTTCTAAATCTGGTACTTTAACTTACGAAGCGGTAGACCAAGTAGTGAAAGCTGGTTTGGGTATTACTACGGCTATCGGTATCGGTGGTGACCCAATTATTGGTACACCTACTAAAGAAGCGGTAGAGTTGTTAATGAACGATCCAGAAACTGAAGGTATCATCATGATTGGTGAAATTGGTGGTGGTATGGAAGCTGAAGCTGCTCGTTGGATTAAAGAACACGGTACTAAGCCAGTTGTAGGTTTCATCGCTGGTCAAACTGCGCCTCCGGGACGTAGAATGGGTCACGCTGGTGCTATTGTTGGTGGTGCTGATGATACAGCTGCTGCAAAAATGGCAATTATGCGTGAGTGCGGTATCACGGTAGTAGAAAGTCCAGCTGAGATTGGTGCTGCTATGGCTGCTTTGTTGAAAAAATAGTCTCGACAAAATATATTTTTAGAAAAGCGCCCCGACGTAAAGTCGGGGCGCTTTTTTTGTTAAACGGGTATTTTGTATCTTAGATGAGTTGGTTTAATTGTCAATAGACTATGAAGAAATATTTGTCGCTCATTTTATTAATTTCTCTATTTGTATCTTGTAAAAATCTAAAAAGGATGATATTACTGCCTGCGGTGTTATCAACCCAATACAAAATTTAACTTGGCTAAATCAAAAAGTTAAATTGTTTACTGGCGGGTCTGAATCGAATGGAGTAGTGCTTTATAAGTATAAAGACAACGAAATTATACAGGTTAACCAAGCGGTTTCAAGTAAGGTTTACGATGTTTATAACTGTAATGGACAGGTGATTATGTTCGACGATGCAAATGGATTTGATAGTTACATTGCTAATCGTAAAAAGGTTGCAGTACTTTACGGAACTTGGGAATATTAAACTATAAGGCAGCTTTAAAATCCTTACTTCCACATGAAAATCTAAAAACGTTTATTGGTTATATTTGTATGAGGCGACCGAGAAATCTAAACGTATTGCGCTTACGTATATCAATAAAACAATGATGGTATGAAATTAATAGCCCCTAAAACATTTGTAGCTTTAGCACTGTTAATCGCAACAAGTGTGTCTGCCTGTGCACAGAAGCAGAACGAAGAAAAAAAACAAGCGTCTAACACAGTCTCAAAAACAACGAAAAAAATGGAATGGAATAAATTAACTAAGGAAGAAGAACGTATCATCGTTGGCAAAGGAACAGAATATCCTGGCACTGGTAAATACGATAAGTTTTTCGAAAAAGGTACTTATATCTGCAAAAGATGCAATGCACCCTTATATAAATCGGACAGTAAGTTTGATGCGCACTGTGGCTGGCCAGCTTTTGATGACGAGATTAAAGGTGCTGTAAAACGTATTCCAGATGCTGATGGCTCGCGTACTGAAATAGTTTGCGCTAACTGCGATGCCCACTTGGGCCACGTATTTATAGGTGAGTTTTTAACTGCAAAAAATACGCGTCACTGTGTAAATTCAGTATCGATGAGTTTCGTGCCTGATAAGAAGGAAGAATAGGTGAAGGTATTTAATTAGAAAATCTCGATAAGATTTAAAAAGCGGAATAGACTTACAGTTTACTCCGCTTTTTTATAAGTAGTCGTCAATGACGCATTTTTCAAAATTTAAATGTACTTATATTCCTTATGTGATTTAAGCTAAATAAGCTTCTACAAAAAAATCTAAGCCGCTGCATTATTAAAACTTTGTTCAGCCTTCGTTTTGGCAAATCTCCTAATTAACCAAAAAGCAAAAAACGAACCCGTTAACGCCATTCCAGCACCAACTAGCGATGGATAGTTGTAAGTATAATTGTAAACCAATGGCAAACCGCCAAATAGTGCTCCCAAAGCATTGCCAATATTAAAGCTTGCTTGACTAGCCGATGCTGCAATCATTTCCGAATCTTTAGCTGTTCTAATCATTAACATTTGAATTGGCGCTGCCGAAGCAAATGCAATTGCTGCAGTTAAAAACGTAGTCACTAAAGCCAATACTGGATTGATAGATACGAAGAATACAATGACTAGAATCAAGCACATCGCTAACAAAAGCGACACGCAAGCCTTAGCTGGTGAAAACTTATCGGCTAAGTAGCCGCCAACAAAATTTCCTACTAACATACCAAAGCCAGCAAGCATTAAAATATAGGTAACGCTACTTTCGGCAAAACCGGCCACTTTGGTCATTAATGGATTAATATAACTTATCCAACAAAATAAACCGCCAGTTCCAATAGAAATCATTAAAATGATGATCCAAGCTTCACGTTTAGCAAAAAAGCTCAATTCTGTTTTTAAATTTTTGTTTTTAGGCGCAGGAAGAAACGGAAGCCAATATTTAAGGCTTAGTAAAGTGATGATACCTACCACAGCTACAATAGCAAATGAATATCGCCATGAGTAATTATGACCTACAAAAGTGCCCAGAGGTACACCAAACAAATTGGCGATTGTTAAGCCTGCAAACATTAATGAAACTGCCTGTGCTTCTTTTCCTTTTGGTGCAATGCGACTGGCAACTACAGAGCCTACTCCAAAAAAAGCACCATGAGGCAAGCCCGAAAAAAATCTTGCGATAAATAAGGTAGTGTAGCTTGGTGCAAAAGCAGAGATGGCATTAAAAAGGGTAAATAGACCCATCAGAGAAAGCAATATATACTTAGGCGGATATTTTGCAGCAATGATAGCCAATAATGGTGCGCCAACAACTACACCTAAAGCATAGGCAGAAATCAAATGTCCAGCTTCTGGAATAGTAATGGAAAGATCTTTGGCGATATCTGGCAGCAGGCCCATCATTACAAATTCTGTAATGCCTATGCCGAGACCACCAAGGGTAAGGGGGATTAATTTTTTGTCAATTAACATTCTTAGTGTTTTGTTTACACTAAGCAAAGGTAGCCGAATTTATTTTAGGGTATTGTCAGCGTAGGGTTAATTGTGTCTTAAAATAATAAAAGTCCCGATTTTGTGTCGGGACTTTTACTTAACGCTTTTGAGCGTGCTTTAAAATCTTTGCTATCGTTTCTTCCGAAGGCTCTTTAAATAACTCATCTAACTTAGGTTTGATGGTTTTGTAAAAGTTCTGGTCAGAAGAATCTCCCTGTTCCAAAGCCTTAGATTTTGATAGGTTTTTTAAGTTGGTTTGAGTAAAGGTTTTTGTCATACGCATTTATATCTTTTTGTTTAGATTGTAAACGCTGGCAACACACCTTTATTTTATCACATATTATAGTTAATTCTAATTTTTTTAAAAATTAATATCAATTGTAGGTTAAATATTAGTTTAATTAGTGTTAGTGTAAGTTATACAACATGAATAGTTATTGTAATATTTTTGTGATTATCCTCGGCTAACGCTAACCTCTTTTACATTCATCATTTTACGAAGGTTGCTTAAAGCATAGCGCATACGTCCCAAAGCAGTATTGATACTCACATCGGTAAGCTCAGCAATTTCTTTAAAGCTTAAATCTGCATAGTGGCGCATAATTAACACCTCTTTTTGCTCATCTGGCAAAAACTGTATCATCTTACGCAAATCGGTATGTGTTTGCTCACGCAACATACGTTCTTCCGCACTTTCCTCATGAATTTGGATCAGGTTAAGCACATCTGTGCCATCCGCACTGGTAATGGTAGGTGTACGTTTCTCCTTCCTAAAATAATCGATCACCAAGTTATGCGCAATACGCATCACCCATGGTAAAAACTTACCCTCTTCATTATAACGGCCAGAGCGCAAGGTGTTAATTACTTTGATAAAGGCATCCTGAAAAATATCTTCTGCCAGA
This sequence comes from Pedobacter sp. T50_32, assembly GCF_057652195.1. Classification (NCBI taxonomy): domain Bacteria; kingdom Pseudomonadati; phylum Bacteroidota; class Sphingobacteriia; order Sphingobacteriales; family Sphingobacteriaceae; genus Pedobacter; species Pedobacter sp. T50_32. The sequence goes on along the minus strand of NZ_JBYFBY010000002.1, from coordinate 1,125,360 downwards.
TATTGATCCTTAACCAATAAATAAATTGAAGTGAAAACTTTGGATTTGTGCCTACGTAAAAGTTCCTCGATTACGCTTTCGTCGCCACCGATATATAACTTCACCAAATCCTGATCACTAACCTGTTGTAACTTCATAGGAGTGTGTTTGATTAAACCCATCTTTATTAAATAATAAACACGTAAATTTTTAATCTATAGCTTTTCTCCTTTTATTTTTTTGTTAGTGAATGATGATTGTTCTTGTGTTACAATTTCAAAAGAAACACTTTTTTGTGATATTCAAAGAATTAAATTGTTAAAAAATGTAAAAACATGAAATAAACAATCGAAAAGTCAATGGTGTATCTAACATAAAAGTTTCAAATCAGCGTCTAAATGCCCAAAATGTAACGTAGGATATTTATGACAAATTCTGTACCAATAGAATTAAAGGTTTTAAGTTAGTTAATGATATCATCAGACTTTGAAGACATAACTTTTCAAATTATAACTTATCTTTGTAAATTATTCGAGAGGTAATCAATGAGCAAGGAATTAGAGAAAGATCCGCATCAACATATCATCATTAAAGGCGCTAGGGTACACAACCTTAAAAACGTTGATGTAGCTATTCCAAAGAACAAATTTGTGGTTATTACGGGCATGTCTGGTTCAGGGAAATCATCACTAGCTTTTGATACGCTATATGCCGAAGGGCAGCGAAGATACGTAGAGAGCTTATCGGCCTACGCCCGCCAGTTTATGGGGCGCATGAACAAGCCGGATGTAGATTATATCAAAGGAATTGCTCCAGCTATCGCTATCGAGCAGAAAGTAATTACCTCAAACCCTCGTTCTACGGTTGGTACCTCTACAGAAATTTACGATTATTTAAAATTACTCTATTCGCGTATCGGTAGAACTTATTCCCCAATTTCGGGCGAGCAAGTGAAAAAAGATACTGTAAGTACTGTGGTAGATTTTGTTGCGGCATTGGCAGATGATGAAGTGGTTACTATTTTCAGTCCATTGCACCCTCAAAATAATAGAACGCTAAAAGAAGAACTAGCTATTTTACTGCAAAAAGGCTTTTTACGTGTTTCTTATTTAGGAGAAGTACGTAAGATCGAAGCTATTTTAGAAGACGATACCGTTAAGGATAAAGAGCTGACAGAAGCAGACCAGGTTTTCATTTTAATTGACCGTGTTGTGGTGGCAAAAGACGATGAAACCATTAGTCGCATCGCAGATTCTGCACAAACTGCTTTCTTTGAAGGTAAAGGCGATTGCTATATTGAAAATGACGGGAAACGCACTTTCTTCTGCGATAGATTTGAGTTAGACGATTTAAAATTCGAAGAACCTACACCAAATTTCTTCAGTTTCAATAATCCTTATGGTGCTTGTAAACGTTGTGAAGGTTATGGAAATGTAATTGGTATCGACGAAGATTTGGTAGTTCCGGATAAAAGTAAAAGTGTTTACGATAGTGCCATTGCACCTTGGCGTGGCGAAAAAATGGGCGATTGGCTAAAAGCTTTCATCAAAAATGCAGACAAGTTCGATTTCCCAATTCACAGACCTTTCAGCGACTTAACCGAGAAGCAACAGCAATTACTTTGGACAGGTAATAAATATTTCAGAGGCCTGGATGATTTCTTTAAGGAACTGGAAGAGCAAACCTACAAAATTCAATACAGGGTAATGTTGTCGCGTTACCGCGGAAAAACAACTTGCCCAGATTGTAAAGGAACTCGTTTACGTAAAGATGCTTCTTACGTTAAAGTTGGGGGTAAATCAATCTTAGAATTGGTTTTAATGCCACTTTCTACCATTTTGCCATTCTTCGAAGGTTTAGAATTAACTTCAAACGAGCAGAAAATTTCTAAGCGTTTATTGGCAGAAATCAGCAGCCGTATTTTATATCTCAATAATGTTGGTCTGGGTTATTTAACCTTAAACCGTTTATCAAACACCTTATCTGGTGGCGAAAGTCAGCGTATAAACTTGGCAACCTCGCTAGGCAGTAGCTTGGTAGGGTCTGTTTACGTGTTAGATGAGCCAAGTATCGGTTTGCACCCTCGAGATACGCACCGTTTAATTGGTGTGCTGGAGTCGTTAAGAAACGTTGGAAACACCGTTTTGGTGGTAGAGCACGAAGAAGAAATGATGAAAGCTGCCGACCATTTAATTGACATAGGCCCTGAAGCGGGTACACAAGGTGGGAATTTAGTTTTCAGCGGTACTTACAATCAAATCATTAAAGACAAAAAATCACTTACAGGAAGATATTTAGCAGGACTGGATAGTATAGAAATCCCTAAAAAACGCAGAAACTGGAAGGACCATATTTTAATTAAAGGAGCTAGAGAAAATAACCTGAAGAACGTGGATGTTAAATTCCCTCTGGGTATTTTTACTTGCGTAACGGGTGTTTCGGGTTCTGGAAAAACGAGCTTAATCAAACGAATTTTATATCCTGCTTTGCAGAAGGCTATTGGTAATTATGCTGGCGAACAAACGGGTTCTTACGATGGTATTTTTGGAAACATCGACTTGGTACAACAGGTAGAAATGGTAGACCAAAACCCAATCGGAAGGTCGTCACGTTCTAATCCTGTAACTTATGTAAAAGCTTGGGACGATGTAAGAGCATTATTCTCTGGTTTGCCAGCAGCAAAAGCAGCAGGTTTAAAGCCAGCAGCATTCTCATTTAACGTAGAGGGTGGTCGTTGCGATGTTTGTCAGGGCGAAGGCGAAGTGAAAATAGAAATGCAATTTATGGCCGATATTTATTTACCATGCGAAGCTTGCGGAGGAAAACGCTTTAAACAACAGGTGTTAGATGTTACTTATCAGGATAAAAACGTATCTGATATTTTAGATATGACCATTGACCAAGCTGTTGAGTTTTTTGCGAAAGAAACTAAAATAATGGCTAAGCTGCAACCATTGGTTGATGTTGGTTTGGGGTATGTTCACTTGGGGCAATCTTCAAATACCTTATCGGGTGGCGAGGCGCAGCGTATCAAATTAGCATCGTTTTTAATTAAGGGAAACAATGCACAAAAGGCGGTTTTCATTTTCGATGAACCAACTACAGGTTTGCATTTCCACGACATCAAAAAATTATTGAAAGCACTAAATACTTTGATAGAACAAGGTAGCACGGTAATTGTTATAGAGCATAATATGGACATGATTAAGTGTGCAGATTGGGTAATAGACATTGGTCCAGAAGGGGGAGATAAAGGTGGAAACGTAGTTTTTGAGGGTAAACCAGAAGATTTGTTGAAGGTAGAAAACTCTTACACCGGCCAATTTTTAAAAGCACATTTGGCTTAAATTTGAGAGGTGAGATCAACAATAAAACCTTACAATTACTAAAACCAAACAATGAAAAAAATTAACAATATATCAATCTATTAATGCTCGTAATCACATTCCTAATTGGCGTTGCGCTTAACGCGATGGGATACATCCCACCGGGAAATATTAATCTCACTTTGGCACAGCTTACCATTAATAGGGGCATGCGCCAAGCTTGGGGATTTATACTTGCCTTTTCAATTGTTGAGGTGTTTTTTACCTTCGGCATGATGCGTTTTGCCCGTTGGATTTCTAGCGATGTAGATATCGATACGATTAAGGTTGGTAATTTCCAGTTAAGCTTTTTGGTAGATGTTTTCATGATCATTCTTTTGATAGTAATGGGAACTTTAGCCTGGAAAAATCGTGATCAGGTTCATCAACCTAAAGCAGCCGAAGATAGCAGGAAAGGAAGTGTACTATACGGCGTTATTTTAGGGGTTTTAAACCCTGTACAGATACCATTTTGGCTATTTTTTGGTAATTATGTTATCTTACACGAATGGATCACCACCAGCTATCCGTCCTTGATTATATTTAGTTTAGGTTCTGGCGTTGGTTCTACATTAGCACTGTTCGGTTATGCGCATTTTGCCAAATTTATTCAAGAAAAATTCACGCTCAGCAGCCGATTGATTAATAAATGTATTGCGATATTTCTTTATTGCTTGGCACTTTATTTAGTCATTAAGCAAATAGTTATTCATTTTGGGTAGTAATTTTATTTGAAAAGGTGCTACACTTTTTCATCGGAAATTTCAGCCCTGCTGTTCGCTACTATCTTTTTGTTAACTCATTCCGTCATTTCGACTGAAGGGAGAAATCTTATGGTTAACTCTTCTATTAAACAGATTTCTCACTGCGTTCGAAATGACGCATCAAAAAATATATCCGCTTCCATCAGGTTTAATCTACAAAGGTTGTTACTGTCACTTTGCGGTCTTTGCGAAACCCTTCTCTTTCTTCGCGGTTTGTATCTTAACCGCAAAGTAATGCTGAGTATTCGCTAAATGACGCAAAGAAGATGTTCGTTAGCTTACACCTTCTCCAACTTAAACAACTGCGTTCCGAAAATAAAAAGGGAAATAATCTTAATTCCTTCAGCAATTACATAGTATAAGTGAAGGTACGAATGCGCAACAGGTTTATCTTGAATGTAAAGTTCTGCTCTAGCATCTAAAGCTGGTAGCAGCCAAACGGTTTGTAAAATCAATACTATAACCACCAAAATATAGAAAGGGCTAATGCTAATCTTTTTTACAACCCTAATGTTGCTAATCAAAATTGCTACTGCAAATACCCATTCCACTTTGTTTAATGCCGCAAATACTAATCGGCCTATGCCTAAACCAATAGGTAACGTAACACCTGGAGCTCTAAACTTTAACCAAGCTTCTAAAAAACTAATGGCACACACAAAACCTATCCAAGTAAAGGAGCAAATAAGTGCAATGGGCTGTTCTACTTTAGACTTCATTTTAGTAGCAAGTATTTAGTATCTAGTATCAAGAAAAGAAAAAACAATGGATAACTTAAAGCAGCGGTTTCGCATCGTTGTTACGGTAATACTCAATTTTATACATAAACATTTCTGCCATTTTGTAGCCTCTCCATTTAGCTTCGCTGGCTTTTTCTCCAGCAAAAAACTCATCTAAAGTGCCGTTCCATATTTGCAGCCAAGTATCAAAATGTAAAGCTTCTACAGGTAATTTGGCATGCGGAGGGAACGGACTTCCTGTATAAGTATGAACTTCCAAAAGTACAGTTTGCCAAAAGCGATACATCTTTTCTAAGTGTTCCGCCCATCTATCGCCAATTCTTTCATTAAAAATTGGACCCAATAATTCGTTCTCCCTTACTCGCGAATAGAAAGTGTTTACCAATAATTGAATATCTTCTATTGTGCTGATATCTGCCAATGCCATTTACTGAAGTTTAATGCTCAAAGATACGGCTTATTGCGCTTTTGTTTTTATGACGGAGGTCATGTTATTTGTTAATGATAATCATGAAAATGACCAATACCCAAGCACCAATGATTTGAGAAATAAACAAGTACCAATAATCAATTAAATAGCGGCGCTGCAACTATAAAACCATTAACCATCAACAATTAATCATTAACAATGACCCCTCAATCATTATTTACTTATAAATTCTCCACTCCAAATTTTTTCTGCTTTGCGACCAATGAGTACAAACGAAACACCGAGTATCATAAAGAAAACCGCTTTGTGCCAGCTATCCCAGAAATATTCGAAATAGCGGGTGTATAGGTTGATGAACAGGAAAATAATCCCAAATTCCCTAAGCATGGCATCATTACGTTTTAGCCCGATAATAATTGCCAGCACGCATATTACGGCTGAAATAATTGCCCAGTAAAAGAGTGTAATTTGTTTGATGATATACCATTCTTCCAAAGTGCCATAATTGCCAAATATAGAAAGGAGTAACAATGAGGTGAATAAGTATAGTAAACCGGCGAAGTAGGTAATATCGAAGAAATAAGCTAATTGTTTACTTCTCCTTAAAAGTAAAGATGATGCCGTTAATAGTAAGCCAAAGAAAACGAAACGCAAAGGATAATTAAGCCCCAAGAAATACCAATTCCATTTAGAAAGGTAGCCAGTTTCTGTGCCAAACCAGGCGCCCAGAGCCAGTAGTGCAAAGGCCCAAATCAATCTTGATTTGAAGAGGTAAGCTAATGTCAAATAAATGATGACCGAGAAGAAAATCAATAATGAGAAATGGTTGCTGCCATTGTCGATAGCTTTCCCTAAATAGGCAATAGCATTTGCAGTTAGCATCACTCCTGAAAAGATAATTGCCTCGTTGCTAAATACACTCTGCGGGTTTTTCCTTTTTCTTCTAACACCTAAAATATAGCATCCAGCTGCGGCTAATGCAGAAACTATACTGATGACAATGTTAGGTGTGTTGTAGAGGTTTTTAAGGTAATCCAATAGCGATTTATCAACCAGTAACGCACTTAAGGCAATTACTCCGCAAGCCATTGCAATCCAGAAGGAGTATTGAGCCAAACGTCGCCAATCGAAAATTTTTGGTTGATAACTTTCTTTCAATCTATTGATGTCGGTATCTGTCAACAACCTTTCCGATTGCCAATAGTCTAGCATTTCATCCAAAAACTCACTTTTATCCTGGTCTATTTTTTTCATCAAATGTTATTTGACAATAAATATAGTCTTCTCTATCTATTTCAACAATTCTGGAATACGTTTGTTATTTCCAACTATCCAAACGATATCTTCATTCTCAAAAACCAAATTAGAATCAGGATTTAAAATACGCTGACCATCCCTCTCGATACCAACAACCAGGCCTTGCGTTTTTTCCCTAATGCCGCTATCTCTAATGGTTTGCCCAAAAACGGGCGATTTGCTATTGATCACTATCTTCTGTAATGACATATCCTGTTTAGGGAATGTTGTATCTTCATCAATTTCTGTATGATCGCCTTCAAAAAGATGTTTTACACTCGCTAACTGGTCATCTGTCCCAATTACTAATACTTTGTCGTTTGGATACAAGCGCTCATCACGTTTCGGTGTAGGTATCATGATTTTACCACGTTCAATCATGGCGATGTTAATTCCGTACTTTTCCCTTACCGCTAAATCTACCAATGTTTTTCCTACTAATTTAGACTCTGGAGCTACCGTAAGTTCTAACAAGTGAGTATCCCAAGGTAAAATTTCTGGCTGTTTTTTAGCGGTCTCTCTAGCGTTAAGGTTGTAGAAAAACCTGTTCTCCATACGCTCGTAAAAGCTTTGCAGTTTGCGGGAAAATACCACCATTACTGCGACGATTAATCCAAGGGCAATGCTCGCAGCAACCCAAGTATCAAAGAACTCGTACATTAAAAAACCTACAAAAAAGATACCCAGTGCAATCCTAAAAACTTCGATAGCAATTAAAGGTCCGCGGGTATATTTTTTATTTAACCAAAGGTGCGAGTAGGCAACCTTTTGTATTCTCTTGATAGAAAGTGCCCATAAAAAAGGCGACATAATGATGAAAGATACAATTACGCTGATGATTACACCGTTGCTACCATTGGTGATGTTTTTAACGACAAACGGATGTAAATATCTAGAGGCTAATACTACAATTGCAATGATAATTACCGAGTGAATAATGGTGTTGAAAATGTAAGCCCTTAACAGTACTTTCCAGTCGCTCAAGGTAGTTATACCTTCGGTACTGCTACTATATCTACTGATAGCGTCTAACCATTTTTGAGGTAAGATCTTTGCTAAAAAGCCGTAAAAATTCTCTGAATATTTAATAAGATATGGCGTAGTAAAAGTTGTAATTGCTGATACTGCTACGGTAATAGGATAAAGAAATTCGCTGGTAACTTTTAAGCTTAAGCCCAAAGTGGCAATGATGAAAGAGAACTCACCGATTTGCGTTAAACTTAATCCGGTTTGTACCGAAGTTTTTAGTGGTTGGCCCGAAAGCAATGCACCACCACCAGTTGTAATTAATTTACCTACAATAGTGATACCAGTGATGATCAAAATTGGTTTCCAGTAAGCAATCAAAATACTTGGATCAATCAACATCCCTACAGATACAAAGAAAATTGCTCCAAATAAATCTTTTACGGATTTGGTGAGGTGCTCAATTTTCTCCGCTTGTGTGGTTTCTGCCAGAATAGATCCCATGATAAATGCACCTAGGGCAGGAGAGAAGCCTACCTTCACCGCTAAAATCACCATCACTAAACACAATGCTAACGACACAACTAAGAGCATTTCGTCGTTCATCAATTTCTTGGTAAGTTTTAGGAAAGTTGGGATGATGAAAATTCCACCTAGAAACCAGAGGATAAGGAAAAAACTTAGTTTAAGGATAGAAATTAGCATGTCTGCTCCTGCAAACTGCTGGCTAACCGCAACGGTAGTTAGCAATACCATAATTAAGATGGCCGCTAAATCTTCTACAATAAGGGCTCCAAAAACAAGATTTGCAAACTTTTTGTGCTTTACACCCAGTTCATCAAATGCTCTAATGATAATAGTTGTAGAGGAAACGGAAAGAACGGCGCCCAAGAAAATGGCATCCATGGTTTTCCAGCCCATTAGCTTACCAGCAAAGTAGCCAATTAAACACATTCCAATAATTTCTACTAAGGCAGTTATAGAGGAGGAACCACCAACTTTGACCAGCTTTTTGAAACTAAATTCGAGCCCTAAACTGAAAAGCAAGAAAATTACCCCAATTTCTGCCCAAATAGTAATATTGGCATTATCTGAAACAGTAGGGATAAATTTGAAATGTGGACCAACCAAAAGTCCAGCAATGATGTAGCCTAAAACTAGTGGTTGTTTAATTTTTTTGAATATAATAGTGGTAATACCACCAGCGGCAAGTATCAGTCCTAAATCTGCAATTAGTACAGGTAAGTGTGTCATTTAGCTAAAAAAATGTTATTGGGTTGTTTAAATTTTGATCATCAGAATGAAAACAATGTCACCAAAAGGCATGCTTGGAATATAAATAGCTGAAAATATATTGATAACTAGATTTTTCAAAAATAGACCATCCTATGGTTTGACTAACCACTGGTAGAGCAGGCTTAGTTTTAATGCTTAATGGTAAATCTGGTAGAATGCTTTGAGAAAAAAGCATTCTAACTTTTGTGAAATTAAGCTTGATTTTGTTGTAGATTGAAGCTTTTTTGCTTTTGCCACTGTTGATGCTGCCACAGATACTAGTTCGCAAATCTTTTTGTGCATACACAGGTGTTTCGCTAGCAGATAACGAAGAATAACATAACGTTAACCAGACACAAAACAGCAGCACATACTTCATAGCCCACAAATTACAAAAAAATGTTGGTTTTTTGAAGCGTTGGAATAAACTAAGCGGCTTCTGGTAACGAAAAAGACAATAAAATGTTATTTTCCTTCAAAAAAAGATAATGTGTCTTCTTTGTCTTTTTGGAGCTGTAGCTTTAAAGTGTCTAATCCGGTGAACTTTACGTCGTGCCTTAAAAAAGCTAAGAAATTCATCTTGATGTTCTGCCCATAAATTTCTCGGTCAAAATCAAAAATATTCACTTCGATATTTCTGGTCATACCGTTAATTGTTGGCCGCTGACCAATGTAGGCCATGCCCCTATAGGATTCCGGGTTTTGCTCTTCGCCCATTTCTACAGTCACCGCATAAATTCCATCTCCTGGAATAAGCTTGTAGGTTTCTGCCACGAAAATATTTGCTGTCGGAAAGCCAATGGTTCTGCCAATTTTGTCACCCTTAATTACGGGGCCGTAAATAGAAAATGCGTAGCCTAAATATTCATTTGCCAATGCAATATCGTCTTCAAGCAATGCTTTTCTGATTTTAGTAGAACTTACCGCAACATCGTTAATGTCTTGTTCAGGAATTTCTTCAACACTATATCCAAAAGCTTCTGCATTTTCTGCTAACGTCTGAATATTTCCTAATCTATCTTTACCAAATCGGTGATCGTAACCAATGATAATCTTCTTAGTTCCAATGGTATCTATCAAAATGTTTTTGATATAATCGCTAGCACTTAAGTTCGAGAAATCTCTGGTAAAAGGGGTGATAATTAAGTGGTCTACGCCTAAGCTAGCTAATATTTTCGCTTTTTCATCAATGGTATTAATCATCTTCAACTCCTGATTTTCAGGATCGATAATCATCCTCGGGTGCGGAAAAAAAGTAAGTAAGACACTTTCTCCACCTGATGACTTTGCTAATTCGCACAACCTTTTGATAATTTTTTGATGTCCAAAATGTACACCATCAAACGTGCCGATGGTGACTACAGCATTAGCTAATTTCTTAAACTCCGAAAGTTGAGTGTATATTTTCAAAACAATTAATCTTAATGGAAAGCCTGGCGTTTAACCACGCCGCCTTTTAAATCTGCAATTTGTTGTTGTACTACAAACGCATTTGGGTCAATTTCGTTTATTTTATCTTGCAGTTTGCCCAATTCTAACTTAGTAACTACGGTATAAATAATGTCGATGTCTTTCTTTTCCAAATATCCACCTTCGCCTTTGTAGATGGTTACACCACGTTTCATTTCGTTAATGATATAGGCTTTAATGTTGTCATTTTCTTCCGAAATTATAGTAACACCAGTATAAGCTTCCAATCGGTTTACAATAAAATCGATGGTGTTGGTGGCAGATAAATAAGTTAGGATGGCATACAGTGCAGTATCAATATTGATGAAATAGGCTGCAAAGAGAAAGATCACAATGTTGAGGATGAAAATGATATTTCCTACAGTAAGTTGACTGTTTCTACTGATGTACAAAGCCAGAACTTCTGTTCCATCAATTACACAGCCGCCACGCATTGCTAAACCAATACCACCTCCTAAAAAGAAACCGCCAAAAAAAGCGACTAGAACTTTTTCGTGGGTAATGGGTTGAAATGGAATAAAAATTAAGCCTAAAGAAAGTGCTGCGATGGCAATGGATGTTTTAAGTGCGAAAGTTTTCCCTATTTGTTTATATCCCAAAATAATAAATGGAATATTAATAATAACGATAAGATAGGATAGGTTCCATTTGGTTAATGTGCTTATCAGTAAGGAAATACCGGTTACTCCGCCATCGATAAAATCTTCTGGCATTAAAAAGCTTTTCAACCCAAAACACGCTGAAATTACGCCAAGGCACATGAAAAGAATTTCCCTAGCCATGCGTTTGCTATCGGTTTTATTGAGCTTTTGCATCAGTTAATGAATTTGCTTTTGTTTCTTCTCTTTTTTCACGAAGATAAGCAATCAAATCTGGGAGCTCATAAGCTCTGCTCAATAAAAAATTACCGCTTCTCGTACGTGTAAGTTTGGACATATAAGCGCCGTTGTTCAATTCTTTTCCAAAATCAGAAACTAGCGAACGAATGTAAGTGCCTTTGCTGCAAACTACTCTGAAATCAACCTCTGGCAATGCAATTCGGGTAATTTCAAATTCATTAACGGTTACGAAACGCTTTTTTAACTCCACTTCTTCGCCCAAACGAGCTTTTACGTACAAGCGTTCGCCATTTACTTTTACTGCAGAATGTGCTGGCGGATATTGTGAAATGTCGCCTTTAAATTGTTCGGTAGCTGCGTAAATTTGTTCTTCGGTAATGGCTGAAAAATCAAAAGTGGCATCCACTTCGGTTTCCATATCGTAAGATGGGGTAGTGGCTCCTAAAACCAGTGTTCCGGTGTATTCTTTTTCTTCCGCTTGGAAAGTATCGATTTTCTTAGTGAGTTTTCCTGTACAGATAATCAACAAACCTGTTGCCAGCGGGTCTAAAGTACCAGCGTGGCCAACCTTTAACTTATGTGGTTTCAGTGAATTGCGGATTTTCCCCACAACGTCAAAAGAAGTCCATTGGTAAGGTTTGTTAATCAGCAGGAGTTCGCCTTCTGCAAAATTAAAGTCTGGAAATGTGGTGTTTTCTTGCAACTGAATTTAATTAGGCCGCAAATTTACGAATTTAAATGATGGATAGTTCGTGACCCGAAAGTAATAAGACCAGAATAATCAATCCGACAACGATACGATACCATCCAAAAGCTTTAAAACCATGTTTAGTAAGGATATTAATGAAGGTTTTGATGGCAATAATAGCCACGATAAAACCAACGATGTTACCAATAACTAAAAGGTTAATTTCTTGGCTTGAAAACGTATGACCTTCTTTCATGAACTTGTATAATTTCACAACAGAAGCTCCCAACATCATAGGAATAGCTAAAAAGAAAGAAAATTCAGCAGCTGCTTTACGGGTAAGGTTTTGCGTCATTCCGCCAACAATAGTACTCGCAGAACGAGAAGTGCCAGGAATTAAGGCTAAACATTGGTAAAGTCCGATGATGAAAGATTGTTTGTAACTAATGTCGTCTGAGTTTTCGATTCTCGGTTTGTTGAACCATTTATCGACAAAAAGAAGGATAACACCGCCAACAACTAACATTACAGCAACCATTAATGGGCTTTCCAACAGCGAGTCTATAAAATCGTTAAGTACCAAGCCTAAAATTGAAGCTGGTATAGCAGCTACAACCAATTTATAGTAGAAGTTTAACGATTTAAAGAAGCGTTTAAAATACAAAACCAGCACAGATAAGATGGTGCCAAGTTGGATAACAATAGTGAAAAGCTTAACGAAAGGAGTTGGTTCCATGTTCATCAAGGCCGTTCCTATAATCATGTGGCCAGTAGAAGAAACGGGCAAAAACTCAGTTAATCCTTCAATAATAGCAAGGATAATTGCTTGTAGATAATTCATTATGGGATTTTACGATGTTAGTCCCGATAAATATCGGGATACGATTTCTAGGATAATCGCCTAGTTTTCGTTTTAAATCTCTATTTCTTTAAAATGGCGTAAATACCAAATCCGAAACCAAAAAGCACAGTCATAGGAGCGATAAGCGTTCTTCTAGTGTCGTAAATGTCACCATCTGCACCCATCATCAGTATAAAACCAACTACAACGATAGCTATGCTGATGATTAACAATTGATAGTTTTTCTTAGTGAAAACCAATTCTTCTGTTTGTTTCTGCGTTGCAGAAGTTGTTTTTTTATCTGACATTATCTGTAAAGGTCGTAAATTTTTAAACGTAAATATTTGCTCACTGCAAACCAAGTGCTAATTGCAGTAATGAAAATACCAATTGCCACCATGCTAATAAATACTAAACCAAACTCGGTAAAGTTTCTTAGGATAACGATTTCTGGTAGCTCTTGTTGAGCGTAGTATAATAATCCTAAAAGGATGATAATTGCTATAAACGATGCAATAATGCCGTGTAAAGCCGCAACTAAAATAAATGGCTGGCGAATGAAATTTTTGGTAGCACCAACTAACTGCATACTCTTAATTAAGAAACGCTGAGAGAATATTGCTAAACGAATGGTGTTGTTAATCAACGCGATAGCAATAACTAACAGGATGGCTGCAAAACCTAATACAATTAAGCTAATGGTATTGATATTCTTGTTCACCATATCAATCAGCGAGCTTTGATACACCACTTCTTTTACAATCGGATTTTTCTCAATGCTCTTTCTCAATGCATCAATGTTTTGGTTATTGGCATAGTCTGCCTTCATGTAAACATCGATAGTAGAAAGTAGTGGGTTATAACCTAAGAAATTTACGAAATCTTCACCTAAATCTTTGGTCAAGTTGTGTTGAGCAACTTCTTTATTTACGTATTGCGTTTGTTTAACCGCAACATTATTGTCTAAACTCTTTTTAAAAGCAAGTACTTCGGTTTCCTTTGCACCTTCATCAACTATAATGTTAAGTACGATATTTTCTTTAACGTAGTTAGATAAGTTCTTGGCGTGCACTAAAATTAAACCAAGCATACCCAACATCAACAACACCAACGCAATACTAAAAATAGTAGATACGTATACGGTTTTGGTCTTTTTAGCAGCCTGACTTACTTCGAATTCTTCCATGTGTACTTAATTGTTTCTGCGAAAATAAGGAAAGATAACTTAAATCTTAAATTAATGATGGCTTAATTGTGTTTGCTAATAGGTAAAGTTGTGGAAATGATGGCGAAGTTAGATGGAGTTTAACATTCTTTAACGGTTGTTTGTCCGTAAAGGTAGGAGTGTTACTCATTGCATCCTTGATTATTAGTGCTTGGATATTGGTTATTTACTTCCCCGCAGATTTCCGCTGATGTTTCCGCAGATTTAAGAAGATTTTGCAGCGGCGATATATTACATATTTGATTATTGGTGCTTGAATATTGGTTATTTAATCATTCACTCATTTAGTCATTCAAAATTCACTCATTCAAATCTGTTATTTTCCTTACCTTTGCACGTTATTTAGAAAACAGCATATCAATGGATTATCAATTTGCAGCCATAGAGCAAAAGTGGCAGAAATACTGGGCAGAAAATCAATCGTTTAAAGCCGAAGCCAATTCAGACAAGCCGAAATACTATGTTTTAGACATGTTTCCGTATCCTTCGGGTGCAGGTTTGCACGTTGGTCATCCACTAGGTTATATAGCTTCAGATATTTTTTCGAGATACAAACGTTTAAAAGGTTTCAATGTATTGCATCCAATGGGTTACGACTCGTTCGGTTTGCCAGCAGAGCAATATGCTATCCAAACTGGTCAACATCCGGCAGTAACTACAGAAACTAATATTGCAACTTACCGTCGTCAGTTAGACCAAATTGGTTTTTCTTTCGATTGGAGCCGTGAAGTTCGTACCAGCGACCCAGCTTATTACAAATGGACGCAGTGGATTTTCATGCAATTGTTCAATTCTTGGTACAACCTAGAAACGGATAAAGCAGAGCCGATATCCACCCTAATTCATAAATTTAATGAAGCGGGCAGCACCGATATAAAGGCTGCTTGCGATGAAGATACTAGAAACTTCTTGCCTACAGATTGGGCTACTTTTTCGGAAGAAGAAAAACAAGTAGAGCTATTAAAATATCGTTTAACTTATTTGAAAGAAAGTACAGTGAACTGGTGCCCAGCTTTGGGTACAGTGTTAGCTAACGATGAAGTTAAAGATGGTTTTTCTGAGCGTGGTGGTTTCCCTGTAGAGCAAAAGAAAATGATGCAGTGGAGCATGAGAATTACTGCTTATGCCGACAGACTTTTGCAAGGTTTAGATACTATCGATTGGCCAGAGCCGATGAAAGAAATGCAACGCAACTGGATTGGCAAGAGCGTTGGGGCATCGGTGAAGTTCAAAGTAGAAAATAGCGATAAACAAATTGAAGTTTTCACCACACGTGTGGATACGATTTTTGGTGTTTCTTATTTGGTGTTAGCGCCAGAGCACGAGTGGGTAGCAGAATTGACTATGTCAGCACAAAAAGCTGATATCGAAAATTATATCTTGCAAACTAAAAAGAAATCGGAATTGGACCGCATGGCGGATGCTAAAACCGTTTCTGGTGCGTTCACGGGTACTTATGTGGTTAATCCGGTGAGTGGCGAGCGTGTACAATTGTGGATTGCCGATTACGTATTGGCGGGTTATGGAACAGGTGCGGTAATGGGCGTTCCAAGTGGCGATCAACGCGATTGGTTGTTTGCAACGCATTTCAATTTGCCGATTATCCAAATTTTGGATGCGCAAAAAGACATAGACCAACAAGCTGATGCTACCAAAGAAGGTAAGTATGTTAACTCTGGTTTCATCAACGGGATGGAATACAAAGAGGCAGTTGCTTTCTTAAATCAATGGTTAGAAGACCAAGGTGTAGGAAAAGCGAAAGTCAATTTCCGACAACGTGATGCTATTTTTGGTCGCCAACGTTATTGGGGCGAGCCAATTCCGGTATATTTTAAAGATGGTTTGCCTTATTTATTGAAAGAAGAGGAGTTACCATTGGTATTGCCAGAAATTGATAAATATTTGCCAACTGAAACTGGCGAACCACCACTAGGCAGAGCCGAAGGTTGGAAATACGAAGACAGATACGAGTACGAGTTATCTACTATGCCAGGTTGGGCAGGAAGTAGTTGGTACTGGTACCGTTACATGGATGCAAAAAATGATAATGCATTTGCATCAAAAGAAGCAGTAGAGTACTGGAAAGATGTGGATTTGTATATCGGTGGTTCTGAGCATGCCACAGGTCACTTATTGTATAGCCGTTTCTGGAACAAGTTTTTGAAGGATTTAGGTTTTGTGCAAGAGGAAGAACCTTTCAAGAAGTTGATTAACCAAGGGATGATACAAGGTAGAAGTAACTTTGTTTATCGTGTGGTTGATGAAGAGGGGCGTGGTACCAACACTTTGGTATCTGCTGGATTAAGAAAAGATTACAAAACCATCGCTCTACATGTGGATGTAAACATTGTAGAGAATGATGTTTTAGATATTGAGAAATTTAAAGCTTGGAGAGATGAATTTGCAAATGCTGAATTTATCTTAGAAAACGGCAAATACGTTTGTGGTGTAGAGGTTGAAAAGATGTCAAAATCTAAGTTCAACGTAGTTAACCCAGATGTGTTAATTGCACAATACGGAGCAGATACGTTGCGTATGTACGAAATGTTCTTAGGGCCATTAGAGCAAAGCAAACCTTGGAACACCAACGGTATTGAAGGTGTATTCAAGTTCTTGCGTAAGTTCTGGCGTTTGTTCCACAACGAAGCTTGGGAGTTTACTGTAAGTGATGCAGAGCCAACCAAAGCGGAGTTAAAAGCATTGCACAAAATCATTAAGAAAGTACAAGATGATATCGAAAGATTTTCATTCAATACTTCGGTTTCTAGCTTTATGATTGCGGTTAACGAACTGACTGATTTGAAATGTAACAAACGAGCAATTCTGCAAGACTTAGTAGTCGTGTTAGCTGCTTACGCACCACACATCTGCGAAGAATTGTGGTCGTTGTTAGGTAACAAAGATCTAACTACAGCTCAATTCCCAGTTTTCAACCCTAATTATTTGGTAGAAGATGAGTTCGCTTATCCAATTTCTATCAACGGTAAAATGAAGATGAACTTGAATCTAAGCTTAACTTTAGAAGCGAAAGAAGCGGAAGAAGCAGTTTTAGCTAACGAACAAGTCCAAGGATTTTTGAATGGTGCTGCGCCAAAGAAAATCATCTTTGTAAAAGGAAAGATTGTGAATATTGTAGTTTAAACAACTTCATAAGTCTCAAACTAAAAATCCCAAATGAGTAATGCTTGTTTGGGATTTTCCTTTTTATACCAAACCATTCGCCGCCTAAAAAATGCAATTCACCGAGAGTTTCCTACAAGTTGTGAGAAATTACTTTATCGGCCCTGTAACAAAATATACCTTTGAAAGACTAATACGTACAAAACAACACAAAGAAATTATTAACTCTAATGAAAAAACTACTACTCATCTGTTTCACTTTACTAACGGTAATCACTGCGAAAGCTCAGTTCCCAATGATGGGGGGTGGCAATGCCGCTCCAAAAGTGACTGGTCGTATATCTGCAACTATTATCGATTCATTAACTAAACAACCTGTAGAATATGCTACAGTGTCGGTAATCAATACAAAAACTAATAAGGCTGTAAATGGTGGCTTAACCGATGCAAAGGGTAAAGTTGCAATTTCGGGTATTGCTCCAGGCGACTATAAAATGGTAGTTGGTTTTATCGGTTACACCACTAAAAATGTAATGGTTAAAACTACGCCAGAAAAGCCAGATAATAACTTAGGTAATATTGTGCTTGCCGGAAGCGCTAGTACGTTGGCCGAAGTAACTATTGAAGGTAAGAAAAACGTAGTGGAGAACAAGATAGACCGTATGGTTTACAACGCAGAAGCTGATGCAACCAACGCAGGTGGAGATGCAACTGACGTAATGCGTAAAGTACCAATGTTATCTGTTGATATGAATGGTAACGTTCAATTACGTGGAAGTGCAGTTAGGGTTTTAATTAACGGCAAACCGTCAGGAACTATGGCAAATAGCGTAGCTGATGCTTTGAAAATGATCCCTGCAGAGCAAATCAAAAGTGTTGAGGTAATCACTAATCCATCAGCAAAATACGAAGCAGAAGGTTCTGGTGGTATCATCAATATTATTACTAAAAAGAGTAATGCAGAAGGTGTAAGTGGCTCGGTAAATGCATCGGCAGGTACGCGTCAAAATAATGGTAACTTCAATTTAACCGCTAAAAGTGGTCGTTTTAGTGCCAATACAGCTTTAGGTGGTAGCTTTGCTTATCCTCAAGAAACGAGAACATCATTCTTAAATACAACTTCTTCAGGTGATGTACTACAAAACGGAATGTCTGACTGGAAAAGAGAAGGCTTTAATGGTAGCTTAGGTTTGGATTACGATTTTAATGCTTACAACAACTTAAGTACAAATGCTAAATACAACAGCTTCTATAATGGTGGACCTTCTGGATCTAGTATATTTACAAATAATGTTGCAGATGGAACTGTGGTTGGTAGAAGCGATATGGGTAACAATAACTTAGATTGGAACTTAGATTACAGACGCACTAGCAAAAAACAAGGCGAAGAATTTTCTATCGCTGGTCAGTTAATAAGAGGTAGAAACACTAATGAGTTTGTAAACGATCACCTAGATGCATTTGGTGTGAGAGAATCTTATACAGAAAGCAGCAACGTAGGTAGAAATAGAGAATACACCTTACAGACGGATTATGTATATCCTTTTAGTAAAACTGTTACTTTCGAAATAGGGGCGAAAGGGATTTTAAGAAATATCAGAAGTGAATTTGCTAGAAATTCTGCTCAAGATTTCGATTATGATCAAAATGTAGGAGCTGCATATTCAACTATTGCTTTTGACTTAACAAAAAAGATCAAGTTTAAAGGGGGGATTAGAGGCGAGTACACAGAAATCGGTTTTACAAATGCCAATGGCGTGCCAGTTAAAAACGATTATTTTAACTTGTTTCCAAGTGCTATACTTTCGCAAACTATTAACGGTATGACAACCATAAAGTTAGCGTATAACAAAAGGGTGCAACGTCCAAGTTTAGCTTTTTTAAATCCTTTTCTTAACGATACCAATCCATTCAATGTAATGCAGGGTAATCCGGATTTGGATCCAGAGCTAAGCCATAACGTAGAACTTGGATATTCGACTTTCATTAAAGGCTCTATGATTAACGCTTCGTTATTTTATAGAAATACAAGAAATGTGATTGAAAATTTCAACAGAGAGTATGTTTCTCCAACTACTGGACTAGAAGGGGTTTTGACTACCTATAACAACATTGGAACTACACAGAGTTTTGGTGCAAACGTTTTTGCATCTTATAATCCAACTCCAAAATGGACTTTAATGACCAACGTAGGTGTAAATACTTATGAAATTGAGAACAACGATCCTAATAGAATTGGAATGCACGAAGGAACTTATTTAAATTATAACTTCTTTTTACGTTCTGCTACTGCATTTAAAGGTGGTTGGAATTTAGAATTGTTTGGTGTAGTGAATTCACCTCGTTATACTTTCCAAAGCAAAACAGATCCAATGTTTTTCTATGGTGGTGGCGTGAAAAAGGATTTGATGAAAAAGCAAGCCTCTTTAGGATTGAGTTTGTTGAACCCTTTCAATAGAGATCTACATATTAAAACAGTTTCGCAATCTGGTCCATCTTTTGCGCAAACATCAAACATTTATTATCCGCTACGTCAAATTAGCTTAAACTTTAGCTATAAATTCGGTAAGTTGAAATTCACTGAGAAAAAGAAAATCAAAAATGACGACGTGAAGCAAGACCAACAACAAGGTGGCGGCATGGGCGGCATGGGACAAGGTAAATAAAATCTAAAGTATAAAATAGAAAATGGTCGATGCTTTATCAGCATCGACCATTTTCTATTATTATTGATCTCGTCATTGCGAGGTACGAAGCAATCTTACTATTAAAGAATAAACTACGCTTTAAGATTGCTTCGTACCTCGCAATGACGTAATGCTGTTAGGCGAACATGCTAAGTCACCGATGGGAATGAAATACCCTTGATTTTACCATACAGTTCAACTGCATACAAATCAGTCATTCCAGAAACAAAATCTAATACGCTTTGTACACGTGAATACAAATCTTCCTTTTCGGTATGAAATTGTTTTGGGATCAGCTGTACCAACTTTCTGTAGTAATGGGTATCGTTATTTACCAACGCAGGTACAAATTCTTCTAACAAACCAGCCATCACTTTGTAACCCGAAACCTCTTTGGCAATAACAGACTGGTAGTTGTAGATTTTTTCTACAGAGATTTTCTCGATAGTTTTCCAAGCCTGTAAGTAATGCTGAGGCAGTGCATCGGTTAAGCTCTTATTAAAAGTACCGCTTAAAATTGCCTTTTGCTCATCGTAAAAAATACGAGAACATTCACCTATTAAAGTGCTGATAGCTTTTGCACGTAATAATCCTACTTTTGCATCATCATCTTCCAAATCATTTTTTAAGCGCTCTTCAAGTTTATCGCTGTTGCATAATGGCAATAATAGTTCCTTAACTTCATCAAAACTTAGTATCTGCAAACGGTGCGCATCTTCTAAATCAATAATTCCGTAACAGATATCATCAGCCGCTTCTACCAAATACGCCAATGGATGACGAAAATACCCCAATGGATTTTCACCATCTTTAAGCATACCTAATTCCTCAGCAATCTTTCTAAAAATCTCCTTCTCAGATTGAAAAAATCCATATTTTTTGCGGTGTAGTTTCGATTTTTCTCCTCCAATAATTGATTCGCAAGGATACTTTCCGATAGCAGCAAGTGTAGAATAGGTTAGTGCATAAGCGCCATTTCCTTTTCCTTCAAAAGGATGAGTAAGGATGCGGATGGCGTTGGCATTACCTTCAAATTTTGTAAAATCTTTTTTCTGTTCTTCGGCTAATTGATCTAGGTAGAATTTGCCTTCGCCGTTGGTGAAATATCTCGAAATCGCAGCTTCGCCAGAGTGACCAAAAGCTGGGTTCCCCAAATCGTGCGCCAAAGCTGCTGCGGCTACAATGTTGCCTACTTCGCTCATTAAAGGTACTTCGCTATCAATATTTGGGTTATCTTTTTTGGTTTGATTATAGAAAATCCTCCCCAAAGAACGACCAACACTTGCTACCTCTAAGCTGTGCGTTAAACGATTGTGAACAAATACGCTGCCCGGTAAAGGGAAAACCTGAGTTTTGTTCTGCAACCTTCTAAAAGGCGAAGAAAATATTAACCTGTCGTAGTCTATTTGAAATTGCGATCTAGCTTCGTCTGTATCTCTCGGCGACCTATCTTCGTGTCCCCAACGCTTTGCCGAAAGCAAATTTTTCCATTCCATCATATAAAAAAGCGATATTCTTAAAATTGCATCGCAAATGTACGTTTATCGACCTAATAAATTATTTTTTCAAAAACTTATCGCCAATTAAATTAAGTTTCAAGCCATGCTCTAGATACGCCTTTAAGCCGTCCAGTACGGTAGTAAATCCTCCAGTAGAATCTTTAATGATTGCTATCAAATCATCACCTGTTTGATGAAAGCCATAGTTTTTGATCACTACATACGTGCTATTATCATCACCTGCTTCGAAACTAAAGTCTATTGTAGTAGCAGGTTCATCCCACTCGGCAATAATTTTCCGATCTGGAACAATTTCCTTTACCAAAACATCCGCAGATGCGCCATACATTTCCCATTGCCAATTTACGCTTTTGCCAACTTCTAGCTTGCCAGAAGATTTTGTGAACCAAAAATTCGTAGTAATGGAAGGATCGATGAAGGCATTAAAAACTTCTTTGGCTGGCTTTCTAATGAGCATTTGAGTTTCTACACAAGGTTGGTTTTTGTTTTCCATATTAGTTGACGTGTTTTTTCGCAAAGCTATTTATTGCCATTTCTACGCTAGCTAAATCTTTCGATGTAATGTAAGAACCAACTACATGGTTTCCGGTATTAGGTAAGGCAAGTTTTTCTTTTTTATCCACTGGTGTGCCCAATGCCTCAAACATTTCTAGCATAGCTGATACCTTTACTACTGGATCCTGCTCCTTCTCGTTTTTGTAGTAGTAAAGCATTAATGTTGGTTGTTTCACTTTTTCAAAGGTCTGTTTGGTCATTGCACTTTCCAATAATTCTTGCAGTTGTACTACAGACTCTAAACGGTAATGATCGTACCAAAATTTCTTGTAGATTGGAGTTTTTCCGTCTAACACGCGTTCATCGCCACCACTTACTTTTCTGGCAATTTGCAACCCCCAGGGATTATTCAATAACCAAACTTTATCATCATTAATAGCAATATTTGGAGAAAGCAATACCAAGCTATGTACTTCTGGGTAAGCTGCGGCTAATTGCAAGGCTAACGTTCCGCCAGTAGAAGTGCCAACTAAAATTACTTTCTTGCCTAGCTTTTTGCCAATTGCGAAAGCTTCTTTGGCGGTTTCCCAGATTTTGTCTGCAGTAAAATATTGCATTGGTGCAATGGTGTCAATGCCATGATCTGCCAAACGAGCCAAGTAAAGATTAGCCTTAATTGATTTGGCAAAGTTGATGTGAACTGGATTGCCTTCTTCTTTTGAGGCCGAAAATCCGTGAAGATAAACAACAGCGTATTCCGTTTGCTGATGGTTAATGCTGTCTACCCAAACTATTTCAGCTTCGTTTCCAGGTTTTATTTTGTGCCTGCCTTCTTGAGATTCAATGTAAGTTTCAAGTTTTTCGATACTTGGCATAGAAGGTAATGCCGCTTGATATTTAGCTTTTGTGGTGCTAGGACCAGCGAAGTAAACAATGATTAATACGATAAAAAGCGCTACTAGAATTTTAAAGAAGGTCTTCATGCGAATAGTTTCATTAAAAATACGCCTTTTAATAGAAATTCAGCTAAGTTTGCAAACACATTTTTGCCAATGTCTCAAATAGATCGAATTAAGCAACCTATTGCCGCAGAAATTGATGCCTTTGAAGTGAAATTCAAGGAATCGATGCAGAGTAGTGCGCCCCTGCTTAACAGAATTACTCATTATATTGTAAAGAGAAAAGGGAAGCAAATGCGACCTATGTTTGTATTTTTTGCAGCCAAACTTTGCGGTGGCATTGTAGAATCTACACACAGAGGTGCCGCTTTGGTAGAGCTATTGCACACGGCAACTTTGGTTCACGATGACGTAGTGGATAATGCCTACGAGCGTCGCGGATTCTTCTCTATCAATGCACTTTGGAAAAACAAAATTGCGGTTTTAGTAGGTGATTATCTGCTTT
The DNA here is from genome assembly GCF_057652195.1 of Pedobacter sp. T50_32. Lineage (NCBI taxonomy): Bacteria > Pseudomonadati > Bacteroidota > Sphingobacteriia > Sphingobacteriales > Sphingobacteriaceae > Pedobacter > Pedobacter sp. T50_32. The sequence goes on along the minus strand of NZ_JBYFBY010000002.1, from coordinate 1,102,256 downwards.
CTAAAGGCTTGCTGCTTTCGGTAAACAACAACGAATTTCAATTGTTGAAGATTGTATCTGAAGCGGTACAACAGATGAGTGAAGGTGAGCTTCTACAAGTGGAGAAGGTACGCAGAATGGATATCAGCGAAGAGTTGTATTTCAACGTGATACGTCAGAAGACAGCATCGTTAATTGCTTCTTGTTGCGCTTGTGGGGCAGCTTCTTCGGGTGCTTCGGAAGAAGATATTGAAAAGATGCGTTTGTTTGGGGAGTTAGTTGGTATTGCTTTCCAGATTAAGGATGATACTTTTGATTTTGGAACCGATGATGTTGGTAAACCTTTGGGTATCGATATTAAAGAGAAAAAAGTGACTTTGCCGTTAATTTATGCTTTAAACAGAGTAGAAAAGTCAGAGCGTAAAAACATCATTAATTTGGTTAAAAATCATAATGACGACCCGAAGAAAATACAGCAGATCATCGATTTTGTAAATGCGAACGAGGGAGTGCATTATGCCAACCAAAAAATGCTAGAATATCAAAACAAGGCATTCGAAATTTTGGATACATTCCCAGATGGAGATGCAAAAACAGGTTTACAACAACTGGTAAAATATACAACAGAACGTAAAAAATAATGTCGCACGAGTTATTATTCATTGGCGGATTTCTACTTTTCATCGTATTTATCCTTGCCCTAGATTTAGGTCTTTTCAGCAAAAGAGAACATGTGGTAAGCTTAAAGCAAGCGGGCATCATGAGTTTCATTATGGTGATGCTGGCACTTGGCTTTTATTTATTACTCGTTTTAAAAGGCGACTATCTACATGGGATAGACAGCATGGAGCGGTTGAAGGAAGTGATCGTAGCACATAAACACCCTATATCCATTATTCCTGGTAATTTCGAAGCTAGTTTAGCTTTGTATAAGCAAAATCTTGGTATAGAGTTTTTAACTGGTTATGTTGTTGAGTACGCTCTGTCGGTAGATAATATCTTTGTGATTGTACTGATTTTCTCTGCTTTTTCAGTTCCAGAAAAATACTATCACAGGGTTTTATTTTGGGGGATTTTAGGAGCAATCATCATGAGGTTTATCTTCATTTTTGTTGGTGCAGCCCTAATTAATCAATTCGAGTGGATTTTATATGTGTTCGGAGCTTTCCTAGTTTTTACTGGGGTAAAGATGTTTTTCTCGAAAGACGAAGATGAAAAGATCGATCCTGAAAACCATCCAGTAGTTAAATTTGCGTCGAAATTTTTCAAAATTCATCCTAGGTATGAAGGCAAAAATTTCTTCCATAAAATAAATGGCAAGAAGCACGTAACGCCTTTGTTTTTGGTATTACTGATTGTAGAATTTACTGATTTAATTTTCGCTGTAGACTCAATTCCTGCAATTTTTGCAGTAACTAAAGATGCTTACATCGTGTTCTTTTCCAATATTTTTGCCATTATGGGTTTACGTTCTATGTTCTTCCTTTTGGTGAATATCATCCATAAATTTCACTACTTAAAAACGGGTTTGGCAGTATTGCTTACTTTCATCGGTGTGAAAATGTTAGGTCACGGTTATTTGAAAGCTTGGGGTTTCACTACAGAACACTCCCTAATCATTATTGTGGGTATATTGGCGTTAAGTATTGTTGCTTCGTTGGCGTTTCCGAAGAAAGTGTTGGAAAAGTAAGGTTTTTGTCCTCATCCTGAATTTATTTCAGAATCTGTAGTTTTATTAAGATGAGAGGAATTAGTATTCTAAATTTAATTACTTCACCCTTTTTTTATTATCACTCACAAAAGCTTCCCAGCCAGAGTACGATTTACTTTTTCCACCACCGGTAGGAATTCTTTGGAAAGAATGACAAACAGCTGCCGCCAAACCATCGGTAGCATCTAAAAATTCTGGAGTTTCTTTAAAGTTTAATAGTCGTTGCAACATTGCGGCAACTTGCTCTTTTGTGGCAGTTCCTTTTCCGGTAATAGATTGCTTAATTTTTCTTGGCGCATATTCAGCTACCGGAATATTTTTAGAAAGTGCAGCGGCCATACAAATTCCTTGTGCTCTACCCAGTTTCAGCATTACCTGTATATTTTTTCCATAGAACGGAGCTTCAATTGCTAAAGCATCCGGTTTGTAGGTTTCTATCAAAACCATTGTTTTTTCGAAAATGCGTTGAAGTTTAAGGAAATGGTCGTCTAAATGGTCCATCCGAACAATGCCCAGGGTAATCAATTCCATCTTACTGCCTTTCTCCAAAATTACGCCATATCCCATAATTGCAGTTCCTGGATCAATCCCTAAAATAACACGTTCCTTTTTTTCAACAACCATAGCACAAAAATAGAACTTATTTATTCAATCTCTTGTTAATCTAAAAATACCCTAGTAACCATACGCAACTCAAGTTAATTACCCATATTTGCATTACAAAAGCGAAATTTTGACATCCAGTTATAAAAAAATACTAACCACCTTTATCAAAGTAGCCGTTGTGGCTTTTGCTTTTTGGTTCATTTACAATAAGCTCACTAAACATAACGATCTTAAAGAATTTGTAAAGTTATTGGAAGCTATTCCCGACCAACAGATTTGGCTGGTGATGGGTAGCACCTTTTTGCTGATGCTTTTTAACTGGAGTTTAGAAGCCGTTAAATGGAAACAGCTGATCGAAAGGGTTGAGCAAATCAGTTTATGGCGAGCAATAGAATCGGTTTTTTGCGGTTTAACCTGGGCAGTTTTTACGCCAAACAGATTAGGAGAATACGGTGGTAGGGTGTTCTTTCTATCTCCCAAAAGAAGAATTATTGGCGTAGTTGCTATGACGGTTGGAAACATTGGTCAGTTAGTGCTCACAAATGTATTTGGGGCCATTGCTGTCTGCGTTTTTGTACATGGCTTTATTCCATTAGAACCCATTATTTTTGCAGCAGTTTGTGGTTTGGCAGCAGTGTTCGCTCTGTTTTTTCTGATATTCTATTTCAATATTAAGTGGCTAAACGGCTTATTGCTTTCCATAAAGTTCACAAGAAAATACAAGAAATTTTATTCGGTATTGGCCCGATATAAAAAGAAAGAGTTACTACAGATTTTATTGTTTTGCCTGGCAAGATACGCTGTCTTTACCACACAATACATCATCATGTTTTTGTGGTTAATTCCAAATTTAAGCGCTGCAGATATCATCATGTTAGTACCTATTTTATTTTTTGTACAATCTACCTTACCATCTTTAGATTTACTAGATATTGGCATTAGAAGTGTAACTGCGCTGTTCTTCTTCAAATACGTAACTACACAAAATACAGCCGTTGTAGCATGTATTGCGAGCATTTGGCTTATCAATATCATAATTCCTGCTATCTTAGGCTCATATTTCGTTTTTAAACTCAACTTCTTTGGAAATACTCGACGCGATTAATTACTTCTCTGCTTTTTTAACCCTCATCTATGTGTTTGTGGTCATCACTTTCATTATCGGGTGGATTAGAATTAAGCCGTATTTTAAAAGCTCGAAACACCCATCAACCATTGTTTCAATTATCATTGCAGCACGTGACGAAGAAGATAAGATTGCCAAGACAATTGATGATGTGTTGGCACAAAGTTATCCGAGAGAACTGTTTGAAGTTATTATTATCGATGACCATTCTACAGACCGTACTGCAGGAATTGTTAGGTCTTACGAAGGTGTTCACTTAATACAATTGAACGAAGAAAAAGCACTCAACTCCTACAAAAAAATGGCTATCCAAACAGCAATTGGCCAAGCCAAGGGCGATTTGATTATTACTACAGATGCCGACTGTAGAATGGGAGCACAGTGGTTGGCAACCATTGTCAATTATTACGAAGCAACTGGCTGCAAAATGATTTCATCGCCTGTGGCATATTTTGAAGAAAAGAGCTTTTTTGAACGTGCACAAGCGTTAGAGTTTGCCTATTTGATAGGTTTGGGCGCATCAACCATCGGCAATAAAAATCCGAGCACTTGCAACGGAGCAAATTTAGCTTACGAGAAAAAAGCATTCTTTGAGGTTGGCGGTTTTAAAGGGATTGATGATTTGGCCAGCGGCGATGATGAACTGCTGTTGCACAAAATGTCGGCTATTTACGGCGATAAAATTGGCTTCCTTAAAAACAAGGATGCCGTAGTTTACACCCATGCAAAATCAACTGTTAGCGAGTTTATTCAACAGCGTAAACGTTGGGCCTCAAAAAGTACCCGCTACAAAGATAAATCGGTAATTATTTTAGGCGTAAGCGTTTGGTTGTTCAACCTTAGCATTATCGTAAACGCTTTATTGGCGATATTTTTTCCCGTAAGTACGATACCTTTTCTAGTTTTTCAATTGGCAGCAAAGCTGGTTTTCGAGTTTGTTTTCCTTAATAATATGATGGATTTTTTCAAAAGAAGAGCGCTGTTGTGGTGGTTGCCTATTTTAAATGTTTTGCATATCATCTACATTGTTTATATTGGCATTGCCGGAAATTCGGGCAAATATAATTGGAAAGGCCGCATGGTAAAATAACATGGCAAATACTACACAATCTGCTAAGGTTTGGAAAAAGTTTAAACGAAATACGCTCGCTCTAATTGGCCTTATTTTTATAGTTTTAATGGTAATTATTGGTGCACTGGGTTATTTGATAACACCAGACCAAACGCCCTACGCCAATACTCAACAACTACAAATTGGTAAAGAAAAACCAGGTAGTAAGTTTAAATTCTTAATTGTTCAAAGGTATAACAACGTAAAAGACGTCGGTTTTTTTGAAAAGATGTTGTACGGCCAGCCAGCAAAATTTAAAAGTGTACCAATAACATCGTATAAAATTGTGAACGATGAGGTTCATGCTTACGAGTACATTGGCGAAGAAAAAAATGCTACTCCAACAGTATATAAACTTAAAGAGCTTTGCCACAGCTGTACGCTGCCGAGCAAATTAGGTAGTACGCAAATGCTCTTCGAACAAAAGAATATCTACGAGCAAAAATTTTGGTTAGGTACAGATGTTTACGGCAGAGATTTACTTAGTCGCTTAATTCTGGGCATAAGGGTTTCGCTTTCTGTAGGCCTAATGGCAGTACTTATTTCTATGTTTATTGGCGTAGGTTTGGGTGCAATTGCAGGTTTTTACGGTGGTAAAATAGATGCAGCCATCAGCTGGTTTATGAATGTAATTTGGTCATTGCCGTCGCTACTTTTGGTCATCGCTATTTCTTTTGCCCTGGGTAAAGGTTTTTGGCAAATTTTCATCGCCGTAGGTTTGTCTACTTGGGTAGATGTGGCACGTTTAGTCCGCGGGCAGGTAATGGCGTTAAAGCAAGTTGAGTTTGTGGAAGCCGCAAAAGCATTAGGTTTTTCTAACAGCAGAACCATTATTAAGCATATTTTGCCAAACATCGCCGGACCAATTTTGGTAGTAGGTTCGGCAAATTTTGCGTCCGCTATTTTGCTGGAAACAGGTTTAAGTTTCTTGGGTTTTGGTGCGCAACCGCCAATGCCAAGCTGGGGTACCATGATAAAAGAACATTACGGCTATATCATTATGGATGCCGCTTATTTGGCTATGTTGCCGGGTTTGGCCATCATGCTTACTGTTTATGCCTTCAATTTAATTGCCATCGGTTTACGCGATGCCTTTGATGTAAAAGGTCAAAACACTAGCGTTTAAATTTGTTTGAAAAGCAGTTTCTGTACTAATCGGCACCGAAAGTCCCGCTTTACGCTTTATTCGCTACGCTCATGTTCGCTTCAATCGCGTTTAATTTGCAGTGCCTTTGCTATTTCTACGTTTAAAAGCACAACATGAAGTTCATTAAACCCGATTGAAACGGCAGCCCCGAGAGCGCTTGTCGAACGAGGGCTACAGTGTAAAGCGGACTGACGTTTTTAACAACACCGCCATTGCTTTTCAAAAAAATAACGAATTATAATCTTCATCACTATTGCGAGTAAGACTTTAGAAGTGCTATTTTTGTAATATGCTGTTAAACTGTTATCAAATAGAGTTAATTGAAGCTGGCTGCGATGAAGCTGGACGTGGCTGTTTAGCTGGTCCGGTGGTGGCTGCGGCGGTAATTTTGCCGAAAGATTTCTATTTGGAAGGATTAACGGATTCGAAGCAATTAACGCACAAACAACGCGACGAACTTCGCCCAATTATAGAAAAAGAAGCCTTGGCTTGGGCTGTTGCAATGGTAGACCACGAAGAAATTGACAGAATTAACATCCTCAATGCTTCCTTTTTGGCGATGCACAGAGCTTTAGATCAACTTACCCTGAAGCCTGAATATTTAGTGATTGATGGTAACAGATTTAAAGCTTATCAAGACCTAAAACACGCTTGTATTGTAAAAGGTGATGGTAAATATTTGAATATCGCTGCAGCTTCTATTTTAGCAAAAACGCATCGTGACGAGTATATGGCCAATTTGGATATCGATTTTCCAGCTTACGATTGGAAAAAAAATAAAGGATATCCAACTATTGCACACCGAAATGCCGTTATCAATATAGGTTTATCTCCCTACCACCGAAAAACATTTAATGTCCGAGATCCGCAACTAATTTTAGAATTTGAAACGTGAGAGTGTTACTGTTAAGCCATAGAGTTCCTTTTCCGCCAAACAGCGGGTATCCCATCGTAGTTTACAATACGATTAAGGGCTTACAGAAACTTGGTGCAGAAATTACGCTCTTTAGCCTCAACAATTCTAAAGAATACGTAGACGTTGATGATATTTACGATCCTGTTTTTGAAAAAATAGATTTCCATTCGTTTACGATAGATATTGAGGTAAATGTTTGGGATGCTTTTGTGAACGTATTCTCTAATCAATCTTACAATGTTTCTCGTTTCTTCGACAGTGATGCTGAAAAGGTGCTCGAAAATGTGCTAAGAGAAAAGGAGTTTGATTTAGTGCAATTTGAAGGGCTTTTTGTAGTGCCTTATTTAGATACGGTAAAACAATACAGCAAAGCAAGGCTGGTTTACAGAGCGCATCATATTGAGCATGATGTTTGGGAACGCTTAGCACAAAGAGAACGTTTTACGCCTCGAAGAACTTACTTAGATTTTCTAGCAAGAAGGTTAAAGGCTTACGAAATGGAGCAGATTAACCGTTTTCATCAGGTTTTTGCCATAAGCAATCCGGATAGGCAGAAATTATTATTAATGGGCTGCGAAACTAGATTGGATGTTTTTCCGGTGGCTTTAGATTTTGAGAAATACAATATCGATACTTCCAAAACCAGTTTTCCAACTTTATTTCACTTGGGTGCTATGGATTGGCGGCCAAATAAAGAAGGTTTGGAGTGGTTTTTAGATGAAATTTGGCCAGACATTGAAGAACTGAGTGGGGAATTGAGGTTCTACATTGCAGGTAAAAATATGCAGCAACAATTCTTCGACTACGATTCGGACAACTTGATTGTAGAAGGGGAGGTTTTTGATGCGGTAGATTTTATCAATAGTAAGGCAATCATGATTGTGCCTTTGCTTTCGGGCAGTGGTATGCGTGTAAAGATTATCGAAGGAATGGTAATGCAGAAGTGTATTATTGCTACCACCATGGCAGCAGATGGGATAGACTGCAAACACGGTAGAGATATCTTAATTGCAGATACTCCCGATGAATTTTACCGTGCCATTTTGAAATGTGTTACCCACCCAAATAAGTGGCAAGAAATAGGGAAGAACGCCCGTAAAACAGCTGAAAAGCATCACGAAGTTAATGCCAACGCAAAGCGGATGTTTGATATTTATGGGGAGTTGGTTGCAGTTAAAGACGATCCATCGGTAAGCTAATTTTCACGGGCGAAGAGAACTTTAGGTCTATCCAATTGTACTTTTTAGAGTGTTATCAATACTATACTTGTAAATCTTTACTGTACTCAATAAAAAGCAAGCTGCGGCTCCTGTCCAAACTGAATAATCAAAAGGTGCTTTAAAGCCAACGCTTATTGACATGGATACAGCAAAAGTTAATAGTAATATCCCTGAAGCAATAGCTGATGTTCTGGTTTTAAAACCAACTAATAACAGTAATGCAAAAATTACTTCTAAAGCTGTTGCTATTATTGCAGCAATTTCTCCTAATTGAGGCGATAAATAAAAATTTAATGAGTTAGAATAACTTACAAAGTTTTGCCAGTTGCCCCAACTTACACCAGCGTTTCCAGGATTGCCCCAAAAACCAAAGCGGTCTGCAACAGCAGATAAAAAGGATAGCGCAATTGCCAAACGCAAAAATAGCTGGGTAATATTTGTAGATTTTGTTTCCATAGCTTAAATTTCAATAACAAGATAAACTTACGAAGTTTCCAAAGCTTCGTAAGTTTTATGACAATATGTATTTCTAGTATTTTTGAAAAACTAAAATGGTTTTAAACTCTTGGAACTTCTAAATTCGTACTAATTGCAATTCTATTCCACCCGTTAATGGCAACACAAGCCATAATAATTTGCGCTACATAATTTTCTCCGAACGCAGTAATTGCTTGTGTATATAAATCATCGCTAACGCCGCCATTGCTAATTAAAGTGATTTGTTCAGTTAAGCCTAAAATGATTTTCTCTTCTGCAGAAAACAAATCTGTTTCACGCCATGCGTTTAATAAGAAAATACGTTGCGGAGTTTCGCCAAGTTTGATGGCATCTTTCGTATGCATATCTAAACAAAACGCACAGCCATTAATCTGTGAAGCTCTAATTTTAATTAACTCTTTATGTGATTTTTTTAAGTCTGTTGTTAGTAGATAGTTTTCAATTCCAAACATTGCTTTGTAGGCATTTGGTTCTAGCTTCGATACATCTATTCTTTTCATCTTTAAATTATTTAATTGTGATTTGATGAAACAAAGTTATGCTGTAGGTTCTTAAGAAAACTTAAACCAGTTTAAGAAAGAGATTTTTCTGAAAATTTAAACACATAGGCACATAGTTGCGATTGTTGTTCTATGTGTCTTTATTGTTTGCCAAGATGTTTCTTTTTGATCTCGCTCAGATATTCAGGTGTGAAACCTAAATAGGAAGCCAACATGTATTGTGGTACACGCTGCAAAAATGCCGGTTGGACTTTTGAGAAATAAAGATACATCTCCTCTCTAGAGTAGTCATTAATGTATTTAATTCTTAATTGAGAAGCAGCAAACGACTTTTCATAAACCTTCCTAAAATACCTTTCCATCTGAGGGAATTGGTTCAGCATCTGTTCCTGTGCTTCGTAGCTGATGGCTAACACTTCAGATTTTTCAATCGCCTGTATCGCGAAAGAGCTAACTCTCTGTTCTAGAAAGGCAAGGTTATCGGTCATCCACCAACTTTCAATAGCAAATTGAGTGGTTTGTTCAACACCTGTTTCTCTCACAAAGAATAAACGTAAACATCCTTTTAGAACAAAAAAATGATTCCTACAATGCTGACCTTCACTTAGCAACATTTGCTTTTTGCTCACAGAAAGCATTTCGAAAAAAGTGAGAATTTCGGCAAATTCAGTTTCGCTAACATTCGCAAACTTTTTAATGTGTTGGAAAAGTAAATCAGACATGGTTGGCTAAAGATAACTTTTTCTAGCTTGGTTTGTGTTTTCGGAACGTTTCGGTGTGTTAAATCTATGTAAAAATGAAGTGGCTAATAGTGCTTTGGGCTAAATTTTTCGCAAATTGCAAACACTTTAACTATGAACGGCTAAGGATATGGGTAAAAAGATTTTAGTTTGGTTTAGAAATGACCTTCGCCTGCATGATAACGAAATGCTGGTTGAAGCTATTGCTAAGGCTGACGAAATTTTGCCTGTTTACGTATTCGATCCTCGCCATTTCGAGAAAACCCAATATCATACTTACAAAACTGGTGCTACAAGAACCAAATTCTTAATAGAAAGTGTGGCTTCTTTGCAGCAATCTTTACAGGCCATGGGTGGTAATTTATTGGTGTTGCAAGGAAATCCAGAGGAAGTGTTGCCAGCTTTAGTGGTTAAACACGATATTGCAGAGGTTTACCATCACAGAGAAGTTGCAAGCGAAGAAACAGCCGTAAGTTTAAAGTTAGAAGATGCCCTTTGGAAACAGAAAATAAATCTGAAACATTTTATTGGGCACACGCTTTACAACAAGGAAGATTTACCTTTTCCAATTAAGGATATTCCTGACGTTTTTACGCAGTTTAAGAAAAAAACAGAGCGTGATGCTGTTGTAAAACCTTGCTTTCCTACACCAACTGCTATAAATTTTGCCAATGTTGACCAGTGGGGTGCAATTCCAGAAATAAGCGAGTTGTTGCAAGATGAAGCTGCTGCAATGCTTAAAATCCAATCTGAGTTTATAGGTGGAGAAAAAGAAGCGTTAGCTCACCTACACGAGTATTTGCACGCTGGCGAAGGAATGGTATTAGCCAATGCCACGTTAAAGAAACACGAAATTGTATCTAAGCTTTCTGCTTGGATGGCATTGGGCTGCTTATCGCCAAGAGAAGTGTATTGGAAAATGAAAGAGGCTGAAGCAACTCACGGTGTTAGACCTTATTTCCATCAAATTGTGTTGGGCTTGCTGTGGAGAGATTATTATCGCTTCATGTTCAAGAAATACGGTAATACTTTCTTTAAGCCTCAAGGATTTAAGAAAGACGGTATGCTTTTGCAATTGGAAAACACATCAGCTTTGCAAAACTGGAAAGACGGACAAACAGGACAGCCGTTGGTTGATGCTTGTATGCAAGAGCTGAATACTACTGGCTACATTAATCAAGCTGCGAGGCAATTGGTTGCTACCTATTTGGTTAAAGAACTTGAAATAAATTGGGTGCTTGGCGCTGCTTATTTCGAAGAGCAATTGTTAGACTATGCACCTGCAAGTAATTGGGGTAATTGGGCAGCAGTTGCAGGTGTTGGTAACGACCAAAAATTGTCAAATAGTTTCGATTTTGTGAAGCTATTGAAAATTTTAGATCCAAAAGGTGCATTCGCACAGGTCGTTCGAGCTTAAAAAAGCGTCTATATTTTAGTTACACTTTTTTAATTTATTTAAATGTGATTTTATTGCCTTTTCTAAAGGTAAAATCCTAATTTTGCAATACTTATCGTAATAGTTATATATATAAATGGATAACCTATCTTACCTTAGCGGCGACAACGCCGAATACGTTGATTCCCTATACCAGAGTTACAAAGAAGACCCTAGTTCTGTAGAGTTTGGATGGCAAAAGTTTTTTGAAGGTTTTGATTTCGGAAGAGGCGCAGATGCTCCTGCTGTAAGCGGTGGCGATGCTCCAGAGCACTTTTTGAAAGAAATTAGTGTACTAAACTTGATTAATGGCTACCGTCAACGTGGACACTTGTTTACCAAAACAAACCCAGTTAGAGAAAGACGTAAGCACTTGCCAACTCTAAATATCGAGAATTTTGGTTTAGCTACAGCTGATTTAGAAACTGTTTTTAATTCTAGTGTTGAGCTGGGTATTGGCGCAGCAAAGCTGAAAGATATTGTTGCCTTTTTAGAACAGACTTATTGTGGTTCTATTGGTGTTGAGTATAAATATTTGCGTACGCCAGAAGTACTTTCTTGGTTAGAAGGTAAAATGGAGGGCGAGCGTAACACACCAAAGTTATCTAACGATGAGAAAATGAGAGTGGTTAAAAAGTTGAACGAAGCTGTTGTTTTCGAGAACTTTTTAGGTACAAAATTCTTAGGCCAGAAGCGTTTCTCTTTAGAAGGTGCTGAGGCTTTAATTCCAGCATTAGATTCTGTAATTGAAAAAGGTGCTGATTTAGGTATTGAAGAATTTGTGGTTGGCATGGCGCACCGCGGTCGTTTGAACGTGTTGGCTAATATCATGCAAAAAAGCTATAAAGATATTTTTACAGAGTTTGAAGGAAGAAGTTACAACGAAGAGACTCCTTTTGGTGGCGATGTGAAATATCACCTAGGTTACTCTACAGATGTAACTACGAACAAAGGCAAAAGCGTTCACTTAAGCTTGTGTCCAAATCCATCGCACTTAGAAACTGTTGATGGTATTGTGGAAGGAATGAGCCGTTCGAAAATCGATTTCAAATATGCTGGAGACGATGGTCGTTTAGCACCGATCTTGATTCACGGTGATGCTTCTGTAGCTGGTCAAGGTATTGTTTACGAGGTAATACAGATGGCTGGTTTAGATGGTTACAAGACTGGTGGCACCATCCACTTGGTAATCAACAACCAAATCGGTTTTACTACCAACTACAAAGATGCTCGTTCTAGTACATACTGTACAGATATCGCTAAAGTAACTTTATCTCCAGTTTTCCACGTAAATGGTGATGATGCTGAGGCTTTAGTATATGCGATTAATTTAGCGATGGAATACCGTCAGAAATACAGAAATGATGTGTTTATCGATATTCTTTGCTACCGCAGATTTGGCCACAACGAATCGGATGAGCCTAAATTTACGCAACCTTTATTGTACAAAGCAATTGAGAAACACGATAATCCTTTAAAGATTTATGTGGCTGAATTGATTAAAGAAGGTAAGCTTGATGCAAATGGAGCTAAGGAAATGGAGAAAGAGTTTAAGGCTCATTTACAAACTTCATTAAACGAGGCAAAAGAATATAATGCAGCATTGGCTGATGTTAAATTTGGTGGTGCTTGGGCTGATATGCGTTTAGCAACTGCTAAAGATTTTGATACTTCTCCAAACACTTCTGTTAAAAAGGAAACTTTATTAGAAGTTGCGAAGAGAATTACAACATTGCCAAAAGAGAAGAAGTTCTTCAAAAAAATTGAGAAATTATTTGATGAGCGCTTGAAAATGGCAACGGATACCCATGTTTTCGATTGGGCTTTGGGCGAGCAATTAGCTTACGGTACTTTATTGGCGGAAGGTAAAAGAGTTCGTTTAAGCGGTCAAGACGTAAAACGTGGTACTTTCTCTCATCGTCATGCGGTATTAACGCTAGAAGACTCGGAAGAAGAATACACACCATTATTGAATATTTCGGAGCAACAAGCAAAATTTGATATCTATAACTCTCACTTGTCTGAGTATGGTGTTTTAGGTTTCGAATATGGTTATGCGATGGCTAACCCTAATGCGTTAACGATTTGGGAAGCACAATTCGGTGATTTCTTTAACGGAGCACAAATTGTAATTGACCAATATATCGCAAGTGCGGAAACTAAATGGCAAAGAGGAAACGGTTTGGTAATGTTATTGCCTCACGGTTACGAAGGTCAAGGTCCAGAACATTCATCTGGTCGTATTGAGCGTTTCCTAGAGTTATGTGCAGAGTACAATATGCAAATCACTAATTGTACTACGCCTGCTAACTTCTTCCACTCGTTACGTCGTCAGTTTAAACGCGATTTCCGTAAACCTTTGGTTAACTTTAGCCCTAAGAGTTTGCTACGTCATCCACTTTGTGTAAGCCCGCTAGCAGATTTTACTACTGGAGGTTTTAAAGAAGTAATTGATGACACTAACGTAAAAGTTGCTGATGTGAAGAGAGTTGTTTTCTGTTCTGGTAAAATCTATTACGATTTATTGGAAGCACAAAAAGAAAACAAAAATGTTGCTGTTGTACGTTTAGAGCAATTGTATCCAACTCCAGTTGATCAAATGGAAGCAATTGTAGCTAAATACAAAAATGCTGAAGATGTACTTTGGGTACAAGAAGAACCAGAAAACCAAGGTGCTTGGCCATATTTGTTGCGTAGATTGAGAAAAACATCTTTAAATACTATTGATGTAATTTCTAGAAAAGAAAGCAGCAGTCCGGCAACTGGTTACATGAAACAACACACTAACCAACAGGCTTACATTGTTGCTAAAACTTTCGAAACTTCGGTTGCAGAAGTAGCTAAAAAGCCACTTAAAGAAACTGCAAAAAACGCGGTTAAAGATAAAGTAGATTAAATAGATTTGAGAAACGAGATGTGAGATTTGAGACTTTGTTCATCTGCAACGTTTCAACTTTACAACATTTCAACCTTATAACATACATAAAAATATGAGTTTAGAAATCAAAGTTCCGCCAGTAGGCGAGTCGATTACCGAGGTAGTATTATCTCGTTGGGTTAAAAACGATGGCGAATTTGTGGAGATGGACGAAATTATTGCGGAGTTAGAATCAGACAAAGCAACTTTCGAACTTACTGCAGAGAAAGCAGGAACTTTAAAAATTGTTGCTAGCGAAGGTGATACGCTAGAAATTGGCGCAGTTGTTTGCTCTATCGAAGAAGGTGGTGCTGCTCCGGCTGCTGCTAAAGAAGAAGCTCCAAAGGCTGATGCGCCTGCGGCAGATAAAGCTGCGGCTCCAGTTGCAGAGAAAGAATCTAAAGATAGCTACGCTTCTGGAACTCCATCTCCGGCTGCTGGTAAAATTTTGGCAGAAAAAGGTATTGATGCAGGTAGTGTAAAAGGTACTGGCGTTGATGGTAGAATTACCAAAGAAGATGCAAACAATGCACAAGCTGGTAAACCTGCTGCTAAGGCAGAAGCTCCTAAAGCTGCTGCTCCAGCTCCAGTTGCTGGTTCAAGAAATGAGCGTGCTGAGAAAATGTCGCCATTACGTAAAACAGTTGCTAAACGTTTAGTGGCGGTTAAAAATGAAACAGCGATGTTAACTACTTTTAACGAGGTTAACATGAAGCCAATTATGGATTTACGTGCTAAATACAAAGATCAATTTAAAGAGAAACACGGTGTTGGCTTAGGCTTCATGAGTTTCTTCACTAAAGCGGTTTGCGAAGCAGCTAAAGATTTCCCTGCAGTAAATGCTCGTATTGATGGTGAGCAAATCATTTATAACGATTTCGTTGATGTATCTATCGCGGTATCTGCTCCTAAAGGTTTGGTTGTGCCAATCATTAGAAACGCAGAGAGTATGAGCTTAGCGCAAATCGAGAAAACTGTAATTGAATTAGCTACTAAAGCTAGAGATAGCAAATTGACTATCGAAGAAATGACAGGTGGAACTTTCACCATCACTAATGGTGGTGTTTTTGGTTCAATGATGTCTACACCGATTATCAATGCTCCTCAATCTGCAATTTTAGGTATGCACAACATTATCGAGCGTCCAATTGCTGAAAACAAAGAAGTGGTAATCCGTCCGATGATGTACATTGCTTTATCTTACGATCACAGAATTATCGATGGACGTGAGTCTGTAGGTTTCTTGGTAAGAGTTAAACAATTATTGGAAGATCCAGCTAGATTGTTGTTAGGAGTTTAATCTTCAACATTAAGAAATGAAATATAAAGCCTTGTTCATGAAAATGAGCAAGGCTTTTTTTGTATTTCAGTAAGCCATTCGTCATTGCGAGGAACGAAGCAATCTTAAAGCGATATATAGTTGTCTAGCGATAGTTGTAAGATTGCTTCGTTCCTCGCAATGACGGCAAGAATAAAGTTCTTTGTCTACTTTCTGTTACGTTTCATGGTTTCTAATCTGATTTTAATATTTTCGCTAAACACACGAGATTAAAACCAGATGAGAAAAATTGTATTAGTCGCTTTTTTAAGCTTATTCGCTTCTTCACTTTATGCACAAACTGTTAATCAAAATACAGGTTGGTTCATGTTTTTGAATAGTACCAAGTTCAACGATAAATGGGGGATGCACTTTGATTTGCAAGTTCGTTCCGATAATAATTGGGATAGAGTGAGAAACCTACTTGTAAGACCAGGAGTGACTTATTACATTAATAAAAACTCAAATGCAACTGTTGGTTACTTATTTACACAGACTTATTTGCCAGATGTTGGAGTTCTCAGTATTAATGGATTTGATGCTTTTTGGCCGAAAACGACACTAACCGAGCATCGCATTTGGCAACAATACATCTACAACCATCAACCTTGGAAAGGAGCTGCGTTGAGTCACAGGTTTAGATTAGAACAACGTTTTATAGAGCGCCAAACAGATGATTTGTTTTCTCAACGTTTACGTTATTTCTTCAGGTTGGTTCAGCCGTTGAAAAAACAAAAGGGTGCATTTACCAAAGGGGTGTTTGCAGCTTTGCAGAACGAACTTTTCTTCAATCTCCAAAATAAAGAGCAATTGAATGGTAGTTTGTTTGACCAAAACCGAGCTTATTTAGCAGTTGGCTATCGAGTTTCTAAAAGCTTCGATATTGAAGCTGGATATTTAAACCAAGCTATTAAAGGAGCTAATGCTAATACAGTAAACAATGTAGCACAGCTAGCTTTGTACACAAGATTTTAATAATTGATTGTCATTGCTGAGAGAAGGACAGCAATTAATACAAAAAAGGTCGCCTCGAAATTCGAAGCGACCTTTTTCAGTTTTTATATGTTAGTCTAACTTTTTAATGCCACCAGAACCCAGAAATTTCTTCTCAGAAACATCTGCGTTGCCAGTGTAATATACTTTTCCAGAACCACTAATTAATGCACTAATCTCGCCATTAGTGTGTACGTACGCACTGCCAGAACCACTAATTTTTGCAGAAAGTGAACCTACTTTCAAAGCACCTTTCTTTGCTAAAATACCAGAACCGCTAATGGTTGCGCTGGCTTCATCTGCTTCGCCAGAAATATTTAATTTGCCAGAACCGCTTACTACGCCTGTTAATTCGCCAACATTTACAGTTGCTGTAATAGAGCCAGAACCGCTTAGTGTGGTTACCAACGAATTTTCCGAAATGGTGCCCTTAACAGTGATGGAGCCGTCGCCGCTCATGGTTAAGCTTTTAATGGTTTTTGCACTTACATGAGCAATAATTTTCTTGTCTTTGTATTTGTGAGCCCAGCTTGTCCAGCTCATTTTTGGTCTAATAATTAAAGCGCTGCCTTTTACTTCCGTAACTAGGGTAGAAATTGCTTCTTCATCACCCTCAAACCTAATGCCTTCGGTATTACCTAACGTAACTATTACTTTTAAAGGTCCTCCAGCAGCAACACTATTGAAATTTTTAACTTCTGTATCTTTAACTTTATTTTTAGCTTTAGAAATACTAATGTTTACAGGTAATTCTGATTGTGCAGGGGTTGCTACAGCTACCGTAACAGCTAGCATTAAACCAATAGAAATATATTTTTTATTCATTTTAGGTTAGTTTTATAATCTAATAGACGTAGTCTGTTTTAAAAACGTTGCATCAATTAAAAACTTATTCTGCTTTTTTAGTATTTACATAGAAATTTCGTTCTACAGAAAAATTTCCATCATTAACAGATGCATCAATTTTTATAGTTTGCCATTCGTTAGTGGGCTTAATTAACGCATATTCACCAGTTTTTAAAGAAACTTTTACAGGCATATCGAAGCCAACA
The DNA here is from genome assembly GCF_057652195.1 of Pedobacter sp. T50_32. NCBI lineage: Bacteria > Pseudomonadati > Bacteroidota > Sphingobacteriia > Sphingobacteriales > Sphingobacteriaceae > Pedobacter > Pedobacter sp. T50_32. The sequence goes on along the minus strand of NZ_JBYFBY010000002.1, from coordinate 1,084,987 downwards.
ACGTCCGTTAGCCATCTGTATTTTAGTTCTCCTTTTTCAATTTTGTATGCTAAAGTTGGAATTTTAGCATAGCGTAAATATTGGTCGAAAACCTTGTCTAGCTTCAGCCCACTTTGTTTAGCAATGTAAGCTTCTACTTCGGCTGATGTAGTAGTAGAATGGTAAAAAGTTTTGTTCAAACCCCTTAAAATCTGTCTAAACTTTTCATCATCATTTATTAACTGGCGGATGGTGTGAATCAAGTTAGCTCCTTTGTAGTACATATCGCCATCGCCTTCTGTATTGGTATTGTAAACTCCAATGATAGGACCTTTGTTCCCTATGTTTTGTCTAATGCCAATAACATAGTCTTCGCCAGCAGTTTTGCCTTGAGTACTCTCTGTAAATAGCGCTTCCGAATAAGAGGTGAAACCTTCATGCACCCACATATCGGCAATGTCTTTGGTGGTAATATTGTTGCCGAACCATTCGTGCCCAGTTTCGTGAATGGTAATGAAATCCCATTTTAAACCATGGCCTGTGCTAGATAGGTCTTTACCCAAATATCCTTTTAGGAACTGATTGCCATAAGCCACGGCACTTTGATGCTCCATACCCAAATGTGGTGCTTGTACCAGTTTATAACCGTCTTTATACCAAGGGTAGGGCCCAAACCAATACTCAAAAGATTTTAACATGGGTTTTACATCAGCATCCCAATGCGGACGAGCTTTGGCACTGTCTTCTTTCAAAGCGTAAAAATCTAAGCTCAATTTACCGTCTTCGCCATCGTAGGTGTCTGTCCAATGCGCATATTTGCCAATGTAGAACGCGATGCTGTAATTGTTGATAGGATTTGCCACAAACCAGTTGTGTTTGGTATAGCCATCTTTTCCATCGATTTTACTGCGAAAACGACCGTTGGCAATGCAATCTAAATCTTTCGGTGCGCTGATGCTAACTAACATACTGTCAACTTCATCACTTTGGTGATCTTTATTAGGCCACCAAACACTTGCGCCCAAACCCTGGCAGGCAACAGAAACAAATGGATTGCCAGATTTGTCCTTTTTGAAAATGAAGCCACCATCCCAAGGAGCATTTTTTGCAACTCTCGGATTGCCACTATAAAAAACGGTAAAACGATCTTTACTACCTTTTTTAATCTTTGGGAATTTTACAAAAACTGCAGCAAATTCTCTCGTAAATGGTAACTCTTTTCCTTTGTAGATTACTTTTTCAACCTTTAGGTTTTCAAATAGATCGAACTGCAAATTTTCAAAATCTTTAGTTGCTGTAAAAGCGAATTCGTTACTGCCGCTTACAGATCTATTATCGATATCAATCTTCACATCTAAGTGGTAATAATTGATATCGTAGCAGGTTCTCAAATCTGTTAAAGCTCCACGTAACGATTTGGCTCGCTCGTTATTTTCATTGCTACCGAGCATATTTTGAGCAAAAGTTGTTGCTGAAGATACTAGAAAGGCAAGGGCAATTATTAATTTTTTCATATTTTGATTTTTACCACATAGACACATAGTTTTTATGTCGTTACTATGTGTCTATTCCGATAAATCGGAGCAAGTAATGTTTTTTATGGTTTAAGTACTGGTAAAGATAAGAAAGAACCATCAGCATTGCCATGGTAAATTCTGTGTGTAGCTTTTTGGAAATCGCTTGGTTCTGCTTCGTAAATGTTCATAAATTTCTGAGGATTTCTATCTGCCAATGGAAACCAAGAATGTTGGATTTGCACCATAATTCTGTGTCCTTTTTTAAAGGTGTGGCCAACATCTGGCAACGCATATTTAACTTTAGTTGCTTCGTTCGGCACAAAAGCTTCTGGTTTTTCGAAGCTGTTTCTGTATTTGCCTCTTAAAATTTCGCCACGCACCAACATTTGGTAGCCCGCCATCATTTTATTTTTATCTGCAGGAGAAATCTCTTGCGTATCTTCTGGGTAAACGTCGATTAGTTTTACCACATAATCTGCATCGGTGCCCGAAGTACTTACCAATAAATTAGCTAAAACAGGTCCTGTAAGGGTAATATCTTCTGTTAAAACATCGGTTTGATAAGTTTTTACATCTGGTCTTCTAGCTGCAAAACGCTGGTCGTCTACCATGTATTCTCTGGTACGATTAGCTTGCACACCATCTTGGTAAGGAACTGGCGCATTCGGGTCGCTCACATATTCATCGAAACTATTGTTGGTACTTGGTTTTGTGAAGGATAATTTCCCATTAGAGTGGAAGTACAAAGCTTTCAACTCTACATCTTGCGGAGGCCAAGTATCAAACTTTTTCCATTGGTTGCTTCCTGTTAAAAAGATGTTTGCTTCAGCAGCGTCGAAATTGCCCTCGCCTTTCAGATAATATTTGAAGAAAGGAAGTTCTAAGTTTTCTTGGTAGTAAGTACTGGTCGGAGTTCCGAAGTTGATGTCGCCAAAGCTATCGCCTTTGCCACGTACCCAACCGCCGTGGTACCAAGGGCCAGCTACTAAAATATTGTTTGCTTTAGGGTTTTGTTTCTCGATGGCTTTGTAAGTTTCGAAAGCACCATAAGCATCTTCTGCATCGAAGAAACCGCCGACAGTCATTACCGCAGGTTTTACGTCTTTTAAGTGTTTCACAATTTGGCGGGCTTGCCAGAAAGTATCTAGATTTGGATGTTTAAACAGGTTATTCCAAAACTTGATGCTATCGCCCATGTATTTTTCTTTCAGGTTTTTCACTGAACCAGCTTCCAAATAGAAACGATAATTGTCTTTTATTGGGAATTGAAAAGGTTTAGGCCCTTTGTCTGGCGTAATTGGCTGTGGACGAGGAACGCCGAAAGAAGTCATAAATTTAAAGGCATCCATTAAAAATAAAGCACCGCCATGATGAAAATCATCGCCAATAAACCAATCGGTTACTGGTGCTTGCGGCGAAACTGCTTTTAATGCCGTGTGAGATTTAACCAACGAAGCGGTAGAGTAGAAACCTGGATAGGAAATGCCATACAAGCCTGCTTTTCCGTTATTGTTCTTGATGTTTTTGAGCAACCAATCGATGGTGTCGTAAGTGTCTGTACTTTCATCAATGTCTTTTTTGCCTTTGCCAAGGTTGGTAGGTCTAATGTCTTCAAAGTTTCCTTCACTCATCCAACGGCCACGCACATCTTGATAAACGAAGATAAAGCCATCACGCATTACCGCTGGATAGCCACCTAAACTGGTTTTATATTCTTTTTCGCCGTAAGGTCTTACTGTATATGGAGTTCTGTTAATTAGAAATGGATATTTTTTGCTCGCAGCGATATCTTTAGGAATATAAATAGCAGTGAAAAGCTTGGTGCCGTCACGCATTGGAATTAGGCGTTCTATTTTAGTGTAGTGGCTACGGACATAAGCAGAGTCTGTTTCTTGTGCAAAAGCAAATTCTGCAAAAAAGCACGAAACTAATAGCAAGGTTAGTAAAATACGTTTCATTGTGGTTAGGTTGGTTAGTTAAGGATAGTAGGAAAAAGAAAAGCTTCCTTTTGAGAAGCTTTCTTAAATCTTAGTGGCCACCGTCGGCAGTGTCAATCGGTTTACGAAATGCAAAACCTAAAACGAAATAAATTAGGGCGATAATATACCATACTGTAGGACAATCGTTTTTAAAAACTAATAATCCGAAAAGTAATGCAGATACGCCAACTGCAAAAAATGGAATGTTTCTTAAGCTTATCATATTCAAATATAGGAATAGGGTTTTTATAGATGAAAATTAAATGAAAGTTTTGACGGCTTTATTTTCTCTCAAATAGTAGCTCTGGTAAAATAATTTTTATTTCCTGTTCCGTATCTTCTTTTTTCCAGTAAACTATAAAGTTTACTTTGGCACTTTTCAATTCATATTTTTTTGCCTTCATTCTCTCAATTTGTTCAATAAACAGCCTAGAAAATTTTAAAACGGATTTTCCATTACTGTCCAAACATTCGTCAGCATCTATAGTTAACGGTTGTCCGCTGGTAAGTTGATTAATTGGATTTTGTCTGTTTATGAAATAGTCTAACCAGACATCTTTTAAAGATAAATGCATTGCCAATTCATTAGGCTGTGAGTGAATTTCTTTATTTTCTATCTGCTCTAAATTATCTGCTGTTATGTTGTCAAGTAAGTTTGAGTTAAGGTGAATTGTTAGATTTCTTTTTGCTCTTGTCATTGCAACATATAATTGCCGTTTAGCTTCATCTATTGTAGCATTAAAGTTTTCTAACATTAGAAACACATTGTCGAACTCTCTTCCTTTAGCTTTATGAATGGTTGAAATAAAAATAGTTTCTCCATTGTCGTTGTAGAAATCTTCAAGTTTTGATTCTCTTATAAAAACTTCTAAATCAGACTTGTATTTCCGTTTTGGGTTTGATGATTCAAATTCTTTAATGATGTTTCCTAAAATCTCCAATTTCGTGCTTTGGCGATATCTGCGGAACACTTCTCGTTTTGCATTTATCCAAGCTTCATCTGTGATGAGATAAATGTCGTTGCGTAAATTTAAATGATGTAGAAAATCCCTTACCTCCGCCAGATTATACAAGTTGAAACCATCATTGCTTTGTATTAGTTTTGCTTGAACGTTGTTTTTTAAAAGTAGTCCGGCAATTTGTAGGGCATCTTCATTTACTTTTGTCAACACACAAGTAGTTCCGGATAGGCCTGTCTCCAGAATGTCTTGTACCAATGGATTAATAAGGTTTTCACTTTTGTAGAGTACAATCTTGAGTTTTCCATTATCGTTTTGATTTGCGATAATTGGTGTGTGTTTTAGTCTGTGAGAAATTCTCTTTACAAATTGGTTTGTAAAATCTACCAAATTGTTCTTGCTTCTGTAGTTCTCTATTAACTCATGTTTAACTGCATTATTTACATTAATGAATTGTTCAAGGTATTTTGAGCTAGCACCTCTAAACTCATAAATGTTTTGATCGTCATCACCTACGGCAATAACTCTCATCTCCTCATTCTGTTCCATCAAGATACTTATTAACTCAAACTCGTCCTTGTCCATATCTTGAGCTTCGTCAATGACCAAAACAGTTTTTGTTATTCTACTTGCTTCAACTTCATTGTTTTTGATTTTCTGAATAGTGTTTTTTACGATTTCACTAGATTTCTCTAAGCTCCCAACTTTGCCAAGCAAATCAAAGCAATATGAGTGGAAAGTTTTTATCTCAATATAGTTTGCAGCATTTCCAATTAATTTAAGCAGACGTTTTTTAAACTCTGTTGCAGCTGCTCTAGAAAATGTAATCATTAACAATTGCTCGTGTTTCACATCTTCCATTAAAAGTAATGAAGCCAATTTGTGAACTAAAACTCGTGTTTTTCCACTACCTGGGCCAGCAGCAACAGCAACATGTTTGGTCTCGTTATCGTTAATGATTTTTAATTGCGTAGGCGAGAGTTCTCCAAAAAGTTGTTTAAATTTTGAAGGTGTGATATTTCGTTTAATTTCATTTTGGCGGCTACCTTTGAAATACTTGTTGAGGAATGAAGAGTAGTTGAGTTGAAAGTAATCTTCTACAAATTGCAAAGCATTTTTGTAATCATCAATCATTTTAGTGGCATACTCGCCAACGATATGAATTTGTTGAATTTTGCTTTCGTAAAACTGATGCAATTTTTGGTAATCGTCTTTGGTATAGCGCTTTTTGTTATCTTGTTCTGTACGCTCAATAGTTAAGCGATTATACACAACTAAAAAGCCACCTTCAATTTTTATGGCTTCAATTCGAGATAAATAAAATAGCGTGTCTTCAATATCATCAAGATTTATATCTACTTTAAATAAGGTAGAAGTATTATCGTAAGCATTTTTTATTTCTTGAACTGAGAATTCAACTAACACCTCATCTTTGCCTAAGTCATCTTTAGATGCGTTGATGTTACTTTTTTCATAAAGTAGCTCAACAATAAATTTAGCCAAGGTATGTCGCTTTTCTAATTTAGCCTTTAAAATATTGTTTGGGTGTAACGCAGCAGCAGCAATGTGATTTTTCGAATCTAAGTTTTTCCGCTTAAGCCAATTTTTAATCGCCCAGAAGTTAATAATGGTTTTAATTTTATTGGTACTGATATCATTTAAGCCTTTTTCTTCTGCTTTTTCGTTCAGTTCTTTAATATGGAATACTTTTTCTTCCTCTCCGAAAAAAGGAAGCAAAAAGGTTTCAATTTTACTAAAAGTCTCAACAATGTTTAAGGAACGATTCTTGTTTTCTCCCTTTTTAATGAATGCTGTTAAGTCTTTAGCATCTGCCAAAATCTTTTCTTCACGCAAGAGATTGATGATGGTAATGACTTCTTCTTTGACAATGCCTAAGTGATCACTGATATAATCAATTCTTGATTCTGCACTTTCATCATTTGAATGTTTTCTGCTTTTACTCGAAAAAAGTTTCTTAATAATTCTAATAGCTTTTGCTTTTTGGCTCTCTAGCAGTTTTTCCGAAGCGTTAATTTTATCAATTGCTTCTTGAGCATTTTTTGAAAGAATACTATTTGCAAAGACTTTAGGCATATTCTGCCCTCTCTTTAAATACCCTGCATCTTCTAGTGCAGCAATAGCTGTGGTTACACGTGTTTGTATGTCCGCAACACTATCGTCCCATCCTGCCATCCTTGCAATTTCTAGAGCAGAATTTGACACTTGCGTACGGAATTTGGTTATTTCTTTAACGGCTTTCCAAATCTGTTGAATTTCTTTGATGGATAGTTTCGTTTGGTTAAGTAGAATAAAATGCTTGCTTAAATCTTCTTCATTAAAAAGTACGAAACATTCGGCAGTAATATTTTCATCTCGTCCCGCTCTACCTGCTTCTTGAACGTAGTTTTCCAGCGAATCTGAAATTTCAAAATGGATAACCATTCCGACATCTTTCTTATCAACACCCATACCAAAAGCAGATGTTGCCACCATTATTTGGGTTTCCCCACTTATAAAAGAATTTTGATTCTCAGACTTTTCAGCCTTATCCATTTTTCCATGGTAGGCTTTTACACTAAAACCATCTTTGAATAATCTTTCAGCAAGTAGAAATGCTTTTCGGGTTCTTGAAACATAAATGATGGTTGGGCAATTTTTTAGCTCAATCAGATCACGAACGGTTTGATATTTATCTTCTTCGTCTCCCTTAGCATAAACTTTATACTGTAGATTTGTTCGTGCGGCTTTTGACGTGAATAATTCAAGATTTAATGAAAGTTTGTCTTTGAAATAGGCTTGGATATCTTCTATTACCTTTTGTTTTGCAGTGGCTGTAAAACAAGAAACCGGAATACCGTCTTCCAAGTTTTTCTTTTCCTGAATGGATTTGATGAAATCTCCGATGTACAAATAATCAACTCTGAAATCTTGCCCCCATGAAGAAAAACAGTGAGCCTCATCGATGACGAAGCGTGCAATTTTTCTTCCCAAAACTAAACGCTCAATAGTTTTTGAGCGTAATGATTCTGGTGATATGTAAAGAAGGGAAGCTGAACCGTTTTCAACTCTCTCAAAAGATTTTGCTCTTTCAATTGGGTCAAGTAAACCATTTATTGTAACCGCATCTGTAATTCCATTTTTTTCAAGATTGTCAACTTGGTCTTTCATCAACGATTGTAAAGGCGAAATTACAATGGTTAAGGCCTTTGAGTTTTCGCCGCTCATTAATGCAGGAACTTGAAACGTAATCGATTTTCCGCCCCCTGTAGGAAAAATGGTAAGAATAGATTTATTGTCAATGGCAGCTTTAACGGCTTTCTCTTGCAATGGTTCATCACCGTATTTTCGGTAAGTGTCAAAACCAAAAAATCTTTTAAGCCCTTTGCTTGCATCTAAAACCTCATTGCAATAATCGCAGCCACTTACACACGGTTTGCTTCGTAAACGAAACATTATTCTTTCAACTTCAGGGTAATTTTTAAAACCCAAGGAGGTGTTATGGAATGTGTTTTTTTATATTTAATGAAAGAGTTTATTAATGATAAACAGTAAGCAAGTTCAATTGGATTTTCTGAAATTTCTTTATCTAAAGAAACCTGCTCGCAAATCTCATTTTTGAATTTTTGATGAATTAGTTTTTCAAGTTCTGCAGTAAAAGTTGTGTATTTAATATAGTTAAAAAACGCACGAAATTCCCTTTGAGTGTTTAAAAGCAGATAAAAAATCTGTTTGAGCGCATGGTCAGTTTGCTCGAAAGTTGCTACTTCATCATAAAATAAATCCTTTGCTTTTATTGAATCATTTAGCGGGTTGTTGGTGTCTTCCGATTGTAATTTGTCGTCTTTGAGCAGTGAGTGATACGGATTTGTAGGGAAAAGCAGGGGCGAAAGAAACAACGTGTCGATAATGTTTGCAGACTGTATTTGTGCATCTTGAAGTGCTTTTCCAATGTACTTGATGTCGTGCCTGAAAATGTTGTGTCCACAGATGAAATGTGCTCCATCTAGAAACTTTATAAATTCAACTAGCGAAGTTTGGTGGAAACGAGCTCCATTATCCCTGATACTTCCAATATCAAGAATTTTACCACTTTTGGCGTCAATCTCCGTATCAATAAATGCAATTGTCTTCAATCAAATATCAATATGTAATTGTTAAATATACTTTTTTTATGATTGTTGTCGTTGATTTTCAATTAAAATGAAATTGTTATTTAGTTAGGGTAGGCCAGTTTTTTCTCTTTGCACACATTTCGTTAACTAAACGGGATTGCAGCGGAAATACTTTTTGTTCTTGTTGGAAGAATCTGTCACGTATTGCAAATCAGAAATAGATTCCTCGTTCCTCGGAATGACAGGGAGGCTAAAAACAAAAAGATTGTAGCGGAAAGCCCGACTTTCCGGAGCGATGAAATACAGGTGCTGCTTTTCAAAGAAACATAAAGGATATTGTCAAAATTTGGATGAATTGCAACATTTAAACAATTAACATTCAATTTTTAAGGTAGTAATTGTACATTTGCCAGAACAAAAATTCTTAAAAGATCATGCAATACGATGTAGTTGTTATTGGCTCGGGTCCGGGCGGTTATGTAGGTGCCATCCGTTGTGCACAATTAGGTTTAAAAACGGCGGTAGTAGAAAAATATAAAACTTATGGCGGTACTTGCTTAAATGTAGGTTGTATCCCGTCTAAGGCATTGTTAGATTCTTCGGAGCACTTCCACAACGCGGCTCATACTTTCACTACTCACGGTATCAATATCAAAGATTTGAAGGTTGATATGAAGCAAATGATTGCTCGTAAGGATGATGTAGTGGCGCAAAACACTGCTGGTATTACTTATCTTTTCAAGAAAAATAAAATCGATGCTTTTGAAGGTGTGGCTTCTTTTGAAGATAAAAACACCATTTTGGTAACTAAGGCTGATGGTAGCACTGAAAAATTAACGGCTAAAAACGTAATCATTGCTACAGGTTCTAAACCTACGGCTTTGCCTTTCTTACCAATCGATAAAAAACGTATCATCACTTCTACTGAGGCTTTAACTTTGAAAGAAGTACCTAAAACCATGGTAGTAATTGGTGGTGGAGTAATTGGTTTAGAGTTAGGTTCGGTTTATGCTCGTTTGGGTACTAAAGTGACTGTAGTTGAGTTTGCTCCATCTATCATAGGTACCATGGATGCTGGTTTAGGTAAAGAATTGCAACGTGTGTTAAAGAAATCTTTAGGCATGGAATTCTTAACTAGCCACAAGGTAACTGGTGCATCGGTTAAAGGTAAAGTGGTTACGGTTACTGCCGATAACGCTAAAGGCGAAGCGGTTTCTGTGGAAGCTGATTACTGTATCGTTGCGGTAGGCAGAACGGCTTACACTGCTGGTTTAGGTTTAGAGAAAATTGGTATCACTACAGAAGAAAGAGGTAACAAAATTCCGGTTAACGATCACTTAGAAACTGCTGTAAAAGGCGTGTATGCTATCGGTGATGTAGTTAAAGGTGCCATGTTGGCTCACAAAGCTGAAGATGAAGGTATCTACGTTGCCGAAACTATTGCTGGTCAAAAACCACATATCAATTATAACTTAATCCCTGGTGTGGTTTACACTTGGCCAGAGGTTGCTTCTGTTGGTCAAACAGAAGAGCAATTGAAAGCTGCTGGAGTGAAATACAAAGCTGGTTCTTTCCCTTTCAAAGCGAGTGGACGTGCGAAGGCTAGTATGGATACGGATGGTTTCGTGAAAGTATTGGCTGATGAAAAAACTGATGAGATTTTAGGTGTTCACATGATTGGTCCACGTGCTGCTGATATGATTGCAGAGGCTGTGGTAGCTATGGAATTCCGTGCTTCGGCAGAGGATATTGCTAGAATTTGCCATGCACACCCAACTTATACTGAAGCGTTAAAAGAGGCTGCTTTGGCTGCTACTGAAAATAGAGCGATACATATTTAATTTAAGTGGTCAGGTATCAGTTAACAGTGGTCAGTTGATTACGACTTTATAGAAATCCTGCGGTTATTGCCGTGGGATTTTTTGTTTTGTAGGTTTTTCTTCTGCAGATTTACGCTGATTTGTTCCGCAGATTTTTGGAGATTTGGTTTTTGCGCTGTCGTTTAATTTTTTCTTAAATCTGCGGTTTCGTCTGTGTAAATCAGCGGGATATTTAATTTATTGTTAAGTTTTTCTCATTTCAACCTTAATTTTCTTCATTCCTTAATGGTTTCAATTTTTTAAAGGCGACAAATATCTTTCTGACTATACCGCAGATATACGCTGATTTGTTACGCAGATTTTGGAGATTTAGTATTTGCGCTGTGATTTAATTTCTTCTTAAATCTGCGGTTTAATCTGTGAATATCAGTGGGACATCTTTTTAACGTAAATATTTTACCACAAAACACATCCTTAACATCACTTTTGTATTTTAGCAATGATGAAAAACACCTTTTTATTAATTGCTATTTTACTTTTCCTTGCTGCTTGTGCGCCATTTAGAGCAGTTAGGTATTTAATTCCTGATTTGGGTGATAGTGCTAAGTTTGAAAACGTAACTATCCAGAAATCTGCAACGCCATTTCATTTCAAAAACAACTTGGCGAATAAAGCATACGATTCTCTGAAAGTACGTTTGGATACTTCGTTAGTAGGCTCGAAAACTAATGTCTTTTTAGTGATTAAGAACGATAGTATCATTTATCAGTATTTATCTGAAGGAAATAGTTTAGCGGCAAGGCAGCCAAGTTTTTCGATGGCTAAATCTTTTGTAGGTACTTTGATTGGAATGTCTGTAGATAGAGGTGAAATTAAATCGACAAATGAATTGGTGATTAGCTATTTACCAGAATTAACCAAAAACGATGAAAGGTTTAAGCGACTGACCATTCAACAAGTGTTGGATATGCGAAGTGGATTTGATTTTAAGGAAAGATCTTTTAGCCCATTTTCGCAGATAACCAGAAGTTATTACGGTGCTAATTTGAAAAGGATAGTTGGCAAACTGAAGATGAAGAACGAACCTGGAAAAGTGTTCGAATATCAGAGTATCAATACCCAGGTGCTAGCTTTTATTTTGGAGAAAGCAACAGGAAAAGGTTTGCAAGAACTAATGCAAGAGCGTTTGTGGAAACCATTAGGTGCTGAGAGTGATGCCTTGTGGAGTACCGACAATGCTGAAAACATCAAGGCTTTTTGTTGTATCAGCGCTACGGCTTTAGATTTTGCTAAAATTGGCCGACTGTACTTAAATGGTGGTAATTGGGAAGGCAAACAATTGATTTCTAAAAAGTGGGTAGACATCACAACAAATCCTGATACTTTAACCAAATTGAGATATAAAAACCAGTTTTGGGCCACTAGAGATTTCTCATTCTTTAAGGACTCTGTAACTGCTGTGAGTTCTCTTGGAAAAGAAGGGTTAGATTATCCAGTAGAGAGAAATCCCGATGGTAGATATTTTTATGCAAAGAAAGTTTACGATTATAAAGCACAGGGTATGTTCGGACAATCGGTTTATGCTAATCCGAGAAATAATGTAATTGTTGTGCGTTTAGGAGATAGGCAGAAGAAATTGAACTTTCATAGGTTTGTGCAAGAAGTTGGACGTAGTGTTAGGTAATTCCTACTTTCAGCTTTATGCTTTTCGCTTTGAGCTTTATACAAAGTAATCTCAATGTTAAAAATAGAAAGAGTAGGAGTGGTATAACTACATTGTCTAGGCTTTTGCAGACCTTTGCAGAAATTTTAATCCCCGCCGTTCTTTCATGTCAACAATTGCAGATAGTACCGATTTATCCGTTAAAGAAACTTCTAAATATAGTAGAAAAACCATCCGTTTAGCGGTATCGCTTTTTTACTTTGGTCAAGGGTTGGTGTTTGCCAGTTGGGCAAGCCGTATTCCAGATTTAAAGGCTGCTTTAAGTCTTTCGGATGCTGCTTTAGGTAGTATTTTATTAGCCTTGCCAATTGGTCAGCTAATTACCATGCCTCTTTCTGGGCGTTTGGTAGCTATTTATGGCAGCAAGAGAATTCTTACTTTGGCAACGCCACTATATGCACTTTGCTTAACTAACTTAGCTTTAGCCACACATGGTTGGCATTTAGCATTCTTTTTATTGTTGTTTGGTATTTCGGGAAACCTTTGTAACATCGCTTTAAATACGCAGGCTGTTACTGCCGAAGGTCATTACGGGAAACCAATCATGTCTTCGTTTCACGGCTCGTGGAGTTTAGGACTTTTTACGGGTGCTTTAGTTGGTTTGTTGATGATGAATTTACATTTGACTACCAGCACTCACTTTTGGATTATCGCTCCTATAGCTTGGGTTCATATTTTTATTAACCACCGTTTCTTGTTGATTGGCAAAGCTGCACAAAAAGCGAAACCTAAGTTTTTACAAAAGCCACAAGGTGTTTTGGTACAATTGGGCATCATCGCTTTTTGTAGTATGGCTGCCGAAGGTGCAATGATGGATTGGAGTGGAGTTTACTTTAAAGAAATTGTGCATGCTCCAGCTAAATGGGTGATTTTAGGTTATGCTTCCTATTCGGCAATGATGACCATTGGTCGTTTTATTGGTGATAAATTTATTGCTACTTATGGAAGAAAAACAATGCTGCAATTTTGCGGTGTGTTGGTTTCCGTAGGGATGTTCCTTTCCGTTGCATTTCCACATTTGGCCGTTGCTACTATTGGCTTTATGATGGTGGGTATTGGCGTTTCTGTAATTATCCCGATGATTTACACCATTGCTGGTAATAACGATAAAATGCCTTCTAGTCTGGCTATCGCGATGGTTTCTAGTATCGGTTATTTTGGTTTCTTGATGGGGCCACCGTTAATTGGTTACATTTCTGAATTGTTTAATCTGCGTTATTCTTTTGCGGTAGTAGGTTGCTTTGGTATTTTGATTAGCTTGTTGGTGCGGAAGATTAGTGTGATTAAATGAGGGATAGGTATCAGGGATTAGGTTTTAAGAATTAGTTTGGATGCTTAGCTTTCTATGCTCCACGTCATTGCCAGCTCGACTGGCAATCGTAATGCGATAAAAGGTTAAAGTATATATCTATCGCTTTAAGTTTCCCGCCTTCACGGGGATGACGAAGTGTAACCATTGCGATTAAATTTCTAAGCTATGTTATAACACGTTGGCGGGGACGCCAACCTATGAGTTCTTTTGTTGGCGTCCTCGGCAACAATTATTTTCGCTTATTAAGCAAGACTTAATGAAAAGCACTCTTAAACTCTGTTAATACCAATTCCAACCTGTTTATCCTTTTAGTCCAAATGCGATAAAGAAACCCTAGTTGTACACTAAAAATCATCAAAATAGCGGCTAAAGCCCAAAATTTGCTTATCGAAAAATTAATGTCGTAGGTAAAGAAAGCTACAAGTCCAATAGCAAAAAGCGTTCTTGCCAACATCACTTCCATTCTGTAAGATTTTAACTTGATGGCGAAACTTTCTAAATCGTTGTTAAGGTTTGTGCTGCTTCTAAAACTGCTTTGCATTAAATAACCTTTATAACCGTAAAACAGTTGAAGTAGGATTGCGGTAACAATAATTAAATTAGCTGCCAAAGGTTTGTCTGAACCATCGAACATGGTGAAATAGCAAAATAGGAACGCTGTAAAACCTATTGCTTCGATAATAATCTGTTTTTTAATTGCTACTAAAATAGGATGGCTATTTTTCTTCAACATCAAGTTTAATTCTTCTTCGTTTTTTTGAGGAGTTGATATTTCCTGCCAAACTGATTTAAAATTATCTATTTCCATGGCTTAAAATTTTATGGAGTTTAGTTTTAATACGGTTAATTTTTACGCCCACGTTGTTTTCGCTGATACCAATAATGTCTGCAATTTCTTGATAGCTTAATTCTTCTAAATACAGAGCGATAATTGCTCGTTCGCCTTCGTTTAGTTGTTTAATAGCCCAAAGCAATTGCTGCTGTTGCTCATTTTGTTCCGCAGGTTGATGGGTGTTGTTATCTGGTAGTATGGGTACTAAATCAATTTGTGGGCGTTTTTTCCTAAAGGAACTGATGGCTGTGTTTAAAGCAATGCGATACAGCCAAGTACTAAATTTTGCGTCGCCTCTAAAAGACTGATAACCTTTCCAGGCATGATAAGTGATTTCTTGAAACAAATCTTCATAGTCTTCCCGTTGGTTGCAATAGATGCTGCAAACCTTGCCAATAATGCCCTGATTTTGGGAAAGAAGTTGAAGGAATTCTATTTCGCTCATTATTTAGATTGGCCCGAGTTTATCGCTTTCACTTTTTCGTTCAACAATTGTAAGCTATCTAAAATAACTATTTGCTTTTGCTCTAGTGCATCTATTCTTTGAGAAAGTTCTTTGTCTCTTAATTGTGCTCTGCCATCGGGCGATGAGTTTTTTCTGCAACCTGCTAGGGCAATGATAGCGATTAATAATAGTGCTGTTCTTTTCATATTTAATGTTCTTTTTTATATAAGTAGCGAGTTTGCATAAATACTTACACTTGCTAGGAAGAAAACTTTGATATAGAAAATAGGTTTGGGTTAACTAAACCTGATAGGAGTGGATCCCGATTTTTTATCGGGAGCAACGAATAGCAGGACTGAAATATCCGAAGAACTGCTATTTTTGCTTTTCGAAAATATGATACTAAATCTCTGAAAATCTACCGATTTAAGGCATTTGAAAAAATATTTTAAAAGGCTTGCAACCTTTGGGTACGATTGCGCATCTACCCTAATACAAGCAAACAAATGAAGGTGGCAAAAACATATACGTTAGATGAGCTGATGGATGGCTGTAAGGCCGGCAACAGGCAGATGCAAGAATTGCTGTATAGGCAAACGGCATCGAAAATGTTGGCGGTTTGTATGCGATATGCCAAAGATAGGATGGAGGCCGAAGATGTATTGCAGATGGGTTATGTGAAGATTTTTCAGAAGGTGAAGGAGTTTAAGGGCGAGGGTTCTTTTGAAGGTTGGATGAGACGCATTATGGTAAATACTGCTATTGAAAGCTATAGGAAAAATCTGCGTACTTTAAATGTGGTGCCAATTGAGGATGCTTACGAGCAACCATCGACAGGTTTTGATTTTAGCAGTTTGGGTATGCAGGATTTGATGAGGGTGATACAGAAATTGGCCGACGGCTATAGAATGGTGTTCAATATGTACGCCATTGAGGGATATTCGCACAAGGAAATTGCGGAGACATTGGGTATTTCGGAAGGGGCGAGCAAATCGCAACTTTCTAGAGCGAGAGCTATTTTACAACAAGAAATTTTAAAATTGGAGGGCTTTGGTTATGCAACACATGCCGGATAAAGATTTTGATAAGCTGTTTAAAGACAGTTTTATGGATGCAGAAATTGAACCGTCTGCAAATTTATGGGGAAACATTGCCGAGCAATTGGAACCGAAGAAAAAACGTTCGTTCCCTATTTTATGGGTGGCGGCTGCTAGTGTAGCGGTGGTGGCATCGGTATTACTTTTTACGCAGGGTGGAGATAAGGTTTACTTGCAAGGTACTGCGGTAGAAACTGCTGCGGTTAAACCTGTGGAAGAAATGCAAGTTGTACCTGCTGCGGCAACAGAAGAAGTCACCGCTGGTGTTTTGCCAGAGCGTGAGGTTCCTATGTCTACTCGTAGCTTCTTGAAGAAAGAGGTGGTTAAGTCGGCTATAGCGCCAATTGAGGAGGCGCAAAAAAATAATTTCGTAGCGATGCAACCGACTGAAAACAATGAGCGTCTAGATGTTAAGAGAGCAGCAGCGAAGCCTTTGGATGTGACCCCAGTTGAAGAAATATTTGCTGATAACAACAATACAGAAACGGTTTATGCCAACAATGGTACTAAACAAGCTTTTGATTACGGTGACGATGACGACGAGAACACCAACAAAAAAGGCATACGTAATGTAGGAGATTTGGTTAACTACGTGGTTGATAAAGTGGATAAAAGAGATAAAAAGTTAATTAAGTTCAATACAGATGATGACGATAATTCATCGATAATAGGATTGAACATTGGGTTCTTGAAATTGAATAAGAAAAATAAATAGGAGCAGGATTTTAGGATTTGCAGGATTGACGAGATAACATTCCAACTTTCTAGCCTTGCGACAATAGAACAGAATTTTAGGATAGGTGGGATAACTTTCCAACATTTCAACCTTCCAGCTTTACAACAATATTAAACACACACACAAATGAAACATCTAATTTTAAAAGCAGTATTGGTAAGTGGACTTACTTTTCTGGCAGCAGGAAGCTTAAAAGCGCAAAGTGATAGCGTTAAAGTGAAAATTGATTATGGAAAAGGTATTAGCATTGATAGCAATAAGAAAGCAAGAAAGGTTACTATTTCTATTGGTGGAGGAAATTTAGTACAAATAAATGGAGACAGCAGTGCTAATAAGAAAGGTCGTTTTATAGGAGGCGTTACTTTTACCCGTTTAGATATTGGTTTCACCAAATTGGTAGATAACGGTAGCTTTTCATTATCCCCAGTTAACGATTTCTTAGACTACAAACCTTGGAAAACTAGTACTGTATCTTTTGATGTTTTGCAAATTGGCTATAGATTTAACAACAACTTTAAGGTTTATTTAGCTGGTGGTTTCGATTGGACTTTGATACGTTTAGATAGAAATATCACTATTAAAAAAGATGCACCAATTTTAGATTATGATGTAACTACAGATGCTACTTTCAGTAAAAACCGTTTCTCGGCTAGTTATGTTCACTTCCCTTTAAACTTCGAGTTTAGAACTAAAGAGAACGATAAAGGCAAACGTTTCAGATTTATCATTGGTCCAGAAGTAGCTTTCTTATTGGATGGAAAAGTGAAACAAATCAGTCCAGAAAAGGGCAAAGTTAAAGTTAACGATGATTACCACTTTACTCCATTCCGTTACGGAGCTACAGCTAGAATTGGCTACGGAGGTTTAGGTTTATTCGCTAAGTACAGTGCTAGCGATTTGTTCGACACTGATGCTCAAAAAGGATTAAAAACAATGTCGTTTGGATTAACATTCGGTCTTAATTAAACATTAAGAAGTTAAGTTATTTAAGAACTTAATTATTCTTAATTCCTTAATGGTAAAATATTGCACACACAAATAAAACCAATCCTGTTTCTGTAAAAAGAGGCAGGATTTTTTTTTGCCCCTCTCTGCCTTCGGCATCTTTCCCCAAAAGGAAGAGAATAGCGATTTGTAAGTGTTGTGATTGAGGTATTGTTTTTTTGCAATTGCAACAGAACCTTTTACCTTACACCTTCACACCCTAAGCCTTTTTCCCTATCTTTACATCCGTGAGTGAACAAATCTTAAGTATCCAGAATTTAACCAAGCAGCACGTAGCTGAGCAATTATCAGGTATTTCTAATATTAATTTCAATATCAATAAAGGTGAAATTGTAGCCATTATTGGCGAAAGCGGTAGCGGAAAATCAACCCTGTTAAAATCTATTTACGGATTGTTAAAGGTTGATGAAGGTGAAATCATTTTTAACGGCAAGCGAGTAAAAGGACCGGATGAACAACTCATTCCTGGTCATGCCGAGATGAAGATGGTAACGCAAGATTTTTCACTGAACATCTATGCAAAGGTTTACGATAACATCGCTTCGCAGCTTTCTAATACCAATGTGGCTTTAAAACAGCAGAAAACCATGGAAGTGATGGAACACCTGCGAATTACGCCATTAAAAGATAAAAAAATCATTGCTTTGAGTGGTGGTGAACAACAACGTGTGGCTATTGCAAAAGCCTTGGTCAGTGATACTAAAGTGTTGTTGTTAGATGAACCTTTTTCTCAAGTAGATGCCATTTTAAAAAACCAACTGCGTGCAGACATTAAACGATTAGCAAAGGAAACTGGCTTAACCATCATCATGGTTTCTCACGATGCCACAGATGGTTTGTTTATGGCAGATCGTTTAGTGATCTTGAAGGAAGGTCAATTGCTGCAAGAAGGTAAACCTAGAGAAGTTTACAATTATCCAAGTAGTACCTACACGGCTAAAATGTTGGGTAATGCCGTGGTGCTTTCTAAAAAAGAAGCACAGCAATTAGAGCTAAAAGTGAGTGGAGAGCAAGTTTGTTTTTATCCAGAATGGGTAGAATTGAAAGCAAGCTGGTCGGCAAAGAAATTTAACGTACGTGATATTTACTACAAAGGTTTTTACGATGAACTACTGTTAGAAAGAAATGGTGTACACATCAGGGCTTTGCAATTAAACAGCGGAGAGCACAAAAAAAACGACCAAGTGTATGTAAACATTAGTCGTTTTTTGGAGTTTTGAGGTTTTTTACGTTACGTTTTCTGCAGCTATCAAAACGACCTTAACACGAATTGTCGTAGTCGGACGGTAAGGACAACTAATTGAAATTCCACCAATGTGAGCTTCGTAATCAAAATCTCCGTATGGCAATTGATAGTACCTTGTGAAATTTGGAGTAGCCGTGTATACTAACACACCTTCGTCGTAAAAATTGATATCGTCAAGTTCTGGAATATTTAAATCTAAGAAGTACTCACCATTACTTAACACCCATTGGTTTGGCGCCATATCAAATACGATTGTTCTATTGGGTGTTGTTTGATTAATAATAGTGTCTTTCTGGCATGATACCAAACCTAGTGTGGTAATGCAAAGTAGGAGTAGGGTTAGTCTTTTCATCTTGTGTGTTTGTTAAATGGTTTGCGAAACTCCTTTTGTGTGCTTAAGGATATTTCAAATTCAGGTTTCATTTGTGTGTTGTTAAGCATATATCAAAACCGTTGCCAAAAACACATAAAAGTTATTCGATGAATGAAAAAATGTTAAACAAAATTTGAAATGCTTTGTTGTTAGCTTTTTAAGGCTGTTTTTTAACCGTTTGTAACAAAAATATACATCAATATTTTTTTTGATGTTAGCACTTTTAGGTTTGAAAATGAATAGTTTTTTGGAGAACTCATTTGCTGCAAAATAAAATAGGAGACAATTTCTTGCCTCCTATCTACATAGTATATAATTATGGAAAAGTTTCCTTTTGTCTGCCACAGATGCACAGATATTTTTCTATCTAAACTTCTGTTAGTCTGAGCTTGTCGAAGACTATTTGTAAAGATGTTTCGACAAGCTCAACATGACAGACTAAAGTTAAATCTGTGCATCTGTGGCTAATTTTTAAACCAAATACTCAAACAAAGTTGCGTCTTGGTTCAGTTCAATCACATCAAACTTGAAATCTTTCATGCGCTGTAAAATACCAGCGTAATCTTCTTTCTTCATCAACTCAATACCCACCAAAGCAGGACCGTTTTCTTTATTGGTTTTCTTGATAAACTCAAAACGGGTAATATCATCATGTGGACCTAAAACTTCGTTCACAAAAAGTTTCAAAGCTCCTGGTCGCTGCGGGAAACGCACAATAAAATAATGCTTCAATCCTTCGAAAAGCAGGGACTTTTCTTTGATTTCCTGCATACGTTCGATGTCGTTGTTGCCACCGCTAACCACACAAACCACGGTTTTACCCACAATTTGGTCTTTCACTTGCTCCAGCGCCGCTACCGATAAAGCGCCCGCAGGCTCTACTACAATAGCATCTTCGTTGTACAATTTTAAGATAGTTGTACAAATCTGTCCCTCCGGAATTAAATACGTAGAACTCAATAAATCGCTGCAATATTTGTAGGTAATCCAACCCATTCTTTTCACAGCTGCGCCATCTACAAAACGCTCAATATTTTCAACCGTTACCGGACTGCCATGTTTTAACGCCTCCGTTAAAGATGGCGCTCCCATAGGTTCAACACCAAAAACTTTAACATCAGGTTTTACCGTTTGCAAGTAAGCAGTAACACCAGATGCCAAACCACCGCCGCCAATAGGCACCACAATGGCATCTAAATCAGGTAAATCCTGATAAATCTCCATCATTACCGTAGCTTGGCCTTCAATTACTTTTTCATCATCAAAAGGAGGGATGAAAGTAGCCGACTTCTCTTCGCTGTAGGCCAATGCTTCTTTCAAACAATCGTCGAAAGTATCGCCCACTAAAATCACCTCTACGTTATCGCCACCAAACATATTTACCTGTTTGATTTTTTGCTTAGGTGTAATTTCAGGCATGAAAATCACACCTTTAATGTCTAATTTCTTACACGAAAAAGCAACACCTTGCGCATGGTTTCCCGCACTTGCGCAAACCACACCATTTTTAAGTTGGTCAGCACTTAAACCGCTAATTTTGTTATAAGCACCACGCAATTTATAAGAACGTACAATTTGTAAATCCTCTCTCTTCAAATAAATATTGGCATTGTATTTCAAAGAAAGTCCTGCATTAAACTCCAGTGGAGTTCTTTTTACCACCCCTTGCAAGGTCGCAAATGCCTGTTCAAAATCAAATGTGTAATCTGTTGTTGTTTCCATACCCCTAATCCCATACGTACTGGGACTTTTTTATCTTTTATAATTTATTTTTTGAAAAGCAATTTCAGCTTTTCATTGGTTGCGGTAGTCCTGCTATTCGTTACAAGTTTTTTTCAACTCTGTCATCCTGAGCCTGTCGAAGGATTTTTATAGCTTACAGATGCTTCGATAAACTCAGCATGACACTAAACGGTTGGTTCTGCTCACAAAAAACTTTCCACTGCTATCAGGTTTAGTTAACTTAATGCAGTGCAGTAAATCCTCCCCCTTCAATTCCCCCTCCAAAGGGGGACACATGGCGTTTAAGCAATTCGCATATCCCCCTCTTTGAGGGGGCAGGGGGAGGAATAAATTCCGTTACCTTTCTGCAGTTTTTGCTTTTTGCCGATTTAAGTTTCTCGCCTAAGTGGGAATGACGAAGAAAAAAAACTAACTTAACTTCGGTGCTAAATGAACTACTACTAATTCATTCAAATCATCATCGTTGATACCTTGTTTCTTATCTGCTAAATCTAAAAATGCAGTGTAAACCACAGCCAATTGTTCCTTATCCACATTGTGCCCTAATCTATCTAAGTGATGCTTCAAAGCATGTCTTCCGCTTCTTGCAGTTAAAACAATCGTTGCATCAGGGAAACCAACATCAGAAGGTTTAATGATTTCATAATTCTCACGGTTTTTTAAGAAACCATCTTGATGAATACCCGAACTGTGTGCAAATGCGTTAGCGCCAACAATCGCTTTGTTTGGCTGCACTGGCATGTTCATTTGGTTACGCACCTGGTGACTGATTTCGTAAATACCCTGCGTGTTGATGTTGGTGTGGAGACCCAATATTTTGTGCGTTTTCAAAATCATCACTACTTCTTCCATCGAAGTATTACCAGCGCGTTCGCCAATACCGTTAATGGTACATTCTACCTGACGGGCACCATTCTGTAAGCCAGCGATAGAGTTAGCCGTAGCCAAGCCTAAATCGTTATGGCAATGGCAAGAGATAATCGCTTTATCAATGTTTTTTACGTTCTCTTTTAGGTAAAGAATTTTCGAACCGTATTGGTCTGGTAGGCAGTAACCGTTGGTATCTGGAATGTTTACCACGGTAGCACCAGCCGCAATTACAGCCTCAATCATTTTTGCCAAATATTCGATATCAGCTCTGCCGGCATCTTCTGCGTAAAACTCAACATCCTCTACATATTTCTTAGCATATTTTACCGCTTCAACTGCACGCTCTAAGATTTCTTCTCTCGTACTGTTAAATTTAGTTTTGATGTGCATATCCGAAGCACCGATACCCGTGTGGATGCGAGGTCTTTTCGCATAGCGCAAAGCATCAGCAGCTACATCAATATCGTTTTTATTTGCTCTGGTTAGTGCACAAATAATTGGGTCATTAACTGCTTTAGAAAGCTCAATTACGCTATTAAAATCGCCAGGGCTAGAAACAGGGAAACCTGCCTCAATAACATCTACACCTAGTAGTTCCAACGATTTTGCAATTTCAATTTTTTGAGGTGTGCTCAATTGGCACCCTGGCACCTGCTCGCCATCACGCAAAGTGGTGTCAAAAATGTGTACTCTATTTGGGTCGTGTAACATAAGTTTGGGTTAGGTTATTGTGCTAAATAGGTTAATACTAATTGTCCCATTTCTTGGGTGCCCAATACTTTAGCGGTATCGGTATTTTGGTCGGCGATATCGCCAGTTCTGTAGCCGTCTTTTAATGCTTTGTCAACTGCATTAACTAACACTTTTGCTTCTTCTGTAAGTCCGAAACTGATTTCTAACATTAGCGCAGCCGATAGAATAGAAGCCAGTGGATTTGCCAAGTTCTTACCAGCAATGTCGTGTGCCGAACCGTGGATAGGTTCGTAGAAACCTACGCCATCACCAACAGAGGCCGAAGCTAACATGCCCATAGAACCTGCAATTTGCGAAGCTTCGTCAGTAAGGATATCTCCAAAAAGGTTAGCGGTTAATACCACATCAAATTTCTTCGGATTTTTAATCAACTGCATTGCTGCATTGTCGATAAACATGTGTTCTGTTTCTACATCAGGATATTGTTTAGCGATTTCTTGAACGGTTTCACGCCATAAACGTGAGCTTTCCAATACGTTCGCTTTATCTACTGAACATAGTCTTTTGCTACGTTGTTGTGCTGCTTGGTAAGCTTTATGTGCAATTCGTTCTACTTCGTATCTGTGGTAAATCATCAAATCTGAAGCAGTATTTCTGTCCTCAGAACGAGATTTTTCTCCGAAGTAAACATCGCCTGTTAATTCTCTGAAGAACAAAATATCAGTCCCTTGTAAGATGTGCGCTTTGATACTTGAAGCTTCTAACAATTCATCGAATAACAAAATAGGACGTAGGTTAGCATACAGACCTAGTTCCTTTCTAATTTTTAATAAACCTTGCTCTGGTCTAACTTTTAACGAAGGGTCATTATCGTACATGGCATGACCAATTGCGCCGAATAAAATCGCATCGCTTTGACGTGCTTTTTCTAGCGTTTCATCGGGTAGTGGATTGCCAGTAACTTCAATGGCAGCGTGGCCCATTAAAGCTTCATCAAAAGTAAATTCGTGACCAAAGTTTTTCGCGATTTGTTCTAAAGCAGCTTTTCCCCACTGGGTAACTTCTTGTCCAATGCCATCGCCAGGTATTACTAAAATGTGTTTTTTCATTATTCTTATATTTTTTTAACGGCATTCAAGAGGGCTGCGCCGTTTTTCATTATTTGTATGTTTTTGAGCGTATTGTTATTACTATTTCGTCATTTCGACCTTAGGGAGAAATCTAGCATCAAGAAATTAGCCGTGAGATTTCTCCTCGTTCCTCGTTCGAAATGACGGTTTATTTACGGACTGTGCTATACGCTTTCTAATTCTTCTTTGTACGTTCTCTGTTTATAAATATCATTATATATTACCTCGCCTTTGCTTAGTAATAATTGATGCGTTAAATTTTTTGGTAATTGGTCATCGCTGTGCGATACATAAATTAAAGTTCTGTTGGTGCTACATAAACCATCAATTAAGGTGTTAAATTGAAGGGTTTGGAGCGCATCTAGACCTTGGCAAGGTTCATCTAACACTAACAACTCTGGATTTTTAATCACTGTTCTTGCCAGTAAAACCAAACGTTGTTTACCTAATGGCAAGTGCGCTAACAAATCGTTTTTATTGGCGGTTAAGCCGAAGTACTCAATCAATTCGTCAACCTGCGTACGCTTGTGCCAGCCAATTTCTTTGTACAAACCAATGCTGTCAAAAAAGCCAGAGGCGATACTTTGCCAAACTGTAGCATTGAAATCGAAGTACCAATGTAATTCAGGTGAAATTAAACCGATGTGTTGTTTGATATCCCAAATGCTTTCGCCTGAACCACGTTTGTTGCCAAAAAGGTAAATCTCATTTGCATAAGCCTGTGGATGGTCGCCGTTAACCAGACTTAACAAAGTTGATTTTCCTGAACCATTATGACCTTGCAATAGCCATTTTTCGCCTGCCTTAATTTCCCAGTTTACGTTCTTAAGTACTTGCTTTTCGCCATAACTGATGTTCACATCAACCATTTTAATCAGCACTTCGCTACTTGATGGTGGTGCTTCGTGCAAAAACTCAGGAATACTTCTTTCTTCAATGACGATTGCATTTCTAGTGCAGAAAGTAAAATGCTCTACTAACTGTCCATCTACGATTTCTCCAAACCTGTTGATACAAGCCGGAATTTCAGTTTCGTTGCTAACCAAGATGATTTGTGTACCATCGTTGGTGACTTCATCCAATAAGTTATTAAGATTTTGACGGGATTGAATATCTAAACCAGTATAAGGTTGGTCTAGCAATAACAGTTGTGGTTTCGACCATAATGCCTTAACCAATTGCAACTTTTTATGTTCGCCGCTTGATAGCTCTATCAATTGAGCATTTTTAAGAGAGGCAAAGCCTAATGCCTGTAAAATCGGCTCTGCTTTGACTAAATCTAGATTATTTTCTTTGGCGTAATGCGCTAATTCGGCATTAACAGTTAAAGTGTCTTGTACTTGTTGTACGTTGTAGCGCTGTTGGTAATAGAAATTTGCTACGCCTTCTTTGTTTTTAAATTGATACCATTGAGCAATATATTGGCAGACGGGTTTGGTATCGCTCTGCTTATTAAAGCTGACGACAATTTCATCCGTACTTTTTTCTATACCAGCGATAGCTTTCAATAAAGTAGTTTTTCCACTTCCACTAGCGCCAGATAAAAGCCAATTTTCTCCGTCTTGGATAGTCCATTCCAAATCCGTTAACACGGTTTTATTGCCGTATTTTAAATTGAAGTTGGTTATTTGGACTATTGGGTTGTTCATTGTTTTCTTGTGTTCATCGCAATGATGAAATGCCTATTAATAAAATTTAATGACCTTATTTTTCTCAAACTCTTCAATCTCGGCTGTATGGCTGCGAACGAAATCGATATCATCGAAACCGTTAATCAAACAAGACTTCTTGTAAGGGTTGATTTCAAATGTCTCTTTAGCACCAGTCGCATCAATAGTAACTGTTTGTGCTTCTAAATCTACCGTCAGTGTAGAATTAGCATCTTTTGCAACTTGCGCAAAAATTGCCGCTAAAAACTCTTCACTTGCTTGGATAGGTAGTAAACCATTGTTTAAAGCATTTCCTTTAAAGATATCTGCAAAGAAACTGCTGATTACCACATCAAAACCTGCATCTTGAATAGCCCAAGCAGCGTGTTCACGGCTACTGCCACAACCAAAATTTTTACCTGCAACCAATATCTTGCCGCTATAAGTCGGGTCGTTCAGCACGAAATCTGCTTTAGGCGTATTATCACCATTGTAACGCCAATCGCGGAACAAGTTTTCACCAAAGCCTTCACGGGTAGTGGCTTTTAAAAACCTCGCTGGAATGATTTGGTCAGTATCTATATTCTCAATCGATAATGGCACGACCGATGAGCTTAATGTTTCAAATTTTTTCATTTACTTACTAGTAATTAGTATTAAGTAGTTAGTATTTAGACTTGTTGAAAGTCCTTATTCTATTGTCTTTAGTCTTTCAGCGTTCCACCTTTTACCTTTTTAAGGCTTTTATCCTCAATCTTCTGTAATCTGCAGTCCATTCGCCATTTTTATAATGAGTTGGCTTTAGGATACTTACAGCTAGTTCTGTTACTGCTTTAGCTTCTTTTTCGTTTAAGTTTACGAAAGCATGTTGTGCAAATTGATTAATCCAGTTCAACATACCATCGTCACCAATTAACTTGGTTGGTCTGTCGAAAAGCCAAAGTTGCTCTGCTTCGAAACCACTTGCTTCTAAAAGGTTCGAATAATGTGCAATTGAAGGAAAGAACCAAAAGTTAGAAATCACTCTGTGTTCAAATCCTAATTCTTTTGCAGCTTGGTCAATCGCATCAACAATCGACTTTACATCTCCCTTACCACCAAATTCAGCTACCAGACGACCACCATGTTTCAAACTTTTGTAGATGCCACGCAACAATCCTCTTTGGTTTTCAATCCAATGAAAAGTAGCGTTGCTAAATACAGCATCAAACTCACGATTGTAATCTAAGGCAGCTGCATCTTTTTGTTCAAATTGGATAGTAGGGTAGGTCTGTTTCGCCAATTCAATCATATCAGCCGAAGCATCTACACCTGAAACTGTTGCACCACTTTCCTGTATTTTAGCAGCTAAATCGCCGGTTCCGCAACCTACATCTAAAATGTTTTCGCCCGCTTTGGCATCAAGCCATTGCAAAACATCAGCTCCGTAATCAGATACGAAACGATGTTGTTCGTTGTAAAGCTTACTGTCCCACTGTATTTCTGGCATAATGCTAGTTTTTTAGTTGTTTTGTTGGTTAGTTTTTTGGAACTAATCCTTAATCTTTGCTCCTTATTCCTTTATCTTTTTACCTTAGCAAATTGTTCTACTATCGGAAATGGGTCATAGAAATGATGCAATAATGCTTTCCATTCCTGATATTCCGCAGAACCTCTGAAACCTACTGTGTGTGCTTCTAAATCTGTCCAATTCACCAGTAAGATGTACTTGGCAGGTTCTTCAATACATTTTTGAAGCTGATGCGAAATGTTACCTTCCATGCTTGCAATAATTTTTTCAGCTTTCGCAAAAGCAGTTTCAAACTCTGCAGTTAGTTTCGGGATTACATTTAATATGGCAACTTCTAAAATCATATTTGTTTTGCTTGTCATTCTGAGGAACGAAGAAGCTGTTTCATAGGTTGCAGATGCATCCTTCGTCAGCATGACAGCGTATAATTAAGCTTCCAACAACTCCCTCACATCCGTAATTTTACCAGTTACAGCAGCAGCAGCAGCAGTTAGCGGACTTGCCAGCATTGTTCTAGCATTTGGTCCTTGGCGGCCTTCAAAGTTTCTGTTCGAGGTTGAAACGCAATATTTTCCTGCTGGAATTTTATCTTCGTTCATTCCCAAACAAGCCGAGCAACCTGGTTCACGTAATTGAAAACCTGAAGCTTCAAATACTTTGTCCAAACCTTCTGCGATAGCTTGTGCTTCTACTTGTTTAGACCCTGGAACAATCCAAACTTCTACATTATCAGCTTTCTGTTTGCCTTTTACAAACTCCGCAACAGCACGTAAGTCCTCGATACGAGAGTTGGTACAGCTGCCAATGAAAACATAATCTACAGGTTTGCCCAATAAACTTTCGTCATCAGCAAAGCCCATGTAATCCAAAGCTTTTTTGTAAGATGTTTGCTCGGTTTCTGGTTGCGCAGCAGTCGCTGGAATATGGTCGGCAATACCGATACCCATTCCAGGGTTGGTGCCATAAGTAATCATTGGTGCAATATCAGCTGCATCGTAAGTTAATACTGCATCAAATTTCGCATCATGATCACTATATAATGTTTTCCAATAAGCTAAAGCAGTATCCCACTCTTCACCTTGTGGAGCAAATTTTCTACCTTTTACGTATTCGAAAGTAGTTTCATCTGGCGCAATTAATCCACCACGAGCACCCATTTCGATACTCATGTTGCAAACCGTCATACGGGCTTCCATACTTAAAGAACGGATTGCCGAACCAGCAAATTCGACGAAATAACCAGTACCACCAGCAGCAGAAATTTTAGCGATGATGTAAAGAATGATATCCTTTGCACCAACACCTTTTCTCAACTCGCCGTTAACCTCAATTTTCATGGTTTTAGGTTGAGATTGCTGCAAACATTGCGTCGCAAAAACCTGCTCCACTTGCGAGGTGCCAATACCAAAAGCAATAGCACCAAAAGCACCATGCGTAGAAGTATGGCTATCGCCACAAACCATTGTTTTTCCTGGCAAGGTAATTCCCAATTCTGGACCAATTACGTGTACAATCCCTTGAAAAGGATGACCTAAACCGTAAAGCTCTACGCCAAATTCAGCACAGTTTTTGGTCAACATATCTACCTGATATCTCGAAAGCTCTTCCTTGATTGGTAAATGTTGGTCTAAAGTAGGCACGTTATGGTCGGCAGTAGCTACCGTTTGTTTCGGACGGAAAAGTCCGATGCCACGTTTTCTCAAACCATCAAAAGCCTGAGGCGAAGTAACCTCGTGAATTAAATGCGTATCAATGTATAAAATATCAGGAAAACCTTCTTCACGTTTCACTACGTGAGCATCCCATATTTTTTCTACTAATGTTTTCGCCATCTTTTTATAAGTTATTTATAGTTAGTTTGTCAGTCTGAGCTTGTCGAAGACTTCTCTGTAAAATTAGAAAAGAATTCCTTCGACAAGCTCAGGATGACATTCTTTTTTAATTTTTATGCTGTCTTAATCGACTTCATTGCAGTCATTGCTTTACGCAATTTTCTACCGATAACCTCAACTTCGTGGTCACGTAAAATCTCATTGATAGCTACTAATTCAGCATTATCAACCGAACCATCTTTGCCTTCGTTAAAGTTTTTACCAACTAAATCAGTATCAACCATTTTCATGAAATCAGTTAGTAAAGGCTTACAAGCTTGGTCAAATAAATAACAGCCGTACTCAGCAGTATCAGAAATTACACGGTTCATTTCGAACAATTTCTTACGAGCAATAGTGTTGGCAATTAGCGGAGTTTCGTGTAAGCTTTCGTAGTAAGCACTTTCTGGTTTAATACCAGCTTCAACCATGGTTTCGAAAGCTAATTCAACACCAGCTCTAACGAAAGCAACCATTAAAGTATAGTTGTCAAAGTATTCTTGCTCGCCAATTTTAACATCACCAGCAGGTGTTTTTTCGAAAGCCGTTTCACCAGTTTCAGCTCTCCATTTCAATAGGTTAGCATCACCGTTAGCCCAGTCAGCCATCATAGTGCTAGAGAACTCGCCACTCATGATATCGTCTTGGTGTTTTTGGAACAACGGACGCATGATGTTTTTCAATTCCTCAGAAATATGGAAAGCTTTAACTTTAGCCACATTGCTCAAACGGTCCATCATACCGCTTACACCACCATGTTTCAAAGCCTCGGTAATTACCTCAACGCCATATTGAACCAATTTAGAAGCATAACCTGCGTCAATTCCTTTTTCAACCATTTTATCGAAAGATAAGATAGAGCCAGTTTGCAACAAACCGCAAAGGATAGTTTGCTCACCCATTAAATCAGATTTAACCTCAGCCACGAAAGAAGATTTTAAAACACCAGCTCTGTGACCACCGGTACCCACACAGTAAGCCTTAGCTTGTGCCAAACCTTTGCCTTCAGGATCATTTTCTGGGTGAACAGCAATTAAAGTAGGTACTCCAAAACCTCTTAAATACTCAGCTCTAACTTCAGAACCTGGGCATTTAGGTGCCACCATAATTACAGTAATATCTTTACGGATTTGCATACCTTCTTCCACAATGTTGAAACCGTGAGAGTAAAGTAGGGTAGAACCTTGTTTCATTAACGGCATAACCGCATTTACCACCGAAGTATGTTGTTTGTCTGGAGTAAGGTTAATTACCACGTCAGCACTTGGAATTAACTCTTCGTAAGTACCAACCGTAAAATTGTTGTCGCTAGCATTTTTCCAGCTATCTCTTTTTTGCTCGATAGCCTCTTTACGCAATGCGTACGATACGTCCAAACCGCTGTCTCTCAAATTTAAACCTTGGTTTAAGCCCTGAGCACCACAACCTACAATTACCAGTTTTTTACCTTTTAAAGCATTTACGCCATCCAAAAACTCATCGTTAGCCATGAAATCGCATACGCCTAATTGGTTCAATCTTTCTCTAAGTGGTAATGTGTTAAAATAATTTGCCATTTTTCTATTTAGTTTTTGTGATACACATTTTGCGTATCCATTGATTTATTGTTTATGTTTTTAATTCATTTATTTGAAAAGCATGGTTCTTTGCTCTTCGGTTATTGTAGCCCCGCTTTTTGCTCTAATCTTTTTGTTGGCACTGCCGTTAATAGTTGTCATGCTGAGTTTATCGAAGCATCTATTAACAACCAATCCTTCGACAAGCTCAGGATGACACAACAAAAAGTATTTCCGCTTCAATCGGGTTTAGTTATGTACAGTTAGCAGCTCCTTTGTTACTTCCGTCATTTCGAACGAGGAACGAGGAGAAATCTAGCAATTTGCTTTTGGGAATTAGATTTAGCTTCGCTTTCTTCCAGTTCTCTCTGCGTTCGAAATGACGAACTAACAATGGTCTTCCCGACTTCCCCTTTCAAAGTTTCAAAGCAATGTCCAGAACCTTCGCTTTCAGCTTTGAGCTTTTGCCTTTCAGCTCTCTTACATCGTAAAAATCTTATCGCCTTTATCCAAGAACTCATTTTCTACACGCTCTTCACCAGGTTCCTCCGCTTCAAATTCTTTCAGCTTCTCGTGGAAACCAGCACTGTCTTTAATAATCGCTACCCTTGCACTTCTCACAAATTCAATCAGTTCGTAAGGCTCAAGTGCTTTTACCAAAGCATCAGTTTCTTCTTTGTGACCTGTTACTGAAAAAACTGTATAATCCTTGCGAATTACAACCGCTGTTGCACCATATTGTCTCAATAGACGCTCTACAGTAACTTTTTCGGTAATCTCTTCTGTAGATACTTTGTAAAGCGCCAATTCTTGCCAAATCACTTCGCTATCTGTATTGAAGTACACTTTCAAGACTTCAACTTGTTTCTCAATCTGGCGTGCCAATTTCCTCACCACTTCATGACTTTCGTTAATTAAAATCGTGAAGCGGTGGATGCCCGCAATCTCCGAAGGAGAAGTGTTTAAACTATCGATGTTGATTTTTCTTTTCGAAAATATAATCGAAATACGGTTCAATAAACCAACCCTGTCTTCCGCGTAAACTGTAATAGTAAAGTCCTGCTTACCTTCGTAGTCGGCGTCGCTAGGTATATATTTTATCGTGTCGTTACTCATTGTTTTTTGGATTAAGGAACAAGGAATAAAGATGAAGGACTTTAGGTCTTTGCTCTTTTATCCTTGTTCTTTGCTCTAATTATTTTAATCTAATTTCACTTACGCTGCAACCTTGTGGTACCATTGGGAAAACGTTATTTTCCTTGCCAACCATTACCTCTAAAAGGTAAGAGCCATCGTGGTTAATCATCGTTTCCAAAGCCTTTTTAAGTTCAGCTCTTTGGTCTACTTTACTAGCTTCGATGTAGTACGATTTAGCCAAAGCCACAAAATCAGGGCTGGTGATATTCACAAAAGAATAACGTTTATCGTGGAACAACTGTTGCCACTGACGTACCATTCCTAAAAATTGGTTGTTTAAAATCAAGATTTTTACTGCTGCACCAAACTGCATAATGGTGCCTAACTCTTGTGGTGTCATTTGGAAACCACCATCACCAATAATAGCAACTACTGTACGTTCTGGGGCACCATATTTAGCACCAATAGCCGCAGGTAAGCCGAAGCCCATTGTACCTAAACCACCAGAAGTAACGTTGCTACGGGTTTTGTTAAATTTCGCATAACGACAAGCTACCATTTGGTGTTGACCAACATCCGTAACAATTACTGCATCACCGCCAGTAAGCTCGTTTAAAGTACGTAATACTTCACCCATCGTCATTTCTTCTCCGCTAGGGTATAACTCAGGAGTAATGACTTGGTCGATTTCTTGTTGGTTGTAGTCTCTAAAAAGTGCCACCCAAGCTTCGTGTTTATTCTCTTTTACTAGGTTGGTTAAAATTGGAAGTGTCTCTTTACAGTCACCCCAAACACCAACTTCAGCTTTTACGTTTTTATCAATTTCAGCTGGGTCAATATCTAAATGAACAATTTTAGCTTGTTTCGCATATTTGTCCAAACGACCAGTTACACGGTCATCGAAACGCATACCGATGGCAATAATTACATCCGCTTCGTTAGTTAAAACATTTGGCCCGTAATTGCCGTGCATCCCTAACATTCCTACATTTAGAGGATGGTCTGTTGGAATAGCACCTTCGCCCATGATAGTCCAAGCCGCAGGAATACCAGTTTTTTCAATAAACGCTTTGAATTCTTTCTCCGCGTTTCCTAAAATCACCCCTTGACCAAACAACACAAAAGGTTTTAGAGCACTGTTGATCAACTTTGCAGCCTCTTCAATAAACTCAACCCTCACTTTTGGTTTAGGTCTGTAACTACGGATATGGTTACATTTTACGTAAGCTTCAAACTCTTCGATCTGTAATTGTGCATTTTTGGTAATGTCAATCAAAACAGGGCCTGGTCTGCCACTTTTAGCAATATAGAAAGCTTTTGCTAATACCTCAGGGATTTCCTTCGCATCAGTAATTTGGTAGTTCCATTTTGTTACTGGGGTAGTAATGTTAATTACATCAGTTTCTTGGAAAGCATCTGTACCCAAAAGGTGTGCAAATACTTGTCCTGTGATACAAACTAGAGGCGTGCTGTCAATTTGAGCATCAGCTAAGCCAGTTACCAAGTTGGTTGCACCTGGTCCGCTAGTAGCAAAAGCGACACCCACTTTTCCGCTGGTGCGGGCATAACCCTGAGCAGCATGAATACCACCTTGCTCATGGCGTACCAAAATATGCTCTAGTTTGTCTGCATAATCGTAAAGCGCATCGTAAATAGGCATAATTGCACCACCTGGGTAGCCAAAAATAGTGCTTACGCCCTCCTCAATAAGTGCATTTAACAACATTTGTGAGCCCGAACCTTTAAAAGTAGGGGAGCTTGTTGTCGCCTTTTTCGTCTCTGTATCTTGTAAGGTTTCCATAGTTCTATATTTTATGAATGGAAGTTTTGGTTTAGGTTAATTGTATCTAAGCTTCGTCGGTTACACAACCACCAGCCGCATCTGTTACTGTTTTGGCATATTTGAATAACACGCCTTTAGTGATTTTCAGTTTCGGTTGTTGCCATTTAGCTTTACGTTCAGCAATAATTTCATCGCTCACTTTTAGCGTAATTTTATTATTTACGGCGTCAATTTCAATGATGTCATCATCTTCTACCAATCCAATTAAGCCACCTTTATAGGCTTCTGGAGTGATGTGCCCCACCACGAAACCGTGAGTACCGCCAGAAAAACGGCCATCAGTAATTAAAGCGATAGATTTTCCAAGACCAGCACCAATAATTAATGAAGTTGGTTTTAACATTTCTGGCATTCCTGGCGCACCAACTGGACCTTCATTTTTAATTACTACGACATCACCCGGTTTAATTCTTCCAGTGGAGATGCCAGCTACTAAATCTTTTTCTCCGTCAAA
Source organism: Pedobacter sp. T50_32 (assembly GCF_057652195.1). NCBI lineage: Bacteria > Pseudomonadati > Bacteroidota > Sphingobacteriia > Sphingobacteriales > Sphingobacteriaceae > Pedobacter > Pedobacter sp. T50_32. Next base: position 1,051,396 of record NZ_JBYFBY010000002.1, on the reverse strand, counting down.
AACACGAGCTGGACCTTCAAATCTTTCACCTTCTTTACCAGAGATTTTAGCTACCGAGCCTTTCTCTGCCAAGTTGCCGTACAAAATTTGTAAGTGACCAGTTGCTTTAACCGGACTGTCTAGTTTTTGAATAATAGGTTGGTTGTAGTCCATGATAGATTTTACATCTTTCAAGTTTTCTGCTACAGTTTTTCCAGTAACCGTTAAACAATCACCATGCAACATACCTTCATCTAGCATATATTTCATCACTGCCGGTGTACCACCAAACTGATGTAAATCTTGCATTAAGAATTTACCACTTGGTTTAAAATCTGCTAAAACTGGAGTAATATCACTCATGCGTTGGAAGTCGTCTTGTGAAACCTCTACGCCAATAGCTTTACCAATAGCAATGAAGTGTAACACCGCATTGGTACTTCCACCCAAAACGATAATAGAACGAATGGCATTTTCAAATGCTTTTTTCGTCATAATATCAGATGGTTTGATATCTTTTTCTAAAAGGATACGGATATATTTTCCAGCATCTAAACACTCATTTTTCTTTTCATCGCTCACTGCTGGGTTCGAAGAAGAATAAGGTAAACTCATACCTAAAACCTCTATAGCCGACGCCATCGTGTTTGCAGTGTACATACCGCCACAAGCACCAGCGCCAGGGCAAGTATGTTTAATGATACCTTGGTAATCTTCATCAGATAAATTACCACAGATTTTTTGACCTAAGGCTTCGAAAGCAGAAACAATGTTCAATTCTTCGCCTTTGTAATGTCCCGGTGCAATAGTGCCACCGTAAACCATAATCGAAGGACGGTCTAAACGAGCCATAGCCATAATCGCCCCTGGCATATTTTTATCACAACCTGGAATAGCAATTACACCATCGTAATACTGACCACCACAAATGGTTTCGATACTGTCGGCAATTACATCACGGCTAACTAAAGAATAACGCATGCCTTCAGTTCCGTTGCTCATGCCATCACTTACACCAATGGTATTAAAAGTAAGACCGACTAAATCGTTGTTCCACACACCTTTTTTAACCACTGCGGCTAAATCATTCAGGTGCATGTTACAAGTGTTGCCATCATAACCCATACTAGCAATACCCACTTGCGCTTTTGCCATATCAGCATCGGTTAAACCAATTCCGTAAAGCATAGCTTGTGCTGCGGGTTGTGTTGGGTCTTGTGTAAAAGTCTTACTGTATTTGTTTAATTCCATTTATATTGTTGTTTGTTCTGTTCAATTCAAAAAAAAAACCGCCTCTTTTTGGGAGGCGGTTTCGCTATAGTGTCTTTTTCATTATATACAACGATTGCCTTCCCTCGGTTGAGGAATAATGATAATGTTGTTAATAATGACTGTGTTTAAACGCATGTGTGGTTTTTCTTGCAGCCAAACATACTAACAAATTATCGAGAAGAGAAATTAAATAATCACTTCATAGTTCACTTTTTCTAATACAAGGTTTTTGTATGCTCTTTGTAAGGTAGCACCAATGCTATCTCTCCATCTCTGCCTGTAAACGGTTTCGTCTATAGTATGGATACCCACCACTTCAACTGCTGTTCCGCAGAAGAAAGCCCCATCTGCATCTTTCATAAAATCTACAGTAATCTCTTTTTCAATTACTTCGATATCTAACACTTTGCATAGCTCTATAATAGTGGCTCTAGTAATGCCTGGGAGGATGTTTCCTTTTGCAGGCGTATAAAGCTTGCCACCTTTTTCAAAAAATACATTTGCTCCAGGAGCTTCAGCTACAAATCCATTAGCATCTAATAATAATGCCTCATCAAAACCTTTGTTTTTAGCATCCGATGTAGCTAAAATAGAGTTCACATAGTTGCCGCTAATTTTAGCTTCGATTTTTATTGATTTAGGATTTGGACGCTCAAACGGAGAAACGCAAACTTTCAACTGTCTGTCGCCTAGGTACGCACCCCATTCCCATGCACAAATCATGATAGAAGTTTGCTCAGGTGCAACTAAAGTCATCTGTGGTTCGCTAAAAACCAACGGACGGATGTAAGCATCTTTGAAATTATTCAGTTCGAGTAGTTTGTAAGTTTGTCTAATCAAGTCATCGATATTCCAAGTAAATGGAATGCCTGTTAATTCGCATGAGCGTTTTAACCTCTCGAAATGCTCTCTGGCCTTAAAAATACGAGTAGCATTATGGGTTTTGTAAGCCCTAATGCCTTCGAAAGCTGCAAAGCCATAATGCAATGACTGACCGTATAGATCAGTCTTCGCCTCATTTGCTTTTACAAACTGGCCATTTAGATAAATTACTGTGTTCGAATTATAATAATTCATATTGTCTTGTTTAAAAAAAGCGTCCCAATTTTTGAAGAAGGGGACGCTTTTTAGATGTTTACATCAATATCGTTATAAGGAACCCTTGGATTGTTTTGAAATGACCACATTAAGCAGCAGCAGCTCGTTGTTAACGAAGAGGCTAATGTTGCTATTTAGGGTTCTTAATTTCATTTCTTTTGAGTTCTTTGTTTTTCTATTGTTTTATAAATACCAATTTAGTATTTGGTTCAAAAAATAGCAATAGGCAAAACGAAATAATTTTATTTAGAATATAATTCTGATTTTAGTTTATTTATTGAATTATAATTTTGTTTTAGATGGGTTTTTTCTATCAAAACAATGTGAAGCGTAGACCAAAAATGAAATCGGTATTCGGTATAAATGTTATGCTTGCATTGTAATTTGAGCAAAATTCTGCGTAAAAGTGAGAAATGTCAGAAAAAGATGAGAAAGACACATCACATTTTGGATAACTATATGTGGTCTATTTATCAAATAACCTCAGATATTTACTCGGTACTAATCTCTTCCATTCTGGATGTCTTTTCACATAAGCAAAAACCAATGGGCACAAGGGAATGAGTTGATAAGTGCTCTCTTCGAGATAGACAAGTGTTTTTTCAATCAATGCGGTAGCAGCACCTCTGCCAGCCAATGCTTCTGGGCTTTCGGTATGAATTAGCTTGATGATTTTCTCATCTTCTTCGTACTCGATGAATGCAGTATGACCATCTACTGTTAATTCGAAACGCTTGGTTTCTTCGTTTTTGAAAAGTGGCAGGTTAAGGAATTCTTCTTTCATTGTCTTAGTTCTTAATTGATATTAACTAAGTTAAAGAGAAAGTTGTTGGTTAGGGTTGATGTATGGTAATAAAGAAGCTTGATAGACTTCTCGTCATTGCGAGGTAGGAAGCAATCTTACAAAATTAGAAAGACAATTCACTTTAAGATTTTTCATTAGTTCTTATTATTCCTTTTCAATTGTATTCAAAATTGCTTCGTAGGTGCTTCGTACCTCGCAATGACGGCAGCAGATGCATATAAATACAAAAGCCCCGAACTTTCGTTCAGGGCTTTCGATAATTTGTAAGCTTAACTTAAGCTACAACAGCTTCAGCTAAAACTATAATTTTATTGTCCAGTACTTCAACTACACCACCTTTAATGTTGTAGATGTTTTCGTTGTTTGCTTCCTTTACAATCACCTGTCCGTCTTCTAAAGTAGAGATGATAGGAGCGTGGTCTCTCAAAATTTGAAAAGAACCAGAAGTTCCAGGAACAGTAACCGCAGTTACTTCGCCTTCAAAAACTTTTTTATCTGGAGTTAATATTTCTAAATTCATTTCTTTAGTCTAGCGCTAAGCGTTAAGCGTTAAGCGTTGGAAAACGCCAAACGCCTAACGCGAAACATATTTTTTAGTTAGCTTCTGCCAATAATTTTTTACCTTTTTCGATAGCATCTTCGATGTTACCTACTAAGTTAAATGCAGCTTCTGGATACTCATCAACTTCTCCATCCATAATCATGTTGAAACCTTTGATAGTATCTTTAATGTCTACCAATACACCTTTTAAGCCTGTAAATTGCTCAGCTACGTGGAAAGGTTGAGACAAGAAACGTTGAACACGACGAGCTCTGTGTACAGTTAATTTATCTTCTTCAGATAACTCATCCATACCTAAGATTGCGATGATATCTTGTAATTCTTTATAACGTTGTAAGATCTCTTTTACACGTTGAGCTGTGTTATAGTGCTCATCTCCTAAAACTGCAGGAGAAAGAATGCGTGAAGTAGAATCTAGAGGGTCTACCGCTGGATAGATACCAAGCTCAGAGATTTTACGAGATAATACTGTCGTAGCATCTAAGTGGGCAAAAGTTGTAGCCGGAGCCGGGTCAGTTAAATCATCCGCAGGTACGTAAACCGCTTGTACAGATGTAATTGAACCACGTTTAGTTGAAGTAATACGCTCTTGCATTAAACCCATCTCAGTTGCCAATGTTGGTTGGTAACCTACCGCAGATGGCATACGACCTAATAGAGCCGATACCTCAGAACCTGCTTGAGTGAAACGGAAGATGTTGTCAACGAAGAAAAGGATATCTTTTCCAGCGCCTTCACCATCACCATCACGGAAATATTCTGCAACAGTTAATCCTGATAATGCTACACGAGCACGTGCACCAGGAGGCTCGTTCATTTGACCGAATACCAACGTTGCTTTAGAGTCTTTTAATTTTTCAGTATCAACAGCGTTCAAATCCCATCCACCTTTTTCCATTGAGTGTAAGAAATCATCACCATAGTTAATTACACCAGATTCGATAAACTCACGTAGTAAGTCGTTACCCTCACGAGTACGCTCACCCACACCAGCAAACACTGATAAACCAGCGTGAGCTTTAGCGATGTTGTTTACCAACTCCATGATTAATACAGTTTTACCTACACCAGCACCACCAAATAATCCGATTTTACCACCTTTTGCATAAGGCTCTAATAAATCGATAACTTTAATACCTGTAAAAAGTACCTCAGTCTCTGTTGATAAATCTTCGAATTTAGGAGGAGCACTGTGAATAGGACGACCATCAGTTTTATCAACATTGTTGATGCCGTCAATGGCTTCACCAACTACGTTGAATAAACGACCTTTGATTTGATCGCCAACAGGCATTTTAATCGCGGCACCCGTATCAACTACGTCCATTCCACGAACTAAACCATCGGTAGAGTCCATTGAAATTGCACGTACACGGTCTTCACCTAAGTGTTGTTGCACCTCAAGAACGATTTTTTGACCATTTTCTTTAGTAATCTCTAAAGCAGAGAAAATTTTAGGTAAAGTGGCATCGTTAACAAAGCTTACATCGACTACCGGTCCTATAATTTGCGCTATCTTTCCAATATTAGGCATATTCTGTATTTGGTAAAATTATAAAAATCAAAATGTTAAAGGCGGTTTTGTGCGCCTGCTTTTCGGTTTGCAAAGTTATAATATTTTCATATAATTTTTACATATAAATAAAATGTTTTTCAACAGTTTATTAAATGCTAATTTAGCTTTGATGAAAACAATATTGGTTACAGGAAGTAATGGGCTTTTAGGGCAGAAAATCATAGAAAAAATCGTTGCCGAAAAACGCTTTAATTTAATTGCTACAAATAGAGGAGCAAACAAGTTTCCTATAACTGAGGGCTATATTTACGAAACGATGGATATTTTAGACAGAAGCCAAGTGAAGAAGGTACTGCAAAAATATCTACCCCATGCCATCATTCATACGGCTGCGATGACTAACGTAGATACTTGCCACGAACAAAATGATGCTTGTTGGCAGCTAAATGTAGAAGCGACACAGAGTTTAGCATCGCTCTGCGAAGAAATGGGTATACACTTTATATATGTATCTACAGATTTTGTTTTCGATGGCGTCGATGGCCCGTATAAGGAAGACGACGAACCGAAGCCAGTAAGTTTTTACGGCAAAAGCAAATTGACCGCCGAACGTATCACCCAAAAGATAATAGGCGATTGGGCGATAGTTCGCACTATTTTGGTTTACGGAATCTTGAAAGATATGAGTCGTAGCAATATAGTACTTTGGGCTAAGGGAGCTTTAGAAAAAGGAAACCCAATTAACGTAGTAAACGACCAGTGGCGGATGCCTACTTTGGCAGAAGATTTAGCGGAAGCATGTTTGTTGGCGGTAGAACATAAAGCTAAAGGCATTTACCATATTTCTGGAAAGGATATGATGACGATTGCTGATTTGGTACGCAAAGTCGCCGATTTTTGGGGTCTGGATAGAAGCCTGATCACAGAAATTAGTTCGGACAGTTTAGGACAGGAAGCTAAGCGACCAAAAAAGACAGGTTTTATTTTAGACAAAGCAATGACCGATTTGAATTATCAACCTCATAGCTTTGATGAAGGATTGGCTTTAGTAAGTATGCAGTTAACAGAGATCAGTGGTCAGTAAGCAATTTTCACTTAGCGATTGGCAGTTCTCAGTTAGCCGATTAAACAATTTAAACAATTAACCATTATCATATGTCATTACAAGTAGGAGATCAGGCTCCAGATTTTAAATTAAAAAATACAGAGCTCAAGGAAGTTTCATTAAGCGACTTTAAAGGTAAAAAAGTGGTGTTGCATTTCTTCCCTTTAGCTTTTACGGGTGTTTGCACTACACAACTTTGCGCCATGAGAGATAACTTCGGTTACTATGATGGTTTAAATGCGCAAGTTTTGGGCGTTTCTGTAGACTCTCCTTTTACCTTAGCGAAATTTAAGGAGGAACAGGCCTATCAATTCCCGTTGCTCTCTGATTTCAATAAAGAAACGGCTGGGGCCTATGGTGCGTTGTATCAAGATTTTCTAGGTTTAAAGGGTATCGCTAAACGTTCTGCGTTCGTAATCGATGAAGAAGGTAAGGTGATTTATGCCGAGGTATTAGAAGATGCTGGCAATTTACCAGATTTCGCAACAATTAATAAAGTAGTTGCAGGGTAGATCTTTTATAATCTGATCAATATAAAAACGGGATTGCTGTGATGGCACAATCCCGTTTTTTGTTTACAACGATATCAGGATAATTCTTCAATATGTTTAATTGTGCTTTACGCTGAAATAAATATTAAAAATATTTTCAAGTTTCTTTTTCTGCACAGTGGTATTGTATGCAATGTTATTGAACTATTTACCAATTCGTTCTACTAAAAAAGCGGATAAAAGACTTTGAAAGTGTTATTTAATTTGCTTAACATTGTCGTTAACCAAATATAAATCTTACTAAACTGTTTAAATGCAAAAAGCTAAAAGCAAAAGTATTTAAGCAGTTTTTTTGTTTTAAAGCTATCTATATATGCACACAGGAATTAGTTTTAACGAAACTGAAAACAGTATCATGATCAAAAACATGCTACGCGACTTCGCCGAGAAAAATATCCGTAAAAATGTAATGGAATGGGACGAAGCACAACATTTTCCAATCGAATTATTTAAAGAGCTTGGTCAAATAGGCTTAATGGGAGTTTTAGTGCCCGAAGAGTACGGTGGCTCAGGATTTGGCTACCAAGAATATGTAGACGTAATTGTGGAAGTGGCGAAAGTTTGCGGCTCTATTGGCTTATCGTTAGCAGCCCATAACTCTTTATGTACCGGACATATTCTTGCTTTTGGCAATGAAGCGCAAAAAATGAAATGGTTGCCAAAACTTGCGACAGCAGAATGGATTGGCGCTTGGGGTTTAACCGAAGCCAATACAGGATCTGACGCTTTACGCATGCAAACTACCGCAGTTTTGGATGGTGATGATTATGTAATTAATGGTGCTAAGAACTGGATTACCCATGGTAAATCTGGAGATATTGCAGTGGTAATGGTTCGCACCGGCGAAGCAGGAAGCTCTAAAGGAATTTCAGCCATTGTAGTGGAAAGGGGCACACCAGGTTTCACTGCAGGAAAAAAGGAAAACAAATTGGGGATGCGGGCTTCGGAAACTACCGAGATGATTTTTGACAACTGTCGCGTGCCAAAGGAAAACCTACTTGGCGTAGAAGGTGAAGGTTTTAAGCAGGCCATGAAAGTGTTGGACGGAGGCCGTATTTCTATTGCAGCACTTGGTTTAGGTATTGCAAAAGGAGCGTACGAGGCTGCATTAGCCTATTCAAAAGAAAGACAACAATTCGGACAAAGCATTTCAAGTTTTCAAGGCATTAGTTTTAAACTGGCCGATATGGCAACAGAGATAGAAGCGGCAGAATTGCTGATCCGTCAGGCAGCAGATTTAAAAAACAGACACCAGCCGGTAAGTAAAGAATCGGCAATGGCAAAATATTATTCTTCGGAAGTAGCTGTAAGGTGTTCAACCGAGGCGGTGCAAATTTTTGGAGGCTACGGCTATACCAAAGATTTTCCAGTAGAGAAGTTCTACAGAGATTCTAAGCTATGTACCATAGGTGAAGGAACTTCCGAAATTCAAAAAATTGTGATTGCCAGAGAAATTATGAAATAGTTTTTTCTCTTTATTGAGATTTAGCCATAGATATACAGATGTTATTAAAGAAATCTGTATATCTGTGGCTTTTATATTAAGTACTGGTTACTGCAACGGTTGGCGCATAGATATAACACTATCAACTACATATTTACTAAAGCCACGCCAAGGCAAAGTGCCTTTGTATTCACGATAGTGCAATTCGAAGGTTTTGCCACTGTTCATCATCATCTTTTCAGCAATAGCTTTATTTGCTACAGAGAATTCAAACTCATTTGATTGAATGGTTCCCGTTTGCCTAGATCTTATACCAGTTTGTATCAACTTTCCCTCGTAAGTTTTAAAAACGTAACCCTTCTTCACTATGTAGTTGAGTTCTCCCGCTTTAACGCCTTCGCCAAATACAAAGTAAAAGCGATAGTAAACAATAGAGATTAAAATTAATATGATAATTGCTATAGTGATAGCACCGATTTTTTTTCCTGTTGTCATGGGTTGAAATTTTAGGTGAATTTATGTTTTTTTCATTACTGTAAAAATATTTAATTATTAGGGTAACAAATTTTTAATAGGCTTGATATACTGACAAACAGGGCAGATGTCCTACAGGTAGTCAAAGTATATTAAAAACAACGTCATGAAAAATTTAACCTTTATCGCACTAATCGTAATCAGCACATTGTTGGCTTGCAAAAAAGATAAGTCAAACGCTGATTCTAAATTATCACTAACAGAGTTTAACAACAAATTCTCTGTTCCTGTACAAAAATTTAACGGCACAGCTACCGCGGCATTTAGTATTACTGGCAGCAAAGGGATGAAATTTGATTTTCCTGCCAATGCTTTCTTAGATGCTTCTGGAAATCCAGTTGCTGGTAACGTAGTAATTAGCTTAAAAGAAGTGTTGAGCAAAAGAGATATTCTGCTTTCTGGAAAAGTTACTCAATCTAATGGACAGCTTTTAATTACTGGCGGAGAGTTTCAAATTCTGGCCAGTCAGAACGGGCAGGCACTTAAGTTAAATCCAGCAGTTGCCGTTGCCGTAAATGTGCCTACCACACTTAATACAGATCCAATGAATTTGTTTGTATGGGCACCAACGGCTGCATCAGACAGTACATGGGTGTTGGATCAAAAATCGCGAGTAGCAACCACCACGAATTTCTATCAGTTTAATTTGCCGAACTTTGGATGGATCAACTGCGATTATTTCTACAACAACCCAAATCCTAAGACAACTATCACTGCAAGTCCAGTTTATGTCGGAACAGCCCCTAGCATCAAAGATCAACGAGCGTATATGGTATTCGATGATATTAAATCTGTAGCTGGTTTACCATTTGTGTTGGCCATCAACAAACATCAATCTTATCTAAATTCAATGCCAATAGGTCTAAAGGGTAAGGTGGTTATTCTCTCCACAGATGTTAATGATATCATTTATTTTGGTCATTCTAATTTTACGGTAAGTGCCGACCTGCATTTAAGTGTTCCAGTTGCAAAAGCCACAGCATCAGAAATTGATGCGGTTTTAAATACGCTGAATTAGCGCTGTCTATGTTTTTATGGTTTCTGTTTTGAAAATGGATGTCGCGAGATGTCCATTTTCTATTTTGTAGTCGAAAGGCTCATTAAGTTTCTACTAGAATAGCAGATGTGTTTTTGTCCCAGTTGTCAACCAGTTCCAAAAAAACAAGTATGATATTGAATTTTAATATAATTGATTAAAAACTTTCTAGTATTCAATAAATTATCTACATTTGCATCCCCAAGCACAAAAGCAGGGATTAAAAAAACACGAGAGGAGGTATTTTCAGCGTTATGATTATGATCAATATTAAAGATGGCGAGTCGTTAGACAAGGCGTTAAAGCGTTTCAAGAAGAAATTCGAGAAAACGGGTGTATTAAGAGAACTACGTAGCCGTCAAGCATACGAGAAAAAATCTGTAGCTCGTCGTACTGAAGTGAAGAAAGCGATTTACATCCAAGGATTAAACCAAGAAGGACAAGCATAGTCTTTCTGACTTAACATATAAAAGAGCCCCGAATTTTCGAGGCTCTTTTTTTTATGCGCTAAAATTGACGTTACTCACTTTAATAAAGGATTTTCCTCAAATTTTATAAAAAAGCTTTGGCAATGTAGTTTTGTTTTGTAAATTCACTTATCAACCTAACCGCAAGATATAAATGCCAATTAACGACTTTCTGACATATCTACAATACGAAAAGCGTTACTCGCCTCACACCTTACAATCGTATCGTGCGGATTTGCATCAGTTTGAGCAATTCTTGGTAAAAGATAATATCCAGCTTCGAGAGGTAAAGGCGTTACATATTAAAAATTTCATGGTAGATCTATTGCATCAAGGTTTGTTAGAAACTGCGGTGAATAGAAAACTGTCATCATTAAAAAGCCTTTACAAGTTTCTGCATAGGGAAGGTGAAATTGAAAATAATCCAACTGCACTGGTGAAAACCTTAAAAACACCAAAAAAATTACCGGTTTTTGTGGAAGAGTTAAAGATGGATGCGCTATTAGATGATGAGCACAGCTTCGATGACTCTTTCTCAGGAAGGAGAGATAGGCTTGTGATAGAGTTGCTCTTTGGAACTGGTATGCGTTTGGCAGAGCTTATCAATCTTAAAGAAACAGATGTTAATATCTATGATTCAAGTATCAAGGTGTTAGGTAAAAGAAATAAGGAGCGAGTTATTCCGGTACATAAAGTTTTGTTAAACGAAGTAAAAGATTTTGTAGTGTTGAAAACATTGCAAAATTTCGACAACAAAACACCTTATCTAGTCGTTACCAATAAAGGAGATCAGGCATATCCAAACCTAATTTACCGCATAGTAAATAGTTGTTTAGCATTAATATCTACGCAAGATAAAAAAAGCCCGCATGTGCTGAGGCATTCATTTGCTACCAGTTTGTTAAACCGAGGTGCAGATTTAAATGCAATTAAAGAGCTTTTGGGGCATGCTAGTTTGGCTGCTACACAGGTTTATACGCATAATTCAGTCGAAAGATTAAAGTCCATTTATAAACAAGCCCATCCGAGGGCGTAAAAAAGGAGGAAAAATGAAAATTAGAGTGCAATCTATCCATTTCAATGCGGACCAGAAATTACTGGAGTTTATTCAAAAGAAAGTTGACAAGTTAGATCAGTTTTTTGATCAGATTATAAGTGGCGAAGTATATTTAAAATTAGAGAATGTAGAAGACGAAGCCAATAAGATTAGCGAAATTAAACTTATTGTACCAGGCGGAACCATGTTTGCCAAAGAGCAATGTAAGTCTTTTGAGGAGGCTACAGATCTTGCAATAGAATCATTAAGGAAACAAATTACTAAACATAAAGATAAAACAAGAGCAAAACTTAGTGAGCATAAAACTATATTGGCAAACGGTGAAGTAGCTGATTATTAGATTGATGTTTTACAATAAATGATGAACAAAAAATTGGCGAGCATAAACTCGCCAATTTTTTTTGAAAAAATATTTGCAGCTACCAATAATGCGTGTATATTTGCATTCCATTTCGGAAACGGGGTTAGTACCCAACTCAAAAATGGTCGTTCTGTGAAGAGATAAAAAAAATAAAAAAATGCAGGTGCTGTATGTTAAAAAGATAAATTTTTATATATTTGCGCCACATTTGTTAAAAAGATAAAAGCCTCCTTAGCTCAGCTGGTAGAGCAACTGACTTGTAATCAGTAGGTCATTGGTTCGATTCCGATAGGAGGCTCTTTTTATTTTAGAACTCTGCGTTTTAGAGTAAAAGGGGGGAGATACCAGAGTGGCCAAATGGGACAGACTGTAACTCTGTTGTCGCAAGACTTCGAAGGTTCGAATCCTTCTCTCCCCACCATCAGTTAACAGTAATCAGTTTTTAGTTTGCAGTTTTACAATTGCTAACCAAAAATTGAAAACTGAGAATTGAAAAGCGGAAGTAGCTCAGTTGGTAGAGCGATAGCCTTCCAAGCTATAGGTCGCGAGTTCGAACCTCGTCTTCCGCTCTTGGAAGTTCATTGGGAAATTGTTTAATGGTTCACTAGTGGCCTAATGAACAAAAGAACATTGAACTATGAGCTAAGGGTAAAAGCCGAAGTAGCTCAGCGGTAGAGCACTTCCTTGGTAAGGAAGAGGTCGTGGGTTCAAGTCCCATCTTTGGCTCAAAAATGAATGACTTTGTTGTTCTGTTAAATAAAGCAGAAAGAACAAGGTTTTTTGTATTGAAATTATATCAAAACAATAATTAAATAAAAAATTTTAACCTACTAATAAGTATAAAAAATGGCAAAAGAAAAGTTTGACCGCAGTAAGCCGCACTTAAACATCGGTACAATCGGTCACGTTGACCACGGTAAAACAACCTTAACAGCAGCTATCACTAAATGTTTAGCTGATGCAGGTTTATCTGAGGCACGTTCATTCGAATCTATTGACTCTGCTCCAGAGGAAAAAGAAAGAGGTATCACTATCAATACTGCTCACGTTGAGTATTCAACTGCTAACCGTCACTATGCACACGTTGACTGTCCAGGTCACGCGGATTACGTGAAAAACATGGTTACTGGTGCTGCTCAAATGGACGGAGCTATTATCGTGGTAGCTGCTACAGATGGTCCAATGCCACAAACTCGTGAGCACATTCTATTGGCTCGTCAGGTAGGTGTACCTTCATTAGTTGTATTCATGAACAAAGTGGATATGGTTGATGATCCTGAGTTATTAGAACTAGTAGAAATGGAAATTCGTGAATTATTATCATTCTATGAATTCCCTGGTGATGATATCCCTGTAATTCAAGGTTCAGCTCTTGGTGGTTTGAACGGAGATGCAAAATGGGTTGCTAAAATCATGGAATTAATGGAAGCTGTAGATAACTATATTCCAATTCCTCCACGTTTGACAGATCTTCCTTTCTTGATGCCTGTTGAAGACGTATTCTCAATCACTGGTCGTGGTACTGTTGCTACAGGTCGTATTGAGCGTGGTGTAATCAACTCTGGTGATCCAGTTGAAATCTTAGGTATGGGTGCTGAGAACTTAAAATCTACAGTAACTGGTGTTGAGATGTTCCGTAAAATCTTAGATTACGGTGAGGCTGGTGATAACGTAGGTTTATTGTTACGTGGTATTGAGAAAACTGATATCCGTCGTGGTATGGTAATCTGTAAACCAGGTTCAGTAACTCCTCACACAGATTTCAAAGCTGAGATCTATGTATTATCAAAAGCAGAAGGTGGTCGTCACACTCCATTCTTCAACAAATACCGTCCTCAATTCTATTTCCGTACTACAGACGTAACTGGTGAAATTTCATTAGCTGAAGGTACTGAGATGGTAATGCCAGGTGATAACGTTACAATCACTGTAAAGTTGATCAACGCTATCGCAATGGAAAAAGGTCTACGTTTCGCTATCCGTGAAGGTGGTAGAACAGTAGGTGCTGGTCAGGTAACTGAAATCTTAGCTTAATTTTTTAAGCACACAATATAAAAAGGGTTAGCTTTTAGCTAGCTCTTTTTTATCCACGGGAATAGTTCAATGGTAGAATAGAGGTCTCCAAAACCTTTGATCAGGGTTCGAATCCTTGTTCCCGTGCAAATAAAATGATTGAATTTGAAATGATGAAATAAGTTTCAACCATTCAAAATTTTCTCATTCAAAATTCTCAAATATGGCTAAGGTAGTTCAATTTATAAAAGAATCGTACGAAGAAATGACCCAAAAGGTAACTTGGCCTACATGGGGTGATTTACAAAATTCGGCAGTGTTGGTTTTAGTGGCATCTGCAATCATTTCGTTGGTGATATTAGCTATGGATAAAGGAGCTAATTTCATTCTTGAAACGTTTTACAATTCACTTTAAAAAAGATTTATTAGATGAACGATCAGCTAAAATGGTACGTTGTTAGAGCGGTAAGTGGCAAAGAGAAAAAAGTAAAACAATACCTTGATTCAGAAATTAGCCGTTTAGGTATCTCTCATCTAGTTCCTCAAGTATTGATCCCTACGGAAAAATACTATCAGATGAAGGATGGTAAGAAAATTGCCAAAGAGCGTAACTATTACCCAGGATATGTAATGATTGAAGCCGCACTTGATGGCGAGTTAGAACACGTAATCAAAGGCATCAATAGCGTTATCGGTTTCTTAGGAGATAAAGCAGGTAATGCAATCCCTATGAGACAGGCAGAGGTTAACCGTATTTTAGGTAAGGTTGACGAAATGAGCCAACAAAGTGAAACAATGAGTGTTGCTTACTTTGTGGGAGAAAACGTTAAAGTAATGGATGGCCCTTTCAATGGTTTCTCTGGTATCATTGAAGAGGTGAACGAAGAGAAGAAGAAATTGAAAGTAATGGTTAAGATTTTCGGTCGTAAAACGCCACTGGAACTTAACTATATGCAAGTAGAAAAAGAATAAGAAATTATAAAAGCATTTGAAGGCTACTCAATTGAGTAGCCTTTTTTGTTACCTAAGCATTATTATATTTTCTTATGGATTTTATATAGAAATAACATCTTTAAAAATAATCCCATTATTTTGCTTATGATTCATAGAGGTGTAAATTTAAAATATATTAAAATAATATTATTGTTCTTTCTGTGTGGGGGAATATCATTTTATTCTTCTGGACAGGTTTTATTACCAGAGCTTATACCTTATAAGGTAAAAAATAAATTTGGATATGTAAATTCTGGTGGAGATTTAGTTATTAAGGCTAAGTATGATTTTGCGGAGCCATTTGGGGCTAACTGTCCTATTTTGAACAATGGCGATTCTACCATAAGAAAATTTGGAACAAAGGATTATGGAACAGTTAAGATTAGAAACAAATTGTATAGGATAGATAAAAATGGTAAAATAGTTTGCACATATAGTTCCGAGCTAGTAAATGAATGCATTAAAGAAGGCATGGATTATAAAGCTAGTTCGTTTTTTCGCTTTTACGGGAATGGAAAGGTGGGGCTGAAAACTGTAAATGGATTTTATAATGGCAAATTCATAGGTGCTGAAGAAACTATTTTGGAGGCAAATTATGAAATAATATATTTATCAAATGAGACCTATACAGGACCATTTATAGTTAAGAAAAGTGATAAATGGGGACTTGTTGAAAAGGATGATAAGATTTTGGTAGATTTCAAATATGACTCTATTACATTTTACGGGTCTTTTTATCTGTTATTAGTATCCGAGAGAAATAGACAATATTATGTAGATTATTTAGGAAAGGAATATAAAGAGAATTAATTTTCATAAAAGTATTGGAGGACTGCAAGATAATTTATATCTTTGCAGTCCTTTTTGCATTCAATGCATCCTAAAGGAAATCTAAATGTTACATTGCTTCCAAAATTTAACATTGAGTTTTAATTAAACAAAAACAAAAAATGGCAAAAGAAGTCAGTGCGATGATCAAATTACAGATCAAAGGCGGAGCTGCAAACCCATCGCCACCAGTAGGACCTGCATTAGGTGCTAAAGGTGTGAATATCATGGAGTTTTGTAAACAATTCAATGCTCGTACCCAAGATAAGCCAGGTAAAGTTTTACCAGTTGTAATTACTGTATATGCTGACAAGTCTTTCGATTTCATCATCAAAACCCCTCCGGTTGCTATCCAATTATTGGATGCTACTAAATTACAGAGTGGTTCTGCTGAGCCTAACCGTAAAAAAGTTGGATCGGTGACTTGGGATCAAGTTAAGGCAATTGCTGAAGATAAAATGCCTGATTTAAATGCATTTACTATCGAATCAGCAATGAGTATGGTTGCTGGTACAGCACGTAGTATGGGTATCACTGTTTCAGGTGATGCGCCTTTTAACTAATTATTTAACATTAACAGTTTACACTAGTGGCTAAGTTAACAAAAAATCAAAAAATAGCACACGCTAAACTAGAAGCCGGTAAATCGTATTCTTTAAAAGATGCAGCTGCATTGGTAAAAGAAATCACGTTAACTAAATTCGATGCATCAGTAGATATTGATGTGAGTTTAGGGGTAGACCCACGTAAAGCCAATCAAATGGTTCGTGGTATTGCTACCTTACCACACGGTACCGGTAAAACTGTTCGCGTTTTAGTTCTTTGTACTCCTGATAAGGAAGAAGAGGCTAAAGCTGCAGGAGCAGATTTTGTAGGTTTAGACGAGTATGTAGCTAAAATTGAAGGTGGTTGGACAGATGTAGACATTATTATCACTACTCCTTCGTGTATGGCAAAGGTAGGTAAGTTGGGCCGTGTTTTAGGTCCAAGAAACTTAATGCCAAACCCGAAATCAGGTACAGTAACTAACGAAGTTGGTAAAGCTGTAACTGATGTAAAAGGCGGTAAGATCGATTTTAAAGTTGACAAAACTGGTATCATTCACGCGTCAATCGGAAAAGTATCATTCCCGGCAGAGAAAATTTATGAAAATGCTTTAGAAGTTCTACAAGTAATTTCAAGATTAAAACCATCTGCTGCAAAAGGAACTTATTTTAAGAGCATTCATGTTTCTTCAACAATGAGTCCTGGAATTGCAATTGAAACTAAATCAGTAGCGGGGATCTAATTATGAACAGAGAAGAAAAACAAGAAGTAGTTTTAGCTCTACAAGAGAAAATGCAAGAGTACGGTAATTTCTATATTACTGATACATCAGGCTTATCTGTTGAAAAAGTAAATAATATCCGTCGCAAATGTTTCGAAAGCGGTATCGAAATGAAAGTTGCAAAAAATACTTTGATCAAAAAAGCGATCGAAGGATTAGAAGGTGACTCATCAGAGATATTCACAGCATTAAAAGGTCAGTCGGCTTTATTGTTTTCTAAAGTAGGTAATGGTCCTGCAAAGTTGATCAAATCACTTAGAAAAGGTAAAGGCGAAGATAAACCTCAACTGAAAGGTGCATACGTAGACACGGCAATCTTTGTTGGCGATAACCAATTAGATGCATTAGTAAGCCTTAAATCAAGAGAAGAGCTTATTGGCGAAATCATTGGATTATTACAATCACCAGCTAAAAATGTTGTATCTGCATTGCAATCAAGCGGAGGTAAGATCGCAGGTATTGTTAAAACACTACAAGAAAGAGGTTAACGAACACCTTAAGTTCGTAAGTTAAACAAACAACAATCACGTAAAATTTTAAAATCTTAATAAAATGGCAGATTTAAAAGCGTTTGCTGAGCAATTAGTAAACTTAACAGTTAAAGAAGTTAATGAATTAGCTCAAATCTTAAAAGACGAGTATGGTATCGAGCCTGCTGCTGCTGCGGTAGCTGTAGCTGCTCCTGCTGCTGGTGGCGAAGCTGCTGCAGCTGAAGAGAAAACATCTTTTGATGTAATCTTGAAAGATGCTGGTGGTCAAAAATTAGCTGTAGTTAAATTAGTTAAAGACTTAACTGGTTTAGGTTTGAAAGAAGCTAAAGACTTAGTTGATGGTGCACCTAAAGAATTAAAAGCTGGTGTTGCTAAAGACGAAGCAGAAGCTCTTAAAAAACAATTAGAAGAAGCTGGAGCTGTAGTTGAGATTAAGTAATCACTTAATATAACGAAACTCAAAGAAAAGACTCCGACTGCAAAGTCGGAGTCTATTCCCGTTTATAAACATTTCATTTTGTTTGGTGGATGAAAATGTTTCCCTTAAAACCAAAAAATAGTTTATTCTTAAACTAAATTAAATTTAGTCCCTTGGCAAATAAAGTCGACCAAAGAGTAAATTTTGCACGTAGTAAGCACATTATCGATTATCCAGATTTTCTGGATGTGCAGTTGCAATCATTTAGAGAATTTTTCCAGATCGAAACTACTTCAGACAACCGTCATACAGAAGGTTTGTTTAAAGTGTTCGCAGAAAACTTCCCAATCACTGATTCTAGAAACATTTTTGTTTTAGAATTTTTAGATTATTTTATTGATCCACCTCGTTATGACATTCCTGAATGTATTGACCGTGGACTAACTTACAGCGTTCCGTTGAAAGCTAAATTGAAGCTTTCTTGTAACGATGCTGAGCATGAAGATTTTGAAACCATTATTCAAGATGTATACTTAGGAACCATTCCTTATATGACTCCTAAAGGTACATTCGTAATTAACGGTGCAGAACGTGTAATTGTATCTCAATTACATAGATCTCCAGGTGTGTTCTTCGGCCAAAGCCGTCACACAAATGGTACTAAGTTATATTCTGCCCGTGTAATTCCGTTTAAAGGTTCTTGGATCGAGTTTGCTACAGACGTTAATAACGTAATGTATGCTTATATCGATCGTAAGAAAAAATTCCCAGTAACTACGTTGTTGCGTGCTATTGGTTACGATTCTGATAAAGATATCTTAGAGCTTTTTGATTTAGCTGATGAAGTAAAAGTTAGCAAATCTGGTTTGAAGAAATATATCGGACGTAAACTAGCTGCAAGGGTTCTTAGAAAATGGGTAGAAGATTTTGTGGATGAGGATACCGGTGAGGTAGTTTCTATTGACCGTAATGAAGTTATTTTAGACAGGGATACTGTTTTAGAAGACGACCATATTGATTTAATCATCGATGCAGGTGTTAAAACTATCATTTTATCTAAAGATGATGGTGCATCTCAAGCTGATTATACCATTATATATAATACTTTACAAAAAGATACTTCTAACTCTGAAAAAGAGGCTGTGGAGAACATCTATCGTGCTTTGCGTAACGCAGAACCACCTGATGAGGAAACTGCAAGAGGTATCATTGATCGTTTATTCTTCTCAGATAAGCGTTATGACTTAGGTGATGTGGGTAGATACCGTATCAACCGTAAGTTAAAAATGGATACTCCTGACGAGGTTAAAGTTTTAACGAAAGCAGATATTATAGCAATTGTTAAATATTTGATCAAGTTAATTAACTCTAAAGAAGAGGTGGATGATATCGATCACTTATCAAACCGTCGTGTACGTACGGTAGGTGAGCAATTGTACGCACAATTTGGTGTAGGTTTAGCTCGTATGGCTAGAACTATCCGTGAGCGTATGAACATTCGCGATAACGAGGTGTTTACACCAACAGATTTGATCAATGCTCGTACATTGTCTTCTGTAATCAACTCTTTCTTTGGTACCAACCAACTTTCACAGTTCATGGATCAAACCAATCCTTTGGCAGAGATTACGCACAAGCGTCGTCTTTCCGCTTTAGGTCCAGGTGGTCTATCTCGTGAGCGTGCAGGTTTCGAGGTTCGTGACGTTCACTATACGCACTACGGTCGTTTGTGTACTATCGAAACTCCAGAGGGTCCAAACATTGGTTTGATTTCATCTCTTTGCGTTCACGCTAAGATCAATAGCTTAGGTTTTATCGAAACTCCTTACAAAAAGGTTGTAGACGGTAAAGTTGCTATGAATGAAGATGTGATTTACTTATCTGCAGAAGATGAAGATGGTAAAACTATCGCTCAAGCTAATGCGCAGTACGATGATAAAGGTAATTTCTCTACGCCACGTGTTAAAGCACGTTACGAGGGTGACTTCCCGATTATCGAGCCTGAGAAATTAGACTTGATGGATATTGCACCTAACCAGATTACTTCAATTGCTGCTTCGTTAATTCCGTTCTTAGAACATGATGATGCGAACAGGGCGTTGATGGGATCGAACATGCAACGTCAGGCCGTACCATTGTTACGTCCTGAGGCTCCAATTGTAGGTACAGGTTTAGAAGGTCGCGTTGCTCGTGACTCAAGAACTTTGATCAATGCAGAAGGAAACGGTGTTGTTGAGTATGTAGATGCAAATCAAATTGTAATCAAATATGAAAGAAATGACGATGATCGTTTAGTTTCTTTTGAAGGAGATAGCAAAGCTTATAGATTAACTAAATTCAAAAAAACCAACCAAAATACTTGTATCAACTTGAAACCAATCGTTAAGAAAGGTCAAAAAGTTACTAAAGGACAAGTGCTTTGCGAAGGTTATGCAACTGAAGATGGTGAATTGGCATTAGGAAGAAACTTAAAAGTAGCTTTCATGCCTTGGCAAGGATATAACTTTGAGGATGCGATTGTAATTAACGAGCGTATTGTTAGAGAAGATATCTTTACTTCACTACACATCGAAGAGTTTGAATTAGAAGTACGTGATACAAAACGTGGTGAAGAGGAGTTAACTCCAGATATCCCTAACGTTTCTGAAGAAGCTACTAAAGATTTAGATGAGAACGGTATTATCCGCGTTGGTGCTGAAGTTAAAGAAGGCGACATCTTAATTGGTAAAATTACACCAAAAGGTGAGTCTGATCCTTCACCAGAAGAGAAATTACTTCGTGCAATCTTTGGTGACAAAGCTGGCGATGTGAAAGATGCTTCATTGAAAACTCCACCATCAATTAAAGGTGTGGTTATCGATACTAAATTATTCTCTAGAGCTAAGAAAACTACAAAAGCTGAAGAAAAATCAGCAATTGAGAAATTAGACAAGAAATATAATAGCGTAACTGAGGCTCTTAAAAACGAATTAGTAGAGAAATTGTTCCAAGTTGTAAATGGTAAAACATCTCAAGGTGTATTCAACGTTTACAAAGAACTTTTAATTGCTAAAGGTGCTAAGTTCACTCAGAAAATATTAGCTGATTTAGAATACGCTCACATTAATCCATACAAATGGACTACTGACGAAGACAAAAATGAGCAAATTAAAATGTTGTTGCACAACTACGGTATCCGTGTAAACGAAGAACTAGGTGCTTACAAACGTGATAAATTTGCAATTAGTGTTGGAGATGAGCTTCCATCAGGAATTGTTCAGATGGCTAAAGTTTATGTAGCTAAAAAACGTAAATTAAAAGTAGGTGATAAGATGGCTGGTCGTCACGGTAATAAGGGTATTGTTGCTCGTATTGTACGTGATGAAGATATGCCTTTCTTAGATGACGGAACACCTGTTGATATCGTGTTGAACCCACTAGGTGTACCTTCACGTATGAACTTGGGTCAGATCTACGAAACCGTATTGGCTTGGGCTGGTCAAAAATTAGGCGTGAAATTCGCTACTCCAATTTTTGATGGTGCTAAGAGCGATGAGGTAGAAGAATGGATTGCTAAAGCAGATTTGCCAGCTTCTGGTAGAACTTACTTAAATAATGGTTTAACAGGCGAGAAATTTGATCAGCCGACTACAGTAGGTATTATTTACATGCTGAAATTAGGTCACATGGTTGATGATAAGATGCACGCCCGTTCTATCGGACCATACTCATTAATTACACAACAACCATTGGGTGGTAAAGCTCAATTTGGTGGTCAGCGTTTTGGTGAGATGGAGGTTTGGGCATTAGAAGCATTCGGTGCTGCTAATATCCTTCAAGAGATCTTGACTGTGAAGTCTGATGATGTTATTGGAAGAGCCAAAACTTACGAAGCCATTGTTAAAGGCGAGAACCTACCAACTCCAGGCGTACCAGAATCGTTCAACGTATTGGTACACGAGTTACGCGGTTTAGGTTTAGATATTACGTTAGACTAAAAGTTTTAAGTTATAAGTGGTACGTTGTATTAAGCAACGTATCACCTAAAACTTACTACTTAAAACTCAAAAAAGAAATATGTCTTACAAAAAGGATAATAAATTAAAAAGCAATTTCACCTCGATAACCATTAGCTTATCGTCTCCAGAGATTATTCTAGAGCGTTCAAGTGGTGAGGTGTTAAAACCTGAGACGATCAATTATCGTACTTACAAACCTGAACGTGATGGTTTGTTTTGCGAGCGTATTTTTGGTCCGGTAAAAGATTACGAATGTCATTGCGGTAAATACAAGCGTATCCGTTATAAGGGTATTGTTTGCGACCGTTGTGGTGTTGAGGTAACTGAGAAAAAAGTACGTAGAGAGCGTATGGGACACATCAACTTGGTGGTTCCTGTTGCGCATATCTGGTATTTCCGTTCTTTACCTAACAAAATCGGTTATCTTTTAGGTTTGCCTACAAAAAAATTAGACTTGATTATTTACTACGAGCGTTATGTAGTAATTCAAGCTGGTTTAATGGGCGAGCAAGGTATCCAATTCATGGATTTCTTAACTGAAGAAGAATACCTTGATATTTTAGATAAATTACCTAAAGAAAATCAATACTTAGACGATAAAGATCCTAATAAATTTGTTGCCAAAATGGGAGCAGAGGCTTTAGAAGATTTGTTGAAACGTATCGATTTAGATAGTTTATCATATAATTTACGTCACCAAGCGGCTAACGAAACTTCTCAACAACGTAAAAACGAAGCGTTAAAACGTCTTCAAGTTGTAGAAGCTTTCCGTGGCTCTAGAGCAAACATCGAGAATAACCCAGAGTGGATGATCATCAAGATTGTTCCTGTTATTCCGCCAGAATTGCGTCCTTTGGTTCCATTGGAAGGTGGTCGTTTTGCAACTTCAGATTTGAACGATTTATATCGTCGTGTAATTATCCGTAACAACCGTTTAAAACGTTTGATCGAGATTAAAGCACCAGAAGTTATTTTACGTAACGAGAAACGTATGTTGCAGGAAGCTGTAGATTCGTTATTCGATAACTCACGTAAAGTAAATGCTGTTAAAACTGAAGGTAACCGTGCCTTGAAATCACTTTCAGATATCTTGAAAGGTAAACAAGGTCGTTTCCGTCAAAACTTATTAGGTAAACGTGTGGATTATTCTGCTCGTTCGGTAATTGTTGTAGGTCCAAACCTTAAATTACACGAATGTGGTTTACCAAAAGATATGGCTGCTGAGCTTTACAAACCATTCATTATTCGTAAGATGATTGAGCGTGGTGTTGTAAAAACAGTAAAATCAGCTAAGAAAATTGTTGATAGAAAAGATCCACTAGTTTGGGATATCCTTGAAAACGTATTGAAAGGACACCCAGTGTTGTTAAACCGTGCACCTACGCTACACAGATTAGGTATTCAGTCTTTCCAACCTAAATTAGTAGAAGGTAAAGCTATCCAATTACACCCATTAGTGTGTACAGCATTCAACGCCGATTTTGACGGTGACCAGATGGCAGTTCACTTACCGTTAGGTAATGCTGCAATTTTGGAAGCCCAAGTATTGATGTTGGCTGCTCACAATATCCTTAACCCTGCTAACGGTACGCCAATTACAGTACCTTCTCAGGATATGGTTTTGGGTCTTTATTATATTACTAAAGGCCGTAGAACTGACGATAAGAGAGTAGTAAGAGGTCAGGATATGAATTTTTACTCTGCGGAAGAAGTAATTATTGCTTACAACGAGAAGAGAGTAGATCTACACGCTTGGATTAAAGTAAAAGCTAACGTTAAAGAATCAGACGGTACAATTGTAAATAAGTTAATCGAAACTACAGTTGGTCGTGTGTTATTTAACCAAATGGTACCAGAAGAAGTTGGTTATATCAACGAGCTATTAACTAAGAAATCTTTAAGAGATATTATTGGTGAAGTAGTGAAAATGACTGGTATGGCTCGTTCTGCTAAGTTCTTAGATGATATCAAAGAATTAGGTTTCCAAAGTGCGTTCCGTGGAGGTTTATCGTTCAACTTACAAGACGTAAACATTCCAGTTGAGAAACATACTTTATTAGAGCAAGCTGCTAACGAAGTTGAAGAAGTAAGAAACAACTATAACATGGGTTTCATTACCAACAACGAACGTTACAACCAAATTATCGATATCTGGACACGTATCAACAATCGTTTAACTACGTTTGTGATGAACCAATTATCATCAGATAACCAAGGTTTCAACTCTGTTTACATGATGCTTGACTCTGGAGCCCGTGGTTCTAAGGAGCAAATTCGTCAGTTGGCAGGTATGAGGGGCTTAATGGCAAAACCTCAAAAATCAGGTTCTGGTGGTGAGATTATCGAAAACCCAATCTTATCAAACTTTAAAGAAGGTTTATCTGTATTAGAGTACTTTATCTCTACCCACGGTGCCCGTAAAGGTTTGGCGGATACGGCGTTAAAAACTGCGGATGCGGGTTACTTAACTCGTCGTTTGCATGACGTAGCGCAAGATATGATTGTAAACGATGTAGACTGTGGTACTTTAAGAGGTATGTACACTACAGCGTTGAAAGATAACGAAGATATTGTTGAGCCTTTATACGAACGTATTTTGGGACGTACCTCATTACATGATGTGTACAATCCATTAAACGGTGAGTTATTGGTTGGTGCTGGTGAAGATATTAACGAAGATGTTGCTAAAGCAATTGAAGAGTCTCCGTTAGAAGGTGTAGAAATTCGTTCGGTATTAACTTGCGAAAACAAGCGTGGAGTTTGTGCTTTATGTTACGGTCGTAACTTGGCATCAGGTAAGCGTGTTCAACGTGGTGAGGCTGTAGGTGTAATTGCAGCACAGTCAATCGGTGAGCCGGGTACACAGTTAACACTTCGTACTTTCCACGTGGGTGGTACGGCGTCTAACATTGCCAACGAATCACAAATCAACGCTAAGTTTGACGGTATAATCGAGTTTGAAAACTTACGTACAGTTCAAACTACTACTGAAGAAGGCGTAATCGACATCGTTTTAGGTCGTTCAGGTGAGTTCAGAATTGTTGAGCCAGGAACAAACAAAGTTATCGTTAACAACAACATCCCTTACGGTGCATTCTTATATGTAAAAGAAGGCGATAAAGTTGCTAAAGGCGATAAAATTGTTTCTTGGGATCCGTACAACGCGGTTATTATCTCAGAATTTGGAGGTAAAATCGAATTTGATGCGATTATCGAAGGTGTAACTTTCCGTGAAGAATCTGATGAACAAACTGGTCACCGTGAGAAAGTAATTATTGATACTCGTGACAAAACCAAAAACCCTTCTATTAAGGTATTGGATAAAAAAGGCGAGTTAATTAGAACTTATAACATTCCTGTTGGTGCTCACATTGCTGTTGATGATGGTGATGCAGTACAAACTGGACAAGTGTTAGTGAAAATTCCTCGTGCTACTGGTAAAACCCGAGATATTACAGGTGGTTTACCTCGTGTAACTGAGTTATTCGAGGCTCGTAATCCTTCTAATCCAGCAGTTGTAACAGAAATTGATGGCGTAGTAACATTGGGCGGTATCAAACGTGGTAACCGTGAAATGACTATTGAGTCTAGAGATGGTGAGGTTAAAAAATACCTTGTTCCATTGTCTAAACACATCTTGGTACAAGATAATGACTTTGTGAAAGCGGGTATGCCATTGTCAGATGGTTCTATCTCTCCAGCAGATATCTTGGCAATCAAAGGTCCAGCGGCAGTACAAGAGTACTTAGTAAATGGTATCCAAGAGGTTTATCGTTTGCAAGGTGTGAAAATCAATGATAAGCACTTTGAAGTAATTGTACACCAAATGATGCAGAAAGTACATATCGAAGATCCGGGAGATACTCGTTTCTTAGAAAATGACTCTGTTGACCGTTGGGATTTCATGGTGGAAAACGACGAAATTTTCGACAAGAAAGTTGTTGTTGAAGCGGGTGATTCAACTACGGTAAAACCAGGTCAGATCTTATCTTTACGTAAATTAAGAGACGAAAATTCTCAATTGAAACGTCAAGATTTAGCTCAGATCGAAGTAAGAGATGCTAAACCAGCTACTGCAAGTTCAGTACTACAAGGTATCACGCGTGCTTCATTAGGTACTAAGTCGTTTATCTCTGCTGCTTCATTCCAAGAGACTACTAAAGTGTTAAACGAAGCTGCAATTGCAGGTAAGAAAGACAGAATGTTAGGCTTGAAAGAAAACGTAATTGTTGGTCACTTGATTCCTTCAGGTACCGGTGTACGTGGCTACGAGCGTATCATTGTAGGTTCTCAAGAAGAGTACGATAAATTATTAGCTTCGAAACAAGAAGAAGTAGAAGCTTAGTAATAAGTCACATAAATTTTAAAGCTCCGGAGTTTACTTCGGAGCTTTTTTATTTTTTGAATGTTTCCTTTAAAAAGTTAGTTTTGTTATTATGGAAGAACAACAGAACGAAAATCAATTAAATATAGAGTTAGCGGAAGAAATTGCAGAAGGTATTTTTTCTAATTTGGCGATCATTACCCACTCTAATACAGAGTTTGTTTTAGATTTTATTAGGGTGATGCCGGGTATTCCCAAAGCAAAAGTAAAATCGAGGATTATCTTAACTCCTGAGCACGCTAAGCGCTTAATGCAAGCAATGCAAGACAATATTGAGAAGTTTGAGGCCATACACGGCCGTATCAAAACACAAGATGAAACGCCATTTCCTATGGGTTTTGGTGGGCCAACAGCTCAAGCATAAAATTTAGCCATTTACTTACTGTAGATGGCTTTTTCATTTAATTCCGCTCATTATGCCTAAAACTCAACAAACAATTGAAAAAGGATATTTAGCATTGCTATCTGTTATTGCTTGGTTCACAATAATATTTCAATTTTATTTACATATTACCAGTGATGTAGCGCCAAAAGGGGAGCTGATCACCAGGTTCTTCAGTTACTTTACCATTGATAGTAATATACTTGTAGCCATTTGCAGTACATGTATTTTACTGTTCCCTAAAACAAGGGTAGGTAGTTTCTTCGCTAAAACATCAGTTAAAACAGCCATAACCATATACATTTTAGTGGTTGCATTAATCTATAACACCGTTTTGAGGTTTTTATGGGAATTACAAGGCTGGTCTATTTTACTTAATGAACTGCTTCATGTTGTTGTCCCATTCATGTTCTTGCTTTATTGGATCTATTTTGTTCCTAAATATGAACTCAAATGGAACAATATCTGGGCGTGGTTAATCTTCCCTTTAACCTATACCGTTTTTGTTTTGGTTAGAGGCAGTCAAGTTGAGTTTTATCCATATCCATTTCTTAATATTACAAAGTTGGGATTAGAAAGGGTGCTGATTAACTGCGTGGCAATTACCTTATTATTTCTATTGCTTTTTGCAGTATTTATATTTTTAGGAAAGCGGTTTTCTAAGAAATCAGATCATTAAACTTGATTTTAAGCACATTTTTGAAAAACCACAAATTAAAAGCGTTGTTTTTAATTTGTAAGCAGTATTTTTGGTAGATAATGGAAACTCATAAAAAGGACATTTTTGATAATGTTGCACAACGTTTAAAATTAGAAGGTTTTAACGTTATAACTAGAGACGAGACTAGGCCTTGGGGCGGCTTTTTTGTAATAGACGAAGCGCAGGCGCAACAGTTTGCAGATACTTATTTCGATGGACTAGACGTAGACACCTTGAAAATTGGAGGGAAATTAAGTCCGAAAATTTTGATTGTAGCTCCAGATGCACGTTTATCTTGGCAATACCATCACCGCAGAGCGGAAATTTGGCAAGTTGTAACTGGTACCGTTGGAATTGTTACAAGCCAAACAGACCAAGAAGGTGAATTGAAACGTTATCATCCTAACGACCAAATCAAATTAAATCAAGGTGAGCGTCATCGCTTAATAGGTTTAGAAGATTGGGGTATTGTTGCTGAAATTTGGCAGCATACAGATACTGAAAATCCATCTGACGAAGACGATATTGTTCGCGTTCAAGACGATTTTGGTAGATAAACATTAATAATAAATAGTAAAGCAGGCTTTAATAGCCTATAGGGGCAATTGTGAAATTCCTCCGCAATTTTTTTGTATGACCATATTAATTTTTTTCTTGGCACATTGGTTTTTATCATTGTTTAGCCAAACGTTTTTCCTACACCGCTATTCATCGCATAAAATGTTTAAAATGAATACTTTTTGGGAAAAGTTTTTCTACATTTTACTACTTGTTTCTCAAGGTTCATCATTTCTAAATCCAAGAGCATATGCAATTCTTCATCGCATGCATCATGCTTACAGCGATACTGTAAAAGATCCGCACTCTCCACATTTTTTTAAGGATGTTTTTGGAATGATGATCGCTACGAAGAATATGTATTTGGCTTATCTTTTACATAAAATTGAGCCGGAGCCGGCATTTAGAGGGAATTATCCAGAATGGCCTTTAATAGACAGAATTGGTGACTCTTGGTTTTGGAGATTAGCTTGTGCTGCATTCTACATTTGGTTTTACGTAACTTTTGCTACCTACTGGTGGATGTTTTTATTATTGCCTATCCATTTCTTAATGGGGCCAATTCATGGCGCTATTGTGAACTGGTGTGGACATAAGTACGGCTACTCTAACCACGATAATGATGATCACAGTAAGAATTCATTGCCTTGGGATTTTCTTTTAATGGGAGAATTATTCCAAAACAATCACCATAAAAAGCCTAACTCACCAAACTTTGCTACTAAATGGTGGGAGTTTGATCCAACTTACCCTGTGATGAAGGTAATGCATTGGCTAAGGATCATTAAGATCAGAAAAGTTTAAATAAAAAAGGCAAGAATGTATCATTCTTGCCTTTTTTATTTAACAAATTGAACTGCTATTTTGATAGTTTCTAAAACTATTAGTTGTGTAAAATAACTATAACTAGGTATTCTTTTCCTTATTTATTATGAATATCTTGTGGTCTATGAAATTATTTGGTGCACCACAAATTCCTTTGTCAGACATCGTAAGTCTTGAAAAGGAAACTCCTAACTTAATTGTTTACGCTATACCGGTGATGGCCTTTTTTACCTTGTTAGAGGTTGGTCATTCTTGGTACGAAAAGCGTAACCTTTACAGAACTAAGGAAAGCATTGGAAGTACATTAGTTGGCCTTGGAAACGTATTAATTAATTTTTTAATTAAAGGCTTACTCATTTACGGTTCTGTTTGGATTTATAATTTGCTGCCTTGGCGCATGGAGTTAAATTGGTGGATGCTCATTCCTTGTTACATCTTGTTCGATTTATGCAGTTATTGGTCGCACAGAATTTCGCATGAGAACAGGTTTTTTTGGGCCTCCCACATCGTTCATCACTCTGCGGAAACTTACAATTTAACCGTTTCTTTCAGGTTAAGTTGGATACAAAATATTAAGATTGTTTTCTTCATTCCGTTAGCTCTAATTGGTTTTCACCCTGTGGTATTCTTTGTGGTAAGCCAAATTAGTGTGCTTTTTCAGTTTTGGGTACACACAGAATACATTAGAAAAATGCACCCAATAATGGAGTATATTTTTGCTACGCCATCTAACCACCGAGTGCACCATGGTTGCAACGAGAAATATTTAGATAAGAACTATGCAGCAACTTTCATCTTTTGGGATAGAATGTTTGGCACTTATCAGGTAGAAGAAGAGAAACCTGACTACGGTATTACAACGAAAATTGGCAATAGGCTTAATCCTTGGTTTTTGAATTTCCACGAGCTAAAAGACATTGCGGTAGATGTAAAAAATGCGAAAGGAGTAAAGGATAAACTTTTTTACGCCTTTGCTAGTCCAACTGCCGTTTATAACAGGAAGAAAAGTTTGAACTTAATACCCGCCGTTGTAGAAAACGAACAGAAAGTTGTTGCAGAGGAAGTTGCCTTGGTTAAATAGCCCGGATTGTAGCGTAAATACTTTTTGTTGCACAATAAAAAACTCCGTAAGTGGTAAACTTACGGAGTTTTCTTTTGCAGCTACGTTGCCAAAAAGATTGGAGCGTAAAGCCGGACTATCTTTTTATTTTAGCAACCAAATTGCGCTTCAATAATTATCTATTTCTGCTCTTATGAAATTTTTTCTTTTTATTACTTGCAGTTCCCGCATTCGCTTTCGAGTCTTTTTGAGGCTTGCGAACCACTTCCTTACTAGCCAACATACTTTTCCAGGTTAAAGGGTAGGGGTGGTCTTCTATAATTGGAATTACCTTCTTAATCAGCTTGTGGATAGCAATGAGGTATTCGTTCTCCTCTGCATCTACAAAAGAAAGAGCGTTTCCGTTGGCACCAGCTCTACCAGTTCTACCAATTCTGTGTACATAAGTTTCGGGTACGTTAGGTAAATCGTAGTTGAAAACATAGGTCAAATCGTCGATATCGATACCACGAGCAGCAATATCTGTAGCTACTAACACTCTTAATTTGCGCTCTTTAAATTCGGTTAAGGCACGTTGTCTAGCTCCTTGAGATTTATCGCCGTGAATAGCGGCAGCCTTAATCCCATCTTTCGCTAAATCTCTAGCAATGCGGTCTGCACCGTGCTTGGTACGCGTAAAAATTAAGGTATGGTCAATTTTCAGTTCGTCTAGCAAATGTTTTAACAACTTGCGTTTATCTGGTTTATCCACAAAATAAACCGATTGGTTAATGGTTTCGGCAGTTGAAGATACCGGCGTAACCTCTACCATTACTGGCTCTTTCAAGATGGTATTAGCTAATTTTTGAATTTCTGCGGGCATTGTTGCCGAGAAAAACAAGGTTTGGCGTTTCGCAGGAAGTTTGCTAACCACCTTTTTCACATCATTAATGAAACCCATGTCCAACATTCTATCGGCTTCATCCAGCACAAAAATCTCGATTTCGCTCAAACTTACATGTCCTTGGTTCATCAAGTCAAGTAATCTACCGGGAGTAGCCACCAAAACATCAACACCTTTTCTTAGTGCATCTACCTGTGGTTGCTGACCAACGCCACCAAAAATTACGGTGTTTTTTACCGGTAAATTTTTACCATAAGCGTTAAAACTTTCTTGTATCTGAATAGCTAGCTCTCTAGTTGGCGTTAAAACCAATGCTTTAATTGCTTTTTTATTGGTTTTTAGATGCCTCATGTGCAAAATTTGCAACATGGGGATGGCAAATGCAGCGGTTTTTCCCGTTCCGGTTTGTGCGCAGCCCAATAAGTCTTTCAACTTTAATATGCTCGGGATGGCTTTTTCCTGTATAGGCGTGGGTTGGGTATATCCTTCAGATTCTACCGCTTTTAATATAGGCTCAATAAGCCTCAATTGTGAGAATAACATTTATCTTTTAAATTAAAATTAAGATGCACTTAATGCGCATTTACATCGAAGAAGCTAGAACAATCATTCGTGAGGGACTAACTTGCGAGTTGCTTTAAATGATTAAAGAAATTCAGCTTCGAGCTGCAAAGATAGGCAAAATTTATTTAGAGCAGTTTTGTTGAGTTTTTTGAAAATGTATAGCAGTGTTTCATGGCTAGTTTAGCCCCGCTTTTCGTTACAATCTTTTGCTTTTTTCGTCAGTGCGAGGAACGAAGCAATCTCAAGCAAAAGTATTTCCACTTCAATCGGGTTTGAAAACAAAGGAATAGCAGAAAACATTCAACTTTGACAAACTTTTCTATCTATAATATTTCGACGTTTAATTAAACAGTTATTATTGAAAGGTGAACACTCAGGATTAACGGTTTGCAGGTTTAAATTGAGCCTAATTATTTACTCAATAGAGCCAGTTACACTAATCTAAATAAATCGCTTCAAAATCTTGTGTTCTTACTTCGTCCGAGGCTTAACTTAAACTTAATTGTTATGTGATGTTTAATTTATGTGTAGAAATATTTTAAAAGCTCTGACTTATTTGTACTGTCAACTACATATCCTTGAGCAATATCTACTAAAAACAAGTCAAATTTTTTAGAAAGTTTTGCTATTAGTTCTGCAAATATTTCTACGTTTTTTTTGCCCCCTTGTTTAATTAACAACCATACGGAATTATGGTCGACAATAATTGCTAAGTCTTCGAAACCAAAAGCTTTGTTATCTTTTTTTTGGCCTTCAACTGTTACGTCAAAACTATTTAACGTTAGGTCAGAATTTAGAGAATCAAAGATTTTCGTGACTTCTAAAACTGTATCTTTTTCTGTCATGGCCGCCTCAATCTCTAAAAGTGTCGGATTTGAATTCGTCTGATTGTCGAAACCAAACACTTTGTCAGCTTGAATTAACTCATAATTCAGATTGTCTAATGTAGTTAAGTAAATTTGAGCTCGGTCGTCTAAAAAATAATCGATAGTTCGTTTCATTTAAATATCACATAACGGTTTGCAGGTTTAAGTTGAGCCTAATTAATTGCACCAGCTACCCACAGCACTAATCTAAATAAATGGCTTCAATTTTTTGTGTTCGCACTTCGCCCGAGTCTTAACTTAAACCTGCTGTTATGTGTAGTATTATTGTCTCTCATAATTAAAAGAAAATTCAGTCTTTGGATAACTTGAACCCAAAATAATTAAAATTGCACCTTCTCCTTTTTCAACACCATTTATAATTAAATTTCTATTTAAGTCTAGTCCAAGTCTTAATTTTTTAATGTCGTAATAGCCTAAAATAAATGGAATTCCAGTCAATCTAAAGTTTCTATTTTTTAAAAGGATGAAATCATCGTCTTCGACTTTAAACTTAACTATTTTTGATATGGCTCTACCAGATGTATTTTGAAATGTGAAATTCAATTTATTGTCGTTAAGAACCTTAATACTAAATCTAGAAAAATAAGTGGTGTCAGGAGTAGAATTTTCATTCGCTTTCCAATTGATTAATTTATAAGCATTTCTATACTTAACATTCTTATTATTAAAGTTAGAATATGTTCCCTCTAGTGAATTAACGTTTTGAAGAGGTGTAACTCCAGATTTGTCATATTTCGAAATTGTTAGGCAACTTTGCATAAACAGCAATGATGTCGAAAATAGTATTGCCTTAAGTTGTCGGTTAATATTACACATAACTAATTTATATGTCTAATAAAACTACACAAATCCACCCAATTTTGGATGGCTTTGCGCAACTAAAGGTTAGACTTTCCCCAGCGCCCCTTCCAAATCCCTAATCAAATACTCTGGCTCCTCTAAACCAACATAAATTCTAATTAATACGTGTCGTGGGTTATTGTTGTCGAAATCAGCTTTGCTCACACCAACGCAGGCAGGAATAATTAAACTTTCGTAGCCACCCCAAGAAACCGCCATTAATATATGCTTTAGGTTATTACAAAAGGTTTCTATCTTCTCTAGACTTGCATCTTTAAGTACGATGCTGAATAAGCCACCACAAGCTTTCATCTGCTTTTTAGCTAAATCTAATTGCTTGCTGTTTTTACTAAATGGATGAAGCACCTTTTCAACTTTTGGATGCTGTTCTAAAAACTCAATCACTTTATTCGCATTTGCGGTAATCTTTTCCAAGCGAATAGGCAAGGTGCGTAAACTTCTTAACAATAACCAAGCATTTTGTGGTGCTACAGCAGCACCAATATTCATGTATTCTTTCTCGAAGATTTGCTTAATTAGTTCTTTTTTGCCTGTAACTACACCAGCTACTACATCGCTATGTCCAGCCAAATATTTAGTAGCGGATTGTGTTACCAAATCAATTCCGTAGGCAATTGGTTGCTGGTAAAGCGGTGAGCAGTAGCTATTATCAATCATGGTAATGATATTTTTAGCTTTTGCTATTTTGGCAATGGCTTCTAAATCTTGTACTTCGAAACCAAAAGTGTTTGGCGATTCTAGGTAAATCAACTTTGTTTTTGATGTAATTGCAGCTTCTATGGCAGCTGTATTACTTCCATCCACAAAAGTGGTTTTTACCCCAAACTTCGGTAGCAAATCGTTGAATAGTTTTATTGTCCAGCTGTAGGGATTTTCTACGCAAATCACTTCATCGCCTTGCCGCAATAACGCCAACACTGGAATGGTTACCGCTGCAATTCCACTTCCAAAAACTAAGGCATCTTCGGCACCATCAAGTGCAGCCAGTTTCTTCCTTAGAATATCAACAGTTGGGTTAAAGCCACGAGAATATAAATTACCTTGGTATTCATCGGCCAAAGCACTGCGGAAATCATCAACTGTGTTGAACTTAAAATTACTTGTTTGGATAATTGGCGGTGCAATGGCGTTGAAATAATTTTCTCGCTCTTCGCCAAGTTCGTTCAATATGTAGGAAATATCCACTTTGTTAAGTTAAAAGTCTAAAGTAAAAAGTTAAAATGCCAAAGCAACAATGCTTATTGCGCTACTTTTTTCTTGTTAAAAAATCTTTGGATGAAGTAAATGGCTACAAAACCTAAGAAAATGTAAATTCCGTTGATTGCTGCTTCAGAATCATCATTGTAAATACTGATGGCTACAAATAAATATGCCGCAATAAAAATGATTGGCATTAGCGGGTATAGTTTCATCGTGTAGATGGTACTTTTATCTAAATGTGCAGTCTTCTTACGCAGGTAAAATATAGTTGCCGCAGAGAAAATCATACCTGCGCCATCCATAAAAATGGTGTAGTTTAAAATCTTATCGAAGGTTTGTGCGTAAAACAACGTGATAATAGCCAGTATGGTAAATAAGGTTAAACTCACAACCATCACATCATTTTTCTTCGTTTTTTTAGTGAAGATTTTTGGCAATGCGCCTTCTTCGCCCATGGCAAACATTGCTCTAGGATTACTTAGCAAATTAACATTCACGTAACCCAAAACAGAAA
This sequence comes from Pedobacter sp. T50_32, assembly GCF_057652195.1. Lineage (NCBI taxonomy): Bacteria > Pseudomonadati > Bacteroidota > Sphingobacteriia > Sphingobacteriales > Sphingobacteriaceae > Pedobacter > Pedobacter sp. T50_32. The sequence continues at coordinate 1,016,723 of NZ_JBYFBY010000002.1, read as the reverse complement.
GGAAAATTAATACAGAAAGTATGGTGAAACCTGTTGGTCCGAATATTTGACCTGCTAAAATTGCTGCAATACTTTGTGCCGATTTTAGTTGCTCGAAGCCGATTACTTTTACATAAGCGTAGTTAATTGCCATGTACAAAGTGATGATAATTCCTAGGCCAACCAAGATAGAACGGGGTATAACGGATTTGGCATCTTTTGCTTCGCCACCAAAATTGATGGTTTGTTGGTAACCACCGAAACTAAAGGAAACCGCAATTAAACAAATACCAAGTGCTTTCCCGTAATCGCTCCAAGTGGCAGGTAAACCATTGGCAGTGCTAAAAACTGATGGAAGTTGGGTGGTTTGTCCGCCAAAAAATATAGCGCAAATTAAAGTGACTACCATTACTAATTTAATGATGGTAAGTACGTTTTGCGTTCTGGCGCTGGTTCTTAATCCCAGTAGATTTATGGTGTAAAAAATGATGATACTGACCAGCCCAATGAGAATTCGATGGTCGTTGGTTTGCATTTCTACAGGAAAAAGTGCTTTGTTGAGGTATTCGGCGCCTATTAACGAAACTCCAGCTACCGAAGCGGCATTGCTCACCACAATAATGCAGTTTATAGCAAAAGCGATAGAAGGGTGGTAGCAAACCGAGAAGATCTTGTAATATCCGCCAGTTACAGGAAAACGCGATCCGATTTCGGCGTAAGTTAAAGCACCACAAAGGGCAACAAAACCACCAACTATCCAGGCTAGGAAAAACAATTCGGGAATTTGGGCTTTGGCGGCTACATTAACAGGGGTACGGAAAATTCCCATGCCTATGACAAGGCTTACTACAATCATGGAAAGATCGAAGAGGGATAGTTGCTTTTTCTCGGGGTTCATTGAGTTTTAGTTTGTTGGTTTGGGTACTGAGCCTTTGTTACTTCGTCATCCTGAACTCGTTTCAGGATCTGTTTAACTGATGTTGAGATAAACTCAGCATGACGAAGCAGCGATAAGGTTGGTTATTACAATGCCCAATTTAACAATAAAAAGCCGCCCAACAATTTCATCCTTAAAAAAATAAAGAAGAAGCAAGTTGGAATTGTTTAAATGTGGAAATCTAGCCAATAAAAGCGCCTAAATTTGATTAAATTTGTAATGCTGATTGCTCTTTAATCAGTATCCACCCTAATTAGAGGAACACCATGGCAGAACCTATTTACAACGAAGACAGTATTAAATCCTTAGATTGGCAAGAACACATTCGCCGTCGTCCGGGTATGTATATTGGTAAGTTGGGCGATGGTTCGGCACAAGATGATGGTATTTATGTGCTTCTGAAAGAAATCATGGATAACTCTATTGATGAGTTTATGATGGGAGCAGGTAAAACGATCGATATCAGTTTGCACGAACACAAAGTGATCATTAGAGATTACGGTCGTGGTATTCCTTTGGGTAAAGTGATCGACTGTGTTTCTAAAATGAATACTGGTGGTAAATATGATAGCAATGCTTTCCAGAAATCGGTAGGGATGAATGGCGTGGGTACGAAAGCTGTAAATGCACTTTCTACCATTTTTGTGGTGCAAAGTTACCGTGATGGGAAGACCAAAAAGGTAGAGTTTAGCAAGGGTTTGGTGACTTTGGAGCATCCGGAAATTGAAACTACACAACGCAACGGTACTTCAATTACTTTCCATCCAGACGAAACTATTTTTAGGAACTACCACTACATCGCAGATTTCGTAGAAAGTATGATCTGGAACTACGTGTTCTTGAACACAGGCTTAACCATCAACTTCAATAACCAAAAGTTTTTCTCAGAACGAGGTTTGTTCGATTTGCTTTCGAGACAAAACAAGCCAGAAGAAATCAGGTATCCTATTATCCATTTAAAAGGACATGATATTGAAGTAGCGATGACCCACGGGCAGCAGTACGGCGAAGATTATCACTCTTTTGTTAACGGTCAGTACACAACGCAAGGAGGTACGCACCAAGCGGCTTTCCGTGAAGCGGTGGTGAAAACCATCAGAGAGTACTACAATAAAGATTACGATGCATCTGATGTGAGAGCATCAATTATTGCCGCAATTGCGATAAGGGTACAGGAGCCAGTTTTCGAATCGCAAACTAAAACCAAGTTAGGTTCTGAAAGGGTAGCACCAGATGGGCAAACGGTACGTACTTTTGTGAACGATTTCTTGAAGAAGGAACTGGACGATTACTTACACAAACACAAAGATGTAGCTGATGCGATAGAAACCAGAATTAAGCAATCGGAACGTGAGCGCAAAGACATTGCAGGTATTAAAAAACTTGCGAATGATAGGGCTAAAAAGGCATCCTTACACAATAAAAAACTGAGAGATTGCAAGGTTCATTTTAATACGTCGCACGAACGTAGATACGAAACTACGCTATTTATTACCGAAGGAGATTCGGCTTCTGGATCTATCACTAAATCTAGAGATGTAGAAACACAAGCTGTATTTTCGTTAAAAGGTAAGCCGTTAAACTGCTACGAGCTGACCAAAAAGGTGGTTTACGAGAACGAAGAATTTAACCTTTTGCAACATGCGTTGAATATTGAAGATGGTTTGGAAGGTTTGCACTATAACAATATCGTAATTGCTACCGATGCCGATGTAGACGGTATGCACATTCGTTTGTTGATGATGACTTTCTTCTTGCAGTTTTTCCCAGATTTGGTAAAAGCTGGTCACGTTTATATTTTGCAAACGCCATTGTTTAGGGTTAGAAACAAAAAGGAAACTATTTATTGCTATAGCGATGAAGAGCGCCGTAACGCAATTTCTAAATTAGGTGGAAAGCCAGAAATTACCCGTTTTAAAGGTTTGGGAGAGATTTCGCCAGACGAATTCGGGTTGTTTATTGGTAAGGATATCCGTTTAGATCCTGTAATTCTAAAAGAGCAAACCATTAAGAGCTTATTGGAATATTATATGGGTAAAAATACCCCCGATAGGCAACAACATATCATCAGAAATCTACGCATAGAGAAAGACGAAGTAGATAAGGAATTGGCTGAGGCAGAGGAGTTAGAAGCTGCTTTAGAGGTGTAAGTTGTAGGTTTTCAGTATTTTGTGTTTTGTGTTTCTCGGGATTGAGTTATATTTGTTCGAAAAACAAATTCTACCTATTCTGAAGGTATAATTTTTGCAAGTTGCCTAAACTTTGTGTGAATTATATTAACGCATGACCATTAATACCAAAAAGAATTCGGCTCGTTATGGCCTTATCGTTGTTCTTATTTTAGCGCTGTTTATTTCAGCAATCTTTTTCTATACCCGAAATAATCGGTTAAGCATTCTCTCGGCAAATGTTAATCAGCTCACTTACCTAGAAAGTGATTATAGCTCATTAGATACCTGTATACTTTTGCTTTATAGAGCTGACAATAATTGCAGACTTTTCGAAGTTACAGGCAACACCAGCTACATGAAGCAATTCAATAAGGGGATTGCCAGAGTTTCAGGGATATTAGACACCTTAAAGATCCATGAGAGTAATGCTCAAAAATCTCAAGACATCAAAGGTCTCGTAGAACAAAAGAAAGTTAAAATACAGACTTATCTGATGCTTAAACAGCTTACAGATAGCTTGTTTCATATTAATGCAGGAATTGATACGGCAAAAGATCGCGACTTGGTTGCGGGTGCCGGGTACATAAAGCAAAAGCGTAAAAGTACCGTTGTGATCGATACGATAAAATCTAAAGATCAGACAAAGGAAAAAAATCTGCTTGGTCGTATTGCTGATGCATTTGCAAAAAGGAAGAAGAAGGAGCAAGCTTCTACGCTAGTAAAAAAGGAAATTACGCAAGATAGTTCCTCAACCAAAACCGATTTCACCAAAGAACAAATTAGAGATATTAGTAACTATTACCGTAACCTTTACGCTGCTAATAAGAGACTAAAGGACAATGAAATTGAGATCTTAAGGATCAATTCTCGAATTATTAACGAGATCGTTTTTTTGCTGCAAAACTATAAGAAGAAGGATGCAGCATTTCTCGCCGAAACGAAAAAGAACATCCATTTTGACCTAGACGATACTTTCAAGAGCATTAATAACATTTACATCGTCATCTTTATTTTGTTGATGATTTTGGTAGCGGTTATCTTGTTTAACCTATGGAAAATCTATAGCAATGAGGGTAGGCTGATAGATTACGGACACAAGGCTTCCCAGTATGCACAATCTAAAAGTAGATTTTTGGCTAATATGAGCCATGAAATCCGTACACCTTTAAATTCGGTAATTGGTTTTTCAGAGCAGCTTAGTCAAGACAATCTTTCGGTACAACAGAAAGAACAAGTAGATGCGATTAAAACATCATCCGAGCTATTGCTAGATTTGGTAAATGATATTTTGGATTTTTCTAAATATGAAGATGGAAAAATTACTTTCGATAAAATTTCTTTTGCCCCTGCCGAAGCCATTAATGAGGTTGTAAATAGTGTAGCTGTTTTGGCTTCTAAAAAAGGTTTAGTGCTCGATAAACAGCTGTCGTTTAATTCAAATTTATTCTTGTTAGGCGATTCGCTTAGACTGAAACAGGTGATTATGAACTTGTTGAGCAATGCAATTAAATTTACAAATACCGGATCGGTGACACTAAAGGCAGACATCGTTTCATCTTCTAAGAAAAAAGTAAGCTTAAAAGTTCAAGTTATAGATACAGGAATTGGCATCGAAGAAAAAGATGCAGCTGTAATTTTCGACGAATTTTCTCAGGTTAACTATTCTACAGCTAAAAACACGCAAAAAGGTACTGGATTAGGCCTAGCTATTTGTAAGAAGATTGTGGAGTTGCAAAACGGAAAAATTGACTTAGTTAGTAAGATTGATGAAGGCTCTACCTTTAGTTTTGAAGTACCTTACGAGCTTAGCGAAAGTCAAAATAACAAACAGAAAAGTCTAGCAACTTCTAATGTTTCTCATCTTGAAGGAAAAAGAATTTTATTGGTAGACGATAATAAAATGAACGTTTTATTAGCACAAACTGTACTCAAAAAGTACAATATCATAACAGATAGTACCTACGATGGTGCAGCTGCTTACCAACTGTTTGAAAATAGTGTCTATGATTTGGTATTAACCGATGTGCAAATGCCAGTGATGGGCGGTGTAGAACTTACTCGCTTAATTAGGGCCGACAAAAATAAAAAGAAGGCCACCATTCCAATTTTGGGCGTAACAGCTAATGTAATTGAAGAAGATAGAGATAGATACTTGGCAGCAGGCATGGACGGATTGGTTTTAAAACCATATTCAGAAAAAGAACTGATAGATAAGATAGCAACGTACTTAGATAAGTAAATAATGCTTAGCTAAACTCAAGCTGGTATTATAGACACAAAGCGTACTTTATAAACAAAAAACAAAGGTCAGCAATTATAATGCTGACCTTTGTTTTTTATTCTTTTACCGGGGGAGCAATAGTATCTTCCGGATGCTGCGGTGGTAATTCTTTCACCTCTTTTTCTACCACAATAGTTTTCAAGTGTACTGCATATTTCGATGGACTAATTCCCGTATCGAACTTTTCGGCATAAGCTTGGGTAAATTCTGCGCCAAAGTATAGAATTACGGCAGTGTAGTAAATCCATACCAATATGACTATTACTGAGCTAGCAGCTCCAAAAGCAGAACCTGGATTACCTTTTTCGATGTAAATTCCAATTAAATATTTGCCTAAACTGAAAAGTAAAGCAGTAAATAAAGCACCAACTAAAGCTGGCTTCCATTTCAAATTTACATCTGGTAGTACCTTGAAAATAATGGCAAAAATGGTGGTTACTACAGCGATAGTTAATGCGTTGGTTACGATGAGCATGAGCCATTCAGATACTTCTTCAATACCAATTCTGGCAGCATAAGTGTCAAGTTTTCCACCGATACCAACTACAATACTATTTACAACTAACGAAACTAACAGTAGGAAACCCAATGAAGCAATTAGCGAAAACGACAATAACCGATTAGTGATTAATTTTTTCCATCCTTTTTTAGGAACAGCCTTTACTTTCCAAATTAAATTGATGCTATCTTGTATCTCAATAAAAATCGCAGTAGAAGCTATTGCAAGCGTAGCAATACCAATAATTAACCCCATGGTACTACGTCCGGTAAGGTTGGCATTGTTTACGAAAGTTCGTAATTGGTTGGCGGCATCAGCACCTATCATCTCACTTATTTCTCCAAAAAGTTTAGTATTTGGATCCATGTTATCGCCCAAAATAAGCGTCGCAGAAGATATAATAATAATGATTAGTGGTGTTAAGGCGAAAATAGTATAATAGGCAAGCGCAGCGCTCAACTTCATTACACGGTCTTCAACAAAACCTTTTCCAGCTGCAATAAATAAGTGGTAAGTATGAATGAAGAATGCTTTTATTTTACTAGGTATTTTTTTCATGCGTAGAATTATTATTTGAATGTTTCGACGATATTTCGCTAATCAATCATTTTCAAATTAGAACGGATAACCGATACCGATATTCAATACTAAATTATCTCTTCTCCAGCTTTTACTTCCAAAGTCTATATCGTTTAGTACCCATCGTTGCCCACTTGGTAAGAAAGGCTTACGGATAGGGAAGGCGCCATCTAGGCGGATTACGAAAATGGTTGCATCTACCCTTAAACCAAGGCCAGTTCCCACTGCTAATTCATCTAATGAATTTTTCAATTTAAACTCTGAGCCCGGTCTATTTGGATCCTCTTTGCGTAACCAAATATTTCCGGCATCCACAAAAGCAGCGCCGTGTAAGATACTCACCAATTTGAATCGCAATTCTGAGTTAATCATCATTTTAATATCACCACCTTGGTCGGCAAGAAACGCATTTGCAGCTACTTGATGTGTACCCGGGCCAAGTGATCTAGCTCTAAATGCCCTGATGTCGTTTGTACCACCGGCAAAAAACTGACGAACGAATGGAAGCGAAGGGCTTCCGCCGTAAGCATAACCATAACCTAAATTTAAGCGATTAGCCCAAATTACCGTTGGGGTTATTTTGTAGTAGTTCCGCAAATCGGTTTCTACCCTAACAAATTGAGTTAATGCCGTTCCGAATATTTCACGTTTTCCTTCTCCATTTTTTGGTACGAATAAACCCCAAACATTTCCGCTGGTTTCTAAACCTCCGAAGAAATATAAGTTGTTACGACGTTTTTCTTGCATTTGGTTGGTATAGGTGAAATTATAATTACTCCCTATAATAAACTGATCTTGCAAGGTATACTCTAAGCCAGGGTTTTGTCTGTAAAGCTCTTCTAGGGCACGCTGATCTTTGTTTTTTACAGCTGTTACTAGATTAATAGACGCTGGGTTGAAGTTGTGCTCCTTAAACTGGTTTTCTTTCCAGTTGTAGCCATATTGAGCCCTAAATGAGTTGAGTTTGTAAATGGTATCTCTGCTCAATAACTGATAACCTAAAGAAATAATAGTTTTAGGTGTAAAGGCATTTGTGCTTTTAGGCTTGTAAAACGGAACGATAAATCTAGGCAACGTCAATTTTGCTTCTCCTGATAGCGAATAAGAATTGATACCCTTAGATTGTCCGCTATATTGTGTTTCGAAACCACCACTTGCACTGACATCCAACTGTTCAGCACCTTTGAAAAGATTGCGAGTAGTTTGGGTGATTTTCAGTTCAGAACCCACAAAGTTGTTTGATTTGTTAGTTCCTGTAATCGAAAACGTTAATGAGTTCTTCTTCAACGGTGTAAGGTAGATGTTCAAATCCAACTGATTGTTTTTGAAACTATCTATCGGTAAAAATTCTGCCCTTACATCTTGGAAAGCACCCAGGTTAACCATCCTGTTTAGCGATTGATTATGGTCTTTTCTGTTATATCTTTCCCCCTTTTTGAAGAAAACCAATCTGTCAAAAACCCTCGATCTAAAGGTGTTTCTGTTATCGTAAATATTAAAGTCGTTATACTCAATAGGATCTAATTTCCTTAACATACTATCTCTTCGAAGTGTGTAGTTTGGATAAATATTGATGTTTCTAATGGTATAAGGCTTCATTGAAGCTTCTGGCGCAATATTCTTTATACGCACATTTACGTTCACCAAGTTTCTTCCAATAGTACTGTCTACTTGTAAAATCAAATGCTCTGGACTGAAATAGAAGTACCCGCTTTCCTTTAAGTCGTTATCAATTCTGATACGTTCGTTTTTATAGGTTTCTAAATCATAAAAATCACCAGCTTTCAAAAGCGTTTTGTCTTTATTTTGGTTGATGATATGTGTTAAATCGCCAGTATCTGGCGGAAAAGTTACCTTATTGATTTTGTAACGAATACCGGTGTTAGCGGTATAAATTGCTTTTCCACGTTTTCTTTTGATCACGGTATCTCCAGTAACTTCCGCTTGCAAATAGCCTTGGCTAATCAAATAACTTTTCAATACATCATTATTAAATTTGATTTTCACCTCGCTCATTAGTACAGGTGGTTCCCCAACCTTATTTCGCAACCAGTTCCTAATTCCTTTTGGCTTTTTAGGTTCGCCAGCTAAATTATAAATCAACAGTTTTGGTCTCAAGCCCAAAATAGATTTGTTGGGGCGAGGTCTGGTTTTGCTTTCCAGTTCTTTCCTTACCTGCTTAGAATTGTCAATTTTAGACGAAGAATCTGGATTGATTTTAACTTCCGAACCGATATATAAGTTCTGTCCAGGTTTTAGGTAACGAGTGTTACTACAATTGGCAAATATTGAACATGCCAATGCGAAAGCTCCTATTTTAATTAGTTTCCTCATTTTTCGGTCTTTGTTCAACATTGTTTCTATTTCTACGTTTTTGGAATATTTCTTTAAATCTATTATAATCTACAACTAAGGTGAATCCTAAGCCGGTTTCAACAATTTGCCCCTCAACAACACTTTCGGTTTGGTTACGTCTGTAGGCACGTAAACGGTAACGACCATCTCTAGAAAGGGCATATTCTACGTTTACGTTATCAGCTATGCTAGTAGCATTTTGATTTGCCTGTTGCGGACCTTCCAAGGCAAAAGAGCTACCAACGGTTACCGTTAACCTGTCGTTTAGCAATTTCTTCGATAAGCCCACTTCCAGATCAGTTTTTTGCTCTAAGCTTCCTGTAGAGTAATCCTCAGATGAGTTAACACCAAAATTTAAATCAACGCCTTGAATTAAATCTGAAGCCAAATTATTTAACTGTTCGGTTAGCAATTTGCTCACGCTAGAACGAGCCAAAGTAGACACGCCGCCACCGCCGCCAGCCAAACTTTGGAATGGATTATTAGCGATAAATCTATTCAACGCCAACAAAGCAAAAACCTGTTTGTTCAACTCGTTTTCATCTCTATTTACGGTTTGTAACTTGGTGTAGGCTAAACTTCCAATTTCCGTACCTCTTTCGTTTTCAGGTAAATCTATTTTAAATGAAATGATTGGCTTTAACAGCTCGCCTTTCATATATAAATAAACTTGGAAAGGTAGTTTCGTTTTAGCCTGCACCAAATCTGGTTGGTTTAGCAAATCTATTGGTGCTGCATTTACTTCGTACAAAGCGGTCAAATTTACGTTGGCTTCCGTAGGTTCGCCCGTCCAAACCAAAGTACTTCCTTTAACCAATCTGAACGGTTTTTTACCTAGTGGACCAACCGATAAACTGTAAGAACCGTCTACCACTTCGTAACGACCAGTCATACTGATCTTACCACTTGGATCCATGGTTGCATTCAAATCAGCTTCACCTTTAATGGTCAGCATATCACCATTTGATGGATCTACCACTACGTTCAATTCAGCTTCTGGATCTACATTGATATCAGCCACCAAATTAATTCCCTTAATGGCAGATCTGTTCAAGCTATCCACTTTTAAATCTCGTTCGCCATTGAACGGTGGTGCATCTTCGTCAATGAACTGCACAATTCCTTCCTGATCAATTACCGAAGGATCATTAATCGGCATTGCATAAAAGAACTTGGTGCCTTTTTCTACGGTGACGTTCATATTTACGTCGGGCTTGTTCATGTCACCTCTAACGCGGATGTTACTGCTCAAGTAAACCGTTCCGTAAATCATTTCGTTGTCTTCGGCGGTAGAGTTCATTGCTCTGAAATTATCAGTTTTGATATCTAGCGCAAAACCCACATTGCTAAAGTTGCTGGTATTAATTGAACCGTTGATGGTTGCTTTTTTACCCAAAGAATCCACCAATGTGAAGTTATTAAAACGAACGCCTTGGTTGTTAAAGGCAATTTCTTGGGTTGGAATGGTAAAATAAGAGTTGATGTAGGCAATTCGCATGCCCGCATCGTTAAATTTCAACGCACCTAGAATTTGAGGTTTGCTAGGCTCGCCCTTAACGGTAAATGCTCCAGAAATTGTGCCTTTACCTTCCTTAATTTGCCCAGCACTTACACTTTCAATTTGTTGTAAATCAATTTTATTGATGTTAACGTTGAGATCTAAGCCACTTTGAGGTGCGGTGTAATAGAAACCCGTTGCAGATAGTTCGTGCACGCCTCGTAAACTTACATCTACCTCAAAAGCATTTTCAGTATTGTTATTCACCACAGCTTTTAAATCACCCAACTCGTCTTTTTGGTAACGTAGTTTATTGATGGTTAAATCGGCCTCGAATTTAGGGTTAGATACCAGGTCTTTCACATCGACAGTACCGTTTATTGCACCGCCAACTAAAGCCGTGTCAGTTTCTGCAAACTTCATTAAGGTTTCGATTTGGAAATCTTTAAACTCTACTTTAAGTGGTGCGTTTGGTTCTTCTGATGTGCTGTTGATGCTCAATAACTGGGAGCCTTGACTGATATTAAATTCATGTGCTAATATTCCTGATTCGCCAAATTGAATATAATTTTCTGGAGCCACAGTCCACTTTTCGTAATCTAATAACAGTTTTGCAGGATCTAGGTTGAAACGGAAATCTTTATTGATCGATTGGAAAATACCAGCAATTACGTATTTGTCTTTGCGTTGTCTATCGCGTAAAAAAACATTCAAATCCAGTTTGTTATCTGCCGCAGCACCAGAAACTTCAGTGTTAAATAGTGCGATAGATGTATTTTGAATACTGTTAACGAATAGTCTGTAATTCAGCTTTTCAGTATCGTTGTTCACATTCAATTTAATGCTATCTAAGTTGATGCCGTTGTAAGTTACTTTCGGAAAAACTGCGTTCATCAGAAGACTATCTTTTTCTGTGTCGATTAATCCGTTAATTCTCGATGGTGCAAACGTAGTTAGGGCAGGCACAAAATCTTGTAAAAACTTGGGGTTGTAAATGTTTGCCGTAAAACGGATGCGTTGCGGTGGAATATCGGTTACCTCTCCAAATTGGTAATATTTATTAATTTGGTTGATAACTGCATTGCCTATCTTGCTTAACTGATATTTTCCATCTACGTTCGCACTAATTAGCTCAGATTTTAGTACTAATTTATTCTCGGTAGCTGTAGAAACTGCGTTTAGTTGGATGGTGTCAATATTAAATTTCTTTCCTTCTTTTACCAATTGTAAACCAGTAGCAAATACATCTCCGTTCAGGTAATCTACATCGGCGGTTTTAATGTCTGCTTTGATATTTCCTGCAAATTTAAATTCTGTAGTGCTAAAGTTTAATTTCTGCAAATCAATCTGCTTCAATGCTAAATTTGCTTTTACAGCCGGATATTTGCCTGCTAAATCTGCGTTCGCTGTTAAATTGAAATTGGCATTGCTATCTGGCATATTACCTTTTATCGCCACTTTTTGATTGGCATAGTTGCCCGATAATTGCAGGTTACGATAATTGTATTTGTTATAGTATGCACTTAAAACAGTTGCGTTAAATTTCGCATTTATTTTCTTCGCATCCAGACCGGTTCCAACCACATCTGCCCTTGCAGAAACTCTTCCTAGTGTAGGTTGCTGTTTCAGCAATCGGCCTACATTGAAGTTGTTTAAGCTAACATCAGCTTTGTACTTTTCTCTACCTTTTGGCCCATTCATAGTTGCCGCTAAAACTGCACCTCCCATATCAGAATTTACATTCATATTAGTAGAGAAATCAGTCATAGAGCCTCTGAATTTACCATTTGCATTAATCACATTGGGTAACTCTATACTCGCAGGCAGAGATTTTTTAGGAACCAAAGCCAAGATATCACCTTTGGTAATATGAACTTTTTTGATGTTTAAATCTAAGAAAGCCTTATTTACATCGGTTACATTATTGGCTTTACCATTTATATCTATTTGGATATTTCGCAAACCGCTAATCTGCAATTGTGGAATATTTAATTTGTTCAAATAACCATTTACTTTAGCGTTTACTTTAATTTTCTGGTTGCTGTATTGCGCAGGTAGTGCATCAGTAAAAAAGGTAGCATCTTTTAAACCGATGGTCGTGTTTTTTAAATCGATAGCTAATTTTACACGTTCCGGATTTTTGGTTAGATCGTCCAAAGAACTAAATGTTAAATCGGTCTCGTTTTCGATGTTGGTGTTGGGCGTTTTCAGTACGAAATTGCTCAACTTAATTTGCTTGTCATTATAAACGGCATCACCTCGTAAGGTGTTTAGCACAAAGCCGCTCTTATCGCTTAACGAACCGTTTTTAACTTTTACCGTAATTCCAGCAGCGCTATAGTTTACATCTTCGGCACCTAAGTTTAGTCCTTTAATGTCTAAGTGGTTAAAGTCAATTCCTTTTTTTAAAGGTTTGGCTCCCAAATTATCAAATTGTAGAAGGTTGTTATTCAGGTTAATTTTCTTGATCACCAAGGCTAAAGATGATTGGTCTGCAATAACCGTATCTTTCACTTGATCCAAATCGTTGCTTGGCGCAGGTTTAAAGGCGAATTTTACAAACGAATTCGAAAGCTCGGCATCGTCTGTCGTATATTTCCCGTTAGTTAAATCTACTATTAGGTTAGCAAAGGCTAATTTATTTACGTTCGCTACGGCGTTAGTAGTGGTTAACTGGTCGTCGTAGTTTACCTTCACATTATTGAACTCGAATTTCTGTACTTCAATGGTTGGTAATTTGCCAGTTTCTTTTTCTACGCTATCTACACTGTTCGTAATATGTTGAACTAACTGTGTTAATGGCTTTTGCTGTAAATAAAACAAAGAAGTGTTGTTCACAGCAAAGTTCTTGATTACGTATTTCTGGTTTTCCAGGTCGAAATCTTTGATTTTGGTTTCTAACTTGCCTAAGTAAAATTTCACATTATTGCCCGCTACGTCGTCTCGGTAGGTAAGGCCAATGTCCTCAAATAATACTTTGTCTACAGAAAATTTTAAGGCAGATGTAGTGTCTTTTTCTACTTGTTCTTCAGGTTTTTTCTGATCGCTGGCAAAAGCATCTACTAAGAAAGAAAAATTGAAAGTTGTATCTGGGTTTACACGTTTTACATTAGCTCTGATGTTCTTGAGCTCGATATAATTCACTTCGACCGTGTTCTTCAACAATTTAAACAAGCTAATGTCTACTTGTAGCTTTTCGGCATACAATAGTGTATCTTTATTTAAGTCTTCAATATAGAATTTGTTGAGGACAACGTCTTTTGGCAGTGCAATTTTAATGCTCTCTAATCTTACTTCGGTTTTGGTTTTGTTTTTAAGATAGGTGATGGCTTTGTCCTTTACAAAATTTTGTACAGCAGGGATATTTAGAGAGAACGCTATAAGCACCACCAGCAAAATCACGCTGGCGATTATCCATAAAACTACTTTAAGACCTTTTCTAAAATACTTGTTCAAGCGAGATAATTATTTGATGGTTCAAGATATATTATTTAATCAAAATTTGGTTGATCACCGTTAAATCAAACAAAAAAAAAATCAGAAAGTTTTAAAACAAACATTAAGTTTTTAGATGTAAACGCTCTAATTTTTAATTAAACAGCATTATTGTAGCTAGTGGACTGTTCATCTTTCGCCAACATAATTATGTGCGACTAGATGTATTTTTAATTCTAATTTGTATGTTTAGGTTTATGAATGTACTCGATTTTAAAATCACTTACGAAACATACGAAAATATAAATGAGCTATCTTTGGAAGATAAGTTGTTGTGTATAAGGGCTGAAGAAGCTTTACAGAGCTCGTACTCACCATATTCTAAATTTAAGGTTGGTACAGCTATTCAGCTTGCCGATGGAGAAATCGTTTTAGGGAGCAATCAGGAAAATGTGGCTTATCCATCTGGTTTATGTGCCGAAAGAGTAGCCTTATTCGCTATCGGCTCCGCTAAACCTAAAGCCCTGGTAAAAACAATGGCTATCACTGCTTACACTGAAAACTTCACGATTAAGAATCCAGTTACTTCTTGTGGTGCTTGCCTACAGGTGATGGCAGAATTTGAGCAGAAACAAAAATCACCAATTGAAGTGATCTTCTATTGCCTAAACGGACAGGTAATTAAGGTAAAAGGTATCAAAAGTTTATTGCCGTTTGTATTTGTAGAAGATAGGTTGGCAAATGCTACCTAACGTTTAGTGCCTGTTTTGCGTAAATATTGTCGGTCTGCACAAAATCAGGGTTCATGGCAAAGGCTTTTCTAAGTTCATCTCTGTAGTAGGGTGTCCAAAGTTGTACCTTTAAACCCGCCCTTTGTGCTGCGGCTACCGTTTCTTTGGTTACGGAAGGATCTGTATAGTTGCAACTTAAACCCTCATATCCCAGTCGAACGGCATTAGCTATTTTTTGTGGCATGGGCTCGTACCTCATAAAACAAGTGGTGATGTTTCTGGTTGATGGAAATGATTTTAATCTAGTGCAAAATAACTGGCTATCAACTTCTACTAAAGTTTTGTCTGTATGTCTGTAATTTTCGAAAATGCTAGCCAAGCTTGCTGCTAATTGGGTTAAATAACCGTTTCTATCTCCGTGAAGTCTGAATGTGGCGGCGCTAAAAGAAACTTTAATATCTAACGAAATGTAAACTCCTGGACCATTATTGTTCCAACTCAAAATTTCTGCTAGTTTATAAATGTGATCTTGTTTTGTTTGATGGCAAATTCTCACTTGTTCAATTTCAATATCTCGCATTTTAGGAATGGTGTCTTGGGAGTTGCTGTTACAAACATACCCTTTCAAACTAGCGTTATGCCATATCCAGGGTGTACCATCTAGGCTCATCTGAATATCTAATTCTGCACCATCTAACCTATTTACGGCACTTTTAATAGACGGAAGTGTGTTTTCGATCAGTAGGTCATTGTAATTGTTGTTACCACTCCCTTTGTGCCCTAAAAAATTAGTGGCGGTTTCAATTGGTTCTGGTTTACCGCAAGAATTCGTAAGTGTAACTAAGCCTGCTAAAACAAAAAGAATGGAAATTATACGACTAAAACCAATGAGCATTGCAGGAACTAAACGATTAAACCTTATAGTTGTAAAGTTATGTATTTTGAATACAAGTTTTTACAATCTGAATATTAAGTTTTTCACAGGTAGATGCGAGTGTTAACCAAGGATGTCGTTTTTACATAGGTAGATACGGTCGCTAACATAAGCAGGTGAGAATGCTATTGCATAGCTTTAGGTTACTCCTTTTATCTCTAAAAGCGTGCCGATTATTGAATAATTGAGTTTTTTAATTAAAAGTTGGATTTAATTTTACTAAGTGTATTTTTTCCGTGGTAATTTTTCCCCGAAGGCACAAAAAAGGGGTTTTCTTTTCCTAAACTTTATATCTTTAAAACCTGAAGATCTAAACTGAATATAAAATGATAAAACTTAGAGCCTTAATGCTGGCAACCTTGTGTGCATTATTTTTAGCGTGCAACAACAACAAAGCTGATCTAGTGGTTTTCAATGCAAAAATTTATACGGTTAATGATGGATTTGAGGTGGTAGAGGCGATGGCTATCAAAGATGGGAAGATTGTAGCATTGGGTAGTTCGCAAGATATCAAGGTAACATATCCTGCCAAGGAAGAAATTGATGCACAGGGTAAACCGATTTATCCAGGTTTTATCGATTCGCATGCGCATTTCTTTAATTATGCTGAGAGTTTAAATAACGCTAACTTAACAGAAGCAAAATCATGGAACGAAGTATTATCTCGATTAGTTGACTTTGCTAAAACCCAGCCAGAAGGTTGGTTAACTGGTAGGGGTTGGGACCAAAATGATTGGCCTGATAAAAAATTCCCGACGAAGGAAAAGCTAGATGAATTATTTCCAGACAGACCTGTATTGCTCACTCGTATCGACGGCCACGCTGCTATTGCTAATCAGAAAGCATTGGACGAAGCTGGAGTAACCAAGGCTTATGAGCTAACCGGTGGCGAATTTATTGCCGAAAATGGAAAACTTACGGGCGTTTTAATAGATAATGCTGTGGATGTAGTTGGCAAAAAAAGTACGGCTATTACGAAGGAAAAGATGCTGAAGTTACTTAAACAGGCGCAAGAGAATTGTTTTGCCGTTGGTTTAACTACAATTGTTGATTGTGGTTTAGATTATGACGATGTTGAAGGTATCGAAAAACTTCAATCTAAAGATGACTTAAAGATGCGCTTTTACGTAATGTTGTCTGATAATGAAGAAAACTTCGATTATTTAGTGAAACGCGGTGCGATAAAGACTGATAGGTTAAATGTACGTTCATTTAAGGTTTATGCAGATGGCGCTTTAGGCTCAAGAGGTGCTTGCTTGTTACATCCTTATAGTGATATGCCTAACAAGAAGGGCTTTTTGTTGAGCGATTTGTCTCATTTCGAAAAGGTAGCAAAAAAATTAAACGAACACAATTTTCAAATGTGCACACATGCCATTGGCGACTCTGCAAATCGTGCCATTTTGAAAATTTATAATCAGGTTCTAGGTGCTGATAACGATAAACGTTGGCGCATAGAACATGCCCAGGTTGTTAATCAGAGCGATTTCAATTTGTTCGGAAGTGCAAAGATAATTCCTTCTGTGCAACCAACGCATGCAACTTCAGATATGTATTGGGCTGGATATAGGTTAGGTAAAGAGCGAGTAAAAGGCGCTTATGCCTACAAACAATTATTGCAACAAAATGGTTGGATAGCCTTAGGAACTGATTTTCCTGTAGAACAGATTAGTCCAATGCTAACATTTTATGCGGCTACAATGAGAAAAGATGCGAATGATTTTCCAAAAAATGGTTATCAAATGGAAAATGCACTTACCGCACAAGAAACCTTAAGAGGGATGACTATTTGGGGAGCAAAAGCAAATTTTGAGGAAAAGGAGAAAGGCAGTTTGGAAGTGGGCAAGTTTGCAGATTTCGTAGTCATGGAAAACGATTTAATGAATGCCAACGCTAAGCAAATTTTACAGAATAAAGTAATTAAAACATACGTTAATGGAGAGAAAGTTTATGAGGGAATGGTGATTTCTAAAAATAAAAAATAATAATCCAGCCGATTGCCATAACTTTATCAAAGAACCAAAATCAATTTAGAATAATGAGAAAAAATAGTTTGATGGGCATTTTTGCCATTTGTCTAACTGCTGTGCTAACCGTAACTGCTTGCGCACAAGATCACAAGCACAACCAAAGTCGCTTAAACAAAATTAATGATGCCGTAAATGGTACAGTGTTGCTCAACAATTATCAAAAATTTATTCCAATTGTAGGTTTGGCCGAGAAGCGAATTGTTTCTATTAATCTAGGTTATAAAAATCAAATTGGTTTTGATAGTTTGTTGAATAAATACGCAGCGGTAACTTCGCTAAACGCTGCTAAATATGCCGATTCGGCAACTTTAAATGACTTAGAAGACGATATCAAATTCTACAATACCATAATTGTAGCTGTAAATCAGGAGATGGCGAAAAATGGTAAGTATATGAACTTTATCACCAGTATAGCTAGAACTAAGGATGTAGTGATTTCGCTTTTTGGCAACGGTAATGCTTTGGCTTCTTTTGATCAGATCAACGCACCATTAGTTTGGAGCCCAGAAGACAATGAAGAAGCGGCGTTGGTAGCCCCTCAGTTTATTTTTGGAGGTATTGCCGCTAAACATTTGCTTACAAAAACTTATTCTACAAAATATACAAAAGGCACTGGTTACATTACAGAAGCAACCCGCTTGAAGTATACTGTACCGGAAGACGCAGGGGTGAATAGTGACGATTTAAGAGAAATAGCAACCATTGTTAACGAAGGTATCGCTAAGAAAGCTGCACCAGGTATGGTTATTTTGGTGGCAAAAGATGGCAAGGTAATCTACAATAAGGCTTTTGGTTATCATACTTATGATAATTTACAAGCAGATAACGTGACTGATATTTTTGATTTGGCATCAGTTACAAAAACTACTGCAACAACACCAAGTGTAATGCGTTTGGTAGAGCAGCAAAAGTTAAAATTAGATACTACCGTTGGTTCGTACATAGCAAAAGCTCGTAATACGCCAATGAACGGTACTTCTGTAAGAGATGTAATGCTGCATCAAGCAGGATTTATTTCTTATATTCCATTCCATAATTATGTGAAGGAAGGGGATTACAGTAGAGATTCATCTGCTGCTTACCCAACCAAAGTGGCTGACAATTACTACATCAAAAAGGGGTTTTTTAATGATTTTATGTGGCCTAAGATGTTGAACTCGCCTATTAAAACTAAGGGAAGTTATGTGTATAGCGATATCAGTATGTATGTGATGCAAGACATTGTAGAACATATTTCTGAAATGCCTGAAGATGAATATGTGCAAAAGAATTTTTATATCCCATTGGGGATGCAGACCACAGGATACTTGCCAAGAAATAGATTCCCGAAAAATAGAATTGTACCAACGGAAGATGATAAAGTATTTAGAAAAACATTATTAGAAGGTTATGTGCACGATCAGGGAGCTGCGTTAAAGGGTGGTGTTGCAGGTCACGCCGGTTTGTTCGGTACGGCTAATGACATGGCTATCTACAATCAGATGTTGTTAAATAAAGGAACTTATGGAGGCGAGCAATATTTTACGCCGCAAACTGTAGAAATGTTTACCAGCAAACAATCTAACATTAGTAGAAGAGGTTTGGGGTTTGATAGACACGATCCCGATTTGACGAAGAAATATCCATCAGAACTCGCATCTTCACAAACTTTTGGGCATACTGGTTACACGGGCATTGGTGTTTGGACAGATCCTTCGCGTAATATGATTTATGTGATTTTATCGAACAGGGTACATCCAACCGTAAGTGAAATGTTAGGCAGGTTAAACATCCGTCCGCGTATACAAGATGTTGTTAACAGAGCGATAGATAAAGGGAAGAAATAGAAGCAGTTATTTTTAGAAGAATTCAGACTTCCGGAGTTTTTTTAACTTCGGAAGTCTTTTTTTTAAGCAGAATTTTGTTGCCTTCGTAGCAGTAGCCTTTGTTAAATAAACCCTATTGTAGCGAACACGAAGCCAAGCGCAGTGCAGGCGAAGTAAAGCGAAAAGAGGGGCTGAAGTAGCCAAGATTTACTGGCTCACATTTCCTATTTCTTTAAAAAATCAATCAATTTCTGCATGGCCAAAGCCCTGTGGCTAATTTTGTTCTTTTCGCTCATATCCATCTCCGCAAACGTGATATCGTAGCCATTTGGCTGAAAAATAGGATCGTAGCCAAAGCCGTTGGTGCCGCTCGGAGCTATTGTGATAGTGCCTTCAATTATTCCCTCAAATAAATGATTTTCGCCGTTTTGGAGCAGCGAAATCACAGTCTTAAATCTTGCTTTTCGATTAGTTTGCCCTTCCATGTTTTTTAGCAGCAGCTGAAGGTTGGTTGTGTCATTTTTAACGCCACTGTATCTGGCCGAATAAATACCTGGTTCGTTATTCAGTGCTTCAACCTCCAAACCGCTATCATCTGCAAAGCAATCTAAACCGAAGTTTTCGAATACGTAGGTGCTTTTTAAAGTTGCGTTTTCTGCAAAGGTGTCGCCTGTCTCGGGAATATCTACCAAACAATTGATGTCTTTAAGGTTTAAAACCTCGTAATTGGGTGCTAAAATTTTAGCTACTTCTTCTGTTTTGTGTTGGTTGTTGGTGGCAAATACCAATTGGTTGATCATATAGTCAGTTGTTTTAAAGTGCCCCAAAGTGATTTCTTGGCATTTAAGTCAGTATCAAGATCGTGCAAGTTGTGGGTAAAGATCATTCTTACCTCATTGAGTTCATTTAGCTGATGTAGTAATTGCTGTCCCAATCCCAAAGTTGGGGCCGAAACGCCAAAAGAGATGACCAACTTACAAGCAAAGAACGAATGAAGGTGCTCAAATCTTGCAGTATCGTAGGCTGAATAGTTTAACAAAGCAAAATCTGCGTTTTTTAGGTTGATAGACAAAACTAATTTACGAAGCAATTCCGTTCCTTGCGGTGTGCTTACGGGGTTTTGCGCATCATTTACCAAGATTAAGATGCTTTTTTCGTTTTTACCAAGATATTTAAAATCGAAATTAGATTGATAGGTTACTGCAGGTTCTTCAATTTTTGGCAGGCTAACGGCTGTTTCTTTAATTGTGCTTGTTAGTTGTTCGGTAGTAGCTTTTGGTACTTCTGAAATTGGTTTAACTGTCTCTGTGATTGGTTTTTCCATAGAAGAAATATCACCAGCTAAATAAACATCGTCGTTAAAAAATAATCGTAAAGCTTCGGCGTTATCTATAAGTTGGTTGCTATTCATATTTTATGGAAAAATTTCTGTTAAAATTAGTTAAATATCTTATTATAGCACCTTAAATTGTTACTTTTATCCATTAATTAATAAACGCATCTTTTGTGAAAAAAGCCTGTTTAGTTCTATTTTTTGCTGTTGCCGGAAATCTATTATTTGCACAAAATGTGGCTACCATAAACGGAAAACCAATTAGTAGCAAAGAATTTTTGTGGGTTTATCAAAAAAATCATGCTGGGCAAAATAGCTACAACTATAAAGATTTGACAGCCTATTTGGATCTGTATGTAAACTTTAAGCTAAAGGTTGCCGAGGCACGATTGCTAGGATTAGATACAGTTGAAGATTATAAGCAAGAAATTGCAGGTTACGAAGAAGCTTTAAAGGCTCAGAAGAAAGTTGCTGTTGATTCTCCAGAGTACGCTTTTATTATGAACGAATACCGAGAAGGCGTATTGATGTTTAATGTTTGTGAGCAGAAAATTTGGGGAAAAGCCCAAGAAGATACTGAACAACTGAAAACTTACTTTGCCAGCAACGAAAAAAAATATGAGGGCAAAGCTTTTGATGAGGTGAGGGGACAGGTGGTAGGAGATTATCAGCAACAGCTGGAAACCAATTGGATTAACAGTTTAAGGTCTAAATACAAGATAAAAATTAACCAAGCAGAGCTGAAGAAATTAGTGAAGCAATAGGCTATGATATTAGCTACTACGCTTAATAATTTTAACTTTGCGAATTATACAATAGAATTAGCATACTAATGAAGAAAATTTTATCAATAGCAAGTGCCTTAATGTGCTTGTTTTTGAATGTAGAGAGTGTTAAAGCGCAACCAAAACCAAATTTGGATAAGGTAGTGGCGGTAGTAGGAAGCAATATTATCTTGTTGTCTGATTTGAACCAACAATATGCTATTTATCTAAATCAGGGTAACCCGACAGATCCAAGAGCTAAATGTTATTTTTTGCAGCAAATGTTGGTGCAAAAGCTTCTAAAACAACAAGCAGAAATTGACTCTATCGTTGTAGAAGAAAGTCAAGTTGATGATGAGTTGGATAAACGTATGCGTTATCAGGTTCAGCGTATGGGTGGACAGGAAAGATTAGAACAGTTCTTGCAAAAGTCTTTATTGCAATATAAAGATGAGATGCGGCCAGATATTAAGGAAGGTTTGATTGCACAAAAAATGCAAGCAAAAATTACAGAAAACACCACTGTTACACCTTTAGAAGTAAAAAAATATTTTGACACTTATCCTAAAGATAGTTTGCCAGATATTGGTGCAGAGGTTGAAGTTGGTGAAATTGTGCTACAGCCTAAATTAACCAAAGCCGAAAAACAAAAATACTACGATAAGCTAGATGCTATTCGCTTGCGTATAAAGAGTGGTGAAGATTTCGCTTTCTTAGCTAAAACTTATTCTGAAGATCCGGGTTCTGCTTCGGAAGGTGGAGATTATGGTTTTATCGACAGACAAACGATGGTGAAGGAATTTACCGCTTGGGCATTTAAGCTAAAAGCTGGAGAAATGTCACCAGTGTTTGAAACTGAATATGGTTATCATATTTTGCAAGTAATTGAGCGTAGAGGTGAGCAATCGCACGTGAGACACATTTTGGTTCGTCCTCAAAATACCCCTCAAAGTTTAGAGCGTACCAAATTAAAAGCAGATAGTATTTATCAAGATTTGGCTGATAAAAAGTATCCATTTGCAACTGGAGCTTCTTTATATTCAGACAATAAGGAAACGCAATACAATGGTGGTATGATGCTTTACGCCGATAACCAAACTGCAAGAACTACCTTAATGCCAGTAGAAAAATTAGATCCATCGGTGTTTGTGGTTATTGACACTATGAAAGTTGGAAGTATTTCGCAACCAGTAAAATTTAATGATCAGCAAAGTGGCAAAGAAGGCTATAAAATATTTTTCTTGAAATCTAAAATTGCACCACATAAAGCTAGTTTAGAACAAGATTATCCGAAATTTAAAGACCAAGCGCAGAAGGAAAAGGAATCTAAGGTGATGAGCGAATGGTTTGAAAAACGCAAAGAAACAACTTATATTAGAGTTGACGATGAGTTTGAAACTTGCGACGAATTGAAACTTTGGGTAAAAAAGGATAAAGAAAGCAAATAGCCAATGCAGTTTAAAAATGAGGTTGAAGCTGTTGATGCCCTGCATCAATCATTTAAAAATATACAAGCCGAAATAGGTAAGGTTGTAATTGGACAAGACGAAATTGTAAAATCAGTGCTCATTGCTATTTTTAGTAATGGGCACTGCTTGTTAGTAGGCGTTCCGGGCTTGGCTAAAACTTTATTGGTGCAAACAGTGGCGAATGTTTTAGACCTCGATTTTAACCGTATCCAGTTTACACCAGATTTAATGCCTAGCGATATTATAGGTGCCGAAATTTTAGGAGAAGACAGGCACTTCAAGTTTATCAAAGGCCCAATATTTTCTAATATTATTCTGGCGGATGAAATTAACCGTACCCCGCCTAAAACGCAAGCTGCATTATTAGAAGCGATGCAGGAAAAAGCAGTGACCGCTGCAGGTGTTACTCATGGTTTGCCTCAACCGTTTTTTGTACTGGCTACTCAAAATCCAATTGAGCAGGAGGGAACTTATCCTTTGCCAGAAGCACAATTAGATCGTTTTATGTTTAACATTTCGTTAGATTATCCAGCATTTGCTGATGAATTGACAATTGTAAAAAACACCACAAGCAATCAGAAAGTAGAGCTGCAGAAAATTATTACTGCAAGCGAAATTCAATATTTTCAGAAATTGATACGCAATATTCCTGTAACTGATAATGTGTTAGAGTACGCAGTAAAATTGGTAGCGAAAACGCGTCCGAATAGTGAGTTTGCAACTGCGGAAATTAACAATTTCATTTCTTGGGGTGCAGGTCCGAGGGCATCGCAGTTTTTAGTTTTGGGAGCTAAATGTCATGCTGCTATTTCTGGTAAGTACTCGCCAGACATTGAAGATGTACAAGCCGTAGCTGAGGCAATTTTGCGCCATAGAATTGTGCGTAACTATAGAGCAGAGGCCGAAGGCTTAACGACAGAACAAATCATCAGAAACCTTTTCTAATTATTATCATCTCGATGTATGCTTTTAGGTGTCAAAATTTTTGATGCTAGAGATTTCGTATATTTGCATTGGTATGAAAATTACGAGAAATACAGTCGCTAAAACGGAAATCAAAAAGCTTATTCATAGTTCGGAAGTAGCTTTGTCGCATACAGAAATACAAGCTGCTTTAAACGATTTGTGTGATAGGGTTACTATTTATCGGGTGCTGGATAGACTGGTGGAAGAGGGTGACATACATAGGATTGTAAATGTAGATGGTGTGATTAAGTATGCCGAATGCCACGACTGTGAAAAGCAACACCATCATAATCATGTTCATTTTAGTTGCGAAAAATGTAAGTCGGTAACTTGTTTGGATGATGTAGAACCAACTTTTAAGTTACCGAAGCAGTACCAAGTGAAGGAAGTAAACTTCACACTGTCGGGACTGTGCCCGAAGTGTTCTGGTTTATAAAATCAAAATTGTTGTAGTCTTCTTCGTGGATTTGCGACGATAAGATTATAGCTTAATCGCCAACTTTCCAATCGTAGTTCCAGATTCTAATTGTTCATGAGCTTGCTTCAAGGTTTCTGCCGAAAGTCCAGTTAGGGTTTGGGTTAACGTATGAACTAAAACTCCTTCGTCTATCAAATCAGCTACTTTATTTAAAATATGATGCTGCTCAATCATATCTTCGGTTTGGAAGGTAGAGCGGGTGTACATAAATTCCCAAGAGAAGCCAGCACTTTTAGTTTTCAGTTTGTTTAAAGCAATTGGCGTTGCGCTACCAGTAATAGAGGCAATATGGCCTTGAGGTTTGATTAACTCTACCATTTCGTCCCAATAAGCATTGGCATCTACAAAGTCTACTATAAAGTCTACGTATTGGAAACCTGCATTTCTTACTTCTTCTTGCAAGTTTTTATGGTTCACGACAACATCAGCTCCCATGCGTTTGCACCATTCAATACTTTCTGGTCTAGATGCAGTGGCGATAACGTTTAAGCCGGCAATCTTTTTTGCTAACTGAATAGCTATAGAACCTACGCCACCTGCCCCTGCAATAATCAGTAAGGTTTTACCTTTATCTTTTTCTGTACTGATACGAATTCTATCGAAAAGGATTTCCCAAGCGGTAAGTGTTGTAAGCGGCATTGCAGCGGCTTCTTCAATGCTTAAGCTTTTTGGTTTCTTGCCAACAATTCTTTCATCAATGAGTTGATATTCTGCGTTGCAGCCAGGTTTAGTAATATCGCCAGCGTAGTAAACCTCATCGCCAACTTTAAATAGAGATGCTTCACTGCCAATGGCTTCAACTACTCCGCAAGCATCCCAGCCAATAATTTTAGGTTCAGCAAGTTCAGTGTCTTTTAAAGCGTTTTGTCTAATTTTATAATCTACTGGATTTACTGCAATAGCATTTATTTTTACTAAAAGCTCGTGTCCTTGAGGGTTCGGTTTTTCGGTTTCAAAATCAATGAAACTGTTTGCTGCTGCTATGGGAAGGGAAGTTTTAAATCCTACTGCTTTCATGATGTTAAAGGTTTAAAACAAATTTAGTATCGGAAGTTAAATACCTTGTCATCATAAAGTTGTTTTATGCTAATTTTTAAGACACCCCGGTCTTCGACCACTCCTCTGGAAGAAGGGGATTGATTTGCATTTTCCTCCCGGCATGTCGTGAGGTGTCCATTGAGTGGGGTTTCGTTATAGCAGTACTTTTGTGTCATAAACCTGATTGCAATGGAAATCTTTTTTGTTGTGTCATCCGTTAGTTAACTAATTCTAATTAACAGACTTCTCCCTGCGTTCGAAATGACGATTGGACGAGCACAAAAAAAATTGAAATGTAAAGCAGGACTATCCGTAAATAGCAGTAAAATTTCTGCTTTTCAAATTTTATTTTTCGAAGTCTAGTCTTATAGAAAAAACGTTGCTGTAAAGGGCATCAGAACTATTGCCAACGTTTGTTAGGGCATAGTCTAGCGAGAAATTTTTGATTTTGATCCCTACGCCCATATTAGGTTGGTAGGTGTGTATCTGCTTTCCAGTAAAGTCAGTTGATTTTTGGATATTGCCTAGACCACCACGTAAAAAAATAGTTTTCTTAAAATCCACAGATAATCCGATAGTTGGGTCTGCACTGACAGGGTCCGCACTTACTAAAACATTTCTTTGCCCATCGGTAGTGAGATTAACATTAGTTTCGGCCATAATGTTAAATTTCTCGTTAATTGGTGTAGCATAGGCAGCACCTAAAACAATACGCGGATTGGTTGTTTCTGTTGAACTTTTGGGGATATCGTTGCCTGTTTGAGCGTAAACGGTAGAAAGTTTATCTGCGTTGTAGCTCCAAGAGTTGAAAGTTGAAGTAATGTCTTTACCAACGGCGGCTAAAATCCATTTGCCTTTTTTGTATTGAACGCCGGCATCTAAGCCGAAGCCCCAAGATTTGCCATACTCGCCAACCAAACGGTGTATCACTTTTACGTTGGCGCCGTAACTTAGCCCGTCGGTATTGCCAATACCATTTTTACCTTTCTTACGAGCGTAAGAGAAGATGAAAGCATAATCTGCCGCCGAAAATTTCTTTACCCTATCGTAATTGATATTCCCATCTGCATCAATTAATTCAGAAGTATCTGGAATATCATCTACTCCAAAACGCAATACTGATGCGCCAATTACAGCAGTATTATCTTGTACAGATGTTGCAAAAGCGCCATAATCGTATTTAGCGATACCCGCAAAATATTCTGAGTGCATAAAACTTGCTTGTCGCGGAGTTTCCATACGAGCTAAACCGGCAGGGTTCCAGTAGCCAGCTGTTACATCGTTAACATTTGCCACTACCGAGCCCGACATGCCAAATGCTGTAGAGCCAACGCCAATATTAAGGAACTCGTTGCTGTATTTTCTTTGGGCATTTGCCGAAGCCGCGAAAAAAGATAAGATAATAAGTAGCTGATACTTGCGCATGGTTTATGTTAAGCGACTCTCAATTTCATCAAATATAACCATAAAATCTACTTCTAGTTGGATTTTATAAAATTCGAGCACAGAAGTTAAATCGTAAGTGTTTTTTTCGGTAAAAGGATGCTCCCATAAGCGCATGCAAATGCGTTGTAAAGCATAGCTGATATTTTCTAATTTCTGATAACTGAGCAAATATCTACTGGATTTAAAGCTGTTGAAAAACTTGAAAAAATGCTCAGTATTTTCGATTTCGCACTTAGTTAAGAAGTTCGTTAAATCTTTGTCGTTAACTTTTTCGAGGTTATCGTAAAAAGCATTGATATTAATTTTTTGGTGTTCGATAAGAAGATGGTCTAACAAAAGTTCAACCCCGATATGTGCTAAAAAAGAAGGTCGCACAACGCTATCTTTTAAAATTGGAATTAGGAGTTGTTTGAGTTCCTGCATCTTTTCATTAAAAAATGTTGAGGAGTGAAAAATCAAATCTACCTCCAGATGTCTTTTCCAACCTTCGAGCAACGTATCTAAACCATCTTTTTCAAAAAGTTCAGCGTGTTTTTCTGGATGGGCATTCCAAGTTTTGTTTGCATTTTTCAAAAGATCGGGCAAAATAGTACCTAACACAATATTTGCGTTTGGTGTGTTTCTGTCGAAATAAAAATGCGAAAGGAAGTTCATATTGTAAATATAGCCATCTTAATTTAGTAGTTCATTAATTCATTGGTTCAATTGTTCATAGTTGATAGTTAATAGAGGGAAGTTAGATAGTTCATTGGCTGAATTTTGGCAGATGACTTTAAGAAATTCGATCTCTTTTAGCTTTCGCCTTTAAAAACTATCTTTGTGCCCTAAAATCGTTTAAAAAATGACAAATTTTGTAGAAGAGTTACGTTGGAGAGGCATGTTGCACGACATTATGCCTAATACTGAAGAGAAACTAAATGAAGGTATGACTTCTGGTTATATTGGTTTTGATCCGACAGCTGATTCGCTACATGTTGGTCATTTAACGCAAATCATGACTTTAATCCATTTTCAAAGAGCTGGGCACAAGCCTTTTGCTTTAGTTGGTGGCGCTACGGGTATGGTTGGCGATCCATCTGGTAAATCTGATGAGCGTAACTTACAAACGCCAGAAATGATTGAGCATAACCTCAAGGGAATGAAAACTCAGTTGGCCAAATTCTTAAAATTTGAGGATGCTGGCAATGGTGCGGTTATGGTAAACAACGCCGATTGGTTTAAGGATATGAACCTTTTTACGTTTATCAGAGATGTAGGTAAACACATTACCGTAAACTACATGATGGCGAAAGATAGTGTAAAAAGACGTTTGGAAGGCGATTCTGGTTTGTCTTTTACCGAGTTTTGCTACCAATTGATACAAGGTTATGATTTCTATTATTTATGGAAAAATAACAACTGTTTGGTGCAAATGGGTGGTTCGGATCAATGGGGAAATATTGTTACGGGAACTGAGTTGATCAGAAGAAAGGATCAAGGAACAGCTTACGCAATTACTACGCAGTTAATTAAAAAAGCGGATGGTACTAAATTTGGTAAGACTGAAAGTGGTGCAGTTTGGTTAGATCCTGCAAAAACTTCTCCATACAAATACTACCAATTTTGGTTAAATGCGTCTGATGATGATGTTAAAAAATGGATCAGGATTTTTACGCTAAAAACGCAAGTAGAAATTGAAGCTTTAGAAGTTGAACATGACGCAGCACCACATTTGCGGATTTTACAAAAAGCATTAGCTGAAGATATTACTGTAAAAACTCACTCGGAAGAGGCTTTGGAAACAGCTATCAAAACCTCAGAGTTTTTGTTCGGTAACGGCTCATTGGAGTTTTTAAATGGACTTAGCGCTGCAGAAGTATTAGAT
The DNA here is from genome assembly GCF_057652195.1 of Pedobacter sp. T50_32. Lineage (NCBI taxonomy): Bacteria > Pseudomonadati > Bacteroidota > Sphingobacteriia > Sphingobacteriales > Sphingobacteriaceae > Pedobacter > Pedobacter sp. T50_32. The sequence goes on along the minus strand of NZ_JBYFBY010000002.1, from coordinate 988,131 downwards.
ATTTTTGATGGTATTCCACAGTTTAAAATTTCAAAAGCTGATTTAGCTGCCGGAATAGATACGCCTTCTTTATTGGCAGAAAAAACAACCGTTTTCCCATCAAAAGGAGAAGTGAAAAAAACTCTACAAGGTGGTGGTTTAAGCATCAATAAAAATAAAGTAGCTGATTTAAATACAACTTTCTCTACCGAGAATTTGATAAATGATGAATTTTTGGTAGTTCAAAAAGGAAAGAAAAATTACTTTTTGATTATAGCAGAGTAATTTCTAATGATAAAAAGAGAGCCATATCTATTCTGATACGGCTTTTTTGTTTTATTGTACTAGCAGGTTGCAGCCTCTAATATCGGCATTGTCAAACCTGCCCATTATTTCAAATTGATTTTCTCCGTGTATTTTACCTAAATCTTGCGTAGCGATAAATGAACAAGAGTTGATGTTTGCTAAATCAATGACGTTGATGCCGCCAGTGATGTGCGTTGACGATAAGATACTCAAAGGATCGGAAGTGTCTCTTAATAAAATTTTCATCCAAGGTGGACATTCAAAAATGCCGTTGCCTTTTGAGTAACCCTGAGACAGCAATTCTGTCATTCCGTATTCGCTATGAATATGCTTTACACCAAAAGATGCACAAAGCAGTTGATGAAGCTCGGCACGTACCATTTCTTTTCTTTTGCCTTTCATACCACCGGTTTCCATTACAATAAGTTCGGGGAAATTAATTTGATATTGCTCTGTAAAATCTAGCAAGGCATAAGTAACCCCAATTAGCAAAGTTTTTTGTTTTGCCGATTTCAGCTTCTCCAAAACTTGATGAAGTTCTTCGTGATTATGAAGGAAATATCCGCTTTTAGGATGCGTGCTTTGCTTTAGCAAGTCATCAACCATATAGATTAAAGAAGAACCATCTCGCTCTAAATAGGACGGAAGCAGGGCTAAGATGCAATAATCATCGGCTTTGCCATAAAATGATTCGAATGCCTTGTTGTAGCTCTGCTCATAGATAGACAAATCTTGAACCAAGTGTTTGCTGGTAATCTGTCCAGTAGTTCCAGAACTGCTGAAAGTGATTTCTACTGGTTTATTTGAAGAAGTAACCGAGTGGGACTTGAAAAAACTGATTGGTAAAAATGGAATTTCGGTATAACTATCAATTTTTTTGGGATCGATTTTTAGATGTGAAATGTACTGTCTGTAGATGTCACAATTTTCCGCTTGATGTTGGAAAACACTTAATGCAACATCGTTAAATTTGCGGTCGTTGCTAATAGAAAAAATTTGCCCAGTACTGATATTCACTGGGCAAAAATACAATTTTTATTGATTAAGCTTTGGCTTTAGATTTAATGGTTGACTTTCTAAAATGGTAGCCGCATAAACCACTAATTCCAGCTGCCAGTCCGCCAATAATTGCTGTTACAGCCAAAATTGCTGGCCAAACCTTTAAACCGAACATTTCAGAAACACGCCCAGCTAAAATGTGATTATTAGGAAAACTTTTGTACAAAGCCATCGCTGTCCATAATACTAAGATTGCAAAAAATGGCTGCCAAAATGAAATTTTGCTAGTTTTTCCTATAATGCCACAGGTTGCAAATGATACTACAATAATTGTCCACCAAGGAAAAAAGCTTTGTAGCACAAAAGATAGAATAAGTATAACTATAAAAACCATTGTCTATTTTTTTGAAATTTTATAACGAGAAATTATTTTTCCTCCCTTATCGTCAGGAGATTGCATGAAGAAAAGGTCATATAATTTACCTTCTGCCCAAGTGTCAATCATATTATCATAGAACGGACTGCCAGGATTTCCAGATTGCCCGCCTGGATAAACGCCATGACCTTTCGGGGTTTTACCTAATTCAATCACCATTCGCCACGAAGGGCCATTAGTTTCTGATAAAGCATTTACGGTACTTTTTGAACCTCCGGTAACTAATTTTTTTGAACCAAAGCCTGGTATTTTAGCGAGGTGAGGCACATTTGAGTTTTTAAAATTTCCCCATTGCCATTCTTCGCCAATTGGACCGTATTTACGCTCTAAGCTATCGCAAGCATATTTGAAAGAAGAATTAACTAAGTCTGCTAAGGTTTCTTTTTTAGAAGTTTTAACATTATCGAACCATCGCGATTTGGGATTTTTCTGGATAAGTTCAACGGTACGGTCTCTAGATGGGTAACGCATAGGTACATTTTTGTCTCCAAAATCGTCTTCCCAAATTTCGGTAGCTAAACGTTTCGTCCAAAGATCGAAAACACTTGCAGCAATTGATTTGGCATCGAAATATTTATTCCACTTTGTGACTAAATTATATGACTCTTTTTGTGTTGCATTTAGCGCAGTATTTTCTACCAGAGGTAAAATATGAGGTATTAGATTTTCGGCCATGATACTGTACGAATCCATTTGCAAGTTGCGCATACTGTCTGCAGTAATGTTTTTCATCGCCGTCAGTTTGTCGTTAATTCGCTTTCCTCGCTCGTAAGGAGAAAACTCCCAGTTAATGTAATAAGGATAAGTTGGATCTGTAGAAGACTGATTTGCCGAACTCACAAAGTTACGTGGCGGATTTTTAACCGTTGGATTTTGCGATGCAGGGATCCATCCTTGCCAGTCGTTACTTGGGTCGCTACCATCTAAAATAAATTTGCCCTGATTTTTCCATTTTAGTGGAAACCTTCCATTTGGCGTAATAGCAATATCATTATCTACACTTGCGAAAATGAAGTTTTGCGCAGGCGCAGTAAAATGAGGTAAGGCATTGCGATAGTCATTATAATTTTTTCCACGGTTCATCAAATAAAATGTTTTTAGTTCATTTGATTTTTCATGAGCTATCCAACGTAATGCACTACCTGTAGGAACATTGTTTGCTCGGCCATAATTAGGCTTCTGGAAGTATACTATTGGTCCGTGGTGCGTATACAATACAGTATCAACAATATCTTTTGCGCCCTTTATTTTTATGGTTTCGTAGCGAGGTTTGGTTGCATTCCACTTGTTGTTGTACCAATATTCTTGATGTTTGTTATCCTTAAATTTAATCTGATAAAAATCTAAAACATCTGCAGCCACATTGGTTACGCCCCAAGCTATATTTTGGTTAAACCCAATAATGACCCCTGGTGCACCTGGAAGCGAAACACCATAAGTATTGATGCCTGGTGCATGTAGTTGAATTTGGTACCAAATAGAAGGTAAAGTGAGGTCTAGGTGCGGGTCGTTAGCTAAAACCGGAAATCCAGAAGCTGTTTTAATGCCCGAAACTGCCCAATTATTACTACCAATGCCCTCAACTTTTTGTTTGGTGGCAATATTGGTACTCATCATTTCTGTAAAAGATTTAGGCGTAGATGGTATTGGAAGTGGTTTGAAATCCCACTTTGTGCCAACAGGAATAATTGGATCTTCTTTAAAAGGATAATCTGGAAATAGGTCTTTAGTAATTTCTGGTCCGTATTTGTTGAGGATGTTAGTCATGTAGAACTCGTCGGAACCCATTGCCAATACAGCCGACATTTGCTTAAGCAGTAATGCACATTTTACTGGTGACCACGGTTCGGGTTTAAAATTGAGCAGTTTATATTCTACTGGAAGTTTACGTCTATCTAAAGATTTGATATAGTCATTGATACCCGCTGTATAAGCTAATAACATTTCTCTAGATTCTGGGTCGGCCATCATTCCTTCAAGTGAATTTTCTGCACCATACATCATTCCCATTCTACGCTGGTATTTATCTACTTCGATGGCTTTAGCACCAATTACTTCAGAAATTCTTCCGGCAGCAAAGCGGGTTTGGAAATCCATTTGCCAAAGGCGATGCATAGCAGTAACATAACCTTGCGCATAATAAAGATCGTGGTCGTTTTGCGCAAATACGTGAGGTATCATCCGGTCATCAAAAGCAATCTCGATTTTATCTTTAGCATTTTTAAGTACTAGTTTTTTATTCTTCTTGGGCGACATACTTTCCGCGTTCTGCCAAAATCCAGTAAAAGGATTTAAAAATTTTAGCAGCGGCGGAAGGTCACCGAACTTAGTATTTAATGCGTATCCTAAAAGTATGGGTATGATGATGCAAATCAATGCTTTAACTCTGTTCATTTGGTAAAGGTTATTTTGGTTCTGTTCTCTATGTCAAATCAAAAGTCAGCAGCCAATTTAATTATAAATAACTATTAGCTAAAACTAATTTATATTTTCATTAAATGCTATGCTTGCATAAAATTTTATTTGTAAGTTTTAAAAAATGTATTAAGTTTATGTTATAAACAAATATAAACTACTGAACGTATGAACAAAATCTTTACTAAAGTCATTCTTGTGCTTGGTGTTTTGCTGTGGACTGGGTTCGCAGCAATTGCGCAAAGCATTGTGGTTAGTGGTACAGTTACCGACAAGCTAACCAAAGAACCTATTCCGGGGGTAAGTGTCACGGTGAAAGGGAAGACGATAGGTTCTTCTACCGACCAAAATGGTAGATTCTCATTTACAACAACCGAAAAACCTCCATTTACATTAGCCGTAACGTTTGTAGGTTTTAATACGGTAGAACAACAAGTTACTGGCACAGCAACAGGTTTAACATTCGAGTTGGAGTCTGGAGCAATACTTGGTCAGGAAGTAGTAGTATCTGCGTCTAGAACACCGGAGCGTATCTTAGAATCTCCTGTAACCATTGAGCGTATGGGACAAGCTCAAATTAAAGAAGCTGCCGCTCCATCATTCTATGATGCCATCCAAAATATCAAAGGGGTGGAGATGAGTACACAAAGTTTAACTTTTAGATCTTACAATACACGTGGTTTCAACGCCAATGGTAACACTCGTTTCAATCAATTGATTGATGGAATGGACAACCAGGCGCCTGGCTTAAACTTCTCGGTTGGTAATATTGTAGGTATCACAGAATTAGATGTTGATAATGTAGAGTTATTGCCTGGAGCCTCTTCAGCATTATATGGTGCTGGTGGTATTAGCGGTACTTTATTAATGACTTCTAAAGATCCATTTAAATATCAAGGTGTAAGCTTCCAAATGAAAACGGGTTTAAACCACGTTAATGATAAAACAATGCTTTCAAATGGTAAAACCATGGATCCGCAAGAGTTTAGGCAATTCGATATGCGTATGGCGAAATCTTGGAATAACAAGTTTGGTGCTAAGTTTGCATTCTCATTTTTACAAGCGAAAGATTGGTTTGGTACAAACTATTCTAATTTCGACAGAACTGGTAACACACCCAAAGATGGTACTCGTCAATCTGATCCAAATTATGATGGTGTAAATGTGTATGGTGACGAAGTAAACCAAAACATGAGGGGGGTAGCAAATGCAGTTATTGGTGCAGGTACATCAGGTTTTGTGCAGGCTGCACTCGGATTGCCACAGGCTCCAACCCAAGCTCAAATAGATGCATTTAGAGCAGGCCCTGGTTTGGCAGCACTGAATAATTTCTTAGCAACAAATGCAACAACAAGACCATTTTTTGCTGGAATAAATACTCCCGGTCTTCTTCCTAATCAAAACGTGTCTAGAACGGGTTATAATGAAATTGATTTAGTTGACTACGATACCAAATCGTTAAAAATGTCTGGTGGTCTTTACTACAATTTAACGAATACAATTCAGCTATCTGCTCAAGCAAATTGGGGGACTGGTACTTCTGTTTACACTGGTTCTGACAGGTATTCTTTACGCAACTTCAATATCGGATTGTATAAGTTAGAGCTAAAAGGCGAAGATTTTTATATTAGAGGATACACCACGCAAGAGCGTTCAGGCGATTCTTACATTTCGTCAATTTTGGGAAGCTATATTAATGAAAAATCTAAACCATCACAAACATGGTTCCCTCAGTATGTCGGTAATTATATAGGAGCTAGGTTGCCTGTTGCCCAAGGAGGTGCAGGATTGACAGATGCTCAAGCACATGCAGCTGCACGTAGGGCAGCAGATCAAGGAAGGTTTGAAGTTGGTTCTGCTCAATTTAATAGTGCTGCAGAACAGATACGTAATACTTATATCAGCCAAACAAATATGGGTGCAGGGGTATATGGCGCTAAGTTTAATGATAAATCTAACTTGTACCATTACGAAGGTATGTACAACCTGTCGAGAATGTTTAATAATGCGGTCGAATTTCAGGTTGGAGCCTCTGCACGTAGGTTCGACTTAAACTCTGGAGGTACTATTTTCGATGATTTAAATAGAGAAATCGATATTGACGAGTATGCAGCCTTCGGTCAGTTAGGTAGAAAATTTGGCGAAGTGTTCAAGTTAACTGTTGCTGGTCGTTATGATAAAAGCCAAAACTTCGATGGTCGCTTTACTCCGCGTGTAACAGGCGTTTGGACTGTAGCTAAAAACTCAAACATTCGTGCATCTTTTCAAACTGGTTTCCGCAACCCTACAACACAAAACCAATACATTGATTTATCAGTTGGAGGTGGTACACAACGTTTAATTGGTGGTATACCAGAGTTTTTGAACAAATATAATTTACAAACCAATAAAGGCTATACTGAAGCGAGTTATAGGGCTTATGCTGCTTCTAGAGTAGCTTCGCCAACAGGTGCTGGAGATCGCAATCTGTTGGTGCCCTACACATTTGATCCTAGGGGAGTAAGACCAGAAAGTGTTACTGCATACGAACTAGGTTATAAAGGTTTGTTAGGATCTAATTTCTTAATAGATGTCTATGGTTTCTATAATGAATTTAAAGATTTTATCACTGGTATCAACATTCAGCAAGAAACTGTTGCTAACAGTAATAATTTTGTAAGATTTGGTGTGCCAGTAAACGCAACGGGCAAGGTTACTGCCTACGGTGGTGCATTTGGATTGGATTACGTTAGAGGTAAGTATACATTATCGGGCAACGTTGCTTATAACAAGCTGAACGATTTACCAACGGATTACAACAACGACTTCAATACACCAGAAATTCGTTATAACTTAGGTTTAAGCAACCGTGAAGTTTTCAAAAACGTAGGTTTCAATGTTAACTATCGTTGGCAAGATAGGTTTACTTGGTTCTCTTCATTTGCAGGTGGCGAAGTGCCAGCATTTGGAACTGTAGATGCTCAAGTGAATTTGAAAATGCCTTCAGTTAATTCAGTGATTAAAATTGGTGGTTCAAATATCTTAAACAAATATTACATTACTTCTTATGGTAACCCAGAAGTAGGTGCAATGTACTATGTTTCATTAGCGTTTAATCCATAGGTCTAAGCTATTCCTCCAAAGGAGGAACTATTCTAAAACAAAAAATCCCGGAGAATTTTCTCTGGGATTTTTTGTTTGGAAACTAGAAATCTAACATCGTACTTCTAAAATCGTAAATTATTTATACATCTCTTCTCTCAACTTTGCTACTTCGCTATTGTTGATGTACTCATCGTAAGTCATTAATTTATCTATAATTCCTTTTGGAGTGATCTCGATGATACGATTAGCAACAGATTCCGTCAAAGCATGATCTCGTGAGGTGAATAAAATAGTACCTTTAAAATCCTTCATGCCATTGTTTAATGCGGTAATCGATTCCAGATCCAAGTGGTTGGTTGGTTCATCAAATAATAGAAGGTTAGCTTGTTGTAGCATCATTCTAGAAAACATACAGCGCATTTTCTCACCTCCAGAAAGCACTTTCACGTTTTTCAATACTTCCTCGCCAGAAAACAACATTCTACCCAAGAAACTACGCACAAATTGCTCATCAGCATCAGTTCCAGAATACTCACGTAACCAATCTACCAAGTTCTCATCTTTGTTGGCAAAAAACTCAGTGTTGTCGTTAGGAATATCAGCTATGCTAATTGTTACACCAAATTTGAACTCACCAGTGTAATCTTTATCTGTACCATTTAATACATCGTAAAATGCTGCCGTAGCTAAGCTGTTTTGAGAAAGCACCGCAATTTTGTCGCCTTTGTTCACCATGAAACTAATGTTGTTAAACATTACTTCACCATTTAGCGTTTTACCTAATTTTTCTACTTGTAAAATTTGGTCTCCAGCCTCACGAGCGCCATTATTGTTGAACATAATAGCTGGGTATTTGCGGCTAGATGCTTTAATCTCAGAAATATCGATTTTATCTAACGCTTTCTTACGCGAAGTTGCTTGCTTAGATTTAGAAGCATTGGCGCTAAACCTGCGGATAAATTCCTGCAATTCTTTTACCTTATCTTCTAGTTTCTTGTTTTGGTCAGAGCGTTGTTTCAAAGCCAACTGAGAACTTTCGTACCAGAAACTATAGTTACCGGTGTAAATGCTCATTTTGCTGAAATCGATATCCACGATGTGTGTACAAACCGCATCTAAAAAGTGCCTATCGTGACTTACCACCAATACAATGTTTTGGTAATCGGCCAAGAAGTTTTCTAACCAAGCAATCGTGTCTATATCCAAATCGTTGGTAGGCTCATCCAGCAATAAAATATCAGGATTACCAAATAAAGCTTGTGCCAATAACACTCGTACTTTTTGGTTACCATCTAGTTCTTTCAGTAATTTATGGTGAAATTCTTCCTTAATACCAAGGTTACTCAACATAGTAGCAGCATTGCTTTCCATGTTCCAGCCATCCATTTCGGCAAAAAGATTTTCCAGCTCACCAGCACGTTCACCATCTTTTTCCGTAAAATCTTCCTTCATGTAGATGGCGTCTTTTTCTTTCATGATGTCGTACAATTGCTTGTGTCCCATCATTACCGTTTCAATTACCGGAAACTCGTCGAACTCGTAGTGGTTTTGCTTAAGCACAGCCATACGTTCGCCCGGTGTAAAAGCTACCGTACCGCTAGTTTGCTGCACATCGCCAGATAATATCTTCATGAAAGTAGACTTACCTGCGCCATTTGCGCCAATTACGCCATAGCAATTGCCATGCGTAAATTTTAGGTTAACATCCTCGAAAAGTGTACGTTTTCCGTAACGTAGCGATAGGTTTGAAACTGAAATCATGTTGCTGAAAAATAAGCCGCAAAGGTACGCAAAAAAGGTGGAAGCTGAAAGAATTAAGGTAGACGGTGTTTTTTTGGAAAACAGAACTTGTAGCACTTGGCAGTTGTAGCCCCGCTTTTCGCTACTCCCGATGAAAAATCGGGATCCGCTTCAATCGGGTTTAATTAACAAAGGCACTACTTTAAATTGATGCAATTAACAAAGTTTAGTGCTAGATTGTCAAGTTATTACACTATCGAATTAAACCACCCTCGGTTTTAAGTTTTCGCATTCTATAGCACATCATGGCAGTTTTACCAAGCTTTTTAATGAGGTGATAATTGGCGACAGCACCAACAGCGGCACCAACAACAGGAAGTAATTGCGCTAGTTTCGCCAAATCTATATAATCACGATATTCCTGCTGGAAAGTTTGCCAATCGAAGCCATCTCCTCTTTCGGGTAGTAAAAAGAGTTTGTCTTCCCAGTTTTCCATTTGTGCCAATACTTTCTGGCTACCTACTTGGCTAGAAAAAGCCATTTGAAAAATATGCAGAATGTATAAACGTTCTCTAAAATCGCTAGTGTCAAAACCATAAAGTGCAGCAATTTCATAAAGTAGTTTAACCTTGATGGCAATTAATATCGGGAAATCTGCCATGCTCATTAGGAAGCCGCCAGCACCAGTAATGCCACCTTCGGCTGCGCCAGTTTTACAATAACTGTCAATTTTTGCCTTCACTAAAGCTTCCCTATGAATTAAACTCATTTCTGCGGGAGGCATGTTAGAGCTGGTAATTTCTGAACCAAAAAGTACTGCTTTCACCATCTGTTTAATGGCAACGGTAATTGCTTTATGTATTTTCTGCGGAATATAGCTGTTGATTTTCCCCTGAACTTTTGTGGCAATATTTCCCATCAGCGACGGTTTTTTCATCACTTCAAGTTTCCAGAATTGGAGCTCTAACTCTATTTGCTGATGGTAGTTGTTCATGGTGGTTAATTTACAACAGCTTAGAGGTTAAAAAGTTGGTGAATGTTACAGTTAACCACAAAACATTCAAGAAGTAGTTACTATGAGCAGTGTAATAAGTCGGGAACAAAAAAGCCCTCCGATAAAAATCGGAGGGCTTTAGCTCTATATAAAGTGTTTTATGCTGCTTTTTTCTTTTTGGTTTCGCTGTAGCCCGCAAAGCCTAAGCAAAGCACCAATAAAATAGTTCCAGCTAATGAAATTTTCTCGCCTGTATAGTAAGATTTAGGCTCAAATTTAAATTCTACTTTGTGGTTTCCGGCAGGTAATTGAGCAGCTCTAAGCACGTAATCAGCTCTGAAATATGGTTTTTGTTCGCCATCAATATACATGTTCCAGCCTTTATCGTAGTAAACTTCAGAAAAGACTGCAATTACATCTCTAGGCGCACTGTAGCTATATTCCATGTGATCTGGATGGTATTTCTCTAACTTGATAAATGCAGTTGGATCAGCACCTAAACGAGTAGTATCTAACAGTTTTTTGTACTGTTCATCAACAATAGCTTCCTGTTTTGGATCGAAACTGCTGATGGCTCTCATCTCTTCATCAGCATTTTTTACGAATTGTACACTTTTAACTATCCAAGCATTGCCCAAAGCGGTTGCGTTCCTATTCATCTTGTACGAACCATTTTGAGGGTCTTGCGTAATGAAATATCTGGTATTCAACATATCCAGCACATCTTGGTTTACGCTCTTAGAGAATTGATGCTGAATTAATTCATCGTATCTTTTAAGTTTTGCAGCATGGTAACCTCCAATGGTTTTGTGGAAGTTAGAAATACTAGCATCACTGAAAGTATTTACTGTTTGATCGTAAACTCTATAATGAGGGTCTTTATCGCTCAAAATCAGATTATCTATATCTCTTGGTTGGAAATAATTCGCCAATGTAGATTTGCTTTCGAAATTATCTTTGTTTAAATATTTTCGGTCTACTTGCCACATATCAATTAAAACAGCCACGGCTAATAAGCCAAAAGCCAGATTTGCATTCAATTTTTTAGTAATGAAGGCCCAAACAATACCGTAACCAATTGCTATAAACAAGAAAGCACGGAAGGCATCTGCACGGGCAATTGCAGCACGATCTTCTACCAATGCGTTAGCCAGCTTTTGCGCTGCCGCAGCATTGTTTTGTAGTGTTTGTGTTAATGCCTGTACTATTTCAGCATGATTGTTTGTTTTGAAGCTGAAGAACAAAGTAGGGGCAATTGCTACAATTAGAGCGAAACCGCCGGTTATTGCTGCCGACCAAGTTAATTTTTTAATCAATTCTTTTTGCTCTAGTTTTCCTTCTTGCGCCTCTTTTAGAGCTAAGAATGCTAAAATCGGCACCATTAAACCAACTACTGCCAATATTGATTCTACCGCTCTAAATTTGTTGTAAAGTGGGAAGTAATCGTAAAATAAATCAGATACTAATGGGAAGTTTTTGCCGAATGAAAGTAAAATGAACAGCACGGTTGTTGCCAAAATCCACCATTTTAATCGGTTGCGGACTATAAACAATCCGAAGACGTATAAGAAACATACAATAGCTCCAAAGTAATATCCGCCAGAAGTTCCCGGTTTTTCGCCCCAGTATTCTTGCATGTTAAAGCCACCTGCGTATGGGCTTTGCGCCAATTGTTGTATAATTTGGACGGTTTGACCAGGATCGCCACCGGCAAAATCTGCTGAAACTGCTTTGAATAAGTTACTTTCTGGTTTTACTAGCTCGCTAATGCCGGTAGCGCCACCATATAAGTTAGGGATTAGGAAAGTAAAGCTTTCGCCTACGCCTTGACTCCAAGCGTAAGCATAATCTTTGCTCATACCAGCTTTTTCTTTTGTACCTGATTCCGTAGAAGTCAAGTTCGATTTGCCACGGTTAGTTTCTGCAGCATATTCTGAGGTTGTCCAAAGTAAACTGGCATTAATCATTACAGCAATTACTACTGAGCCAGCTAAATAACCAACAGCTTTACCAAAGGCTGGTAAAGTTTTGTTTTTGTAAGCTTGGTATAATTCTATCCCTACTAAAATTAATAACGAAAGGAATAGATAATAGGTCATTTGTACGTGGTTAGACCTAATTTCTAGCGCTAAAAACATTGCAGTCAAACTTGCGCCGAGCAAATATCTGCCACGCAAAGTCATCAAAATACCTGCAATTATTGGCGCAAAGAAACCGATAGCTAAAGCCTTGTTGCTATGCCCTGTAGCAATTAATACGAAATTATACGTGGTAAAAGCGAAGGCAATGGCACCAGCGGCTGCCAGCCAAGGGTTAACCTTTAAGGTAATGAAAAGAAAATAGGCGCCTACCAATAGCAACAACACAGTTCCAACTGGATTTGGTAAGGCTTTTGTGATTAATGCGATGCCGTAAGTTGCTCCATTGTAGGCATACTGTACCCAAATTTGATAAGTCGGCATACCGCCAAACATCTGATTGGTCCAAAGTGGTCCTTTGCCATCCTTATCTTTGTACTCCATGATTTCTTTTTGCATGGCTTTAGACTGGATAACATCGCTCTGCGCTGGTGCTTTACCCTGCAAAACTGGACTGAAATAGACGAAACAGATAACAACAAATGCTGCTAGAATGGCTAAATGGATGCCATTTTTATTGAACCAATTATTCATATTAAATTTTAACTCAGCCCAAAAATAGAAAATTGAAGGAGATTAAGAAGAAAAAGTTTGTGAAGGAGGGGGTGCAATTCCATTCATCTTCCGTCATTCCCGTGAAAACGGGAATCTTAAAGCATTTTACCTGTCTCTATCCTTGTTTATCGCATTACGATTCCGTATCAAGCAAGGAATGACTACATCATGTCTGGTTGTTGCAACTTTGAAACATTCCAACTTTCCAACATTTCAGTTACCTAAAAATCCTTATTCAGCAACTTCTCTAACTCCCCAAAAGAAACGTTCATGCGCACACGGCCTTGCTTGGCGTACGAAATTTCTCCAGTTTCTTCAGAAATAATTACAGCTACTGCATCTGTAGCCTCCGAAACGCCAATGCCAGCCCTATGTCTTAATCCGAATTGTGCAGGTAATTTGTTGTTATCGGTTAAGGGAAGGATGCAGCTTGCACTTTTGATTTTGTTTTCGGAAATTACCACTGCACCATCGTGTAAAGGACTGTGTTTTTGGAAAATACTTTCTAGCAGTCTTTTAGAAATCTTACTGTCAATTAACTCGCAGCTATTGGTAAAAAATTCGTCATCATAATATTTTACAAAAACCATTAAAGCACCAGTACGTGATTTCTTCATGCTTTTACAGGCATCGATAATAGGTTTGATACGTAAAAGGTTATCTTGCTCTGCACTTTTGTTGCCAAATAAATACCCCCACCAAGCTTTATTTTTTTGTAGAAAAGTTGTTTTGCCGAGGTGTAATAAGAAACGTCGTATTTCGGGTTGGAAGATAATGACCATGGCTAAAATACCAACGCTCATGAATTTATTGATGATGGCTTCCAGCAATTCCATGCGGAGGCCTTTTACAATATAATATACGAGTACGATGATCACCATACCCAATACCAAGTTAACCGCTAAGGTGTTACGTATGAGGCTATAAATGTAATAGATGAGAATGGCTACTAGAGCGATGTCTATGACGTTTATCCAGGTTATATTTAAAAAATCGAAGTCAAAAATTTCCATTGTTGTACAAGATAGGTATTCTCGGTTAATTGTTTAAACTGTTTGAATCGGTTAACCAAGCAATTTTACCAACTCCACGCATTCCTGGGCTTCCTTTACATCGTGTACTCGCAAAATGTTAGCACCTTTGAGTAGGGCAGTGGTATTAAGTACAGATGTTCCGTTTAAAGCATCTTCAGTTTTAATGTTTAGTGCTTTGGTAATCATAGATTTTCTGGAGAAACCAACCAATAAAGGCAATTCGAAGAAGTTGAGCATTTGCATATTCCTCAAAAGCTCGTAGTTATGATTTAAAGTTTTGGCAAAGCCGAAGCCCGGATCGAGGATAATGTCCTTTACACCCAAAGCACTTAAAGTTTTGATTTTTTCGCTGAAATAGCTGAAAACTTCCTTGGTTACATTTTCGTAGCTCGGACTGTCTTGCATGTTCTGTGGCGTGCCTTTCATGTGCATCATAATGTAAGGCACTTGGAGTTTTGCCACGGTTTCGAACATTTTGTCGTCTAAATTGCCAGCGGCGATGTCGTTAATGAGGTGTGCTCCTGCGTTAATGGCTTCTTCAGCAGCTTTTGCTCTAAAAGTATCTACTGAAATCAACGTTTCTGGGAATGCTCTGTTAATGGCTTCAACTATCGGAACCAAACGTTCAATTTCTTCAGTTTCACTCACATCGGCTGCACCTGGGCGAGAAGAATAAGCACCTACATCTATAAACTTTGCACCAGCTTCAATGAATTTTTCAGCTTGCGTTAAAGCTTCATCTACATTACTCACACGGCTTTTGTTATAGAACGAATCGGGAGTGATATTTAGGATAGCCATTACTGAAGGTTTGCTTATGTCGATAAGTTTGCCTTTGCAGTTTAGCGTTTGTTTTCGGTTTAAAAATGTATCTTTAGCCATCAGTTAACAACGGTTACGTAGAGATGTCTTAATAAGCGTTTCGTCATTTCGAACGTAGAGAGAAATCTGTTTTTAAGCCTTTCAATGTGCTAGATTTCTCCTCGTTCCTTGTCGAAATGACGCGATTTTTATCGCCTCTACGGTTTCCAAAATTAAATATTTTAATTGTTTTGGCAGCAAATACTTCTTTAGAATACGATCAGGTGATAGCGGTTTGCAAATCGCTTTTTATTAAGAAAACAAAAGATTACGGTACCGCTTGGCGCATTTTACGTCCGGCTTCTATTACAGACCAAATCTTTATCAAAGCGCAGCGCATTAGAACTTTGGAAGAGAAAAAAATCTCTAAAGTAGAAGAGGGAGTGGTTTCTGAATACATCGGGATTATCAACTATTGTGTAATGGCTATTTTGCAATTGGAGTTGGATAAAGATGAGCCCAATGAACTGGCGGTTGATGTAACTGAAGCTTATTACAACGAGCGTGTGCAAGAAACCAAAGATTTGATGATGGACAAAAATCATGATTATGGCGAAGCTTGGCGTGATATGCGTATCAGTTCTTTAACGGATTTAATTCTGATGAAGATTTTGAGAGTGAAGCAAATCGAAGATAACGATGGACAAACTCTAGCTTCTGAGGGGATTAAGGCTAATTACCAAGATATGCTGAACTACGCAGTTTTCGCGTTGATTAAATTGGGAGTGGGTTAATTAAGTTAAAAGCATAAAATCGAGAGTTGAAAGTCGAAAGTTCACATTCTTTAAAGCAAAACCATTTTTCAACTGCGAAATTTGAACTGGAAGAAACTGGATTTTCGGTGCTAAACAACGTCTATACTCCAAAAGAGGTAGAACAAATAATCGCGGTAATAGCTACCGCAGATAGTGATAAAGCTACCTTTAGAAAATCGGAAGATTTGTTTGCCATTAGGCAGTTCTTGAAAGAAATTCCAGCAGTTGAAAGCTTAGTTTTTAACGAAAAGTTGAAACAGTTGTTGGCAGAAGTATTTGGAGATAACGTTTTCGTCGTAAAGAGTATCTACTTTGACAAGCCCGAAAAATCAAATTGGTACGTGTCGTATCATCAAGATTTGACTATTTCAGTTGATAGAAAGGTAGAAATGGAAGGTTTCGGCCCTTGGACTGTGAAGCAGCAACAATTTGCAGTGCAACCTCCGTTGGCAATTCTGGAAAGAAATTTCACTATCAGAATTCATTTAGATGATACGAATAACGATAATGGAGCTTTAAAAGTTATTCCAAAATCGCATCTTAAAGGAATTTACAGACCTGAAACAATTGATTGGAATATAGAACAAGAAGTAGTTTGCGAGGTTGAAAGTGGAGGAGTGATGTTGATGAAACCTTTGATTTTGCATAGCTCTGGCAGAACCACCAACGGACAAAAAAGAAGAGTAATACACATAGAATTTTCAGACGTTGACTTGCCTAAGGGACTTCAGTGGTCGGAAAGATTAAATTGAAGTAGATACATAAGCAGCGTGTGCTTGCTTAATAAATTATCGTCATTTCGAACGAAGAGTAACGTAGTGAGAAATCTAGCAAAATGCTTAACGAATTGTTAGATTTCTCCTCATTCTTCGTTCGAAATGACGACAAAAGTAAAAAATATGAAAAAAGCACTTTTTCAGTTTTCTAAATGGTTTGTAGGCATTCTGTTTATTTTTTCAGGATTGATAAAAGCCAATGACCCCTTAGGTTTTGGGTACAAACTACAAGAGTATTTCGAGGTTTTCCATATCAGTTTCTTAAACGGCTGGGCAACTGGAATAGCGATATTGCTTTGCATACTAGAAATTCTATTTGGCGCACTTTTATTATTTGGTATTTTTAGAAATTTCGTAGTAAAAGGACTTTTAGCCACCATCATCTTTTTTACTTTTCTAACATTTGTTTCGGCGGCATTTAAGGTAGTTACGTCTTGCGGTTGCTTCGGAGATGCCATTCCGTTAACACCTTGGCAGTCCTTTTCAAAGGATGTGGTATTGCTAATTCTAATTGTGTTTATTTATCTCAACAGAAGTTTAATTAAACCTATTTCTGAAAAACCAGGCGTACAAAGTGGGATATTTGGTGGGGTTTTCACAGCATCTTTGTTGTTTAGCACTTTTACTTATACGAGATTGCCTATTATCGATTTTCTTCCTTACAAGGTTGGCTCTAGTATTCCTGAGAATATGAAAATTCCAGAAGGAGCACCAGTTGACGAGTACCTTATTATGTACGATTTGAAGCACAAGCAAACTGGGGAAACTAAAACCATGAGTGACAAAGATTATCTGGCGAAGGAAGTTTGGAAGGATGACAACTGGGAAGTAATAGGTTCTCCATCTAAAAAGCTCATTAAAAAAGGTTATGATGTAAAAATCAAAGACCTGATGATTACCGATGCTTCGGGAACAGATTACACGAAAGAGATTGTCGAAAATCCTTATTATAATTTAGTAGTTGTAGCCTATAATTTGAATGAGACTAACGAAGATGCGATTGCAGAAGCAAATGCTTTGGCTTTAAATGCGACGGAACAATTTAACATCCGTACAGTATTGTTAACCTCCAATTCGGCGAAAGATGCAGAACAATTTAGCAAACGAATGAAACTGTTTATGGAAGTTTTTTATGCTGATGCTGTGCCGCTGAAAAGTATGGTTCGTGCTAACCCGGGAGTGTTGTTGTTAAAAAATGGAGTGATTGTGAATAAATGGCACTACAATTCCTTACCTTCATTTGATAACTTCACTGAAAAATATTTCGCTAAATAATGGGCATCTACGCACTCAGAAAATTATTGTACGGATTGGCTGTAATGGCTGGTGTAGTTGCAGTAGTGTTTGTTTTGTTCAATATCCTGCCAGGAGACCCTGCTCGTATGACAATGGGGCAACGTTCTGATGTACAATCACTGGAAGCTGTGAGAAAAGAGTTCGGCTTGGATAAATCTAAACCAGTGCAGTTTTTCTTGTACGTGAACGATTTATCTCCAGTTAGCGTTCACGAAAATACGCCAGAAAATCAAGAGAAATATGGCTATGCGAAACTGTTTAGTATTGGAGATGATGCGTGGGTTTTAAAGAAGCCATACTTACGTCGTTCTTACCAAACCAAACGTGATGTTACTGCTGTTTTGGCCGAAACTGTTCCTAATACATTTGTTTTGGCGCTAACAGCGATGATTTTCGCAACAATTATTGGTGTGTTTTTAGGTGTGCTTTCCGCAGTTTACAAAGGCACTTGGATAGATAAAGCTGCCAATATGTTCGCCATTTTGGGAATATCAGCTCCTGCTTTCTTCGCTGGAATTATCATAGCTTGGTTCTTCGGTTTTGTACTATCCGATTATACGGGACTGAATATGAGTGGCAGTTTGTACAGTTACGACCCATTTGAGGGAGAAGTAATGACCTTGAGAAATTTATGGTTACCGATGATTACTTTAGGCTTACGGCCGCTGGCAATTATTGTGCAATTAACCCGCAGTGCGATGTTAGATGTGCTTTCTCAAGATTACATCCGCACTGCAAGAGCAAAGGGTTTATCTCGTAAAACGATAATTTATAAACATGCTTTAAAGAATGCCTTAAATCCGGTAATTACTGCAATTTCTGGATGGTTTGCTTCTCTGTTGGCGGGTTCGTTCTTTGTAGAATATATTTTTGGATACAATGGTTTAGGTAGAACTACAGTTTATGCGCTAGAAATGTCAGATTTCCCTGTGGTAATGGGCTCTATCTTGTTCATCGCCTTTGTATTTGTGGTGGTAAATATCTTGGTAGATTTGCTTTACGCTTGGATAGACCCGAGGGTGAAATTAGCATAGATGGGTGGGTTAATTGTTTAAACTGGTTAACTGGTTAATTGTTGATTTACGTTACGAATAATTGTTAAATTGCATTATACAGTTAACCAATTTCACAATTTAAACAGTTAACCCAAAATGCATATCTACTCTTTTGAAAAACTAGAAACTTGGTAAAAAGCCAGGGTATTTAGGAAGGAAATCTATCTCCTCACTAAAAAATTCCCTAGAGAAGAAATATTCGGATTAGGTAGCCAAATAAAACGTTCGGCAAGTAGCATTGGCGATTGCTTAGCTGAAGGCTCAACAAGAATTACAGCCAAAGATAAGGCTCATTTTATTACGATGTCTTATTCTAGTGCTATTGAAACCGTTAACCATATTGTTGGCGCATTTGATTTAGAATTTATTACGGAAGAGGAATATGAATACTTCAGATTGAAGTTAGATGAGATAACCAACAAGTTAAATGCATTAAAAAACTCAATACTAAAAAACGGCTAAGCTAATATTCAGGACACAATTAACCAGTTAACCAATTCAAACAATTAACCCAAAAATGAAGATTTTCCTAGTAGGATTTATGGGCTGCGGTAAAAGCACCAAAGCAAAACAGTTAGCAAATCTATTAGAATGCCCTGTAATTGATATCGATGCGGTAATAGTAGCTCAGCAGAATATGAGCATAGCTGATTATTTTGCAGCTAATGGCGAAACCGCTTTTCGTCAACTAGAGAATGAAATATTGAAGTCTTTTGATTATCCAGAAACCTGTGTGGTGGCGACTGGTGGTGGTTTGCCTTGTTATTTCGATAACATGGAATGGATGAACCAAAACGGTATCACGGTTTATTTGGAGATGACACCTCCGCAACTGGTTTCGCGTTTGCACAATAGAGAAAAGCGACCTTTGTTGAAAGGGATGGATGATGAACAGTTATTAGCGTTTATCATTGGTAAGTTGGACGAGAGAAATGTTTTTTATTACCAATCGCAAGTTGTTATCAATTCATTTGATTTAGAACCAAAAGCCTTGTTGGAGGAAATAGAGAAGCTGAAGAAATAGTTTATTCCTTTCAATTCGCTGTTCCTTTTTTAATGATAACATTTAGTGGATTTTCCACTTCCGTTGATATCGATTTTCTCTCCCTGTAGGGAGAGATGTTCAAAGGACAGAGAGGGTTCAACTACCCCAAATTCTCTAACTTCTCATCCATTTTCCGGATTTTTGTTTTGCCGTGAGGACTAGGTTCACTACGCTCATTTACATTTACAAAAACCATCTTATCAATAGTTAGGATTGCCATTTTGGTTATTTTATTTCTTACTTCACATTTTAGCGTAATCGATGTACGTCCAAACTCAGCGGCAGTCATTCCCATTTCTACAATGTCGCCCAGTTTTCCAGAAGAAACAAAGTTGATTTCGGAGATAAGTTTGGTTACTACACGTGGTGCTTCTAATTGGCACATCGCATAGATTGCGGCTTCTTCGTCAATCCATTTTAACAAGCTGCCTCCAAAAAGGCTACCATTTGGGTTTAAATCTTCGGGCTTAATCCATTTACGAGTGTGGAAATTCATTGTATGTTGTTTTTTGAGGCTAATTTAAGGTTTACTTATTTGATTTAAGAAGGCTGGATTAATAAACCTCTCTTTAAAGCTATCGCATGACAAATATTAATAAATACTATTTTCCTCCCCCTTAATCCCCCTCCAAAGCGGGATACATGACGCTTAGGCATTCTGTATATCCCCCTCTTCGAGGGGGCAGGGGGAGGAAAATCTGCTTACAAAACGTGATGATGTGAACATCTCCTCAAAAGACGAGAATTTAGGATTACAATTTTCTTGCTACATCTTTCCTCAAAACACCATTAAACCCTACAACGGTGTCGGGTAATTGAGAAAGTTCGATGGTTTTACCAGTATTAGGAATGTAGGTTTTATAAGTGAACTGTTTCGCATTATGAACCGGAACCTCGATAATGGTATAGGCTCTCGTTGCAGGTCGAGTATCTCCTAAAAGCGGTCGTGGCCCTTCGCCAATGCAGCCAGCATTCAATAATCTTAACTTATTAGAAGAGGCAGGGAAATAAGCATGTTGGTGACCGCTGATATACAAATCGATGCCATGCTTTTTGAAGAAATTGGCGGTATTTTCACTGTCGGCTAAAACTTCGCCTGGTTTGTTTTTGCTAGCCACAATAGCGTATAAAGGCAAATGACCTAACAGCACACGTAGTTTTGCTTTCTTTGCCGTCTTAGATTGCAGTTGTTTTTCCATCCAATCGAATACTTCTTGCGGTACTTTTGAGCCTGCAGCATCCCAACTAATAAAGAAAATATCGTTTTGCTGATAACTGAAATAGAAAGGGAAATGTGTTTTGTCGATATATTTTAACCCTAACTGATGTTGTCTGCTTAACCAAAATTCTTGTGCCAATTTGCGGTCTTGTTGGTAAGATGGCGAAGCATCGTGGTTGCCAACCGTGAAGCCAAAAGGCACTTTCATTTGTTGGATTGGTTTTAGCACGTTTTCATCGAAGCTGCTCCACATGGCTTGCGTTTGTTCTGCTGTAATTGATGCTTTTTGTCCAGCAACCATATCACCTCCACATAAAATGATGTCAGGTTTGATGCTGTCTAATTCTTTCAAAGTGGCATAAACATCTGGATTGTATTTGGTAGAGCCGTAACTAGAATTTAAATCGCTTATTACCGCAATTTTGATAGTCTTTTGTTTTGGTTTGTCTTGATGTGGCTGTTGCCAAGAGGAACAGATAAATGTAAGTAGGAGAAGAATGGTAAAGGTTGCGGCTTTCATTTAGCTAAGATAGGCAAATGCTAGGTTTTGTTGCAGTGCCGTACGATAATAAACCCAATTGCAGCGGTTATACTTTTTGCTGCGTCATTTCGACGAGGAACGAGGAGAAATCTGTTAGTTAATAGTGCTTGGCTGTAGATTTCTCTCTGCGTTCGAAATGACGGCAAAAGAACACAAAAAGATAAAAGCGAAAAGTGGGACTGCAATTGCCGATGCGGGAAAAAGCACCTTTTCAAAAACTATTTGCTATAACTACTCAGTTTACCAGCAATGCTTTTAATGGAAGTATCAAGCTCTTGTGCGGACTGTAAAAGTGCGCCTTCGGTTTCTAAATAGCTGGTGCATTTATCGTCGCTCATTTGTACCACGGTTAATTATGCCCAAAATGTTCGAAAGATGTTTTCGTACCTCGTGGGAGTTAATGAAAGACAGTTCATTATTAAGTTTGTCGTAAGCCAATTTATTGAACCTTTTGGTGGCCAAAACCGTTCTGTAGAGTAGAAATAGAGCTAAAATAATCATGGCACCAATGGTGATAGACAGCCACAAGTAGTTCTTTTTTACTTTTAAATCTTTTTCTACCGAAGCATACCTGTCCTTAATTTCATGATATTTTACAAAGGCAGTGATGTTGTCTGTTTTGAGCTGTTTTTCGGCGTATAAACTAACTTTTTCTGCATTTTTCTGGTAATACAAAGAGGCCGATTTGTAATCTCCTTCGCTGAGATAAATGTCGCTGAGCATTTTGTAGAGCTTGCTGCTCAATAGCGGTAGGTTCTTCAAATCTCCCGTGGCAAGCATTACTAAAATAAACTTCTTTGCACGTGGTATTTCACTAAATGTAACCAATGCTTTGGCGTAATGATAACCACTCATAAGCTCGTCATCGTCTTTTGGACTATTAATTACTTTTCTAATTTCTTCTATGGCCGCCGGATTTTTTGCTAGCAACAACTTCATGTAGTTTAACCGATGAAAAGCGATGGAACTATCAGCTAATTTTTCAGTTCCTGCGAAGGCTTTTTTTGTGTAATGATGTAGCGAGTCTGCGTTATTTAGGTAGAAGTAAACAATGGCCAAATTTTTATAGAGCAACGGTTTTACTAGCTTAGTTTTCTTCTTCTGGGCTAATAAAATGCCCTTGTTTAAAGATTTAATGGCTTCGTTATATAAGCCGGCTTTGAGGTATAAATCTGCCAAACCTATATAATTAATGATACTATTTTTATCGCTATTTTTTCTTTGCGCCAACAGTTTATCAATTACCTGATAGTTTTCTATAGCTACCGAATAGTTTTCTAGACCAGTTTCGATGTTGGCCAGAAGTGAAAGAAAACGCACAAGCATTTCTTCTGGAATTTGAGGCTCGTTTAAACCTTTTTGAACAAATGATTTGGCTTGGTTTAGATGGAGAAGATTTCTGGCACTATGTGCTTCTATCTCGTAAATTAAAGCTTGTTTATCTGGAATATCACTTTTTGAAAGTGCAGCAATTAGGATAGATTTATTTTTTGGAATACTATCAATGTTGGCATCAATAATATACTTAGTAGTGAGTTCATAAATCTGCTCGGCAGCTTCGTTGGCTGGTAGTTTTAGCGCAGAAGAAAGCTTAGAAGATAAGTTTTCGTTGGCCTGCGCCGAAGTTGACAATAGTAGAAAAACCACTATCGAAACAACAGATTTTACTGTAAAGGTATTCATGAGGGATGATTTTCATTGGTTAGTAGATGTAAAATAAAGAAATTTTTTAACCAACTGCAAATCAGTGCTTTTGTGCGGTTTTGTTTGTGCTGTAATAAAAAAGCGCCGTACATAAATGAATGCACAGCGCTTTTTACAAACAGAGAACTTACTTCGAGAGTTCTGCTAAATATTCTTGCGTTTGCTTCTCTACCGCCAAAGTAGCTACCTTAATGCTCGAACCTACTCTTGTTGTTTTTGGGTCTACCGCTAACTTGCCGATGGTAGCTAAGGCATCTACGTACCATTTGCCCCAAACTTCAATAATTTGCTTTTCATCTTTGGCAGATTTACCTTCTGCAATTGCTTTTTTACTTAACTCAAACTCAGTTTTTAAACGCACCAACGCATCTTCTTTAACTTGAGTAACAGTTGCTGATGCCGTATTTTCATCAGCAGTAATTAATGTGTAGGCTGCAGTTAATGCACTAACGCCAACGTTTTTCATCGTTTTGGCAGAAACCTTATCAATTCTATCGTTGTCTGTGTGGTAAAACACATCCGTAAAATGCCACATCAGCAAGCCGGGAATTTTATTCTGCAAGAAAGGCGTATGGTCGCTACCACCTTCAAAGGGATTAAACTTTACCGTCCAATTGGCAAATTTGCCTTGTTCTTTGCAAATGTCGAACACAAAATCGTTGAAATAATGCGGGAACAAATCCTTTTCTTTCACATCTCCAGCGCCCCATTCAGAGTGTTTGTCTTCGCCTCTGGTCCAAATTGCAGATGGGTCTGGCATTTTTTCTAGCAAGAAAGTACCGCCAGTTTTCTCGGTGTCTTCGCCCACCATATCCAAACTCATTCCCCACAAAATACCTTTTGCACGAGCGCTGTCTTCTACAATATAACGTTTGGTCGAAGTAATTTCATCGCCCCATAAAAAGGTTAAACTACGCTGAGGTTTTAACTTGCCGCCTTTCACTAATTGTGCGGTTAGGCGAGCCATTTCAGCTAAAGTCCCAACGCCCGATGCATTATCGTTAGCACCTGGTTCTTGTACGTGAGCACTGTAAACGAAACGTTCCTGTGGTTTTACGCTGCCACGAACATTTGCCACAATGGTTAATTCTTCGGCAGGGTAAGTTTTGGTAGTGATGTTCACTTTCAAATCTACTTTGCCTTTTAAGCAAGCTTCTTTCAGTTTTTCTTTAGATGCGTACGATAAAAACAAAGCCCAAATGCCTGCATTGGTCTGCATTGGACTGAACTGAATTGAAGTGGTATGTTTAGTAGGTTGGTTGTAAGTAGGAAGCGAAAAACCTAAAACACCAATAGCTCTAGCTTTAGCAGCTAAACTTACTAAACGTTGCGTAGGCATATCGCCAAATACGATTTTACCTTTCAAATCTTTGCCTTCTAAATCTTCTTTGCTGGCTTTGTTTATAAAAACCACTTCGGCGGTTACGCCTTCTGCAGCAGTAGAAACACAGTTAATAGGTATCATGTTTCTGTTGGTTTTGAACGACTGCAATGGCGCACTTTCGCCAACAATGCTGATGTTTGCGTCCACAGGCTCCCAAGCATCGCGTTTCATAGCTCTTTTTTCGATACGGTAGGTGAGAGGAGCTTCAAATTCGTCCTTCTTTTGCAGAACGTAGCCCGCTTTTTTCAAGATATCTTCTACTCGGTAAATACTGGCATCGAAACCTTTATTGCCCGGTAAACGGAAAAATTGCTCTACAAAAGCGGTAGTTTCGTAAGCGTTTTTCTCGTTAAAACCAGCTCTGGTTAATTTAAAATATTGTTCTTTTTGGTTCTGTGCCGTTGCATTGATGGTCAGTGCGGCTAATACAATAAAAAGTAGTTTTTTCATGTTAATGTTGTAGGATGCAAAAGTAGTATAATCGGGGGGTAAAATAATCAAGCGCCAATAATCAATATTCAAAATTGTATAGATGTTGATTAAAAAGGTTTGAAAAGTAAATTTGGTGATACTATTAAGGTGCAGTCCCGCTATTCGCTTTATCCCGATAAAATCGGGATGCTCGCTACTATCGGGTTTAATAAACAAAAGCCTTGTTCAACTATTAACCAATGTGGCTAAAGCCTAAAACAAATTGCATAAAAACCGTTGGCTAAAGCCAACGGCAATTGACTTGCAGATGCTCTATATGATTTGCAGGATGTACATTTTTACATTCATTGCCGTTGGTTTCAACCAACGGATATAGAAAATAAATAACTAAAAAAGCTGTGCCATAAAGATTAGAACAAGAGGTAAATTGGCAAGTGTTTTGCACAGGTTTGCGTTTAATAAACCCCGATTGAAGCGGAAATGCTTTTTGTGCGTCATTTCGAAGGAGGAACGACCGAGAAATCTGTTAGTTAGTGAAACATAGCTTGTAGATTTCTCACATGCGTTCGAAATGACGGCAAACAGAAGGCAAAAAGATTACAGCGTAAAGCGGGACTACATTTGCCATTGAAACCGGAACGAGCGTTTTCAAGAGAAAAAAACCAATAAATCAATAACCAATCATCAAATTCCAATTACCAAAAATCTAAACATCCAAAAAACCAAACATCTATAAATCAACGAAAAAACATATTTTTGTTTCACAAATAACACACCATGAAAAAAGTATTAATTACCATCGCTATCGTTTTCGCCGTACTGCTAATTTCTGCGGCGGCTGTACCTTATCTTTTTAAAGACCAGATTGTTGCCAAAGTAAAATCGGTTATTAACGAGAAAGTAAATGCCAAAGTAGATTTCAAAGAATTTGACCTGACCTTAATTCGTTCCTTCCCGAAAATGGGTATTCGTTTAAACGATTTATCGGTTATTGGTGTAGACAGTTTTGCGCAAGATACCCTAGCCAACATTAAACAACTGCAGCTCGATTTGAATTTAATGAGCGTAATTAAAGGCGAAACCTACGAAATTAATGCAGTGAGTTTGCAAGAACCCACCATTTTGGCAAAAGTACTGAAAAGTGGCAAAGCAAATTGGGATATTATGAAACCAGATACTGCTGCAAAACCCGGCGATACGGCTAGTACTGCATTTAAAGCTGCGTTAGAAAAATACTCGATTGAGAAAGGAAAAATCACTTATGACGATGCATCGTTGAATTTCTTTTTGCAAGCCGAAAACTTGAACCATAGTGGTAAAGGGAACTTTACGCAAGATATTTTTACGCTAACCACTTTATCTGATATCGAAAAATTGACGGTAAAATATGGCGGTATTCCATACTTAAATGGCGTTGTTTTAGATGCGAGTTTGCCTTTAGAAATGGATATGAAGCAAATGAAGTTCACGTTTGGCGAAAATAAAATCAAACTGAACGAATTGGTGCTTTCGGCAGTGGGTTATTTGGCAATGCCTAATCAAACCGATATGGTAATGGATTTAAAATTTGATGCACAACAATCTGATTTGAAGAACTTCCTTTCGTTAATTCCGGCAATTTATGCCGCCAATTTTAAGGATATGGAAGCGACTGGAAAATTTGGCGTAGATGGTGTAGTGAAAGGAACTTACAACGAAAAAACTATCCCAACTTTTAATTTGAACTTGGGCATTGTAGATGGAAAAATCAAATATCCATCGTTGCCATCTGCTATCAATAACATTCAAGTGAAAGCAAATATTGCTAACCCAGACGGAGTTTTAGACCATACGGTAGTGAACATTCCAGCTTTCCATTTAGAGTTTGGTAAAGCACCTTTGGATGGACGTTTGTTGGTGAAGAACCCAATGAGCGACCCATTTGTGGATATGGCTTTGAAAGGAAACTTAGATTTGAAACAACTGACTACAATCTTCCCATTGAAAGACATGACGATTTCTGGCGTGGTGTTGGCTGATGTTCAGGCTGCAGGTAGAAAATCATCTGTAGATAAAGGGCAATACCAAGATTTTAAAGCTTCGGGACAAATGCAGGCGAGCAATTTCGTGTACGCTGGTAAAAATGTACCAATGCCGGTAAGTATCCCATCTGCTAAAATGACTTTCAGTCCGAAGAATATTACCTTGAGTAATTTGGTAGCGAAGCTTGGTAAAAGTGATTTTGATGCAAATGGTTCAATAAATAACTACTTGAATTACGTTTTCAAAAAGAACCAATTGTTGGAAGGTAATTTCAATTTATCATCTAATTATATTGATGTAAATGAGTTGATGGGACCGAAAACTACCGAAGAAACTAAAAAGGAAGAAGTGCCATTGACTGTTTTTGAGGTGCCAGCGAATATCAATTTCAATATGGCTTTAAAAGCAAACCAGTTGAAGTATGATAAATATGATATCAAGAATGCAAAAGGAGCGTTGCAGGTAAAGGATAGAACGGTTTACTTTAAAAATTTAGGTATGGATATGGTTGGCGGAACTGTCAAAATGAATGGTTCGTATGCGACTATCAATCCTAAAAAACCGAAAGTGGATGTAGATTTTGGAATGGAGAAAATTGATATTCAGCAGGCGTTTAATATGTTTAATACCGTGAAGTTGCTGGCGCCAATTGCGCAATATGCTAAAGGTAGTTTCTCTACCAATTTGAAATTCAATTCTGATTTGGACGAGAAAATGATGCCGATTTATTCTTCTATTAATGCAGAAGGTTTAGCAAATATCATTCAAGCGGTGGTAGATGGTTTTGAACCCGTAACTAAATTGGCCAATACTTTAGGCGTAACCGAGATGAAGAAACTAGAGGTTAATGATTTGAAAACGAAGTTCAGAATTGATAACGGTCGTTTAATTGTAGCGCCTTTTGATATTAAAGTTAAAGGCATAGCTATGAATGTGGCGGGTTCTAATGGTATAGACCA
The DNA here is from genome assembly GCF_057652195.1 of Pedobacter sp. T50_32. Classification (NCBI taxonomy): domain Bacteria; kingdom Pseudomonadati; phylum Bacteroidota; class Sphingobacteriia; order Sphingobacteriales; family Sphingobacteriaceae; genus Pedobacter; species Pedobacter sp. T50_32. The sequence continues at coordinate 960,402 of NZ_JBYFBY010000002.1, read as the reverse complement.
ATCTATGGATTACGATTTGATTTTGAATGTGCCAAGGGCGATGTTGGGCACGAAAGCTAACGAAGCTGCAAATTCTGCAATGGCTGCGTTAAACAGTAAGTTGGGCACAAACGTATCTATGGGCGAAACCATTAAAATTAATGCGGATTTGTTGGGTACTTTCTTAAAACCGAACATCAAGCTAAAATACGGCGCTGGCGACGGAACTGCTAGTGGTGCTGCAAAAGCAGTGGTTAATCAGGTAGTTGCCGAGAAGAAAGCAGAGCTAGAAGCTAAGGCAAAAGAGAAAGTAGATACTTTGAAGAAAAAAGCAGTAGAGAAAGCGACTAACGAAATTGGTAATAAGCTGAAAGGTTTGTTTAACAAGAAGAAAAAGGATACGTTATAGGGTAGTAAAATTGTAGCTGTGTAAACTTCGTAAGTTTTAAGAACTTACGAAGTTTTTTATGTGCAACTTACATGAATTAGATGAATAAGGTCTGCGTGTTTACGATGTGTCAGTTCAAATATATAGCTACTCGTAAGTGCAGTAGCGTTGTAAAATAAACCTTGGCGAAGCGGTTTCCCGATGTTAAGCAATGATTTTAATTCTTAATCTTTTGCTTAGGTCTTGCACAGGCTGCCATCGGGATTAGCGAAAGCAAAGGACTGCTTTTGCCAAGTGCTGTGCAGGCGCTTTTCTAAATTTAAATTAAGGAAATGTTAAGCTTTGCTTTTTTGCTATCTTCGCATCATGTATCGTTTGGTAAAACCTGTATTCTTCAAATTCGACCCAGAAAATGTACACCATTTTGTGGTAAAACGCCTTAAATGGTTTAATGATGTGTTTCCTTTTGGCAAATCGGTGCTGAGGGGAAGTTACGATGTAAGCTTTAGGGGCTTAGAACGTGAGGTTTTTGGACTAAAGTTTAAAAATCCGGTAGGTTTGGCCGCAGGTTTTGATAAAAATGGAGAATACGTAGAAGCGCTGAGTAATTTGGGTTTCGGTTTTATTGAAGTAGGTACGGTGACGCCTTTGCCACAGCCTGGTAATGATAAACCTCGTATGTTCCGTTTGCCAGAAGATGCTGCGCTGATTAACCGCATGGGCTTTAACAATAAAGGTGTAGATACGATGGCAGAACGTTTGCGCCTATTAAAGGACAGACATCCGGAGATTATTGTGGGTGGGAACATTGGCAAAAACAAAAACACACCGAATGAAGATGCGGTTTACGACTATATCAAGTGTTTTGACAGGTTGTTTGATGTGGTTGACTATTTCGTTGTGAACGTAAGTTCTCCAAATACGCCAGGGTTGCGTGCATTGCAAGAGAAGGCGCCTTTAATGGAACTGTTAAACACTTTGCAAAAGCGTAATTGTAAAAACAGCATATCTCGACCAATTCTATTGAAAATTGCACCAGATTTAACCGATGAACAATTGGATGACATCATCGAGATTGTGAAGGAAACAGCGATTGCAGGTGTTATTGCCACTAACACAACCATTAGCAGAGAGGGTTTGTATGCTCCAGAAAACCTCAAAGGTGAAATGGGAGGTCTAAGTGGCAAGCCGCTAACCAATCGTTCTACAGAAGTGATCCGTTATTTATCGGAAAAATCTGGCAAGGCTTTTCCAATTATTGGTGTAGGTGGTATTCACTCTGCTAAAGATGCAGAGGAAAAGCTAGCTGCCGGAGCTTCGTTAATACAGTTGTACACTGGGTTTATTTACGAAGGTCCGGGATTGATTAAGCGTATCTGCAAAGCGCTAGCTTAATCTTCTTCACCTTCCAGGTGTGCTCTTAAGCTGGTATGTAAAATGTAATTCCAACCTTCGGTAAAGCTTTCTTTGGAGAAGTCGGTTCCGCCTTCGGCTAGCGTTTGCACATCAGAATGTACCAATCTTACAATGGTTTTGTCGCCTTTGTCCATCAATTGCCAGCATACTAAAGAGTTTCCAGGATAATTGTCGTAACGCCATGAGTATGCTAGTTTTTCGTTTTCGGCAACTTCCGTAATTTCACATAAGTGTAAGTATTGTGGTCCACTATCTGGTCCGCCCATAAAGTCGAATTTAAAGCCAACTTTAGGTTCAAATTTTTCAATGTCGAAATACCATTTTTTCATTTCATTGGTATCTGTTAAGGCAGTCCACACTTTGGCTGCGGGAGCGTTAAAAGTTCTCTCCACTAAGATGCTTTCTTTTTTCATCTGCTTAAATTTTTAGTTTCGGCTATGCTCAGCTTTAGATCTAACAATTCAAGTTTTATTTTGATTGTATTATTTTTAAGTGGCTGATTTTCATGAATAAAAAAATAATCTCAAATGTTATTTGGAATTATTCTAAATAATTAGCTATTTGCAACATCAGCTCTATTTAATATGTGTAAAAAAACGATGATTGCAAATTCTGGCGATATACAGATTACGCAATGCAATAACTGTAAAATGATTAATGTTTGGAAGCCCGGCTTACTGCTCAGCTTTTCGTTTAATCAGTTTTACGAGTTTACTAACGTGGCTAGGCAACTTAATTTCGATAAGTTTTTCGAATACAGTCCAGATGGTAATAGAGTTGTGATCTTAGCTACGCCGTTTCCAGATATTTGTTTGAAGTTTACCAGAGCAGAACTGCATGATTTCGTACATGCCATAGATGAGGCGATGTATATGCATCGGGTGTACGAAATGGTGCATCATTAGATTTTTAATATTTGGTTGTTTTTAACGAATGAAGGGGCTTTTGGGCCCCTTCGTTATTCATGTTCTTTGTGTGCAATTCTTAATGTTTTTATTTGCCTTTGCTAATCACGCTTGCTACTGCCTCACTGTCTAATTCGTTATCACCATAGTTAAATATTGCTAAGCTGTGTTGCATTTCAAATTCTAACACATTACAGTTAAAGCTGTTTGGTTCAATGGCGTACATCACAAATAAACCGCCACCAGAATTTGGACAAGTAATACATCTAATTACGGTTGTACAGGTTTGGTTGGCTAAGGCTTGCCATTCTGCCATGTGAGCAGCAGCATAGGCTGATATTTCCGACCAACAACCTTTACTTGGATCTACAGGTTTAACATCATCCAGTACGGGAACAAATACGTTGTTTTTGGTCGATACTTTTTTAATGATTACTGGTTCTCCTTTTTTGCTCAAGGCTGCTTTTAGCTCTACTTTGCTGCCAACTAAAATGGCATTTTCTGTTGTGCCTCTTTCTGCGGCTACTTTAATAGCTACAGAAAAACGCTCGTCTTTCTGAAGTTCTTCTACATCTTTTTTACAGGCGAAAAAAGTTACCAGCGCTAAGGCTAAAATTCCGATGATTTGAATACGATTTTTCATAATTTTTAAGTTTTATTAAATGACGATGAAATGATTACAGAAACTTTTCATTAATCATTTAAGGTTAATATTCATTGTTGTTTCACTGAGATATCAAGTACACCTTAAAGTTGTTACCCCTGTTTTCGAAAAAATATTGAAAATCAGTTGATATGTTTAATTTGAATTATGAGTTTTACTCTTTTTTAGAGTTGATTAGCAAAGGTTTATAGGAATATTTTGTAGGTTTGTTACTGAAAATTTTTACGCTTCATCCTATGTTTTTAAGAAGCTTTAAGCCGATCCTACCTATACTTTTTATTTTTTCTACTGCCTTTGCTCAGGTAACTAAGCAGGATATAGACAGTTTAAACACTCGTGCAAAAGATGTAACGGATTTCGATTCGAGTATTGCGCTAACGGATAAGGCAATTGAAGCTGCGAAAAACATTAATTATACTAAAGGTTTAACTGCAGCGGTATTAACCAAAGGTGTACATCTTTTTAACAGAAACCAGTTCGAAGAGGCACTTCGTTTTCTGAATGATTGGGAAAAAGTGATTTTACAATCTGGAGAATTCGCTAAAATGTCGCATCTCTATGCCTTGAGAGGAAATTGTTATAGTAGATTGTTTTTTTTTGATAAAAGTAGAGAGTGCTTAAACCAAGCTTTGATTTACGCTGCGCAAATTACTGAAAGTCAAGCTAAAAATAGTAATCTAGGTAGAGTTTACGCCATTTTTGCTAATAATATTACAGGTAATACTGAAATTCCACTAAATGTAGATTCATTGCTGTACTACCGTAAAAAGTCTTTCTTTTATGGCAATAAGATAGTTGGAAAAGGTAATGCAAAGGCTCTAGCATTAATTCAGGCTGTAGGTATTGGTAGAGCTTATTCCATGAAGAAGAATTACGATTCTGCTCATCATTATTTCGATTTATCTCTAACATTAGTAAAAGAGCATAACCTAGAAAAGTACGCAGTAGAGATTTACATGGGCTACGGCGAAATTAATATAGCTAAGAAAGAACTCGATAGAGCGGTTATCAACTACAAGAAAGCATTGAGTTTAGCTGTTCGTACTAAAAATATTGGAAATATTAAAGCGTGTAATCAGAAATTGGCTTGGCTTTACGAAGAAATTGGTAATCTTGAAAAGTCGCAAGAGCATTTAAAGGAATTTAGCAAACTTACGGATAGTCTAATTCCTGTAGATAGTCGTGCAATGAAAACTGCCTCAGAAATGATTGTAGAAGATAAGGAGGAGGTTTTTGAAGACAAGAAAACGAATTATACTTTACTTATTGTTATCTGTATTTTAATTACTTCTGCGCTAATTTATTTTTGGGCGAAGTTTAGTAAGCGGCATAAAAGAGTAGACCAGTTATTGAAAGAGAAACAGCAACATCTTGAGGAGAAGTTGGCTTATCTTAAAACGAAAAAGTTAAATGATAAGGTGGAAGATGATGTACTTAAGGATATTATTAATTTGGCAATGGCTAATGACCCAGCCTTCCTGATTAGATTTCAAGAATTCCATCCAGTATTTATACAGAAATTAATGGAGCAAGCACCTAATTTGGTGACTTCAGATTTACTGATTTGCGCACAGTTACGCCTAGGTTTCTATACTAAAGAAATTGCTAGGTATACCAAAACGTCAGTTCGTTCCGTAGAAGGAAAAAAATATCGCATTAGGAAAAAACTAGATATTCCTGCTTCAGATGATATCAATGTTTGGGTGATGCAGCTTTAAATGAAATTATTTAGCTAAATAAACTTGAATCTCTGCTTGTTTTTACTAATAAAATTAGTAATATTTGCGGTATGGCAAAGGTAGCGAAATCTAAATCTCTAAATTCTGTAGCAATAAAATATGCAGTAGTGGATATAGAAACTACTGGGGGCAGTGTATCTAATAGTAGGATAACCGAGATTGCTATTCTATTGCATGATGGTAATAAAGTAACAAAGCGTTGGAGCCGATTGGTTAATCCTGAAATGCCAATTCCTTTACATATTACTGCGTTAACGGGGATAGATGAAGCCATGGTGGCTAATGCTCCAACCTTTGCGGAACTGGCTGATGAGGTTTACCAGTTATTATCTGATTGTGTTTTTGTGGCTCACAACGTCAACTTTGATTACTCTTTTTTAAGAGGACAGTTAGCTGCCTGCGGCTTAACATGGAATGCAACTAAGCTCTGCACAGTTCGCTTGTCGAGAAAATTGATACCAGGGTTGCCATCTTATAGCTTGGGTAAACTTTGTAGCGCTGTGGCTATCGAGTTAAAGGATAGACATAGGGCCATGGGAGATGCTGAAGCAACCGCTATTTTATTCGGTATGTTGTTAGCGAAGGACGAGAAGCAGCTCATTAAAGGAATGATTTCGAAAGCATCTCCAGAACAACGCTTGCCACCCAACGTGCCCGAGGCCGATTTTAAAGCTTTACCAGAAAGTGCAGGTGTTTACTATTTCCATAATCGTGGAGGTAAGGTGATCTACGTGGGTAAGGCAATCAATCTTAAAAAAAGAGTAGCCTCGCATTTTAGTGGTAATACTGACAGCGCAAGAAGACAACATTTTTTACGTGATATTTATGCCATTTCGTTCGAACGCTGCGGCTCCGAATTGATGGCTCTGCTTTTGGAATGTGCGGAAATACAGCGTTTGTGGCCGATTTATAATAGTGCCCTTAAACGTTTTGAGGCAAAATACGGTTTGTACCATTATGTAGCTGTTAACGGTTATAGTTATCTGGCAGTTGGTCCCTTGCCTAAACAACATCAGTCAGTAAAAACTTTTGATAGAGAGGTAGACGGACTTAATTATTTGGCAGAAATGTCTGAGAAGTTCCAGATAGATCAGCGTTTTTGTCGCTATGGTAAAGCTTCAGTGTTACGTTCTGAACAGGAAATGCCAGCATTGACGGTGCATAACGAAGCGGTGGAGCAGTTGCTAGCACACATTGCCACAGCCATGCCAAGTTTCATGATTTTGCAACAGGGAAGGGCAAACGAAGAGCAGGGTTGTATTTATGTAGAAAAAGGTAGTTTCTGTCGTATGGGATATGTAGATGCGCAGCAATCCCTTGATGAAGTTGAAATTAAAGAGCACCTGCAGGGGTACAAAGGCAATCATTATATCTTGCAACTAGTAATGGGCTATGCACAACGATATCCCGCTAGGGTGAAATGGTTAAGTAATTAGGCTAAAAATGTTATTTTTTGAGCAGATCTTGCCATTTTCATCTTCTGAAACTACAGCATATATAAAAAAATGACTTTCTATATTTTATTCAATGAAAAAGCCCACAGACATCCGTCTCTGGGCTTTAAACCAAACAAACTATTTCTTTGAAGAATACTTTAATAACCGATAAGTAATAGAAAGGTTTTAAAAAAATTGAAAAAAAAATCAGACTTAATTATCATCGTCATTTTCATCGCCTTCCTCGTCAAAAGCCTCTGCCAATTGCGTTCCCTCACCGTCAGCAAATTCTTTTTCTTGTGGTGTGTAATCGCTATCGTCACCTTCAGAAGCATCCGTCGATTTATCTTTTGATCTACCTACTTGAAACTGTTCCAAGTTCGATACTTCCTCATCCTCTGGTTCTATATTATGAGTGTTCATTAGCACCTCCTTTTAAATTATGTTTACTACAATGCTTGCGGCACTTTGCCTTCTTCTAAGTCGGCTTTGATAGATTTAGCTGTATCAATCCACTCGGGAGCTTTTTCTTTAATTTCATCAATTTTTGTTCTTCCAAATGCGTCTGGTTTAGTCAAGTATTCAAACGCTTTGTAAATTGCGATGCCTATTAAGGCGTTCTTAATAAATCCCATATCTATTTAATTAATGTATTTAAGATATAAACAGTTGTAGGTGGAAACCGTTTGCGGTATTAGTACCTGATTTGAAAAAGTATTTGGCAGGTGGGTATGTGGTTAGCAGTATGAAATGAACAAGTTAACGAATGAACTACCCAATCCTTCTTTTAGACTTAAGGTAACGGAACGCACCAGTACTCCATAATGCCCAAGCAATTAATACAGGTTGGAAAAATAACCTAGCTAGTCGTGCTTTATCAGTGTTTAAGCCAAAAGCATCACGTTGGTTAAGGTATTGCGCAATGTTTCCCGGAAATACTGCGATATAGAACAGCGCTAGCACAATACCAACTTTCGGGCGTTCTTTTTTATAGAATAGCATGGCTAAACCTAAAGCAATTTCGGCCACACCAGAAAGTAATACAGTCGTGTCTTTATCTATGGGCACCCAATTAGGTACTTGTGCTTGAAATTCCTTCCGTTGAAAGGTAAGGTGGCCAATGCCTGCCAAAACCATAAAAAGCCCAAGAGCTATTCTTGCACCTTTTTGCAATTTATTAGTACTTGGGCTTTTAGTCAAAGTTGTCTCCATATTTACATTAACCGCTTGCTATAAGCAATTGTTTGTAAATCAGATTTTAATTGATGGCTTAACCATTATACAGTGTAAAGAATAACAAAAAATAGTTAACTATTTAAACTTGATCACTTCTACCTTGATAGTAAAATCGTCTGTAGTTTTCTCGTTTACCTGTCTATTCAGCTCCGAAAACACTACGCCGTCTGCGCCAATCTGCATTGCTTTTTGAATCACCTGCTTTCTAGTTTGTTCCTGACTGGATTCCGACCAGCCGGTACGGGCATTCATGTGTCCAATCACTTCAAAAGGTCTATCAATATCCTTTGTTGCGTAATAGCTTTTTACCATTTCGGTGGGCGGATACTTAGTCCCGAAATAATTTGGCGCATACATGGAGCATGCAGCAAGACATAGCCCAATGCCTAGGGCAACGAATTTCTTAATTGGTTTCATAATGTGGCTCTTTTGTGTGTTTTCCAAGATAAGAAATATAAGTTTAAACTGATACTTATCATTCAACAGATTTTGGAAAACCCATAATGCTTTCATAGCTTTGAACACATCCAATTATAAACCATCTCCAATAAATATTGTTGTTCCATTGGGATGTGGATTTTACATCGCTAACTAAAAATATTTATAAAATGAAGCTTGTATCCTATAAAACAGAAGATAAAGAGCATTTAGGCATTTACGCCAATGGTCATATTTACAATCTTAATTCTTGTGATAAATTGATACCCGATAACATGAACGCTTTTCTAGAAGGTGGCGAGCCTTTAATGGAAAGAGCGAAGAAAGTTAATCAGGAGATTTTGGATGGCTCACTTTCTCCAAAGGAAGAAGTTTTTTACGAACTTTTGGCACCAGTTCCGCATCCAACTTCTTGTAGAGATGGCTACGCTTTCAGACAGCACGTGGCTGCGGCTCGTAGAAACCGCAAGGTAGATATGATTGCCGAGTTCGACCAATATCCGATTTTTTACTTCACTAACCATAATGCTATTCAAGGTCCGGGCGAAATTGAATGTATGCCAGACCATTTCCAAAAATTAGATTTTGAGTTGGAAGTAGCTGTGGTCATCGGTAAAAAAGGTCGTAACATCAAAGCTTCAGAAGCCGATGAATACATCGCTGGTTACACCATCATGAACGATATGAGTGCCCGCACTTTGCAAATGGAAGAGATGTTATTAAATCTCGGTCCGGCAAAAGGAAAGGATTTTTCTACCGTAATTGGTCCGTGGTTGGTAACGCCAGATGAATTGGAGCAATATAAAGTAGCTGCGAAAGATAATCACGTTGGTAATGCTTACAACCTAAAAATGACCTGCAAGGTTAACGGCATCGAGGTTTCTAGCGGCAACATGGCCGATATGGATTGGACTTTTGCGGAAATTATTGAGCGTTGCGCTTACGGCGTAGATATTTTGCCTGGCGATGTAATTGGTTCTGGAACTGTGGGTACTGGCTGTTTCTTAGAGTTAAACGGTACAGGTTTATTGAACGACCCTAACTATCAAGTGCAATGGCTACAAGCCGGCGACCATGTAGAAATGGAAATTACGGGTTTGGGCGCATTGAGTAACAACATCACCAAGGTTGATACTGATTTTTCGATACTAGCTTTGAAAAAAAGCTAGTGTTGTAAAGTTATAAGGTTGAAAAGTTGGAATGTTGTTTTGCATAACTCATAAACTTAATGGCGAAAATAGAAAGGTTTGAGGATTTAGAAGTTTGGCAAATTGCGAAAGAAATTGCAGTTGAAGTTTATCGGATTTCTGATTTAGAGCCTATCAAGTCGGACTTTGGATTGAAGGACCAAATTAGACGGGCTGCGATGTCTTTATCCGACAATGTCGCTGAGGGATTTGAATACAATAATAATCCAGACTTTATTCGGTTCCTAGTTTATGCAAAAGGCTCGTCTGGAGAACTAAGGAACAAACTAATTATACTATTCGAATGCGAAAAAATAAATAAAGTAGATTACGAAAATTTGTACAAAAAATCAGTTGAGTTTTCCTCGAAAGCAAAAAGTTTCATCAGTTACCTGAAATCCTTCGAAGCACAAAAGAAACTAAATGCGAAAAACAAATAACTTATTTACATCCTGCATTAAAACATTTCAACTTTCCAACTTTAAAACGTTTCAACTTTTATCATGCTGACACTAAAATGCGAAGACCTTTCTCCAATGCAATTGCAAAATTATTTGCAGTACGCCATTGCACCACGTCCTATATGTTTGGCTTCAACAATTGATGCTGAGGGAAACGTTAATCTCAGTCCGTTTAGTTTTTTTAACTTATTTAGTACAAACCCACCTATTTGTATTTTTTCGCCAGCACGTAGGGTACGAGATAATACCACCAAGCATACGCTAGAAAACGTAAAAGAGGTAGGAGAGTGTGTCATCAATATTGTGAACTACGCTATGGTGCAACAAACAAGTTTGTCGAGCACAGAATACGGACAAGGCGTAAACGAGTTTGAAAAAGCAGGTTTTACCATGGAAACATCGCATTTGGTTAAACCGCCAAGAGTTGCCGAAGCACCCGTTCAATTGGAATGCGTTGTTAATCAAATTATCCCTTTGGGAGACCAACACGGTGCTGGAAATTTAGTATTAGCTGAAATTAAAGTCATCCACGTTAAGGAAGAAATTCTAGACACAGAAGGTAAAATTGACCAACAAAAAATAGATTTAGTAGCTCGTTTAGGTGGGAATTGGTATAGTCGTGTAACACCAGAAAGTTTGTTTACGGTTCCAAAACCGTTAACCACATTGGGAATAGGCGTAGATGCTTTGCCACTTTCCGTTCGTCGCTCTAAAATACTTACTGGAAATGATTTGGGCTTGTTAGGTAATGAAGAACATTTACCAAGTGACGAAGAAGTTTCAGAAATGCAATGGAATGCAAACGTGAAAGATATTCTAGATGCTACTATTGGCGATGAAACGAACAGAGAAAGAGAATTGCATGCGTTTGCCAAAGAACTAATTGCTTACGGTAAAGTTGCAGATGCTTTGAAAGTGTTGTTGCTTTAAGTAGTCCGGAAGTCAGGAACAGTATCGAGAATAAACTTTAGGGAAACCTAGTTTTTGCGGGCCAAGAAAATCATCTGAAATCTGCGGAGAAAATCTGCGTTAATCAGCGGGGGAATCAAAACTGGAAATTGCGAATTGGAAATTGAATTACTCCATCACAGTAACCGCCTTTAAGAAACGGTTTTTGTAGTAGCCTTCTAAATCGGTAATAGTTACGCCTTTAGCTTTACCAGAAGAAGAGTGAATAAATTTGATTTTTCCTTCTTCGTCGATAGAATAGATGATACCAACGTGACCTGGTCTTCTAACTTTAGAATTAGAACCTGTGAAAACTAAAACATCGCCAACTTTAGCATCAGCCAATTTAATAGCTTTACCTTTTTTAGCGAAATCTGCAGAAGAACGAGCACCAGTAAAACCAAATTGTTTGTAAACGTAGCTCACAAAACCAGAGCAATCAAAACCAACCGCAGGGTTACTAGAAGCATAACGATATCTAGTTCCAATTAGTGATTTAGCAAAGTCCATGATTTTGTTTGAAGTAGAATTAGCCACCGCCGGGATGCCGCTAATTACCTTCTCCATCATCTTTTGATACTGCATCGTTAAAGACACATTGTCCTGAGCTTTAGAGCTGAACGCAATACTACCGAGCAATAAGATGGTTAAGAGTATTTTCTTCATTGTTTCAAACTTAACTAACCAAAGCTTTAGAACCAAAAAATGTGGAAAACTAATTGGTTGTTAGATTGTTTAGCTGCTTCATTGTGTGTTGCCTAGCATCATGCTATAAAACTGCTAACTGAAAATTGAAAACTGCCAACTAAGGAGTTGTCACTGCTACAGGCAATACTTTTCCATTAAAAAACTTATGTCCGGTTCTTGCAAAATCAGCCACATATTTACCCATTTCAAAAGCCATTACTGGACTTTCGTAACCTGGGAAAGCTGCTTCCAACATTTCTGTTTGTGCAGAACCTAAAGCCAAACAATTGATTTTAATTCCAGTAGCAATTAATTCTTGCGCCATGCATTCAGTTAGCGTATGCAAAGCCGCTTTACTTGCAGAATAGGCCGCTAATCCTGGGAATTTCACACTGCCTTGAAAACCACCCATACTACCGATATTTACGATATGTGCACCCGCACTCATAAAAGGCAACGTGTAACGTGTCATTTTAAAATGGCTCATCACGTTATGTTCCAGCATCTCCGCTAAATCAACTTCTGTAGTTTCTAATAAAGGTTTGTTAATTAAAGCACCCGCGTTGTTAATCAAAATATCTACGGTACCCAATTTTTGTTCAATGAAAGGAATAAGCGCATTATAGTCATCATTTACTAAATCAAAAGCTACGGGTAAAAGTGTGCATTCTGGCGTAATGCTTTTTGCAATTTCGTGCAATTTACGTAGTTTGTCTGCAGAACGAGCAATGCAAACCACCTTGTTTTTTGTGTCTAAACTAAGTTCTAAAGCTGCTTCGAAACCTATGCCGCTACTTGCTCCAGTAATGATGATATTCATGAATAAAAATCTTTGTTGGCCGCAAAGATAGAGATTTTATGGCAGTGGAGTAACGCTTCTAAACATTCCCGACTTTTCTGTTCCTAGCCAAACATGTCTTTTATTATCAATGCCCACACAAAGTTTGTTGCCATAGCCTACTATATCTCTATTGAGTATAATTTCTTGTTGATGGTGTGCGGCAGGAGCAATATGCGTATGATACAACTTTCCTAAGCCCGTATATAGCATCAGTTTGCTAAATGTGCTGCCTTTTAAGTCTGGACTAGCAGCCATATGATCTGGTACACAGCAATCTGGTCTATTGGTATTGTCTGAGCTATTTGAGGTCATCCAAGTGAAATTATGCCACTGATAAATCCTTGTATTTGCCTTAACCTTACTAGGTAATATTTCTGACCCAGCGCAATTATACAATTTATCATAACCATCTTGAATAGGAATGACAGCAGTTGCGACGAAGGAGTTTTTTGAAGCTAAGAACATCACTTGCTGGTCACGATGAGTGTCCGTTTTTTCTGGATTTTGCTGTCGCGAAACGAAACCGTCAAGACCAGCATCATCACTGAAACTGTTGATTACGTAATCATGAAACCAAAAGCTATGGTTGTAGTGATATTTAACAGGGAACTTGGGTCTGTTCCCTTTTCCATCATCATAGCTAGGTGTAATAATTATTGGTTTCTGCCATTTATTGTTTTCTTTCTTAATGATTACGTGGCGCAAATGGTTGTCGCCATTATGCAGAAAATTTGCGCCTAAAAATATCACGTCTTGTGTAGGGTTTAATGCTAAACTTTGAATAGTAGTATCATTATTGGTAGTGGGATAACTTTTTACTCCATAAAACCAATACCATCGAGGGATGTTTTTTCAAATTGAATAGTCAATGTAGGCTCGAGTTTTTTTTCTTCTTCCTTTGGCGTTGGTTCTGGTTCAGCTTTTTTATCACAGCCGTTTAATAGAAACAAGCTAAGGATAGCCAGAAATGCGATGTGTTGTTTCATCTGAATTTTCATTATAGTGAATAAAATTAAGCTTGCTAGCTACATTATCTCATCCGTATTTTTCGGTATTTTGATATTCGTCACTCATTTGATAACCGATTTCTTTATCGATACCTTTGCGTTCCAATTAAATAAAGATGTTAGAAAAACTAAAAGAACGCAGCGAAGGATTGTGTGAATTGTGTAGTAAAAACGAAGCGACAGCTAGCTATACGGTAAGCCCGAAAAAAGAGGATGCAATTGAGAACCAAGTTGCATTATGCGAAGAATGTGCTGCAAATATTGAAGCAACCGACCAAAGTTTTTACTGGCGTGTGGTAGAAGGCAGCATTTGGAACCCAGAGCCAAGTGTGCAAGCTTTGAGCTATCGTGTTTTACAAAACTATAAGGATGAAGATTGGGCTAGCGGCGTATTAAGTATGGTCGATTTAGATGAAGATGTGATGCAGTGGGGATTGAGTGGATTGGAAGTGGCTGCGGTTCATACAGATGCTTTTGGTAATGTGTTGGAAAACGGAGATACAGTAGTTTTAACCCAGGCTTTGGATGTTAAAGGAACAAGCTTTAGTGCGCCAAAAGGTACAGTGGTTAAGAAAATCAGGTTGGTTCACGATAATCATGAACAGGTTGAAGGAAAAATCAATGAGCAAATGATTGTGATATTGACGAAATACGTAAAGAAGAATAATTGATTTTGCTTCCGTCATTTCGACGATAGGAGAAATCTAGCAACTATCATTAGCAATTTGCTAGATTTCTCTTCGTCGTTCCTCCTCATCGAAATGACGAAGAGCCTATTAATCCTCCACAGCAATTAATTGCGTAACCGGATTAGCGATAACATGAAAACCATCATTGATTAATTTCGTTAACTCTTTCTCGTTAGCCGCTTTCATTTCTAAATAAATCCTTACTTCATTTTCTAAAGCCGGATTGCTAGCTGTATGATGCAAAATCTCTAAAATCTGCAAAGCGGCAAGCCAATCGTAGCGGAATTTAGTTTTCAATTCGTTAAAAATGTCTGCTAATTTCTCTGTGCCTTCGCCAGCCTCACGAATATCTCTCACTTGTTGATACAAGGCATGCAAACGTTTTGTGCCTTCATCGTAAACAAGTTTGTGAGTTAACTGCTCGCTAATATGGGTAATTTCTTCGTAAGCATCTTTATCGGCAGCACCGTTAAAAACTGATACGATTTGCTCGCCAATAGCCATATCATAAGTTCCCCATTCTGGTTGGAACAAGATATTTCCATTTGCTTCTTTTACGGTACAATCTTCAAAGGCAATTAATATCGTTTTATCGCCTTTGCGGATGATTTCTTTTACTACGCCATTCACATTAATGCCACTTTCAAAAGTTAGCATTCCACGCTCGCCAACTTTAATACCCAAAGCAGTTAAGTCTTCCAATGTATGGTCTTCCAGCAATTTTTCTATAGCTTTTAACTTGCCAACTGGCGATGAAAAACCGTCCTTATGGTAATGTTTGCTGTGTCCTTCTAGTTCTTTTCCATCAAAAGCCAATGCAGATTGACCAGTAGTTTTAATGAAAGTTACTTCATCATCTTTGCTGATACCAACATCTGTAAACACGCCTGTAACTTGCAAACCAGAGCTGTAAACCGCCGTGCTTGGGTTTTTACATTCGATGGCTTTTAAAATACTTTCGGAGCCGCCACGTCTAAATGCCATGGTATTGGCGAAAGCTTCTAAAACGTCAATCAGGTTTTGGAAAGTTGGCGTTACAAACAGTTGTGGCTGCTCTTGCGTAATGTCGTAAGAGTAATTGATGGTGTTAATATCGTACCAGAGCTTCTTGATTTTCGGGTCCATACAGGTAGCACTTTCTCCAATTGACGAAAGTAAACCCGCACCGTAAATCTTCGGATTTTCCAATGTACCAATTAAGCCATATTCAACTGTCCACCAGTGTAGACGGCCTAATAAAGCCATTTCTGATGGTTCGCCCATGTTTTCTGCAATGAACTTTAGTTCCTTTTCTGCTTTCGCGATTTCAGCTTCATCTACATTTACGGCTTCCTTTAAAATCGAAAGTCTGCGGATGGCTTCGTAAAGCTCAAAATCTTTGCTAGAAAACATCGCTTTTGCACCGATTGAACCGAAATAACTTAGGTAAGCATTGTAATCTGTATCTGCAATAATAGGGGCGTGACCAGCACTTTCGTGAATAATGTCTGGTGCAGGTGTATATTCAATATGGTTAATTTGGCGGATATCGGCTGCAATTACCAACACTCTATAAGCTTGGTATTCCATAAAGGCCGCTGGTGGAATAAAACCATCAACGGTTACGGCACCCCAACCAATTTTGCCCAAATTGTCGTTCATGGTTTGCAAATCGGGAATATACTCGATACTTAAACCAGCCCTGTTTAAGCCTTTAATGTACGGATAATAAGCTACGTGCTTTAGATAACTATAGTTTTGACGCATTACATAACGCCAAACCGCTTGGTCAATTGGCGTGTATTTCTCATAATTTTGCTCTACTATAAATTGCCTTAAATGTCTAGGCAATTTGGCAACTTGCTCATTATTAAAGTCGTTAAAATCGCTCATTTATACATCTTGTTAATTGCACTAAATTAGCTGATTTGGGCTAGGATTGCAAGAAAATACTACTGTTTTAGTAGAAAATGACAAAGATTACTTATTTTGATTTGAACCATAAAGATGTACAAGGACATTTTAGGCTTCTGGTTTTGGTTTGTCTAGCAATGATTTTTGTAAATAGCCCTGATTGTAGCGGAAATATCCCGATTTTATCGGGAATTGTAGCGGAAAGCAGGACTATCGGGAAATAGCAGCACTAGCTTTGCGCTTCAAAAAATTAGACATCCTTTTTTACCCTGAACGAGAAATATTTTTGTGAGAAGTAACTGAATACAGCTAAAACTATTGTAATTAAGCCTTTGGAGATTGATGGGTAAAATTGAAAACCTTCTACCAAAATTTTCATTAGGGCATAATTGAGTAGGATATTAGTACAGAAAACTGTTCCGTATCTAAATAACTGAATGCGTCCTTTGAGGTTAGATTGTGTAAAAACTAAATACTTATTGAGCAGAAAACCTAGCAGAAAAGTAAATACGGCTTCGAGTCCTAAAGCGGCAATTGGAGCGGTAATTAAATAGCCATCTAGGCGGATATCTTGTTGTTTTAGGATATAATTATAGATAATGAAATAAGCTACAATACTAGAAGCAGCGGTGAAGCCGCCACTTGCCAAATACCTAAAAGTGCCGATAGAAAACCAATTTTTAAAGGGAGGATAGAAAAAATCGATGATGCGTAGCGCTAATTTCCTCATCCCTTTTTGTTGGTTAATTGCTTGTTTAACATTTTTGCTGCGTGGTTTCTGTCTAAAAATTGAAGCTTAAGGTGCCACAATGGTGAACAGATAGGCAGCAAAAATAGTTAATAATACACCGCCCTGCAATATGTTAGTTCTACCAGATCCCAATGATAGCATAATGGTAAATAATGACAGCAGCAATAGGGTTACGGATTTGGTATCGATGCCCAGCGTAATGGTCATGCCAGATACTAGCGACACAATAGAAACCGCAGGGATGGTAAGTCCGATGGTTGCCAGCGCAGAACCTAAAGCCAAGTTTAAACTTGTTTGCAGTCTGTTTTTTCTTGCAGCTCTGTAGGCCGCTAAGCCTTCTGGAAGTAAAACTACTGCTGCAATAATTACACCTACTAGCATTTTTGGAGCACCAGCGCTAATTACTGCGTTTTCGATATCTGGAGCTAGGGTTTTTGCTAATAAGACTACAATGCCTAAACAAACTAGCAATAATAATCCGCTGCTTAAAGCTACCGCTCTTGTAGGAGGTTCGGCATGCGCTTCGATTCCTTTTTCGTCGTTATCTGGTGGTAAAAAGAAATCTCTATGTCTTACGGTTTGGACTAAAACAAATGTGCCATATAGGATTAATGAAATAATAGCCACAAAGATAAGTTGGGCATCGTTATAAAAAGGACCTGCAATGCTAGTGGTGTAATTTGGCAACACCAATGTAAGCGTTAAAATGGCTGCGAGGGCAACTAAAGCTGCTTTAACACCATCTAAACTGAAGCGTTGCTGCTTAAATTTAACACCTCCGGCCAACAAACAAATGCCGACCATACCAGTGAGAATAATCATCACTGCAGCAAAAACGGTATCTCTAGCCAGTTCTTCTGTACCAGGACCTCCTGTAAGCATTAAAGAAACGATAAGCGATACTTCGATGGTAGTTACTGCTAAAGCGAGGATTAGTGTTCCGAAAGGTTCACCAACTTTGTGTGCTACCACCTCTGCATGGTGAACTGCTGCCAAAACACTGCCAATAAGAAGCGTAACTAACAATATTGTTCCAAAACTGCCCATGCTGTCGAGAGGCAGAAAGTAGGCTATCCAAGCTAAAATAGGTAGGGCAATTGTCCAGAGCGGAAGAGGTAATTTTTTAAGCATGTCGTTCAATTATCGATATGAGTGTTTTGGGTAATTTTCAAAAATATAGAAATTGCATTCTTAAACAAGTTATCTGTGTAAAGATTAAATTACTAAAATGTAAGTAAAAATTTAAGTTGTAACTTAGTTCAGAACAAAATCCACCTCACTAACACAAAAAAATGAAAAGATGTTTTTTCTTTTTGGCTTGTAGCGTCTTCACGTTTGCTGCATCTGCCCAAATAGATACTTCGGCTTACAGAGCAACAGCTAATACCATCCAGAAAAAATATGCCCCAGATAAACGTTCTGTGTATTTTGATGTTCGGTTTAAAGGTGATTCGGTTTTTGTAGAAAGTACATCTGAACAGGCTGTGACTGCTTTCGGAAATTCCTTTTCAGCAAATGAGAAAGCAAAGCTGATGTCGTCTGTATTACCGTCGAAACAGTTGAAAGACCAGATTTATGGCGTAACCACGATATCGGTAGCTAATAATAGGAGCAAGCCTTTTCACGGCGCAGAGCTGATGACGCAGACCTTGTTAGGTACACCTATTCAAATTTTGAAAAAGCAGGGCGGATTTTATTTAGTGAAATCTCCAGATGGTTATTTAGCTTGGACTGATGGTGGTTCTATCGCTTTGATGAATGAAAGTAAGTTTAAGGAATGGCAAGCTGCAGAGAAAGTGGTTTACGTAAACGATTACGGACACGCTTTGGCAAAGACAGATGTTGGCACTGCAAGAATATCTGATTTGGTGAACGGTAATATTTTGAAAGTTTTGGCAGCTGAAGGTTCTTTTACTAAAGTAGGTTTTCCAGACGGGAGAGAAGCTTTTGTGCCTACAAAAGACGTAACCGATTATGGAACCTGGTTAAATAGACCAATCCCTAACGCTGACGCAATTTTGAAAACTGCGCAAACCTTAATTGGTGTACCTTATTTATGGGGTGGAACCTCAATTAAGGGTGTCGATTGCAGTGGTTTTACTAAAACTGCTTACTTTTTAAATGGCGTGATTATCCCACGTGATGCATCACAGCAAGCTTTAGTTGGCGAAAAACTGGATGTAACGGAAAACGATTCGGTGAGTGTAGAAAAATGCTTGAAAAATCTAAAAGCTGGAGATTTGATGTTCTTCTCAGCCGCGAAACGCAGAGGCGTTAACGGTGGTCGTATTAGTCACACCGCAATTTATATGGGCAACGGTGAATTTATCCAATCTGCAGGGATGGTGAAAATTAGCAGTATTTTGCCTACAGCAGCAAATTACGATGAATATCAAACCGAAACCTTGGTAGGCGCAAGGCGGATTTTAACACAGATCAATCAGCCAGAAATTACTAAAGTAGAAAAGCACGATTGGTATTTTAGCAAGAAGTAATGAGCATTACAATTTATCATAACAGCAGATGCAGCAAAAGCAATACTGCGTTAAAAGAAATCACACAAAGTGGAGAACCTTTTGAAGTGGTTAATTATTTAGAAACTGTACCTAGCATTGCAGAGTTGAGGTCTATTTTAGCTAAACTAGATTTGAAACCTTTTGATATTGTTCGTAAAACGGAGAAAATTTATCTGGAGAAATTCAAAGGCAAGGAACTGTCTGATGAAGAATGGATCAATGCACTGCACGAAAATCCAATTTTAATACAAAGACCAATTATCGTTAATGGCAACAAGGCAGTTATTGCGAGAAGCGAAGAAGCGATTGATAGTATTCTATAAAGAAAAAGCCCCAAAATTTGGGGCTTTAAGTATTACTAGTTGCTTAACAAGCTTCTCCAGCTTACCTTGCTTTCAATTGTCCAATGCAAATCTTTAATTTCAATACGTTGTTGCTCCATCGTATCTCTATGACGTATCGTAACCGTATTGTCTTCTAAAGTTTGGTGATCTACCGTGATACAGAAAGGCGTACCCACGGCATCTTGTCTACGGTAACGTTTACCAATAGCATCTTTCTCTTCGTAAATACAGTTAAAATCAAATTTCAATGCATCCATTACTTCACGAGCTTTTTCTGGTAAACCATCCTTTTTAGTTAAAGGGAAAATAGCCGCTTTAATTGGCGCCAATGCTGGGTGTAAACGCAATAAAGTTCTACTGTCTTGTCTTTCTGGCGTACTCAAATCTTCCTCTTCCAATGCGTTAATCATCGTTAACAAGAACATTCTATCTAAACCAATCGATGTTTCAATTACATAAGGAACATAGTTGCCATAAGGTTTTCCGTTCTCATCCAATTCAGCATCAAAATACTGCATTTTCTTACCGCTAAACTCTTGGTGTTGCGATAAATCGAAATCAGTTCTACTGTGAATACCTTCAACCTCTTTAAATCCAAATGGGAATTCAAATTCGATATCTGTAGCCGCATTTGCATAGTGCGCCAATTTTACGTGGTCGTGGTAACGATATTTTTCTGCTGGCGTACCCAAAGCTTTATGCCATTTCAAACGAGCTTCTTTCCAGTATTCGAACCATTTTTTGTCTTCACCTGGACGAACAAAGAATTGCATTTCCATTTGTTCAAACTCACGCATACGCATAATGAACTGACGGGCAATTACCTCATTTCTAAAGGCTTTACCAATCTGTGCAATACCGAAAGGAATTTTCATTCTTCCCGTTTTTTGCACGTTCAAGAAATTTACGAAAATACCTTGTGCGGTTTCGGGACGTAAATAAACTTTTTCACTTCCATCTGCCATAGCGCCAAACTGCGTATCAAACATCAAGTTAAACTGACGTACATCGGTCCAGTTTTTAGTGCCACTCACCGGACAAGCGATTTCATGCTCCTCAATTAATGCTTTTAAACGAGGTAAATCCTCTACTTTCAAAGCATCATCCATATCAGCTTGCAATTTTGCAGCTTTTTCAGTTTTGCCGTCTTTCTCGTATTTGGCAATCTTGTCTTCCAATAATTGGTCGGCACGATAACGTTTTTTCGAATCCTTATTGTCAATCATCGGGTCGTTAAAACCATCAACGTGACCACTCGCTTTCCAAATTTTTGGATGCATAAAAATTGCAGAATCAATGCCTACAATGTTTTCGTGCATTTGCACCATTGCTTTCCACCAATAAGTTTTAATGTTGTTTTTCAACTCCGCACCCAATTGTCCGTAGTCGTAAACTGCACTTAAACCATCATATATTTCGCTGCTTTGAAACACAAAACCGTATTCCTTTGCATGTGATATTACATTTTTAAAAAGTTCGTCGTTATTTTTCTGAGCCATAGTGCGCCAAAGATAATAAAAAAGGTAGAGGGTTTAAAGGCGTAAAACTTAAGGTTTTTGAAAAGCAATTTTAGTACTAATCTGTTCCGAAAGCCCTGCACTTCGCTACAATCTTTTTGTGTTAGCGTAACTGCTATCCGTTGTCACGCTGAGTTTATCGAAGCGTCTACTAGTTAGCAAATATCCTTCGACGAGCTCAGGATGACACCACAAAAAGTATTTCCGCTGCGGTCAGGTTTAATTAACAAATGATAACATTTCAAACTTTGCGTTCTTTGCGAAACTCTTCTGTCCTTTGCGTTAAAAACGGATAATCAACTAGTATGAATTTAGGTGGTGAAAAAATAAACGCAAAGTTTTTTGAAGCTTTTGCGAAGCACCGCAAAGAAAGATTAAAACTAATGCGAGTTACATCTCTTATTGGGTTAAAAAAGGAATAAACCTAATTTTTTACTACTTTCGGTTGTTTACAAAGAAATAGATAAATGAAGAGAATACTTTCCATAGATGGCGGTGGCATTCGCGGGATTATCCCAGGGATGATGTTAGTAGCTTTGGAAGAACGCATTCAAAAAGCAACAAAAAATCCAAATGCCCATCTCATAGATTATTTCGATTTCTTTGCCGGAACCAGCACTGGCGGTATTCTATTGTCTATACTTTTGTGCCCAAGCGACGAAGATCCTCTTAAACCGAAATATACTGCCAAACAAGCATTAGATATTTATTTAGAACACGGCGAGGAAATTTTTTCAGCAAAACCATGGCGACGCTTTTTGAGTAGGTTTGGCTTATTGAGCGAACTTTACGACGCTACCATTTTAGAAAAAGTATTGTACGGCTATTTCGGTGACAAGAAATTAAGTGAGTTGTTACGGCCTTGTATCATCACTGCTTATGACATAGAACTGCGTAAAAACCATCTATTTCGCCAGCAAAAGGCAATATCTCACGGCGATTCACGAGATTTCTACATTAGAGATGTTTGTCGGGCAACATCTGCAGCACCAACTTTTTTCGCCGTTGCAGAAGTTTTCTCCCTGGCAAAAACTCGGTATCCTTTAGTAGATGGAGGTGTATTTGCGCATAACCCATCTTTATCAGCTCTGCTAGAAGTAATAAAAAGTCACAACACTTATAAAATAGATGATATTTGGATCTTGTCTTTGGGTACAGGCTTATCAAAAATCTCCTACAATTACGAAGATTTTAAGAAGAAGAGAGCAATTTCCATCGGTCCTGCATTGGTAGATATTATGAGCAGCAGTTCCGCAGAAAGTACCAATTATTTCCTCAAACAGTTGTTCCATTCAGTTAAAAAAATCAATAACTATATTAGGATAGAGCCAAGCAATCTTTCGTCCATCAACTCTTCTATGGATGCAGCTTCTAAATCCAATATTCAAAAAATTGTATCGCTTGGCGATAAATTGGTGAGTGAAAATGAAAATCTATTAGACCAAATCGTAATTGGACTTATTGAAGATAAACCGGATAAAAAAGAAGAGTCTGTTTGGAACTTCTTAAAGAGGTAACAAGCTTGAAACTTAGCGTTGTTAAATTTCTCAGGTGGTAAAACAAAAACTACCTTTGCATATCAAATTTAACAACGTGAGAAAAATACAATTTCTAGTTCTTGCCATTGCTTTATTGGGTATTGCGTGCATCGCTCCAAAGCAAAATCATTATATCAGTTTTAAAACAGCAAAAGAGTTTCAAGCTTTTTTAAACAGAAAAACTAAACCTTATCCATTATTAAGTGCACATCGTGGCGGGCCAATGTCAGGTTTTCCAGAAAATGCCATCGAAACTTTTGAAAATGCAACCACTTATCAACCCGTAATTATCGAGTTTGATGTGGCGTTAAGCAAAGACTCTGCACTAGTAATTATGCATGATGACAAATTGGACAGAACTACCACAGGCACAGGTTTGGTGTCTTCTTATACTTACAACGAACTGCAAAAACTTAGCTTGAAAGATGATGATGGGAAGGTAACTAACTTCAAGATCCCGACATTGGAAGAAGTGTTACGTTGGGGGAAAAACAAAGTGCTTTTCACTATTGATATCAAGAGAGGGGTGCCTTACGAAAAAATTATCGCTGCGGTACGTAAAACCAAATCAGAAACTAATTCCATCATCATTACTTACAATGCAAACCAAGCTGCAAAAGTACATGAACTGGCGCCAGATTTAATGATTTCCGCAACGGTTAAAAGTCCAGAAGATTTGGAGCGTTTGAATAAAATGGGCGTGTCTAACGATAAAATTATAGCATTTGTTGGTGTTGCCGAGCCCAACAAAAGCCTTTACGATTATTTGCATAACAAAGGCATAAGCACTATTTTGGGCACTATGGGCAACTTAGATAGAAGTGCAAAAGCTAATAAAAACAAACAAGTGTATCGTAATTTAGTGGCCAATGGCGCCGACGTACTTTCCACTGATGATGTAGTCTTGGCTGGCGAACAGCTAGATGCCTACAGAAAAGAGAACCATTTAAATTTAAAGAACCTAAAACTGCAATAAAATTGAGCGTAGTAGTAAAAAGTTTAGCCAAACACTATGGCGAGCAAAAAGCGGTTAATCAAATTAGCTTCGAAGCAAAACCTGGTCGAATTTTAGGTTTTCTTGGTCCCAATGGTGCTGGTAAGTCTACCACCATGAAAATGCTTACTGGTTATTTGCAACCTACATCTGGCGAAGCCGAAATAGCAGGTAAAAATATCCAATTAGAGCCATTGGAAGTGAAGAAAATGATTGGATACTTGCCAGAGAACACGCCTCTGTATATGGAGATGTACGTCCGCGAATTTCTGGGATTTGTTGCAGAAACATACGGGTTGAAAAATATTGCTCAAAAGGTAGAAGAAGTAATTAAGTTGGTTGGCTTGACGCAGGAGCAGCACAAAAAAATCGGAATGCTTTCTAAAGGATATAAGCAAAGGGTAGGTTTGGCACAAGCTATTATCCATCAACCGCAGGTATTAATTTTAGATGAGCCAACATCGGGACTGGATCCAAATCAGTTATCCGATATTAGAGCGTTGATTAAAAATTTGGGTAAAGATAGAACCGTAATTATTTCTACGCACATTATGCAAGAAGTAGAAGCGCTTTGTGATGATGTGATTATCATTAACAAAGGCACTTTAGTAGCAAATTCATCGATAGATGATTTGAAAGAGAAGCATGCTCAATCATCCTTAGAAGATATTTTCAAGAAACTAACCCTTTAATCAATTTTATAACCCATTAATCAGGAGGAATTCTTTGGATTTAAAGGATTATCAACATACCATTATGAATCATAGAAAATTTGCTGTACTACTTTTTATCACGCTCTCATCAGTTATTAAAGCTCAATCTCAACAAGTTAGAATTACCTTGTCGCCAGAGATTAATTTGCCTACAGGCAATGCATCAAGCATGACTGGAATTGGTTTTGGCGGAAGTGTAAAAGCGGAATTGGGTATTGCAGAGAGATATGCCATAACCGCAAACGGAGGGTATAATTTATTTATCACTAAAAGAGTCTTCGGTACTAAATTAGATAATATACAGGGTGTACCAGTAAAATTAGGTTTAAAGCATTATCCTACTCCAGATTTTTACATTGAAGGGCAAGCGGGTGCAGCTTTTAGAGTGGGTAGTTCTTCTCAAACTTCTTTCGCTTGGTCGCCTGGGTTTGGCACCTATTTTAAAACAAGCAGTTCTGGAAATAAACTAGAGTTTGGCTTAAGATATGAAGCTTGGACCAATACAAGTTACGGCGCAACTTCTACTTTAAAAACTACAAGTTTCAGCTTCATTGGATTAAAGTTAGGCTACGTTTTTGGTTTGTAGCTTTCTAAAGAGTAAAAATAATTGCTTGGTATTCATTGTTTTGTAAAATTTTAGATGTGATAATGTAACGATTGGCAATATTGTTGTGTCTATTGGAGCAGTTTTATTAATACACAAATTTAAATTACTTAAAATGAAAAAATTACTATTATCATTAGCTCTTGTAGCTGGCTTAGGTTTAGCTGCTAATGCACAAACTAAAGACCCTGCAATGAATGGTTCTAAAATTGGTGTTGGTGCAGATTTCGCGTTCCCAATGGGAGATTTCGGAGATTTAATGGATTTTGGTTTCGGAGGTTCTCTTAACTTTCAAACTCCAATAGCTAACAAATTGAACTTCGTTGGTGAGGCTGGCTACTTGAGTTTTAAATCTAAAGAATTCGCAGGACAGACTTTTAGTATTGGTTCTATCCCTTTGAAAGCAGGAGTTAGATATTTCTTGGCAGAAAATTTTTACGCTCAAGGTCAATTAGGTGCTGCAATTTCTACCGAAACTAATGGTAAGACAGGCTTCTTGTATGCGCCTAGTGTAGGTGTAGAATTTCCAGTAGCTGATAAAATGGCTATCGATTTCGGTGCTCGCTATGAGGGTTGGTCGTACAGCGGAGGAACTAACTCGTTCATCGGTTTAAGAGCCGCTTTAAACTTCGGTTTATAATCTAAATAAAAATTGAAAGTTCACCATCTCAGTGAACTTTCAATTTAAATAACCATTTAACATTAACAATCAAAAAAACAAAATGAAAAAAATCCTTCTATTATTAACCCTCGCAGCTGGTTTAACTACAGCTGTAAACGCTCAAGACAAACCTGTATCTTTTGGAGTTAAAGCGGGTGTGGCTTTTCCTAATCTAACGTTCTCTGCAATGGGAACTTCTGTTAGCCTTGATTCGAAAACAACATTCTATGTTGGTGGTATCGCTGATATCAAAGTTTCTAACATGTTCTCGGTTCAACCAGGTTTAACTTTCATGAGTAAAGGAACAAAGTCTGGTGATGCTTTTTTTGGAGAAGAAGGATCTGATTTATCGGGTTCTATCAATATTTCGTACTTAGAATTGCCAGTAAATTTAGTAGCTAACTTTGACGCGGGCTCTGGTAAGTTCTTTGTAGGTGCTGGTCCTTATGCGGCTTATGCTTTATCGGGTAACGGTAAAACAGGCGATACTAAGGAGGATATGCCATTTGGATCTAATGATGGGGAGTTCAAAAGATTTGACTTCGGATTAAACTTTCTAGCTGGTTACCAGTTAACTAATGGTTTAAACTTTCATGCTGGTTACGGCTTAGGGTTAGGTAAAATAGTAAATGATGAAAATTCAGGAGTTAATTTAGCTACCAAAAACAAAGTTTTCTCAGTTGGCTTAGGTTTTAACTTTTAAGAAAAGCAAATTATAACCAAAGCCCCGACAATTTTGTCGGGGCTTTTTTGTTTTAATAGATATTGTATAACTTCGGCAATCCTATCACATCGCATGCTAGCAGTATTTAAGAGAGAGTTATTCAGTTTCCTTAGTTCATCCATGGCCTACATTACCATCGGTATATTCTTACTGGCCTGCGGTTTAATGTTTTGGTTTTTCCCAGATACTTCAATTTTAGAATACGGTTATGCAGAAATGGACGGCTTTTTTGCCTTAGTTCCATACTTGTTTATGTTCCTTATTTCCGGCATCACTATGCGTTCTTTTGCCGAAGAAAGAAAAGAAGGTACTTATGTTTTGTTAGCCACTCGTCCGCTAACCGATTTACAAATTATATTGGCAAAATATTTAGCTTGTATGGTTTTGGTGCTTTTTTCTTTAGTGCCAACTTTGATATATTATTATAGCATTTCGCAGTTGGGCTTGCCCAAAGGGAATATAGATGCAGGAGCAGTGATTGGCTCGTACTTGGGTTTGTTCTTGTTGGGCAATGCATTTACTTCAATTGGTATTTTTGCTTCATCTGTCACCAAAAACCAAATCATAGCATTTGCTGTGGCAGTTTTTCTTTGCTTTTTTACTTATAGCGGTTTCGATTCGATAAGCCGAATTGGCGCTTTTGAAAGTATTTCTAGCTTACTAGTTAATTTAGGAATAGCCGAACATTACCAGTCTATCAGTAGAGGTGTTTTGGATACGAGAGATGCTTTATATTTCATCACTTTTGTGGCTTTCTTTTTAGGTTTAACCAAATTAACAATAGGAGGTAGGAAATGGTAAGACCAAAAACCAAAGGGTTGAAATTTTTGCTACTTGTTGCGGCTTTGATTGTGCTGAACATATTAGCTCAATTTGCATACACGAGAGTAGATTTTACCAAAGAGAAACGGTTTACTTTAACCGAAAAAACTAAAGAAACTTTAGAGCAAAACAAGCACGATGTAGAAATAACCATTTTTTTAGATGGCGATATGCCGGCAGCTTTTAAGCGTTTGCGCAATGCTACTAAAGATTTGCTATCCGATTACAAGGCCTATGCAAATGGGAAATTCAAGGTTGTATTTGTAGATCCAATTTCTGGGCTAACGATTAACGAACAAGATACCGTTATTCAGCAGTTGTATGAAATGGGGATTAAACCTACAAACATCAACATTAAAACAGATGCTGGGTTTTCTGAAAAACTGGTTTTTCCAATGGCTTTGATAGAAAGTAACGGGAAAAGGATGCCAGTTAAATTGCTTCAAAATTTGGGTGGAGAAGCATCTAACTACGAAGAAAGCATTAATAATTCCATCAAAAATTTAGAGTATGTTTTTACTTCATCGTTAAAAAAAGTAATTACTGGTTATAACCCGAGAATAGGTTTTACCGAAGGCAATGGAGAGCCAAACGATTTACAGTTGTATGATGCCATGAGCACTTTGTCTGATAGTTATGTGGTGGGCAGGGTTAATCTAGATTCCATGACTAAAGAAGGGCTGGATAGCTTGAAAATGCTGGTGATTGCCAAGCCAACCAAACCTTTTACGGAAGCTCAAAAATACAAAATCAACTATTTCGTGATGAAAGGCGGGCATGTGGTTTGGTCTATCGATCAAGTGCGTATGGATTTGGACAGCCTGCGCAGCGGACGATCTTTCATGGCAGCTAATAACTCGCTCAATTTGGACGATATGTTGTTTGAATACGGTGCACGTGTCAATTACGACATCATTGCTGATGTAAATTGCGCTGAAATTCCTGTTGCAATGTCTGGTGGCCCTCGGGGCGATATACAACTCGCACCTTGGCTTTATTTTCCAATTTTATTGCCAGATACAAGCAGTAGCGTAGTGAAAAATTTAGACAACATTAAAAGCGAATTTGCTAGCACTGTAGATACTATTGGAAGCAAAAACGTAAGTAAAAGGATCATTTTACGCACTTCACCATACAATAAAGTTTATACTTCACCAAAAATGTTTAACCTACAAATGGTTGAAGAACAGCCTACAGAAAAGGAGTTCACCAGTCAGCCGAAAGATGTAGGTGTATTGTTAGAAGGAAATTTTAAATCGGTATTTTTGAATAGACCAGTTCCTGAAGCGATAAAAGAGAAATTTGATTTGCCAGCGCAAAGTAAGCCTGCGAAGATGATTGTTTTAGGTGACGGAGATATCTTCCGCAATCAAGTGGCTGGTGATGGTTCACCTTTTCCACTCGGTTTTGACAGGTACACGCAACAGAATTTTGGCAACAAAGCATTGCTTTTAAATATTGCAGATTTTTTCACTAATGAAGACAATCTTATCGCCCTGCGAAATAAGGAAGTTACGGTTAGACCATTAGATAAAACCTTGGTACGCACCGAAAAAACGAAATGGCAGCTCATAAACACCGCTTTGCCAATTTTGTTGTTAATATGTTTCGCAATTTTTCAACATTATTATCGTAAACATAAGTATGCAAAGTAAAATTTCATACTTTTGATTCTATATATAACAAACTATGAGATTTATAGTATCCACATCGACTTTATTAAAGCATTTACAAACGGTTAATGGTGCTTCTAGCAGCAGCACGGTATTGCCTATTTTGGAGAATTTCCTGTTTGAAATTAAAGAAGGAAATTTGACTATCTCTGCTACCGATTTGCAGACAAGCATGACTACTTCTTTAGCAGTTGAATCTAAGGAAGAAGGTAAGGTAGCTGTTCCGTCTAGAATTTTATTAGATACTTTAAAAACGCTTCCAGATCAGCCTATTTCTTTTAACGTAGATGATAATAACTTCGCTATAGAGATTAGCGCTGGTGATGGTAAATATAAATTGAGCGGCGAAAACGGCGAGGATTTTCCTAAAATTCCAGTTGTAGATAATGCTTCTTCGGTAAATCTTCCAGCATCTGTTTTAGCTGAAGCAATTACCAAAACGATTTTTGCAGTAAGTAATGATGAGTTGCGTCCAGCAATGACTGGTGTTTTTTGTCAGTTGTCTCCTCAAAACATCACTTTCGTAGCTACTGATGCTCATAAATTGGTTCGTTATAGAAGAAACGATAGCAAGGCTGATAAAGCATCTTCGTTTATTTTGCCTAAAAAAGCATTGACTTTATTAAAAGCTGCTTTACCAAATAGCGATGTAAATGTATCTGTTGATTATAATGCTACAAGTGCATTTTTCAAATTTGAAAACATCAATTTAATTTGTCGCTTAATTGATGAGCGTTATCCAGATTACGAAGCTGTAATTCCGGCAAATAATCCTAATAAGTTGGTGATCGATAGAGCTTTATTTTTGAATACCTTGCGTAGGGTAGTAATTTTCGCTAATAAAACTACACATCAAGTTCGTTTAAAAATTAACGGTAGCGAGTTGCATATCTCTTCAGAAGATTTAGATTTCGCTAACGAGGCTCATGAGCGTTTAAGCTGCCAATATGATGGTGAAGATTTGGAGATTGGTTTCAATGCTCGTTTCTTGATCGAAATGTTGAACAACTTAAGCGGCGAAGAAGTAACTTTAGAGTTGTCTACACCGAATAGAGCAGGTTTGTTAATTCCTCAAACTAATGATGAAAACGAAGATGTTTTAATGTTAGTAATGCCTGTAATGTTGAATAACAGCTACTAAGCAAAAATTAAAACATACTTTAAAATATATAAAAGTCCGAATTAAACACTCGGACTTTTTGCTTTCTAGATTATCGGTGCACGTCATAACATTATGCAGGCAATAGACCTCTAATGCTGTTTTAATTAATCTTTACATAAACAATACAACAATTTAGCAATTTAAAAACCCAACTAATACCCATATTGCTTATTTTAGCGCAAAATTTAAACACATTGGAAATACTAGATTTATTTATAAGCTTACTTACCGATACGAAAGATACGCTAAGTGCAATAATTTATGAATATAGAACTTGGACATATCTAATTCTATTCATGATTATCTTTGCCGAAACGGGATTTGTGGTTACACCTTTTTTACCAGGAGATTCGATGTTGTTTGCTATGGGTGCCATTGTTGCCGCTGGAAATACTGGATTAGATATCTGGTTTTTGAGTTTCATTTTAACTGCTGCAGCTATTTTAGGTAATACCTTAAATTATAGACTAGGTAAATATTTCGGTATCAAGGTGTTTAAAGAAGAGAATAAGATACTCAAGCTAAAATACTATCATCAGTCGCACGAATATTTCGAAAAGCACGGTGCTGTAGCTATCGTTTTTTCGAGGTTCTTGCCAATTTTTAGAACTATTGCTCCGTTTGTAGCTGGTGCTGCAAGAATGGAGTTTGGTAAGTTTACCTTATATAACATTATTGGCGGTTTTGCTTGGATTTTCAGCTTGTCTTTTGCTGGTTACTTACTGGGTAAAATTCCGTTTGTAGAGAAAAATTTCGAAGTAATTATTGTAATAATCGCTGTGGGTACATTTGCTCCTGTAATTATTGCGGCGCTTAAATCGTTGTTTAAGAAGAAGCCCATCGATAAGCAAATAGAAGAAGAGATTAATCCTGAATAGTGCTGTTTGTTTAGTCTTTAAAAAGAAATGATGTGATTAGAGATATCTTTTGTAAATTCGAATAGGCATTTATTCGAAATTTCAAACTTTATTGATATGATAAAAAAAGGCTTATTGATAATTATTGCATTTGCCATGCTTAGTTGTAAAAAGGACGGCGATGGACTTTCAACTGCTAAAAAGGATTATTCTTTCTTTTTAAGACAATCGACTCAAACATTCCAAGGAAAGCTTGATAATGTAAACTTTTCATGGGTTTATGGATGGAATCAATCTCAAAGTATGAGCGGTTATGAAAATGGAAATGGTATTTGTGATCCGAATGATCCAGTAAGAACTGTACTATTTGGATTAACCTCAGAAAGTGATTTACAGACTAGATTTACAATTTATTCTCCCAAGTATAATTCTGAATCTGAAGCCGAATTTTCTAAAGTATTTAGCTTAGGGAAAAAAAAGTTAGGCAACTTTAGAACCGACTTTTATTTGTCAATTAATAAAGGGAATAAGGTTTACCAATCAAATAGCTTAAATAACGCAGATGAAATTGAAATACTGAAAACACAAGAATTTACAGATGATATCGGTAAAAAAATCAGAGTTTGGTTTAGTATTGATGCAAAGCTATCTTCTTGTGATTGTCAAAAAAATAATTCTCTTCTAACAGAAGGACTTATGATAGCAGAATTTTATGGCTATAAAAAGGATTTACAAGGGCTCTAGGCTTTTAAATATATATGATCAAAAAGGCTTGCTAAATCAGTAAGCCTTTTTAATTTGATATCTTCCTCTTTAATATTCTCTACCAATAATTTTTCCTTCCTGATATTTTTTGTCAACCTTTTCAGCTTGTTGTTTATCTTCTATGGTAGCTTCAATTCTAATCATATTTCGTAGGTCTGGCTGTCCGGCATCAACCCATGCAGAGTACCAGTAAGAACCAACCTTAATAATCGATGATCTCATTTGTCGCTCAACCATACCATTCATCATATCTGAATAAGCTTTGGTGTAAGCTACAGAATATTGCTTCATTACATTTTTTCCACGCATCGAAAAATCATATTTCTGGTCGGCAGGAAAAGTTTCGCTCAACTTTTTTTCAAAACTTAACACTGTGTCTACCATCGTGTGTGCGTTTTTTACAATTTTCCAAGCTTCCTTTAGCGGATCTTCAATGTAGTTAGCTTTGCCTACTAGCAAGTTATAGTTTTTTGCAAACAACTCTGGTACTCTCGATTCCCAAAAACCATGTATGCCTACCTGATTGGTAAGTTGCCCATTATAGTTTCTCGTAGTGTGTAGCGGTACGTGTGCATCACCAATATAATGTCCCAGATCAGCAGAATATCTTAAGATTTTCAATGAATCACGTTCTTTAAACGCTCTCACCAAATTGTTGTAAGTGCGCTGTATTTGCCAAGGTACAATACCTTCTTTGCCTAAATGTTTCGCTCCGTATTTGTTCACAGCATCGTTCCATTTTTCGGGAATACTGTCTATGTGGCTTTCATAATTTTCAACATCAATAAAATGACGTGGTGCCTCTGCTGTATCTGCATAACGTCTTTTGTCTGGATCAACCGCGTGCTCGGTAATGTATTTATGATTGTTTTTGTAGAAGCCAATCATGCCGTCTGGTAATGTGAAAATTGCCAGTTGATTAATTCTTTTGTGAGCATAAAACCCCCAAGAAGATAGCAGCACAACAGCACTAATTAATAAAAGGCACAGGGAAAGTTTCTTCATTGCTCTACAATTTGTAAGTATGGTAAAAATAAGAAAATCACTTATCTATAAGGTTAACTATCACAACTTTTTTATGACTTTGATTAGTCGGAAGCTCTATTCAAAATGTCTATATTTGCTCAAAATATAAATCTTATGCAAGAAATAAAGAAATATGTAGAAGATAACAAGCAGCGTTTTTTAGACGAGCTTTTTGAATTATTGCGTTTTCCTTCGGTAAGTGCAGATCCAAAATATAAAGGTGATGTTTTAAAGACGGCCGATTTTGTTGCTCAAAAGTTAAAAGAGGCTGGAGCTGATAAGGTAGAAATTTGCGAAACTGCAGGTTATCCGATTGTATATGGTGAAAAAATTGTAGATCCTAGTTTGCCAACGGTATTAATCTATGGTCATTATGATGTGCAACCAGCTGATCCGCTAGAGCTTTGGAAAACCCCACCTTTCGAACCTACAGTACGCGATGGTAAAATTTACGCTCGTGGTGCTTGCGACGATAAAGGGCAATTTTACATGCACGTAAAAGCTTTCGAATTAATGATGCAAACCAACACTTTGGCTTGTAATGTTAAGTTCATGATCGAAGGTGAGGAGGAAGTAGGTTCTGCAAACCTTGGTATTTTTGTGAAAGCTAATACCGAACGTTTAAAAGCAGATGTAGTTTTAATTTCTGATACCTCGATGATTAGCATGGAAAATCCATCTATCGAAACGGGCTTAAGAGGTTTAGCATATATGGAAGTAGAAGTGGTTGGTCCGAACAGGGATTTGCACTCTGGTGTTTACGGCGGTGCGGTTGCTAATCCGGCTACTATACTTTGTAAAATGATTGCTTCCTTACATGATGAAAACAATCATATTACCATTCCAGAATTTTACGATAAAGTACAAGAATTAAGCGATGCAGAAAAGCAAGCTTTGAATTCGGCACCGTTCGACTTGGAAGAGTATAAAAAAGACTTAGATATTGATGCCGAGTGGGGTGAAAAAGGTTATTCTACTTTAGAGCGTACCGGTACAAGACCAACTTTAGAGGTAAATGGTATTTGGAGTGGTTACATTGGCGAAGGTGCTAAAACGGTGTTGCCAAGTAAAGCAAACGCTAAAATTTCTATGCGTTTGGTACCTCATCAAAACTCAGATGAAATCAGTGAGATTTTTGCCAAGCATTTCGAAAAAATTGCACCAAAAGGGGTTAAAGTTACAGTTACACCGCATCATGGAGGCGAGCCTGTAGTTACACCAACAGATAGCGTGGCTTACCGTGCTGCAGAAAAAGCAATCGAAGATAGTTTCGGTAAAAAACCAATTCCTACGCGTGGTGGCGGAAGTATTCCAATTGTAGCGTTGTTCGAAAATGTTTTAGGGATCAAGTCTGTGCTGTTTGGTTTTGGCTTAGATAGTGATGCATTGCACTCTCCAAATGAGAAGTACGATATCTATAATTATTACAAAGGCATAGAAACCTTGCCTTTGTTTCATAAGTACTTTGCCGAACTGAATAAATAGGTTTATTTATAATGTGTTTTAAAAGCCTTTCGATATAAATCGAAAGGCTTTTTTATTTTTTTAAAGTTTAAATAAATGTTTTTTAAGTCAATTTTAACGATTTGTTAATATTGACTTTATTTTGTCTCCGTAGGTTTGTTGTAGTTAATTACAAATTTCAATAATTATGGAGTCAAACAATTCTTCTTTAATTCCGCCTTTTGGTGGTATTCGTACTAAAAATACACATTATGCTTGTCTGATGGGCTGTAGATAGGTGAAAATTTTTTTGCCTATAAAGTTTCAAAATGTTTTTTTTAATTTTTATTTTGTTTTTTAATGTTTAATTATTTTACTTTGATAGAGGTTGTGTCATTAGATGTGCAGCTCTTTAAACCAAAGTATAAACCAAACTTATCGTTATGCAGAAAAAGTATTTCATAAGTTTTTCGAGATTTAAACCTATTGTTGTGGCTATTTTGTGGTTGGGAATGTGTGTGAGTGCTTTTGCGCAACAAAACGGATCGATATCTGGAAAAATTTCTGATGAAACTGGCGGAGTGCTTACTGGCGCCAGTGTTAAAGTGGTTCAGCTCAATAGGGTGGTAACCACAGATGTTTCGGGTAATTATAAAATGCAGTTACCCGCTGGAACTTATACACTCGAAGTTTCATTTCTTTCATTTTTGAAACAAAAGAAAGAAAATGTAGCAGTTAAGGCTGGTGCCGATACCAAAGTGAATTTTTCCCTGGTAGAGGATCGGAGTGTGCTGAATGAAGTTGTGGTTACAGCTTTAAATATTGAGCGTAGTCAAAAAGCGCTGGGTTATGCGGTGACTACTATTGGTAATGAGCAGCTTACAGAAGCGCTATCCAATAACTGGACGGATGCGCTATCGGGAAAAGTTGCCGGCTTAAACCTTATTCGTTCTAACAGCGGACCAACTGGATCTAGCTCTATTATCTTACGTGGCGAAAATAACCTTACAGGTAGTAATGATGCGTTAATAGTTATAGATGGTGTAATCATAAATGGCGGTAGTGGGCGTATGAGTGGCGGTTCGGGCGCTTATTTAGATGAAACTGTGGTTGGTTACGGAAGTAGTTTAGAAGACATTAACCCAGATGATATTGAAAATGTAACAGTTTTGAAAGGGCCGGGAGCAGCGGCATTGTATGGCTCTCGCGGAGCAAACGGTGCAATTATCATCACTACAAAATCTGGTAAAAGTAAGCAGAAAGGTATTGGTATTAGCCTTAACAGCAATACTAGCTTTGCAGCAATTAACAGAATGCCATCATTGCAGTATGAATACGGTCAGGGTGTAGATGGTGCCAATTACTTTTCTTACGGTGCATCTGAAGACGGTGCAGCCACCAATAGAACAACCAACGCCTTCGGGCCGAAATTCGATGGTCAGTATTTTTATCAGTACGATCCGGTGACCAATGCTCAAGGAACAACGAGAACGCTTTGGAGGCCTTACAAGGATGAAGGTTTTAATGATTTTTTCGAAACATCAAAAACGTTTACAAACAGTGTTTCTATTGATGGGGGAACCGATAAAACAACGGCTCGTTTTTCTTATACCAACGTGGCCAATACTTGGATTATTCCGAACACTGGCTACGATAGAAATACAGTGGCAATGTCCATTAATTCTAAACCATCTAAAGGATTGCAAATTACATCGAAGTTAAACTACACAAGTAAAACTTCAGATAATCTTCCAGCAGGTGGATACAATAACCAATCTATTATGTACGGTTATATCTTTTGGGCACCAAGTGCGCCAATATCGTGGTTACGTAATTATTGGGTGCCCGGCAAAGAAGGTGTTACTCAAAACACGCCGTTAACTACAGGCCCAGATAATCCCTATCTAATTTCTTACGAGATGTTGAATAAGCAGAACCGAAATTCGATAACTGGAAATATTGCTGCCACTTATGATGTAACTAAAGAGCTCAGCTTGATGGTGAGAACGTCTATGGATATGGCAAATGATGTTCGTTCGCAACAGCGCCCTTTTGATACGGAGAAATTTAGAAAGGGAATGTATCGTACGCAAGACATTATCTCCCGTGAGATTAATAGTGACTTTTTGATTAAATACAAGAAGAAATTTAAGAGTGATCTAGATGTTACGGCTTCGCTTGGTGGTGCAATTTTGCGAAACTATTATAACCGAAATGAGGTTAGAGCAGATTCGTTGCTTTTTCCAGGTGTTTTCACGTTTGCAAATAGTGCAGGCCAATTGTGGACTAATCCTTACCGTGCTAGCTACGGAATTAATAGCGTGTACGGTTTAGTTACAGCTGGATACAAAAGCTATTTGTTCTTAGATTTTACCTTTAGGAACGATTGGAGCAGTTTGTTGGCAACTCCAACAAGTCGCGATAATATTTCTATTTTCTATCCATCTGTTAACGCCAGTTTTATATTTTCTGAGGCATTAAAATTGCCATCAAGCATCAGCTATGCTAAATTACGGGCATCTGTTTCTGGTGTAGGTAGTGGAAGTACGGTGCCTTACCGAACAGCATTTTCTTATGCGGCAGACCCATCATATTCTGGAGGTTTGTATAACCAAACGGGCTTAAGCAATTCAAATTTACAGCCGTTGTATACCTATAGCTTCGAAACAGGTGTGGAGCTACAATTATTTAACAACCGCTTAGGTTTAGACTTTACAGTCTATAGAGCAGATACGAAGGATCAAATTTTACCGTCGCTATTAGACCGAGCCTCAGGATTTGGAACTGTGTTGGTAAATGCGGGGAAAGTTAGAAATAGCGGGATAGAAATAGCGCTGAACGGCTCTCCGGTAAAGGTGAAAAACGGGCTGACCTGGAACATAAATGCTACTTTCTCAGCCAATAGAAATAAGGTGATGGAATTATCTGATAACCTAGAATCTTTTAACCTGCAAAATGGTCCGGGAAGTAACGGATTTATTGTGGCCTATGTGAATGGAAGTATGGGCGATTTGTACGGACGTGGCTATTTAAGGGCGCCAGATGGTCAGATTATTTATGAGAGTGGTATGCCTATGTTGTCGAATGATTTGTTGAGGTTGGGTAATACCATGCCGCAATGGAAAGGGAGTATCCAAAACCAGTTCAAATACAAAAACTTCTCTATGGGATTCCTTTTTGATGCGCAATATGGTGCTGTTGCCTACTCTTTAACACAAGGGAAAATGGCGGTACAAGGTAAAACTACTTCAACTTTGGCAGGAAGATATAATGGTATTGTTGGTGATGGGGTGATGCTTAATCCAGATGGAAGCTACAGTCCCAACACGGTAGTGGCCGAAGACTTGTCTGCCTATTATGATGCGCATTTCGGGATTAGTAACGTAGAAGGATCAACTTTTTCTACAGATTTTATCAAGCTAAGAGAAGCTAGGTTAGATTATACGCTAAAAGCGAAAACGGCTAAGAAGTTAGGTCTGCAAAGGGCAACTCTTGGTGTGTTTGGAAGAGATTTGTTCATTTTCTCTACTTGGCCAGGTTTTGATCCTGAATTCGGAACCTTGAGTGGTTCGGATATTAACAGAGGTTTTGAAGTTGGGCAGTTCCCTTCAACCAGAACATTTGGAGTTAACTTAATCGTTGGTTTTTAAGAAATATCAATATGAAAACGATAAAATATTTGATGGGAGTTGGGTTGTGCATGAGTTTGATAGTTTCATCTTGTACAAAAGACTTTTCGGAGATGAACACCAATCCGAATACGTCTGAAAAGGTATTGCCAGAAAATTTGCTTTCTAGGGCTTTGGTGCAAACCGTAAATAGTAATATGAACAGAAGCCGAACCATTACCAATGAGCTAATGCAGGTAACTGTAAACACTTTGGTAGAAACTGATCGTATTTTTAGATATGATATTAGGCGTAATATTGCCGAAGCCCCTTGGACTGGTTGGTATACGCAATTAACCAATTTTAAGGATATCTACATCTTATCAAAAGAAAACACGGTTGATGAAAACAACAGCAAGGCTTACATGGCTATATCGCTAATTTGCCAAGCTTGGGTGCATTCTATCATCACCGATACTTATGGAGATACGCCTTATAGTGAAGCTAACAGGGGGAAAGAAGGTATTTATACGCCAAAATTCGATCTTCAAAAAGATATCTATGCAGATATGTTTGCGAAACTGGAAGAGGCTAACAGTCTGCTAAAAACTGTGACCAAAAACGTAAGTTCTGTTCACGATCCGGTTTATAAAGGTAATGTAGCTTTGTGGCGTAAATTTGGCAATTCTCTATATCTACGTTTGTTATTAAGGGTTTCGGGCAAGGCCGAAGTTGCTGCGGATGCCGTGGCAAAAATTAAAGAAATAGTAGATGTAAGCCCTGCAAATTATCCAATCATCAACACAAATGATGAGTCTGCAATTTTAAGGTGGACGGGATTGACGCCATTTAATTCGCCTTTTGCTAATATGCAAGATTCAGATTG
The DNA here is from genome assembly GCF_057652195.1 of Pedobacter sp. T50_32. NCBI lineage: Bacteria > Pseudomonadati > Bacteroidota > Sphingobacteriia > Sphingobacteriales > Sphingobacteriaceae > Pedobacter > Pedobacter sp. T50_32. The sequence goes on along the minus strand of NZ_JBYFBY010000002.1, from coordinate 921,884 downwards.
GCGTTATCCAAAGGCTTGCAGTTACTTTGTAGATAAATTGGATTTGTCTTCAGATCCTTGTCTAAGTAGATGGGTTACTGAATTTAATGGTCTTTATGAGGGAATTCCGAGTGGATATACTTACGGAGAAACTCCTGCGGCAAAGTCTAATTTGGTTTACCTAAGAACCGAGCCGCTTTTGGGAAATATGTTAAACTATGCAGAGGTGCAGCTAATTTTAGCCGAAGCTGCTGCAAAAGGTTGGGTTACCGCTAGAACTACAAAATCTTATTACGATGCTGGTACTACAGCTCGTATCACGCTATGGGGTAGGTCTGTAGGGAGCTACTTAAATGGCGCAATGGTAGTTTGGAATGATGCCGCAAGTTTAGAGAGTAAAATGGAGAAAATTCATTGGCAGAAATATTTGGCGCTTTTCTATACTGATATGCAGGCTTGGGTAGAGTACCGTAGAACAGGTTATCCGGTTTTGCCAAAAGGTATAGGTTTAAGAAATGATGGTGTGATGCCAACACGACTTTTTTACCCAATTTCTATTCAGGCGGCAAACGTAACAAATTATAACAACGCTGTTTCGGCTCAAGGGGCTGATGATTTAAAAACATTAATGTGGTGGCAAAAACCTTAATCATGTTAAAATCTAAAAAGATGAAAAATATATTATCAATTTTATTTGTATTGAGCGTATGCTTTGCGGTTTCGTGCAAAAAAGAAGAAAAGATAACGGGAAAGCCAAGTCCATTAATTTCTGTAGCTGATATTAAATCGATGTATCAGGAGACTCCATTGTTGTTAAAAACTGATAACATGATGGGGGCTACAAGCATCTGTGGAATTGTAATTTCAGATCCTGGAAACGGCAATGCGCCGAATGGATTGGTGATCATGCAAAGTTATCGTCGTAAGCAGCTTCGCGGAATTGCCTTGGCACTAGGTGCAGAGGCAAGCCAATATACTGCTGGCGATTCTATTGTTGTGAGAGTAGATGGGTCTACTTTGGAGAGGGTGAACGGTATTTTGCAGATTTCTAAGCTGCCAGCAGGTGCAGTAGCTAAAATATCTAGTGGCAACCCACAAAAAATACACACGTCAGCTACAACTTTTACTTCTGTAACTAACAGTATGGCTATTTATGAAAGCACTTTGGTTCAGTTAAGGTCGGCGGTGGTAGAAAACATGACCGTAGGACAAACTTTTGCAGGAGAAATACCGCTTAGCGATTGGGCGAATACAATTTTGATGCACACCGAAGCTGCGGCTAGTTTTGCGAGCAAGCCAGTGCCAGGATTGGGAGATTACACGGGTATTGCATTGTTTAACACAGCTAACAAGCCGAGTTTCTGGTTAAGGAGCGAAAATGATTATGTGGGACAGTCTTTAGAACCGTACAAGCCAGATCAATTGTACCTCAATTTCCCAGAGGGATGGGAAACGCACACTACAAATCCAGCTCGTAAAAGCGCTTATGCAGGTGCTTCAGATGTTTTTCCGTCTGGCGAATGGTTGATGTCTGATATGTATTCTATCAGCTCTGCTAACATTGTAAATAAGAACGGCACTTGGGCAGTAATGATGAGAAACAATTCGGCACCATCTTTGGTAATGAATTTTAACTTGCCTTATGGAGCTTCTAAGTTCTCTTTTTACTACGGTGCGGCTACTTTGTCTGCAACCGATGCTAACTTGCCAATTACGGTAAAGGCAGAATATTCGCAAGATTCAGGTAACACTTGGCAGTCACTGGGCGATGATTTGTTGGTGACGGTTCAAAATATGAAGTATTTCAAAGAGTATGTGCTTGATATTAAAGGGCCGATAAGGTTTAGAATAACCAAAGATGCAGCAAATGCGAGGTTGTTTGTTGATGATATTGCAGTTTATCAAAATTAATTTTTCTATCAAAAGGTATTTGGTTAACTTTCCAAATACCTTTTAATTTATTTCAAATGATTACATATCCTAATTTTTCATCGAGCATTTTAAAGAAGAGATTAGTTGTTCTTTACACTTTTTTAAGCTTGTTGGTGCTTACACAAGGTGTAAGGCATTTGGGTTTTTTTACCAAAGAGGCAGCGCTGATAGCTCAAACTGCAGACGATCGGTATTTTCAAATTGCCGTACTGGGTGACACGCAATATTATACTGCAGAGAAACATAATGGCACCATGGCTATGTTTTATAATCAAATCGATTGGATAACTGCAAATGCCGAAAAGGAAAAAATAGCGTATGTGGTGCATGTAGGCGATATTACCGATCATGGTGATAAAACACCCGAAGAATGGGAACGAGCAAAAGACGCAATGTATCGTTTAGAAAAACCCCGACCAGGTTTGCCGCATGGTATTCCGTACGGTGTTGCAGTAGGTAATCACGATGTACGACCAAACGGTGATCCAAACGGTACAAAAATTGGCTACACAAAATACTTTGGACGCAAGCACTTCGAAGGTAAGCCACATTATGGAGGATCGTTTGAAAACAATGAATCAAGCGATAGCCATTTTGATCTGTTTACTGCAAACGGAGAGAAATTTATTGTGCTTTACCTAATGTATAATGATCCTGGTAAGAAAGAGCTTTATGATGCTGCTTTAGAAGAAAAAGTGCATAATTGGGGTGCTGAGGTGTTATCGAAACATGCCGATCGTAAAGCGATCGTAGTTAGCCATACTATCCTTAGGCCAGACACTTCTAGCAAGAGCAATTTTATAGCTGGTGCTGGAAAAGCACCAAAACCAGGTAATTTCACTAAGCAAGGCAAGCGTATCATAGATAAGTTTAAGCATTCGCCAAATGTGTTTATGATGCTTTGTGGTCATATTAGTGGCGAAGCGCTAAAAGAAGTAGAGTTCGAAGGTAGGAAAATCAAGGTTTTGTTAACCGATTATCAAGGCAGAAGAAATCCAGAGTATACCGAAAAAGATAGAAATGGTGGTAATGGTATTTTAAGGTTGATGAAGTTTAACCAAACCCAGCAAACTTTAAATATTAGAACTTTTATTCCGCATGCCGATGGTGTGCAGGAAGAAAATGATGAAGACAGCAACTTCTCACTCCCACTTTATAAATAGATGATGAAAAAGATTTGGATGCTCCTTATTGCTCTCTTTTGTGGGGTAGATCTAGTTGCGCAAGATAAAAATTTGCATACTTTATCAATAAAGTCTACTAAAGATTTAAGGGAGTTTTTTCGATATACGCCAGATAGAATTCCTTTAGTATGTGGACATAGAGGCGGTGCACAAGAACTTTATCCAGAAAATTCCATTGCTGGGTTGGAGTATATCCTTACCAAGATGCCTGCTTTTTTCGAAATAGATCCGCGACTGACTAAAGACAGTGTTGCCGTGGTGCTGCATGATGCCACTTTGGATCGAACTACCAATGGCAAAGGAAAGCTATCCGACTATACGTGGGATGAAGTGAAGAAGTTAAGGTTGAAAGATAGTAAGGGTAAGTTAACCAATTATCGTATCCATACTTTAGATGACGTTTTGCAATGGGCAAAAGGTAAAACCATCATCATGTTAGATAAAAAAGATGTGCCATTGCCTCAGCTTTACGATATCATCAAAAGAAATAAGGCAGAAAGCAGTGTGCTAATTTCGGCTTACGAGCCTAAAGAAGTCGCCTTTTACTATGCGAAAGATAAAAACCTGATGTTCGAAATTTTTGTAAGCAATGAAGAAAAATTAAAAGCTTACGAAGAAACGGGCGTACCTCCGCAAAATATGGTTGCTTATTTTGGCCAGCCAAAGAAAAAATCATTTTATGAATTGGTGCACAGCAAAGGGATGATGGTTTTTGTGTATACTGCAAAAGTAATGGAAAAGGAAAAGGACAAAGAAGTTAGGGTGAAATCGTACCAAAGCACAATAGAAGGCGGTGCCGATATTCTTTTGAGTGATAGGGCATTGGAAGCCTACGAGTCTATCCAACAATATATGCCCGAAAAAAGTACCAAACGTAAGTTTTTTAAAACAAGTAAACCATAATGAAGAAAACCATTCTTTCGCTATTAACGCTAGCAATTATATCAAACCATATTTGGGCACAGGATAGAGCTAAACCTAAAATAGTTATTGGTTTGGTGGTAGATCAAATGCGTTGGGACTATCTGTATAAATTCAAGGACAGATATGGCTCAGATGGTTTTAAACGATTGCAAAACGAAGGTTTTTCTGTAGAAAATGCCTATATCAACCATATACCTTCTAAAACTGCGGTTGGTCATGCTACTATTTTTACAGGTTCGGTACCGGCTATCCACGGCATTACTGGCAACAGTTGGATAGAGCGTTATACTGGAGAAAAAGTTTACTGCGTTGGTGATACTTCCGTAAAGGCCTTGGGCATAGATAATGTGAAATCAGGCGATGATGGCGACGGAGGGCAAATATCGCCACGTAATTTATTGGTGAATACAGTAGCTGATGAGCTTAAGCTGGCAACTAATTTTCGATCGAAGGTAGTTGGTGTTTCTTTAAAAGACAGGGCTGCTATTTTGCCTTCGGGACATTCGGCAAATGCTGCTTTTTGGTATGATGATAACTCGGCAAAATTCATTACCAGTACTTACTACATGAAAGAATTGCCAGCTTGGGTTGATCAATTCAATCAAAAAAATGAGCCCGCAAAGCTGATGTCACAAGATTGGAAAACACTTTATCCTATCAAAACTTATACGCAAAGCTCGGCTGATGATGTAAAATGGGAAGGTTTGTTTAAAGGGCATGCAAAATCAACATTTCCTTATCCTTTATCAGAAATTTACAAAGCAGACAAATCTGCAATTAGAACTACACCGTTTGGAAACGATTTGACTCTAAGTTTTGCGAAGGCGGCTATCGAAGGTTATCAGTTAGGAGAGGGTGCCGATACAGATTTTTTAACAGTTAATTTGGCTTCGACAGATTATGTGGGGCATAAATTTGGTCCCAATGCTATCGAGATTGAAGATGTTTATTTGAGATTGGACAAGACTATTGCTGGTTTTCTAAAATATCTTGATACTAAATATGGCAAAGGTAATTATCTGATTTTTTTAACTGCAGATCATGGTGTTGCACACTCGCTAGATTTCCTCGAAGAGAATAAAATGCCTAACGGACAATTATTAATGTCGCCGCTAAGAAAATCATTAAATGAATATTTGGAGAAGCAGTTTAAGGTAAAAGGCTTGGTAGAAGGTACTGCTAATTACGGCGTTTATTTCAAAATGGATAGGGTAGAAGGTTTAGATTTTGCACTTGTAAAGCAATCAGCAGTAAAGTTTTTGGAACAGCAAGCTGGTGTGCTTTTCGCTATTGATGTAGACCAGATTGGAAGTTCGCCCGTGCCAGAGCCTTTAAAAACAATGGTTGTTAACGGGAATAATAGGAAACGTACAGGTTCTATTCTAATAGTTCCAAATGCAGCCTATTTAGACGCGAGTAAAAGAAGTGGTTCTACACACGCCGTTTGGAACCCGTACGATACGCATATCCCGCTGTTATTTATGGGCTGGGGTGTTAAGTCTGGTGCAACAAATCGAATATATCACCAAAATGATATTGCCATTACCCTATCCAATTTATTAAAGATACAAGCTCCTAATGGAAATGTGGGTGTGCCGATTTTAGAATTGTTGGGCAAATAATTTTAGTATATGAAAGGAAGAAGAAGTTTTCTGAAAAGCGCAGCGATATTGTCTGTATTGCCAACAATTTCGATTGATGTACTAGCGAGTAATGACAAGGCTGGTAAATTTAGGGTGATGACTGCTAACATTAGAGTAGATCTGAAAGAAGACGAAGAAAAGGGAGTGGGGTGGAAGAAGCGTAAAGATTATTGTTTTGAGGTGATCAAAAAATATAGTCCAGATATTGTGGGGCTTCAAGAGGTATTTTACCAACAAGCGATAGATTTAAGAAATGAATTTAAAGACTATTATGTTTTAGGTTACGATGGTCCCGAAATGGATGGAATTACCGAGTATGCGGGTATTGCTAAAAATCCATTGTTAATTAAAAAATCGAGGTTTGAACTGCTTTCTGTTGGTATATATTGGCTTTCGGAAACACCACATATTGCAGGAAGCGAAGCTTGGGGCACGTATAGGGCTCGTCATGTAAATTATGCTTTGTTAAAAGACTTAACTACTGGAAAATCGTTTAGGTTTTCTAACACACATCTTACTACCGCAAAAAATAGTACAGAAATAGCCAAGACTAAACAGGTAGAAATGATTGTGGCAGAAGCTGGCCAATACAAAAAAGATTTTCCTCAGATTTTGACAGGCGATTTTAACTCTGCGCCAACAAGTGCGGCGTTAAAGATGATAACTGATGCTAACTTTGTTGATGAGTACGCGGCTATCAATGGAACTGAAAATCCTGGCGCTACTGGGCATGGTTTTTTAGGGGATAAGTACAGAACTGCAAGTGGGAAAATGGGAAATAGAATTGATTATATTCTTACCAAAGGAAATGTGAAAGCGAAAAATTGTGTTCTGGTTAAAGATTCTAAGAATGGCTTTTATCCAAGCGATCATTATTTCATGTATTCGGATGTAGAGCTGTAGGTTTCGTTTTTTAAAAAAAAGCCAGCTTCGTTGTTTTTCGGAGCTGGCTTTTTTGTGCTATTTCATCGACACTACTAAGTCTTTCGGACGGTTCATGGTTTCGCTGTAAACATTGCCAAATCTATCGGTAACTCTAACCTCTATAGGTGTGGTAGCCCCGTTAGCTTTTGCTTTAAAGAAATGTGCCGAGTTGGTGGTCACAAAATCTTCGGTAGGAACAGCGTTTGCGTTCACTCTCAACGCTTCGTAAGAAATAATATGCAATGGGTCTAAGGTTCTCACCCTAGAAACTGCTAATGGTGAGCCACTTTCCAGTATTTCCACCTTCCATTGTTTATCAAAACCCCAAACATTTACTAAAATTTCATTGTTGGTGTTGGCATTTGCATAAGGTCCCTTGTAGGGCTGTAATAAAGCTTCGGTGCTTTGTGGTGCATACTTGGCTGCGGTAATATGTACTTTGTTTAAGTCGTAAGCCCTAAACTGGTAATTTTCTTCAAATCCAATAGACTTATACTTCCAGTCATAATTTTTATTGTTGAATTTCCAGATGCCATATCCGCCAGGAGCTCCATCTTTACAAATATGGTTGTTGGCATAACCGCTTCTGCCGGTCCACCACCAAGTGGCGCAAATAGCTCCAGAGTTATGCTCCATAACGCTTGCGCTGTTTTCGTAAGCATAACAAACGTGGGTATGTCCGGTAATTACATTCACATCTGTAAAACCCGCAAGTGTATTGATGAATTCCGTAGAATTATTCAATCGTAATGTAGCAGTTTCATTCTGTCCGCTTAAAGTAGGGGCATTGTTCAGTTGAATATGCATTCCAATAACAATTGGCGTAGATTTATCGGTAATCGTCGCTAAATCTTTTTTTAGCCAAGCAATTTGATCAGCCACAATTACACCGTTGTAGTTTCTGTCGCCTGATGTTCCCTGTTTGCCATTTGTGTTAATGTATTGCACGTTATCTAGTACAATGTAATGGACTTTACCAATATTGAATGAATAGTAAGTAGGTCCTAAACTCGCTCTGTAGGCGGTTTCTGCTTGCCAGTCTGCATTAATGTAGGGGTCATTATCGTGATTTCCCATAGTATGAAACACAGGGATATTGATGCTTTTCATTAGGGCTAAATACTGGCTGAAGCTATAATTGTTTTCATACCAGTAAGTCTCCCAAGTCATATCTCCAAGGGTTAGGCCATAAACTTTGTAGCCTTCGTTTTTATATTTGGTAATCGTTTTTGCTGCATCGGTTAAAAATCCATTTTGAAACTGAGTGACGTCGTTGTTTCTGTTAGCGAGGTGCATATCTCCCAAGGCAAGCATTACGTGTTTGTCATTATTTGCTGTATTAAGTTCAAAATCAATAACCTCTACCGTAGTGGCGTTTGCAGTAAAGCTTTTATGGAATGCGGGTAAAATTGTATTGTTGTTGCTCGCTTCGTATCCTCCCGGGATAGAAACAAAAACAAAATTCTTAGTCTTGTTTGATGGTAAATAGTAAATGCCATTTTGATCGGTCTTGGTAACCTCAACGCCATCAGAAACCACTACGTTTGCCAATCCAACTCCAGCAGCATGTACACTTCCTTTAACGGTCATTCCTGCAACATCTGGTATGTTTTGAAACGCGATTTCTACAGTGCTAGATCCAAGTAGCAAGCTCTCGTTGCCACGGGTAATATTAATGCGGTAACTGCTGGCAATAAAACCTGCTGGTATAGTGAAAGTGCAGCTATTGGCGGTTACAGATTTAATTTCTGCAGTAAAGCTTTTAGTAGCGTCTGTTTGTGAAACAAAAATTAGTTTATCGCCAACAGCAAAACCCTCTCCTTGAAAAGTATGCTCTTTTCCTATGGTGAAGTTTAATTTGTTGGGGATGCTTGCGTTTGTAATCTTCAGTCCGTTTCCTGCTGTTGGCGGTGGGGTTGGTGTGGGTGGTGCCGGTTCCGATTTTTTGCATCCAAAAACGGTGAGGCTTAAGCCAGCAACAGTAGTAGTAATAATAAAGTCTCGCCTAGTTATGGTAGTTCTACTGCGCTTTTCTTTCCTTTTGTTCATTTTGGTTTAATTTAAGATGAAGAGTGTTTAAGCTAAAGTAATAAATAAAAACTTTTTTTGGTTAATTTAATTTCTTTTTGTTTCATTTTAACGTTAATTTAATTTTGATTTGTTTTAGTGGTTTATTATTTAATGATATCGAAACAATAATTTGATGTTGATTTAATAAACTTGTACGCCGTTGCTAGACGTAGGAAATCATGCTTTAAATTGCTAATGATTAAAAGAGTAGAATATGTTGAAATAATTTAAGATGTTTTTGAGTTTCTGAGACCTTCCGATTAGTTTTGTTTTTGATGACTTATTTTTCTAAAAAGTTATTTTAAAATTAAATTTTATTAAATTATCTTTTATTTTGTTTAATTTTTTCTTTTATTTGAATTAGCAATACAGATCAAACCAAATTATCTAGTCATGAACAATTCATCTTACTTTCTTTTTGAAATTCAGAATGTGTAGTCGCTTGGCTTGTGAACAGTGTTTGTCGGATAAAATAAGAGGTGGCTTAGCTGTTGGGCTTTTTATATATTGTATAGCTATATTTTATAAGTAATCCGAGCAGGAGTTAGCAGAAATAAATTGAATAGATTGATACAGAATATGAGAATATTGGTTACTGCACCTTACAATGAAAGTGGCAGAAAATTTATAGCAGAAAATATTGGTGAAGTGATCTACAAACCTTGGAAGGAGCATGGAAGAGCATACAATGAACAGGAGTTAATTGCTTTATTGGCCAGCTCAAAAGCAAATGCTTTAATTACAGAGCACGATCACGTTACAGAAAAAGTAATTGCTGAAAATAACCATCTGCAATTTATTGGTGTATGTAGGGGCACGCCTTCGAATGTGTCGCTAGCTACTGCAGAAAAATTTGGTATTCAGGTGTTTCACACACCGGCACGTAACGCACAAGCTGTGGCAGAGCTATGGATATCTAATGTGATCTGTTTCATGCGTAAGGTGATTTCAAGTGCAGACTGGTTAAAAGCCAAGCACTGGGGAGAAGGAGCGCATACGTCGTATTTGCAATTTAAAGGCAATGAGTTAGCTAATAAAACAGTTGGTATGGTAGGTTTTGGTGCGGTTGGCATGCGAATTGCCGAAATGCTGAAACCTTTTCCGTGCCCGGTTAAGTTTTACGATCCTTTTGTAGAAAAATATGATTCAGCTTATCAGAAAGTAAGTTTGCAAGCCATTTTTACTGATTGTGATATCGTCTCTATTCACTTGCCCGTAAACAAACATACTATTGGAATGATAAATGCCGATCTGATAAATTCCATGCGAAAGGATGCCATATTTATCAATACTGCAAGAGCAAGTGTTGTAGATAGAAATGCCTTGATAGACGCGGTACTGAACCAAAAAATTAAAGGTGCTATTTTGGATGTTTTTGATCATGAACCGCCAGATGAATTAGATTACCAGTTAATTGATGCACCAAACGTACTAGCTACGCCACATACCGCAGGCGCTACTTTTGAGGTTGAAGACCATCACGTAGAGATATTAAATAAACAACTGCTGGCTTGGAAACAAGAAGCTTTAGTAGTTAAATCCTAATCTTATGACAGAAGCTTATTTGGTGATAGATATTGGTACTGGAAATGCTCGTGTAGCCGTAATTGCTACTGATGGCAGTGTGTTAAGTATACAAACACAAGACATCCAATATCACAAAGATCACCTTTATCCAGATGCATTGTATTTCGAGCCCGCATTTTTGTGGCAGCAAATCAAATCAATGTGTGCCGAAATTTTTTCTAGTGTGCCGTGTAAAATCATTGCGGTGACTGCTACCAGCCAAAGAGAAGGAATTGTTTTGGTAGGTAAAGATGAGCAAGCGTTGATAGGCTTACCAAATATCGACCATAGAGGGAGAGAATGGGAAAGCATCATGACTGATAAGGATAAGATTTATCAGTTGTCGGGCAGATATCCAACTTCGTTGTTTTCGGCATTAAAAATTGTTGGTATTAGAGAACGAAAACAAGATATCGCAAACGAAACTGTTCTAGTATTAAGTATCAGCGATTGGATCGAATACGTATTTAGTGGCGTACCACATTTTGAGCACTCACACGCATCAGAAACCCTGCTCTACGATGTGCAAAAGCAAGAATGGTCTGCTTATCTGTGTGATGTTTTCGGAATTGATCCGGCTATTCTTCCCCCATTAACGGCTTCCGGTACTATTTTAGGAAGAGTTAAAGAAGGCATTGCGGCAGAATTTGGGATCGATAACCAAGCTGTTGTGGTTGTAGGCGGCGCAGATACACAATTGGCTGCAAAAAGCACACAGCCTTTAGCAAATGATGTCATCATTGTTTCTGGCACTACTACGCCGATCATTAAAATATGTAAAAATTACGAAACCGACCAACAACAACGTACTTGGACTGGCAGGCATATCGAACCCGACACTTTTATGTTAGAAACCAACGCGGGTGTTACAGGTCTTAACTACCAACGTTTAAAGGAAGTTTTCTATCCGAACGAGAGTTACGAGGTAATGGAAGAGGAATTGCAACAAGCAGACGGTTTACAGTGTGTGGCTTCTTTGGGTTCTTTGGTGGCTTCCGAAAAATCATCCATTTTAAAAGGCGGTTTTATTTTCGATGCTCCGGTATCACATTCATTAAAACGTGCCGATTTTGTCTTTGCCACACTGTGGGACATCGCTTGTAGCATTAAAGAAAATTACGATTGCTTAAATGAAGTAGCTAAACATGAAGCTGATTACGTATTAGCTTGTGGAGGAGGCGTACAGAGTAAACAGTTGAGGCGGCTAATAGCTAATCTTATTGGTAAAAAAGTTTTGATTTGCGATACGTATAGACAGTCATCGGCAATTGGTGGCGCGCTAATTTGTAACCAAGCGTTAGGAAAACCTGCTATTGAAAGAGTGGTGATCGACGAAACCCATCCCGTGTTTACGGAAAGAGATAAGCAGAATTACGAAACTTGGAAAAAAGCAAGGAAATCCTTTAAAGAAGTGATTATTTAAGATGAGTGGAGAAGCATATTTTGTAGGGATTGATGTGGGAACGCAAGGCGTGAGGGTGGTGCTGTTAGACGTAAAAGGTTCATTGCTTTTTGATGATGGATGGGTATTTCAGCTCAATGAAAAATCAAGACAAGAGCAAGATCCCGACGAATGGTGGACTTGTTGCGTTGAGCTTTTACAGCGAATGGTTTTGGCGGTTAAAGGCAAGATTGATCTAGCTCGCATCAAAGCCATTGGAGTAACCTCTACATCTGGAACGGTCATCCCGCTAGATGCGGAAAATAAGCCATTGCACAATGCGTTGATGTACAGTGATAAGCGTTCTGAAGATGCTGGCAAATTGTGTACTATGGCAGCAGCCGAATATTATGGTAATGGCTTTAATACCTTCAATTCATCGAGTGGTTTGGCTAAAATGTTATGGTTCTCACAAAGTTATCCTGATAAGGCTAAAAAAATAGCTAAATGGATACACGCTGCAGATTACATTACTGGAAAATTGAGTGGAAAGAGGGGAATTACCGACTATACAAATGCATTTAAATCTGGCTACGATGTAAATGAATTAAAATGGCCGAGTTACATCGGTACTCATTTGGGAATTAAAGAGGAATGGTTGCCAAAAGTAATGCCTTCTGGAACAGTGATTGGGAATTTAGATCAGGAACAGGCCAATTTACTAGGCTTAAATGGCAATACCGTGGTTACGGTCGGAATTACCGATGGTTGTGCTTCGCAAATTGCTGCTGGTGCAATTAAGCCTGGCGACTGGAATACCACCATAGGGACAACTTTGGTAATTAAAGGGGTTACACAGAAACAAATTGTGGATGCCAAAGGAAGAATTTACAGTCACAGGCATGCTATCGATGGATTGTGGATGCCAGGCGGAGCAAGTAATACAGGAGCAGATTGGATAAGTGAAAAATTTGCTAACGAAGATTTAGCGCTTCTAAATACTAATGCAGCGCAACTAATTCCCACAGGTAAAGTGGTTTATCCTCTAATGCAACAAGGTGAGCGTTTTCCAATATCAGCGCCTCATGCTATAGGTTTTGGTATGGATAATTTGAGTAAAGATAAAATGTTTGCCGCTGCTATGGAAGGCGTAGCTTATTTAGAAAGATATGCTTACGAATTATTAGAAGAACTTTCTGATGAAAAAGTAGAGGTAGTTTATACGGCAGGCGGTGCCAGTAATAGCGATGTTTGGTTAAAAATTAGGAGTTCGGTTTTGAACAAAAAAATAGTGAAGATGAAGCATGTTTCTGGTGGTGTAGGCGCTGCAATATTAGCAGCTTCAAAAACATATTTTGATAATATTATAAATGCTGTTGCTCAACTTACCATTATGGAAAAAGAAATAAAACCTGATCAAGAGCTTTCAAAAAAATATGAAGAAGGTTATCGCCAGTTTTTACAACAATTAATTGATAGAGAAATTATTACACAAGAGGAGGTTTATGCTTAACGTTTATTTATTAAGACATGGCGAAACCCAATACAATGCAGACGGAAATAGATACTGTGGAAGAACAGATATTACCTTAACTGATAAAGGAATTGCGCAGGCAAAAGCTGTTGCGTTGCAATTGCAAGAAAAAAGAATAGATGCGGTGTACTCGTCGCCGTTAAAAAGGGCAAATGAAACTGCAAAAATTGCATCTGGTAACAATTTGGTAATTGCAGATGAACGTTTAATTGAGATAGATTTCGGTACTTGGGAGGGTAAAAAAAGAGAAGAATTTGTAGCAGAAAATCCAGCTTTATGGAACGAATGGTCTGCAGATCCGGCTAAAGCAGCAGCAGGTGGCACAGGCGAAAATGCTACCGAAGTGGTGACAAGAGTAGACGACTTTTTTAATGAGATGCTACAGAAACATCAAGACGGAACCATTTTAGTGGTTGGGCATAACGGCATCAACAGATTGTTTATGGCGCATAAATTGGGCATGCCACTTAAAAATTACCGACGAATTGTACAACACAACTCTTCTTTAACCTTCTTCCAAATGGATGAGAATGGAGAGTTTTTACTAGAAAAATTGAATACAACATCATAAAAACATAGAGATGAAATCATTTGTGAAACAAGCTACGTTAGCGGCCTTATTATTTCCTTTTGCAGCTTTTGCGCAGCAGACCGAAATCAATGTGCTAAAGTTTAAAAACGTAAAAGAACTAAAAACCTTTTTTAAACACGGTGAAACCAATTATCCAATAATTAGCGGACACCGTGGTGGTATGACTAAAGGTTTTCCAGAAAATTCAATGGAAACTTTTGCAAATACCTTAAAATATATGCCTTCTTTTTTTGAGATAGACCCTAGATTAACAAAAGATAGTGTGGCGGTTTTAATGCATGATGCAACTTTAGAAAGAACTACAAATGGAACGGGCAAACTATCGGATTATACTTATGCCGAAATCCAAAAACTACGTTTAAAAGATCCAGAAGGAAATGTAACTGATGCTAAAATTCCAACCTTAAAAGAAGCTATTTTATGGAGTAAAGGGAGAACGGTGATGAATTTGGATAAAAAAGATGTGCCCTTAGAAATGACTGCCCGTATTTTAAAGGAATGCAATAACGAAGCGGTAATGCTCACTGTTCATAACGCTAAGCAGGCAAAATTCTATCTGGAGCAAAACCCAAATTGGATGTTGTCGGTGCATATCAAAACGAAAAAAGCTTATGACGAATATGTTAAAGCAGGTATTCCTTGGGAGAGTATTATTGCTTACATAGGTCCAGAATATACGCCAGAAAATAGAGAGTTAATGAAGTGGTTGCAGGAAAAGAAAGTGATGGTAATGATATCTTCTGCCCCAACTTACGACAAATTACCAACAGCAGAAGAACGTGCGAAAGCTTTTGTAGAAATCTTTAAAGGAGGTGCTGATATTTTAGAGTCGGATTTACCTGTTGAAGTTGCGGAAGCGATTAAAACGTTAGTGCCCAAGAAGACACCTCAGCATAAATATTTGGGTAAAGCTAAGCTATAGAATCAAATCTGATCCTTAAACCAAGACTATGAGCAAACCATTTCTAATTCCAGAGCGTAGGCGCTGGGCAATTGTTGCGGTCATTTTTTTCGCTATCGTGTTCAATTATTTCGATAGACAAATTGTGTCCATTTTAAAACCAATACTTAAAGAAGAATTTCAACTTAAAGATGATGGATATGCTGTAATAGTTAACATTTTCACAGTTTGCTATGCTTTAATGTATCCAGTTACTGGTTGGTTGGTTGATAGGTTTGGTGCAAGATTAACTATGTTTTGGGGTGTGATTGGCTGGTCGTTGGCATGTATTGGTGGCGGTTTTTCACGAACCGTTGGTCAGTTTACATTTTTCAGGGGGATGTTGGGGGCAGCAGAACCAACTAACTTTCCAGCTCAGTTGCGTGTCATCACCATTTGGTTTCCAGGTAAATTACGGGCAACTGCAAACAGTCTTTGCATTGCAGGTAGTTCTATCGGTGCCATTATTGCTCCTCCGTTAGTCGCTTGGTTAGCGTTAAAATATGATTGGCATACTGTTTTCTTCGTAGCTGGTATAATCGGTTTAATCATTGCGCTGCTATGGATCACAATTTATAAAGATCCGCCAGCTAGAATTTTGGCCGAAAGCACCGAAAGCAAGACAGAAACCGAAGCCACAGGTTTTAAATGGTCGCAACTGTGGAAAACGCAAAGTCTTTGGGGCATATTGCTCATTCGTTTCGTAACCGACCCAGTTTGGTATTTCTGTCTATTTTGGTTGCCTGGATATTTGCAGGAGCAATCTGGGTTATCACTAAAAGAAATGGGACTTTACGGTTGGATACCTTTTTTAGTTGCAGACTTAGGTGCTATTGCAACATCGGCTTGGTCAGATCGGATGGTGCGCAAGGGTAAAAAGCCCTTAGCGGCTAGGAAAGTAATGCTGACAGTAGTTGCAATTTTATCGCCACTTTGTGCCTTTACGCCTTATTTACCAAGTGCTTTTTCAACAGTGTTGATTTTCAGTTTCGTAGCTATTGCCTGCTTAAGTTGGCTTTTTACCATCAGTGTGGTGGTTGCAGAAGCTTTCCCTTCAAAAAATGTAGCTAGTGTATTGGGTATTGCAGGAGGTTTTGGTGCAGGAGGAGCAGTGTTGTTCAACTATTTTGTTGGGCAATTAATGGGCACGTTGGGAGCTGAGAAAATATTTATAGCTATGGCTTTTTTACATCCAATAGGGGTAATACTTCTATGGACAATGATTAAGCCAGAAAAACCAAAAAATGAAGAACTAATATTGAAAATATAATGAATGAGCAAGTGAAGACATTTACAGAGCCAGCTAAAGAACTAGCTATAAAAAAAGAGGTTGATGTATTAGTGGTAGGCGGTGGTCCAGCTGGATTAATTGCTGCACAAGCCGCTGCCGAAGATGGTTTGAAAGTAATGCTAATCGAAAACAGAAGTTTTGTTGGCGGTAATATGACTATTGGGTTGCCTATCCTAGGTTTTTTAGGTCAGAAAGGAAATCAAATCATTAAAGGTATTCCCCAAAAATTTATAGACAAACTTAGAACTGTTGATGGCGCCAGTGAACATAGACCTTGTCCATTGCACATGAGCTTAACATTAGTTGAGCCAGAAGCAGTAAAAAATGTTGGCCTCGAAATGCTCATTGAAGCCGGAGTTGACGTATTGCTGTATGCTTTCTGTGTGGGTGTAATTAAGGAAGAAAACCAATTGAAAGGTGTAATTATCGAAAGCAAATCTGGAAGGGAAGTGATTTTAGCGAAAACAATTATAGATTGTACTGGCGATGCCGATGTTGCTTTTAAAGCTGGAGTACCTTGCGAACAAGGAAATGAGGTGGGAGGGGCGCAGCCGCCAACCTTAATGTTTTGCATGGGAGGTGTTGATACAGAAAAATTGAGAATGTCTATTGCCGAAGAACCTAGAACCTACTTAACAGATTTTATCCCTGCAGAATATTTTGGGCAAAATAACCAATTTATAGTGGTGGGTTTAAGAAGTGTAATGCAAAAAGCTCGTGAGGCTGGCTATCATTTGCCTGTAGAAAGAACAATTTTAATTACTGGTTTACGTGAAGGCGAAGTATGGGTAAATATGTCTAGAATTAATGGTGTTGATGGCACTAGTCCAGATAGTTTAACTCATGGAGAAATAGAAGGACGTAAACAGGTAGAAGAAATACAGCGCTATTTGAAAGAGTTTGTACCAGGGTTTGAAGGTTCATATTTCACAAAAATGGCGCCTTTCTTGGGAATTAGAGAAACCCGTCGTATCGTAGGGCAATATGTAATGACCGCAGATGATATTTTAAGTTGCCGTAGATTTGATGATTCGGTTGCAGTAGCAAGCTATCCGTTAGATATTCACCATCCCGAAGGTGGTGGTTGTACATTAACTTGGTGCGGCGATTGTTACGACATTCCCTACCGTACATTAATCCCACAAAAAATTGAAAATTTGATCATTGCTGGCAGATGTATTTCTACTACACATGAGGCAATGTCTGCAATTAGGGTAATGGCACCTTGTATGGCTATGGGCGAGGCTGCAGGCAGGGCAGCTAAATTAGCTATCCGCAATGGCGTGCTTCCTTCGCAATTAGATGTACAAAAATTACGTGCCGAGTTGCTCGAAAAAGGAGCCTATTTAAATGAAACCGAAGTTATTGCTTAAGTTAGAAGTTGTATATAAGTAAAGGGTGGAGGTTATACAACGATAACTTTCACTCCTTTTTCTTCTAACTGTTGTACCGCCATTGCTGGTACTTTATCATCGGTAATTACATAAGATACCTGCTCAAAAGTACAAACCTTACCTAAGCCTCGCTTGTCGAATTTAGTACTATCAGCCACAATTACCACAGTTTGGGCAGTTTCAATCATTTTTTGATCTAGTGCCGCTTCTGCTAAATTGGTGATAGAAAATCCGAAATCTAGATCAATCCCATCAACACCTAGAAAAAGAATACCGCAAGAAATTTCTTCCAATGTTTTTTCTGCAAAATTTCCTGCAACAGATGAAGAGTTAGATCGTATCATTCCGCCTAGTTGCAAAACCTCAACATTGTTTCGGTTGCTTAATTCCAAACCAACCTTTAAAGCTGGCGTAATTACGGTAATATGTTCTGTTGGGTTTAAAAATCTCGCAATCTCAAAAACAGTAGATCCAGACCCAATAGTAATCGAGTCTGTATTCTTGATGAGTTTTAAAGCGGCTTTTGCGATGCGCTGCTTCTCATCAGCATTAATCAGCTCTTTTTCATAAATGCTGCGTTCGCTTGCGTAAGGATTTTTGATAGAACCACCACCTCTAGTTCTAAATAGCAAGTTTTTATCTTCCAACATCTTTAAATCCTTTCTGATGGTTACACCAGAAACTTTCATTAAATCTATCAGTTCAATAATGCTTACTTTACCATCGTCTTTTAGTTTTTTAAGGATGTATTCGTGTCTATCGGTGATGCTTTTCATTTTCTTACAATAAGTTTTGCTGCTAATATATAGATTTATTGTTGCATAAAAAAAGCGCTACACCTAACCGATATAGCGCTTTGAATTTGTGTGTGTAGTATTATTTAGCTTTTGCGTAATCCGCAGAATTTCTGTTTTCAACCTCGGTTTTTGCAGCTTTAAAATTCTTAGTATTCAACGTAGCCAGCTCGTTAGTAGAAATAGCATGTAGCTGAGTGCTGCCGTTTAATTTCAAAGCGCTTTCATTACTTAATTTAGTAAATAAGCTTTCTGTTTTAGAACTGATATCGGCTTTAGCATCATCTTGTAAAATGATTTGTAGATGCTTCGTGTTTAGGGTATTTTTAGTATTAACTACTGCGTTGCCTGCTACGTCAATTCTATAAATATTGCCCACATAAAGCGTGATTTTTACTGTTTCAGAATTTTTTTTGGTCGATACGTGAATAGCATCGTCTGTAGTGTAAACTCTAGCTTTTGCGGTTCCTTCTGTTGTGTAAAGTTTCTTGCTGTCGTGGTCTTGTACTAAAGTTACTTCTACATTGCCCGAAACGATTAATTTCTTTGGAGCATTTTGCTCTTCAGTATGTTTATATTTATAGGTAGTTGCAATCGGATTAACTGCGTCTTTTGCATTAACTGATGATGTGCTGATGGCTAAAGCTAACATCCCGATAGCGAATAGCGAAGTAGTTCTTTGTTTCATAATTGATTTGTGTTTTTTTAGTAAGACGCAAACCAGAGAAAAACGTTGCACGCAAATTACGAGTAATCGACAAACGCCGGATTTTTATCGACGAAACTCCGAAAGTCTTCGTAGATGATTAAGTTTTTGTTAAAATATTTTAAAGAAAAATCTTGTGAAGTTCATTTAATCATTCTCTCATTCAGTCATTTCAAATTTACACCGTCCAACTTTCGCACTTCTCTAAGAAAAACTCATCTGCTTCGGCGCCAATTCCAGGAGTATCTGGTACGTCTAGCATGAAACCTTCGTAGGTTAACCCGCCAACAACAGGGTCGGCTAGGTGTCCAAGTAAGCAGGTATCTAAATCAAAGTACACCACATTTGGGCTCGCTAAAGCAAAATGTAAATTAGCGGTCAACGCTAAGCGGCTTTCTAACATACTTCCAATCATACATTTTACGCCATTTTGCAAAGCGATTTCATGTATTTTCTGTGCTTCTAAAATTCCGCCAGATTTAGAAAACTTGATATTTAGGAATGTAGTGGCTTGTGAATTGATTAATTTTCGAGCATCGTGATGGTTGTAACAACTCTCATCAGCCATTAATTTAATAGGGGAGTTCACATTTAGTTCTGGTAATTTATCGTCGAACCAAGTACGCATGGGTTGCTCACAAAACTCGATGTTAAATTTCTCCAGTTCTGTTAAAGCAAAAAGCGCATCATCAAAGCTCCAGCCTTGGTTCGCATCTAATCGTAAAGTGATGTCATCGCCAACTGCATTTCTAATGGCAGCAACACGGTCAATATCTTCATGTACTTTCTTGCCCAGCTTAATTTTGATAATTGTACAGCCATTATTTACATGCTCAACTGCTTTGGCTGCCATTTCTTCTGGCGTACCAATTCCCAAAGTCATATCTGTTTCTATGGTGCGCTTGTGTCCGCCTAAGAACTGATATAATGGTTGATTGGCATGTTTTGCTGCAATGTCAAACAGTGCCATATCAAAAGCACTCTTAATAGTTGGATTGTGTGCTGCATAACCTAATAAATCGTTCATTCTCGCTGGAATATCCAACGGGTCTTTGCCTTTCAAAATCGTTGCAAAATCCTTCGCCATTGCCAAGCAGGTTTCTTGTGTTTCCCCAACAATCATCGGAAAGGCAGAACATTCCCCGTTACCATGAATACCTTCGTCGGTAAAAATCCTTACTAAAACATTTTGCGCAAAATGCATGGTACCTGTAGCAATTACAAAAGGCTCCATCGGGATACTAAAACGGTAAATTTCGGTGTGGGTAATTTTCATTTTCTTTTTTGAGATATGAGACAACAGATACGAGATGTGAGATTTGACAGCACTAAAGTAAAAAACAAAACTAAATGAAAAGGGTTAAATAGATAATTTATATTTTTACTTGATTTCAGCGAAATATCTCAAATCTCACATCTCAAATCTCACCTCCAAATGCAAGAAGCCAATAGTCTCATCAATGCCTCATCCCCTTATTTATTGCAACACGCTTATAATCCCGTAGAATGGTACGAGTGGAATGAAACATCCTTAAAAAAAGCGAAGGATGAAAATAAGTTGATTATTGTAAGTGTTGGATATTCTGCTTGCCATTGGTGCCACGTGATGGAGCATGAAAGTTTCGAAAGCCACGAGGTTGCCGAAGTAATGAACAAGCACTTTGTTTGTATTAAGGTAGATAGGGAGGAGCGACCAGATATTGACCAGATTTATATGTTGGCGGTACAATTGATGAATGGGAACGGTGGTTGGCCGCTAAACGCGATTTGTTTGCCCGACCAACGTCCAATTTATGGTGGCACGTATTTTCGTAAAGCAGATTGGATTAATATTTTGCTCAACCTCGCTAATTTGTGGGAAAAAGAACCTGAAAAAGCTATCAAATACGCAGAGCGATTAACGGAAGGTTTGCAGCAAGCAGAGTTGATAGAGGCTGGTAATGAAGATTTGACTTTCAACGAAGAGCAGCTAGTGGAAATTGCAGAACCTTGGAAAAGGAACTTCGACCCGATTGAAGGCGGTTACAACAGAGCTCCTAAATTCCCTCTGCCAAACAACTGGTCTTTTTTGTTACGCTATGCTTATTTAAAGGATGACCAAGCCGCAATGATGCAAGTAATGACTACGCTAGAAGCAATGGCTACAGGTGGTATTTACGACCAGATTGGTGGCGGTTTTGCACGCTACTCGGTTGATGGGCAATGGCATGTGCCGCATTTCGAGAAGATGCTTTACGACAATGCACAGCTGGTAAGTTTGTACGCTGAGGCTTATCAATGCTTAAAACTAGAGCCCTACGTAGCGGTAATTAAGCAAACTATAGATTGGATTGATAGAGAAATGACATCGCCCGATGGCTTATTTTATTCTGCATTAGATGCGGACAGCGAAGGTGTGGAAGGTAAGTTTTACGTTTGGAGCAAAGCTGATTTTGAAGCTGTAGTTGGTGCAAATCCGATGTTGTTAGATTACTTTAACATTACCGAAGATGGCAATTGGGAAGAGGAGCATACAAATATCTTACGTCGCAATTTTTCGGATGAAACGTTAATTGAAAAATACAATTTGAGCAAAGCTGATTTTGAAACTGCCATTGAAGAAGCGAAATCAAAATTGTTAGCAAAAAGAGCGGAACGCGTAAGACCAGGATTGGATGATAAATGCCTGACCGCCTGGAATGCGCAAGTGATTAAAGGTCTAGCGGATGCTGCTCAAGTTTTAAATGATGATGCTTATTACGAAAAAGCTAAGAAGGCGGCAAGCTTTATCCTTAATAACTTAATGGCTGAAGATGGTGGTTTGTATCGAAACTACAAAAATGGCAACGCTAGTATCAAAGGTTTTCTTGATGATTACGCTTTTTTAATTGAGGCTTTAATTGCACTTTACGAAACTGATTTTAATGAAGCTTGGTTAAACGAAGCACAAGAACTAACGGATTATGTCTTGTCAAACTTTGCTGATGAGCACAATGTGATGTTCTTCTACACTTCTAATAAAGGCGAAAGTTTAATTGCTCGTAAACACGAAGTAATGGATAATGTAATTCCTGCTTCTAACTCGGTAATGGCGCAGAACTTGCAAAAATTGGGTCTGTTTTTCGATGATGAAGCTTACAGAGAACGGGCATCAGCTATGCTAAAAGCTGTGCAACCTCGTATTAAAGCTTATGGTTCTGCATACTCTAATTGGAGTATCCAGTTATTAAACGAAATTTACGGTATCAACGAAATTGCTGTTGCCGGAAATGATTTTAGAACCGTGAAAAAGGAGTTGGATAAGCAATACATCCCAAATAAAATTACTTTGGCGGGTAACAAGAGCAGCTTGCCTTTACTGCAACATAAGCAAAGTGAGGAAACGAAGATTTATGTGTGTAGAAATAAAACCTGCCAGTTGCCAGTTGGTACCGTTGAAGAAGCGTTGGAGCACATTAAATAACGGCATTTTATTTGTACCCGTTTTGCCAAACATAACCTATGAAATTTTTTAAACTTCCGCTATTACTTGTTACTTTACTTACCGGCTGCGTTGGTAATATGAACCCAACTGGAGGTAACAGTCGGCCAAATTATCCTTATTTCGTAACCACAAAACCTTTGGTTGTTAAGAAAATACCAGTGCCCGCAGGTACAACATTGGTTTACGAAGAAAGTTGGTTTAAAAAAGGAAAGCAGGATAAGATGTTGAGCGAAAGTAAGCTAACGGCTATCAGGCTTCCTGAGGGTGAAACGATACATTGGGGCGGAGTTCCGATAACTTCAATTGCTCAGTTTTTCAACTCCGAAATACGTGGGTTTAACGTATCTGCCGATTTTCGTAAGTTGACAAAAGAGCAACGCAATAGGTTTACAGATATGTGGCAAAGCTGCGACGATGAGCTCGGCATCGCTATTAAAAACAAAGATGATTGGTCTTTCAATCCCGATAATATTGCTGATGTGCAAAGTTGCAGCGTGCTCTATCAAAGATATTTTAAGAATAACAAAGAGCAGCAAGGCTTTCTAGACGAGATGTATGCAGAAATGATGAAAAGCGGGATGCGTAATGTGTCAAAATAGTCGCTCTTTATCTAGATAGACATATTAAATTCATAATCCTTTCAACAATAGCACTGGTTTTTTGTTAACCTAATAATTAAGCTATATTTGCCGAGCATTTAGAAGAGGCGTTAAATGTGTAATAATACACTTAAATAGCCTCATCAATTGATAAAATAAAATAGAAAATAATGAAGATTACATCTAACACGGTAGTTTCTCTTACTTACGAGCTACATACCACAACTCCAGAAGGAAACAAAGTTTTTGTAGAGAAAGCTACTGAAGAAAATCCACTTGTATTTTTATATGGTGTGGGTATGATGTTGCCAAAATTTGAAGAGCACTTAGCAGGTTTGACTGTTGGTGATGAATACGCTTTTGAGTTAGAAGCTGCTGATGGTTACGGAGAAATTGACCCAGGAGCTCACGTAGATTTGCCTGTAAGCATGTTTAAAGAAGGTGGTGCTGAACAATTACCTAACGTTGGTGATGTAATTCCTTTGCAAGATAACCAAGGTAACCAATTCCGTGCTGGCGTAACTGCAGTAGGCGAGGAGATTATCTCGGTAGACTTAAACCACCCGATGGCTGGTAAAAACCTAATCTTCGCTGGTAAAATTTTAACAGTAAGAGAAGCAACAGCTGATGAATTGTCGCATGGTCACGCTCACGGCGCTGACGGACATTCTGGTCACTAGTAATTAGCTTTTAGTTATTTCTTTTGAGGAATTTAATTAGATTTCTCACATGCGTTCGAAATGACAAAGCGTATAATAAAAAAAGTCCCTAGGCATTCTGCTTAGGGACTTTTTTATTTTTATTCTTGCCGTCATTGCGAGGTACGAAGCAATCTTAAAGCTATTTATTTGTCGTTGTAAGATTGCTTTCCCGACTGCTCGGGATAAACTGTGCCTCGCAATGACGAATTATTTATGGCTCTATTACTTTACCACCACACCATTCAATAACGAAATTGGCGAAGCATCTAATGCATTTGCAGTACTTAGTTTCAAAGTACCTTTTACTTTAATGGTCTGATAAGTGAACTTTGTAGGTTCTTTCAATTGAACTTCTACCATGATAGGTACACCATTTTTACCGCAATAAAAACACTGGTTAATTGGCAGCGTAGAAAGCATAAACTTAGTTTGTTTCATGCCATCTTTAATTGGCACGATATAACCTTCCAATTCAAAAGGTTTGCCCGCTCGTTTCTTGATGTCGTTGTTAAAGATGGCGTACATTTCACTATCGTCTTTTGCCATTTTAAACTCTACATCGCCAATTACATCCCAATTAGCAGAAAGGATTTGGTCGCTGGGGTCGTGTTGTGCTTGAGCTTTGTTAATGCCAAATCCGATAAATAATAAGAATATGAATGTTAGTTTTTTCATCTGTGTTTATGTTTTACCACATAGAAACATAGTTTTAATTTCTATTATGTCTATGTGCCTATGTGTTTTTATATTAATTCTTTGCTAAAATCTTCGATATGTTCGAACGGTAAGCTTGTATTGCTGGAATAATCGCTGCAATAATTCCAATTAATAAACCTGCCGCCAGTATATAAAATTCTTCATTTATGAAAAGCAAACCATTCATCTTCGCCTGACTGCTTTCCTGATAACTTCCAATCAAATGTAAAATGCTGTGTCCTAAAGCAACTCCAATTATTGTGCCTATTAAGGTCAAAATTAAGCCTTCTAAAATGATTAACGAAAAAAGTTTGCCTTTTGATGCGCCCAAAGTACGCATGATGGCTAAATCGTAACTTCTTTCTTTTAAGGAATTGTATAAGTTTACAAACACGCTGATGGCTGCAATGAACATAATCAGTAGGGCAAACCATTGTAAAGTATCTACCCCAACGCCAATTAAAGAGAACAAACGAGTGCTTTCTTGTGCTGGACTAGCCGCTTGCATATTGGTAGTTTGATTTACCATCATCGGAAACATAGCCACAGCCATTGAAGAACGGTATTGGATTAACAACGAAGTAAATTCCCTGTCTTCATCGTGAGCGTGGTCGGCTTCGGTTCCGTGTTTATGGTCATGGTGTTCTTCTTCGGTATGACCTTCGTCGCCATGCATCTTCCAGACACTGCCGATAGCCGTTAAAATCAAATTATCGGTTACGTTTTGCTGCGGTGACAAAATGCCGACTACTTTGTAAGCGTGGTCTTTGTGTTCGTCCTTCATTTCGGTTAAACCGTGACCGCCAAAAAAGGTATCGCCCACTTTCAGGTTTTGTTCTTTTGCTACGTTTGCGCCAATAGTTGCTTCTAAATCAGCTTCCCAAAACTTGCCGCTTTGCGTGGTTAAGCCATAAAGGCTGATGTAATTACTATCGGTACCAACAATGCGTACACCATTGTAGTTATCGCCTAAAGCCAAAGGTACAGCACGTTTTACGAAAGGACTTTTCATTAATTTCTTGGCCTCTTTCATCGGGATGTTTCCAGTTGGAAAATCGATGTAATAGATGCTACTTAAAATTAATTGTAGCGGACTACCTTTGGCACCAACTACCAAGTCAATATCTTTCGAATTCTTTTCTAATTTATCTTCTATTTGGGTTGATGCCAGTAGCAGAACTGTTAAAATCGCAGTTCCAAATGCAATTAACAAGATGTTTAGCGATGCATTTAATGGCTTAGACCAAATGTTTTTCCAGCTTATTTTAAAAGGGCTCATGACAGGCTGTAAGTTAGGTTAAACGCATCTTTTACTCTTTTGTCGTGGGTGGCAACTACCAAAGTAGCTTTATTTAGTTCCGATTGTTCTTTTAACAAAGCCAATACTGCTTCCGCATTTTTGTCGTCTAAACTTGAGGTTGGTTCATCGGCAATTAATAACGTTGGTTTGTTAATTACTGCTCTGGCAATAGTCACACGTTGCAACTGCCCCTGACTTAGCTCTTGTGGATAAGCATTCTTTTTGTGTGCCATATCTAAGGAAGCCAAAACTTCTTCAATACGATTTTTATCGGTAGGTAGGCCTGCAAAACTTTGTGCTAAAATTAGATTCTCGGTTATATTTAGACTTTTAATCAGGTGTGGCTTTTGGAACACAATGCCAATATGCTGCCCTCTAAATTCATCCAATTTTTTAGATGAAAGTGAGTATAAATTAGTATCGTTAATTTTGATTTCGCCAGCAGTTGGTTTAAGCAAACCCGTTAAAATGTGCAATAAAGTAGTTTTTCCACTGCCTGATTGTCCAAGTAGTAGCCATTGCTCGCCGTTGTTCACTTGCCAATCGGCAAATGTTAGTGCTTGCTCAGCGCCATATTGATGTGAAACAGATGTAATTGAAATCATTCGTTTTTCTGTAAGCTACAAAAATAAGATAAGCGCTTAAATAGAACGTTGTGAATGTGTAAAGTATTTGCTACTGCGAAGTTATTAATAAACGTTGGCGGGGACGCGAACATTAGCAGGTGCAGCTTTTGGTTTTTTTGCACAATCTTTTGTTAGTCAAACCCGATTGAAGTGGAAATACTTTTTGTTGCGTCATCCTGAGCCCGTCGAAGGATTATTTGTTGATGAGTAGATGTTTCGACAAGCTCAACATGAAAGGTATGAACGGCAGTGCCAACAAAAAGATTTTAACGAAAAGCGGGACTATCCTTAAATAGCATTACAAAACCTGCTTTTCTAAAAATTAAAATAATTCCAACTTTTGCCCAGTCTTAGTGTTAATTGTACGTTAAGTGGTTTTTGAAGCCTAATTAGGTTGTAAACGTGTTTAATCTGGAAAACTTAACATTCGTTTTATTTGCCTTAAAAGGTAATTATTATATATTTACGGTATCATTAAAACATCTATTAAATACATATCTATCAACAAAACAGTTAAATAAATGAGGTTTTGTTGAGGCAAGTTTAAATTAAAAATTATATGGGAGACGAACTGAACAAAGATTTTGAGGTTACGGAAATACATAACAAGGAACAGTTTGAAGAAGAAGTAGTTCAGCATTTAAATAATCCGGTGACGGATATAAAAGCGATTGAAAAAGAGTACTTAACGTCGGTAAAAAGTGTTAAAAAAGAGGGCAATAAGTTCTATTTTTCTGATGGTAGTGCAAGCGTTGAGGTGCGTGTGGTGAGCGATGAAATTATCAGGGTTCGTTTAGCGCCACATGGTACTTTCTTGGCCGATTTTTCTTACGCGGTAGAACAGGTAGACCAAAAAGTGACTACTTTTAAGTTGGAAGACACTACGGATGCCTACCTAATTTCGACCAATACGGTTACTTGTAAGGTTAGCAAAGCTGATTTTCTGATTTCGTTTATTTGCAATGCTACGGGTTTGGTAACCAGTAGTGATGCATCGCCAATGCACTGGGAAGAGAATGCGGAGTTCGGCGGTTTCTATGTATATGCAACCAAACAATGCCAGGCGGAAGAGAATTTCTTTGGCTTGGGCGATAAGTCGGGAAATATGAATTTGAGGGGCAGAAAGTTCCAAAACTGGAATACTGATGCTTATTCTTACGGTTGGGACCAAGACCCTTTGTATCGTACTATTCCGTTTTACACGTGTATTAACCAAGGCGAGGCTTACGGAATTTTCTTCGATAATACGTTTAAATCGTACTTCGATTTTGGAATGCAGGACAACACGAAGACTAGTTTTTGGTCTGACGGTGGCGAATTGCAGTACTATTATATCCACGGTCCACACATGATGGACGTGGTAAAACGCTATCAATCGTTAACGGGGACGCACCAATTGCCACCAAAATGGGCAATCGGTTACCACCAATGTCGTTGGAGCTACTATCCAGAAAGTAAGGTAAGAGAAATTGTGGATGGTTTTAGGTCGCAGAATATTCCTTGCGATGCCATTTATTTGGATATTGATTACATGGACGGCTACCGTTGCTTTACATGGAATAAAAAATATTTCCCAGACCCTAAAAAGATGATTAAGGAGTTGGCTGACGTGGGGATGAAAACCGTGGTAATGATTGACCCGGGAATTAAGGTTGACGAAAATTACTGGGTATTTAAGGAAGGAAAAGACAATAATTATTTCTGTCGTAGAAGTGATGATTACTTTATGGAAGGTCATGTTTGGCCCGGTCGCTGCCAGTTTCCAGATTTTACCAACCCAACCGTGAGAGAATGGTGGGGCGGTTTGTACAAGGAATTGGTAGATATGGGCGTTGCCGGATTTTGGAACGATATGAACGAGCCAGCGGTGTTTGGTGCGGGAACTTTTCCTAACGATGTACGCCACAATTATGACGGCTACCGTGGTTCGCACCGTAAGGCACACAACGTTTACGGTATGCAAATGGTGCGTTCTACTTACGAAGGTTTGAAGAAATTACAACGCAATAAACGTCCGTTTACCATCACCAGAGCGGGTTATTCGGGTATGCAGCGCTATGCTTCGGTTTGGACTGGCGATAACGTGGCAACTTGGGAGCATTTGAAATTGGCTAACATTCAGTGTCAACGTATGTCGATTTCTGGCGTGCCGTTCTGCGGTACAGATATTGGTGGTTTTAGCGGCGAGCCAGATGGTGAATTGTTCACTCGTTGGATACAACTAGGCGTGTTTTCTCCATTTATGCGTGCCCACTCTGCAGGTGATACCCGTGAGCGTGAGCCTTGGAGTTTCGGCGAGCCATTTACTTCGATTAACCGTAAGTTCATTGAGCTACGTTATAAATTGATGCCGTACATTTATTCGGTGTTTTGGGAGCATCACCGTCATGGTTTCCCAATTTTGCGCCCATTGGCGATGTTGGAGCAGGAAAATATTGGTAACCACTATCGTCAGGATGAGTTTACTTTTGGCGATAAGATTTTGGTTTGCCCAGTTTTGGAGCAAGGTGCAACCTCAAGACGTGTTTACCTACCAAAAGGAAAATGGTTTAACTATTGGACTTTGGAATTGCTAGAAGGTGGCAGCGAATATGTAATTGATACGCCTTTAGATACGATGCCTTTGTTCGTAAGAGCTGGTTCGGTAATGCCAGAATATCCAGTAATGCAGTATGTTGGCGAAAAACATATCGACGAAGTGTGGTTGAACGTTTACTATTCTGATTATGAAGTGAACTCGTTTATGTACGAAGACCATGGCGATACTTTTGCTTACGAGCAGGATATTTACTTGGAGAAGAAATTCAATGTGAAGGGCGATGGAAACAGTTTCAATATCGAACAAAGTATTGAAGGTTTGTTTACACCAACTTATGAATTGTATGATTTCCGTATCATCGCTTTGCCGTTTAACGTAGGTAAAGTGTATGTTGATGATAAAGAAGTGAAAGATTTTATCGTAAACGACCGTGGTATTTTACGTTTTAAATCGAACAAAAACTTCTCTAGAATTAATATTTTGAAGGGATAAAACTCACATAGACCTGTAAGGTTTCAAAAACCTTGCAGGTCTTGAATAACCCAATTTGAAATGTATCAAAAGCTAAAAATTCTTTACTTACATCATTTCAAATTGGTTTTTGTACTCAACTTTGCGCTTAGCCTATTCTTTCTCAATCTTTTTTACCTCAAAGGATTTGACAAGGTAAACCTATATAATCTAGCTTTTGCTTTTAAATTGATAGGCTATGCCACTACTGTCGCTATCGAAAAGCTATTCTTCAGTTATCGTATTTTCTATTATTATAATTTAAGGATAAGTTACCGACGAATTTTAGGAACTTTCTTTGGAATTGAGTTCGGTCTTTTTGTTTTATCATTGATAATCTGCTGGCTATGGATGAATTTTTTGTAGACAGCGTACAGCATAGTTTCGGCGATAGAAAAATCCTGAATAACGTTTATTTGAAATGTGGTGTAGGGGAGGTGGTTGGTGTTTTAGGTAGAAATGGCTGCGGTAAATCAACCTTGTTAAAAATTATCTTCGGTACAATTAAACCGCATTATAAACATTTGCGGATTGACGATAAAATAGCACAGAAAGGTTTTTTAACTGGAAAAATTGCCTATTTGTCACAATCGTTTTTCATTCCTCACTATTTGAAGCTAAGTGTTGCAGTAAAGCTATACACTAATAGGTATCAAGGCTTATTGCTAGAGCAGCCTCTTTTTCGAGATAACTTAAATGAGAAAATTGGTAACCTGTCTGGAGGAAACAGGCGTTTAGCAGAAGCTTTGCTCATGATTTATAGCGATGCCAGATATGTGCTGCTCGACGAACCTTTTTCTCAATTATCGCCTTTGCTAATTGAAGAAATCAAAACAAATATCAACCTAATGTTGTCGTACAAGGGCTTTGTAATTACAGACCATTACTATCAACACGTATTGAATTATGCATCTCGAACTATACTGCTTCACAACGGATGCAATTATCAAATTAAAGATTTGGAAGATTTGCAATTACACGGCTATTTGCCTAATATGCTTCAATAAATATCTATCTTACCTGAAAGAAACCAACCATGGCCAAACGAACCACAAAAACCACTAAACCCAAAGCGGTTGCTACAGAAAATGCTTTTGAAAAATATCAATCTGCAGTTTGGCAGCATAGTTTATTAACCGATTTTGATATTTCCTTATTCCTTTTAGGCAAACACTTTAAGCTCTATGAAAAAATGGGCGCTCATTTATGTAAAGTGAATGGGGTAGACGGTGTGTATTTCTCAGTTTGGGCGCCAAATGCGCAAAAGGTTTGTGTGATGGCTAATTTCAATGGTTGGAACAGGGAAAGTCATTTGTTATATAATCGTTGGGATGCCTCTGGTATTTGGGAAGGATTTATTCCCCACCTAAAAAAAGGCGAGGTTTATAAATATTATATCAAAGGTTTTAATGGCGAGGATTTAGAAAAAAGCGACCCTTATGCTTTGCATGCAGAGCATCCGCCACAAAAAGCATCTGTAGTTTGGGACACTGATTATCAGTGGAAAGATAAAACTTGGATAAACAAAAGGGAGAAGAAAAATGTGCTAGACCAGCCGATTTCGGTTTACGAAGTGCACTTAGGTTCTTGGCAACGCGACCCATCCGACCCAGAAAGAGTGCTGAGCTATGGCGAAATTGCCAAAGCGCTGGTGCCTTACGTGGTAGAAATGGGTTTTACCCACGTAGAGTTCCTGCCGGTGATGGAATATCCTTATTACCCATCTTGGGGATATCAGGTGACTGGCTATTATGCAGCAAGTTCTCGTCATGGTTCGCCGCAAGATTTGATGCTGCTGGTTGAAGAATTTCACAAAAATAACATCGCTGTAATTTTGGATTGGGTGCCATCGCATTTCCCTGGTGATGCTAACGGATTATATCATTTTGATGGTACGCATTTGTACGAGCACTCGGATATGCGCAAAGGTTTTCATCCCGATTGGAAGTCGTATATTTTTAATTACGATAGAAACGAGGTGCGTTCCTTCTTAATCAGCAATGCGATGTTTTGGATTGATAAATATCATTTGGATGGTTTGCGAGTAGATGCTGTTGCTTCGATGTTGTATTTCGATTTTAGCAGAAACGAAGGTGAATACGGTACCAATGAATATGGAGGAACCGAGAATTTAGGTGCAGTGAAATTCCTAAAAGACATGAACGAAGCGCTGTATGGAAACTTTAAAGGTGTGCAAACTATTGCCGAAGAAAGTAGTACTTACGATGGTGTAACTCGCCCCGTTTACGCTGGTGGTTTAGGTTTTGGTATGAAATGGATGATGGGTTGGATGAACGATACGTTGAAGTATTTCAAACTCGACCCAATCGCTAGAAAGCATAACCACCACCAGCTGACTTTTAGCATGACTTACGCTTTTACGGAGAATTTCATGTTGCCGCTATCGCATGACGAGGTGGTGCATGGTAAATCGCCAATGATTTATAAAATGCCAGGTGATGAATGGCAGAAGTTTGCAAACTTGAGAGCCTTATATACTTATATGTGGACACACCCTGGAGCGAAGCTGTTATTTATGGGTGGGGAATTTGCACAAACTTCGGAGTGGAACTGTTTGCAATCTTTAAATTGGGATTTGCTAGAGCATGCGCCACACAAAGGAATGGCAGCTGTGGTAAAATCGTTGAATGAGCTGCTTAAAGGCGAACCAGCGTTATATCACTACAATTTCTCACACGAAGGTTTCGAATGGCAAGAAGCGGATGATGCTGATAGTTCCGTTTATGTGTATCAGCGTAGGTCAAACAAAGCGAAGGATACTTTGGTTATCGCCATCAACCTAACGCCAGTTTATAGAGAAAACTACAGAATTGGAATACCAGTGAAAGGTAAATGGAAAGAAATTTTTAATTCTGACGCTCAAGAATTTTACGGAAGTAACAAATTAAATTCTGCAGCAAAGCAAACTGAAAATATTGTTCATCAACGTCAAAAACAATCTATAGCCATTAATCTACCACCATTAGCGGTAACTATCTTCAAGAAAACTACTAAATAAATGAAACGCGATTTTAGGTTTTATAAGATTGCCAGCGGCGATTGGTATATCGATTTGCCCGAATGGAACGGCGACCCTGAAGATTTACAAATGATACAAGGAGCGGACGAATGGTTAGATTTAGTTAGCGATGCTGAAGAAGTAACGCTCACCATTGCAGATGCTGATTTCGGTAATGCAGAATTTATGACTTTAATCCGTTTGGGAGAACCAAATTTAGGAGGTGGCGGGAATTATTTTTTGGAAAGCTATCAAGGGAATAAGGTTGAAATCAAAATATGGCTTTGTGAAATTGTTGAATTTGTTTTCAATCGATATCCTCAGCGTATTTACTTTAAAATTTCTTAGAATTGTGTAATGTGTTGCGCTAGGTGTGTAAATTTCTACACTTTATATAGCCCTGTCTCTTTGCCGTTCGTATTTTTTCTATTTTGTTGAAAACTCTATAGTTAGGTTCTTAATGCATCTAATTGTGTTTTCGGTGACATTCCCTATTTAAATCTTATTTAGATTGCTTTGTTAGGAAAAATGCGGCAATTTTTGCAATAGGGGGCTCATCAACCTAGTAAAAAAACATGGATGCATTAGTTTTATCAGATTTTTCTACAGCCGAAACTTTAGAAGCGAGAGAACGCAGTTTAATTAAAAATGCAAAAAAGATCATTACAAGTTCTGTAGCAAAGATCTTTTTAATTTCTATTGTAGGCTTAGTAGCTGGATTTCGTGGAAGCCCACTCTTTATGATCAATTCAAATTAGATCAAAGATTTATGGCGCAGCAGCTCGCCAATTCAAGATATGAAGAGTTTAAACAAGCTGCTGAGTTTATTAAGGTTGGTGATTACTATCAGGCTAGACAAGTAGCTTCTGAACTAGTGCTTAAAAATATACATAATGTTGAGATAGCTAAGCAATATGCGGGTATCCTAATAGCTAGCGATTGCTTTGAGACCAGCAAGCAAGTACTGTATCCATTATTTGAAAGTAAGAAACTAAATGATAAAGCTGCCGCTGCCTATTTGTTAGGGGTTACTTTTTTAAAGGAAGAGAATTATGCGGGGGCAAAACATTGGTTAAGTAAAGTTCCTGAAGCATCATCAGAATATTATCAGGCGAAAGAGATTATATCAAGACTTGAGGCAATTTAATTTTATTGACTCAATTGTAGAGCACATTATTTTAATGTGCTTTTTTTTGTGTACAAAATTCCTCAATTTGTTGTGGGTTTTAAGATTTGTTGCGTGGATTTTGGATGATGTTTGGAGTCTTTTATTTTCTAATAAATTTGATTTATTAAATATGTGTGTATATATTTACTCTAAGTGAGATTTGTTGGGGAAAACATTTCCTGTTTTTGATTGTTTTCTTTAATAAATTAACTGTGGCAATAAATACACACTTCTATGGATAAAGTTCTACTTACTGTAAAATACGTTGATGGCGATTTAAGCCGTCAAGAGCATGAGGCATTCGAAAACGCAGTTCAAAATGATAGAGAATTGCGTGACTACTTAGCTTATTACAAAGAAATCAATCGAAACATTACTAGCCACCTTAAAGAGGCGCTTGGAAGAAATAAGCAAGAGGCGGTTGAAAGTAATGATGTTTACGTTGCAGAGAAATTAAATTTTAGATTCGATTATTTCTGGTTTTTCGGTTGGGCACTTGTTTTATTAGTAGCATTAATGTTGTGGAAACCTTGGAAGGTGAATTTATTTGATGAATATGGATTTAACAATAACACTATCGCTGCGAAGTTAATAGTTGCGCCTTATCAGGAATTCCAGCAAGCTGCGAAGTATTTGGAAAAGAAAGATTATTACGAAGCAAAGCGTATTGTATCTAAATCATTCACCCAGAACCCAGATGATTTTAAACTAGCTAGCTATTATGCAATGCTTTTAATTTCTGATGACTGTTTGGAGATTGGTAGAGAAGTACTTTATCCTTTTGCATCTGCTAATTCGCAATATAAATATGATGCCGCGTATATGCTGGCTTTGTCTTATTTAAAAGCAGGTGATAATGAAAACTGTGTATATTGGTTAAAACGCATTAAAGACGATTCCAACTATTTTAGCCAATCTAAACAACTTTTGCAGAAAATAGCTGCTGACGGCAATGCAAAGCCAAGTTTTATTTAATTGTTTTCTTTCTGCGGCTATAGATAATGAATCCAAGTGCTGCTACGACAGCAATTGTTCCATACCATACCCAATTTTTTGGACTTCTTAGTTGAATTTGCTGATCTTTACCGATGTAAATTAAACTGTCCCAATAATAGGGTAGCAGCATAGCATTATTAGTTTTTGCACTACTGAGCCAATTCAATTTTGCCTGTCTTAATGCTTCGCTGGCATTTTTATTTTGGGATAAAACTTCGTAGAAATTCCCCATAATTGTAGCTGTCGCATCATCGTTTACGTTCCACAAGCTAGCTACCGTGGCTGCAGTTCCAATAGCGCTAAATCCTCTCGACAAACTAATAATACCCTCACCATCTGCTAATATGCCATCAGCAGTTTGACATGCACTTAATACTACTAAAGATGGTGCGCTTTTCTTTGCAGAAAGTTCAAAAAGGTACAGTTTCTTCGTACCTAAATCTAAAGTGGGCTCGTTGTTTGGTCCGCTTAAGTAGGCGTGTGCGCTAATGTGGATTACTTCTTTTTCGGTAAAAAATGCTTCGAAAGTTTCTGGCGTTGCCTTATCATCAAATATAAAATCTCCACTTACTGATTTGCTAAGTAAAGTTGCTTCGTTTTTTACTGCGCTCAGTGTTGTTTTATAATCACCGTAATTGCTAACAAATAAGCCTGCGAAGCCATTCGATGTACTATTTGTTCGGTTGGATTGTAGTGTTTTAATCGAAAATGCGTAGTCGATACGATGATTTTTGATCAAGAACGGCCATTTGCTGATATTTTCAACATAGCCGCCATTGCCAATTAACCCGTCGAAAGAAAGATAGCCTAAAATACCATCGGGAATAATGGTGAGCTGTTCGTTTGGTTTAAGTTCGAGTGGAGCGAGAATACGTTTGTAAATATGGTTTGATGATAGGAAAAAGTCTTTCGGATTATTCATCATGGCATTTGCACCACTGTGAAAATAGGTAGCTACGAAACTACTTACCTCAGATGTGATTTTTTCTGCCGCCGGAAGCTTTACAACTTGTTCAATATTATTTTGATAGATGTTGATGACGTAGATATCTTTTTCGCCGATAAAATATTCGATAAAACGATGGCTAGGTAGTTTGTTCAACTGTAAGTTGTAGCTTATATCCGTGTTTAGTTGAGGATATTTTTTAGTGAGTGTCTTATTGATTAAAGCCAGGTCAAACTTTAGTGCCTCAATCTCTTTTGTGTTACTTTTTCTCTCTTCTATAGCTTGTTTTTCGAGATAACTGATGTTTTGCTCTAACTTTTGTTTTTTAACGAAAAGTGTGTCGCCTTTCACATTTTGGGAGATAGCGTGTTGGTTTCGTTGAATTTGATCCAATAGCGTTCTTGCTTTGCTTTGTTCTGCTAAAGCTAAAATTTGATGTAGGTATTTGCCGTTTTTGCTTTGTTCATAAAGCTGATAACTGATTGCCATTCCCTGTTCAGATATTTGCTTGAGGTAGTTTTGCAATCGTTCTTTGGTTCTATCTGCGGCAAATTCATTTCTAATTTTATCAGCAGAAAGTAGACCTAAATTGATGTTCTTTAACGCTTTTTCTGGCTGCTTTAACTGCAAATTGGCTTTGGCCAATAATACGAAAACATCTACTAGATTATAGTCTCCGTAAATATTCTTTGTGTATTTAATGCCTAATGTGTTTAATGTTTTCTGTCCATAAGTGATAGCTTCATTTGGTTTATTTTTGGCTAAATAAGTTTCTGCAATTTGGGTATAGAGGTTTGCCTTCTCCCGTAATCTCCCGTTAGAATAATAGCGGTTTAAAAGTTTTAAAGCTTCAAAATACGAAGCTTGGGCTTTTGTGTGCTGCTGTAATTTTCGATGAATGTTTCCAACTGTAGTGTGAGCGCTCATTAGCCAATAAGCAGTTTCTGTGTCGGTAGCTTTTTGTTTGTTGATGTTTTTTTCTATAATGTCTGCAGCTTTTTTATATTTCCCGTCGTGATATAGAATATCTGCCAATACGTTGTTCAACATAGTTTGCTGAAAATAACTTGGCTTTAATGCTAAACCATCATCAATTGCCTTATAAGCTTCTTCTAGCTTATCCATCGATCTGTAGGAGATGGCCATGTTGCAGTAAATGGCAGCTATTTTGTTGGCATCTTCGCTATGTTTCTTTTGAAAGTCGATACTTTCTTTTTGAAGATAAAGTGCACGTTCGTAATCGCCTAAGCGGGTGTAGTTGTTGCTTAAAGGCTTAAATGTGTACTCTACAATATCGTAAGTATTGATTTGATGTCGTCTATAAAATTTTAGTGCGTTTTCGTAGGTATTAATGGAGGCTATAATTTTTCCATCTAATAATTGATAATAGCCAAGCGTGTTGAGCAGATTTAACCAAGCAAAATGTTCGTCATCATTATTTGTTTTTCGCCAACTCGATTTTTCTGCATTTTGAAGTAGTAAAGTTGCTTTTTGGGAGTTGTTATTGGCATAATCTAGTTGTTCGTATATCCAGTTACTAAGATCATTTTGCGATTTAAATTGGTTTAATTTTTTTGATAAATCATCGCTTTGCGCAAAAATGAAGCTGCTTTGAAAAAGTAGATAGCAAAAACATAAATATTTGAGATATTTACTGCACATCTAGCTAAAATAATAAAAAATCCTAAGTCACATTAGTTAGTGCGACAGAATAGCAACTTTATGTAATTCTCTAAAACTTCCAACTCACGTAGGTAGTCATACGGTTGTTGTTTGTTTTAGGATCGTAAATGTACCTAATCCCTAAAGCTGGCCCCACACGAACTAAACCTAGCTGAATATCAGTAAAAAATGAAGCGCTAACTTCTGAGAAACTATCTTTAACTTCATCCATAGCTCGGTTTAAATCAATATCAGTAGTTGTACCACTGGCATTTTGAGTTCTAAGTTTGTAGCGTAGTTCACTGGCAGTTCTATTGTACATATCTAATGCAACCAAAGCACCTGCACCAACACCTACATATTTGTGTAGGTTATAGCGTATCTGTAACGGAACTGCATTTATAGTAGCTACTTTTGTGGTTTTGTATAACTGCTTATCCATAATTTGATAGGCAACATTGTTAATTACCGTATCCTTTCTAATCTCTGTTTCCAAAGGAACTTGATATGTTCTTTCATTAAACGAATTAAAATAAAGTTCTGCCTGCCAATAATATCGGTGCGAAGCATAAGGAGATAGTGTAGCGCCAACAACGACATTTCTGTTATTCAAATAATTTCCATTGTCTGTTTGGAAAGGAAATCCATAACCCACAATAATACCGGGTGATAAGCCCATCTTAAACCTACCAACAGCTCTATTGGTATAAATAGGTTCGTTCTTATCAAAAACAATAGCTGCTCCACTTTTAATAGGCAATTTCGGTGGTTTTTCTTTGAATTTAATTTTATATTCTACAAAACCTTGGGTAGAGTCTGCATCGTTCACTCCCTTTTGCTGTGTTCCCGGTAAATAGATATTGGTAAAGACAAAATGAACACTATCTGCACGGAAAAATGTTTTCAAGCAACTTTGATTGGCGTAAGCAGAATCGCAAGTGACTACTGCTGGCTTGGTATCTACGACTTTTAGTGTAGAAGGATCAAAAACTTCAGAAATATTTACACCAACATCTATTTTTTTGGCGGGACCTTTACCTGTATTCTGAAAACGCACTTTGTAGGTTAGCTCCCTGTTATTTCCGGTAAGACGGTAGTTCATCCTACTTTTTCTCAGCACCATTTTGTTTGGATCGTGAGAAGCCACAATTTGCAATTCTAGGTTAAAGAACTCGGTTTCTACCAAAGGATTGTCAGGGATGAAGGCACCTGAAATACGCACAATCGCATTGGTGTCTTTCAGCATTTCTGGAGTGGTTTTAAAGTGCATAAAAACAAAACGCTCTTCGTTCTGTTGCAGATTTTCAAACTTCCAGCTTTGCTGACTTCTAAAAGCTTTAGCTTGATCTTTCAGCAATACTTTTTCGGCAGGGGAGATGTTTAAATTATTTTCTAATGAAGCATAGTAAATTGGTTCTTGAGCTTTTTTATTTAGAAATGCAGTGTTTAGTAATGGCTTTAATTCAGATTTTTTCTCATTGTGATAAGTTCTGGCAGCTGCCAATTCGAAATTGTTCTTGTTAAATTCTACATCATTATACAGGATTGCAATAGTTCCATTTAAATTCTGCTGACCGTTTTCTGCTTTGTTTCTATAGCCAAGCACCAACATCATATCATCACCTGGCTTTGGCATACAGTTGGTCTTCATTTCTATATTGCCGCCCATTTTAAACAGGTTATAACTACCATTAGCGGCCAACATTGGTTTGGTAACGGCAGGTTTTGGGGTTGCAGGTGGTCTTACAATAGGTTTTGGTCGGGTTGGAGGGCGTTTGCCATCATCGTAGTTATTGGTAGCAAAAAGGCGCACCATGATCGAATCGTATTTTGTAAAGATATGCGATGGACTTTCTTCGAAACTAAAGCCTCCATCCCCAAACTCCCAAAAGTAAGTGTAAAATGGAGCTGGAGCCCCCGCAATAGCTCTTAAAGGTCTAAGTTCGCTAGTGAATTTGGTGATGCCATTTTCTGTACGATGGTGAATAATCGTTGGAACGGTATCACTAGGTAATACCTGCGCTTGCAATGTGGTAAAGCATAAGCAGAGCAATATGGATGTCAACAATTTGGTCATAGCTAAATAAATATAAGGAAATATTCTTTGTGCAAACATTTTTAACCACATAGAAAATTATATGAGGTGATTTTAAAAACGAAAAATAGACAAAGCCCAAAATGAGCTTTGCCTAATATGTTAACTAATTGGTGCTTTTAATAATTGTTGAGGGCATTAATCGCATCTTGGATACCTGCTTCGGTAGTTTCTGCTAAGTTTAAAGTGATGTGTTGGTTAGCGGTTATAGTGGTTGCTTGTTCGGTATAATAGTATTTTCCATTCTTAATCGAGAAGGATATGTATTTGCCTTCTGCTCCGATAGGCATAATGTCCTCATAACTTTTAAAAGTATTTGCACCATCTGGGTGATAAAATTGCGCCACCACGTTACTACCTTTCGCACAGAAGAAAACAAAGGTTTCGCCGGTGAAGCCCATGAATGTGGCAAAACTACCTGGATTATTAGCAACCGTTACTTTCACTGTAGTTTTAGGATTGGTCATGCTGTAAAAAACATCACAATTCATCCAACCTAAGTTTCCCATTTGGAAGTTGTAAAAACCATTAATGGGATTGCTTTCGCGGGGAACTCCGCCTGCGCCATTAGGATTAGCCACTGGAACCTGCCATGCCATTTGATTAAAATTATCTACTTTCTCAACACCCTCCCAAATTTGTGTTACTCTTGTATTGGTGGTAGGGATGGCTATTTGAATATTTGCCGCTAACTGTTTATCTACATTTGTTCCGTTTACAGAAGCATTTAAGAAGATGAAGCCATCAGATTCTAACGGTGCGCCACTAATGTGATTGGTGTTAGTACCGCTAAAAAGGATATGGCTACGTTTTAGAAATTCACCTGCGGTAATTACTACAGTGCCAGTTACAGTTACACCGTTCATCTTAAAAGCATTTGCTGGGATGGTTACTTTGGTGCCTCCTTGTAAAATAAGCGAGTTGGATGTGCCGGCATTTATCTGCATTTGCTGTGCTCTAGGCCCAAATAAGGCTGTAAACTCTCTAGCGCTATAGGCTGAATTTGTTGGTGTTTTATCTTTTTTGCAAGCTTGAAATAAGGCTGTGCACATCAGTAGTAAAGCAATGGTCGAAAGTGTATGTTTTAAGTTTAGAGTTTTCATAACATTTATTTTTAGTGGAGCTTACTCTTTTTGGGCTTTTCAGCAACCGCCGTTTGCTGGTATATCAACTACACTAAAAAAATGTTACCCTGTTTTTTTAAATTTGAGGAGAAAATAGGTGAATGGATTAAATTATAGCTCCTTGGGTCGACTATTATTATCGTAAATTACCTTTTGCCCGCTCTTCTCGCAACAATGCAGCTAAATCTAATCTTGGTTGTTCCAATAATATTATCCGTGTACCAGCTTCCCTTGCAAAAAGGTTTTCTATTTTTTCTACCTCGGTAATTTTATTAAATAGTTTTAGATCTCGGGTTGAGCCTATGTTTTTTAAAGTTTTAATCCTTACAACAGTGTTGATTTGCCTATCCAAATTTACCCATTTCTCATAGTCTGTATTGAAAGCATCTGCCTGTAGCCCATCAATTTTTGTGTAATAATTGATAGCTCCAGCTTGTCCATAGTTATCGCATAAAATTAAAATTGTTTCTTTATTTGGTAAGGATAGGTAAATGGAATCCACTTTGTGGGCTAATTCTTTCCATCCAAGCATATCGGCAAAATCTTGAGAAATTGGATATTTCTTGCCATCTTCCCAAGTATGCTCACTAAATGGTAGCTTTTGTTCAGCATCCTTTAAATATTTCTGCGGCGTATAAATTGGCAAGGCAATTTCTAGCATTAAATAGAAAAAAAATAAAATGATAGCGACTAAAGCATACCTGATATAGTATTTCCATCCCTTATTTAAAAGATGAGCAATATAAATTGAGCCAAAAGCAAAAAAGATAGGATAAAGTCCGATGGCGTAATAAGCTTTTGCCTTTAAGAAAATGAAAACACCAATGGTTATGAAGTAGGCAAAGAATAGAAATCGATAAGGTTTAAAGGGAGCGTAAGTGAAAAATGAAATAAAAGCAGCAAGAAGTATGAAAATAGAGCCGATGAAAAAGAAGAGTTGTTCTTTCAAAAAACCAATTCTACTCACATGAACCAATTGCGTTTCCGCAAGTTCTTTCATGTGTGCAAACACTGGAAATCCATTTTGATATTGCCAGATGAGATTGGGACTAACTAGCAATAATGCCAGCAAACCTGCAAAGTATAAATGCTTGTTTAAGTATAGTTTTCTATGGATGCTAAGAGCTATTGCAGGCAAAATACCAACTAAGCAAAATGCGATATTGTACTTGTTTAGAAAACCGATAGCAAAACCTACAGCTAGCCAATACAGCCATTTTTTATCGTCTGTTTGTATAAATCTGATGGTGGTATAATATAAGAAAGTCCAGCAAAGAATATCTAATGAATTGGGTTGGTACAGAATGTTGATCCTTACTAAAACGGAAAATAGCAGTGCTGTAGCTGCCAATACACAGGCACATAAACTTCCTTTTAGGCTCTCAATGGTTTTCCAGACGATAAGAATGGTTAGTGCGCCAAAAAGAGATGGAAAGAACTTAACCCAAAAGTGACTGTTGCCAAGTTGTAGGATGATCCAAGAAATCCATGAGGTGACAGGCGGAACCGAGTGATAACCCCAGGCGAGATGTTTGGCTTGATCTAGGTGTAAATATTCGTCGCGTTGTAGTTCATAAACTGGATTTACAACTAAGTATTGTAGTGCTATTTTGAAAAAAAGGAATGAAAACAGCAGTAAGTAATTTAATCTTTTCTGAGTTTCCATTCCTTTAATAGCCATCATATATTATATTTAATATGGCAAAATAGCTTTTTATTTTTTCAATGGTGCTCTTTTATTCAATTCTTCAATCGGCATATTCATCATTCTACCGATCGGTTTTTTCCCGCGATAGGTAATTACCCTTAACATATTCGCATCTACTGGTACCACCAAAGGCTCATTGTATTTCGGATAAAAATGATCAGGGAATGAATTGTCGAAGCTGTAATAGATATCTAGATCTTCCACTTCTTTACCTAGCGTTACCAAAAGCTTTCCATCCGCTGTGCGTTTTACAGTAAAAATAGGATCGTAAACACTTGGTGCATATTTGGTTTCTGCGATATCTAAACGCTCAAAATGTTGTTCGGTACGAGCAAAAAAGTTCTTCCAGTTTTTCTTTTCTTTCGGGCTCCACACACTTTCTGCCAAGGCAAAACCACGTGGCCAAGTTTGGTATTCTGCCTGGCGGATATTGTAAACCTGCTCTGTCCACAAATTACCTTGACCACCTTTTATATATTTAGGATCAACACCGTCTGGAACTGGATCAAATTCATAAGTTCTGATTAACCTCAATCCTTTGTAAACTTTAGGCTCGGTAATTTCATCAGCTTGCATATAATCTAGATAAGCATATTGCGTTGGGCTCATCACCACTTCATGCTTGTTTTTTGCAGCCTGAACGCCATATTTCATATCTCTCCAGCTCATCACGGCTGTACTTTGAGATACACCGCCTTCTAAAACTTCATCCCAAGCCATGAAACGTTTACCATGTTTAGCTACAATTTTTTCCAGCCTACGCTCGAAATAACTTTGTACTTGATGCATGTTTTTCAAATTCTCACGCTTCATTAAATCAAGTATTTGCGGAGTTTTTTCCCAGAAATTATGAGGAGCTTCGTCGCCACCCATGTGCATATATTCGAAAGGGAAAATCTTTGCCACTTGAGAAACTACGGTATCCAAAAACTCGTAAACTTTTTCGTTAGCTGGACACAGGGTGTTATCTACCATTGCCAATGGCGGGGCGCCACGGCTCCAATCCATGATACGCTCGCCGCTACGCACTTTGTAGTTTACAGCATCTGGCGTACATGAAAGCTCTGGATAAGAAGCAACTGCAGCCAAGCTATGCCCAGGAACATCTACTTCTGGTAAAATATTTACGAAGCGCTCTTTCGCATAAGCTACCAATTCTTTTAAATCTTCTTGCGTATAGAAACCGCCGTAGTTACGAGGTTCATCTGCTTTTGGAGGAATAAAATTGCCGAAAGTACCCACTTTTTTTACATTCCAAGCGCCAACTTCCGTTAGTTTTGGATAGCCTTTAATTTCAATTCTCCAACCTTCATCATCCGTAAGGTGTAAATGAAGAATGTTGTATTTGTAGCGAACCATCGCGTCGATGTACTGTTTTACCTCTTCTTTAGTGAAAAAATGTCTAGCCACATCAAACATCAAACCTCTCCAACCCAAACGTGGATAATCGGTAATGTTTACGCATGGAACTTTCCACTTTACATCCTTCACTTCTTCCTTGCTTTCTATCTCTTTCGGCAATAATTGCATCAGCGTTTGTACGCCATAAAAAATGCCGCTAGGTTTGTTTGCTGTAATGGTTATTTGTTGTGGAGTAACTTGAAGATGATAGCCTTCTGTTCCAATTACCACATCGTTTTTATCTGTAAGTATTAATCTGATGTCGGCTCTACCAGAAGTAGCAACAGCTGTTGAGCTCACGAAATATCCGGTAGGTAAACTTAAACGTTCCTGTAAAAAAGCAATAGACTGCTTTAGTTCTGCTGGTTTTGCAGTTTGTATTAAAATATTTTCAGGTAATGTAAAGTGACCTTCCTGTTTGGTGACACTTACTGGTTCTGGGATGATAGCGATTTCGCTATATGCATGACTAACAGGTTGCTCAAAAATCATGTTGTCTCTGGTAGCCATACTCGTTTGGGCAACACTGCCTAAGGAAACGGACAGTAAAATTGACGATAGTAATAATCTCATTCTAAATTTGGTTGTGTGAAATGGCAATTTACCAATTATGGATGGCTTAGACAATCTAATTATTAAAAAATATTAAAAACTAACTATAGAATTGAACATTAAGGAATTAAGATGCATTAAGAATATTTT
Organism: Pedobacter sp. T50_32; assembly: GCF_057652195.1. NCBI lineage: Bacteria > Pseudomonadati > Bacteroidota > Sphingobacteriia > Sphingobacteriales > Sphingobacteriaceae > Pedobacter > Pedobacter sp. T50_32. The sequence goes on along the minus strand of NZ_JBYFBY010000002.1, from coordinate 877,775 downwards.
GCAATTGTAGTATTTACGATACCACCTAAGGTATCTTAGATAACCTAAGTTTCCTCAAAAACTAAAGTGTGCTTAGGTATCTAAGGTGGTAAAAATACTATTTCAACGCATCCAACACTTGAAACAATTTCCTGCTAATTCCAGAACCGCTATAATTGTTAATGTTAATCAGAGCGACATACTTATTACCTTTTTTATCGGTGTAGTAGCCAGCATATGCTGTAACATCGTTGATATTTCCGCTTTTAATGCTCATGCCGTTGTAATCTGGAAACGATTTGATATAATCTGCAAACCACTCTTCTTTTTGTGCTTGAAACAGGATAGAAGCCATTGCCATTGAAGTAATTTTGTTGCCTGGAGAAAGTCCACTGCCGTCAATCATATTCAAAGCGTTTTTATCTACACCTTTGCCAGCCCAAAAATCAATTACTGCTTTTGCACCATTTCGGGTACTGCCCTCTTTTCCTTGTTTAAAAGCGATGGTTTTTAATAATTGCTCGCCATATAGATTGATGCTTTTCTTGTTAAACCAATACACCATTTGGCTTAAAGTAGGAGAGAAGATAGTCAGTAATGGTTTTTGCTCTTTGCCGATTTGCTTGTTCTCTAATGCCGATAAGCGAGATGAACTGGCATTTTTACCACATTCTATACTCAATCTTTTCAAGGTGTCTTGCAGGCGATAAGCAACATCGAAAGCAGCATCAGGAAGTGCTAAGGAAATCCCAGTTTTCTTAATTCCCATTCCCCAAGTGCCACGTAAATAGCCGATGTTGGTATAAGGTGCTAGAAATCCGTATGCATTATCGCCAGTGCCACTAGCACCAGTTTTTAGTTCATTTACCAATTGGATATAAGGTGTTTGAGGAACGGTTTTTAAAACTTCCACTTCACTTCCTGTACTCGAACCTGCTTTAAGATGCACATCAAATTGGTTTTCTCTCCAACACATAGAACCTGCGCCAGCACCATAATAGTTGCCGATGTCTTGCCAAATCCATCCGGTTGGAATAGTTGATGTGCCGAAAGTACTATCGTCACTAATTACACTTCCTTCAATTTTTTTAATGCCGGCAGCTTTAATTGCTGTAACCCACTGGTTAAGGACGTTGTTTTCTTTAGTCTGCTCGTAGCGCCACGAACCTAACGTTGGGTCGCCAGAACCTGTGATAATGACATCGCCTTGTAAAGTGCCATCTGCGGTAATAGTTCCAGTATAGGAAAGTTTCGTTTCGTAACGGAAATCTTTACCTAAAGTATAAAAAGCCGTAGCTGATGTAATGGTTTTTAAGGTCGATGCTGTTGCCAAACCAATGTTTTCATTGTTTGCAAAAATTACTTTTCCTGTAGCAGCATCTAAAACGCAAAGCGATGTAATGGCATATTTAGCCTGCTCATCTTTAACTAAATTTTGATATGCTCTTTCTAGCTTTTGAGCTGTGGTTTGAGCAAAGCTGAAGCTGCTAGAAATTAATAATAATAGAAGTGGCTTGAAAAATTTCATTGAAATGGCTGTATTTGGGCTAAAAGGATGTATTTGAATTTAGAAACGTACCTAAACAAAAAAAGTGATGCTATTCACATCACTTTTTTATTATTGTTACAAAGCTTATACAAGCTTGTTTGCTACTAGATATTCTGCAATTTGTACTGTGTTTGTAGCAGCGCCTTTACGCAAGTTATCAGCAACAATCCACATGTTTAATGCTTTATCGTGCGATTCGTCTCTACGTAAACGACCTACAAACACCTCATCTTTTTCATGAGCATCTTTTGGCATTGGGTATTTCAAGTTAGCTACGTCATCAACCACGATTAATCCTGGTGCTTCTTCCAAAATACGACGAACGTCAGCTAAATCGAAATCATTTTCAAACTCAACGTTTACCGACTCAGAGTGACCGCCCATTACAGGAATACGAACTGTAGTCGCAGTAACTTTGATACTGTCATCGCCCATAATCTTGTTGGTTTCTTTCACCATTTTCATTTCTTCTTTGGTGTAACCATTGTCGGTGAAAACATCAATGTGAGGTAATACGTTCAAGTCAATTTCGTATGGATAAGCTTTTGGTCCATCAATACCTTTACGCTCGTTCATTAACTGATCTACAGCTTTTACGCCAGTACCAGTAACCGATTGATAAGTAGATACAATTACACGTTTGATTTTGTATTTCTCGTGCAAAGGTTGTAAAGCTACCACCATTTGGATAGTAGAACAGTTAGGGTTAGCAATAATTTTATCCTCTTTGGTTAATACGTGTGCATTAACTTCTGGTACTACCAATTTCTTAGTCGGGTCCATTCTCCAAGCCGAAGAGTTATCGATAACTGTAGTGCCAACTTCAGCAAAACGTGGTGCAACTTCTAAAGATGTGCTTCCACCTGCAGAAAAAATAGCAATTTCTGGAGCTAAACCAATCGCAGTATCAATGCTAACGATTGGATACTCCTTACCCTTAAACTTAATTAACTTACCAACGCTCTTCTCAGATGCTACTGGGATTAACTCAGTTAACGGGAAATTTCTTTCTTCCAATACTTTTAACATTACGGTACCAACCAATCCGGTAGCACCTACTACTGCAACTTTCATCTTTTTTTTGTTTTTTTGTTTTATATTTAAATTGAAAATGTCTATTCCCCAAATATGAGAAAAACTTTACTATTATTACTGTTATTATGCACTAAACTTACTTTTGCTCAGTTAAATGATAATTTTAGTGATGGGGATTTCACCAATAATCCAGCATGGGGAGGGAGTACAGCGAACTTCTTCATCAATGGAAGTGGGCAGTTACAGTCCAATGGGCCGAATGTAGCTAATCAAAATATCTACTTATCTACGCCTAACTCTTACGCTAAAAATGCTGTTTGGGAGTTTTTTGTACAATTAAACTTCGACCCAACGACTTCAAATTTTCCACGAGTATATCTAGTTTCTAATCAAGCGGATTTATCAGGAGCGTTGCAGGGATATTTTTTTCAGATAGGTGAAACTGGACAAACAGATGGTTTTCACTTGTATAGACAGAATGGTACAAGTACTACCCAAATTATTACAGGTGCAGCTAAAACTAGAGCAAATGCGAATTTGGTAAGTGCTAAAATAAGAGTTACCAGAGATGCAGATGGAAGATGGGAGCTTTACTCTGACGTAACTGGCGGTACAAATTATACGCTTGAAGGAGCGGTAACCGATAATAATTATACAACTACCACACATTTCGGTGTAAATTGTAGATACGGTACAGCTTCAAGATATAATCAGTTTATCTTCGATGATTTTAGGATCACTGAACTCGTTCCAGATATAATACCGCCTAAAGTTACGGCACTAAGATCAATAGATACAAAAACACTAGAGGTTACTTTTGACGAACCACTAGGAACAACATCTGCACAAACTTTAACTAACTATTCGTTATCTAATGGACAAGGAAATCCTATCACTGCGGTCATGGGAAGTGCCAACAACATCGTAAACCTGATTTATGCGAATGACTTCGTTTCGGGTAGTTATACTTTGACTGTTAGCAATGTTGCCGATGCCAAAGGAAACGCCATTACTACGCCTATAGCTGCGCAACTTTTTTACGTCGAACCTTACACGGCTAAACGGGGCGATGTTATTTTCAACGAAATTATGGCAGCGCCGATATCCAGTGCGGCAACATTAAACAAAGAATATTTCGAGCTTTACAACACTACAGACAAATATATCATCATCACAGGGTGGAAATATAAAGATGCGTCTACTTCAACCGCCACTTTTGCAGCTGATACTTTAGCGCCAAAATCTTACCGAATTGTTTGCGCAAATGCAGATGTAGATCAGTTTAAGGCGTACGGCAAAACCTTGGGCATATCTCCTTGGCCTATCTTAAATAACGATAAGGACGATTTGAACTTATTTTTGCCAGATGGAACTACCGTGATCGATTTTGTTTCTTATACAGATGCTTGGTATCAAGACAATACTAAAAGAACCGGTTACGCTTTGGAGTTAATTAATTTAAAAAGCAATTGTCCTGGTGCGCCCAATTGGATTGCAAGTACAGCTACAATAGGAGGGACACCTGGTGCGCAAAATTCAGTTTATTCAGAATTGGATCCCGTAGCTCCGAAATTGATAGGATTAGAAATACTTAGCACCACAAGCGTTAGGGTAGATTTTGATAAAACTATACAAGTTGATGCTTTGAGTTTGCCAGTTAACTACTCGTTTAACAACGGAATTGGTTCGCCGACAACTGCGGTTCCGGTCTCTGCATTCAACAAAAGCGTTACCTTAACTTTGGCTACTCCAATTGTAAGAGGCGTAGAAAGTGTGTTAACGGTTAGTAATTTGGCAAGTTGTGGAGGCGTTTTAATCGACCCAGCTCATACAACTGCTAAGATTTTCTTGGCAAAAGAAATTAAACCCAACGACATACTCATTAGCGAGGTGCTTTTTAATGAGAGGGCTGGAGGTGCAGAATTTGTAGAAATTTATAATGCAACTAATGATATTCTAGATCTGAAAGATTTACAGATTTCTAATGCCAATTATACCGGTGCAAATGATAAAAAGGTAATTACCGCAACTTCTGTGTTTATTCAACCAAAAACTTACTGGGTACTTTCTAGAAATCCTGAAGCGGTTAAACAGCATTACGATGTGAAAAATCCACAGCAAATGGTACAAGTTGCTGCATTGCCAACTTATACTAATTCGGCAGGAAGTGTAAAACTTTGGAAAGCTGCTGAATTAATTGACGATTTATCATACACAGAAAAAATGCACCACGCTTTGTTGAGAGAAGTTAAAGGCGTTTCACTTGAACGTGTTTCTTTCACCAAAAGTGCAAATGAAGCAGGTAATTTACAGTCGGCGGCAGCTTCAGTTGGTTTTGCTACACCTACCTATAAAAATTCACAAAGTGAAGATACGAGCGTTAAAAATTCGGTTACAGTAGCTAACAAGACTTTTTCGCCAGATAATGATGGCTTTGAAGATTTGCTGCAGATCGATTACCGCTTCAAAGAAAATGGAAACTTAGCGACTATCAATATTTATACAGATAAAGGTGTACTTGTACGCAGGTTGGCAAGAAACATCACGATGTCTACACAGGGAACCATCAATTGGGATGGCTTAAATGATGGAGGTCAACTTTGCAAAGTGGGGCTGTATGTGATAAAAATAGATACTTTTCATGTTAACGGTACTGCCGACAGTTTTAAACAAACGTGTGTATTGGCATCGAAGTTAAACTAGTACATCATGTCGTTTTTTCTTTCCAAGTTTCTGTTGTTTATCATCCGTCCCATGGTATGGATTGTGGTACTAGCGCTTTACAGCTTGTTTTCTAAAAATAAGCGGTACAAGAAAAGAGCATTGATAACATCCATTGCGCTATTTTTATTCTTAACCAATAATTTCATACTTGGAATGGTAGCTGGTTGGTACGAACCTAAGTATCCGAGTTTAAAACACTATGATATTGGTATGCTTTTAGGCGGTTTTTCAAGTTATAACACAAATACTAAGTCCTTAAAAGCAGAAATTTCTGGCGATAGACTTGCGCAAACTATTAAGTTGTACAATCAAGGTGTAATCGATAAGATTTTAATGAGTGGTGGAAGCGGTAATTTTTTAGAAAAAAATCCAGTGGAGGCTATCTATACCGAAGAATACCTTAAGGCAATTCAAATTCCAGATAGTGCTATTATTATAGAAAAGAAAAGCAGAAATACGAAGGAGAATTTTGCTTACACTATAGAGATTTTGAAAAAGATGAATAAACCTGATGCTAAGATTTTGGTAATTACCAGTGCTTGGCATATTCCAAGAACCAAATTGCTGGCAGAAAAGCAGGGGCTGAAAAATGTAGACTATTATTCTACAAATTCTTTAAAGGATAACTACAGTTTCGAAGATTATCTACTACCACAATCTAAAGCCATTATGGGATGGGAGCTTTTAATCAAAGAGTGGGTTGGGTATTTGACTACGAAGTTAGGGATAACTTAATATGTAGAATAGCACGTCATTTCGAACGTAGAGAGAAATCTTTGAAAATGTAATGAATTATTAATCCAAAGATTTCTCCATTTTGTTTCACTTCAGTCGAAATGACGTCATGCTATTTCAGCAAACTACCCTTAATGTAATCTATACTAGCCTTAATTGAACCAATATGATCTGGTTTATAATTAGTTTCTTGTTCTAAGTAAATATGTTTTACACCAGAAAGTTCGGCTTTAGCGAATATGGATTTGAAATCGATACTACCTTTTCCTATTTCAGTGTTCCAATCTTTTTTGGTTTTATCCATATCCTTTACATGCCACATTTTAAACCTGCCAGGATACTTTTTAAATAGCTCTACCAGATTACGACCAGCATGCGCCGCCCAATATAAATCTAGTTCGTAATAAACTAAGTTAGGGTCGGTTTCTGCTAGCATGATATCCAGACCAGTTTTGTCACCAAATTTATCAAATTCGAAACCGTGGTTATGGTAGCCTACATTAAGACCAGCTTTGATACAAAGCTCACCAGCCACATTTAATCTTTCTGCTACTCTTTTATAGTCATCTGCCGTTTTACGTAGTTTATCATCTAGCCAAGGTGCTACAACATACTTGCTGCCTAATGTATTAGAAGCATCAATGTATGCTTTGATGTCATCCAAATTTCCTGTAGTAACATAGTTGTCAAATGCAAAATGCCCACTGGGAGAAGTTAGGCCATTTGCATCTAGTAATGCCTTAAATTCCATTGGGTTTAATCCCCAAAAGCTGCCATTAACAGCAGCATAGCCATAAGTTTCTACTTCTTTAAAACCAGCTTTGGCAACTTTTTCAATTACACCTTTAACATCTTTGCCAATAATATCTCTTAAGCTGTATAATTGTATGCCAACAGCTTTTTTGGCAGGAGCAAAGGCATTGCTCAATGAAGGGGCTAATGCTAAACTTGCAGCAAGTATGCCCGTTTCTTTAATGAAATTTCTTCTGGTGCTCATTATGCAGCCTCCGTTTTAGTTTTATCGTTAAATAATACACTGAATAAAAGAAATACAACAAAAGCAATACCAGCTGGGATTGTCCAAATCATCTTCCAATCTTCTATTCCGTTAACTTTATATGTTTCGGTAATTTGACCAGCAACAATGAAACCAATTAACATCCCCACACCGTAAGTGGCCAATGTGATTAAACCTTGTGCAGAACTTTTAAACTTTTCGCCAGCTTTGGAATTGGTGTAAATCTGACCAGAAACAAAGAAGAAATCATAGCAAATACCGTGTAATGCAATACCAAGTAATAACATAAAACTCAATTCTCCTGCATTTCCGAAAGCAAATAAAATGTACCTAACTGTCCAAGCTAGCATACCTACTAAGATGGTTTTCTTAAATCCGAATTTCTTAAAGAAAACTGGAATAGCTAATAAAAATAATACCTCAGAAACTTGACCAATAGTCATTTTACCTGTAGGATTATCTACACCGATTTTAGATAAGAATAAGTTAGCATTTTGGTAATAGAATGCTAATGGAATACATATCAAAATAGAAGATACGAAGAAGATAAGGAAGTTTTTATCCTTCAATAATTTTAACGCGTCTAAGCCTAATATTTCAGAAACTTTAATATTCTCTGTTGATTTGTTTTTTGGAGGAGTTTTAGGTAATAAGAAACTAAAAAGACCTAAGCCTAATGAGGCAACAGCAGACATCAAGAAAGTATTTTTTAATGCTCCGTTTGCTGATGCTTCCTGAGAATCCCAATGGAAGAAATAGCTGATAAGAACGCCTGCTAAAATCCACCCAATGGTGCCCCAAATTCTGATGTTTGAAAACTCTTTCTCTGGATCTCCCATTTGATTAAAAGAAACAGAATTTACTAACGCTAAAGTTGGCATATACAATACCATATAAACAAAAACGTAAGGGTAAAATACGCTGATGTCAGTTGCACTGTACATTTGGTACATCAAAATAGCACCAATAATATGTAGTACTCCTAATATTTTTTCTGCATTAAAATATCTATCCGCAATTAAACCAATAATGAATGGCGCTATGATAGCCCCCCAAGATTGTGTAGAGAATACCGATCCAATTTCTGGTCCAGAAGCACTTAAGTTTTTGTCTAGGAAAGTACCTAATGTTACAAACCATCCGCCCCAAATAAAAAATTCGAGGAACATCATAAAGGATAGCTTGAAGCGAGTAGTAGAGTTCATATTTAGTTAGTTATGGTTTATGGTTATTAGGTATAAGGTTTGGTACGTTTGTAAAATCCTACGCACTAAACCTTATACCTTTACAGCTTATTAAAGTTCTTTAATCATTATGTTACGAAACCAAACTTCATCGCCGTGATCTTGTAAGGCAATTTTACCAGTTTTATAAGTCCCAAAGCCTTCCCATTTAGCAAATTTGCTGTTAGCGATCAAATTTTTCCAGTTGTCATCCCACATGGTGGTTTCTACAACCTTTACACCATTTAGCTTAAAAGTTAATTTGCCTTTGTTACTAATGATTTCTGCCAAATTCCATTCGCCAACTGCTTTTACAGGCTCGCTTTTGCTTTGGATCATATCGTACAAATCGCCAGAACGGTGCTTCGTAATTTTGCCATCTGGATGACCATCGTTATCCAAAACCTGCATTTCAGGACCAGTTAGATAGGTTTGTTTGTATTTAGAAACATCCTCATGTACAAAGAAAATGATACCGCTGTTAGCTTTTGGAGCTACTTTCCATTCTAACTTTAAATGGAAGTTGCCATATTCTTTGTCGGTTACTAAGTCGCCACCGTCTTTGTTTTTTAATTTGGGATCGAAGTGTAAAACACCATTTTCAGCGTTCCATGCTTTGCCTACAAAATCTTTTCCGTAGGTGTGCCAACCTGTTGTTGTTTTTCCATCGAAAAGAGGAGTGAAGCCTTTTTTCTTTTGTGCGTTAACGCTAATTGAAGCAACCATAAGTGCTGCTATTAATATCTTTTTCATTTTCTTTAATTGGTCGTCATTTCGAGCGAAACGTAGTGAAGTCGAGAAATCTTTGGATTACATCTTTAAAAGATTTCTCACGTGCGTTCGAAATGACGATATATTTATGTTTACTGCTAACTGTCTATTTCTCTCCTAATTTCCAACCTTCGCGGTAATCTCTCTTCACGAATTGATTTACATCATCGAAGTTGGTTACTTTCATTTGGTCGTTATCCCAAAGCAGTTTTCTGTATCTGCCAGGGTAGCTTACCTTACCTTTGTCGTTAATTCTTTGAACGTCGGCAGCTCTAATTGCCAAGTTTGCCATCAATAAACTTTCTGTTAAAGGACCCGCAATTTCGAAAGGAGAACTCAACTCTTTTTTGCCATAACCAGCGATACAACCTTCTACCCATTGTCCGTAGTGACCATTAGCCTGACCAGGAACACGAGCAAATTTCTGTGCCACGTTTAAGTTTTCGTTACGAGAAAGTGGAATTAACCTAGCTTTATCGCCATAAGTGTTAGCCATCATTTTACCTTTGGTACCGATAAATAACGTTCCATTACCACCATCGCCAAATAGTTCATCAGCACCTAATTCTTCTGGACGAGTAGGTTGAATACCTCCATCCATCCAATGAACAGTAACATCGCCTTGCGTTTTATTGGTTTTAGGGAATTTTAAGGTTACGTGGCTAGACGGAGGACAACTTTCTGGGAAATATCCACGCTTAAACTCATCAACGTAAACCGAACCTACACTCGCTTCAACTTCTGTAGCATATTTCAAATTGAGCACACTAAAAGGAGTTTCTAACAAGTGACAGCCCATATCACCTAGTGCGCCAGTTCCGTAATCCCACCAACCACGCCAGTTAAAAGGAACTAATTTTTCTACATAATCTTTGTAAGGAGCTGTTCCTAACCACAAATCCCAATCTAAGTCTTTTGGTACATCAGCTTTGTTTTTAGACCAAGGAATACCTTGAGGCCAAACCGGTCTATCTGTCCAGGCGTAAACGGTATGTACATCGCCAATTAAACCAGCATCATACCATTCGCGTAGTAAACGTGGGCCGTCATTACTAGCGCCTTGGTTACCCATTTGCGTAACTACTTTATATTTTTTAGCAGCTTCGGTAAGTATACGAGCTTCGTAAATATCGTGAGTTAATGGTTTTTGAACATACACGTGCTTACGTAATTGCATTGCTGCAAGAGATTGTATAGCGTGGTTATGATCGGGAGTAGATACGGTAACAGCATCAAAATGCTTGTGTTCCTTATCGTACATTTCTCTCCAATCTTTGTAAAACTTAGCTTTTGGGAAACGTTTGACACTGTTTGCTGCCCTACGAGCATCTACATCACATAAAAAAGCAACTTCTGCTTTGCCACTTTCGTGAATTAAACGTAAATCGCTATCTCCTTTTCCGCCCACACCTACGCCTGCTACAATTAGTCTGTCGCTAGGTGCAAGGTAGCCTTTGCCACCTAAAACGTGACGAGGTACAATGGTAAATGCTGTAGCAGCAACTGCACCCATTTTCAGGAAGTTACGTCTACTCTGATTATTATCTTGGTTCATATGGTTTGGTTTTAGTTTATTAGGCCTTTTATCAAATCAATGATGTCTGCCAACGGTTATCTGATAATTATTTCTTTAACGATAGGATATATTTAGCCATCAACTTAGCATCGCTTTGCGAAATTTTTGGATGCGGTGTCATAGGGATTTTGCCCCAAACGCCAGAGCCACCTTTAATAATTTTATCAGCAAGGTAATTGATGCTTTTATCATTTTTAGGATACTTTTTAGCTACGTCTGTGTATGACGGACCAATAAGTTTATTGATTTTGTGGTGACAACCAATACAGTCTGACTTGTTGATTAATAACTCGCCACCGCTCATTTGCATAGTAGCAATTTTTGGTGCCAAAGCATTATTGATATTCACCGCTGGCTCTGTTTTTGGCTCGGGCTTAAACGCCGATAATGAAGCAACAAATATTGAGGCTACTCCAAGAATTAAAAAGGTTCGTTTCATGTGTGTTTTGTATTAGGGGTAATAATTAAAGTTAATCTCAATTGTTGTAAATACGTCTCTATAATCCAAGTATTTTTTTGTTGAAAGCAGCATCACTTCCGGCAGCGGCAAAGTCATCAAAGGCTTTATCTGTTACATTGATAATGTGTTTCTTGATAAATTCTGCGCCTTCTCTAGCTCCATCTTGCTGATTTTTAATGCAGCATTCCCATTCCATTACTGCCCAACCTTTATAATCGTACTGTGCTAACTTGCTGAAAATAGTTTTAAAATCAACTTGGCCATCGCCCGGTGAACGGTAACGACCAGCACGATTTGCCCAACTTTGGTAACCTCCAAAAGTTCCTTGTCTTCCCGTTGGATTAAACTCAGAATCTTTTACGTGGAAAGCCTTAATTCTTTCGTGATATAAATCGATGTATTGGATATAATCTAATTGCTGTAGCACAAAGTGCGATGGGTCATACAATAAACAAGCTCTAGGGTGTTGATTTACTTTGTCTAAGAACATTTCGTAGGTAATACCATCGAATAAATCTTCTCCAGGGTGAATTTCATAACAAACATCTACGCCACAATTATCAAATTCATTTAAAATAGGTAACCAACGTTTAGCTAATTCGGTAAAAGCTTCGTCAACCAATCCATCTGGGCGTTGCGGCCACGGATGGAAGAACTGCCAGAGCAACGAGCCACTAAAAGTGGCGTGGGCATTTAAGCCTAAATTTTGCGAAGCTTTAGCAGCGTATTTTAGTTGTTGTACCGCCCATTCGGTGCGTGCTTTCGGATTGTTTTTTACTTCTGGCGCAGCAAAAGCATCGAACAATTCGTTGTAGGCAGGATGAACTGCCACCAACTGACCTTGCAAATGCGTAGAAAGTTCAGTGATCTTTAAACCATGCGCAGCAACTTTGCCAGTTAATTCATCTGCGTAGGTTTTACTTTCTGCTGCTAATTTCAAATCGATAAAACGATTATCTAAAGTAGGCATTTGAATACCTTTAAAACCTAAATCTGCAGCCCATTTGCAAATATTATCTAACGAGTTGAAAGGAGCTTCATCGCTTATAAATTGTGCTAAAAATACCGCAGGTCCTTGTATTGTAGTCATCGGTTGTTGTTCATTTTTGGTTGGTGGTTGATAGCTTATAGACAAATTGCCCTTTTATCAACCATTATCTATTAAACTATAAAATCATGCCATTTTTGCTCCGATTTGCTCGAGGCAACTACGTTTTCTATAAAAGCCATCCCTCTAACACCATCTTTCGCTGTAGGGAAATCTAACATATCTTCGGTAGGAGTTTCGCCGTTTAACTTTGCATCTAATGTTAAAGCGAAGTTGCTATAAATGTTGGCGAAAGCTTCCAAATATCCCTCTGGGTGACCCGAAGGCGTTCTAGTGTTATGAGCTGCAACGCTATGTAAATAACCATTACCTGTCCTGTAGATTTGCGTAGGCTGGTTTAGCCATTTTACCAATAAGGTGTTTGGCTCCATTTGATGCCATTCTAAACTGCCTTTTTCGCCATATACGTTAATGCGCAAAGCATTTTCTTCGCCAGTAGCAATTTGGCTTGCCATTAATAAACCGTTGGCGCCATTGTCGAATTTTAAAAGCACATTCCCGTCATCATCTAAAGCTCTTCCATCTACAACGATATTTAAATCGGCACACATTTTTGTAATTTGCAGACCAGAAATGTATTCTGCTAGTTGTGCTGCATGAGTGCCAATATCGCCCATACAACCACTTATGCCACTTCGAGAAGGGTCGGTACGCCAAGCCGCTTGTTTATTGTCATCGCCTGTGGCAGCGCTTAACCAACCTTGAGGATAGTTTACACAAACCTTTCTGATTTTACCAAATTCGCCGCTTTTAACCATGGCTTTAGCTTGCTTAACCATAGGATAAGCCGAATAGGTGTGGGTTAAAGCTAAAGTTAATCCAGTTTCTTCAACTTTCTTTTGTAATGCTTTGGCTTCTTCTAAAGTAAAAGTAATAGGTTTATCAATCATCACATTGAAACCGTGCTCCAAAGCCAGCATTGCAGGTTCGAAATGCAAATGGTTTGGCGTTACAATACTCACGAACTGCATTCTTACATCGACTGGTAATTTGCTTTCCGCTTCGAACATTTCTTTATACGAAGTGTAGGCTCTATCTTCCGGTAAAAAAAGTTCTTTGCCAGATATTTTTGCATTTTCTGGATTAGAACTCAATGCACCACAGCACAATTCTATTAAACCATCTATGTTAGCGGCAATGCGATGTACGGCACCAATAAAGGCATTTTTTCCGCCACCAATCATTCCCATTCTTATTTTTTGTTTCATAAATCTTTGAGCTAAAAGACCAAAGTTGAAAGACTAAAGCTTTTTATTCATTCGCTTTAGTCTTTGAGCTTTTCGCTTTTACAGGTTTCCTTTTTTCAATTCTTTTACTGCAAAATCTGCTGAACGAGCTGTTAATGCCATAAAGGTTAACGATGGGTTTTGGCAACCGATAGATGGCATACAAGCACCATCAGTTACGAAAACGTTTTTTACCTCATGCATTTGGTTCCACTCGTTCAGTACCGAAGTTTTAGGGTCTTTACCCATTCTAGCTGTACCCATTTCGTGGATAGCCATGCCTGGATGGCAACCGTTATCGTAAGTTTTGATGTTTTTTGCACCTGCAGCCTCTAACATTTCTGCAGCATCGTTCATCATATCTGTACGCATTTTTTTCTCATTGTCTTTGTATTCGCAATCTATAGCCAATACCGACTGCCCCCATTTATCTTTCTTATTGTGATCGATGAAAACACGGTTCTCGTAATAAGGTAACATCTCTCCAAAACCACCAAAGCCCATTCTCCAAGCGCCAGGAGTGGTCATTTTTTGCTTAAACTCTGCGCCAAACGCTAACTCGGCCACATCATTTTGCCAGTTTTGTCTCGATGCACTTCCTTGATAACCGAAGCCTCTTAAATAATCACGTTTATCGCTACCAACGTTTCTGAAACGAGGCACATAGAAGCCATTTGCACGGCGACCGTAAGTGTAATATTTATCGAAGCCTTCAAACTCGCCATTAGCACCACAACGGAAATGGTGATCCATTAAGTTGTGACCTAATTGACCGCTGCCATTACCCAGGCCATTAGGATGAGCTTCTGAAGTTGAATTTAATAAGATGAATGTTGTGCCTAACGTAGAACCATTTACGAAAACGATTTTAGCATAAAATTCCATCGTTTTGTTAGTTAGGGCATCAATTACAGCAACACCTTTTGCTTTTTTCGTGTCTTTATCGTAGATGATATGATTTACAATAGAGTACGGTCTAAGCGTAAGATTGCCAGTTTCCATTGCCGCTGGTAGGGTAGAAGACTGCGTACTGAAATATGCACCAAACGGACAGCCACGGCTACACAAGTTTCTGTACTGGCAACTGCCACGACCGTTATGGGGAACCGTTAAATTTGCTACACGACCAATGGTCAACAAGCGTTCGTTGCCCCATTTTTGCTTGATACTCTCCTTCACAGATTTTTCAACGATGTTCAAATCCATTGGAGGTAAGAAATGTCCATCTGGTAAAACACCTTCTAATCCTTCGTTTTGTCCACTAATACCAGCAAATTTCTCTGCGTAGTCGTACCATGGTGCAATATCTTTATAACGGATAGGCCAGTCGTTACCGAAGCCATCTTTCGCGTTTTCTTCGAAGTTAACATCGCCAAAACGATAACTCTGGCGGCCCCACATCAATGATTTTCCACCAACATGAAAACCTCTGTACCAATCAAATCTTTTAACTTCTGTATATGGGCACTCTAAATCGTTTACCCACCATTTTTCGGTTACTTCGTTATAAGGATAATCTCTTTTTTGCACAGGGTGAGTTCTTTTCATCTCCTCAGTTAACCTGCCAGCGTGTTTCACATCCCAAGGGTTTTTCATGGCGCCATCATAATCTTTGATGTGCTCAATGTTCATCCCTCTTTCTAACATTAATACTTTTAAGCCTTTTTCGGTAAGTTCCTTTGCAGCCCAACCACCACTAATACCCGAACCCACTACAATAGCGTCGTAAGTATTTTCAGCTTTTAAATTTATATTTAAGTTCATTTTGTTTGTTCTGTTTTGTTTAGGGGAAGGATATTTTTAGGTAGCCCAAGATTTTTGACCAGGTTTAAGCGGATAAGCACCATCGTAACTGCCTGGAATTAACACATATTCTCTTGCTTTGGTACATCCAATTTCTGAAGAGAAATAACCCAGAGAAGTCAAATCTCTCACCGTAGTAAAGAAATAAGTGATGTCCACTTTTTCAGGAAGCTTGTTCGTTTTTTGATCTAAAGTTTCTTGCCTCAAGGTAGTTAGCATTTTTTTACGCTCTGCCAACGGAATTAACGCGAAACTTTTTTTGTAAGTCTTTTTGGCTCTAGCTTCAAATTCTGCCAAACCTTTTTTAAATGACTGCTGTTGCTTTGCAGGGTAACAGTCGTTAATCATCATCGGGATAAATTTACCTACGCCTGCTGCTTTTGCTCCGCCCGAAGATTTGGTTGTTGGAATAATTACATCAGCAATTTCGGTAAGCGCCCTTAATTGCTCTGAAGTAAAAGTGACTGCATTCTTTTCGTTTTCTGGAATAGTGTAGCTGCTGAACAAGATATCCGTTGTTCCAGCAGAAATAGCAGTTCCTAAAAGGATAGCCACGCTTCTGAGTGCTTCTCTTCTGTCCATAATTGGTATATATCGGTTTATAAGTGTGTTTTTTACACGATGTAATTTAACGTAATTATAGTAATTAAAAATTATTTCTCAATGCTTGTTACAAAATTGGTACAATAATTTATTTAAAATACATCTAAAACGATTTACTTGATGTTGTAAGTGACTAGTATTTTAGTGATTTGAGGCGCTAATTGTTCTGCCATTCTATAGAAACCTAGGTCGTTCGGATGTACGCCGTCGGTAGTAGCATCATGGTCTTCGCCTAGCAATTTGTCTGCAGTGATCAAGTAAATGTCTTTTACGCCAGCATTCTTTAAACGGTTAAAAGCTGCGGTTATCTCTTCGTTTTGCTTACGCACGCGATCTTTAACAACCAAGTCAAAATTTCCTTGTTCTCTAATTACAGACTGCATTAAGATAATTGGTGCTTTTGGATGTTTCTCTCTCACTGTTTTTACAAAATTCTCAGCACGTTCCTTTATTTGTTCTGGCGAAGGGTTGGGTACACAATCTAAAACAAAGGCATCGGCTTGGATATCGCTTACCATTTTAGCGGCAGACTTCTCCATTTTGGCATTTCCACTGATGCCTAAATTCATGAAATATAAGCCAGTATTTCTGGAAAGAATTGCTGGATAAGCCATTCCAGGTCGCCCTGCAGATGCTCCATGAACAATACTAGAACCATAAATCGCAATCTTATGTCTAAAAGGATTATTCAGACTGCTTATTGTACTGCCTTCGTCTGTTCCTATTTCAAGACTTTTCAGTTCATCGTAAAGTGGTAAAAAAAGCATGCATTCTTTTTCCGAACCATCCATATTTTTTACCAAGTCAAACTTGCTGCAAACAGCACTTGGTCTGCCTACACCTGCAAACTGCCATTTGCCATCTTTTTTAATATAAAGATCTAGTCCTTTTTGTGCAATTGGAGTGAGGTTATTCGAAGCTTTTGCTTCGGTTACACACCATTTTGCCGAAATGCTTTTGCTATTTGTTTTAAAAGTAATTGCTAAACCTGCAGAATGTGTTAGTAGTCGTTTTACGGCAACTGGCAGATCATTATATTTCGCTGTGTCTACGCGGTGGTAAGGAGTGCTTGTGTTAAAAGCCTTGCCATATAAGTGGAAATTGCTTGCATCACGAAATATGGTATTTTGCGCAATTGCCAGCTGCGACATTGTTAAAGCAATCATAAATACTGCGATTACTTTTAATTTACTTTTTTTCATTGGTTTGGTATCGGTTTTAATTATAGAGATAATTGTTTTAAACGAAACAAATTGTAATAATAACAAGGGTAAATATAATTAAAATTAAGAGTATGGTAATATATCGAAACAGGATATTTTCGTCAAAAATTATAAGCTTATTGAAAATTTTAATTGAGTTTGGTGAGGAGATTGAAACACTGCCTTTAATGTACAGATTGGGTGTCCCCATCCGCTTAAATATTTTTACTTGCGAAAGTAAGACAGTTTCTTAAACTCTTTTAAAAAATCCCAACGCTTTTATGCCATTTTTTTAACTTTGTCAAATTTCAATTATTAATGAAGGATAAAATTTTAGTTCTTGGTTCAAATGGACAGATAGGGACCGAATTGGTAACTGCGCTTCGTGTGACTTATGGAAGTGATAATGTTGTTGCTTGCGACATTCGAAGACCAGATTACGAGATCAAAAATGCGGGTCCGTTTGAGTTTGTAAACGTACTAGATAAAGATATACTTAAAGCAATTTTTGAAAAGTATAAGCCTACACAAGTTTATTTGTTGGCGGCATTACTTTCTGCTACTGGCGAGCAAAACCCTAAGTTAGCTTGGGATTTAAATATGAACGGTTTATTGAACGTTTTAGATCTTGCTTTGGTTTACAAAACGGCAAAGGTTTACTGGCCAAGTTCCATTGCTGTATTTGGTCCAAATTCTCCAAAAAGCCATACACCGCAGTTTTGTACCATGGATCCGAACACGGTTTACGGTATCAGTAAGTTGGCAGGCGAGCGCTGGTGCGAGTACTATCATCAAAAATACGGCTTGGATGTAAGAAGTATCCGTTATCCAGGCTTAATTAGCTGGAAAGCAGCGCCAGGTGGCGGAACAACAGATTATGCCATTCACATTTTTCACGAAGCATTGAAAAAAGGAAGTTACTCTTCATTTTTATCGGCAGAAACCGAATTGCCAATGATGTACATGGATGATGCTATTCGTGGTACGATCGAATTGATGGATGCACCTGCAGATCAAATTAGCATTCGTTCTAGCTACAATTTTGGTGGCGTAAGTTTTACCCCCGAAGTGTTAGCAGCAGAAATTAGAAAACACATTCCAGATTTTAAGCTAACTTACGCAGCTAATGATCCGCGACAAGAGATTGCCAACAGTTGGCCAAAATCTATAGATGATAGCTTTGCGCAAAAAGATTGGGGCTGGCAGCCAGAATTCGATTTGGCAAAAATGACGGCAGATATGTTAACGAATTTGAAAAAATAAAAGTGTTTGGCGTTCAGCGTTTGGCGTTTTTCGCTTCCCGCTTATCGCTTAACTCAATACAATAAACAATGGGAAGAGCATTCGAATTTAGAAAAGAAAGAAAATTTAAGCGTTGGTCTAAAATGGCCGTTCAGTTTACGCGTATAGGTAAAGACATTGTAATGGCGGTGAAAGAGTCTGGTCCAAATCCAGAAACTAACTCTCGCCTGCGTACCGCAATGCAGAACGCCAAAGCGGTAAATATGCCCAAAGATAGGGTAGAGGCAGCTATTAAACGTGCTTCTGATAAATCTTTAGCCAACTACGAAGAAATTGTGTACGAAGGTTATGCGCCTCACGGCGTTGCCGTTTTAATTGAAACTGCTACCGATAATACCAACCGTACAGTAGCAAATGTTCGTAGTTATTTCAATAAAACTAATGGTTCTTTAGGTAAAACTGGTTCGTTAGATTTCGTTTTCAACAGAAAATCTATTTTCAGATTTGCACCAACTGAAGAGCTTGATTTAGAAGAATTAGAGTTCGAATTAATTGATGCTGGTTTGGAAGAACTTTATGTGGAGGCTGATGAAGAAGGAAACGATATTGTCGTTGCACAAGGTGCTTTCGAGAATTTTGGTTCGTTGCAAAAAGCTTTGGAAGAGAAAGGTTTGGAGTTGAAAAGCTCGAAACTAGAGCGTATTGCTTTATCTCACCATGAAGTAACGGAAGAGCAAGCGGCAGATGTGTTGAAATTGATCGATAAGCTAGAGGAAGACGACGACGTTCAGGCGGTTTATCACAACATGGCTGAATAATAAGCCAATAACATAAAGCCCTGTGGTAATTATACTGCAGGGCTTTTTTATTTGAAGTGCAAATTACTGCTTCTAGGTACCGATAGTCCCGCTGACTTGTCCCGATAATTCGGGATACATTTCAAGTCCTCTCCCGATGAAAATCGGGATTGCGGGCTTTCCATTTCTGTCGGGGCTAGGTTTCGAAGCTCATTGCATAATCCGTAGCCATTTTCTAGACATCCTGTTCAATTTACTACAATAGGTTTTTGATTGCCACCGCCGTCAAAATTTGAGCTATCGCACAGGCTGTAGTTACCTAAACCCGACTGACAGCGGTACCAATTAAAAGTTTGATGTTGCAGCGTACGTTCGTGTTTGGGATTTAATTGGTTTAGCAAAAGGCGGGACTGAGCTTACCGATAAGCACTGTAATTGCTTTTCAAAAAATAATTATTGATGGCATTTGCCTCTTTTTATAAGCTAATCGAAATCTTTTCGTTATTTTTAAAATTATGCAAGCATCGCAAAAACCAGACGAAATTAGATTTGAAAGTAGCTTAGAACTGCTGGCTAAGCAGGTGGTAGAGGGTTTTATTACCGGTTTGCACAAAAGTCCATTTCATGGTTTTTCGGTAGAATTTGCGGAACATAGGCTCTACAATAACGGCGATAGCGTGAAAAGTATCGACTGGAAGTTGTTTGCCAAAACGGATAAATTGTTTAGCAAACGCTATGAGGAAGAAACGAATTTACGCTGTCAGTTTGTGATTGACGTATCTTCATCAATGTATTTTCCGAACGATAAGTATAACAAGCTCACTTTCGCAGTACAAAGTACAGCTGCTTTGATTTATCTGCTTAAACGCCAGCGAGATGCTTTTGGCCTAAGTTTGTTTACAGATGAATTGAAGTTGAACACGCCTGCGAAATCTACAAGTGTGCACCAAAAATTTCTGTTCAATAAGTTGGAAGAGGTTCTGGCTGCATCTCAATTGAATGTGCAAACCGATTTGTCGGCGGCTCTGCATCAAATTGCAGATTTAATACATAAACGTTCGTTGGTGGTTGTTTTTAGTGATATGTTGCAAACGGCTAATAGTGCAGAACGTTTGGATATGATATTTTCTGCTTTGCAGCACCTTAAGTTTAATCAGCACGAGGTGGTTGTTTTTAACGTAACCGATAAAGCTAAAGAGTTAGATTTTGATTTCGAAAACCGCCCGTATGAGTTTGTGGATATGGAAACTGGAACTGTGTTGAAGGCGCATGCTACCAAGGTTAAAGATGCTTATTTAACACAAATGAGCGATTATAGGGCTAACTTGGCGTTAAAATGTGCACAATATAAAATCGACATGATTGATGCGGATATTAATGCAGGCTTTAATCAAATTTTAGAAGCATATTTGATTAAGAGGCAAAAAATGAATTAAGGCCCCCTCTATGCCTTTGGCATTTCTTCCCAGGGGGGAATATATTCTCGTCACTGCGAACTTAACAAAGCAATCTTTCCAAAAAGTAATCCCGTTTTGCAGAGATTGCTTCGTCGTTCCTCCTCGCAATGACGGAAAAATTTTAAATTGTGTTAAAACAATACATCACCGATCTCGGCATCCTTATCAAATACTGATTTTGCAAACGGGCATAAGGGCATAATCTTTAATTGGTTTGCTCTGGCATATTCCACGGCTTTCATCAACATTTGTTTTCCTATGCCTTTACCTTTAAAGTCTGGGTTTACATCGGTATGGTCTATGATGAATTTGGTTGGACCAGCCCAGGTGTAGGTCATTGAACCTGCTTCTGTGCCGTTATCTACTGCTTTGAATGTGCCTCTTTTCTCGTCGTTTTCTTGAATGATTTCCATGTTTTTGTAGGTTTTTTAAACTTAATTAACCTTCACTTCTTAATGTTTTTCAAAATACTAAACACTAGGGAATTAAGATACATTAAGTAAGTTTCTATCAATTAAGCTTTTTGAGTTATTTTCTCAATGTTTTTTAAAATCACTGCGCAAGCGTTTCTGATTTCATCTTCTGTAATAATTAGCGGTGGTGCAATTCGCATGGCATCACTGCAATGCAAAAACCAATCGCTAATAATTCCATCTTCAATGCAGGCATCTATAATTGCTTTGTTCGTCTCAAAACTATCGAAACCTATCGCAAGCATCAAGCCCTTTCCTCTAATTTCGGTAATAGCTGGGTGTTGAAGGAGCGATTTGAAAAGTTGTCCTTTGGCTTCAACTTGCTCCACTATTTTTTCATCCAGCAAGGTATTTAACGTTGCCAAACCAGCAGCACAGCAAACTGGATGTCCACCAAAAGTTGTCATGTGGCCTAA
The DNA here is from genome assembly GCF_057652195.1 of Pedobacter sp. T50_32. NCBI lineage: Bacteria > Pseudomonadati > Bacteroidota > Sphingobacteriia > Sphingobacteriales > Sphingobacteriaceae > Pedobacter > Pedobacter sp. T50_32. The sequence goes on along the minus strand of NZ_JBYFBY010000002.1, from coordinate 856,378 downwards.
AATTGGATTGTAAGATAGTACCGACATGATTTCGATAGAACTAATGAAAGCTCCAATTGGCATTCCGCCCCCGATACCTTTGGCAAGTAGCAAAATATCTGGAGCTACGTTGTAATGCTCAAAAGCAAACATTCTTCCTGTTCTGCCAAAACCAGATTGGATCTCGTCGAAAACCAACAAAGCCCCAGTTTCATCACATCTTTTTCTTAAAGCATCCATATAGGCTTGATCAGCAACTCTGATGCCTGCTTCTCCTTGTATAGGTTCTATAAAAACAGCTGCGGTTTCGGTCGTAATTTTTTCTAAATCCGCAATACTGTTGTGATTGATGAAGTCTACATTCGGTAAGAACGGACCGTAACCTGCAGAATAAAAGTCGCTCTCCATTAAACTTTCTGCGCCCTGCGTACTACCGTGATAAGCATTTTTACAAGCCACAAAGCCTTTTCTGCCAGTGTAACGTTTAGCTAATTTCATAGCTCCTTCTACGGCTTCTGCACCCGAGTTTACAAAATACGTGCTGCTTAAATTGTTTGGTAAAACCGAAGCTAAAGCCGTAGCAAAGTTAACCTGCGGACTTTGAACAAACTCGCCATACACCATTAAGTGCATATAAGTTTCGACTTGGTTTTTTACTGCCGCAACTACATTAGGATGGCAGTGACCCACATTACTTACACCAATGCCAGCAATTAAATCTAGATAAGGTTTGCCTTTTGCATCATAAATATGAACACCTTTTGCCTTTACAAATTCGAGCATTAAAGGAGTAGGAGAGGTTTGTGCGTTGTGCTGTAAGAAAAGTTGTCGTTGGGTAAGCATGGCGCAAAAATAGCTGATTTAAATTTCAGTTTTTTGGAAATAACGTCAAATAAAAAAGTCCCAGTGCTAAACTGGGACTTTTCTAAATTCTCGTTGTATAAGCTAATTCGTTTGCGGAGCAGGCATTGCCGCTCTATATTGCTGTAAAATTTCTTTTTTAAAAGCTTCTTGTGCTCTGTAGAACTTGCCTACTGTTTTAATAGGTAAGCTAGATTTAAACTTGTTATAATATTTACGTTCGATATTCAAATCACGTTGTCTAAAATTGAAATCGTTTAAAATTAAAGTTTGAATTTCTTCATCGTCTAAATCTTCAATTTCTTTCAGTTTTCTAAAGCTGATCATTTTTTGAGAACGCTCTTTCCTTAAAGTAGATAGTTCTCTTACATAATCGTTATAGATTGGCCAGAAAATTTTAGCATCTTCTGCCGATAAATCCAATTTTGTAGTTAACCAGGCAACTTTTCTGGCCTCCATTTTTTCTCCACCTCCGCCACGTGGCCCTTGGGCTGTAGCTAGAAAAGGCATAGAAATCAATAGTACAAAAATAAGGTGTTTCATTCTTTATAAATTGTTAGATAAATCACTAGTAGAGAAATTACTTAAAATGTAATTTTCCATTTCGTCATCTGTTACGTTAGCAGTTTTAACATTTTGGCTTTCTTGTACGTATTCTAGAATTACGCTTTCATCAATATCATAAAGCATTTGTTCTTTGGCCAGCTCTGTATTGCGTAACCGTTTGTTTTGATATTGTTCGTTTGCAAACCATCCTGTAGTTGATACAACTACCAAAGACGCAGCAATTGCATATTTAAATAATGGCTTTTGCCAAAGTTTAACTGTGTTTTTGTTGATGATAGTTTTGGCTTCGATGGTTTGTTGCAGCTTGTCAAAATAGCCATCTGGTACTTTAAATCCGCTTGTTTCTTCCGTAAATTGCGCTAAGGTAATTCTCGATTTAATTTGGCTTTCCAAATCATCGAAATAATTTTCAGGTACATTAAAACCTGAATGTTCACTTTTTTGTAGCGAACTCATAAATACAGACTGATTAATCCTTTCCTCCAATCCTTCAAAATAATTAGAAGGAACTGTAAAAGGGTTAGATTTTTTCAGCTCAGCTAATCTTGGCGCTTCGTTTTCCCATTCCATATTTTCGGCCATTTTACTCATTCGTATTTATTGATGTTTTTTTAGACAAAAGGTTTAATCTCAATCTTCATTTAATAAAATAGTTTCGATTTTTTTTACGGCAATGTGGAACGAAGCCTTTAAAGCGCCTACACTCGTGCCTAAAACTTGAGATATTTCCTCATATTTCATGTCGTCAAAATATTTCATGTTAAAGATGATGCGTTGCTTCTCTGGAAGTGTAAGTACAGCTTGTTGTAATTTGCGCTGAACTTTGTCGCCATCGAAATGTGTGGAAGAGGCTAGTGTTTCAGCAAGCTCAGTATTCACTTCATCTAAAGAAATATTATTACGGTTTTTCTTCTTGTTAAGAAAGGTGATGGATTCGTTGGTAGCAATTCGGTAGATCCAGGTGTAAAGCTGCGAATCGCTGCGAAAGTTGTGCAAGTTTTTCCAAACCTTCACAAAGGTTTCCTGTACTAAATCATCAGCATCATCATGGTCTATTACTAACCTGCGGATATGCCAATATATTTTCTGCTGGTATTTCTGTAGCAATAAGTTGAAACCTACATTGCGAGTTTTTTCATCATTAAACTTCGAAAGTATTTCTTCGTCTTCAACTTGCTTCATTTAATTAATTTTTAGACAAAGATTAAGGCTGAGGTTAAGCTTTAGCCTTAATCTCAGCCTCTTTCTGCGCTATTTTTTACGTTCCATCACCTTTTGCACTGCCGCAACAATATCTGATGGATCTAGTTTGTATTTTGTCATTAACTGATCTGGTGTACCGCTTTCGCCAAAGCTATCGTTAACAGCTACAAACTCTTGAGGAGCTAAATAAGTAGTTGTTAATAGGTGTGAAACGCTTTCGCCTAAACCACCTAATTTGTTGTGCTCTTCGCAAGTTACAATGCAACCAGTTTTCTTTACCGACTTTAAGATGGCTTCTTCGTCCAAAGGTTTAATCGTGTGGATATTTATAATTTCAGCATCGATACCTAATTTCTCTAGCTCTTCGCCAGCTTGGATAGCTCTCCAAACCATGTGGCCAGTAGCAACAATAGTTACATCTTTACCTTCGTTTACCATCCATGCTTTACCAATTTCAAACTTTTGATCTTCTGGTGTGAATACAGGCAATACTGGACGACCAAAACGTAAGTAAACTGGACCTTCGTGATCCACTAAGGCTAAAGTAGCTGCTTTAGTTTGGTTGTAATCGCAGGTGTTAATTACTGTCATGCCTGGTAGCATTTTCATTAAGCCAATATCTTCCAAAATTTGGTGGGTAGCACCATCTTCTCCTAAAGTTAAGCCGGCGTGTGAAGCGCAAATTTTTACGTTCTTGCCCGAGTAGGCGATAGATTGACGGATCTGATCGTAAACTCTTCCGGTAGAGAAGTTAGCGAAAGTTCCTGTAAATGGAATTTTACCACCAATGGTTAAGCCGGCTGCAATTCCCATCATGTTGGCTTCTGCAATACCAACTTGGATAAAACGCTCAGGGAAATCTTTAATAAAGGCATCCATTTTTAACGAACCCACTAGATCGGCGCATAGTGCAACTACGTTTTCATTTTTTTTGCCTGCTTCATGCAAGCCTGCTCCAAAACCAGAGCGTGTATCTTTTTTATCTGTAAAAGTGTATTTCTTCATTTCAAAAGTTTTTAGGTTAAGCGATAAGCGTTATGCGTCGTTAAACGCCGAGCGCAAGTCGCAAAACTCTCTTAGTAATCTCCAGCTGTTTCTTTGATTTGACCCAAAGCATTTTCCAATTGCTCGTCGTTTGGAGCAGAACCATGCCATTTGTGTGTGCCAACCATAAAATCTACACCATAACCCATTTGAGTGCTCATTAAATTTAAAATAGGTTTTCCTTTTCCTGTTAGTGATTTGGCATATTCTAAAGATTTCACAATCTCGTCCATGTTGTTACCGTTTGAGGTAATTACATGCCAACCAAAAGCTTCGAACTTAGCGTGTAGATTTTCTAAAGAAAGTACTTTTTCTGTAGGTCCATCAATTTGCTGGCCATTGTAATCTACACTGGCAATAATGTTATCAACTTTGTTGTGTGGTGCAAACATTAAAGCTTCCCAGTTTTGACCTTCCTGCAATTCGCCATCGCCAAGTAATGCAAAAACTAGAGATTTATCGCCATTCATCTTTTTGGCAAGTGCCGCACCAATAGCTACCGAAAGTCCTTGTCCTAAAGAGCCAGAAGCAATACGAACGCCCGGCAAACCTTCGTGGGTAGTAGGGTGTCCCTGAAGTCTTGAATCCAGTTTTCTAAAAGTTTTCAATTCGCTAATGTCGAAATATCCTGCTCTGGCCAATACGCTATACCAAACTGGAGAAATATGACCGTTAGATAAGAAGAATAAATCCTCGTTCTTACCGTCCATATCAAATTTAGGATTGTGGTTCAATACCTCGAAGTAAAGCGCTGTGAAAAAATCTGCACAGCCTAACGAAGCGCCCGGATGTCCAGATTGCACTGCATGTACCATTCGAAGGATATCTCTTCTTACTTGCGAAGCAATATCTTCTAGTTCACTGATTGTATGTTTCATTAAAAATTAATTATAAAGTAATATAACAAAGTTAATTTTTTTATCTGTTTAAAGGCTATCGCCAAATGGCTTTTTATCACTTTTTGGGGTTGATCCAGTAAGTAGTTTTCCACATATTTTGGAAATTCGGTAAAATAAATGTTGATAAGTTTGCGAATATGAAAATTATACTCTTATTTTGAGTACATTATTACCCAAAACTCAACATTTCAGATATTGACGCTTATGAGAATTTTTACTTTTTTAACATTCTTGTTTTTATCTTCAGCGGCTTATGCCCAAACTGGTGCTATTGGTATTGGTACCGAAAACCCTAACGCAAAATCTATTTTAGAAATCTATTCTACTGAAAAAGGTTTGCTAATTCCAAGGCTAACAGAAACACAACGAAATAATCTACAGGCTACAGGTACTGCAAATGCGGCTATCAACGGTCTTCTCGTTTATAATACAACCACAAATAAGTTTAATGTTTGGAACTTGAATAAATGGGATGAACTTGCTGTTGGCGGTGGTGCTGGCGCAGTTGGTCCGCAAGGCCCACAAGGCTTGCAAGGACCCAAAGGTGATAAGGGGGATGCTGGTACCAACGGAAGCCAAGGACTAAAAGGGGATAAAGGCGACAAGGGTGATAAAGGTGATGCAGGCACAATTGGTCCACAAGGGTTGCAAGGTCCAAAAGGTGATAAAGGAGATATCGGTACTAATGGTGTTAATGGAATAAACGGTGCTACTGGGCCACAAGGTCCAGCTGGTAAAAATGGAATAGATGGCGTAAACGGAAATAAGGGAGATAAAGGTGATCCTGGCGACAAAGGTGATATTGGTTTGCCTGGAGTGAATGGTGCTGTTTGGTCTAATGGAAATCTAAATCCGCCAGCTGCCGCTTCAGAACCCGCTGGTTCAAAAGACGGTGATTACTACCTAAATAACACAAACGGAAAAGTATTTATAAGAAATAACAATGTTTGGCAGGAGGTTGCAAGTTTAACTACTGGTATTATCGGACCCGTTGGTCCGGCTGGAGCGCAGTGGTATAATGGCACGCTTAGTCCGCCAACTAATGCCACAGAGCCTAGCGGCACGAAAGAGGGTGATTTGTATCTGAACAATAACTCTGGGAGCGTTTACAAAAGACAGTCTGATGGTACTTGGCAATCAATAGCGAATTTGACCACTGGCGTTGTTGGTCCCCAAGGTCCGCAAGGTGCTGTTGGTCCACAGGGCCCTCAAGGAACCAAAGGCGATAGAGGTGATGCAGGTGTTGCTGGTCCGCAGGGGGCGCAAGGTGCTCAAGGAGCTATTGGCCCAGATGGGCCAACAGGTTTAACTGGTCCTGCTGGTCCGCAAGGTCCTACAGGCTTAACTGGTCCTCAGGGTCTTAAAGGCGATAGGGGCGATAAAGGTGATAAAGGAGATACGGGTGTTGCAGGTCCTCAAGGAGCAGTTGGCCCACAAGGTGCTGTAGGTGCCAAAGGCGATAGGGGCGATAAAGGTGATAAAGGAGATACGGGTATTGTGGGTCCTCAAGGAGCAGTTGGCCCACAAGGTGCTGTAGGTGCCAAAGGCGATAAGGGTGATAAAGGTGACAAGGGAGATGTTGGTACAACAGGTCCTCAAGGTGCAGTTGGTCCACAAGGTGCGAAAGGAGATAAAGGCGATACAGGTTCTGTTGGTCCTCAAGGAGCAATTGGCTTGACTGGTCCGCAAGGAGCAAAGGGAGATAAAGGCGATGTCGGTGCTCAAGGTGTTCAAGGTTTGCCTGGTGCTACAGGTCCTCAAGGGGCGGTAGGTGCCAAAGGCGACAAAGGTGATAAGGGCGATAAAGGGGATACTGGAACTACAGGTCCTCAAGGTTCGATAGGTTTGACTGGTCCGGCTGGCCCAGCAGGCCCAACTGGAAGTGCGGGACCGCAAGGTGTGAAGGGAGATAGAGGCGACAAAGGCGATAAAGGTGACGCTGGCGTTGCTGGTCCTACGGGTCCTCGTGGAGCGCAGGGAAATCCAGGTGAGCAAGGCCCCGCTGGTCCGCAAGGTCCATCTGGAAATACAGACTCGTGGTTGCGTAAAGGCAATGGAGAAGGAAACTTCGGTGGAACCACTACTCCTGGTGTCAACAATGATTTCGTAGGTACCACAGACGCAAAAGAGTTAGTTATTGCAGCCAACCGAACAGAAGGTATCAGATTAGCAACCGACGGTAAGGTGAGAATTGGAACGAACGGTACTTACATCGCTTCAATTTCAAAAGCTTCCTCAAATGCCAACATACCGGCAATTGCGGTAAAGGGCTCTCATAAACAAACTTTCACCCTTACTGGCGTAGCTTTAGGTGCAAGCGTGGCGGTATCGCCATCTGTAGAGCTTCCTAACGGGATAATTATAGCGTACGCAAGAGTAGTTTCTGCTGGTCTGGTTGAAGTTAAATTTACAAATGTTGGCGATACAGCTACATCTGCGTTGGCTGCTACTTTCTACATCAGCGCAATTCAATAGCTATGAAAGCACGTTTTTACATCGTTGGTATATTATCCATTTGTACAAGTTCGCTGTTTGCGCAACTTGTTAACAATGGAACTGTGCTTTTTGTAGATAAGAATGCGCAGCTTACAGTAACTGGCAATTATGCCCATAAAGATGGTGCTGTAGTAAACAATGGCGAAATAATTGTTAAGGGAGATTGGAATAACAAAAGTAAAAATCCAGTTTTTGATGGCAAATCTTCGGGAGCTGTAATCTTTAACTCAAAAGCAAGTTCGTTTGGTGGAAATCCGACGTTATTTCCTCACTTGCTATTTAAGGGGAATGGTGTTTTCTATGCTAAAGCTCAGTTAATTGCAAGGCTTTCGCTCGATATAGATGACGCTGAAATTCAGGCGGTAATTCCAGAGGCTATCACGGTAATGAATGATAATCCGCTTTCTTTATTTAGAAATAAAGGATTTATTAATACAAGTCTAGGTGTGGATGGTTCGTTGGTGAGATATACTAAAGCCGGTGAAGATTATGTATTTCCGCTTGGTGTAAGTGCCAACTTGCTGCGTTTTGTTACTGTTAAACCAAAAGATGCTAATACCATTGGGATGTCTTTTTTAGACAAAGACCCTAGTTCTGGAGGGTACAGTAGGTTAAGTAAGACCAAAGCAGTAAGTGAAATTAATGATGCTTTTTATCACGTGGTTCAGCGCTTAAATGGTGTTGGAGGTATAGATTTAACTTTCCATACATCAGCAACAGAGAGGTATAACAATTTAGCAAGCTGGACAAGGAATGCCATTTGGGATAAGGCGACATCAGTGCCCAATAAAAGTAATGCTGTCATTGCACCAGGTTTAACACAAGCTTTGTATCATCAAAATGCAGATTTGGCACTAGGTAGCAGCGTGGCTTTTGCGCTTGCCCAAGTTACGAATGCTAGTCCATTAGAACTGTATAATGCTTTTTCTCCTGATGGTGATGGTAAAAATGATACTTGGGAGGTTAAAAATATCGATGCTTTTCCTGATAACGATTTGAAGATTTTCGATCGCTCAGGGAATATCGTTTACAGAATGAACAGCTATAATTCATCTAAATACTGGGATGGGCAAAACGTAGCTTCTGGAACCTATATCTACATTTTGAGAGTGAAGATAGACGGAGCAGATCAATATTTTAAAGGTTCAATTACAATGGTTAAAAATTAGGCAATGAAAAGGTTTTTGTTTCAGCTTTTAATTGTTGTTTGCCCTTTTGCGGCAGTTGCGCAAAATGAGGTAACCTATAGCCAATATATGTTCAATAATTTATTGGTAAATCCAGCATATGCTGGATATAAAGAAGATATTAACATCAATTTGTTGAGCCGTAATCAATGGGTGGGTATCAAAGGGGCGCCAACAACACAATCTTTAATCGCAGACGGTGCGTTTTTCAATAACAAAAATGTAGGCTTAGGGCTTTCTGTTTTAAATGACAGAGTTGGTATACAAGGGCAAACGGCTATTATGGCCAATTATGCTTACCGCCTACCTGTTGGACAAGAGGGGCGTTTGAGTTTTGGTGTGGGTGTAGGGGCTATACAGTTTTCTTTAAACAGTGATAAAGCCATTGTTGGTGATATCACTGACGCAACTTTTAGCGGTACGCAGAATTACCTATCTCCAGATGCAAAATTAGGCATCCATTACAGCGATAACGTTTTTTATGCCGGCCTTTCGGCAAATAATTTGTTAACAACGGCACTCAATAAAAATAATCAACAGGCCCGATTTGTGATTTTGCCACCTATCCACATTTTCTTAACAGTTGGAGCAATAATAAATGTTAATGAAGATGTGAAGATGAAACCTTCGGTTATGCTACGCGATGACCCCCAAAGTATGGGTAATTTAGATTTAAACGCATCTTTTTTGTTTAAGGATGTACTCTGGTTAGGAGGCTCTTACAGAATGGGTGTTAATATGTGGAAAACTACTAACAATTTAAATCCAACTTTTCAACAAAATTCGCTTGTTGGATTAGTTGAGGTTTTTGTTGCAAAACAGTTTCGCATTGGGTACGCTTACGACTACAGCTTGTCTGGACTTAAGTCGTATTCATCAGGAAGCCATGAAATATCATTAGGTTTCACTATTGGAAATAAAAACTACAGAAACAGTGCTTTAACTACTCCGCGGTATTTTTAACGCAGAGTTTTTATGAGATTAAAAAAAATTTTCAGGGCCACTACTCTTTTTTTGTGTATCTACTTACTTCCATCTGTACTTTTCTCTGATGATATTAAGGAAGCCGATAAACTTTATCAGCAACTTGATTACAAATATGCTTTAGAAATCTACGAGAAAATCATGAAGGCTAATCCGAGTATGGAAGTAGCTCAGAAAATTGCCAATTGCTATCGTTTCATTAACAATACAGAAGCTGCAGAAGCTTGGTACAAAAAAACTACTGCTTACACAAACGCTACTGCAGAAAATTATCTTTACCTGGCAGAAGCCTTAAAACAAAATGGAAAATTTGATGAAGCTGCGGCTAATTTCATCTTTTGGGGGCAAAAAAATCCAGCACAAGCTAAAGAAGCTGAAAAGCAGGCTAATATTTGCAGTGTAGCTAAGACTTGGTCAGAAAATCCAGACATCGGTGCGCTGTTAGAAAATGAAATAGGTTTAAATTCTGAAAACTCTGATTTTAGTCCGGCAAGATTTGGATCTGAGGTCATCATCATCTCTGATAGGTGGCAAAAAAATAAAAAAGGTGAAGAAATTTACGGTTGGACCGGTAATCCTTACCTAAAAATCTACAGTGCCTCTCCATCATCTAAGCAAGTAAATATTCTTAAAGGAACAATCAATAAGGGTTTTCACAGTGGGCCTGTAGCGGTTTATCCAAGCTTAGATACTGTTATTTTCACAAGGGCTGTCATGTCTGCCAATAAAAAAATGAAAATTGGTGATACAGGTAAACAGTATTTATTGGTAGCTGTAAAGAAAGGCGATGAATGGGTTGCGAAAGAAAAACTGCCATTTAACGAAGAAGGTCTATTTTCAGTTCAACATCCAGCTTTATCTCCAGATGGTAAGTTGTTATATTTTGCTTCAGATATGCCAGGTGGTTTCGGTGGAATGGATTTGTATTATAGCGAAAAATTGCCAAATGGAACGTGGTCTAAACCATTAAACTGTGGCGATCAGGTGAATACACCACAAGACGATGTGTTTCCTACGGTTAGGCAAGATGGTAAGTTCTATTTCGCTTCCAAAGGTCATATCGGTATGGGGGGCTTAGATGTATTTTCTGCTGTTGGCGCTAAGAATAACTTTAAGGATATAGAAAACTTAAGGGCGCCACTAAATTCACCAAAAGATGATTTTGGTATTTTATTCAACAACGATTTAAAAACTGGATATTTATCGAGCAATAGAAACGGCGGTGTAGGATTAGACGATATTTATAGATTTACTACAGGTATCAAAGCTGAACCGAAATCGCAAATTTATGCGGTAAACGGATCAGTGGTAGAGAAGGGAACAAATGCGCCAATTGCTGGATTAGAAGTACTGTTAATTAACAAAGGTAACGGTACAGAGAACAAGGTGTTTTCTGATGCGCAAGGTAAGTTCGCATTCACTTTAGAAAAAGAAACGGACTACATCGTAAAAGGAAATCCACAACAATATTTTACCACCCAGTCTGGAGAAATATCTACGAAAGGGGTTAATCAATCTACAGTTTACGATATTAAGTTTGAACTAGAGCGTTCTAAAGATGTATTTACCGTGAAACTTAACAACATCTTCTACGATTTTAATAAATGGAATATCAGAAGAGATGCGATCTCTGATTTAGATAAGGTGAACGATTTTATGGCGAGTATGCAAAATGTACGCATGGAATTAGTAGCTCATACAGATGCAAGAGGTACCGCTGCATATAATCAAATCTTATCCGAAAAGCGAGCCGCAAGTGCTATGGATTATCTCATTAACAAAGGCGTGCCGGCAGATCGTTTAAATGCAATAGGTAAAGGCGAAACAGAATTGTTGAATGAGTGTGGTGACGGGATTAAATGTACCGAAGCACAGCACCAACTAAATAGGCGTACAGAATTTAAAATTGTAAAGGTTACGCCGGTAGTAGCAATGGTAACAGCTACTAAACATCAAATGAACTAATCAACATACAATAACCTAGTGTAAATCCTTTTCGATTTTCGGAGAGGATTTTTTTATGCGCTATGTTGCAAAGTGAAAACTTACGAAGTTTCAACAACTTCGTAAGTTTGTATGGTGAGATTGAATTTAACCCAACAATTCTAAAACCTGTGCTGTAGAATTTTTTGTATCTACTTTTTTAATGATATGCGCAATGTTGCCTTCTTCATCTATTACAAAAGTAGCTCTGTTGGTGCCCATATATTTTTTGCCGTACATGTTTTTCTCTCCCCAAACGCCGTAAGCTTCTACAATCTCCTTATCGGTATCTGCCAGCAAAGTAAAAGGCAAGCTGTGTTTGGTAATGAATTTCTGATGTGATTTTTCATCGTCAACGCTTACGCCAAGCACTTCAATTCCTTTTGCTTGTAAACCTTGATAGTTATCCCTAAAATCGCAAGCTTCGGCGGTACAACCTGGGGTGTCATCCTTTGGGTAAAAATATAACACTACTTTTTTACCTTTAAATTGATCTAAAGTAACGGTATTGCCATTTTGGTCTTTTGCAGTAAAAGCTGGTGCTTTGCTGCCTTCTTGTAATGTGCTCATCTTATTAATGATTTAGCGATTAAATTCAATTGCGTATCTTTTGGTATTGTCTTTCATATCCACAACAAGTAACTCAAATGTATGTTTACCTGCGACAGTTTTTTCATCGAAGGTGTGCCATAGGTTTGCTGTTTTTGCATCAAATTCCATCAACACCCACTTGCCGTCAATATAGCCATTAAAACTCTTAATCCCTGATAAATTATCGCTGATCCTGAAACTCATTTTGCTTAGGCCGGCCATGTTTTTGCCATTGACGATATTTACTGGGACGATATTTGGTGCGATAGTATCAATGGCGATGAAGAAACTGCCGAAGTTACGAGGTTTAGCTTTTACCCATCCATTTTCAAAATATCCGCCTTGCGAAGAACGACTGCTGCTTACAATTAATGCTTTGCTTTGGTGTTTGATGATCGAACTATCTGCTTTTATCCAAAGCTCAAAACCTGTATGCAATGGTGTAAGGTTATTATGGATGTGGTGGATTTCCGAAAAAGCATTTTGCTGAGGCTTTGCCGTTTTTTTGTATTGAAAGTTGAAATCGTTGTACAATGTGCCTTTAGGGAGGATCACCTTTACATCGTCGGTATTCAGCTCGTTTTGTTTGTTGTAAGCAAAGCTTGTTCCTTGCGGAGGTTCTGGCGTATTAATCACAGCTTTTGGATCAGCAAACACGTTAAACGCTAAAGTAGTTTTATTGCCTCTAGCATCGCTAATGGTATATTTAACCTTGTGCGTCTTACCATCATTGAAATTAATACGACCATTATTTACTGAATTGAAATAGATCGGCAAAGGATTTCCTGGATCTACAAAACTTTTTTGGATGCTTTGCTTGGTACGAAGATAGGTTGGGTAGTCGATATGGGAATTAATCGCTTTGCTCACATCGAACGTAAATCTCTCAAGTGCCGAAGTATAAATCTTAATGTCATCAACTTCTAACTCTATCGAATATGCGCCATTATTTCCAGATGCGCCGTTGTGCCTATCATTAACCACAATGCCAAAGCCAACTTCGCCACTTAAATTTATGGTGCTAACTTGATTAAGCTTGTAGGTTCCTTTACCGCCAGTAACCTGAAAATACTGCTTTGGTGTAAATTCGTTAAAAGGTTTTCCGTTTAAACGATAAACATACATCGCATGAACAACAGGAGGAACATCGTCTGGTATGCTAATACCCAACAATTGCGGGTTGATAGTTGCTTCGGTTTTGGTATCACGAATTTCGAAATGTAGGTGCGGACCACCAGAACTACCCGTATTTCCCGTATAAGCAATTACTTCACCTTTTCTAACGGGTATTAAGTCTGAAGACGGAAATTCATCAATTTCGTAAGAAGTTTTCTTATACTGGATATTTTTTACAATCTGTGCAATTTTATGGTTAAACCTCGATAGATGTCCGTAAACAGTAGTGTAACCATTTGGATGGTTAATGTACAAAGCCAATCCGAAACCACTGTTTTGCACTCTCAATCTCGAAATGAAACCATCCGTCGGTGCGTAAACCGGATAGCCGATACGCTGGTTGGTTCTAAAATCTATGCCCGAATGGAAATGGTTGGAACGTAGCTCTCCAAAAGATCCTGCCAAAGCTGGTGGTTCAATGTCTAAGGGCGAACGAAAATCCGTTAGCGGATAGGTGTGACTACTATATGTTTTTTGCGCTTTTAGAGGAATGTAAATTGAAGATAATAGTAAAAGGAAAATTATATAATTGCGCATCAAGTTTATTTTATATCAAAATTAAGTAGTTGTTTTTCTTCTAACCAAGCTTCCAATTTGTCGCCTTGGTTTACCTTGCCCACACCTTCTGGCGTGCCTGTAAAAATTAGATCTCCTTTTTTTAAGGTGATGTATTGCGACACAAAAGAGATGATCTTTTCAAATGAAAACAAAAGGTTGGCCGTGTGTCCGTTTTGCTTACTTTCGCCGTTTTTTTTCAGTTCAAATTTCAAATCGTACATGTCTTTATAATCGCTCTTTGGGAAGAAATTACTAATTACCGCAGAGTTATCGAACGCTTTAGCCAATTCCCAAGGCAATCCTTTTTCTTTGTGCTCGCTTTGGATATCCCTTGCTGTAAAATCAATGCCCAAACCAATTTCTTCGTAATAGTTAGAAGCAAATTTCTCGGCAATATGTTTGCCTTCTTTACAAATTTTAAGTACTATTTCTAATTCGTAATGCACATCATTAGAAAATTCGGGAATGTAAAAAGGTTTATTGTCTTTTAATACCGCGGTATCAGGTTTTAAAAATATGATGGGTTTTGTAGGGATCGCGTTGTTAAGTTCTGCAGCATGTGCAGCGTAATTTCTACCAATTGCAATAATTTTCATGCCGTAAAAATAGGGTATTTTTTTTGGTTAGTTGCTGATTTGGTTAATCGGTTAATTGTTTAAACCAGTTCATTCAGTTAAACAGTTGAAACGATAACCAGTTAACTCAGTTACAATACCGATATCCTTTTAATAACAGGTTCTCCGCCCGCTACAATACGCAGAAAATAAATTCCAGAATTTAGTTTAGCGGGCATATTGTAGGTTTTGGTGTGCTCGCCGTGTTGAATACGTTCGTTGGCAAGAGTTACAATATCATTGCCCAGTAAATCAGTGATTTTGATAGACAAACTGGTTTCTCTTTCTAAACGAAGATTGATATTTAGCTGGTCTACAACTGGATTTGGATATATTTTTAAAACATTAAGCGTTTTGCCATCTTTTGCCTTTGTACCGTGGTCACCATTTGCGCTGCCAGAATTAATATTATAACTAGGTCTGTAAGTTTGTACACTGCCTTTAATAACAGGAATACGACTTACAACCTTAGCTTTTGGCCTTACAGAAAATTTTGTGGTGTCGGCTTTTTGAGCGAAAACAGTACCGCATAGCAGCAACAGCATCATTACTAAGGATGCTTTAATGCCATTGAGCGCTATTTTTACTCTGTCTGTTTTCATTAAAATGCTTGACAAAAATATAAATATTTAAACAAAAAAATCAAACAAAAAGTTGAAGCTTTATATTATTTAACAATATTTAACAGAGATATAAAATGATTTGATTTTAGAGCGATATTTTAAATTTTTAGCTTTTCGAATCAAATAAATTTTAATCTTGAATATTTATGTAATTTTGCTTCAAATTATTATTGCGTGTCAAGTCATAAAAACGTTAATGCCCTTACTGCCGGAGGGTTATTATTAACACTAGGTATAGTGTTTGGTGATATAGGAACGTCACCTCTTTATACATTAAAAGCCATTTTTAACATCGCGTTAGCGAAAATTCAGGTAAACGGACAATGGGTTACTCCAACGCTAGATGAAAAACTAGTTTTAGGCGCTTTGTCCTGTATCATCTGGACGTTAACCTTACAAACAACTATCAAATATGTAATTGTCACCTTAAGGGCTGATAATAAGGGTGAGGGTGGAATTTTCTCGCTTTATTCGTTAGTACGCAAGAAGGCGAAGTGGTTGGTTATTCCTGCAATTATTGGCGGTGCCGCTTTGCTGGCAGATGGTATGATTACGCCAAGTATTACCGTTACTTCTGCCATTGAAGGCTTAAAACTAAAGTTTCCTGAGCTATCGATACTTCCAATTGTACTTGCAATAGTTACCGTACTTTTTGTGATACAGCAGTTTGGTACCAACTTGGTGGGCAAGCTTTTTGGACCAATCATGCTATTGTGGTTCTTGGTGCTCGGCGGTATTGGCTTTGTTCAAATATTAGACAGTCCGTTTGTTTTAAAGGCACTCAACCCATATTATGCGTTCGATTTATTGAGGACTAACTCAAAAGCACTGCTCATTTTAGGTGGCGTTTTCCTTTGTACTACAGGGGCAGAAGCATTGTATTCGGACTTAGGTCACTGTGGTAAGGCAAATATCCGTGTAGCTTGGGTTTTCGTAAAACTAATGTTGATTTTCAATTATTTAGGTCAAGGTGCTTGGATTTTAAATCACGCTAACTACGATATTGCGACCACGAATCCATTTTTCGAATTGGTGCCAGCTAGTATGGTGCTGTACCTGGTAGGTTTAGCTACGCTTGCTGCGGTAATTGCCTCGCAAGCAATGATATCTGGCTCTTATACGCTCATTTCAGAGGCGGTAAGGCTCAATTTATGGCCAAAAGTGAGGATCAACTATCCAAGTGTGCAAAAAGGACAGCTATACGTGCCATCTATCAACTGGATATTGTTTGCAGGTTGTATCATTATCGTTTTGATATTTAAAGATTCGAGCCGTATGGAAGGAGCCTATGGTTTGGCAATTAACCTTACTTTCTTAATGACCACCGTTTTGGTTGCAGTATATATGTTGCGCAAAAAGTTTCCGATGTATTTAATCGTGCTTTTTGTTTCTGTTTATATGGCAATAGAATTGGCCTTTTTAGTAGGTAACATGTCTAAATTTACGCATGGCGGATGGTTTGCTTTATTAATGAGCTCTGTGTTATTAAGTGTAATGTGGACTTGGTACTCTGCACGAAAAATCAAAAATCGCTTTGTGAAATACGTAGAAATTGAGGATTACTACGATATTATTAAAGAATTGAGTAGCGACATTTCTGTGCCTAAATTTTCTTCGCAATTAGTGTATTTAACTAGCGCCAATTTTAAACAAGAAATTGAGTCGAAGATTATCTATTCGATTATCCAAAAAGAACCTAAACGTGCAGATGTTTACTGGTTGGTTCATGTAGATGTAATGGACGAGCCTTACACCATGGATTACAAAGTAGAATTTTTAATTCCTGGTAAACTGATTAGGATAGATTTTAAACTTGGTTTCAGGATTGAGCAACGTGTAAACTTGCTGTATCGTAAAGTGGTTGAAGAGCTGGTTAAAAATGGCGAAGTGGATATTACAAGTCAATATACATCCTTAAATAAGCATAAAATAACAGGTGATTTTAGGTTTGTGCTTTTGGAGAAAACGATGAGCAAATTTACCAATTTGAGCTTCTATGAGGAAACCATTATGGATTACTACATGGTTTTAAAGAAGCTTAGTTTATCTGAAGTAACCAGTTTTGGTCTAGATTCAAGTTATGTAGATGTAGAAAAGGTTCCGTTGATTTTTGTTAGCCCAGATGATATTGAGCTACATAGACTGCCGGTATAAAGCCTAGTTAAATCTTTCTTAAATGGACAATTCTTTTAAAGCATTGTCCATTTTTTATTTGCATGAATGAATAATATCCTTTCGTGATTGGAGATCTGCAAAATCAGCGGGTCAAATCTGCGAAAATCAGCGGGAAGATTTAGCAACCAGTGAACTAATGAACGATCTAACTACTTTGTCCGCAAGTAAGCATCAACCAAGAAACAAACAGCAAAAACAACCGAAGCGTAACCATTTGTAGTTGCAAAGGCTCTGTCTACCTTACTAATGTCGTTAGGTTTCACCAAACGGTGCTGATAAATCAACATAGCGCAGAAAAACACAACGCCAGCATAGTACGTCCAGCCAAAATCCATAAAATAAATGGGGCTGATGACGCAAGCAGCAGAAAGTACGTGCAAAAGCGAAGATAGTCTTAGCGCATTTTTTGGTCCTAGTGCAGAAGGGATAGAGTGTAGTTTTTGGGAACGGTCAAACTCTTCATCCTGTAATGCATAAATGATATCGAAGCCACTTACCCAAAATAGTACCGCAAAAGAATACAATACTGGTACAATACTAAAATGACCAGTTACTGCAATGTATGCCCCAATGGGAGCTAAGCCCAAACCAACGCCTAAAACCAAGTGGCAAAGTGCTGTGAAACGTTTGGTGTAGCTATAAAAGAGTACCGTGAAAATTGCTATCGGCGAAAGGTAAAAACAAAGCGGATTGATCAAATAGGTAGTAGCTATAAACAATGCGCAGTTAACAATTACAAACGTTAAGGCTTCTTTGGCAGAAATTTTCCCTGCTGGAATATCTCTTGTTGCAGTGCGAGGGTTTTTAGCGTCGATATCCCTATCTAAATATCTATTGAAAGCCATTGCAGCATTACGGGCAAACACCATGCAAAGTACAACTGCCAATAACAAATACCAGTTAAAAGGATTGCTTGTGGTGGTTACGCCCAAGAAAAAACCGATAAATGCAAAAGGCATTGCAAATATGGAATGCGCAAATAAGACAAGAGAGAAGTATTTCTTCATTTAATTAACGAGGTGTAATAGTAGCCTTAAGCGAAATTGTGTCTATTTTTCTGGATTGCTAGCAGCGTAGAATTTTGGATCTATCACTGGTTTTAAGAAATCTTGGTTCACTTCCTGAATAAACTGTAGTACTTTTTCCTTTCCCTGTCCATTCTCAGAAGAGGTTACAAAAAACGGAGGAACTTCTTCAAACCAGCCAAGCAATGCTTTATTGAATTTGGCTACATTTTGGTCTGTTTTTGGTCCAGATTGCTTATCAGCTTTGGTATAAACTAAGGCAAATGGAATTTGACATTCGCCTAACCACGAGCAAAATTCCAAATCAATTTTTTGAGGTTCTAATCTGCTGTCGATCAGTACAAAAACGCATTGAAGATTTTCTCTTTTGGTGAGGTATGCCCTAATGAATTTCTCCCATTTCTCACGGCTGCTTTTAGAAACTCTTGCATATCCGTAACCAGGTAAATCTACAATGTACCATTTCTCATTCACTAAAAAGTGGTTAATCAACTGTGTTTTTCCAGGTTTTTGCGATGTTTTGGCTAATCCCTGTTGGTTAACTAACATGTTGATTAAGGATGATTTGCCAACATTAGAACGTCCAATGAAAGCGTACTCGGGCATATCTGGTAGTGGCAAAGCCGATACTTTTGTATTGCTGACTACGAAGGTTGCAGATTTAATAATCATAAGGCAAAGATAAGGTTAATTAATAAATGACCAATTAAACCAATAACCAATCATCAATTGACCAACAACGAAATTACCACAGTTAACCATTTAACCAATTCCTACAGTTAACCAAAATAACCTATCTTTGCCAAGCATGAATCCACAAATTACTCCTTATTCTGGTACCGAAACAAAAAAAGAGCAGGTAGCCAGCATGTTCAATAATATCTCGGGCACTTACGATTTTCTTAATCATTTTCTTTCTTTAGGGATTGATATCATTTGGCGTAAAAAAGCAATTAAGGAACTTTTAACTACCAAACCGCAGAAAATATTGGATGTAGCTACTGGAACAGGCGACTTTGCATTTGAATCCATTAAGATTTTAAAGCCACAGCAGATCATTGGCGTAGATATTTCCGAAGGAATGCTGGAAGTGGCGAAGAAGAAAATAGCGGATAGAAACCTTGGTCATGTTTTTTCTGTACAAAAAGGAGATTCTGAAGGCCTGAATTTTGAAGATAATACTTTTGATGCCATTACGGTAGCGTTTGGAGTGCGTAACTATGAAAACCTGGAAAAAGGTTTAGCTGATATGTTGCGTGTGCTAAAACCAGGAGGTAAAGTGGTTGTTTTAGAGTTTTCTAAGCCGAAGGTTTTTCCCGTTAAACAATTGTATCACTTCTATTTTAAATATGCTACTCCATTTTTTGGAGGTTTGTTTTCTAAGGATAAAAAAGCTTATGCCTATTTAGAAGAATCGGTGCAGGCGTTTCCAGATGGCAAGAACTTTACAAACCTGATGGAAAAAGTTGGCTACCAACATACCAAACACCGTTCGCTTACGTTTGGAATTAGTGCCATCTACACCGGTATTAAATGAAGAAACCCTTACTAATTCTCTTATTTTCTGTCATCGCGTTTACGCTTAAAGCCCAAAATTGGGGCGGTGGTATAGATCAGCAGGATTTTAACTGGGGATTTAGTTTCCAATACGTAGCATCAGAATATAAAATAATCAGAAGCCCAAAATGGCGTGATATTTTTCTAGATTATGAGCAAAATGATAGGCCGATAACAGATCAGCTTAATACAATAAGCTCGCCACTTTCAGCAGGTTTTGGGATAGGTTTTGTCGTAAATTTAAGATTAACCAAGAACGTAGATTTGCGAAGTACGCCAACTTTGGTTTTTAATGATAGGTTAGTAGATTATCAGTATGCAGTACCTTCGGTGAATGGCCCATCAGATTTTGTGGACGGGAAAACTCAGCAAAAAGTATCTGCAACCATGGTAGATTTTCCTTTGGGAATAAAATTGAAATCTGAGAGAAGGAAGGACTTTAGGGCATATCTACTGCTGGGCGCAAAATATTCAATGGATTTAGCGTCGGGAAAAAAAGCAAATGATGACGACAAGGCGCTTATCTACAAGATTTTAAAGAATAAAAGAAACTTTGGTTCGTATGAAGCTGCAATAGGTTTCGATCTTTATTTTGAATACTTTAAAATGTCGCCCGAATTGAAAGTTAGCCATTCTTTTGGAGATATTTTAAAGCACGAAAATCATCCATTTGCAAAGCCAATAGAAAAAGCTATTTTAAGAAGTTTTACTTTTAGTTTATTTTTCGAGTAATCGTCATTTAATAAAAAGTATAACTTTGTGCCAAACACAAATTAACAATGGCCAAAATCGCATTAATTACAGGAGCTACATCTGGTATTGGGGCAGCTAGTGCCGATACTTTTGCCGCTCAGGGTTATGATTTGATCTTAATTGCCCGCCGTGAAAATCTATTAGAGACACAATCACAACAACTTACAGGGAAATATGGCGTAAAAGTCAAAAAGATCCAAGCTGATGTGAGGGACAAGGAAAATATCAACTATGTTTTAGAAACTCTGCCTGCCGAGTGGAAGGATGTAGATGTTTTAGTGAATAATGCAGGTTTGAGCCAAGGTTTAGATCCGATAGATAAAGGCGATACCGAAGACTGGGACAGAATGATTGATACCAATATTAAAGGCCTGCTTTATGTTACTAAAGTAGTTTCTGGTTGGATGGTAGAAAGAAAAAAAGGACATATCATCAATATTGGCTCTATTGCTGGTAAGGAAGTTTACCCTAACGGTAATGTATATTGCGCAACCAAGCATGCGGTAGATGCATTAAATAAAGGAATGCGTGTCGATTTGCTGCCACATGGTATTAAAGTTACTGCAATTAATCCGGGTATGGTAGAAACGGAATTTTCTATCGTACGTTTTAAAGGAGATGAAAATAGAGCAAAAAAGGTATATGATGGATTGGAACCATTAATGGCCCAAGATATTGCTGATGCAATTTGGTATGTAGTAAGCAGACCAGCGCATGTAAACATCAACGATATGCTGATTATGCCAACTGCACAAGCTACTGGCACTATCGTAAAAAGAGACTAATAAGGTTAACTGTATAACTGGTTAATAGGTTAACTGTACCTTGCCAACGATTAACCAGTTAACCGATTTCAACAATTAACCATTTTAGACAGTTAACCATTTTACAGAATTAACCCATTTAGATATGATTTCAACAAACATAGATCAAGAAATAAAACAAGCAATGTTAGCCAAAGACCAAGTTCAGTTACGAGGACTTAGAGCTATCAAAGCTGCGCTGTTGTTAGCAAAAACAGAAAAAGGACAAGCCGAAGAGATCAACGAAGAGGCTGAAATAAAAATTTTACAAAAGTTGGTTAAACAGCGTAAAGAATCTGCGGATATCTACAAAACTCAGGGTAGAGAAGATCTTTACCAAGTAGAGCAAGAAGAGATAGACGTGATTTCTAAATTTTTGCCTAAACAAATGGAAAGAGCCGAAATTGAAGCGGTTATCGCAAAAATTGTTGCCGAAACTGGTGCTACTTCTGTGAAAGAAATGGGTAAAGTAATGGGGCTGGCGAATAAAGAATTGGCTGGAAAAGCAGAAGGTAAATTGATTGGCGAAATCGTAAAAAGCCAGCTATCTTAGGCTTTCTGCAAATAAGTAAATAATAAAAATGTGATATTATTTCACATTAATTGCATTTACTCTATTAACTTAGTGGCATATACCAAAAAACATACACAATAAATATTTATGAATTACGAAGTAATCGAACAAGAGGGTTTCAAGTATATAGAGGTTGGGGAAGGAGAACCTTTAGTGTTACTTCATGGTTTGATGGGGGAATTAAGTAACTGGGAGTACGCTATTGAAAAATTCAGAAGCAAGTATAGAGTTATAGTGCCAATATTGCCTATTTACGAACTCCCGATATTAACGTTGGGTGTAAAAAGTTTGTCTAAGCATTTGCATCGTTTCCTTAAGTTTAAGAAGCTAGATCAAGTAGTATTGGTGGGCAATTCGTTGGGCGGCCACGTAGGTTTAGTGTTTACCGTAGCGCATCAAGAATACGTAAAAGCTTTAGTGCTTACCGGAAGTTCTGGTTTGTACGAAAATGCTTTCGGCGGATCTTTCCCGAAAAGAGAGAGCTACGACTTTATTAGAGAAAAGGTTGAGTTTACTTTTTACAACCCTGCTACCGCAACAAAAGAGCTTGTAGATGAAGTGTTTAAAACCGTTAACGACCGAGCACGAGTAATCCGTATTTTAGCTTTAGCAAAATCAGCTATTAGACATAATATGGCTAAAGAGCTAAAAAAAATAACCATTCCAGTGTCTTTAATTTGGGGCAAACAAGATAAGGTTACTCCTCCAGATGTTGCGAATGAGTTCCATGAGCTATTGCCAAATTCTGAGCTAAATTGGGTGGATGAATGCGGACACGCACCTATGATGGAGCAGCCGGAAGTATTTAATAGCTACTTAGAAAAATTTTTGGACAGAATTTTGCTTAAATAAGTTGAAGATTAGACAGCTACCTTTTTAGATATGCTGTCAACCGAAATAAAAAACTGAGAACTGAACATGATTGCAGGAGAACTCATATCGAACATTATTCCACCTTTACGTACATCAGATACTGTACGCAAGGCACTGGATCGTATGAACGAGTTCAAAGTTTATCATCTGCCTATTGTAAATGAAGCTCAGTACTTAGGCCTGGTATCCGAAGAAGAACTAATGGAAGCTAGAGATATGGAAATAGCGATTGGCGCTTTACCATTAGCTTTGCTTAATACTTTTACCTTCGAGAATGCTCATGTTTATGAAGTGATTAGGTTGTTCAGTGAACTGCAGTTGTCTGTAGTACCTGTTTTAGATCTGCAAAAAAATTACTTGGGAGTGGTTTCGACTAATAGTTTGCTTAATTTTTCGGCAAGTCTTTATGCTGTAACCGAACCTGGCGGTATCATTGTACTTTGCATCTCCAACAGAAATAATTCTTTGGCGCACATGTCGCAAATTGTAGAAGCCGATAATGCTCAAATACTATCATCTTACATTAGCTCATTTGCAGATTCTACTCGATTAGAAGTTACGCTAAAGATAAACAAGACAGATCTTTCTGGTATAGTAGCTTCGTTTGAACGTTACGATTACGAAGTGAAAGCAGTTTTTAACAATAGCAATCACGACGACGATTCCATGGACCGATTTAATTCTTTTATGAATTATTTAAACGTATAATCCATCAATAAGCATCATGATCTTTAACAAAGGATTTAGAGAGAGATAGATCAAGACAGGCTTTACCAATAAATTAAACAACCCGAATGAAAATAGCCCTTTACGGTAGAGATTTTAATGATAGCGTATTACCGTTTGTGCAAGAGGTATTTGATACTTTAACTGCAAATCAACTTGAAATAACCGTTTATCGCAAATTTTTCGATTTCGTTAAAGATAAAATTAAACTTCCCGCTCAAATTTCTACGTTTTCTGGTCACAAAGAGTTATTAAGCAAAGCTGATATTTTGATAAGTTTAGGGGGCGATGGTACTTTGCTAGATACCTTGGCTTTAGTGAGAGATTCGCAAATTCCCGTAATTGGAATCAACTTTGGGCGATTGGGGTTTTTGGCAAGTATCAATAAAACTGAAATTCAGGGAGCTATTAAAGCCTTAATAAATGGCGAATATGCTATTGATAAACGCAGTTTGTTAAGTTTAGAGTCGAAAAGTGGTTTGTTTGGCGATGAAAATTTCGCACTGAATGATATCACCATACACAGACGAGACGATTCTGCCATGATGATTATCCATGCCTATATGAACGGTGAGTTTGTAAACTCGTACTGGGCAGATGGATTGATTATTGCAACACCAACAGGATCTACCGCTTATTCTCTAAGCTGCGGTGGACCAATTATTTTGCCAAGTGCGCAGAATTTTGTCATTACTCCGGTAGCGCCACATAATCTAAATGT
This sequence comes from Pedobacter sp. T50_32, assembly GCF_057652195.1. Taxonomy (NCBI): domain Bacteria; kingdom Pseudomonadati; phylum Bacteroidota; class Sphingobacteriia; order Sphingobacteriales; family Sphingobacteriaceae; genus Pedobacter; species Pedobacter sp. T50_32. Next base: position 832,406 of record NZ_JBYFBY010000002.1, on the reverse strand, counting down.
AAGGCCAATTATCGTTCCTGATGATGTTGAGCTAACTTTTGAGGTGGAAGCTCGTAGTACCAAATTCCTCCTTACTTGCGATTCGAGGACAGAAACTGTAGATCGTAGTGTGAAAATCAGTATCAGCAAAGCAAAATTTAATATAAATCTTATCCGCCTTAACAATGAAACGTTTCTAACTACGTTAAGGAATAAATTGCTTTGGGGTATTGATACCCGTAATTATTAGGATGAGTTTCAAAAAAACGCTGTTAGCTATTATTTTTACTTCGTTTCTCACTACAAAAGCTAATGCTCAGACCTGGGAAGTAGGTTTGCAGGGAGGCGGTGCCGGCTATATGGGCGATTTAAATCCAACCAATCCTTTAAAAGTAAGTGGCCTCCATTTGGGAGGATTTATCAAAGCTAATTTTGATCCAAATTGGGCACTATCTTTCAATTACAACAACGGAAAAATTAAGGCCGACGACGCAAAATCTAGCAACGAGCAGTTTAGACAGCGAAACTTGAGCTTCAGTAACAAACTTCACGAATTTAGTTTTATGGTCGATTTTAATTTCTTCGACTATTTTTCAGGGGGTGGATATTCTAGGTTTTCCCCATATTTATACACTGGCGTAGGTGCGGTACTTTTTAGTCCTAAAACGATGTATCAAGGTACCGAATATAAACTCGCACTTTATGATACAGAAGCAATTGATTATAAGACTTATGCTTTAACAGTGCCTTTCGGTTTCGGTTTAAAATATAATTTTAAGAGTAATTGGACTGTTATGACCAATATTGGCTACAGAAATGCTTATACTGATTATCTTGATGACGTTAGTGATAAATATCCTGACCCTGCAAATTTTTCTAGTGATATTTCGGTTAGACGAGTTCAGGAGGCATTATCTGACCGTTCTGTAGAAGTTCTAGGTCCTCCCGGTATTGGAGGTAAAGACATTCAAAGAGGAGATTTTAGAAAAAGAGATAATTATATGTTTGTAGGTATTGGCATAACTTATACCTTTGTGAGCCAAAAGTGCTTTTAACATAAAAGCCTCAAAAACAGTAATGGATTTTAAAGATCAAATAGATATTAATCGCTTGCCAGAGCATATTGCAATCATTATGGATGGCAATGGCCGTTGGGCAAAAAACCAAGGTAAATTTAGGGTTTTTGGTCACGAGAGTGGTGTGCTTTCTGTAAAGGATATTGTAGAAGGATGTGTAGAGATAGGCGTTAAATATCTTACTGTTTATGCTTTTTCTACCGAAAATTGGAACCGTCCAATTGACGAAGTAAATGCTTTGATGGAATTGTTGATCTCGACCATTAACCAAGAAGCGGAAACCCTCAACAAAAACAACATTAAGTTAAATGCCATAGGCGATTTAAAATCGTTGCCACAAAAGTGTATTGATGACTTGGCTGCCGCAATGGATAAAACCAAAGCAAATACCAAATGCACTTTAACTTTAGCATTAAGCTATAGTGCAAAGTGGGAGATTGTAGAAGCAGCTAGAAAAATTGCCGAACAGGTTAAAGAAGGTAAAGTAGCTATCGATCAGATTGATGAGCAACTATTTGCTTCACAGTTAACTACAGTAAATATCCCAGATCCTGAGTTAATGATACGCACTAGCGGAGAGCATCGTATCAGTAATTATCTGCTGTGGCAAATGGCTTATACCGAACTTTATTTCACAGACAAACTGTGGCCCGATTTCAGAAGAGAAGATATGTACGAGGCCATTGTAGATTATCAAAAACGCGAACGTCGCTTTGGGAAAATTAGTGAGCAATTGAACTAATTTTTCTTTTAACACTTTTTAACATGAGTTTAAATTAACTTAGCAACGTTTTTTAGATTGTAAATGAGAAGAATATACCAACTAGTATTTCTGCTTTTGATCGGTTTTCCGTCGTTAGCACAAATTCGTAACCAACAACAACAAGCTACCCCTTCCTTAAAAGTAAACGGCCTAAATTTAGACTATTTCACGCCAAGAGAATATATCATTGGTGGTACTACTTTAAGAGGTTCGAAATATTTAGATAAGGACGTAATTATTGTACTTTCTAAATTAACCACTGGCGAGTCTATCATGTTGCCAGGAGAGGCTACAGCAAGTGCCATTAAAAATCTTTGGGCGCAAGGCTTATTTGATGATATCAAGCTTAACGTGTCGAAGATTAATGGCGATACCGTTTATTTCGATATCGAAGTTGTAGAACTACCGCGTTTAAGTGGTTTTGAATTCAACGGAATCAGTAAATCTCAAAAAACAGATATTCAAGAAAAATTGGGTGATAGAGCTGGAAAATCTATCATTAACGATAATTTATACAATACAACCAGATCTGTAATTACAAAATATTTGTACGAGAAAGGATTTTTCTACACTACCATCGATTACAAATCTAAGCCAGATCCTAACCAAGAAAACAGTGTAATTTTACAGGTTAACATTAATAAGGGAAGAAGGGTTAAAGTTCAGAAAATCGAGTTTGAGGGAAATAAAGAATTTTCATCAGCTAAGCTTAGAAAATATCTGAAAAAAACCAAGCAACGAGCTTTCTATAAAGTTTTTGGTAGCGGTAAATTCAATAAAGAAAAATACGAAGAAGATAAATTGAACTTTGTTGCGAAGTTGCACGAAAAAGGTTATCGCGATGCGGCAATTATTAGCGACAGTGTTTACAAATACAATGATAAAACGGTTGGCATCAAAATTAAGATGTACGAAGGACCGAAATATTACTTCGGAAATATTACTTGGATAGGCAACGCAAAATACAATACTGACTTTTTAGAGAAGATTTTTGGAATTGAGAAGGGTGAAGTTTTCAGTGAAGAAAAATTAGAGAAAAAATTAAGAGGAAGTGCTAATGGAGACGATGTTTCAAGTCTTTATTTGAACGATGGTTATTTGACTTTTAACGTAGATCCGGTACAAACTAAAATATATGGTGATACGGTAGACGTAGAAATGCGTATCTACGAAGGACCAAAATATACGGTAAACAAAGTAAGTGTATTAGGAAATACGATAACAAATGACAGAGTAGTTTTGAGGGAAATTCGTACCAAGCCTGGAGATTTCTTCTCAAAAGAACAATTAATCAGAAGTGTTCGTGAAATTGGTCAGTTAGGTAACTTTGACGAATCGAAAACTAACCCGGTACCTAAACCTAACCCAGCAGATGGTACGGTAGATATCGTTTACCACGTAGAAGAAAAACCTTCAGATCAAATCGAGTTGTCAGGTGGTTTTGGTGGGGGCCGTGTTATTGGTACCTTAGGTTTAACTTTCAACAACTTCTCGTTAAGAAATTTATTTAAAGGCGAAGCTTACAGACCATTACCAAAAGGAGATGGCCAAAGGTTAAGCTTACGTGGACAAACTAACGGTAAATTCTACCAATCATACAGTTTTTCATTCTCTGAGCCTTGGTTTGGAGGTAAAAAACCAGTAAGCTTTGGTGTTAGTGCATTTACATCGTTACAATCTAACGGTTTAGCTAAAAGCCACGAACGTTTTTATGGTATCCGTTTAAATGGTGTGTCGTTTAGTTTGGGTAGAAGATTGAAATGGCCAGATAACTGGTTCTCATTATCTCACTCTATCAACTTAAATCAGTACATCTTAAACAACTATCCAGGCTTCTTATTTAGCACGGGAGAGTCGTACAACTTAAACTTTACCCAAGAAATTGCTAGGGATTCAAGAAATCATAATATTTTCCCAACGGGTGGTGCTTATTTAAGATTTACGGTACAGGCTACACCTCCTTATTCGTTATTGAACAATGTAAATTATAACACCGCGTCTGATAAAGATCGTTACAGATTTACAGAGTACCACAAGTGGAAATTTGAGGCACAATGGTTCGAAACTGTGGTGGGTAAATTGGTATTCAAAGGACAAGCGCAATTTGGTTTCTTAGGTTCGTACAACAGTGCAGTAGGTCAGTCGGCGTTTGAGCGTTTCAAATTGGGTGGTGATGGTATGCAAGGTTTCGATTTCTTACAGGGTTCTGAGATTATCGCAATGCGTGGTTACTCAAACAACTCGGTTATTCCTGTTGGATCTAATCCTAATATTGCGCAACAGTCTGGTAGTCCTATCTTTACAAAATATGTGATGGAGTTAAGATATCCAGTAATTAGTTCACAACAAGCAACTGCCTTTATGACAGTTTTTGGTGAGGCTGGTAACACTTGGGATAAATTCCGTGACTTCAATCCATTTAACGTTAGAAGGTCGGTTGGTGTTGGTGCAAAGATATTTTTACCAATTTTTGGATTACTTGGCATAGATTATGGTTATGGATTTGATAACATCCCAGGAGTTCCTGATGCTAACAAAGGACAATTCCACTTTAGTATAGCACAACAAATGGGCGGTTTTAACTAATTAGAGGACTTAACACACAATTAAAAAGAAATCTTAGTATGAAAAGGATATTTTTAGCAAGCGTTTTACTCTTAATGGCTTTAGGAGTATCGGCACAAAAAATGGCTTACGTAGACACGGAGTATATTTTAAAGCATGTTCCAGATTACAAGTCATCATTAACACAAATTGAAGGTTTGTCTAAGCAATACCAAAAAGAGGTTGACGACGTTTTCAAGGAAGTGGATGCAATGTATAAGGCCTATCAAGCAGATCAGGTGTTATTAACTGATGATATGAGAAGACGCAGAGAGAACGATATCATCGAAAGAGAGAAAAAAGCAAAAGAATTGCAACGTCAGAAATTTGGCCCAGAGGGAGATTTATTTCAAACTCGCTCTAAATTATTGAAGCCAATTCAAGAAAAAGTTGCCTCAACCATTGCAGAAGTTGCAAAAAACAAATACATTGACTTTGTTTTTGATAAAAGCAGTGAAAGCACCATGATGATTTACGCCAGTGCTAACTACGATATCAGTAACGATGTAATTATTAGATTAGGTTATAAGCCTGGTACTTTAGTAAAATAACACACATAAAATAAAACGAGCTTGCTAGCTCGTTTATACCATTGAAACCAATAGACAAACATTAATAACATTAGGAAAAATAAAAAATGAAAAAGTTAATTAAAGGATTATTTGTAGCGGCAGGATTACTTTTAACTACACAAGTTGTTAACGCTCAGCAAAAATTTGGTCACTTAAATTCAGATGAGATTTTCGGTACTTGGTCAGAAGCTAAAACAGTTTCAACTACTATCGAGAATTTAGCTAAAACTAAGCAAGCTGAAATTGATAAAATGATCGCTGAGTATCAAAATAAATTAAAAGCTGCTCAGGAAAAAGAGAGAACACTTAGCGAAGCAAACAGAGAAGTTATTGTTAAGGAATTAACACAAGCTCAAACTGAGTTAACAGATTTGCAAAAAAGAATTGAAGATGCTCGTAACAAAGCAAGAACTGATGTTGAAGCTAAACAAGCTGAGGTTTTCCCTCCATTGCAACAAAAAGTAGCTACAGCTATCAATGCAATCTCAAAAGAAAAAGGTTTAGCTTACGTATTTGATATTTCAGCATCTCAAGGTTTCAATAACTTGGTTTATTTTGATGGTGGCGAAGATATCACTCCTGCTGTAAAAGCTAAATTAGGTATTTCGGCTACTGCTCCAACTGCTGCTAAACCAGCTGCAGGTGCTAAAAAGCCTTAATCAAAATATTAAATAAATACGGCGGAATTAGGTAAGCTTAATTCCGCTTTTTTATGCACATGAACTTCCAAAATTCTATAGGTATATTCGATTCTGGCTTTGGTGGCTTAACCATATTTAAGTCTATTGCTGAAAAATTACCTAATTACAATTACATCTATCTAGGCGATAATGCTCGTTCTCCTTATGGAGATCATTCTTTCGAAACTGTTTATCAATATACTTTAGAGTGTGTAGAATGGCTTTTTGCACAAGGTTGCCCCTTGGTAATTTTGGCGTGTAACACCGCATCTGCTAAAGCACTTAGAAATATACAACAGTTAGATTTACCTAAAAAGTATCCGAATCATCGGGTTTTAGGAGTAATTAGGCCTACAGCCGAGGTAATAGGAGAAATGAGTAGTACAAAATCGGTAGGGGTTTTAGGAACTAGGGGTACTATAAAATCCGAATCCTATCTTATTGAAATCAACAAGTTTTTTCCAGAAGTAAATGTTTACCAGCAGGCCTGCCCAATGTGGGTGCCACTAATTGAAAATGGAGAACATACTGGCAATGGTGCAGATTACTTTGTTAAGCAATATTTAGATTTGTTGCTTGAACAATCATCTTCGATTGACACGGTTTTGCTAGCCTGTACACATTATCCATTGCTGTTGCCAAAGATAGAGGCATATCTCTCATCTAGCATAAAAGTCGTTTCGCAGGGCGATATTGTTGCCGAAAGCTTAGTAAATTATTTACAGCGACATCCAGAGATTGACCAAAAGATAAGCAAGCAAGAACAAACTTTGTTTTATACCACTGGCGATGCCGAAACCTTCAATCAGCATGCTTCAGTTTTTTTGGAGAAAGAAGTTCAAACAGTAAAAATAAAACTGTAAGTTTTTCTGTCTCAAAAATATAACACAAAAATGATGTATTCGTAGTAATTCTAATTGTTTCTCACTAGGTTTTGAATATATAAAAGGGTAAATTTGCACCTTCATTCACAATCAATGAGCGAACAAATCAAACACGAATGCGGGATAGCCTTTATCCGCTTGTTAAAACCTCTCTCATACTACCAAGAAAAATACGGTACAGCACTTTACGGCCTAAACAAATTGTATTTGTTGATGGAAAAGCAGCACAACCGTGGTCAGGACGGAGCAGGTATTGCAACCATTAAATTAGACATGAAACCGGGTAGCCGCTACATTAGCCGCTATCGCTCAATGGCCCAAAATGCCGTTGCAGATATTTTCGGTTACGTGCAAAACAAATTTGTTAGTATACAGGAAGAAACTCCTGAGCTGATGAAGGACACCGAGTTTTTGAAGCAAAATGTAAGCTTTATTGGTGAGGTATTGTTGGGGCATCTACGTTATGGTACCCACGGCAAAAATAGTATCGAAAATTGTCATCCTTTTTTACGCCAAAATAATTGGATGACAAGGAACTTGGTGATTGCCGGTAACTTTAACATGACCAATGTAGACGAACTGTTAGAGCAGTTATATGAGCTAGGTCAGCATCCTAAAGAGAAAGCTGATACCGTTACAGTATTGGAAAAAATAGGTCACTTTTTAGATGATGAAAATCAGGCATTATTTGACGAATACAAAAAAGATGGCTTAACTAACGTTGAGATTACTCAAAAAATATCAGATAGCTTAAATATCGCAAATATTTTAAAGCGTTCGGCAAAAAGCTGGGATGGTGGCTATGCTATGTCTGGTATTGTTGGTAACGGTGATGCTTTTGTGATGAGAGATCCAGCAGGTATTCGCCCAGCGTTTTATTACGTAGATGATGAAGTAGTTGTTGCTGCTTCAGAAAGACCAGCGATCCAGACTGCATTTAAAGTGCAGATCAATAATGTAAAAGAGATTAAGCCAGGTCATGCTCTAATTATCAAAAAAGATGGTACGGTAACAGAAGAAATGTTCCGCGAACCTTTAGAAAAGAAAGCATGTTCGTTTGAGCGTATTTATTTTTCAAGAGGTAGCGATGCCGATATTTACAAAGAGCGTAAAAAGCTTGGAGAATTGTTGTGTGATCCTATATTAAAAGCAGTTAACCACGATTTAAAAAACACGGTTTTCTCATTTATACCAAATACCGCCGAAGTTTCTTTCTATGGCATGGTAGATGGTTTGCACAAATACATTAGAGATGTGCAAAAGGAAACTTTGTTGAAACGTAAGGAGGTTTTAGATGACACCGCTTTAGATGAGTTGTTATCGATGCGACCACGTGTAGAGAAACTTGCGATTAAAGATGTGAAACTACGTACCTTCATTACTGCAGATGCAGATAGGGGAGAAATGGTGGCTCACGTTTACGATACTACCTATGGCGTGATCAAAAATCATACGGATACTTTGGTTGCTGTAGATGATTCGATTGTGAGGGGTACAACGCTGAAACAGAGTATTATCAAAATAATTGATAGGTTACATCCTAAGAAAATTGTAATTGTTTCTTCTGCACCGCAGATTAGATACCCAGATTGCTATGGTATCGATATGTCTAAAATGGGGCAGTTTGTAGCTTTTGATGCAGCAATTCAATTGTTGAAACAAAGAGGGCAAGAGCATATTATTGAAGAAGTTTATCAAAAATGTAAAGCTTCTCTAGAATTGCCGAAAGAAGAAATTGTAAATCATGTAAAAGAGATTTATAAACCTTTTACACCGCAGGAAATTTCAGATCAAATTGCTAAAATTATTACGCCAGCTGAAACGGTTGCTGAAGTTGAAGTTATTTATCAAACTTTAGAAGGTTTACACGAGGCTTGTCCAGATCACGTTGGTGATTGGTACTTTTCTGGAGATTACCCTACACCAGGTGGTAATAAGGTAGTAAACAAAGCTTTTGTTAACTGGAAAGAAGGAAATAACCAAAGAGCTTATTAAGCTAAGCTTAAAATAAATTAAAGGGAGAGGTCTTAATAGATTTCTCCCTTTTTTTATTGTATTCAACTTGCCGTCATTGCTTTATTGATCTTATCATTCAGAGCGCAGCGGAGAATCTGTTTTGAAATTTGCGAGTTGGATTATTAGATGAACTCGATACAGTCTTAACTTAAAGAATTGCGGATTTGAAATCCGATCAACAAACAACGTAAAACTTGATAGAAGTTGACGGAGATGCAAATCTCTGAGTGCTTTTGTTGGCGTCCTCGCCAACGAACATTTTAAATCGCAATGACGATATGTTGAAGATCCTTGCTAAACTAATAAGCTGTACACTGGCAATTCCTCCACAAAAGAAAAACCTTTATTTACATGATCTATCTGAGCGTAGTAATGGTTTAATCCATTAGTAATCACCAACCATTTTGCCTTATAAACAGAATTATATCTCGCCGCTTGGTCAAAGGTTGCCTGAGTAATATTTACTGAAGGAGCTTTACATTCAACAACCATCAGTTTGTCACCTGCTTTAGTCAAAACTAAAATATCGCTACGCTTTCTGGTCTGGTTTAAACTTAGGCCACCTTCAATTTGCATTAAACTAACAGGAAATTGCTTTTCTTTGATAAGATATTTGATAAAATGCTGCCTCACCCATTCCTCTGGCGTGAGCACTAAATGCTTTTTCCTTGCTTCATCAAAAATATAATGCAAGCCATCCCTTTGGGTAATTTTAAAAGGATAAAAAGGCAAATTTAGCGGGGTGGGGTTGAACATGTGATGTCAAAAATAAGATTGTTTTATTGTTCGTTGCTAGATTGTTGAAAATTCAACCTTAAAAGAATGGCTTGGCACATTTAATCATTCAAAATTCACTCATTCTGTCATTTTATAATTTGTAACTTTGGGCATGACTGCCGAGGATATCATTAAGGATTTAAAAGCTAGAAAATTTAAACCAGTTTATTTGTTGCAAGGCGAAGAACCATATTTTATTGATCAAGTCGTAGAATATATGGAGAAGCATGTGTTGTCAGATGGCGAAAAAGGTTTTAATCAGACTGTACTGTACGGTAAAGATACTGATATGGCTACGGTAATGAATGCAGCTAAGCGCTATCCAATGATGTCAGAATACCAGTTGATTATCGTAAAAGAAGCACAGGACTTGAAGTGGGCAAACGAGGGAGCAAGCAAAGAAGCCGATTTCACTCTTGCTTATTTCGAGAAACCACTTCCTAGCACAATTTTAGTGTTGGCCTACAAATATTCCAATTTCGATAAACGTAAAAAAATCTACAAAGCCATCAATAGCAATGGTGTCGTTTTTCAAAGTGATCCAGTGAGAGATTACAAACTTGTGCCCTGGATTGAGGATCATATCAAAACTAAAGGTTACAAGATAGATCCGCAGGCGGTAGCTTTAATGGCAGAATATTTAGGTACAGATCTTTCTAAAATTGCTAACGAAGTTGAAAAGTTGTGTTTAAATATAGACAAGGCTACTACTATTCAAACAGATCATATTCAACGCAATATTGGGATTAGTAAGGAGTACAATGTGTTTGAACTACAAAAAGCACTTGCTAGTCGTAATGTGTTAAAGAGCAATCAGATTATTAACTACTTTGCAGGAAATCCTAAGGCCAACCCGATGATTATGGTAATGGCCAATCTCAATTCTTACTTTTCTAAGATATTAAAATACCATTACCTGCCTAATAAAAATGATGCGGCTAGGGAGCTTGGCGTAAGTCCGTATTTTATTAAGGATTACGAAGTGGCAGCCAGAACTTTCAATGCAGGCAAAACCTTCGATATCATTAGTTTATTACGAGAGTATGATTTGAAGAGCAAAGGTTTGGATAGTACTGGCAATATTACTGATGGAGATTTGTTGAAAGAACTGGTATTTAAAATCTTGCATTAAAATTCTGCCACAGATGATGTTGTCTTTCTTTTGATATTAGAATCTGCGTAGCTATGGATGATTAGCTTTTTTAATCGTGTAACTAAGAAGTTATATCTAATTCTGAATTTTTCGTAGCGCTTCTTTTATTTTTACTTCACAATTAACTTATACTACAAATTGATGAAGAAAAATCTATTTACCCTATTATTGGTTGCTGGAGCGGTAACATTTGCGCACGCTCAACGGCCAACTCAAGGTGGAGCGACTCCTTCTGACAGTACCCGTAGAGCACCTGGTGCTATGGGAGCTGCAGCAGCTGCAAAACCTAAGCCTTACAATCAGGTAATTACTGATAAGGCCCAAACTAGACTTGGTTTAGTGATCTCACACAAAATTGAAGACAAGTATTTCTTTGAAATTGCTGATTCTGTATTAAACAGAGATATTCTAGTGGTAAGCAGGATCTCAAAATCATCAGCTACGCTTAGAGACAACCAAGTTTACGCTGGCGACCAAATTGGTTCTTCAGTAATTAGATTTGAGAGAGGACCAAACAATAAGCTATTTATTCGTAAAATTAGCTTTAGAGCCTACAGTCCAGATTCTACCTCTTCAATGTACAGAAACGTACAAAACTCTACAGTGCAAAATATAGCTGCATCATTTAATGTTGCTGCATACGCTAAAGATAATAAAGGTGTTGTAGTTGATGCTACAGACTTCATCAATAGCGATAACGATGTGTTTTATTTCTCTTCTCCTGCAGCGAAAACTAGATTTCGTTTAGGAGCTCAGTTATCAGACAGAAGTTTTATCAATTCTATTAAAACTTTCCCAACTAATACAGAAATTAACGTTACTAAAACTTACAGCATGAGCGCTGCACCTACAACTGGTGCTCCTGGAGGTATGATGGGCGGCGCAGCAGGAGGTTCTATTACCATAGAGCTTAACACTTCATTGGTAGCTTTACCTAAAGTTCCTATGAAAGCTCGTTATTTCGATCCACGTGTAGGTTACTTCGCAATTGGTTACACCGATTTTGATGCTAATCCACAAGGTGTTAAAGATTTAGCATTGGTAAAACGTTGGAGATTAGAGCCAAAACCACAAGATGTGGCTAAATACAAACGTGGCGAATTGGTAGAACCTGCTAAACCAATTATTTTTTACATCGATCCGGCTACACCTAAAAAATGGGTGCCATATTTAATTGCGGGTGTTAACGATTGGCAAAAAGCGTTTGAAAAAGCTGGTTTCAAAAATGCTGTAATTGGTAAAATGGCGCCAACTAAAGCACAAGATTCTACTTGGAGTTTAGATGATGCTCGTAACTCGGCCATCGTTTACAAGCCATCAGAAATTCCAAACGCAAGTGGTCCGAGTATTTCAGATCCACGTACTGGCGAGATTATGGAAAGCCATATCAACTGGTACCACAACGTAATGAAGTTGGTTCGCGATTGGTATTTCATCCAAACAGCAGCGGTAGACAAGAGAGCTCGTACGGTTAACTTCAGCGATGAGTTAATGGGCGATTTGATCCGTTTTGTTTCTTCTCACGAAGTTGGTCACACCTTAGGCTTACGTCACAACCACGGTTCAAGTTCAACTGTTCCTGTAGAGAACTTACGTAACAAGAAATGGGTCGAAGAAAACGGTCATACACCATCTATCATGGACTATGCTCGTTTCAACTACGTAGCGCAACCAGAAGATAATATCTCTAAAGTAGGTTTATATCCACGTATTGGCGATTACGACAAATGGGCAATTGAATGGGGATACAGATATTTCCCAGATAGCAAAAACGTAACTTCTGATATGAAGATATTGGATAAGATGACACTAGAATCTGCGAAGAATAGACGCTTGTGGTTCGGTACTGAAACTAATCCAGACGATCCACATTCGCAAAGTGAGGATTTGAGCGATAACGCTATGAAAGCGAGTGACTATGGTATTAAAAACTTAAAAGTAATTGTAGCAAACTTAAAAACTTGGACTAAACAACCTGGTGAAAACTACGATGAATTAAGTAATATGTACGGTCAGTTAACAACTCAATTTGGTCGTTACATTGGTCACGTAAGTAAAAACATTGGTGGTATTTACGAAAATCCAAAAACTGTAGATCAAGTAGGTGTAATTTACGAACGCACTCCAGCAGCTACGCAAAAAGAAGCGGCAACTTGGTTAAGTGCACAAGTATTTACTACGCCTAAATGGTTGTTAGATCAAACTATTTTAGATAACATCAGCGAAAGTCCATTAGTAGTGGTTTCTAAATTGCAAAATGCAGCTTTAAACAGAGTAATTTCTACAAGAGTATTAGGTAATTTAATTGCTGCCGAAGCTGCAGATGGTGCAACTGCCTACAAAATCTCTGACTTGTTCAAAGATTTAAATGCTTCAATCTTTACTGAATTGAAAGGCGGGGCTGCTATAGATGTATATCGTAGAAACTTGCAAAAAGCTTACGTAGATAGATTAATTACAATCATCAATCCTCCAGCTGCGCCAACCAGTTTAGCTGCTGCTTTTGGTAGGAGCGCTGCTCCTAGCGGTTTATCTGCAAGCCAAACTGATGCTGTGTCTGTAGTTAAAGGACAGTTACGTGAGTTAGATAAAGCAATTAAAGCTAATTCAACTTCAGATTCTTTAAGTAAATATCACTTAGAAGATTTGTCAGATCGTATTGAAAAAGCTTTAGACAGCAAAAAATAAGAAAGCTTAAATAATTCTCTAATCCTCCGATAGTACATATCGGGGGATTTTTTGTTTTTGGAGCGCAAAGCTAGTGTTGCTATTATCGCCTGTCCCGCTTTCCGCTGTAGCCCTCGTTCGCTTACGCTCTTTCCCAGTGCACTCTCGGGGCTGCCGCTTTAATCGGGGCTATGAAACAATGAAACTGCCGTTTAGCACCTGCCCAACAAAATGCAAAAAGAACCATTGCCTTTGTTAATTAAACCTGTATTGCAGCGGATATACTTTTTGGTGCGTCATTTCGACGAAGTATGAGGAGAAATCTGTTTTTAAGAAGCGTTTTAGTTAGAGATTTCTCACATGCGTTCGAAATGACGGAGAAATGTGACAAAAAGATAGTAGCGAAAAGCAGGGCTATAATTGCCAAATGCTACCAGCATTGTTTTCCAAAAAAAATATCGTCAGAAAGTTGCAATCACTATATTTTAAATTGCAGAAAGCAACAGACATCCCCAGCCTAAAATCATCAATAATCCGCCAAGAGGTGTAATGGGGCCAAGAAATTTAAAGTTCTTCTTCAAGTATTCGGCTAAGGAAAGTAAGTAAATGCTAAACGAAAAAAGAACAGTGCCAATGGTGACTAAATAATAGGCCCAGTTGATTAAGCTAAGCTCAAAATTTGCATTGTAGCCAATGAGGATCAAGAATAAAGCGCTGTAAATTTGATAGCGTACACCAACTTCAAAAGATGCTAGTTTTTCTGCCGACAATACTTTCTTTAAGGCGTGTGCGCCAAAGGCACCAAATACGATTGATAATAATCCGAATGAGGCACCAGTAATAATTGCACAGTTGTTAGTCATGCGGTAAAGGTAGTTATAAATTTGTAGCGACTAAAAAATGTCATCATTGCGAGGTGCGAAGCAATCTTACGACTATGACAGGATTTTTAACCTATCGCTTTAAGATTGCTTCGTACCTCGCAATGACGATAATAGCTTATTATTTTGCCAATGCTTTTCTTACTTGCGGCGCAATCTTCTCGCCGTAAATCTCGATAGATTTCATCATGTGATCGTGAGACGGGGCACCAACATCCATGTGTGCAGAAAACCTGGCTAATCCAAACAATTCGTTCATCATAATAATTTTTTCTGCAGTTTCGTTAGCATCACCAATAATTAAATGGCCATGTTTCGATCTTCCGTAATCATATTGCCCACGTTGAAACGGTGGCCAGCCTCTAGATTTCCCAATTCTATCCATCTGTGCAGAATAAAAAGGGTAGTAGTAATCAGCCGTAGCCTGACTGTCATCTCCAAAGAACGAGTGCATGTGCACACCAACTTGGAACTTACCCATGTCGTGCCCTGCATCTTCGTAAGCTTGCTTATAGTAATCAAACAAAGGCTGGAACTGTTCTGGATTACCACCAATAATAGCGAACATTACTGGTAAACCTAATTTGCCAGCTCTAACAACTGATGCCGGAGTGCCACCAACGGCTACCCAAATTTTCAAATTATTATCTACCGCACGAGGTAAAATCTGTTGTTCTTTTAACTCTGGTCTAAATTTTCCTTTCCAAGAAATAGTTTCCTGTTCGTTAATTTTTACCAAGAGGTTTAGTTTCTCTTCAAACAAGGCATCGTAATCTGCTAAGTTCTGACCGTATAATGGAAACGACTCGATAAAGCTTCCACGACCAGCCATTAACTCGGCTCTACCATTAGAAATTAAATCTACAGTAGCAAAACTTTGATATAATTTAACAGGATCTGACGAGCTTAAGACAGAAACTGCACTTCCTAATTTGATGTTTTTAGTCACAGTTGCTGCTGCCGCTAAAATAATTTCTGGTGCAGAAACAGCGTAGTCTGGTCTGTGATGTTCGCCAATACCGTAAAAATCTAAGCCAACTTCATCCATCAGCTTAATTTCTGCTATAATTTCTTGTAAACGTTGTTGTGCCGATTGTACTTCGCCTTTGGCGTTAATCTGTAAATCGCCAAACATTCCAATACCTAATTCCATATTGTTCCTTTTATTTGATACAAAGATAACTCTATCTATATCGTAAAGTTTTTGATGTATGTTAAGAAATGATTGGTGTTTAACTAATTATTGAGATGTAATTTTTGATTAACAAATCTAATCACCTCTTCATTTTGTGCAGGTTCAAACCAAGTTGTGTCTGTGTCTTTCCTAAACCAAGTTAATTGTCTTTTCGCAAAGCGACGGGTGTTTTGTTTAATCTTATCTACGGCGGTTGGTAAATCAGTTTTGCCATCTAGATAGTCGAAAATTTCGGAATAGCCCACAGTTTTTAACGCGTTAAGCTCCTTGTGAGTCTCCAATGACCTTACTTCTTCAATCAAGCCATTTTGTACCATAATATCCACTCTGTGGTTAATTTGATTGTACAGTTTTTCTCTATCGGTGTTTAAACCAATTTTGATGATATTGAATGGACGTTCTTTTTTGTTAGATGTAAGAAAGGAACTTAATTTCTGGCCTGTAGATAATACCACTTCCAAACCACGTATCATTCGTTGCGGATTGCTTTGGTCTACCTTTGAAAAATATTCGGGGTCTAATTCTGCCAATTGCTTTCTGATAGCTTCAATCCCTTCGTTAGCAAATTGTTGGTTCAGTTGCTCACGGATGTCTAAGTTGATATCAGGCATATCATCTAAGCCATTGCATACAGCGTTAATGTACAGACCAGATCCACCAACCATTACCAAAACATCATGTTTGACAAACAGTTTCTCTATCAAATCCAAAGCCTGTATTTCGAAATCTCCGGTGCTAAAAAGCTGGGTTACACTATGCGAATTAATGAAATGATGTGCTGCAGCAGCCAATTCTTCTTCAGAAGGTTTGGCTGTACCAATACTCATTTCTTTAAAAAATTGTCTAGAATCTGCAGAAATAATCTCTGTTTGGAAATGTTTTGCCAGCTCAATCGCTAATGCGGTTTTACCAATAGCCGTTGGCCCAACTACAACAATTAAAGTTTTTTGAGGTGGACTTTCAGGATTGTTGGATTTAATAGATAACATTGATTATTAAATAAAATTATTCCAACAAAAACGCTTTAAAAATGCTAAGGATTAATAGTTATCCTTATCGTTACCGTAGTCGTCATTCCCATATTCATCATCTTCGCCATCGCCGTACTCATCATCTTGCTCATCTTCATCATCGTCAGATTTCTCTTGGGTATTAATACCACTTCCGCCCATTGCTTCTAGTTCTTCCGTATCTTCTGGCACGAAATCCATTTCATTTAAGAAATCGAAATCACTTTCTGCTGCGGCAGTTCCAGTAGCAATTTGAGCAACATTGTTTTTGTCAATAATTTTTGGTGCTTCTCCAACACTTTTAACCAAGTAAGGATATTCGATTTTAGGGTCGGTATCAAGAATAATTTTGATCAGTTCAACGTGGAAATCGTAAGGACGTTCGAAATTATAGATGTAGTAAAATTTTTGGTGAGGATCTTCAATAAAAGCGCTTAACTTCGATTTTTCCATTAAAATTACACCATTGTCAATCTTACGCTGCGTAGGATGGATGGCAATTTCATCACCTTTAATCCAGTTATCTGTACTTACATAAAATGACGATGCTTTATCAGCATTGTATCCGGTACTACGATGTATGGCTCTATGTAAATCTTCGAAAGTTTGGTTGCTTTTGATGTCTATTTCGCGGGTAATATCGTCGTAATCTTCAAAAGAAATTCTAAATCTATAAATTGCCATGTGCTATAAAATGCTTTGTTTCGCTCGTAAAATTATGAAAAAAATGTAATTGTTAAATTGATTAATTGCTCAATTGTTAAATGTAGAAACTCAAAACATCAACTAATTGTTTAATTATCTGCAACTTTTAAGCCCAAATCTTTAGCTTTTTCGAGCATAAATTTAAAAGCTTCGTCGTAACTGTTGGTAATATCACCTTCTAATATCGCTTCGCGGATAGCATTTTTCAAAATGCCAACTTCTTTTCCAGCAGCTAAACCAAAAGTTTCCATAATATCGTTACCAGATATAGGAGGTTGCCAGTTACGTAATTGATCTCGCTCTTCAACATCTTTAATCTTCTGTTTTACAAGCTCAAAGTTGTTACGGTATTTTTTGATTTTATATTCGTTCTTTGTCGTTACATCGGCATTGCAAAGTAGCATCAGCGCTTCTATGTCCTCTCCGGCTTCGAAAAGTAAACGACGTACAGCAGAATCAGTAATTTTATCTTGTGCTAATACAATTGGACGTAGGTGAAGTAATACCAGCTTCTGCACAAATTTCATCTTCTCATTTAAAGGAAGTTTAAGCTGTGCAAATATCTGCGGAACCATGCGAGCGCCTTTGTCTTCGTGACCGTGGAAAGTCCAGCCGTGGCCTTCTTCGAAACGTTTGGTAGCGGGTTTTGCAATATCATGGAGGATAGCAGCCCAGCGCAGCCACAAATCATCGGTCGTTTCACAAATGTTGTCTAAAACCTGTAGTGTATGATAAAAATTATCCTTATGACCTCTGCCTTTAATGATATCTACACCATATAATTTAGCCATTTGAGGGAAAATCAATTCTAGTAAACCTGTGTCAAAAAGGTAGTTGAAACCGATGGAAGGTTTTTTAGCAAGGATGATCTTATTCAGTTCGTCGCTAATTCTTTCTTTCGATACGATTTTAATGCGTTCTTTTTGAGATTTGATGGCATCAATTGCCGTTTGATCTATTTCAAAATTTAACTGTGTCGCAAAGCGGATGGCCCGCATCATTCGTAAAGGATCATCAGAAAATGTAACTATAGGGTCTAAAGGTGTGCGGATTAACTTATTTGCTAAGTCTTCTAAACCATTAAATGGATCTACAACTTCACCATAATTTGCCTTATTTAAGGATATCGCTAAAGCGTTGATAGTAAAATCGCGGCGTAACTGATCGTCTTCTAAAGTGCCATTTTCTACAATTGGTTTGCGGGAATCGGCTCTGTAACTTTCTTTACGTGCACCAACAAACTCAACTTCTAAATCTTCATGCTTTAACATGGCAGTGCCGAAATTTTTAAACACGGCAACGTTGGTTTTTAATTTCTGACCAACTTTTTCTGCAAATGCAATTCCATTGCCCAAAACTACTACGTCTATATCTTTCGAAGGTCTTTTAAGGTAGATATCCCGTACAAAGCCACCAATAACGTAGGTTTCGGTATTTGTATTCTCGGCAGTTTCAGCCAAGATTTTAAAGATAGAAGCCTCAATACTTCCCAACAGGGACTTAACATCTTGAGGCTGTGGATTGGTTTGCATAGGTGGCAAAGTTAAGAAAAACCTAATAGCAATTCGTGCTGAAATCGTACTTCGTCAATCTAAAATCGTCAATTGAATTATTTTCTTATAAAATCAAACTGCCCGCCAGAACCTAATTTAACAATAGTTGAAGGTTGTTTTGGCGTTCTATCTTCCTGTTCTAAATCTATAATATAGTCTACTGCATCTTTAACATCCTCACTAATCTCATCGAAGAACTTTGGTGTAGGTTCGCCACTAATATTTGCTGACGTAGAAACAATAGGTTTGCGGAAACGCTGAATTAACTGCTGACAAAAATCGTGCTTTGGTATTCTTATGCCCACACTTCCGTCTGAATTGATAACGTTTGAAGCTAAGTTTTTTGCATTAGAAAAGATTACCGTCAGAGGCTTTTCCGCGTATTCAATCAAATCGTAGGCAACTTCAGGAACATCATTCACGTAGCTTTGTAGTTTGTTATCGGTATCTAGCAGTACAATTAAACTTTTATCTGCAGAGCGACCTTTAATTTCATTTACCTTGGTAACAGCTTCAACATTAGTTGCATCGCAACCTAAACCCCAAACCGTATCTGTAGGATAAAGAATTACCCCGCCATTTTTTAGTACCTCTAAAGCTTTATTGATTTCTTCTCTCATCGCCATTTTACAAAGTTAAGCATTAGAAATGAAGCTTATCTACCTAATTTATTACATTTTACCACATAACATTTGACTTTTATATGTGTTTAAAGATATAAGAACCAGAAATTTATCAGTAAATTTATACTGGTCATAAATATATAACAACACACACAAATGTTATGAAAAGGATAATGCATTTAGGCAGTTTTTTGTTAGTGGCTGTGCTGCTATCTGCCTGTTCGAGTTTACGCGTTGCATCAGATTTTGATAGAGACGCAAATTTTGATAGTTATAAAACCTATAATTTTTACGCTAAAGGACTTGAAAAGTTAGCCGTAAATGGTTTGGATAAAAAGCGGATTATGGCTGCTGTCGATACAGAAATGCAAGCCAAAGGCTTTACTAAAGCAGATAAGCCAGACTTGTTTGTAAATTTAATTGTAGTAAAACGCGAACGAACCGATGTTTACGATAATGGTTTCGGCGGTCCTTGGGGATGGCGTGGAGGCTGGGGTTGGGGAATGGGCTGGGGACCGTTTTGGGGCGGTGGCATGCGAAGTTTCGACCGTTATGAAGAAGGAATGTTTATCATCGATTTGCTAGATACAAAAACCAAAATGCACGTTTGGCATGGTAGGGGAGATGGTTTCAATCTCGATAGTTTCAAAAATAGAGAAGAGCGGATTGTAGTTGGTGTGAAGGAGATTTTAGCACAATATCCGCCACAATAGAAGTAAAAAGACTAAAGACCAAAGGCGGAAAGCTCCAATGACTAATGTCAATAATCAACAACAAAGTACCAATTATCAAATAACGAGAAGCGGAAAGTAAAGCAAAAATAAAGACCAAAGACCAAAGAACGAGATATCGCAGTTTGATTGCTGTCGATTTTTCTCTTTCTGCTTTAGTCTTTGGTCTTTTCGCTTTAGTCTTTCAGCTTTAAACCGCTACATTATTTTCTCTCAAGGCATCATTAAGAGAAGTCTTTTTATCTGTAGACTCTTTACGCTTGCCAATAATCAAAGCACAAGGTACTTGATACTCGCCAGCAGGGAATTTCTTAGTGTAAGAACCAGGAATTACAACAGAACGTGCTGGAACAATACCTTTATATTCTACAGGCTCATCGCCAGTAATGTCAATAATTTTAGTTGAAGCCGTTAATACCACATTTGCACCTAAAACAGCTTCTTTTTCTACACGCACACCTTCTACAACAATTGCTCTAGAACCTAAGAAACAATCGTCTTCGATGATTACTGGAGCAGCTTGAACTGGCTCTAAAACACCACCAATACCGACACCACCACTTAAGTGAACACGTTTGCCAATTTGCGCACATGAACCTACAGTCGCCCAAGTATCAACCATGGTACCTTCGTCTACATAAGCACCGATGTTTACGTAAGAGGGCATCATGATTACGCCAGGAGCCAAGAAAGCACCATAACGAGCACTTGCCATAGGCACCACACGAACACCTTTTTCTTTATAGTCGGTTTTTAAATCCATTTTATCATGGAAAACAAAAGGACCAGCTTTAGTCTCACCCATTTGCTTGATAGGGAAATAAAGGATAACTGCTTTTTTAATCCATTCGTTAATTCCCCAGCCGTTTAAAATTGGCTCTGCAACTCTAATTTCTCCAGCGTTAAGTCTTTGAATTACAGTTTCAATAGCTTCAGTATATTCTTTGTATTGTAATAAGCTTCTGTCTTCCCAAGCTTCTTCTATTTGTTTTTTTAGTTCGGTAATCATTGTATTTTAAAATTTATGCAAAATAAGTGTTTATAAATTAAAAGTTGAACGTTATCAGTTAAAAGTTAGGTTTACTAATTCTATTCCCTAACTTCAATTACCAAATAATAACTACTAACTGCTCAATATTGTTTAATTTTGATGTCATGGGAGAAGCAGAAAAACTACGTGTCGACAAATATCTTTGGGCTATTCGTGTTTTTAAAACCAGAAGTTTAGCAACTGATGCCTGTAAAGCTGGAAGGGTAAAGCTAAAAGGACAAAATATCAAAGCTTCGGCAGTAGTGAAAATTGGCGATGTTTACCAAATAAGCAAAGGCGCAGAGCGAAAAGTAATTGAAGTGGTAGATTTTTCTTACAACCGCACTGATGCTAAAATTGCTGTAACTAAGTACAAAGACTTGACACCAGTTGAAGAAACCCATGCTTTTAAATCTGCTTTTCATTCGCCAACTTTAAAACGAGATAGGGGAGCCGGAAGGCCAACCAAAAAAGACCGCCGAGAAACTGATGATTTGTTAGGAGGTTTTTGGGAAGATGATGACTAGTTCTAAGTTTTCAGTTAACAGTTGGCACTTTTCAGTTAACCGATTAACCAGTTTCAACAGTTAACCTTTCTTCTTCTTTGCCAAGTTCTGTGTTACGCAAAAAGCAACAATCTTTTCAATCAAATCCATTGGTAGAGGCTTATCTATTGGAAACTGAACAGTGCCTTTAGAAGTTTTATAGTCCTTCAAATCATCCGCTAAAACTTCTACAGCCTTGCCGCCCGGATATAAGCCAATGTGATTTTTGTAGCCTGCAAAATGGATTAAGTTGCCATTCAGTGTAAAGGTCGGTATCGCATAGCTGATTTTCTGCTTCGCTTCGGGAACCATAGCTTGCAAATCTTCTCGTAATTGCTGTAAGATTTTTTGGGTTTCTTCCGGGTAAGATGCAATGTATTCGTCGATGGTGGTATACTTTTCCATATGCTTTATATTTGTTGAGACGCAAGATCTTGCGTCTTTACTGCTACAGTTTTTTAGCCTCGTTCCAATAAATATCCATTTCAGCCAGCGTCATATCTGCCAAAGCTTTGCCGCTTTCTTTTGCTTTTTCTTCCAAATATTGGAAACGTTTAATAAACTTCTTGTTGGTTTTTTCTAATGCATTCTCTGGATTGATATCGATAAAACGAGCGTAGTTAACTAGAGAGAATAATAAGTCGCCAAACTCACCTTCTGCTTTTTCAATATCAATTTCTCTACCATCAACTATATTGAACTCGTTTTTAAATTCTTGCAGCTCTTCTTCAACCTTTTCCCAAACTTGCTGTTTTTCTTCCCAATCGAAACCAACGCCTCTGGCTTTTTCTTGTATTCTGCTAGCTTTCACTAAAGCAGGCAACGAAGTCGGTACCCCGGCCAAAACAGACTTATTGCCTTCTTTTAGCTTTAGTTTTTCCCAGTTCTGTTTAACTTGTTCTTCCGTATCAGCTTCTACATCACCGTAAATGTGCGGATGTCTGCTAATCAACTTGTCGCAAACGCCGTTCAGGACATCAGTAATATTAAACTGATTTTGCTCATCACCAATTCTGGCATAGAAAACCAAGTGCATCATCACATCACCCAGTTCCTTCTTGATTTCCTGCATATCGCCATCCAAAATAGCATCAGAAAGTTCATAAGTTTCTTCAATAGTTAAATGGCGTAGCGTTTCCATGGTTTGTTTTTTATCCCATGGGCATTGCGTACGTAACGTATCTAAGACATTTAATAAACGTAAAAAAGCACCATCTGGCGTTGTAGAAATTACTGGAGGAATATTAGCAGGCATAAAATAAATGTAAATATAAAACGGGAAGGTTGGGAATTAACTTATTCTTCGGGTGTGGCGAGTTTTTTCTTTCTAAGTAAAAATAATTTTTTCTTCTTTCTGAAAGGTTTTTCTTCTTCGCCCAATAAAATCGCCCATGCATCTAAACCATCCACTTTTTGGAAGATAATTTTAAACATCGCCAAATATGGCATACATAAAAACATACCAGAAATACCCCAAAGCATTTCGCCAACCACTATACCAATAAAAGCAATAAGCGCATTTATTTTCACTTTCGAACCCACAATTAAAGGCATTAAAATATTGCCATCTATTGCATGGATACCAACATAGGCAAATAAGACAAAAAGCGCCTTGGTAGCGCCAGCAGTGGCAAAAGTAATGAGTACGCTAATAATTAGCGATATCGAAATTCCTAAATAAGGAATGATATTAAAAATGCCAGCGACTAAACCTAATAAAATGGCATATTTCACTCCTAAAATCGAAAGTGTTAGTACCATCAGTAAGCTTACAATAATCATCTGTATGAACAAACCGGTGATGTATTTTTTGATGATATACTGAATTTCGTTGATGGTTTCTGATACTTTTATGCGATGTTCTTCTATAAAAACAGTACTCACAAATTTGTAAAGCAAGCGCCTGTAATTCAATATGAAAAAAGTGAATAACAATGTAAAAGCAATAAACAACAAACTAGATGACAATGTAAGTAATGTAGTTCCTATTACACTTGCTGTTGTTGCTAGTGCCTTTTCTGCACTATTTCCAAGATAATTTCCTGGTTTTTTTAAGGTTACGTGAAATGTTTTTGAAATCCAGTGCTGCAGTTCGTGAAATGAATTGGTCACCTGCTTTTCTAACAAAGGCCAATCGCCCCACAATTCGCTAAGCTGCAAGGCAAAGAAATGCCCAACCCCATAGAGTACAGCCAACATAATAATTACCGTTAAAATAGTTGCTAAACTTCGTTTAAACCTCAGTTTTACTTCAATAAAATTAGCCAGCGGCAACATTAAAAATGCTAGCAGTAAAGAAAAGAAAAGCGGCGACAAGATGCTTTTCCCTATAATGGCCAGATATCCGAGCATTATAATAGAGAGCAGTGCGAAAGTGAGCCTAACTATAAATGGTAGTTGTATTTGCATGTTGTTTATGTAACAGGAATAAGTTAAAGAAAATTCTAGACTTTATACATTTATTTCTTCAAATGGTTTTAACGGCTCTCAACATTTCTCTTTTGCCTGGCGCACCAGGTAATTTTTCAATTTCGAAACCACAACTTTTAACAGCCCTTTTTAAATTTCCGGTGATGGCGTAGGTTACAAAAATGCCACCTGTTTTAAGAAAGCTACAGGCATGGGCAATCATTTCGTTAGTCCAAAGCTCTGGCTGGTGCCTTACCGAAAAAGCATCAAAGTATAATACATCAAAACGTTTTTTGGTATCAAAATTTTGTAGTGTCGTATGGCTAACCTCTAAGTTGCAACCAGATGATAGTTCTAGATCATTACCAATTGCTGTTTCATACTTTTCAAAAAAACTATTCCAAACCGGTTGTGGTACATATTGGCTGTAACCTGTAGAAGCAATTGTGTCTGCCGATAAAGGAAAAGCTTCAATAGAACGATAATTTAGCTGCCTATTTACCTCTCTGCAGTGTGCGTAGCTCAATAAAAAGTTTAAACCTGTGCCAAAACCAACTTCAAAAATATCAATTTCAGGTTTGTCGAATTTCTCCAATCCATGCTTTAGGCCAGCCTCAATAAATACGTGCCTGCTTTCTTGCAGCGCCCCGTGAGAAGAATGGTAATGTTCGCCAATTTCTTCATTAAATAAAGTATTAGAGCCGTCGGCGGTAGGGGTGAGGATATTCATATAGCAAAATTAAGCTAAATTACTGGATTGTTGAGCGCAGCGAAATCGATACATCGGGATTACATTGTTTTATGGTTAAATTGTTGGGTAAATCAAAACCTAGATAATTCGAATTGAATTACTGGATGTTTTTGGAAATGGTCGTAGGTACTCTTCGAAGGCTGTAGTCCCGCTTTTCAATGTAGCCCTCGTTTGCTAACGCTCTCTTGGGGCTGTCGTTGCAATCGGGGTTTATAAAACTTAAACCTGTGCACAGCACTTGCATTTTAAACCCGACAGTAGCGAGCACGTAGTGGCAAACCGATGTGTTTGCCCGAAGTAAAGCGGATGGCGGGACGAACAGTAATAATAGCACCGTTTTGCTTTTCAAATAATTGATAAGTTGAAGTCTTTGTTCTTTTATCCTTGTTACTTTATCTTTACCTTATGGATATCGAAAGTTTTAGAGAATATTGCTTGAGCCTGCCTGGAACTACAGAGGGAATGAAATGGGAGCATCTTTGTTTCATGATTGAAGAAAAAATCTTCGTGTTGGTAGATTTGGATACGCATGGTTTTTGTATCAAATGTACGCCAGATGAGTTTGATGAAATTGCTGCTAGAGATGGTGTTAAGCAAGCACCACATTTTGCTAAAAAGCAGTGGGTTTTTGTGGATAACCTAGAGGTGTTTAATGTTGCAGAGTTGAAGCGTCGTGTAGAGCGTTCGAGGGAGTTGGTTCTTGTTAAGCTGCCAAAGAAAACGCAGGCGAAATATGCATAATAAGATGCCACAGATGCACAGATTTATTTGAGAATTATCTGTGCATCTGTGGCTAATTGTTTCAATTACCAAAGTTTAATTCTATCTTCTGGTTTTTTGTAAAGCTTGTCGCCAGGTTTTACATCAAATGCATTGTACCAAGCATCCATGTTTACTGGTGCACCGATAGTTCTGTACGGACCTGGAGAGTGCGTATCAGTTTTAATTAATTGCGCAGCTGTTTCGGGTAAAACATTGCCTCTCCAAACTTGTGCCCAAGCTAAGAAGAAACGTTGGTCTGGTGTAAAACCATCAATTTTCTCGTTGCTCTGACCTTGTTTAGTCATTTTGAAAGCAGTATAAGCAGCATTTAAACCACCTAAGTCTCCAATGTTTTCACCCATGGTAAATTTACCGTTCACGTGAAGCGTATCTAAAACGGTATATTTATCGAACTGCTCGCCCAACAATTTTGTTCTAGCATTAAATTTAGCTCTGTCCTCGTCAGTCCACCAGTTTTTTAAGTTACCATCTTTGTCGTACTGACTACCAGTATCGTCAAAACCGTGGCTCATTTCGTGACCAATTACTGCACCTATGCCGCCGTAGTTAATGGCATCATCAGCATCTGGATGGAAGAAAGGGAACTGTAAAATACCAGCTGGGAACACAATTTCATTCAAAGTAGGACTGTAATAAGCGTTTACTGTGGGAGGTGTCATGCCGAAACGTTCTCTGTCTACAGGTTTACCTAATTGATTGATGTTTTCGTTATAGCCCCATTTGCTCGCATTACGTAAATTTTGGAAATAGGTAGCTCTGTTGATAACCAAACCATCGTAGTTTCTCCACTTAGTAGTATAACCTACCTTAGGTCTAAAAGCGTGTAGTTTTGCTAAAGCTTTTTCTTTTGTAGCATCGCTCATCCATTCTAAACCTTTAATGCGGATTTCGAAAGCTTTACGTAGGTTAGAAATCAATTCGTCCATACGAGCTTTTGCGGCTGGTTTAAAGTACTTAGCAACATACAACTGACCTAATAAATCTCCCAAAACGCCATCCGTTAACGATGACATACGTTGCCAACGCGGTGTTTGAACCTTTTGACCAGTTTGTGCCTGCGTAAAAGCAAAGTTCGCTTTCACAAACGGTGAACTTAAACTACCTGCAGCACCTTTTAATACATTCCACTCTAAGTAAGTTTTCCAATCTGCAACAGAAGTTGAGGTTAACAAACTGTTTAAAGTTTTAAAGAAAGCCGGAGAGTTTACCAGTACTGTATCTTGTCCGTTAACTTTTAATTGGGTTAAAGTGTTTGTCCAATTAATATTTGGCGTAATTTTGTTGAAATCTGCAACGGTTAATTTGTTGTAGGTTTTGTAAGGGTCACGCATTTCTAAACGGCTCATTTGTGCTTCTGCCAAAGCTTTCTCAATAGTAAAAACCGTTTTAGCTTTTTGTTTTGCTACAGCTTCTGTGTTACCAACTAACGTAAAAAGTGTAGCCATATAAGTATCATAAGCTTCCCTAATTTTTACACTACGACTGTCGTCTTTCAAATAATAATCTCTATCGCCAAGTGTTGTACCGCCTTGAGAAACGTTTACCATGTATTTGGTTACGTTTTTTCTATCCTGACCTACTCCGAAACCATACAATGCTCCACCAAGACCATTTACACGCATGTAAGTAATATGGTCTAGCACTGCCTGTAGGCTATTTAACTGTTTAATTTTCTCTAAATCAGCTTTGATTGGTGTATACCCCAATTTTTCGATAGTTACGCTATCCATCGCAGCAGCATAGAAATCGCCAACACGTTTAGTTACAGAACCTGCAGGTGCTGTTTTATCTGCAGCAGCAGCTTCTACTAAGCCTCTTACTGCGTTTACGTTAAAATCACGAAGTTCGTTAAATGAGCCCCAACGTGTTTCTTTTGCGGGAACTGGATTGTTTTTTACCCATACACCACTTGCATAAGCATAAAAATCATCGCCTGGTTTAACGGTTAAATCCATGTTTGCCGGGTCGATAAATTTTTTAGGCGCTTGTTGGGCATTTGCTATACTCACCGAAACTACGCCAAGTGCAGCAAAAAAGGTTTTAAATTGATTGATATTCATCTTCGATAATAAATTAGAAAGATGAAGTTAGATAAAAAGTAAATGCTATGAATATTCTTAATAGAAAAATTACTTATTGAACCAATCGTAAAGTTTAATTAACCCAATTTTGCGGAGAACCTCATTAGTGAAAGAAGACAATCTGAAAGCTTTCATGCTGATTTGTTTTTATATGTATTTAACATTCTTTAACACTTTTTATTGTGCGATGAAAAAAATAATGTGACACTACTAAAACTTTATCGACTATAAAAAACGTAGTTTTGAATAATTCTAAACAAGGATATGGCACCACACCAACACCAAACGGATGGCTGCTGCGGACATCAGCACCAACACGATAAACATACAGACGGACACGACCATGAACATGACCACGACCACGGTGATGCTTCCTCAATTAAAACGTATTTACCTGCAATAGCAAGCCTGGTACTTTTACTTGTAGCAATAGCATTTGATTATTTTTCAGTTCCTTTTTTTAATGGTTACTTCAGGTTGGGCTGGTATTTGGTAGCTTATATTCCTGTTGCTTTGCCAGTTATTAAAGAGGCTTTTGCTACCATTGCCAAAGTCGATATTTTTACAGAGTTCCTGTTAATGGCGTTGGCAACAATCGGCGCTTTTGCTTTAGGCGAATATCCAGAAGCGGTTGCCGTGATGCTGTTTTACAGTATTGGCGAGTTGTTTCAAGGTGCTGCGGTAAATAGAGCAAAGAATAACATCAAAGCGTTATTGGATGTTAGACCAGATACAGCAACAGTTTACAGGGATGGTAAATATATTTCCGTAAATCCAAAAGAGGTTAGTATTGGAGAAATTATTCAGCTAAAAGCAGGAGAAAAAGCATCTTTAGATGGAGAATTAGAAAGTGAAAGTGCAAGTTTTAACACTGCTGCATTAACAGGAGAAAGCAAACCAAAAACGATTAGAAGAAGCGAACAGGTACTGGCTGGGATGCTTAATCTAGACGGAGTGATTACATTAAAAGTCTCGAAGAAATTTGAGGATAGTGCACTTTCTAAAATTTTAGATTTGGTGCAAAATGCCAGTGCCAAAAAAGCAAAAACAGAATTGCTGATACGTAGGTTCGCTAAAATCTATACACCTATTGTGTTTTTCCTAGCTGTTGCTTTAACCTTCTTGCCTTACTTTTTTGTAGCCAACTACGATTTTAATATGTGGTTGTACCGAGCTTTGGTTTTCTTGGTCATCTCTTGTCCTTGCGCTTTGGTTATTTCCATTCCATTGGGGTATTTTGGTGGAATTGGAGCTGCATCTGCCAATGGCATTTTGTTTAAAGGTTCTAATTATTTGGATTTAATTACCAAAGTAAATACCGTAGTTTTAGATAAGACAGGAACTTTAACTCAAGGCATTTTTAAGGTTAAGGAGATACAAAGTGAAATTCCTGAAAAGGAGTTTGTCGGTTATTTGGCTAGTATCGAAAGTCAGTCTACACATCCGATAGCCAAAGCAGTTGTAGAGTATGGCGGTGCTGATAATTTGTTGCCAATCCAAAATGTAAAAGAAGTTGCTGGCCACGGATTAAAAGCAGAAATTAATGGCAATGAAGTGCTGGCAGGAAATGGCAAGTTGCTTAAACAATTCGGTATTGTTTATCCAAACGAAATAGATGATAAAGTAGAAACTACAGTTCTTTTGGCAGTTGGTGGAAAATATGCAGGTTTTGTAACTATTGCTGATGAAGCCAAGCCAGATGCTAAGCAAGCGATTGTTGCTTTGCATGCTCTTGGTGTAAATAAAATTGTGATGTTAAGTGGAGATAAAACTTCCATTACGCAAAAAGTAGCGACAGATTTAGGTGTAGATGAAGCGCATGGCGATTTACTGCCAGAAGATAAAGTTGCACAGTTAGAAAAGCTAAAAGCTGAACCAAATAGGATAATTGCTTTTATTGGCGATGGTATAAATGATGCGCCTGTTTTAGCATTAAGCGATGTGGGCATAGCAATGGGTGCTTTAGGCAGCGATGTTGCGATAGAAACTGCCGACGTAGTAATCCAAAATGATATGCCCAGCAAAATTGCTACAGCTATTAAAATTGGCTATGCAACGAAGAAAATTGTTTATCAAAATATAGGTTTGGCGTTTGGGGTAAAAGCCATTGTTTTAATTTTGGGTGCTGGTGGTTTAGCTACCATGTGGGAAGCTGTTTTCGCAGATGTCGGTGTGGCGTTTCTGGCCATCCTTAATGCAGTTCGTATTCAAAGGATGAAGTTTTAAGTATTGTGCTGAATATCTTTTGTCTAGTGTGTTTTTATGGCAAGATTTGAGCCCCTAAAAATTACTTTTTTAATCGATTTTTACTAAATTTGAATATGCCTACAGTAAAAACATATCCACAGCTTGATGAAAAGATTTATTCGGTTAACGAGTTAGATGAAAGTTTAACTTATAGCTATGCGAATTATTTAAATTGGCTTTTCGATGAAAGGTTAGAGTTGATTAAAGGGAAAATCTATAAGATGAGCCCTGGACCATCACGATATCATCAGAAGGTTTTCGGAAAGATTTTTGTAGCCATTGCGAAATTTTTAGAAGGAAATTCTTGCGAAGTTTATGGTGCACCGTTCGATGTTCGTTTTCCTTCGAAAAGTAAAGATGACAGGGATATCTATACCGTTTTACAACCAGACATTTGTGTGATTTGCGATAGGAGTAAATTAGATGAAAGAGGTTGCTTGGGTGCGCCAGATTTGGTAATAGAAATTCTATCGCCGGGAAATAATAAGAAAGAGCTACTGCATAAATATAAAGTATACGAAGAGTTTGGCGTGAAGGAATATTGGATAGTTAGCCAAAGCGACCAAAGTATTTTGATTTACACGTTAAGTAATGAAGGGAAATACGTTCCCTCAAAAATGTTTACGTTAAGTGAAGAAGTTACTTCTTCGGTGTTGCCAGGTTTTGTATTAAAGCTTGATGATGTTTTTGAGGATTGAACTTTAGTTCGAATTTCTGCTTTGCGCAACTTTGCGATTTCTTCGTTTGCTTTGCGGTTAATTTAAACACAAAGATTTTTTAAGTACTCGCAAAGAACGCAAAGGTTCTTAAACTTTGGAAATCTTAATAGGCGATAGGATAGGAAGATTGACGAAGTTATTAGCATAGGTTTTGTTCTCCAAACCCGATTGTAGTGGTAATACTTTTTGTTTCACAAGCCTATCAAACTTCGTAAGTTTTGAAACTTACGAAGTTTAAGTGTATTAACGGACACAAAAAGATTATAACGGAAAGCGGGACTTACGCTGATAGAAATTCTGGCTTTGCTTTTCAAATAAATAACAAACTGTCAAAAGTTCTACTTTTTTACTAGATTTTGTATCTTTTGTCAGTAATTATGGGCAATATAAAGCTTACAAAAAACCGACAATCGGGGTGTTCTCGTATATTTTATTGTAAAAATCTTATTTAAATAGGGTAACAAAAGCATCGGTTAAAACATATTTATAGTAAAACGCTGTTATAGATGAAGCGATAAGTAGCGTAATCCACCAATATGGCGTAATTGTTGATAAAATATAAAAACCGAGACGCCTTATTTATAAAACAAATTTATAGTTTAGTGTCGTCCCCGATAACATACAGATTATGGAAGCTAAATTTTCACCACAAGTTAAAGACGTGATTTCTTTCAGCAGGGAAGAAGCCCTGAGGTTAGGACACGATTATATAGGAGCTGAGCACTTGTTGTTGGGCCTTATTCGCGAAGGAGATGGTATGGCAATTAAGATTTTAAAATCGTTAAGTGTTGATACGTTGAAACTTCGCCGCTCTATTGAAGAGGCCGTTAGGGGCACTTCGAGCGTTACGGTTAATTTGGGCAATATCCCATTAACCAAACAAGCTGAAAAGGTTTTGAAGATTACCTATTTAGAGGCAAAAATATTTAAAAGCGATTTAATTGGTACGGAGCATTTATTGTTGTCTATTTTGAGAGATGATGATAACATTGCATCGCAAATTTTATTGCAATACGGTATTAACTACGAGATTTTTAAACAAGAGGTAGAAGTTAATAAAAACGGATTTAGAGACGAGGCGCAAGGTGGTGGTACTGCCGGCGGCGATGACGATTATCAAGAAGAAGAAAGCTTCACTGCTCCTAAAAAAGTTTCAGATATTAAATCGAAAACTCCTGTTCTAGATAATTTCGGTAGAGATTTAACACGTGCTGCGGAAGAAGGAAGATTAGACCCAATTGTTGGTCGCGAGAAAGAGATTGAGCGTGTGTCGCAAATTTTATCGCGTAGAAAGAAAAACAACCCAATTTTAATTGGTGAGCCTGGTGTGGGTAAAAGTGCAATTGCCGAAGGTTTGGCATTGCGAATTGTACAACGCAAGGTTTCTAGGGTGTTGTTTGGCAAGCGTGTAGTTACGTTAGATTTAGCTTCTTTGGTGGCTGGCACAAAATACCGCGGTCAGTTTGAGGAGCGTATGAAAGCGGTAATGAACGAGCTGGAGAAATCTACAGATGTGATTTTGTTCATCGATGAAATTCATACGATTGTTGGTGCAGGTGGTGCTTCGGGCTCGTTAGATGCTTCGAACATGTTTAAGCCGGCATTAGCCAGAGGCGAAATACAATGTATCGGTGCTACCACTTTAGATGAATATCGTCAGTACATTGAGAAAGATGGTGCTTTAGACCGTCGTTTCCAAAAAGTGATGATTGAGCCTGCTTCTCCAGATGAAACGATTGAAATTTTAAATCGTATTAAAGAGAAGTACGAAGACCACCATGGTGTAACTTATACCGAAGAAGCAATTAATGCTTGTGTGGCTTTAACATCTAGATATATTACTGATAGATTTTTGCCTGATAAAGCGATTGATGCTTTGGACGAAGCTGGTTCGAGAGTTCACTTGACCAACATTCACGTTCCTGATAACATCATTGCTATTGAAGCGAAGATTGAAGATATTAAGTTAGAGAAAAACCGTGTAGTGAAGAGCCAAAAATATGAAGAGGCTGCAAAACTTCGCGATACGGAGAAAAACTTATTAGAAGAATTAGATAAAGCTAAAGCTGAGTGGGAAGCAGAAACTAAGACTAAACGTTATGAAGTTTCTGAAGATAATGTAGCTGAGGTAGTATCTATGATGACTGGTATTCCGTTGCAACGTGTTGGACAAACCGATAGCACTAAGCTATTGAACATGTACGATACTGTCGCTGATAAAATTATTGGTCAGGATGATGCGATTAAGAAATTAACTAAAGCTATCCAACGTACAAGAGCTGGATTAAAAGACCCGAAAAAACCAATTGGTTCGTTCATTTTCTTAGGCCCAACGGGTGTTGGTAAAACGGAGTTGGCTAAAGAATTGGCTCGTTTTATGTTCGACACTGACGACTCGCTAATTCAGATTGACATGAGTGAATACATGGAGAAATTTGCTGTTTCTCGTTTAGTAGGAGCGCCTCCGGGATATGTTGGTTACGAAGAAGGTGGTCAGTTGACGGAGAAAGTTCGTAGAAAACCTTATTCGGTAATTTTGCTAGATGAGATTGAAAAAGCACACCCAGATGTATTTAATATCTTGTTACAAGTATTGGATGAAGGTCAGTTAACCGATAGTTTGGGTAGAAAAGTTGATTTTAGAAATACAATCATCATCATGACTTCGAACATTGGTGCACGCCAATTGAAAGATTTCGGTGCTGGTGTTGGTTTCTCTACTACTGCTAAGGTAGACCAAAATGAAGCGCACAGCCGTGGTGTAATTGAAAATGCGTTGAAACGTGCTTTTGCGCCAGAATTCTTAAATAGAATTGATGATGTGGTTGTGTTTAACTCATTAGGTAAAGAAGAAATCTTCAAAATTATTGATATTGAGTTGAGAGCTTTATTTGGAAGAGTACAAGGTTTGGGTTACCAAATTAAATTAACCGACGATGCTAAAAACTTCATCGCTGAGAAAGGTTTTGATAGTGCATTTGGTGCTCGTCCGTTGAAACGTGCTATCCAGAAATATTTAGAAGACCCAATTGCTGAGGAAATTCTAAAAGGAGAAGTAAACGAAGGCGATACGCTTGAGGTAAACTACGATAAGGAAAAAGAAGAGATTGTAGTTGCGCCAACAAAGGGCAGTAGCAAGAAGAAAAAGAAAGAAGAAGGAGCATAATCCTTAAAATAGAAAGTCCCGAAAGTAATTTCGGGACTTTTTTTATGTTTAAATAATATGAACATATTTTATGTTTGGAAAATTTTAGCCACAGATGTACAGATGAATTTATTGGATTTAAATATTATAGAAATTTGTGCATCTGTGGCTAAATATATAATAGATTAACATGAGAATATTGATACTACTTTTTGCAGTGAGTTTGTTGTTCGCTTGTAGCCCAAAGGTTAGCCAAACAGGTAAAGCGTCTTATTACGCAGATAAGTTTAACGGAAGAAAAACTGTCAGTGGCGTAACGTTTAGAAATTCGAAGAAAATTGCAGCACACAAAACCCTGCCTTTTGGCACCAAAGTGAAGGTTACAAACCTAGCCACAGGAAAAAGTACCAAAGTTGTAATTCAAGACCGTGGGCCGCATGTAGCAGGCAGAATTATAGATTTATCTAAGAAATCTGCAAAGAAAATTGGTTTGATAGAACAAGGGGTAGGTAATGTAAAGATTGAGTATAAGAAAAAGAAGTAGCAGGTAATTAACATATGTTCAATTTAAGCTATGTTTACATTCTTTATCTAATCGTTTTTTAAATGTGTTTTTTAGCTCGCCGCCGCTGGGCTCTTACTTTTTGACCGCAAAAAGTAACAAAAACTCTCGGTTGCTTATTTTTCTTTCAAAGTAAATGCTTGGGCTTATTGATACTACCCGAAAAATAAGAGACCGAAAATAAGCTGAACGAAGGATGGAAGCGCTATCGCTAGCTAAATCCTCAATTTCTCATCCCGAAATCACGCTAATTATCAAAACAAACCTAATTGAGCTTGTGGTTTTCTGAAATGAGAACTGTCGAGCTCTATTTTTTTTACGTTCAATCCGTTTAATCTGCAGTGTAGTTTAAAAGTGGTGTTTATTAACTGTGCAAAGTTTCCTTCGCCACGCATTCTCGTTCCAAACCTACTATCGTTTACGGTTCCGTTGTGGCAATCTTGTATTTGATGCCAAACTTTATCAAACCTATCGGGAAAGTTTTTTCGTAACCAATCTTCAAATATTTGATGGATAATCCCATTTAACCGTACCACAGTGTAGCCCGCAGAAATAGCACCAGCTTCTGCGCAAGCTTTTAATATGGCAGGGATTTCGTGATTGTTTAAACCAGGTATCATTGGTGCTGCCATTACGCCCATCGGTACATTAGCTTTGCTTAATTGTTCGATTACTTTCAACCGCTGTTTCGCTGTGGTAGTTCTCGGTTCTAATTTCTGTCTTAAATTTTCATTTAAGCTGGTGATAGATACAAATGTGAAAACCAAATTGTGCTTCGCCATTTCTTGTAGGATATCAATATCACGAAGTATCAGTGCATTTTTTGTGATGAGCGAAATGGGTTGTTTATATGCTAACGCAATTTGAAGTATCTGTCTGGTGAGTTTGTATTTTCTTTCGCAAGGCTGATAACAATCTGTATTTCCAGAGAGACTGATAGGAATAGCTGGCCAACCTTTTTTCTCGATGAACTTTCGGAATAACTCTGGGGCATCTTTTTTAACGATGATTTTGCGCTCGAAATCTAAACCAGCACTAAAGCCCCAATATTCGTGAGAGTTGCGGGCGTAACAGTAAATACAACCATGTTCGCAACCTTGGTAGGGGTTAAGCGAGTACATCATGCCAACGTCAGGACTTTCTACTTTGTTAACGATGCTTTTGGCAGAACTATAAATGAAAGATGTTTTTTCATTTGAAATTTCCCAATCATCAATGCCTTCTACATGTTCTTGACTGAGGGAGTTTTTTAAAAATTTGTTATTTGTATTAAGTTGTGCACCTCTGCCACTTAAATAAACATTTCCTTCTTCATCACTTTTCATAAAGTGAAATTACTAAAAATATTAGTATTTTGAAGTGATTTTTTTACTCTTTTTGCTGGCGAAAAATACTGTAATTTGGATAGAGAAATTAACCTAGTCGCAGTTAATTTGCATTTTAAACCCGATTGCAGCGGATCGCGATGTAAGCAACTGTTTTTATTGTTTTAACAAATACTTGTATGTTGCACAGCTTTAATCGGGAGTAGCGAAAAGCGGGACTAAAGTAACCTACAGAGGTAGTATTTGCTTTTCAAAAACTATTTCACAGCTGTTGGTTCAAATTCTAATGGAAGTGCCTCCGCAAATCTTTTGTAAGCCCAATAACCATCAGATACAAAATCTCTTTCATGAGTGTTTCCTTTATGATAAATTGCGCTATTTTTATAAAATAAAATAGGTGGATTTGAGACTAGAATACTTGAGGTTTGAAAACCAGTCAGGCCTTTTGGTCTTTGTAGATAAAGTCCTGACTCAGAAAATCTTTTATTTTCAGTGTCTTTTGTATAAATAACTAAAATTTCTTTTTCAAAATTAAGAGACTTTAGTTCTTTACCCTCGCTTTTTACCAAGGTTTCAATATCTAGCTCATTTTCGTCGAATATCAGCTTCGGTTTTTTTCTTTCATTAATCCAATATTCGAAAGAAACTGATCCTTCAGATTTATTATTGTTTATTCTAATATTAGCAATTGCTTTTTTTAAGTTTAGGTCGATAACGCTATCCGGCTTACGGTCGATATTTTTAATTCGTTTGAATACTTTGAAACCTTCCAGTTTTGCGTTGCCATTATAAAGTGACTTAAAAAAATGTTGTTGAGAACCATAGTAAGCAATGTCTCTGTTTTTTAGCCAGTTGTTGTGTTTAGAAGATGGACTTTCCAGTTCCTCAAAAAATGGAGAGCCTGAATACGAAACTCTACGTGTAGAATAATTATAATTGAAATGCTTAAGCAGATATTTTATTCTATATCCTAAAGCTTTGTTCTCTACAATTAGAAATTGATCACTGCTTACTGATAAGGTTGTATTTTCTTTATCATAGTTTACATTTAAGATATCTGGGTTTAGAATTTTGCACTTTTCTGCGTTAGAAGTTTTACCGATGAACAATTCAGTGAACATTGCAATATATGCAGGGCGATTTGGATCTGATTTAATTACAACTTCATCTAGTGAAATAATACTTGGTAATAATGAAGCGTCGAGATAAATATTTTTGTCGGAGATATTAAATTTTTTAGAATATGGAACATACCCTACAACATGAATTAGAATTTCGTAGTTGCCTATAGGGATATTATCCAATATGAACTTGCCTTGGTTATCTGACAAGGTCATAATTTTTGTGCTGCTTATGTATATTGCAGCTCCAGGTATTGATCCATTTTCATCTCTAACTACACCACTAATTTTATAAGTGTTTTGAGCAAAACTTACAGTGTATATTAATAGCACAGCAAAAAAAAGAATGGATTTTATTTTTGATTTTCTATTCATTAAACGCCGAGTATATGCTAAAGATCGGTATTAATTAACTAAAATTTTTAAACTTATTTTAGTGTAACAGGTTTAAATTCAATAGGTACTGCGTCAGCCATTTTTTCGTAAGCCCAATAGCCCTTGTATAAAAAGCTTCTTGGATTGGCAACGCTTCCATTTTTATAGAACAATATGGGCGGAGCCACTAAATTAATTAGCGACACTTGATAATTTCCCATGTCGGGCGCACGACTTACCTGAAATCCCATATTGCTGTATTCTATGCTTTCTTTTTCTTTGGTATACATCACAAAAAGTTCGTCTGTATAGTTAAGGCTTTTCAGGTCTTGGTTGTAGGTCTTAACCAAAGTGTCGGTAAGCACTTTTGCTTTATTTAAAACTGCCATACTTTTAGGTTTGCTACGTTCTTTTAACCAGTAATTCAACGAGTCGTCTTTAGTAAATGTAAGCATATTAATAGCTTTTGAACCCGTCGACAGTTTCCTGATATTTGCACTGATGACACTATCTGGCTGTCTGTTTTTATTGCCAATTGTCGCTAATTTATGTATCACGAAACCTTCTTCATCAATTTTATTATCGTAAAGCGATTGATAAAAATGCTGCGGCGAGCCATAATAGGCAGTATTTCGCTTTTGGTTCCATCTTTTGATTTTAGATTTTGAACCTTTCATTTCTTCAAAAAATG
Source organism: Pedobacter sp. T50_32 (assembly GCF_057652195.1). NCBI lineage: Bacteria > Pseudomonadati > Bacteroidota > Sphingobacteriia > Sphingobacteriales > Sphingobacteriaceae > Pedobacter > Pedobacter sp. T50_32. Next base: position 794,753 of record NZ_JBYFBY010000002.1, on the reverse strand, counting down.
GAAAGCCAGCAAAGTAGACGATACGGGTTCTATAGTCATATTCGAAGTTTTGTAACAGGTATTTAATTCTGTAGCCTAAAGCTTTGTTCTCTATAATGAGAAATTCATTGCTATTTACAGTGAGCATTCGCTGTTGCTTATCGTAATCTATAGAAAGGACTTCGCTGTTAAGTATTTTGCACTCTTTGGCATTCGGTGTTCTGCCGATAAAGAAATCTTTAAACACGTTAAGATAGTGCAAGCGGTTTGGATCTGGTTTAATAACCACTTCGTTTAGTGTTACCGCATTTGCTTTTAAGGTTGCATCAAGGTGAATGTTTTTATCGATAATGATAATGTTTTTTGCAAAGGGGAGGTAGCCAACAACTTGAATTAAAATATCGTAACTACCTGCAGGTAATTTAGGTAGTGAAAACTTACCTTCATTATTGGTAATTGTAGATATTTTAGTGCCACTTAGATAAACTGCTGCACCCGGGATTGTTTCTTTATCATCTCGTACAATACCGCTGATGCTAAAATTACCCTGGCTAAAAGATGTTTGACAAAACAGTAGAATAAATACCAGAAGGATTAAAGATTTGATCTGCATGCCCTAAGTTAACTAATAAATTAGTTTCTGAAAGAAATATTTACGAAAATTTCGTAGATAACTTTTTTGTTGTCTTTTGTGTATCTTTATGTGAATAAGCCAAACACCTATGAACGAGATGTTAAACTGCATAATTATTGATGATGACGATCTTGACCGAATGGCGGTGGAGGCGGAAGTTAAGCTTTGTCAAAACCTAAAAATAATTGGCAGTTTTGGAAACCCAATAGAGGCGCTATCTACCTTGCAAACCACTAGGCCTGATATTCTTTTCTTAGATATTGATATGCCCGAGTTAAATGGGTTGGATTTTGTGAGGCGCATTACGGATTTAAATTCTATTAATGTTATCATCTCTTCTCATCCAGAGTTTGCGCTGGAGGGTTTTCAGTTAAATGTATTCGATTTTATTTTAAAGCCACTAGAAACTACTCGGTTTGAGCACACAGTAAAACGCATTTGCGATTTTGTACAGTTGATAGATAAGGCAAATGCCTACGATGTGATGTTCGAGAATGAGAAAATCATTTTTAAGGAAGGACACAATACAGTTAATCTTAATGCCAGCGAAGTGATTTATTTGGAAGCTTATGGTGATTACACCAAAATTGTAACCGATAAAAAAGACCACCTCACATTAACAACTTTAGGCAGTTTTTTAGAGTCGCTGCCAGAAGGGAAATTCAAAAGAATACACAGAAGTTATGTGGTGCCAACTCATCGCATTGCTAGCTATGGTGCCAAAACACTTACTTTAATTAATGGAACTGCTTTGCCTATAGGTAAAACATATTTAAAAGAAACCAAGCAAGTATTAAAATAACAAAGATGAAGAACTACCTATCTACATTATTGTTAGCTTGTTTAACTACGTTGGTTTTTGCACAACGTAATGAACATACTGATCAATTAAAAAAGCAAGAAAAAAAATGTGCAGACATTTTAGCAACTTTTAGCGGTAAGCCCGAAACCTTAAATGAATTAATTAAAGAAGGCAACATTGGACTAAAAATGACCAAGCCCAATGACCTTGAGTTTAAATATGCCTTTAACATCGCCATTGGTACAGGATTTTACTACAAGCAAGATTTTAAAACTACACAAAAGCACTTTGAACAGGCTTACGCCGATGCTCAACAAGCCAAATTATTGGAGAAGAGCTTAAAGCCTTTAGGAAACTTAGTAGTATTGTACCACTATTTAGGTTTACAGGCAAAGGCCGATTCGGCGGCACAGAAGTTAAAATCGATAGCTGAAAGTAATGACACCTTAAAAACAAAAGGAAATATTTACTATAACCTTGGGATTTACAATCAGCAGCAAAAATTTTATTATAGTATAGCTTTGGGCAATTTTTTAAAGGCAGTAGAATTACAAAAGCCAATTGCCGATACTACTAAAATTGCAAAGCTGAGGTTAGATTATGCGGTAATGTTGGCGATGGTGGCCGAGATTTATCTATACATGAAGCAACCCCAAAAATCGATTGAATATTTAAACGAAGCAAAGCCTTTTTTAAATGCTTCGAAGATTATTGATATTACCGCTTATGGGAAATTTATACGTAGTTATGTGCAGCTCAGCAATAAAAAGGAGGCGTTAAAATACTATCAATTATTGCACAACGTAGGAGAGGGGGGAAATTGGTCGGAGTTGGTTTCTTCTAGTGTAGAAATGGCCACATTGGAGATGAAGGGAAACAATTACGCACAAGCAAAAAAGTATCTTGATAAAGCTGATGAGCAAGCCAAAAAAGATAACAAGGAAATCCTTACTTCATCTGTTAATTTAGCTTACGGTGATTACTACAAGGCTGTGAAAAGTTACCCGCTAGCTATTAAATATTATCACCTGGCGGAAAATGGGGCTAAAACCTACAACAAAGAGCAGTATGTAGATTTACTGAAGTCGCTTACTGCCGTAGAGATTTCATCAGGAAACCAGCAAGCTGCACAAAAACATTTTAACGAGTATGTTTCATTGTCTGATAGCTTGAACCAAAGTAAAATATCGTTGAATTTGGCAGAGATGGAAGCTAAATTTCAAAACCAATTTAAGGAACAAAAAATTGGTGCGCTGCATAAAGAAAATGATATTAAAGATTTGCAGTTGCAGCAAGAAAAAACTACACGAGCCTTGTTAATTGGGGGAGCTGTTTTGCTACTATTGGTTTTAGGTGCAATTTTATATAGCTACAGCACCAAGCAGAAAGCAAATCGCTTACTTGCATTCAAAAACGCACAGTTAGATAGTTTAAATGAGGAATTGAGCAATGCCAATCAGACGAAAGCAAAATTATTCAGTATCATTTCACATGATTTACGAAGTCCGGTTAGTCAGCTTTTTACGTTTTTGAAGTTGCAGCAAACCAACCCGAATGCTTTTACTGAAGAAAATAAACAACAACATCAGCAGAAATTAATGCAGTCGTCTAGGCAATTGCTAGCTACAATGGAAGATTTGTTGATTTGGTCGAAAAGCCAGATGGAACATTTTGAGCTGGCTATTTGTCCTGTTGCCATGAACGATTTGTTTACAGCCGCTAAAGGTTTGATGCAAAATCAGGCAGATGCGAAAAACTTAGAGATTAACATCGGAAACTTAGCTGTAACCACCATACAGAGTGATGAAAATTTGTTGACGATAGTGTTGCGGAACCTTATCCAAAATGCGATAAACCATGCTTTCGAAAATACTTCGATTGATTTAAGTACTGGTTTGGATGAGCAGCAACATGCGTTTATATCAATAATAAACAAAGGAGAAGTTATCCCGCAAGAGCGGATAAACGAACTGATGAACGATACCCAAGTGAAAAGTAAATCGTCTGGTTACGGTTTATTGATTGTTAAGGAATTACTGGAAAAGGTAGGTGCATCGTTGCAGATAGTTAGTAGCGAAGAAAGTACTACGATGAAGGTTGTTTTTAATAAGTAATCCTTTCATCGATTATTCCATGACCTTTACAGATTATAAAAGTTATTGGCCTAATTCCATCCATAGATTTAAGTTAAATCTTAATGGATATGAAGACAAACTCAAAAACAGCTAGAAAATTTGGCATCCAGCTATTTATTCTGCCACTTCTTGCATCTGTAATTTCTTGTACCTCTAACTCGGGTACTAAGCAGGCCAATGGAGATGTTCAAACCTCAAAAAATACAGCAGAATATTTCTCCGTAAAAATTGATGGCGCATTGTGGGAAGCTTTTCCATCCAAAGAGTTTAAAACTTACAATGTGAGCTACAAGGAATTGGGACATCAGTTTTCTATTTTTGCAGAGGCCGAAGACGGGTCTAGAATGGATTTGTCGTTTCACTCTGCTATAGAATTAAAACCTGGCAACTATCCATCAACCAGAAACGACAATGGAATGCTGAGCGGTGTATTTTATTTTCCAGAAGCCAAAAGTTCTGACAAAGAAATGGCGAGCACCACATTCGATCATCCTGTTCAAGAAAATACGGTGCAGCTCATTAGCATCGATAAATCGGATACAAAGGCTTATATCATAGAAGGTACGTTTTCACCAACCTTACATGCCGTTTACGAAACCAATCCTAAGAAGACCAGTAAACTAAGCGAAGGAAAATTTAGGGTGGTATACAGACCAGATGCTATCCATCCGGCATTTTAAACTTGTAATTCCGTTTACCGATTATTCCTTTCCCTTCATCGATAATATACCTCTTTCACGGTATTGCTTCTCTAATTTTAATCAACATAAAATCCTAAATGCAATGAAAAATCGCGGTTTTTTTCTAATTATCATCTGCTGTGCGCTATTGTTTAACGCTTGTTCAGAAACTGGATTAACTGGGCCAGAAGGTCCGGCTGGAGCTGCGGGACCTGCCGGAGCGGTTGGCGCTGCTGGTAAAGATGGCAGTATCATGTACAGTGGTACAGGTGCGCCAGCTACAACATTAGGTGTAAATGGAGATTACTACCTCGATAAAAACACAGGTAATTTGTATGGACCTAAAACTGCGACAGGTTGGGGGACACCAATAACTTTGGTTGGTGCTACTGGAGCAAATGGCAACAACGGTTCTAACGGAACCAATGGCACTAATGGTACGAACGGTACAAATGGAAGTACTACCCTAAGTGGTACAGCAGCTCCATCAACAACAATCGGTATAAATGGAGACTATTTCTTAGATAAAACGAACTTTTTACTATATGGACCAAAAACTACAGCTGGCTGGGGTACGCCTATTTTGCTTCGTGGTGCACAAGGTGCGCAAGGGCCAACTGGTCCGGCAGGAGCTGATGGAACGATAATTTATGCCGGAGAAACGGCTCCCGACCCAACACTAGGCAAAGTGGGCGATTTTTACTTTTCTCGTTTGCCAGTAATGCTTTATGGACCTAAACATGCAACTTTTGGTTGGGGAATGGGCACTAGTTTAAAAGGAGCTGATGGTACAAACGGTACTAATGGATCTAACGGCACCAACGGAAATACCATCCTAAACGGTGGGGGACCTCCACAAAATACTCAGGGCAATAATGGCGATTACTATATCGATTTAACTGCATATACCATGTATGGACCTAAAAGCAGTGGTGCTTGGCCTTATCCTGGATTTAGTTTACGCGGTGCAGATGGTAATTCTAATGTAATTGCATTGGAAACAGCAGATAATTTCACTTTTTTCTGGAAGTATGACAATGCAGACGCTAATGCGCTAACAAAACAGGGAACTTTTGCAAATGATACCACTACTGTGTTTAACATTCCATCGGCAAACGTTGCAGCTGCAAAAGCAGGAATTGTGATGGTGTATTTACGTAAAAATGAAGGCGCTGGTGTATACAGTTGGAAACAGTTAAATTATACCGAAGCCTCTACAGCTGGCACTGGACAATTGCTATATTATAATTATTACTTAAGAACCGATGCTACGACAGCAAAAGTGAGGATTGCTTATAAAAATGGATACGGGTCTACGCACACACCATTTGCTGTAGATAAGGTTAGGATAGTGATTGCTCCCCAAAGTTCTACAGGAGTGTTAAGCAATATGAACCAAAATACACCAATGTTGCAGACCATGCAAAAGCTTAAAATCAGCGACAAGGATTTTATAAAGTTGAAATAATAGCCGCATAGCTGATGTTCAATTGTCGCATCAGCTTAATCATTAACCATAAATATTGATGCACATGAAAAGGCTTTTAGTTCTCCTTTACTTCATATCTGTAGGCTTTGTTTTTAGTGGGAAATCACAAGACGTAGCTCAAATTGCTAAACAGAAACCAGTCGCATTGAGCGGGAATTTTGGCATTGGTTTGGGTACCTACAATGTAAAGGGCATCCCCTCAAGGCAAAGAGATTTCTCTTACATTTTTAACGGCGCACCAACTTTGTCATTGTACGGTGTATCTTTTCCATTTTCGGTAGTAGTGAGCGACCAGCAAAGAAACTACACGCAACCGTTCAATCAGTATGGTATTAGTCCAACTTATAAATGGATAACCGTACACGCTGGCTGGCGTAGTTTAGAGTTTTCGCCATTTACCCTAGCGGGACATAATTTTTTGGGTGGCGGTGTAGAGCTAAATCCTGGGAAGTTAAGGTTAGGTTTTGTTTATGGGAGATTTAATAAAGCGATAGAAGAAGATTTGAACCAACCTTTGGCATTAGCGCAACAGCCAGCTTACAAACGTACAGGCTACAGTGCAAAAATTGGATTGGGAACGGAACGTAACCATGTAGATTTGATTTTCTTGAACGCAAAAGACGACGCAACATCACTTAGTAGGCCTATTACTTCTGGAATTTTAACGCCATCAGAAAATATGGTTTTAGGTATTTCTTCGAAGTTTAGCTTTTTGAAAAGATTTGTTTGGGATATGGATGTTTCTGGTAGCATTTACACCAGAAATGTATTATCTGATACTGTCAAAAACCTAAAACTAGACAAAGTCGATTTTATCAAAGATTTAGTAACACTAAATTCATCAGCGCAACTACTTACCGCTGGACAAACGAGTTTAGGTTACAATGCTACCAATTATAACATCAAACTGAAATACCGCAGGGTAGACCCCGATTACAAAAGCATGGGTGCTTACTATTTCGAAACCGATGTGCAGAATTATACGGTAGAAGGAATGGCAAGATTATTTAAAAGTCAGCTGCAGGTAGGAGGCAGTTTTGGTTTACAGAACGACAATATTTTAAAAGATAAAGCTTATCGTTCTAACCGAAAAATAGGCTCGGTAAATGTTTCGTATAACAAGCCTGCTTACGGTATCGATTTACGTTATACTAATTTCGGTATCACCCAAGACAGAGGTCTAAATCCAATCATCGACCAATTTCGCGTAGCCAGAACCAACCATAATCTAAGTTCTATTTTGCGATACAATATCAATAAAGAAACTATTTCTCACGGCTTTATATTGGTTGGTAATTTACAATCGCTGGTAGATTTAAACAATTTCACCAAGCCAAATAGCAAATCTAACAGCAAAGCAGTAAATGTTGCTTACCAATTGGATTTACCAAAAAGAGCTTTTGGTATTAACACCAGTATGAATTATACCATCGCCGAAATGGCTTTTGGTAATTCCGTTTTTTATGGACCTACGGTAGCATTCAACCAAACTTTGGCTAAATCGAAAATTGGTTTAAACACGGCGTTCACCTATCAGTGGCAACGCACAAACCAAATAGCAACTGGAAATATCATCAACCTTAATTTAAATACATCATACAAACTGAACCAGCGCAACGCAGCAAACTTGAGTGTGGGATATCTGAAAAGTAATTCTAACGATGTGCTCATGCCTTCTTTCGATGAATTGAGGTCAAATCTGAGTTTGGTACACACCTTTTAATCCGATAGCCATGAACAATCTTTATCTATTCATCAACTATTTTAAAAGAATATCAGCTTTGCTGTTTATTAGTGTATGTGCCTTTTTTAGCAACAATGTGCTTGCTCAAAGTGTAAATATTAACGTCAATATTACTCCACCTTATTCGCCTTTTTATTCGGATTATTCTGGCGCAAATGCATCGAAAGTGTTTTTAACCTTACAGAATTTAACAAATACTACGAAAAACATCAAACTTACTGGGCAACTGGAAGGCGACAATGGTATTAGAATTACTACAAAATCTAACTATGTGCCATTACAGCCAATTGTTTTAAATCCCAATCAGGTAAGGCAACTCAATGGTTTAGCTTTAAAAGATATTTTTGATGTAAACACGTTGAATGTTTACGGGGTAGATAAGGTGAAATTGGTGCAAACATCACGCTTGCCCGAAGGAAATTACAAGTTTTGCATACAAGCGGTTGATATGGCCACCAATCAGGTTTTATCGGCAACGGAACCTTTGGGTTGTACTACCATCAGCATTACTTATCCAGATGCGCCCGTGTTAATTGGTCCACAAGCCAATTCAAGTGTATTTGCAACTACGCCTCAAAGTGTGGTTTTTAATTGGATAAATGCGGGTTTTGCACCTGCCGGAACACAGTATGTTTTACAGCTTGCAGAAATACCTCGTGGCGTTAGAGACCCTAACCAATTACTTAATTCAGTTTCCTTTCCTTTGGTAAATAAAACACTGAGCGGATTTTCGTACATTTTATCACCAGCCGACCCGCCTCTGATAATTGGTAGAAATTATGCGTGGCGAGTGAAAGCAGTAGACCCAACTGGCAGAACGGTTTTTAAGAACAATGGCGTTAGTCAGGCAAATACATTTGTATATCAAGCTCCTGTTGTTTTGGCTATTGCGCCAAGTGTCATCAGTCCCAATAATGCGAAGATTTCACAGCTGCTTTCTCAAAATTTGGCTTTTAGATGGTCGGGAGTAGGCACTAGAAATGCTAATGCACAGTATAATTTTCAGTTGGTAGAACTACCAGATGTAAATTCAAATCCTCAAAAAATATTTGATAAAGAGGTATTTTTGATAAATACGAACACCAAAGAAACTACTTACATTAATACCGTGCCTTTAAAATTGGGTAAACGTTATGCTTGGCGTGTGAAGGTCTTTGATTTATCTGGTATACAATATCAAAACAACGGATTTAGCGAAATTGCAGCTTTTGACTGTGTAGAAAATTCGGGCATTTCTGAAACCTTAGTTGCTGCACCCAAAATTATTTCACCAATTGACAATCAGTTGATTACACAAGCGGACGCAAATGTACCACCTTCGGTTAAAATAGATTGGACAGCACCATCGTTAACGCATGCCGCTACTTACAAGGTTTTAGTTTCTAAAGTGCCAAATGGTATCAGTCCTCAATTAGCTTTGGCTACCAATTTGCAGTTGATACACAATAGTTCTGAAACGTTCATTACTACTGGTGCAACTCCAACGGTTAACAGGTCTGCCATTGTAACCAAATCGGAAGACGGTGCTACTTATGCTGTTTGGGTTTTGGCAGAAGCTAAAGACAAAGAAGGCAAGATGGTTAGGTTCGAGAACTTAGGTAAAAGTAATTTGGTGACCTTCGTTTATAAAGAAAAACCAAAAGCGACCGAGCAGCCACCTGCACCTATCTTAAGTACAATTACTGGTAGGTTTTTATATCGATACAAACAAATAGACGAGCAGCCAAAAAACATAAATTTGAATTTCCCTCAAGTAAGAACCAACCAGTTAACGGGGCTATATCTAAATTCTTCTGTAGACAAGGTGGATTATAGCGCTTATCCAGATGCTGTTGCGGGCGACAGGTTCTATATGTTGGGAAATGAAAAGCCCTTAAAAAATGTAAAGGTAGATTTTACTTACACTTTGGTTGAAAGTAAAACTAAAAATCCGCAAACTTATGCTGATGTTAAACCAGTTGGTAATCTTAATTCTAATTATTTAGAAGGCAAGTATTTGGATATAAATGGTGAGAAGATTTTTTATGATAAAGTTGTTGGTAATGCATCGGTACAATTAAAGCCAGATGGAAGTTTCAGCTTTACCTTTACGAACAATTACAAACTTGGTTATATCGGTACAAAAAATGGTAAAAGCTATTTTGGGGTAATTAGACCATTAATTGATGATGAAAGTTATTTTACCAGTTCTGAGATGTTTATTTTTCCGAAAGTTGGTAAAACTACGGTGTTGCCTGATGAATTGGTTTTTGTTAAATCGTACAATGTTGATTTAACCGTTAAAGCTCATAAAGACTTCAATAACCAAGCTGTTGATCCAGGAAAAGTGCTTTCTAATTACCCGGTAAATATTTTAGAACATCATTCTTATATCACAGGGATAAATGATGGTGCTACTAAGCCAAATAAACATACAGACGCGGCAGATGACCCCTTAACGATGCCAATAGAAGCTGATGCAGAAAACTACAAAGGGCAAACCGTTAAATATCATGGGGAAGATTTGCAGATAACAGCTATTACTAAGACCAATGGCGATGGTGTGGCAAAAATACAAAATTTGCTACCTCATCACAGTCACATGGCTGTTGGTGCATTAAATCCGTTTGAAGGGAATTTTAATTATCAGCCAGAGGGAATTTTAATTTCGAGTGCTTCGGCAAATACTGCCATTCAGGAGCAGGCTTTTAATGCGGGTTACAATATTTCTGGTGCAACTTTTAATAGCGAGTTTAAAGTGTTTACCATCAAACAAGAACTTAGTCTTAAACCTAAAAAGCCGGAGATTTACCTCAGAGCTATCGTTGCCCAAAACGGTGTGCCGGTTGGTGTACCTTATGCTTACGTAACCATTTATACCTATAATTCGAATACTGCAACAGCGACGATAGTTGACGAGGAAACCCACAAAACAGATGTTAACGGCTACTTTCAGTTAGGTGATTTAAAAGAAGGAGTGTATAGGAAAATTGTGGTTTCTAAATATGGTTACCAAGATAAAGTTGTGGCAGAAAAGCAAGATATTAAACTTGGTGAACGTTTCCCTGCATCGGTAGAGCAAGAATTAGTTGGTGCTGGAGCAATAACGGGTTTTGTGGTGAACCAAAAAGGACAACCTGTAATGGCAAACGTTAGGGTTGGTAATGGACCGTTTATCAAAACGCAAAGCAATGGCTTTTTCTTGATACAAAATGCAGCGACCTTGGTGCAAGCCGTTGAGGTAGTACCTGTAGTAGATAATTATTTTCCAGAAACTTTATATCCTTACATCAAACCAAACGATTATACGGTTGTAACTACGTTAGATGGTACTGCAAATGGTAGAATTATCCTTAAAGAAAAACTACATCGGGTACAATTTAAAATAGTGGATGAGAATGGGCAGCCAGTTAAAAAGAGCGATGTAGGTGTAGGTAACAACACAGTTGCATATTATGCGAGCAACGCTTATACTGGCCTAACGCAAGAAATTGCTTTTGCAAGTCCAGATAACGAATTTAAGGTGAGGGTAGTGGCAAGCGGTTATGTAACCTATGATGATTACGTTAAAATTCCAATTTCTAAAACAGTAAGGCTGATTACCTTGAAATTAGCTAAAGGTCAGACAGTTTCGGGTTTTGTGAGAGATGCCACTACTGGAGCACCAATTGCAAACGCCAGAGTTTACACCGTAAGTGGTACAAACGAAGATGGCGAAATACAAAATTCCGTTTATACCGACGGTGCGGGAAAATACACGTTGTATGGTGCTATTAATCCTAAAATGTGGATTGCTGCCTTACAGTTCAGCCAAGATTTACCAATTAAAGTTCATGCAGTAAAAAGTGGTACACCAGGTTATGTAATGGAAGTAAAAAGTGTAACTGGCTACAATGGACAAGCTAACGCAGATTTCAATTTGAAGAAATTAGAACAGAAAGCAGAAATTTGGGGCTTACCAATAGAGGTTCATTCTTTACACAAGCCAAATTATTACACTTCGGTTATTACAGGAGCGTTTACTAAGCTACCAACCAACAATAATTTTAAGCAAGAACTGGCGGATGTTAAATTGCCATTTAAACAATTAGCAACCGTACAAGCGGCTAATGGCGGTTTTGCACCATCAGGAACAAGTATAGAGGTGCAAACAGCAGCACTGAAAGTTAAAGCTTTCGACCAATTTTCGGCAGAAGTTATTGGTTCTGATAAAGAAAATACCTTTACAAACCTTAGTATTACCAACAGAAATGGTGTAGGTATGTTATTGGGATATGTAACTTCAGAATTGTCATCATTTAATTTTAGTTACAATTATAACGGTAAGTTTTTATTAGATAACGGGATAAGAATTGCCGGCAGAGCAGCTACGCTTCCAGTGCTTGTGTTTGCTTCAAATCCTAATTTGGTAAATGAAACAAAGTATTTGGTAAATCCATTATATGGCAAGAGCAGCTTTAAAATACACAACTTTAATGCAAGTTTAAAGGTAGGTTCTGATAGTTATTTGGATAAACTAGGCTATAATTTAGCGGCAAACGTAAACCTCAACATTCCGTTGGTGGGCATATCAACTATGCCAGCTGGACAGTTCAAAGTCACCACAAATGATATTGTTTGGAGCCAGCATACGGGAGATATCAATATCCCATTGGAAAACTGGAGTTTGGTAGGTAAAGGTTTACAATACGAAATCAATCAAGGTGGATTTAGGGTTTTGCAGGGTAATTTAAAAACTGATTTGCCACAAGTAGCACTTACCGATTTATTGATTATGCCAAACTCGATAGATTTAGGCGTAACGGAGTTGAAGGGAAACGAAAAGTTAAGTTTAGCAGGCGTAGCGCCACTTTGGTTAACTCGCGGCGCAAGAATGACACTAAATTATGATGCCGCTGCATCTTTCGATCAAAAACCACATTACCGTTTAAACTTAAGTAGTCCGCAAAAAACGGTGGCTTACCTAGCCGATTTACCTGGTATAGGCAATTCGAAAGTGAATATCAATATGCTAAGTGCTTATAGCGATGGAAAGCATAAGACCATTTTGGTAGAGCCAACCAAGGTAAATTATTATAATGTTGTTGCACAAACGGTATCAGGTATCGAAGTAGGCAGCGATTTCTTTACGCTCATCGGTAATACAAATTTAGAAATTCCCGGTGCGCCTGATAATGTAACGTGTAGGTTCAAATACCTGAAAAAACCTTCAGATAAAAATGCTGATAAAAATGGGGTAGTGCTCAATATAGAAAAACTGCAAACCGACGTAGAAATGGAAGGTAAAGTGAAGTTTGAAGGTTTGACTTATAACATTTCAGAAAATTTGTTAGCGGTTGATGGTAAAGTGCATATCTATAAAAACACCTTAAATGATGCTATAAAAGACATAAACGGACGAATTACAAAAACACCAGATAAAATCGATATGCGTTTTTTGCCGAACCAACAAATAAAGATGGGTGCTAAAGCTATGGCTATTTTACAAGGAGGTAGTTTAGTAGAAAATAAAAAATGGAAACTAGTGAACTTTACGGGACAACCAATAGGATACGGTGAACCGAACAAAGATTTGTTTGCTAAAGATGCTAACCTTATAGATTTTGTAGTAAACGGTGCCATCGAGAATGATAAACTAAGTCCTAAACGAATACAGTTGGAAGGTATTACTACGCCATTTGGCGATCTTGCAATTACCTACGATTTTGAGAAGTCAATTTTCAACGGAAGTTTAGCTTTCAAAAATGCAGGCATCACATTAGGTTACATGACCTTGCAAGATGGTAGTGCTAATTTACAGATTGATAATAACGGCGCAATTTTCGTTGGGATTGTTGATAACGCCGAAGTCACTGGTGTAAATACTTTGCCAAGCTCACTTGCGAAAGAATTTAAAAGTGGTATGGCACTAGGTTATTATACGGCATCAGTACCAGCTCATCTACGAAGCAAATTATTGGGCGTATCACTACGTAACAGTTTGCCGCCATCGTTTGACAAAGGCCTAAAAGGATTTTATGTGAACTTGATGAAAACTCTCAACAAGGATAACTTGCCTAAGTTGCCTGGACCTACCTTAAATGATATTCCACTTGTGGGAAGTTTCGTGCCTGTATTCGATTTTTCTGCTGGCGTAGATGTCTATACATTAGTAGATTTTAACAACACATTTACAGTTACTATTGGAGGGCTAGGTTTTGCCAATGCTTCTTTCTTATACGATTTAGAACTATGTACTATTGGCGCTAGCGCAGAAGGTTTAGCTTCGTTTGCCTTAACGTATTCGGGTAAGAATTTAGATGGTAATATCAACTTCACACTTAATGGCGGCCTATCTTATTGTCTAGGTACACTCTCTGCTGGTGGCCAACTATTATTGATAAAAGATGCCAACGGATTTACATTTAAACCTTCTTTAAATTTTAAATAGCTATGAAGTATCTCATCATATTCAGTTTGCTGTTTTCGGCACATATTGCTATTGCGCAGCAAAAAACTACACCATCGACCAGCCAAAACAGCACTATGCCAAGTTTTAGTGCAAAGTATGATGGCGGCGATGTAATCCTTAATTATCAACCTGCGTTAGCAATTAGGGCAGATAGCTTAATTATCAACGTAGTTAGAAAAGGGCTTGATGGTGGAAAAACCATAAGAGCTAACAGAAAAATTGCGGCGAATGCGATATATAAATTTGCAGATACTTCTACCAGAAAAATGCCCGGTATTTATCAATATGTAATTACCGCAACTATTGGCGGTAACACAGTAGCTACAGAAAATGCTTGGGCCTTAGCTTATCCCGCCGATGCGAAACCTAATGCAATTTTATTCAAAGTAGAGAACATTAAAGGAACCAATCACAATGTGATAAAATGGAAGCTGCAAAATAATTTTACCGTAAATAGCTTGGTGCTACAAAGAAGCCGTAGTATGGATGGTAAATTTGAAAAAGTAGCAACGTTAAATCCAAAAGATAGTGTGCATGTAGATAATGTTCACGATAGTAACGAACCTTTTTATTACCGTTTAGATATGACCGCCCATCAAAGCGAAACTGTTTATCAATCCATTACTGTATTTGTAATTCCAGAGTTTGTGATTGTACCGAAAGCAGTTGTGGGTATAAAAGCTGCGCAAAAAAATAATGCTGTTTACGTAACCTGGAGCAATGCCGATGAATTCGCCAGAGGGTATTATGTTAAAAAAAGAGTTGGCAATGCTGGAGATTTCGTGGCAACTTCATCTATCATCACCAAAAATAAAACCAATAATTATTTATGGAAAGATACTTTGAGTTCCTTACAACCAAAGGAGATGTACCAGTACGTGGTAGTGGCCGAAAGTAATTCGTTTAACCAAAGTAATCATTCTGATACAGCTACGATTTCCTTTCAGTCGATAGTAAAGGTTTTATCGCCACCAACCGATTTGCGAATACTTACCGCAAACGATACGACATATAATTTAGTTTGGTCGGTTGATAGTTTGCATAGAGACGAAGTTGTGGGTTATCAATTATACCATAAAGCGAAAGGAGCTTCGGGTTTTAATTCAGTTAAAGATGGCTTTACAGTGGGCAAACAAAACTACATCTCTATACCAAAACCAAAAGATGGCGACAGTTATTATGTAAAGGCCGTAAACGGGGATATACAAAGCGCAGCCAGTATGACTTACACTTATGCGAATGCCTTCCAAAAAGAATTTGGCCCTAAATATTTGAAGGCTGCCGTAGTAGATGGTTTGTTAAATATCAAATGGTTAAAAGATGAAGAAGTAAAATTTAAAGCTTTTAAACTTTACAAATGGAATGGGAAATCTTTCGCCTTAGTAGAGCAAATAAACGCTGAAAAAGATTTGGTAGCTACAAAAAGTTACGTTGCTGGTGAATTGAATATCTATAAGTTAACTACCATAAATTTACAAGGCGAAGAGAGTAATGGTAGCAAGATTTTGCAGGTGAATTAATTTATTTTTAGCCCATAGTTTAATACATATTTGAAACACGAAGCAGAACGCTCTCACTTCAAAAAAAATATATTAAGTATCACCAATCAGCTATCTTCATAACTAAAGCCAAATTTGATATTCCTTAGTTTTCTAAATTAATTTGGAGTAAAAGTTTGCAATACTCGATGATTTAGGTAATTTAAAACAATTTCTATCCGAGTATCATTTTATGGAGATCATACATCTAAGTGCAGAGTGCTATCCCGTTGCTAAAGTAGGAGGTTTGGGTGATGTTGTTGGTGCGTTACCAAAATATCAGAACAAGCTTGGCCATGTTGCCAAGGTGGTTATGCCCGCCTACAATTCTAAATTTTTATTCGAAAACGAATTCGAAACAGTTTACGATGGCTGGGTAAAAGTTGGCTCAACTAATTATCAGGCTAGAATATTAAGAGAGGCAACCAATAAACTCGGATTTGATATTTTTTTGGTACATATTGCAGGCTTGTTCGATAGAGATGGCGTGTATGGATTTAATGATGATACCGAACGTTTCATCGCATTTCAAATTGCAGCATTAGACTGGATTGCACAGTGGGAGCACCGCCCTGATGTTGTGCATGTACACGATCATCATGCAGGTTTAGTTCCATTTATGATGAGCAACTGCTATCAATATGCGCATTTAAACCAAGTGCCAACTGTATTAAGCATCCACAATGCACAGTACCAAGGCCAGTTCGGTTGGGATAAGTTACATTATTTTCCAGCATTTGATTTAATCAATACCAGTAAGTTAGATTGGGCTAATGCAATTAATCCATTGGCTGCCGCAATTAAATGCGCTTGGCGTGTTACTACGGTATCTCCGAGTTACTTAGAGGAGATTAGCCACAATGCCAACGGATTGGAAGGACTGCTTGCGCAAGAGCGTTGGAAATCTTTCGGAGTGCTTAACGGGATAGACAGCGAAGTGTGGAACCCGCAGAAAGACAAAATGATAGCGAAAAGCTATAACGCCCGGACCATAGAAAGTGGAAAAAAAGCAAACAAAGAAGAGCTTTGCCGTGTTTTTAATCTCGATCCGAGTAAGCCTCTTTACACCTTTATCGGACGTTTAGTTGGAGAAAAAGGAGCCGATTTGTTACCTGATATTTTTTATAATGCGTTGGCACAAAGTGATGGCGAGATCAATATTTTGGTTTTAGGCTCTGGCGATTCTCAGGTAGAAGACCGGTTGAATGAAATTACGCACCATTATCAAGGAAAGTACAATGCT
This sequence comes from Pedobacter sp. T50_32, assembly GCF_057652195.1. Classification (NCBI taxonomy): domain Bacteria; kingdom Pseudomonadati; phylum Bacteroidota; class Sphingobacteriia; order Sphingobacteriales; family Sphingobacteriaceae; genus Pedobacter; species Pedobacter sp. T50_32. The sequence continues at coordinate 778,079 of NZ_JBYFBY010000002.1, read as the reverse complement.
TACATTGGCTACAACGAGGCGTTATCACATCAAATTTATGCAGGGGCAGATTTTTTATTGATGCCTTCGAGGGTAGAACCTTGCGGATTAAACCAAATGTATGCCTTAAGGTATGGCACCATTCCAATTGTTCGCCGCATTGGCGGATTAAAAGATACGGTGATTGATATTGGTGATGGTGGTTTTGGTATCTGCCACGATCAAACCAGTGTATGGGATGTTAACCATGCTATTGGAAGGGCATACGAGCTTTATCTCGATCAGCAAAAAATGAAAGAGATAAGAAAATATATGATGTCAATAGACCATTCGTGGGATAACTCGGCACAGCAATACATAGATATATACCAAATGTAAAACAATAAATTAAACGATGACGGACAAAGTATTAGGCGTAATTCTTGGCGGTGGTCAAGGTTCCAGGTTAGCACCATTAACATTAACTAGATCTAAGCCGGCGGTGCCTATTGCGGGCAAATACCGCTTAGTAGATATTCCAATTTCTAACTGTCTAAATTCGGGCATTCATCGTATGTTCGTGCTAACGCAGTTTAACTCTGCCTCGCTAAATAAGCACATTAAAAATACTTACCATTTCAGCCATTTTTCTAAGGCTTTTGTAGATATTTTGGCTGCTGAGCAAACACCAGATAATCCAGCTTGGTTTCAAGGTACTGCAGATGCGGTGCGCCAATGTATGCACCATATTGTAAGCCATGAGTTTGATCATATTTTAATCTTATCGGGAGATCAGCTGTACCAAATGGATTTCAAAGATATGCTACAAGCGCATATTGAGGCTAACGCTGAAATTTCTATTGCTACAATTCCGGTAACGGCAAAAGATGCAAATGATTTTGGTATCATGAAAACCGATGAGGAGAATGTGATCACTTCATTCATCGAAAAACCAAAAGACGAATTATTGCCAGATTGGACTTCAGATACTGGAGAAGAAATGCAACGTGAAGGCAAAAACTTCTTAGCATCAATGGGGATTTATGTCTTTAATAGAGATGTGCTGATCAAAATGCTGAACGAAAATCCAGAAGAAAAGGATTTTGGTAAAGAGATTATCCCAAGAGCACTCGAAAATAACAAAGTGTTGAGTTATCAGTACGAAGGTTACTGGACAGATATCGGTAATATTTCATCATTTTTTGAAGCAAACTTAGGCTTAACAGATGATTTGCCTCACTTCAACATGTTCGATACTGCTCATACGATTTTCACTAGAGCAAGGATGTTGCCGCCATCAAAAATTTCGGGCACTACCTTAGAAAAGGCCATTATTGCCGAAGGTTGTATTGTGCAGGCAAGTAGGGTAGAGCATTCTGTATTAGGTATCAGATCACGTATTGGACGAGGAACTACCATTGCAAATTGCTACGTAATGGGTAGTGATCGTTATCAAACCCTTGAAGAAATTAACGAAGCCAACAGAAATGGTATGCCGTTGCTAGGTATTGGCGATAGATGTTACATCAACAATGCAATCATCGATAAAAACTCTAAAATTGGTAACGATGTACGCATTAATGGCGGCCCACATTTAGCAGAAGGCGATTATGGTTTGTACGTGGTGAAAGATGGTATTGTAGTAGTGAAAAAAGGCGCAACTCTGGCAAGTGGAACGGTGATTTAATATAGTTGCAACCTAAAATATAAAAGCCTTTCAGGATATCTCTGAAAGGCTTTTTTGTGGGTTATTATTTGCTTTTTTTTGCTGTTACTTACGTTTAGACCAGATGGAATCGTGGTTGCGGTCGGCTTTCTATTATAGCTTGCTAATGAGTTTCAATGTTTTCAAATCGTAGATCCCTATTTCATTTTTATCTGTGTTGTCATACTTGCCATTATTATTTGTATCATAATGTCCAGTAATTACAATAGTTCCAGTCTTTTTATTAACTACCCAAGTCCTAACAAATAGCTTATTGTCTGTAAGTTGAGTTTTTTGTTTGCCATCTGTAGATAAAACGATGATTTGTTTTGGGTCGTTCCAGTCAATCCCTTTCTTTCCATTTAAGTCAACGGTTTGGGCAGCTACAATAATTTGGTTTACGCCCAAGTCGTCAATTTTTACTTGTTCAATTTTTTGAAGGTAGCCGTCGCCTGGAAATTCAACTTGGTTAGTTTGTCCAGTTTTGGTGTCGATAAAAAGCAAATAGCGATTTTTAACGCCATTCATTTTATCTCGATTTTCAGCGGTCGCAATTACAAAACTGGTGCCTTCCACTTCAGTTAATTTATTGGTATAATTATATTTGTCTTGGCTGTAAGAAGCGAATGTAATTGAAATTAGTGCGAGAATTATGAAATTTTTCATTTGTAAAATTGTTTTTGTTGTGGGTGTATCTAAGTTTGCGCCTAACGTGTGTTAGCAGAAGGTATATTTTTGGTCATGGTTGTAAGTCTGTTTTTGTCCATTGTCCACTCTTTAATTCAAATAATTTTCTGTCGTGAAAACGAGTTGGGTTAAATGCTAAAAATTCTACTCTTATTGGTTCAATTGCATAACCACCCCAATTTTTAGGTCTTGGTAATTGTTGGTTTGCAGAAGCAATTTCAACTTCTTTATACTTTTTGTCCAGTTCTGTAATGGCATTTAGTATTTGTCCTTGATTGCTTACAATAGAAACAATTTGACTGTCTCTATTTCGTTCGGCAAAATACTTGTCCGCAAGTTCGTTGCTTATCGTCGTTGCATTACCTTGTATTCTCACTTGTCTTTCGGTTTCAGTCCACCAAAAAGTTAAGGCAACTTTGTTGGTGTTACTAACTTCAATTCCTTTCCTTGATGTTAAAGTTCCTGTTACAATGAAGTTGCTCTCAACAACTTCTTTTAAAGAAACGAATCTTGAATTTGGATAATTGTCTGTGCCGATTGTTGAAAAACAACATGCTGTAGGAACGCTAACCGTCGATAATTTTAGTTCTTCGTCAAGCCATTTTTTAAAAAGTTCTATTGGGTTAGTTGCCATTCTGCTCTGTCAAATATAAAACTGCTTTCTTGTTTTGAAGCCAACTTTTGGATAATATTCCATTGCCGTTGGAACGGATAAAAGTAAAACCATTGATTGGTCGCCAACTTTTTCTTTTGTCAAGTTAATAAGTTGTCGGCCAATACCTTCTTTCTTATAATCGTCTCTTACAGCAAGGTCTGAAAGATAACAAGCCCAAACCCAGTCAGTAATAGAACGAGAAACTCCAACTAATAAGTCACTGTCCCAAGCTGTAACAATGAGATTTGAGTTGTCAAACATTTTTTGGATACGTTCTCTATCGTAAGTTGGTCTTGGCAAACCAGCATTGTCATAAAGTTCAATAATTTGGTCTGCCGTTGGTCTTTTATCAAGGCTATATTCTATGTTCATATTCTAATTTTTGAGAGTTTTACAATGTTTGATACTAACGTTTTGTAGGTTTAAGTTGAGCCTAATTACTTGTACAACAAAACCTGTTGCACTAATCTAAATAAATGGCTTCAATTTTTGATGTTCTCCCTGCGCCCGAGGCTTAACTTAAACCTGTTGTTATAGGCTGGTTTGTAGTAATTTTTTTAAATTTTTAAGTTCTTCCAGTGTCTGCTCTTGGTCGTCAACGACTGATATTTCATCTAAAGGATTATCTTTAGTTTCCGAATTAATTCGTTTGAATATTTTTTTTTCGTTAAAATATTTTCTGCTTTCGAAAAATTTGGAATTGCTTCTATCTAAAGGCATGTGATATTTTTCAAATTTTTCGTAAACGAAGACAAGCTCGGAGTTATGAATATAATATTCTGTAACTACTCGAAATGTTGTGCCCATTTGGTCGGTGGTTATTTTCTTGAGTTCATTATTCAAAATAAAGAACTTAGCTTCTCCACCTTCATGGGTTCCTTCTAAAAACTCCCTTTGGACTTTTGTCCATTTCGTAATCTTATTTATCTTTCCAAAATATGTACGTATTTTTAATATCAAACTGTCAGCTTGATGTTTGGATGGTATATATGAACTTTTTTCACTTTGCGCTATTGGTTGTTCTATTGCTAGTTTTTGTGTAACAGTGTCATTATGCAAAGTGCTGTCTTGAAAGGAAAGACCATTGTGTTTAGTGGAATTATCGTCCTTGTCTCGATTAATACAACCAAAACAGATAAGTGAGATAATTGGTAAAAGCATTAACCTTGTTTTCATTGGGGATTCGTTTGTCAACGGTTTGGGGCTTTGCGTTCGGGCGGGAAATCGAAGTACAAAAGGTGATATTATTACTAAAGTTCAATTGAAAACTGCTGTTAAATTTTGCACTTCAGCCCGCCTGACGCAAAACCCTTGTTACCAGTAGTTTTTATTTCATTGCTGTCTGTATCTGTTCTAAAATTTTCGTCAATTTTTTATATTCATCATTAAGTCTCTTTTCTTCATTTTTAAGTCCATCTACAAGGTCGTTTAGCGAATTAATGTCTGCAAAGTTTGAAGACTTCGGGTGTTCAAAGTTGAAAATGTCTTGAAAGTGTTTATGGAAGTGGTCTACATTTTTTGTCAGAATAGAGTACTCGGTTACAAGTTCAAAATACTCGGCAATATTGTCGTCAAGTTTAGCTTCAGTTATCCTTTGTTCTTGTCCTTTTTCATAATGTTTTTTAAAGCTGTCTTCTTTATCTGAGTTTTGTTCTAAATTAGAAGCACGTAAATAATATTGCTTGTGAACCTTATACATTGATAAGTCCTTCAAGACTTGAATGAGTAAATATGTTTTAGCACGACCACGAGACACTAATTGTTGTTTTTTCACTTCCTTTTCTTTTCTTGTTTTCCATTGCTCTATTAAAAACGTAGTAAGAAGTGTTAAACCAGCACCTATTAGCAAAGGAATTAAAGTCGTCCACATTGAGTTTGTTTCACTGTCCTTTTTAGTCAGGTCTGCAACCAAAGTGTCAAAGGATTTATTTACTATTTCAACTTTGTCAGTTTTGTATATGGTGTCTACTTGTATTGTTTTATTTACAGATGGTTCGTTACTGCCCGTTTGAGCAATTGTCAACGAGTAAAACAGTAAAAATGTCAATGTTAGTATCTGTTTCATAAAATTACTGGTAACTTGTATATATGCGCTACAAAGTTGCGCCAATACCTCCATAACAGACGGCTTTGCGCAACTACTTCCTGTATAAAGATAAAAAAGAAACAGAAATGAAAACGATTTTTTGGATATCAACAAGAATAATTGCCCTTTAGGTAGCCGCCTGTAATTTCAGTCTTTCTAAACCATCCCTAGTTTTTGCTGTTGTACTAAGATAAACATCCCATTTTTATATGACAGCTACGCATTTATACCAAACCGGAATTATCGGAAACTGCTCTTACATCGCTCACATTCATAAAAACACTAATATCAGTTGGCTTTGCTGGCCAAAATTCGACAGCTCTTTCGTTTTTGGCAGTATGCTCGATGAGCAGAAAGGCGGTAAATGTACCATTTTGCCTACCACAGATTATACCTCGCATCAGTACTATATCGAAAATACAAATGTACTAAGAACAGAGATAACCGCCGCCGATGGAAAATACAGGATCACCGACTTTGCGCCTCGTTTTCATTTGCATGAACGTTATTTTAAACCTTTAATGTTGGTGCGTAAAATAGAGCCACTAGAAGGGACAACGCCTAGAGTAAAGGTTGCTTGCGAGCCTGTATGCGATTACGGAAAAGATACCATGCGAACAGCCATTGGCAGCAACCATATCGATTATTTAGGCTGCGAAGAAGAGATGCGCTTAACTACAAACGTATCCTTAAACTACATTTTAGAAGAACAAGATTTTGTACTGAATGATGCTAAATACCTGGTTTTTACCTATGGCTATGCTTTAGATGCACCATTGATTGCTACCGCAGAAGATTTTTTACGAGAAACCACTGCTTATTGGCGTACTTGGATCAAACACTCGTCAATAGCGGGTTTTTATCAGCCTTTGGTTATCCGCTCTGCGCTAGTTTTAAAAATACATCAATACGAAGATACAGGGGCAATTATAGCGGCCAGCACCACGAGTTTGCCAGAATCTCCAGGTAGTACACGGAATTGGGATTACCGTTATTGCTGGCTTCGTGATTCGTTTTACGTCTTAACTTCGCTAAACCACATCGGCCATTTTGAGGAGATGGAGAAGTATTTTAACTACATATCAGATATTACCTTTGATTCGGATATTCGTTACCAACCACTTTACGGCATCACTGGCAAGCGAAATATCGTAGAACGAACACTCGAACACTTGCATGGGTATATGGGAGAGAAGCCAATTAGAGTTGGGAACCAGGCCTATGAGCATATCCAAAATGACATTAATGGACAGGTGTTGATTTCGATGTTGCCACTTTACACAGACCATCGTTTTGTTTTCTCTGAACGTGGAGATTCTTTACGTTGGATAGAAAGTGTGCTAGAAAAAATAGAAATGACCATTGATGAAAAGGATGCGGGTATTTGGGAATTCAGAAATATTGCGAATACGCACTGTTACAGTAATTTGTTTCAGTGGGCGGGCGCAAATGCTGCTTTAAAAATGGCAAAGACTATAGGCAATGTAGCGCTAGAAGAACGAGCCAAAGTGCTAATTGATAAAGCTGCTGCCCATATAGAAGCTTGCTACGACGAAGAACGAAAAGTGTATACCAATGCGGTTGGCAGTAAGCATTTAGATGCGAGTACGCTACAGCTGATTATGATGAATTACCTAGATCCGTCATCGCAACGTGCAAAAGATCATTTGATTGGCCTAGAAAAAGAACTTAAAATAGAGGACGGACTTTTCTATCGTTACCTTCACGCAGACGATTTCGGTAAACCTAAAACTACCTTCTTAATCTGCGCTTTTTGGTATGTAGAAGCATTGGCTTGCGTTGGTAGAGTAGATGAAGCCATTGAAGCCTTTGAGAACATCATCAAGTATTGCAACCACTTATTGTTGTTTAGTGAAGATGTGGATGCGAAAACTGGTAGTCAGTGGGGTAATTTTCCGCAAGCTTATAGCCATGTTGGTTTAATGAATGCCGCTTATCGTATTGCAACGAAGTTGGATAGGCCTGTGTTTTTGTAATAACTTTCTTTCCCGCAGATTTCGCCGATTTTTTACGCAGAATACGCAAATGATATCTGTGAAATCTGCGGTTTCTTGTCTGCTAAAATCTGCGGGAAAATTTAGTCTTAAACCTCAGATGTAACTTTACCTTCTTCCAATATTGATTGCAGCAACTCTCTTACCTCTAAATGATCTTTTAAGTAGAACTTAGCTTCCGAAATTTCACTTCCTACTTTTATCGTAATTGCGTTATTCGGCATTGCCTTGAAAATATCTTCGTCGGTATGGTCATCGCCCATGGCCAAAATAAAATCATAAGTAGTTTCATGGATCCAGTTAAGGGCAGCTTTACCTTTGTTCACCTCCATATTTCTGAATTCGATTACCTTGTTGCCGGGCATGATTTGTAAACCTTTATCTGCAGCCAAAACTCTTAAACTATTAATAATTTCATTGGCTCTTAATTCGCCCAAACCACTTTCCGTTTTGCGGTAGTGCCAAACTAATGAGAAACTTTTTTCTTCGATAAATGAGCCAGGCGTACGATCGGTATAGGTTTCTAAGATGTTTTTAATTTCACCTTTCCATTGGTCGTTTAGCAGCGGTAAAGAATGCCATTGCTCATTTTGCTTTTTCTGCCAAGCACCATGTTCGGCTATGATACCTAAATTTAAATGTCCAAACCACTGCTCCAAAGTTTCGTGTTTTCTACCGCTAATAATTACCACAGCATTATTCGGGTCTGCGGTAAAATCGCTCAGTAATTTCAATAGTTCTTCATCAGGGCTGGCTTCGTCTATGTTGGTCTTAAAGCCTACTAAGGTTCCATCATAATCTAAAAAGATGATCCGTTTCTGGGTAGCAGCATATCTGCTGATAATTCCCTGACTTACTTTGTTTACTGCGTGTTTGGTTTTTAAAGAATGTTGTAGTAGCTTGGCATCGTCCATACGGGTTAAGAAGTTGCTTACCCACCTTTTAACGTTGAATTTGCTCACCAAGGCTCTCATAATCTGCATCCTTCGCTTTTGCTCGTCCACTGGCATCATTAATGCTTCTAAAATAGCATTCATAATATCGCCAATGTTGTTTGGATTAACAATAATCGCATCGTTCAGTTCTTTCGAAGCGCCAGCCATCTCACTTAATATCAGTACGCCTGTGTCGTCTCTTCTACTGGCAACGTACTCTTTGCTCACTAGGTTCATGCCATCTCTCATTGGTGTCACCAAACAAATATCAGCTACGCTATACATAGCAGAAAGTGTTTCGATAGAAAAAGAGCGATAGAAATAATTGATGGGAACCCAATCTAAGGTTCTGTATTTAGCATTGATATTGCCTACCAATTGGTCTATTTTTTCTTTTAGCTCCTTATACTGTGCTACGGTATCTCTAGAAGGCACCACAATCATAAACAAACTTATTTCGCCAATAAACTTCGGATGTAATTGTAGCAAAAGCTCGAATGCTCTAATCCGTTCTAAAATTCCCTTGCTGTAATCTAACCTGTCGATAGATAGTGCAATTCTGCCACGTTTTTCGCTGTTTAGGTTGTCTATTTCGGCTAGTACCTGGCGTTGCAAGGGCAGCTTTTCAAATTTATCGTAGTCAATTCCCATAGGAAAAGGTTCTACAATGATTTGCCGATTATCTATAGAAATAATATTTGAGGAGAAAGTAACCGGAGTCAATCTCGAAGCTGTACTTAAAAAATGTCGAACATCATCGTAGGTATGAAAGCCAATTAAATCTGCACCAAGCATCCCTTCAATCAATTTATCACGCCAAGGTATTAATCTAAAAATCTCAAAAGATGGAAAGGGGATGTGTTGGAAAAATCCGATTGTAGTGTTCGCTAACCTTTCTCTTAACAACGATGGTAGGCAAAGTAATTGATAATCTTGTATCCAAATCTTGTCGCCTTCTCTGAAAGCTTTTTGTGTTGCTGCGGCAAATTTTTCGTTTACGCTCATATAGCTATCCCAGTAAACTTGCTCAAAGCGGGCGTAGGTTACCAAATAATGGAAAACTGGCCATAACACTTCGTTAGAAAAACCTTCGTAATAAAGATTGATTTCTTCTTGTGTTAGAAATACGGGAATGAGGTTAAGTGAGGCTAATTTTTTTGCAATTTCTGGTTGGTCTTCTTCTGGAATATCTATGCCGGGCCAACCCACCCAAAGCATACTTCCATTTTTGTATACGTCGCCAAGTCCGGTGGCTAAACCACCTTCACTTTTTTTAAGAACGTATTTTCCATTGTTTTTACTGATTTTAACGGGTAGTCTATTCGAAATAATAATTGTTTTGCTCATGCTTTTAACTTAAGTATCCTATATATAAAAAGTCAAAATGGCTGCTTTTGTTTGCTTAGAATTAAAAACGGTGCCGATTGCGCTAATTAGAAATGTTGCTTTTTGGTGTATTTCCTTTGTTAAATAAGCCTGATAGAAAGGAATCCCGATTCTTCATCGGGAGCACTGGAAAGCAGGACTACAGAATGAAAGAACCACTAGGCCTTCACTTTCAAATAAAAATTATCTTTGTGCAATGCAAAAAACCTTCACAGATCAGCTCGGCAATCAGATTACCATCAATTATCCTCCTAAAAGGATTGTTTCTTTGGTGCCTTCGCAAACCGAATTACTTTTTGATTTGGGTTTAGATGAAGAGATTGTTGGGCTAACCAAGTTTTGCATACATCCGATAGAGAAATTTGCCTCTAAGGCTAAAGTTGGCGGCACCAAAAAACTGCTTATTGAAAAAATTAGGGATTTAAAGCCTGATCTGATTATTGGCAACAAAGAAGAAAATAGCAAAGCTGATATCGAATTATTGCAGCAAGGATTTCCAGTTTGGATGAGCGACATCTATAATTTGGAAGATGCTGTGCAGACCATTACAGATATAGGCAATTTGGTAGATAGGCAGCCCGAAGCGAATTACCTAAATCATTTAATTGGTGCAGGTTTTCGTGATTTACAAACTTTGGCGGTAGAAAAAGCGATTGATAAAACAGTTGCTTATGTAATTTGGAAAGACCCGTACATGCTGGCTGGTAGACATACTTTTATTGATGATATTTTAAGGAAGATCGGATTGCGAAATGTGATTTCGGAAAATAGATATCCAGAAATTGAGCTTTCGCAACTGGCAATCGAAAACTGCGATTTGGTGTTTCTATCATCAGAACCATACCCATTTAAGGAAAAACATGTGGAAGAAATTCTGTCTGCTTTGCCAAACGCTAAAGTAATGTTGGTAGATGGAGAGATGTTTTCTTGGTACGGAAGCAGATTAGTAAAAGCAGTACAGTACTTTTTTGAGTTTCAAAATCAGTTAATTAGAAAATAACTTTCATTTTAGTTTTTAAAATAATTTAAAAATTATAATTTAGTTTTTAAATTTTTGAAAATTATGCGTCATTTATTATTTGGATTAGCTGTTGTTGGCCTGAGTGGTTTAGTTGCTTGCAGTGTGAACAAGTCTGGAAATCTAGCTGTAAGTAAGGATATAGTTATTCCTAACGAAGTTTTGCCAGTAGCTCAAAAACCTTGCTTTGAGGGAGCTTATTATCGTAAATTGGTTTCTAGTCATGATTATTGGAGAGGGATAGAGGGCACGGCGATTTTACCAACCATTGCTTTTGATGAAGATAGAAAGCATCCTAAGAAACCAGGACAGTATTTAGATAATCCTTCTATTTATTTAGGTGGTAGTATGGGTAACCAAGAAACAGATATTGGTTTAACTTGGGAAGTGATTAGAGAAGAAAACGGCCAAGTTTCTAAAGAACGCAAGGCATTTAGACCATTTTTACGCAGAACAGAACATGAAAGTGGACAGAAAGCTGTTTTCGAAAATGCACCTGCGCAAAAGGAATATTATTGGTATCCGGGAGAGGAAGTGAAAATGTCGCTGGTTCTAATTGCCAATAAAAAAGTACGTTTTGTGGTTGAGGGTGCAGGGAAAAAATTTGAAAGAGATTTTGATTGCGATGGTTATCTGTTGAGTGCAGTGGGCGAGTTTAAACGTGTAAATGCGATTGATCAAGTTGCTAACGAAGGCAAGCCTGTACAAGTTACCAAAGCTAAGGTGCTTAATGCCGAATGGAAAAATACCAGCCTCTTTAGGTTAATTAATAATGAGTTGGTGACAGTACCTTTCAAGAAAACAAGATATACAGAGATGATGTGTCCAGCTGTTGGTTATTTCGATGTTAAAGCAAGCGCAGCGCAGGCATCAGTAGGTGCTGAGGGACTTTCGATCAGTGGAGTTGTATTTAAATAGAATTTATTTTCATTGAATATGAATGGTTTAGGTTTTGGATATTTTTTAATTGAAAATTTTTTCTCAATTATTGCAAAATAGTCAATGTAATTTCTATCTTTGCAGTCCTAAATAAATCCTAACTGCGGAAGTGGCGTAATTGGTAGCCGCACCAGACTTAGGATCTGGCGCTTCACGGCGTGGGGGTTCGAGTCCCTTCTTCCGCACTAAAGATAAAGGCCGTTCCAATGCAAATTGGAACGGTTTTATTTTAAAAAGACATTGTTGAAATAAAAGTTGATGTGTTGTTTGGGTGAGATAAAAATCTCAATACTCAGTACTCATATCTCATATCTAGATAGAATGAATATTACACAGGAAAAAATTGACGATTTAAACGCTTTAGTAAAGATTACTTTAGCCCCTGAAGATTACACTCCAAATGTAGAGAAAGCCATTAAGGAGCAGGCTAAAAAAGCTAATTTACCAGGTTTCCGTAAAGGAATGGTGCCAGCATCGCACATTAAAAGAATGTATGGCAAAAGTATCTTGGTAGAAGAAATCAACAATATGTTGAATGATAACATCTCAAAATATCTTACAGATAGCAAAATTGAGATTTTAGGTCAACCATTGCCAGTATTAGAAGAAGAAGGTGAGTACAATTGGGATTATAACGATACATTCAATTTTTCTTACGAGTTAGGTTTAGCTCCTGCAGTTGATATCGAGGTTTCTTCTAAAGATAAATTTACGCATTACAACGTTAAGGCTGATGAAGAGACTTTAAACGAACGTGTAAAAAATATCCGTAAGAGTTATGGTAAAATGACAAATCCTGAGGTTTCTGCAGAAGGTGATGTACTTTACGCTGAATTGAAGCAATTAGCTAACGACGGTTCTGAGTTTGAAGGTGGTATCGTAGCTACTGGTTCTCTTCGTTTAGATCAAGTTACTGACAAGAAGATCTTGAAGACCTTAGTTGGTGTTAAGAAAGACGATACTTTAGAGCTTGATGTAAACAAAGCTTTGGGAGGTGATGCATCTGCAATTGCTAAATTGTTGAACATTAGCGAAGAAGATGCTGCGGAATTGAAATCTAAATTCTCGGTATCTGTTAAGAACGTAAACCGTTTAGAAGAAGCTGATTTAAACCAAGAGTTTTTTGATAAAATCTTTGGTGCTGATGCAGTAAAAGACGAAGCTGGTTTCACTGCTAAAATTACAGAAGAAATCGAGTCGATGTTTAAGCAAGATGCTGATCGTAAATTGCAAAACGATATTTACGCACAGTTTACTGAGCAAACTAAAATGCAATTACCAGATGAGTTTTTACGTAAGTGGTTAAAAGCTACTAATGAGAAATTAACTGACGAAGAGTTGGCTCAAGGTTATGATGATTTCGCTAAAAACTTGAAATGGACTTTGATCGAGAATAAAATCATCAAAGACAACGATATCAAAATTGAATATACTGATGTTTTAGAAGCTGCTAAACAACGTTTAGATGCTCAGTTCAGAATGTATAGCCCAACTCCACTTCCAGAAGATCAATTAGCGCAATATGCTGCTAACTTCTTGCAAGAAAAAGAAAATGCTAACCGTATTTTCGAAGAGGTTAAAGCTTTGAAAGTTTTCGATTATATTAAATCGGTAGCTACTTTGAACGAAAAAGAAATTGCTTACAACAAATTCACTGAATTGAAGTAAGAGGTGTTCGACTGACCGTTTGTCAGTACGTTAAAATATACAAGGCAGCTAAATTTTAGCTGCCTTTGTAATATAAAAGCCTTTGGTTTTTCTTAATTGGTTGTTAGTAATGCGATTGATAAAGTTTTTTGAACATTTGAAAAGAAGCGGTGAAATGCTGATTAATAGCGTGAGCTATTTTATAATGTCGGATAATCTGCTAATTTAGCGGAGTGCCTAAATTGGCACGAAAATTAACGAACCTTATAAAATAATTGCTGAAATAATTAGTTTTGAGAGTATACTAAAAGCTAATCTTAAAACGCTAAAACCTAATCGCAAGATGAAAATAGACAAAGACGAATTTAGAAAATATGCCGTTAAACATCATAGAATTAACGGATTAAACGTAGATAGATTTATTGGTGCTACTAACAATTCGCCAAAAGGGATGACACCTTACATCATTGAAGAGCGTCAGTTAAATGTAGCTCAAATGGACGTGTTCTCACGTTTAATGATGGACCGTATCATTTTCTTAGGTGATGCAGTTTATGACCAAAACGCAAATATCATTCAAGCGCAGTTATTGTTCTTGCAATCGGTAGATGCACACAGGGATATCCAAATCTACATTAACTCTCCAGGTGGTTCGGTTTATGCAGGTTTAGGTATTTATGATACCATGCAATACATCACACCAGATGTGGCAACAATTTGCACCGGTATGGCGGCATCTATGGGTGCAGTTTTATTGGTGGCAGGCGCTAAAGGTAAACGTGCAGCGTTAAAGCATTCTAGAGTAATGATTCACCAGCCATCAGGCGGTGCGCAAGGTGTGGCATCAGATATGGAAATCAATTTGAGAGAAATGCTTAAGTTGAAAAAAGAATTATATGACATCATTTCATCACATTCTGGACAATCTTACGAGTGGGTAGAAAAAGCATCTGACAGAGATTATTGGATGACTTCTTCTGAAGCTAAAGAGTTTGGAATGATTGATGAGGTATTAGGCGGAACAAAATAAATCAGTTAACAGTTTTCAGTTTGCAAATAGCAAGGTACTGAAAACTGTAAATTGAAAATTGAAAACTAAAAAATGGCTAGACAAGGAAAAGATTCACATTGCTCGTTTTGCGGCACTCCAAAAAATGAAACCTTAATGTTAATTGAGGGCTTGGATGCTTATATCTGCGATAAGTGTGTTAATCAAGCCAATGTTTTACTGGCGCAAGAACTAGGAAACAAGAAAGGTAAGGCTTTTGATGAGTCGTTTAAACTCTTAAAGCCTGCAGAGATTAAGGAACATTTAGATCAGTACGTAATTGGTCAATATGATGCAAAGAAGGTACTATCTGTGGCAGTTTACAACCACTATAAGCGTTTAAGCCAAAAGATCGATAAAGATGAAGTAGAGATTGAGAAATCGAACATCATGCTTGTTGGCGAAACTGGAACAGGAAAAACGCTTTTGGCGAAAACCATTGCTAAGATTTTACACGTTCCATTTTGTATTGTAGATGCGACAGTTCTAACCGAAGCAGGATATGTGGGAGAGGACGTTGAGAGTATCTTGACTCGTTTGCTACAAGCTGCGGATTACGATGTGGCTTCTGCAGAACGCGGTATTGTTTATATTGATGAAGTAGATAAGGTTGCCCGCAAGAGTGACAATCCTTCTATTACCAGAGATGTAAGTGGTGAAGGTGTACAACAGGCATTGCTTAAGATCTTGGAAGGAACGATTGTGAACGTACCACCACAAGGCGGTAGAAAACATCCAGACCAAAAGATGATTGCAGTAAACACTAACAACATTTTGTTTATCTGCGGTGGTGCTTTTGATGGTATCGAAAGAAAAATTGCTAATCGTTTGCGTACTACCGCAGTAGGTTACAAAGTGAAGAAAGACGATGTAGACTTAGACTTGAAAAACTTGTATAAGTACATCACTCCGCAAGATTTGAAATCTTTTGGTTTAATTCCAGAGCTTATTGGACGTGTGCCAGTTTTAACGCACTTAGATCCATTAGACAGAGAAGCTTTGAGGAATATTCTTATTGCGCCTAAAAACTCATTGGTTAAACAGTATATGAAATTGTTTAATTACGAGAACGTAACCTTGAAATTTGATGAGGATGTATTAGATTTCATTGTAGATAAGGCAATGGAATATAAACTTGGCGCTAGGGGTTTAAGATCGATATGTGAATCGATCATGTTGGATGCCATGTTTGAAACGCCATCTGTAAATGATGTGAAAGAGTTGGAAATAACACTTGAATATGCCAGAGAGAAATTTGAGAAATCTGATTTCAAAAAACTAAAGGCAGCATAAAAAGATAAAATCCCGACTTGTTCGGGATTTTTTTTAACCTGTCGGTTTATGGTTTTTAGTAGATAGAAAATGGTCTATTAACGATAAGCCATCAACTATTATCCAAAATGAACAAAAATTTATAAATTTAAAGAAAGGAGAAAATATATGAATGAAGAAAAAGATGTAAAAAAAGACGAAGAAGTAGTAAAAATCGCAAAGAAAGCGAAAAAAGTAAAAGAGGTTGAAACTCCAGTTAGAAAAGGTTTAAAAACCAAAGAGGAGATCGTAAAAAATTGGTTGCCTCGCTATACGGGCCGACCGCTGGAAGAGTTCGGTCAATATATTCTGTTGACTAACTTTAGTAAGTACGTAGCCTTATTCTCTGAGTGGAATGATAATGCACCTATTTACGGTTTAGACAAACCTATGCAAAGTGTAACGGCAAACGGAATTACCATCATCAACTTTGGTATGGGTAGCCCACTTGCAGCAACTATGATGGATTTGCTAACTGCCATACAGCCTAAAGCAGTATTGTTTTTGGGTAAATGCGGCGGTTTAAAGAAGAAAAACCAAATTGGCGACCTTATCCTTCCAATTGCAGCAATTAGGGGAGAAGGAACTTCTAACGACTACCTGCCTGCCGAAGTACCAGCACTGCCAGCATTCGCATTACAGAAAGCAATTTCTACTACAATTAGAGATCACTCTAGAGATTATTGGACTGGAACCTGCTACACTACCAACCGCAGAGTTTGGGAGCACGACAAAGAATTTAAGAAGTATTTGAAAAGCTTGCGTGCCATGGCGGTAGATATGGAAACAGCGACAGTTTTTACTACTGGTTTTGCTAACAAAATTCCAACTGGGGCTCTATTGCTAGTATCAGATCAACCGATGATCCCAGAAGGTGTAAAAACATCTGAAAGTGATAGCACGGTTACTGCGAATTATGTAGAAACACACTTAAGAATCGGTATCGATTCATTGAAACAATTGATTAATGGAGGCCAGACTGTAAAGCACCTTCAGTTTTAATCACAGAAATTGACTAGCCTGTCATACTGAACCTTTCTAGCATCTTCAACAGATTCTTCAAGCGTTCAGAATGACAACCCTGTCAATATCACTAACTCTCGCAGCCAAGGGAGAAATCCCGATTTATCGGGACAGAGGGGTTAATCCAACCCGCTTTTCGGGAAATCAAACATTGTCAAATTTCCGGTATCATTGCTTATCAATTTCCACTCATCAAAAGGAAATTCGATAATTGCTACGCTACAAGTTGGCATATTGGCTATGTATTCATCCGTAAGGTAATTTAGCAAATCGGTTAAGCCTGGGTTATGTCCAAATAAGGCAATGCTATTAAATTGATCATCCAACCCATTGATAACGTTAAGAAGGGTTTTGGTGTTCGCTTCGTAGATGTTGGCATTAGTTGTCAGTTGATCGGCAATTAAATTCCAGCCTGAAGCAAAATATTTCGCTGTTGTTATTGCCCGTAACGCTGGACTACTGATAATTGCATTGGGTTTAATGCCTTTTAATGCTAGACGCTCTACCATTTCTGGAGCATTTTTGTGACCACGATGATTTAAAGGTCTGTCAAAATCTTTAAGGTTGAAATCTCCCCAATCAGACTTTGCGTGCCTAACGATAATCAGTTGCTTCATAACATTTAAGGTTTTTTATTGGCGAAGAACGCTGTGATTTGTTCTAACGAAAAAGTATTTAAACATTTGTCAGCGGTTAATCCGCCTTTGCGACCAACGATAACGCCGTAACGCATATCTAAGAAACCTTCTTTACGGTGCGCATCTGGATTAACAGAAAGCAGCACACCTTTTTCTAAAGCATAACGATGCCAACGCCAATCTAAATCTAAACGAAGTGGATTGGCATTAATTTCAATTACCACATTGTTTGCTGCACAAGCATCAATCACTTTTTTATAATCGATATCATAACCTTTTCTACTCAATAATAGTCGTCCGGTTGGGTGGCCTAAGATAGTCGTATAAGGATTTTCGATGGCTGTAATTAAACGTTCAGTTGCTTTTTCTTCCGTCATTTTCAGTTGACTGTGCACTGAAGCTACCACAAAATCAAAGGTTTTTAGGATTTCCTCACTATAATCTAAAGAGCCATCGTATAAAATATCGCTTTCTATGCCCTTGAAGATCTTGAAAGGAGCCAGTTTTGCGTTTAGTTCATCAATCTGTTGATGTTGTGCAAATACTCGTTGCTCGTTCAAACCTTTAGCATAAAATGCTGATTTTGAGTGATCGCAGATGCCCAAGTATTCAAGTTTGAGTACATCGCGACAATAAAGCGCCATTTCTTCTAAAGTATGCACACCATCGCTCCAATCAGAGTGGTTATGAAGGCTTCCCTTTAAATCGTTATCAGTAATTAAAATGGGTAGCTGATGTTTTTTTGCAAGTTCAATTTCTCCGAAGTCTTCACGTAATTCTGGAAGTATGAAATCTAAACCAGCCTTTTCGTAAATCTCCTCTTCGGTTTTAAAAATCTGGTTTCCCGCTAAGGCAAGTACTTGATTTACGTGCTCATCGCTACCAGTTAACCTAAAGTAGTCTAGGTAGAAATTAGTTCTTGGTACAATAAACAGCTTTACATTTAAGCCACTTTCTGTTTGTGCTGTAAAAATATTGGTGCTAGTTTCTACAAAACCAAGTTCAAAATTAATAAGTTGTGTAACCAGCACCTCCGGATTTTCGGAGCCGATTACAAATACTGCTTCTTCAATAATTTCGCATAACCTACGGTATTCTCCAGCAACAGCAAACAAAGCATCGTGTTCAACTTGTGTAAGCCAAACAGAAATTTTTTCGTGTATTTCGTTGACCAAAGGTTCAGCTTTCGCATATAGAAACTTACCGTCGGCAGCCATTTTAAACTCAAGAACTTTCTTAATTTCTTCTTGAGTTTTTAAACCAAATCCTTTAGCCTCGATCAAACGATTTTCATTACAAGCATAATAGAGTTCGCCAATACTTTCAATGTGTAAATCGTTCCAAATGGTGGCGATTTTTTTAGGACCGATGCCTTTAATTGCCAGCATTTCTACAATTCCTGGGGGCGTTTGGCTCAACAGCGTTTCAAGCTCGCTCATTGTACCAGTTTCCAAAAGCTCAATTACTTTTGCGGCAATACTTTTGCCTACGCCATCAATTTTATCAATTTCAGTAATTGGTTTACTTGCAATGGCAAAAGGCAACTTGTCTATCTTAAAAGCGGCATTAGCCACAGATTTTATCTTGAATGGATTTTCGTTGTGAAGTTCCATTAATTGAGATAATAATCTGAGTGTACGAGCTATGGGTTTGTTTTCCATTATTGTGTATTGCGATTTGCGATTTGCGTATTGCGATTTGTTCGCATAACGCCAAACGCTCAACTGTAATATTACTTTATTCTAATCTCGTAATCCATTCTAGCTTGCATGCCTGCATTGCTCATTGCTTTTTTCATTTGTTGGTACAAAACATAGTTTTCGCCAAACTCTTTTTTAGCGTAATAAGCACTTACGTTATCTTTTGCAGAGCCTAAGAATTCTTTCAAAGGATCTATTTTTTCAGGATATTCTACCACTCTGTAGTCTTTCAACTTTGCTTTTTTAGCCGCAGAAGCAACAGCGTCACCAAAGCTGCCTAATCTGTCAGCAAGTCCGTTTTTCACTGCTTCTGTACCAATCCAAACACGGCCGCCACCTAAGCTGTCTACCTGAGTTTTCGATATTTTTCTGCCATCAGCCACTTTAGTGATAAACGTATCGTAAATTCTGTTAACGCCTCTTTGGATAATTGCTCTTTCGGCAGGAGTTAAAGGTCTGTCTGCACTCATAATGTCTGCGTACTCACCAGTTTTTACACCATCGAAAGTTAGCCCAAGCTTATTGTTGAATAAATTTTGGAAGTTGAAAATAACACCGAATACACCGATAGAACCAGTAATGGTATTTGGTTGTACGAAAATACTATCGGCAGCACAACCAATATAATATCCGCCAGATGCGGCAACATCACCAAAAGAAGCCATTACCGGTTTCACTTTTTTACTCAATACCATTTCTCTCCAAATCACATCTGAAGCCAGAGCACTACCACCGCCAGAATTTACGCGAAGCACAATTGCTTTCACATCATCATCTAAACGAGCTTTCCTGATAGCACGTGAAATACGTTCAGAACCGATTTGGCTGTCAGAACCTTCGCCGCCAACAATATCGCCATTGGCATAAATTACGGCAACTTTGTTTTTAGAACTAATATCGCCTTCTGATGGTAAGCTCTTGATGTAATCGTTGATACTTACACTGTTGATGTCTTTTTTCTTGTCAATGCCGGTAATATTTTTCAGCTCGTCCAAAATCTCATCCTTGTATTTCAATCCATCTACCATTTTGTAAGCCAAAGCATCTTTTGGATGTTGAATTTTGTACTGGTTTGCGATTTGGAAAAGGCTGTCTTTCTCGATTTTACGGGTCTGTGAAATTCCTGTTAAAAAAGTGTCGTATAATCCGTTAACGTAAGCGGTTACCTGTTGACGGTTATAATCGCTCATTTTAGTATTGATTAACGGTTCAACGGCACTTTTATAGTTTCCTACCCGGATAATTTGAGCTTCAATGCCTAATTTCTCTAGGGCACCCTTAACGAACATCAAATTTGAACTGAAACCTTTAAATTCTAAATCGCCCTCTGGATTTAAATAAACTTTGCCAGCTGCAGATGCCAAATAATATGCACCTTGGGTATAGATTTCACTGTAGGCAATTACAGGTTTTTTACTTTTCTTAAAGTCAATGATCGCATTTCTAACTTCTAACATTGATGCCATGCCCGCATTTGGAGCACTAACATTGATGTAAACCGCTTGGATTTTTTCATCAGTCTCTGCTTTTTTCAAAGCTCTAATCACATCATTAAAGCCAATGGTTTTATCAGAGCTGCCAAATAAGCTACCGAAAGAATCTTCCGGTGTACGTTCTGTAATGGCTTGGTCTAAGTTGAGGTACAGTACCGAGTTCTTCTTAACTACAGTTTCTTTTTCGCTGCCAATTGAAGAAATCATCCCAATGAATACAATGAAAAATAGGATACCTATCACCACTGTTGAAATAACAATACCTACTACGGTAGCAAAAACATATTTGAAAAATTCTTTCATAAGTTTTAATAACGTTTATTTTGTAAAGATAAAAAATGCATTGTGATACCGAAATAAAGCAAGCAAGGCAAGAAAAGAATTATAGCTAGGCTTGAATATACGATATGAAATTAGAGCAACAAGAAGCTTATTTGTTACTGGGAACTAATATGGGCGATAGAGCACAAAACTTAAATGTCGCTATTGCGTTTATTGAGAGAGAAGTAGGACAGGTTTTTGCAAAATCTAGCATTTATGAAACTGCTGCTTGGGGCAAAACAGACCAGCCTGGTTTTTTAAATCAGGCTATTGGCGTAAGGACTAATCTTTTGCCATTGGAGATGCTGGAAGGTTTACTAGCCATTGAACAAAAGATGGGAAGAGTGAGGTTAGAAAGATGGGGGCAGCGTTTAATAGATATTGATATTATTTTCTACGAAGGTGTTATTGTGTTGGATAATAGTGATTTACAATTACCTCATCCAGAGATGCACAAACGTAGATTTGTTTTAGAACCTTTAAATGAAATTGCCGGAAATTTTGTTCATCCAATTTTTAAAGAAAAAGTTTCGAGCATTTTAAGTAACTTAACCGATGAATTAACAGTCGAAAAATTAAAAACTAACTAAATATAACGATGATCAACCCGGCGAAAAGTAAAGAAGATTTAGATTTGTCATATTTGAGAGAGATGTCTGGCGATAGCGCAGAATTTATGATAGAAATGTTGGATACTTTGGTAGAGCAGATTCCTGTTTATTTAGAAGATTTACAGCGAGCGGTTGATGCCAAGGAGTGGAAAGCCGCATCTGAGTTTGCACATAAAGTAAAACCTACTTTTTATTATGTAGGTAGAGAAGATATTAGAGATTACATGCAGATAATTGAGCGTAATGCTAAAGAAGAGGTGGATGTTGATAGCATTCCTTCGGCATTACAAGAAATTAAAACTGAATTGAATGTTATTCTTCAGCAGGTGGCTAAGTCTAAAGCTGAATTAGAGACACAGATGTAATCCTGTAATCGTTTTACCACTTTAGACACACCTGAGAAAACCTAATTCTTAAATGTGTTTATGGCCTTATGCGTTTGAAAAGACATGCTTCTTAAGTGTACTAAGGTTTCTTAGGTGGTTAAAATAAGTTTCCTTGATTTTCCACCCTAGATGTCTAAGAGAAAATAAAGCTAAACTTAATTTTCTTTCTGCCTGAAATAAACAAACGACAATCCTATGTAAAGCAATAAGATTAGCGGTAATGCTACAAATTGTTGCCAAACAAAAAGCACTAGCGATAAAATCATAAATACAAACTTGATTTTGTTTTCGCTCCACTTTAGGTTGCTAAATTTTAAGGAGAAAATCCTGATTTCGCTTACTAACAAGTAGCTACTTACTACAGAAATTCCTGCCAAAATTATCCAATTTCCAATAATTTGAGGATAATAATCTGCAACGTAAGGCAATGACACGATGAACAGCGTATTCATCGGTGTGTTTAAGCCTATAAAATCTACCGTTTGGCGTGTATCATTATTAAACTTAGCTAATCTTAACGCCGAAAATAGAGTGATTAAGAATGCTAAATAGGGGATATATTCATTTGGGCTGTCGCTAGCTTTAAACAAATGGAACATGATAGCTCCTGGTAAAAAGCCGAAGCTTACCATATCTGCTAACGAATCTAAATCCTTTCCAATGTTATTTTTAATTTTCAGCGCTCTAGCGGCCATCCCATCAAAAAAATCGAATATCCCCGATAGGATTACAAAATAGGCAGCACTTTTTAAATCGCCATTAAAACAAAATACAATACCTATACAACCAGATAATAGATTAGCACAGGTTAAAGCATTAGGGAGGTTTAGCATTTGATTTAGTCTTGAGTTTAGCGTTGGGCGTTGGTACGTCGCTAAAACGTCCAACGCCTAACGCTTTTATCCATTCATTCCCATAAGGAATTCTTCGTTGCTCTTAGTACCTTTAATTTGGGCTTGTACCAGTTCCATAGCTTCCTGACTATTCATATCGGCTAAGTGGTTACGTAGTACCCAGATACGTTGTAAGTTTTCTCTATCTAACAATAGGTCGTCTCTACGTGTGCTAGATGCAGTAATATCAATTGCAGGGAAGATACGTTTGTTAGATAATTTACGATCTAACTGTAACTCCATGTTACCTGTACCTTTAAATTCTTCGAAGATCACCTCATCCATTTTAGAGCCAGTTTCTGTTAAAGCAGTAGCTAAAATAGTTAACGAACCTCCTTTTTCTATATTACGGGCAGCACCGAAGAAACGCTTAGGTTTGTGTAATGCGTTAGCATCAACACCACCAGATAAGATTTTACCAGAAGCTGGAGCAGTAGTGTTGTAGGCTCTAGCCAGACGAGTGATTGAGTCTAATAAGATCACCACATCATGACCACATTCTACCAAACGTTTAGATTTTTCTAAAACAATGTTCGCAATTTTTACGTGACGCTCAGCTGGCTCATCAAATGTAGATGAAACAACTTCTGCTCTTACACTACGAGCCATATCGGTAACCTCTTCCGGACGCTCATCAATTAACAAGATAATTAAATAAACTTCTGGATGGTTTTTAGCAATCGCGTTAGCAACTTCTTTTAATAAGTTTGTTTTACCTGTTTTTGGCTGCGCCACAATTAAACCACGCTGACCTTTACCAATTGGGGTAAATAAGTCCATAATACGTGTAGAATAATTGTTGCTTTCGGTAAATAGATTTAATTTTTCTGTAGGGAAAAGTGGTGTTAAATAATCGAAAGGCACACGGTCACGCACATCTGCAGGTACACGTCCATTAATGCTAATTACTTTTACCAATGGAAAATATTTCTCACCTTCTTTCGGTGGACGGATACTTCCGTTAACGGTATCGCCAGTTTTTAAACCAAACAATTTAATTTGCGACTGCGATACATAAATATCATCTGGAGAAGATAAATAGTTATAATCTGCCGAACGCAAGAAACCATAGCCATCAGGCATAATTTCCAACACACCTTCGTTAGTGATGGTGTTGTCGAAATCTAAGTTAGAATAACTGGTTTCGTTTTGTTTATGGTTACCGCCACCATTGTTATTATTTTGGTTCTGATTTTGATTTTTTTGCTGACGGTTTTTATTCTCCTCTCTTTGAGGTTTTTCTTCCTGTGCAGGTTTGTTTTCAACCACTATTACTTCACTGCCTTCATTGGCAACAGGTTTATCTTTAGAAACACGGTCTCTTTTAGATTTTTGGTTTTTTAATTTATCAGCAATGCTTTCTTGTTTTGAAAGATCTTGACCAGTAACCAAAGCAATTGCTTCAAAATCTGGCGAAGGAATTTCAATTTCTTCTGAGCTGTCGAAAAGGGTAGGCTCTGCAGCTTTCTCTTCCTTCTTTTCTTCTGCCACAGGAGCAGCATCTTTAGCAATACGCGTTCTTTTTCTAGCAGTTTTTTCAGTAGAAGCTACTTCCGCTACAGGCTCTGGAGTTACAGAAGCTTGAGCAGTTTCGGTTTGTTTTTGAAGAATTTGTTCGATTAAGTCGTTTTTGCGTAAATCGCCAGCATTATCAACACCATTCGCTTTTGCTAACTCACGTAATTCCGCAGTTAGCTTTTCAGTTAGTTCTGTTTTACTAAACATTTATATTTTGTCGAGAATTTTATTTTTTGGGTTTAACCAAATAATACAACCAAAAAAGGGCTTAAAAGATTTAAGAAATTTTTCTTGCTAAGGTTTTTCGGGAGGTATTCAGATAAACGTTCTGAGAATTATGGCACAATTGTAGGAAATTGGATTTTAATCTGCAAGATATTTTTGAAAAAAAATAACGGAAATATTTGAACGCCAATTACAAAATGTATAAGATTTTAATTAAAAAGCTATTCTACATCACATAGAATAGCTTTTGTTTAAACTTTAATTTGGGTATTAATTTGGCTTATTAATGATAATTCTTGTAGGCGTTGGTCCAGCAATTCCGTTTTGATCAAAAGCTATCTTTACTTTTTCTTGTACGCCAAAATAAACACTCCAATAGTCTGCTTGAGTAGTATAGGGACGTATTGCCAGGGTAGTCATTCCATTACCCACGTTCAATACACTTACTTCCGGAGCTGGCGCTTCTAATACTTTATCATGCTGTTTCATTGCTGTTATAGCAACCGCTCTTGCTTTTTCAATATCCACATCTAAAGCAATGGCTATTGTTAAGTCTACACGTAGATTACCATGCGTGTTATAATTCGTAATTACACCCGTAGATAATGCTCCATTTGGCAAGATTACAGTTTTGTTTTCTGGAGAAAGCACTGTAGTATTAAAAATACCGATTTCCGTTACAACACCAATTATTCCTTGCGCTTCTATCATATCATTAACTTTAAAGGGCTTGAAAATCATCAGCATTACACCGCCAGCAAGGTTACCTAACGAGCCATTTAATGCTGCGCCAATTGCCAAACCTGCGCCTGCCAACAATGCCGCAAAGCTGGTAATATTCACACCTAACATTCCAACTATAGCCAGAAACATCATTACAGTTAGCATTACCTTAATTACAGAAACCAGGAATTTTTGTAAAGAAATATCGAAGCCGCGAAGCGACATCATCTTTCTTGATAAACTAGCTATACGACCAATAATCCACTGGCCAATAAGGTAAACCAAGATTGCGCCCAGTACTTTCGGTGCATAATCTAAAGCCATATTTTTAATCTTATCTAACCAGACTTGGCTGCTGGTTAAAACCTTATCAGAATTTGCCAATAAGTTTGTGTCAATTTGTAATAATTTCATAGGTAAATAATTATATTAAGGTAGAGAATTAGAAATGTTTCAAATTCATGAGACGAAAGTAGAAAACAAAAATGCATCTATTCACATTTGAAGACGTAAATCTTAAACGCTGTGGTTTTGGATCTAAGAATTTTGTGAATTTTGTCAGTTAGATATAGAAATACAGCAAAATCCTAAAAATCTATACTCTTTTGTGCATTAAATATCCATCTTTGCAACATTATCTTAATTTCAACCACAAATGAACAAGCAGCAGCTTTTTGAACAAATTCAATTAAAGAAATCTTTCTTATGTATAGGTTTAGATCCAGTTTTAGATAAACTGCCTAAGCATTTATTAAAATACGAAGATCCAATTCTTGAATTTAACAAACAGCTGATTGATGCAACACATGATTTGTGCGTGGCTTATAAACCTAACACTGCATTTTATGAAACTCGTGGTGTAAAAGGTTGGGATACTTTGGTGAAAACTTGGAAACATTTTCCGAAAAATATATTTACCATTGCCGATGCAAAACGTGGCGATATTGGTAATACTTCGGCAATGTATGCAGAAGCCTTTTTTAAGAAAGAAAGTTCTGAGATGAGTTTTGATTCTGTAACAGTTGCACCTTACATGGGTAAAGATTCTGTTTCTCCTTTTTTAGCTTACGAAGATAAATGGGTAATTCTATTAGCCTTAACTTCTAATGAAGGCAGTCAAGATTTTCAAGCGAAGCAAAGCGATAACCAGAAGCTTTTTGAGCAAGTGATTACCACTTCTCAGCAATGGGCAGATAGTAACCAAATGATGTATGTAGTTGGTGCTACCAAACCAGAAGAATTTCAAAACATCCGCCGTTTGGCGCCAGATAATTTTCTTTTAGTACCAGGTATTGGGGCACAGGGGGGCAGTTTAAGTGCAGTTTGCGAACACGGTTTGAACAGAGAGTGTGGTTTGTTGGTTAATGCTGGCCGCAGTGTTATCTATGCAAGTAACGGCGAAGACTTTGCCGAAAAGGCAAGAGAGGAAGCGTTGAGCTTGCAGCAAGAAATGGAGCAAATTCTGAAGGCTGCCAACTTGATATGAACCAGAAAAAAGACGTTAGGTTAATTATAGCTCTTTTCGCAATTGCTATAGTTTGGGGTACCACTTATTTGGGCATTCGCATAGCGGTACACACTATTCCGGCATGGTTTGTTGCAGGTTTGCGACAAGTTGTTGCTTCTTCATTGCTATTGGCAATTTTGCTTTATAGAAAAGAATTTAAATGGATAGGCTGGAAAAGCCTCGGTAGACAAATTCTTGTTGCCAGTTTAATGATAATTGTTGCTAATGGAATGACAACCGTGGCAGAAGAAAGTATTCCGAGCGGATTAACTTCTTTGCTAACGGCACTTTCGCCAATTGTAGTGTTTTTAGGGAGTTTGATTTTCGGTCTTCAAAAACCTAGTATAAAAGGTTTTATAGGAGTAATTATTGGATTTAGTGGAGTGGCATTTATTTTTAGAGATGGAATTGGCGATATACTAGATCCATCTTATAAAACAGGAATTACCTATTTAGCAATAGCTATTTTAGGTTGGGCTGCAGGAACTATTTATACAAAAAAGTACACGCACAAAAGCAGCAATATTTTCCTCGACTTGTTCTATCAATTTGCCTACGCTGCAGTAGCTCAACTAATTATCGCCTCCATAGTTTCTCCAGATACAGATTTTAATAGTTGGAGTTGGCAAAGTATGGCTGCCATTGCATATTTAGGTATTTTTGGATCTGTAGTTGGTTTCTTCTGCTATAATTATGCGTTAAAGAAAGTAAGTGCGACAGAAGTTTCCATCCTTTCTTATTTCAACACAATAATAGCTATTTTCTTAGGATGGTTAATTTTGAATGAGACCGTCACTTATGATTTATTGATTGCTACGGTGTTGATTATTCTTGGCGTATTCATTACTAACTATAAAAAGAAAGAAGCAAAATAAATCTATGCTATTTTACTTCTAATAGTTTTGAGTGGGCTGAGAAGAAGCAATTTATTGCTAAATTCAAATATGCGCTTCCCCGAAGAATTTTTACATTTTGTTTGGCAGTTTAGGTTGTACGATCCCTTACAACTTCAAACTGTTGATGGGAAATCTTTGAAAATTCTTAACTGTGGTTTTCCGAATAAGCATGCTGGACCAGATTTTACCACGGCCAAAATAATAATAGACGAAACTATTTGGGTAGGGCAGGTAGAGGTTCATTTGAAAGCTTCAGATTGGAACGTACACCAACATCAAACCGATAATGCGTATGATAATGTCATTTTGCATGTGGTTTGGGAGCAAGATATAGAAATTGCCAACAAGGATGGTACCATACTTCCAACATTAGTTTTGAATGGCAGAGTTAAGGAACATCTATTCGAGAACTATCAAAACCTTATTCAGTCGGTAGCGAGTTTTCCCTGTGAAAATCAATTGAAAGATGTAGATGGATTTGTAATTAATAGCTTTCTTTCGAGAATTTTGATAGAACGTTTAGAACAGAAATCTGAGGGGGTTTTTGAGCGCTTAGCACAGCTGAACGGTAATTGGGATGAAACTTTTTATCATTTTATGGCAAAAAACTTTGGTTTTAAAGTAAATGCTTTGCCTATGCAGGTGCTAGCACAAAACTTGCCACAAACGCTGTTTGCCAAACATAAAGATCAGCCATTACAGGTAGAAGCGTTAATTTTTGGGCAGGCAGGTTATTTACAACAAAGTTTTGAGGAAGATTATCCCAACGAATTGAAAAAAGAGTATTCGTTTTTAAAGAAGAAGTATAATTTAGTTGTAATAGATATTTCTTTGTGGAAGTTTTTAAGAATGCGACCTCAGAATTTCCCGACGTTAAGGTTGGCTCAATTTGCAGCGCTCATCGTAAAATCGAGCCATTTGTTTTCTAAAGTGTTGGAGGTTAAAAATGTGAAGGATCTAAAGTTTTTGTTTGAGGATTTGCCTGTGCATCCATTTTGGCAAACCCATTATCATTTTAATAAGGAAGCAGAAAAAGTAAACACACAATTAGGCAGTAGCTCTATCGATAATATCCTAATCAACACGGTAAGCTTGTTTCTATTTGCTTACGGGAAATATACGGGACAGGCTAATTTTCAAACTAGGGCCTTTTATTTATTAGAAAGTATTGCTGCGGAGAAAAATAATATCATCTCACAATATTTGGATGCGGGCGCAATAGCCGAAAATGCTTATCAAACACAAGCCTTTCTACAGTTGCGAAAAAACTACTGCAACAATAAGAAGTGTTTAAACTGCGGTATAGGATTAAAGATTTTAAAGAAGACTTGAAATTATAGGGTATTCGGGAGTTAAAGCGCAAGTCTTAATTCCTTAATGCTTAATTAATTGATATTAAAATGCATAATTGTTCGTTAGAACTAAACCAAAAATTAATAATTATGTTGTTTATCTATTATTTTTGTAAATTAGATTAAAATCAACTTAGAAAATGTTCCAACGCATAGTTACTTTTTTTGAACAACGTAGTTTTGGCGTGTCAGCATATTTGGCAAATAAGTTGGATATGAGCACAGCTAAAGTGCGTCTGTTTTTTATCTATTCGTCATTTTTAGCTGTCGGATTTCCTATTCTATTTTACATCTTAGCTGCTGTTGTGTTAGATATAAGAAGCTATATGAAACGTGTAAGATCGAAAGTTTGGGAATAAACTGAATTACGATTTGCTGTAGTTGACTTTATAATTCGAACTCCAGCTTTTTACTTTCTACTTTTGCCTTTTAACTTTATTTAGTCGTCGTCTCTCAAGATCTCTGCAATCTCAGCAAAACCTTTTTCGGCCGCCAAATCTGCCGGTAGTTTGCCGCCTTCCATGCGTAACGTTACTTCAGCACCATGTTCTAGCAATAAAATAATCATTTCGATATTGCCTAATTGTGCAGCACTATGCAAAGGAGCCACACCAGATTTTTGGCAAACATTTGGGTAAGCACCTGCATCTAGTAACATTTTAACAATGCCGTAATTATTGTTAGCTACTGCCGAGTGAATTGGAAATACGTTAAATCCGTTTTTGCTTGGCAAGTTTACCTCAGCACCTTTCAGTACCAAAAAGCGAGCAATTTCTTCGTGACCAAAATAGCAAGCTAAGCCTAACGGTGTAAAACCATCGGCAGAATATTCGTTAACAGCACGGGGATCTTTGAAAACTAAAAGCGTCACTTCATCAAATTTGCCGATAGCACAAGCATCGAAAATGGTCAGTTCGGGCATAAATTCGGCAATGGCATTGGCAATATCCATCTTTTTATAATAGCATGCCAACAACATGGGCGAAATTTGATGTGATGTTGTTTGTGTAGCTAATTGCGGTTTTTGCGACAATAAAGCTACTATTTCATCTAACTGATTATTCTCTATGAGCGTTTCTAGCTGCGTAATATCCATTTTTAAATTAGTTTTCGCTAATAGGTTAAATTAACGAAATTAAATTAACATTTAGAAAATACCTAACAAATAAGGCTTAGCCACAGATGCACAGATTTTTGCTATTAAGCCAATCAATTAAATTTTAATCAAAATCTGTGCATCTGCGGCTAATCATAATAGAAATAAAAAATCCTGCACAGTTGTCACTACGCAGGATTAAACTAAAATAAAAAACCTATACAATAATTAATTGCTTGTGTAGTTTCAGACTATAAGGCTTGCAAAAGGTTTAATGTCAAATCAAATAAGAGTAGCTAAATGAATAGTGCAGTAAAAGAATTTAAACAGTTTCTTATATTTGTTCATTAAAATTTAAACGATACGATGTCGGTAAGGGGAAATTCATTCAAATCCAATTCTTTCAAACAAAATGCGGAGCCAACAAAAGGTGGGCAGAAGGCCAGCCCTAGAGAACCTCGCATAAAAGCCGAGTATCTGCCGACATTTAATCTTCAAGATGGACGACTGGTAAAAATTATTGGTCTGTTTTTCGTTATTCTTTCCATTTACTTTTTGGTTGCTTTTACTTCCTACATCTTTACCTGGGAAGAAGACCAAAGTTATGTTATCGATGCTAATGGTGGTTGGAGTAACCTTTTCAAAAGTATCGAAGAATTAAAGCAAAGTGGAGTTGAAGACCCAGTTGTACAAAACTGGTTAGGTAAAATTGGTGCTTTGTTGTCGCATCAATTTATTTATGAATGGTTTGGTGTTGCTTCATTCTTGTTTGTATTTGTATTTTTTGTAATCGGATACAGAATGCTTTTCAAGGTGAAGATTTTTCCAGTAGAAAAAGTGTTGGCTTACAGTTTCTTTTTTCTGCTATTTATCTCGCTTGCTTTCGGTTTCGGACATTCATTTTTCGCTAAAACACCTCATTTTTTAGAAGGCGAGTTTGGTTATTGGACCAATAAGTTGTTAGAAGTACAAATAGGTAGAACAGGAGTGGGCGGATTGTTAATTTTCTTAGGTTTGTCGGTGCTTATCGTAGCTTATAACATCGACTTTAAATTTCCAGAGAAACAGCCTGCGCCAAATCCAAGAAGAATTGTAGATCCAGAAACACCTGAAAATAATGAACTTGAGGAAGAAGAGGAAGAGGTTTCTGGTCCTGTAGATTTTAGTATAAATGATAGGTATAAAAATCAGCAGAAGCAAGAGCAGAATATTGTTTTAACGCCAAGCAGATTTGAAAAAACCGAGCCCGAAGAAGAAAAAACATCACTTCCTTTAGGAACAAATATTTTGTTGACACCTACGGTTGCAGCTCCAGTAGCTGCGGCAACGGTTGCGGAAACTTTAGCTCCAGTAATGCCAATGGAAATTACTCCATCGCCAAAAGTGGAAGAAAGAGTAGCGGAGAAGGTAGAAGAGCCAGCGTTTACTATCGAAAAAACTGAAGAGGAAGTAAAATCTGATGAATTAGTAGAGCAGTTCGGTAATTACGATCCGACTTTAGATTTGTCAGGTTATAAATATCCTCATTTAGATCTAATGGAAAATTATGGAACTAACAAGATTTCTGTAAATTCTGAAGAACTAGAAGCGAATAAAAATAAAATTGTAGAGACCTTAAATCACTACAATATCGAAATTGATAAAATTAAGGCTACTATTGGTCCAACGGTAACGCTTTATGAGATTATCCCTGCGCCAGGTGTTCGTATTTCTAAAATCAAAAACTTAGAAGATGATATTGCTTTAAGTTTGGCGGCACTAGGTATTCGTATCATTGCACCAATGCCTGGTAAAGGTACTATTGGTATCGAGGTTCCAAATTCTCATCCAGAAATGGTAGCTATGCGAAGCGTATTGAATACCGATAAATGGGCACAAAATACGATGGATTTGCCTATTGCGCTGGGTAAAACGATTAGCAACGAGGTTTACATCGCCGATTTGGCAAAAATGCCGCACTTATTAGTAGCTGGTGCAACTGGTCAAGGTAAATCGGTGGGTATTAACTCGATTTTGGTATCACTACTTTATAAAAAACATCCTTCTCAATTAAAGTTTGTTTTGGTCGATCCTAAAAAGGTAGAGTTAACTTTATTCAACAAAATTGAGCGTCACTTCTTAGCCAAATTGCCGGGCGGAGAAGACGCCATCATTACCGATACCAAAAAGGTAGTTCATACTTTGAATTCACTTTGTATAGAAATGGATCAGCGTTACGATCTGTTGAAAGATGCAATGGTGAGGAATTTAAAGGAATACAATGAAAAGTTCATCAAACGTAAGCTAAATCCTAATAATGGCCACCGTTTCTTGCCTTATATCGTTTTAGTGGTAGATGAGTTTGCCGATTTGATTATGACGGCAGGTAAAGAGGTAGAAACGCCAATTGCTCGTTTAGCACAATTAGCTCGTGCTATTGGTATTCACTTGGTTTTGGCTACACAACGTCCATCGGTAAACGTAATTACAGGTACTATTAAAGCCAATTTTCCTGCCAGATTGGCGTTTAGGGTATTGTCTAAAATAGATTCACGTACCATTTTAGACAGTGGTGGCGCAGATCAGTTAATTGGTAGAGGGGATATGCTCTTGGCAACTGGTAGTGACTTGATTAGGCTACAGTGTGCGTTCGTAGATACACCAGAAGTGGATAGAATTTCTGATTTCATAGGTAACCAACGTGGCTATCCAGATGCGTATTTACTGCCAGAATACATCGATGAAAATGGTGAAGGAAGCACTAAAGATTTTGATCCAGATGATAAAGATGCTTTGTTTGAAGACGCTGCAAGGCTGATTGTAATGCATCAACAGGGTTCAACTTCGCTTATCCAACGTAAAATGAAATTGGGTTACAATCGAGCTGGTAGAATCATCGATCAATTGGAAGGTGCGGGAATTGTTGGTCCTTTTGAAGGTAGTAAGGCTCGTGAAGTTTTAATTCCTGACGAATATGCTTTGGAACAATTCTTGAGTAACCTTAACAACAAATAGAAAGAATTTAGAAATGAAGAAATTAATAGTAGCGTTTTTAGCCCTAGGTATTTTTGGTTCGGTAGCTTCGGCACAAACAGACCCTAAAGCAAAAGCAATTTTAGCAGAGGTTAGCAAAAAATACCGTTCTTACGATGTAGTGAAAACAGATTTCACTTTCACTTTAGATAACAAACAAGCGAAAGTTAAGGAAACGCAGCAAGGGACTTTATATGTAAAAGCAAACGCGAATAAGTACAAAGTAGCCATGACCAACCAAGAGTTAATTAGTGATGGTAAAGTACAGTGGACTTATTTAAAGAATGATAAAGAAGTGCAGGTGAATAATGTAGATCCAAGTGGTGAAGCATTAAACCCGGCAAAGATTTTTACCATTTACGAAAAAGGCTTCAAATATATTTATACAGGCGAGCAAAAAGTTGGAAATAAGGTTTATCAAATGATTGATTTATCACCTACAGATGCTAAAAAAAATGTATTTAAAGTGCGTTTAAGTGTAGATAAAGCAGCAAAACAAATTGCTAATATCGTAGTGTTCGAGAAAAACGGAAATACATATACCTACAATGTAAAAACGTTTTCACCTAACGTAAAAGTTTCAGACGCGACGTTTGCTTTTGATGCGAAGAAATACCCAGGTGTAGAAGTAGTTGACTTACGTTAATAACAATAAATAAATTATTATACTTCAAAAAGGGTTTACGCTATTAGCTTAAACCCTTTTTTATTAGATTTGGAATTCATCAAATTCATACGTTTTGAAAGTAACTTTTTTAGGTACGGGTACATCGCAGGGCATTCCAGTAATTGGATGTGGTTGTGTAGTATGCAAGTCTGCCGATAAAAAGGATAAACGATTAAGGGTGTCGGTATGGGTTCAAACTGATGATAAAAGTATCGTGATAGATAGCGGTCCAGATTTTCGTTACCAAATGTTAAGAGCAGGAGTAAACGATTTGGATGCCATTCTATATACCCACGAACATAAAGATCATGTGGCAGGTTTAGATGATATTCGCCCGTTTAATTACATCCTTAAAAAACGCATAGATATTTATGCCACAGAACGGGTTCAGGAGGCTTTAAGGCGAGAGTTTCAGTATATTTTTGCCGAAACAAAATACCATGGTTTACCACAAATTAACCTTCACACCATTACAGATCAGGACTTTAAAGTAGGTGAAACCAAAGTTGTACCTTTTGAAGTGATGCATTATAAGTTGCCAATTTTAGGTTACCGAATTGACGATTTTACCTATATCACCGATGCCAAAACCATTAGTGAAGCTTCTTTAGAGAAAATTAAAGGAACAAAGGTGTTGGTTTTAAATGCGCTGCAAAAGGAAAGTCATATTTCTCATTTAACTTTTGATGAGGCAATCGCTATGGCAGAAAAAATAGGTGCCGAAACAACTTATTTTACGCATATCAGCCATAATTTAGGTTTACATGCCGAAGTAAGTAAAGAGCTGCCGTCAAAGATAAAGCTCGCTTACGATGGTTTAACGATTGACCTAAATTCAATTGATTATTAGAAAAGCAGGGACATTGTAATTATTAAGGTTAGTCCCGTTATTTGCTTTACTCGGTTCGTACCTCACCTTCGTGTTCGCTACTACCGGGTTTATTCTACACAATCCTATGCTTTCTAGTAAATAAGCACTATCAAGCGCATCCGCATAAAAAATGAATGACAAGTAAAACTTTACAATTCAAATGATATATTTGCAGCACAAAATACCCGGGTGGCGAAATTGGTAGACGCACCATCTTGAGGGGGTGGCGCTGGCAACGGCGTGGCAGTTCGAATCTGCTTCCGGGTACTCACAATATTATTGTTCAAATTTTTAAGGGGTTGCTTGTTTGAAAGCAATCCTTTTTTATTTTCAGTAGTTATCGTGAAGTATCCTCTCAATAAATTTTGTTCTAAATGAAACCTGATCCCATACCAGATTATCTTTGAATATCCCTTGATGAAGGTATACTTTTAGATAACGTTTGCTTTTTCATAAATGGAAAGTAGGCCTTTGAGGTTTTTTTACTTTCTATCCATCACTATCAAAACATCTCGTAGATACGCTTGTCTCTAATGCCAAAAAAATCCTCTGCGAGCTTCCATGAGGTCATGATCTTTTTGATGAAGGGCAGACCTGAAATTGCCGCCGCAATTGCCGGTGCGGCGTACTGACTGACTCCCATCCAGATTAGGATAGCCAGTGTGGCCAGCATACCGATGTTGAAGATCAAAATATCACCTATTTTAAAGAACGTCCCGATATTCCTTTGTGCCAGATAGGGTAGAAGGGCCAAGGAGTTAATCATCACTCCTATGAAGCATCCCAGAATCAGCTTGTCTGTAAATGAAATGACTGCAGAATAGGATTTATCGAATACAATAAGGTTGACGGGCAATACCATAAGGATGAACGAAGAGGCAATGATCCTAGAAAAAAATACGCTGAACATCTTTTTTCTTGACGGTTGCGCTGCCCGGTTGATCCTCCATAACCTATAGTCCTGATAGATGACCACCAATTGCATCAGCAGTACAAAAATCCAGATCTTGGTCAAAAAGTCCTTGTCGGATTGTAGTCTAGATACTGGGAACATCAAGTCGAAATCTGCACTGGGATTGGTTTTCAGGATCGTGGTGCGGAAATGGTAGCGGTAGAAGGTTTCCACAACTGGGTCGATGGCAAATAGAACCGAAATGACGAACACGAGAAAAATAACATTGGGTAGTGAAAATTTAACCATCATATCTATACAATTTACAAAGGAACAGCAAAGCCGTCCCTCTTGTTTCTCAAATTGGGCGGAACTGCTCAAACCATTTGTACATTTGCTTTATTTGTCCGTTTCAAGTTGATAAGAGATTTACCTGCCTGTTGGTCCGCTTTTTAAATTTATAATCGGTCTTCAAGATTCACAAAGTGGTCGCCTTAATAAAGATTAGACGACCACTTTTCTAATATCATTTAGAATCTTTTATTTTAGACTATCTATACAGACGGTGCACTTCCATTGAGATAAAATGCTAGTCAAAATCGAACATATCGGATAAAAATGATTTTTTCTTCTTTTTGTGACCGTATTGGTGGTTATCATACCTATCATCGCGACGATCTTCGTATCTATAATCACTTTTGTCGGATGAATAACGATTACCATTATCACTATTATTCGAGTGGTCTTGATAAGTAGGATTACCACCGTTGTTTGCTTCTGCAAATTGCAATAGCTTATCTAGCTCCCCTCGGTCTAACCAGACCCCACGACAACTTGGACAATAGTCTATTTCCACTTTGTGACGCTCGGTAATTAGCAGTGTTTCATTGCAATTAGGACATTTCATATTGATGATATTTAAGTTTAAATAATAACGTTTCTTTTAAATTGATGTTTTGTACTTACCCACCCAAAGCTCTAAATAGTCCAATGATGGAATTGTACGAAGCTTTTTTGAGGTCTACCTGTTCCATTTCTGCATTAAGTACACTTGCTTGAGCCACAATTACTTCAAGATATGATGCATAGCCAGCCAAATAGAGATCATTTGCAGATGCTACAGCCTGTTTTAGCTCTGCAACTTCCTGCGATTTGAGTTGGTAGGCCTGTTGAAAATTGTGCATAGCTGATAACTGTGTAGAAACCTCTTCATAGCCTTTAATGATGCTATTTTGATAATTGTAGAATGCTGAAAGTTGTCCAGCATTTGCTACCAAGCTGTTATTCTTTAGTTCGGCTCGGTTAAATATGGGTGCGGTAAGTCCGCCGAGGAAACCTGTAGCGAGCGAACCTGGAGAGAACAATAGCGGTAACCTAAAAGCATGATAGCCAGCATAGGCATTGATACTAAGTGAGGGCAGAAAGGCTTTTCTTGCTGCGGCTACATCTGCTTTGGCAGCCTTAAGCTCTAATTCTGCTTCCTGTATATCTGGTCTGGCCAATAGTTTTGTTACTGGTATTGTCGAAATAAATTTTTGCGGAAGTGCCTTATTGATCACACTTGTGTCTCTTTCCAAAGAAGTTGGAAATTGACCTAATAAGGTGTTGATCCCATTTTCAACAGCGGTTATTGCTTGTTTAATTTCGAACTGTTTCCCTTTGGTGTCCATTAGTTGTGCTTTGAATTGGCTCACCGCTAATGCGGTAGCCCTACCACCAGCTAATTGGGCCTCGATAATCTCTAATCCTTTTTCTTGCAGGGTAATATTCCTTTTGAGTATCTCCAGTTTTTTGTCCAATGCAACCATTTCGTAATACATCTCGGCAATTTGGCTCACCAGTTGCGTTTTGTACCATTGTAGTCCTTGGCGACTAGCTAGATAACGTTGGTAAGCTGCTTGCTTTCTTTTAGATAGTTTGCCCCAGATATCAATTTCCCAAGAACTACGGAAACCAGCAAAAAAATCTGGTGTAGGGTTGGGGATCATCTGATCATTATTAATATTGGGAGAGAAATTGGTATCATAATTACCTACACCATTCATGGTATAGTCACCAAACTTGTCTAAGCCTCCCGAAACATGGGCATTCAGGCTAGGCATTAACTGCACACGGGTCAATTTGAGGTGGGCATTGGCCATTAGTACACGTTGTACGCCTGTTTTCAGATCTAAATTATTCTGAAGTGCCGTATCTATCAATTTTTTTAAATCTTCTTGTACAAAGAGATTTTCCCAATCAATAGGTTTGACAAGACTATCTTGTGCATTGGATGCTGCTTCCGGTAGGTTTTTAAGCACTGGAAGCGGCTCGGGCTTGGTGATCCCGCATGAATGGAACAACAGTGCCGAGAAAATACTGGCAATGATAATCTTGGATGTCATATTAAGTGTTTGCATCTGTTTCGTAACTTTCTTTAACGGTTGAAATTGGAGTTTTGCTTTTGCTAGAGCGGGCGAAGATGGCATATAAACCAGGAATGATGATAACACCAAAAAGGGTACCCAATAACATTCCGCCTACGGCGGTCATCCCTATGGAGCGATTACCTACTGCACCTGCTCCCGAGGCCACGCAAAGTGGGATTAGGCCTGCTACAAAAGCAAAGGAAGTCATCAGGATTGGACGTAGCCTTGCTTTTGCGCCTTCTAAAGCAGCCTTAGCTACAGGTAATCCAGCTTTTCGTTTTTGTTCCGCAAATTCAATAATCAGGATAGCATTTTTTCCTAGTAAACCGATGAGCATTACCAGCGCTACTTGTGCATAGATGTTGTTTTCTAACCCTGCCAGTTTTAAGGTGAAAAAAGCCCCTGCAATTCCTGCTGGTAATGATAAAAGTACAGGTAGTGGCAGTAGGAAACTTTCATATTGGGCTGCTAAAAGCAAGTAAACAAATACTAGGCAGACCAAGAAAATATAGATGGCTTGATTTCCAGAAAGGATCTGTTCACGGGTCATGCCAGACCATTCGATACTAAACCCTCTAGGGAGTTTTTCTTCGGCTACC
Source organism: Pedobacter sp. T50_32 (assembly GCF_057652195.1). Lineage (NCBI taxonomy): Bacteria > Pseudomonadati > Bacteroidota > Sphingobacteriia > Sphingobacteriales > Sphingobacteriaceae > Pedobacter > Pedobacter sp. T50_32. The sequence continues at coordinate 739,858 of NZ_JBYFBY010000002.1, read as the reverse complement.
TTTTCTACGGCAAGTATAGCATCACTGCTACTGAAACCAGCTTTTGCCTCACCGTTAATCATCGCTGAGGGATACATGTTGTATCTATTGATTTGTTCTGGGCCGTAAACTCTTTCTAATGAAATAAAGGTAGAATAGGGGATCATCTCTCCACGATCATTCTTTACGTATAGTCTCAGCAGGTCGTCCGGCTGACCTCGGTAAGATGGATAAGCCTGTAGCATCACTTTGTACATCTGCCCGAAACGGATGAAATTTGTTGCGTAGTAACTGCCGATTAGCGTTTGAAGGTTAGATAGCGCATTATCAATAGTGACGCCTTTTTGTGCAGCCATATCTTGGTCCACGTGGATCATGTACTGTGGAAAGTTCGGATCAAAACTGGTAAAAGCTCCTGCAATTGCCTTGTCTGTTCTCAGTGCAGCGAGAAAGTCATCGGTGATTTTAGCGGTCTTGCTCATATCCTCACTTTTGTTCTTATCCAATAAACGAAGCTCAAAGCCACTTGCATTTCCGAAACCTGGAACCGTTGGGGGAGAGAAAAATTCGATGGAGGCATCGCTGATATTTTTAGTCTTTTCTTGGAATTGCGCAATCAACTGGTCTACAGTTTCTTCACGGTCGTCCCAACCTGCAAGATTGATCATGGCCATTCCATAGGACGCACCTGAAATATCACTCATCAAACTATAACCTGCAAGGGTAGTAATATTTTCTACTGGTTTAAAGTCTTTACTGATGGCAGATAATTGGTCCAATACTTTCTCAGTACGTTCAACTGTTGAGCCCGGAGGCGTGGTTACATTCACATAGATCATACCCTGATCTTCCGTTGGGATAAAGCCTGATGGAAGGATGTAGCCACCCAACCACGTAGCTGCAGCAAAGAAAAGCAACAATACTAGTGTTACCGGTTTTCTGCCGATGATCTTACCGATTAAGGATGCATATTTCTTTTCGGTTTTATCATAGCCCTTATTGAAACGGCCAAAGAATTTTGTTAACCATCCCTTTTTGGTAGAGTTAGGGTCTTGGTGTTTGAGCATCAATGCGCATAGGGCGGGAGTGAGGGTAAGGGCATTAACACCAGAAATAACAATTGATATTGCCAAAGTAAGGGAGAACTGCCTATAGAATACACCTACAGGTCCTGATAGGAATGCTACTGGTACAAATACTGCAGACATTACCAGCGTAATCGCTACAATGGCTCCCGAAATCTCTTTCATGGCAGAAATAGTCGCTTCCATTGGTGGGAGATGTTCTTCTGTCATCTTCACATGCACCGCTTCCACAACTACGATCGCATTATCCACCACAATACCGATGGCGAGCACAAGGGCAAACAGTGTAAGGATATTAATGGAGAAACCCATCGCCAATAAAAAAGCCATGGTACTTACAAGTGCCACTGGCACGGCTAGAGCTGGGATCAACGTGCTGCGGAAATCCTGTAAAAACAAGAATACTACGAGGAATACCAAGATAAAAGCTTCTATCAATGTCCTAACTACTTCGCTAATACTTGCATCTAAGAAACGGGAAACATCATAAGCATAATTGTATTCCATTCCTGGCGGAAAACTATCGCTTTTCAATTCAGCCATTTTAGCTTTGATGTTATCAATAACCTGACTGGCATTAGAACCAGGGCGTTGTTTGATCATGATTGACGCAGAAGGCATACCGTCAGTTTTGGATACCATGTCATAACTCACTGTTCCAAATTCAATATCTGCAATGTCTTTCAATTTAACCAAAGCACCATCTTTCGAGGCTTTAAGTACCAGGTTATCATATTGTTCCTTGCTGTTAAATTTACCAGTGTAACGGAGTACATATTGTTTGTCCTCTTTACCCTTGCCAGAATTCTCTCCTGCTACACCAGGAGCAGCTTCAATATTCTGCTTGCGCATCATGGCAATAACCTCTTCGGTAGAAATGTTATAGGAAAGCATGCGGTCTGGTTTTAGCCATACCCTCATAGAATAATCACGTGCACCCATAATGTCTACGAAACCTACACCATCTATACGCTTCAGTTCTTGAAGAACATTGATATCGGCGAAATTGTAGATGAACTCTTCGTTCATATCCTTGTCGGTACTGGTAATGTTGAGGTAAAGCAACATACTATTGACTTCCTTTTCGGTAGTCACACCAGCCTTAATAACTTCTTCGGGGAGTTCGTCTAATACGGTGGTTACCCGGTTTTGAACGTTAACGGCGGCTTGGTCGGGGTCGGTACCCACTGCAAAAAACACTTGAATTAGCGTTACACCATTATTGCTGCTCACGGAGTTCATATAAGTCATTCCAGGAACCCCGTTGATGGCTTTTTCTAAAGGGGTAGCAACTGCATTTGCACAAACTTCGGCATTGGCGCCATTGTAGCTGGCGGTTACTACAACCGAAGGTGGAACGATATCTGGAAATTGGGTAATTGGCAGTCTGAAAAGTGCCAATATGCCCAATAGAACTAATACTAAAGAGATGACCAGTGAAAGTACTGGCCGTCTGATAAAGGTCTCTATCATTGGAATAGCATAAAGCACAGCGTCTTCCCCCGAGGGGATACACTGCATGTGAAAAAATAAGCTTAGGGTTTAATTACGGGCCAGTAGTTCGCTTTGTTTCTGATAAACTGGTTTGATGACTGTACCATCTTTAATGTTCTGCACGCCCTCGTAAACGATGGTTTCGCCCGATGAAAGGCCTTCGCCTGCCACGTAAAAGCCAGAAAGGCTCATTGTTGGAGTGAAGCTTTTCATCTTTACAAGATTGTCCTTTCCCATCACAAAAACATAATGCTTATCCTGTATCTCAAAAACAGATTTTTGAGGGATAAGAATGCTTCCAGAAAGTTGGGAGGTGAGTTGTATCTTGCCTGAAGAACCATGCTTTAGGATACCCTTTGGATTGCTGAATAGTGCCCTAAAAGCGATTGAGCCCATGTTTTCTGAAAATGCGCTTTCATGGGTTTGTATTTTACCCTTAGATGGATAGGTTTCCCCATCAGCTAATAAAAGGGTAACTTCCTTGTTTTTGCCAAGATTGTTTTTGTTTTTGCGTGCAAATTGTAGGTATTCGTTTTCCGAAATATCGAAATAAGCATACATTTCATGGGTATCGGAAACAGTGGTCAATAAAGTGCCTTCTTCTACCAAGCTGCCTGTTTTTAGCGGTAAACGATCAATAGTTCCTGAGAAGGGAGCTCTGATCTGGGTATAAGATAGTTTTTGTTTGGCTTCATCGATCATCGCTTTGGCCGATTTTACGTGCGAATCTGCTTCAGCTACTTTGGCCTCACCTAAGCTAAGCTCCGAACTAGAAATTACTTTCTTTTGAACCAAAGTTTTGATGCGCTCAAGTTCTACCCTGGCTATTTTTGCCGCAGATTCTGCACTACCAAGGTTGGCGTTAGCTTTGTTAAGTGCAATAGAAAACTCTTTGTCTCCTAATTGAAAAAGCAATTGGCCTTTTTTAACCATTTGCCCTTCATCTACCAACATCTTTTCGATAAAACCATGTATGCGAGACCTGATCTCTACATTCTTGATGGCTTGTATTTCTGTAACATAGTCCGTATGTACCACTGTGTCTCTAGGAGATAGTTTTACCACTGGTACTTCATTAATCGTTTCTTTCTGATTTTCGCTTTCTCCACTGCATGCCTGTAACATGCCCAGCAGAAATGGAATGGCTACCCATTTTAGTTTCATTATGCTTTGCTATAAGATTAAACTTTAAAAAATTATGCATGCAATGGCATGCCCTAAAAATTTGTAAAGTCTAGAAATAGGTAAGCCGATAGAGGAAACAATGTTGTTCGAGCGGAAAAAAAGCGGGTTGGTAATACGAAGGGCGGGTGGCCGGATCGGTATGTCGAATGCTTACCCTTCGATAAGACGGTTGAAGACAAGCGCTATACTCGTTAACACTGCGGTATTTTTTGGAAAGTTTGAAGGCTTTTTGCCCAATCTTTGTATATGGCGAAAGCTTTTCGTCATCTTCCGAAAGTTGCTGGAAATTGGTTTGCTGCTTAGTCGGAACTGGGCGGGGTAACCTGTGAGCAGTTGAGGCAAACGGCTGTAGCAAAAAGAAAAACAGGACACAACACAATAGCAAAATATTGCCAAATCGTAAATTTAGTAGACGATTGATAATAAATGTGTTCTTTCGTAAATCCATGTGTCGGCTTCAAAATTAACAGTTTTGTTTGCGGATTGTTGTCAACACATTGTAACACTTGCGATGGATGTTGTGTTTTGTAGATGAACTGAGCTTTTATGGTAGTTTAAGGTGCGATCTTATTACCCAAGTCTTAAAGTAGAGTTTAAATTGCTCTCAACTTGGTTATAGCTGATTTTATGCTATCCAATAGAGGTTAATTCTATATTAACCTTTTATTAACACTTTGCTGTGCCTTTGAAAAAGTAGTGTATTTTTTCATTTTTGTACAGATGTTCAAGGTGTCTAGACGTAGAATTGCAAGAAAAACCAATGTAGCTGCTAAAAAATTAAGTTTACTGCTGGCCGCATGTTACATGCTGGTTTCAATGATAAATCTGTTTCTAATAGACAGACAGGGGCAGTGGAAAGTAACACAGCAGTTGGTAAGTAGTTCTGAGCTGATGGATGGGGATGAGACCTCGAAGATGATAAGGTTGCATAAGTGTGTGTTAGATGATCGTAGAAAGCTCACCGGACAAGATATTTTACTTCTGCTACCTATTGATCTGGTATGGTTTTTTACGCCAGAGAGATCATTTCCAATTTTGCCAGTAGTGCACCTTTCTTTAGGTGCTTTAGCCCTTTGGCCCGTATTCTTGCTGAACTGCATTTTCAGAGTGTAGAATTTCCTGTTCTGGGATTAGTTCCTAGGGCGTTCTTTATTTATCCTTTTTTATAAGTGGATTATTGTCTGATTACATAGATCAGTAGTGTTTATTATGCCCTACTGACTTATTTCTGTTATTACAGATAATGGGTATATATGCCTCCGCTTCATCTTGACCAACTTTGGTCGAAAGGAAATTGTCTTTCTTTTTAACTTCATCAATTATCTGGATATGGCCATGAACCTAGTCCAAAGACACCAAGCGATACTAGAATGTATCCATCAGAAAAAAAATGTATCTATTATGGGACTAAGCAGCGAGCTAGACGTTTCCTCGGTTACCATACGTAAAGATATTAGATTATTAGAAGCCAAGAACTTGGTATTTAGGAAACATGGCCGAGCTTACCTTAGGCCTGGTCAAGGCGCAGCAACAAATGCTAGGCAGCAAAATTTGAAGTTTGCAGAAAGGGCTAGGATTGGTCGGGCTGCTGCAGCGCTGTTAAGGGAACACGACTCCGTTATGGTGGGAGCTGGTTCTTGTCTTTGGCATTTAGCCAGATGCATCCCAACAGATCTTCCATTAAATTTAGTGACCTCCTCGCCAGAGATTTCTATCGAATTGCTGCGTTGCCCATTGATAGAGACAGTACAGCTTGCTGGGCCATTAACAAGGGGCTCTCGTTCGGTTGCTGGTCGTTATGCTGAGCTCGGTATACGTGATCTTAATTTCGATGTTTTGTTTCTAGAAGTTGCTGGTATCGACCTTTTACATGGGGTTACGATGGCACAAGCTGTTGAAGCGCAGTTGGTTAAACAGATGCTAGATCGTGCTAAAAAAATCGTGGTCTTAATAGATTCGGAAAAGATTGGTCAAGCGAGTTTTAGTAAGGTGGCAACCATCAATCAGATAGATCATATCATAACTGATAAAAGAGCTCCAATGCATTTAACAGATCAGATGAGAACTATGGGAATAGAAGTGACCAGCGTGTAGCGTTGCTTTAATTTTATTGGTAATTGATGGTGTTTCTTTTGGTTTCTATTCTAGTAGAACCTTGCTTTGCCGTATCTTTTGATTTCGATTAAACTAATTCTTTTAGTGATGTGTTTTATTGTTTTTCAGTCCATAGTCTGCAATTGTTATATATGGTAGCTTTGTTTCATTTCGAAAGTGTAGTTTCATTTTGTTTCATAATATTCCTTTGGTGATTTTTTGGTAATCTAACCTTAACACGGTGGGTCTAGTTTTGCAAGCGTTCGGAAGTACCATCAAAAGCTTCTGGATCACATTTTATGGACAAAACAAATACTAAAGATGTTCGCTTGTGTCAACAAGATAGACCCAGCGAAAATGTCTCCAGTTTTCGTTTCAAAGTTAAACGAAAGACGGGGGGACGGCGGTTTGCTGTTGCCGTAAGCACAGCAATTCTATTAACAGTTATCTTCCAATTTGTGCTAGTTCAGCGCATTTATGCCCAAAACACAACAGGCATTATAGTTAGCGGAACAGTAAGAGATAAAGGTGATAACACAGGAATTCCAGGTGTTAGTATTATCGATATGGCTGGTAAAGTATTGGCGATGACTAACGTTAATGGTGATTTCAACATCAGAACAACCAAAGGAGCTAAAATTAGCTTTACAATGATTGGTTACAAAACCACCTCCAACACCTTTACAGAAAGTAGGAGCAAAGTTGAAATTACTTTGGAGTCTGCGGTAAACGAACTTAATACTGTAGTAGTTACCGCCTTGGGAATTAAAAGGGATGAAAGAGCTTTAGGTTATGCTGTAACGAAAATCGACAGTAACCAACTTACCGATGCGGTAGCCAGTAACTGGACCGATGCACTTTCTGGTAAGGTGGCAGGTCTTAATTTGGTGCGTAACAGCGGACCTGCAGGTTCCAATAAGATCATTCTTCGTGGAGAAAATAACCTAACTGGAGAGAATGAGGCACTAATCGTAATTGATGGTGTAGTGGCCAGTAGTACTGCCCAACGTTCGTCGGCAACTGGTGGGGGCGTGTATGGTACTTCGGGCGACATCATGCCAGCAGATTTTGGAAGCGGACTGAACGATCTTAACCCCGATGATATAGAAAGTGTGACGGTTCTTAAAGGACCGGCAGCGTCGGCATTATATGGTCAGAGAGGTGCTAATGGTGCCGTGGTAATAACTACTAAAGCGGCAGGAAAGCGCAAGCGCATGGGAATAACTTTCACATCCAACAGCGCTTGGGATCAGGTTAACAGTGGGCCAGATAGACAGATGGAATTTGGAGCCGGTCTTGATGGCACAACCTTTTATCAGTTCGGTACTGGGGCAACAAGTTCAACTTTCGGACCTTCTTTTTCTGCGGGATACATGTTTTACCAATACGATCCGGTAACTAAGGCCCGAGGATTGAACAAAACACCTTGGATAGCAACGCAAGATCCAATAGATGCTTTTTTTGTAACTGGTTTCGAGTCTACCAATTCGGTAACCTTAGATGGAACTTTCAAAAATGTTGGACTACGCTTATCTGCCAACCATGGCAATAACGAGTGGATTGTACCGAATACAGGTCTAGAAAGAACAAATGTGGCATTGAATATCAATACAAACATTACCAAAAAACTTAGCCTGAACATTAAGGCTGGTTATAGCAATAGGTATAGCGATAATTTACCAGCCACTGGGTATGGCAACCAATCGCTAATGTATTGGTTCATGTTTGCTCAGCCCAATATCGATGTAGATTGGTACCGTGATTACTGGGCTCCTGGTATGGAATATCAACGCTTCCTAAACCTGACAACTTCGTACCCAGAGGGGCCGTATGCAATTACCGAGCAATATACCAATGGACAAAGGCGTAACGGTCTTTTGGGAAATATACAAGCGAACTACAAATTCACCAAAGAGCTTAGCTTAATGGTGAGAGCCTCTATTGACCAAAATAGAGATAAAAGAGAAACTAGGCGTCCATGGGATACCTCTTCTGGTGGAAGATTTGCACAAGGTTCTTATCGTGTAACCAATATTAACCATTATGAAATAAACGCTGATTTTATGTTGAAGTACGACAAGAAGTTTAACAAAGACTTCCGTATGACGGCCACTTTCGGCGGTAGCCAAATGCGTAATGAATACAATAGGCTAGAAACTAGAGCAGATGGTTTAGTAGTGCCAAATATCTACTCATTGGATAACAATCGTAATCCTTTAGTTTATGCGCCAGATACATCACGTTTTAGAATTAATAGTGTTTACACCGCCATGTCTTTTAGTTATAAAAACTATCTTTATTTAGATTTGACAGGTCGTGTAGATTGGAACAGTACCTTGGCTACACCTACTAGAACCGATAACGTTGGTTTTCCTTATCCATCGGCAAGTTTATCATTTATCGCTTCCGACTATTGGAAACTTCCAAAATTTATTAGTTATGCCAAGCTAAGAGGCTCCCTAGCTCAGGTTGGTAGTGGAAGTACTACACCATATCGTACGGCTTATAACTTTCTTATCGCTGCCAATAATATTTTTCCAGATAATGCAATGGCAGCTCCAACCGTTTTGCCTAATCCAAACTTAAAACCATTAATTACCACTGCATTAGAACTAGGTTTAGATTTGAGGTTGTTCAAAAATCGTTTGAATTTCGATTTGGCAGTTTATCAGGGCAATACCAAAAATCAGATTTTAAGCCGTGTAATTGACCGTTCTTCGGGATACAATGTAGGTATCTTTAACGTAGGCCGTGTAGATAATAAGGGGCTAGAGCTTGCTGTAAACGGTAGCCCGGTAAAAACTAAGAACTTTACTTGGACTTTAAATGGAACTTTTACAGCAAACCGCAATACCATTAAGGAATTGGCAGATAGCTCTGTAGTGCTTCGTACGGGTGGTTTCGGTAACTCGGGGCAAATTGTAGCTGTTGTAGGTGGCAGTATGGGTGATTTGTACGGTACGGGCTTTATGCGTTCGCCAGACGGACAGATCGTTTTTGATGAAAATACAGGGATACCCAAAATTGTTTCAGACGTGAAGTACCTAGGTAATACAATTCCTAAATTCAGGTTTGGTTTTGGAACAGGTTTCAGTTATAAGAAACTGAGCATGAATGTGCTATTCGATGCACAAGTAGGTGGAATTGGCCACTCATTTACCCATGCAAGAATGGCTTCGCTGGGTAAGCTTGAGATGACCATACCGGGCAGGTATAACGGTATTATAGGTGATGGGGTAGTTGCCAATGGCGATGGTACCTATAGGCAGAATGATGTTATTGCTAACGATCTTGACAACTATTATGCTGCGATGTATTATAATCAGGCAGAGGGAAGCATTTTCAAAACCGATTACCTGAAGTTTAGAGAGGCCAATTTGACCTACGCTTTCAGTAAAAATTTCTTAAACAAAATTGGTTTTAACAAGATGACTTTAGGAGTTTACGGTCGTAACCTTTTCATCTGGTCGCCGTGGCCAGCATTCGACCCTGAATTTGGAACCTTGGCTGGCTCAGATATTCAACAAGGTTTTGAAACCGGACAATTACCTTCAACTAGAACCTATGGTGTACGTTTAGTCGTGGGCATTTAAAATAATCATCATGAAAATTATTAAAGATAAAATTAAATATATGTTGCTGGCAACGGTGGCCATTAGCGCTGTTTCCTGCAAAAAAGATTTTACCAAGGTAAATACCGATCCGCTTGGTCAGGAAAAGGTGGCAGCTAACCAGCTTTTGGCGCCTACTTTGGTCAATGTGATGTCTACAAACATGTTGCGTAACCGTAATTTTAACAACGAGCTTATGCAGGTAACAGTTGATATCAACGATTCTGAAGGTAAGATATTTAGGTACGACATTAGAAGAAATTGGGCTGACTATACATGGAACAACTGGCATATTGCCCTAACCAATATCAAGTTTGTACACCAATTTGCCTCTGAGGGCGATAATCCGAATAAATCCTATCAGGGTATTTCACTCATTCTACAGAGTTGGATACACTCCATGTTGACCGATACTTATGGTGATGTGCCGTATTTCGAAGCTAATAAAGGTAAGGATGGAGTTTATCAGCCGGTCTTCAATAGGCAACGCGACATCTATCTGGATATGTTCGAAAAATTGGAACAGGCCAACGAACTGCTGAAGGAAGATCAGTCGATCGTTACATCTAGCGACCCGATTTATAACGGGGATATTGCTAAATGGCGCAGGTTTGGCAACTCGCTTTACCTAAGGTTACTTTTAAGGATATCTGGAAAATCGGAGGTAGCTGCCACAGTTACTGCCAAGATAAAAGAGATCATTGATAGCAATCCTCAGAATTATCCAATTATAGAGAACAATACACAAACCGCCGGACTGTTATGGACAGGTTCGAACAACAGTTCTGCACTGTACACTTCACCTTATATGGCAAGCGTGCGTGCCAATGATTTTTATAACCTTCCCATTGGAGATTTTTTCTTAGGTCGATTAGTGACTTGGGAAAGTCCACTGGTAAATCCGGCTTTGGGAACTGGCAATGTACCACGCTTGGGTATAGGTAGAGGCGCAGATGGCTACGTGGGTGTACCAAGCGGATATGCTCCTGGCGCTCCGGTCATCAGACAGGCGTATTTCTACGCCGATGGTGGAGCGGTAACCCTACAGACCGATAAATATACTGGGATCATTCTTAATGCAGCAGAAGTGAGCTTCATTAAGGCGGAGGCCGCTGCTAAAGGCTGGATTAATGGTTCGCCAGCAGACTTTTATTATAAAGGAATGGTGGAAGTGATTAATTATTGGATGCCGAACTATGTTTCTGGCCCTACAGATCCTGATTTCATTAATTATGTAAACAAAGCAGAATTAACCTGGGATTCTACGTTGCCTTTGGAGGATAGTTCTTTTGGTGCTAATAGCCAAATGGAGATGATTCATGTGCAGAAATATTATGCGATGTTTCTAATGGACTTTCAACAGTGGTTTGAGCACAGGCGTACGGGACATCCAGTGCTTCCAAAAGGTACAGGACTTGTTAATAGTGGCAACATGCCGTCTAGACTTTATTATCCTGTAATTACACAGTCGGCCAATCCGGCTAATTATAGGGATGCCATAAATGCGCAGGGACCAGACGATATCAATACAAAAGTGTGGTGGCAAAAACCATAATTATTGCACCATTATAGAAGATAAATACGATGAAAAATTTCTTTAGAAAACCTATACTGATGATCGTTATGGCAGCCTTGTGCTGGTCTGCCTGTAAAACCGAAACGGAATTCATCAACGGAACTCCTAGTCCTTATATCGCAAACCTAGATTTAAGGAAACTTTATAGGGGAGGCGAAGTACAATTGACCAAAGATGCCATGGCCGGTGCTGTGTACCTGCGTGGGCAGGTCATATCAGATCACTCTGGTGGTAATTTACCCGCTGGGCTGTTATTCGTGCAAAATGCTAGGAAAATCAGTTCAACAGCCGATTCTTTGAGAGGTATAGCTATTAATATAGGCCAGGCAGCAGCAGATTATATGCCTGGTGATTCTGTACAGATCAAAATAGAAGGAGGTAAGCTCGAAAGGTTAAACGGAATTTTACAAATTACTGGTCTAACAGCTTCTGCTGTAGAAAGAAAAGCAACGGGTGTTCCTCTTCGTACCACTAGTGTTTCTGCGGTAACGTTAGCGTTGGCACCAGAAAATTTCGAGAGCTGTTTGGCAATGGTTTATAATTGTAATTTCGAGCCGAATATTGGTGTGGAGAAACTGATAGGGGTGAAGACTTTTAACGAAGGATCTGGAGATATGCAGATGAACGTAGGAACGACCGCCGCCTTTAAAGATGTGTTGCTTCCATGGTCTGCGGTTATTCAGGGTATTATGATCCCAACTGCAGAATCAAATATTCCAAAAATCTGGCCAAGAATTATCAGCGATTTTACAGCTACCAGTATTGTAGTAGATCCAAGTATACCATTAGGACCCCATCCAGCTATTATTACCGGTTATTTTGCCAATCCTAGTGGCTCGGATGCAAATCACGAATACATCCAGTTTATGGCTACACAAGATTTGGATTTTAGGCAGACTCCATTTGCGGTAACTACCACAAACAATGCGGGTGCTTCTACTCCAACAGGCCCGCCCGTTAACGGTTGGGTTACAGGTGGTCTTCGTAGTTATAAGTTCAATATTACTAGAGGTACGGTGGCTAAGGGTACTTTCTTCTACGTAGGAGGCTACAAACTAATTGCCGGCGTAACCTCAACTGATATTAGTCAGGCCAATTGGGTAGTGAGCAAGTTATACAGCATTGATGAAACAGGAGATGATGGCGTTGGTGTCAAAACAGCCAATCTTTTGGCCAATAGCGGTAATGCAGCAGGAATGGCAATATTTCCTACTACCAATGTAGATAGAAATACAGTGCCGTCTGATGTGGTATTCTATGCAGGTACTGGAAACGCTTTTGCTAGTGGCTATGGTTACGCCATTTGTGATAACGACTTTTATAATCTTTATAACGGTAGCACGTTCCAACCTTTCTATAGACAGGGCACTAATACTGGAAAAGTTGCAGCTAACCCAACTGATGCAAGGTTCACTTATCTAGGTGGAGAGTACGACGCTACTTTGAAAAAATGGACGGTAAAACGTTCTAATAAAACAGTGGCAGTGGCTAAGGCTGCACAGCTTCCTGTTATCGAAGAAATGTCAGATGCAACAAGCGTAGTTAATTAATACGGATAAATTTTATGCTTAAAAAAGTGGCTGGTAAAACCAGCCACTTTTTCTATATGATAATGTTCCCAATCGGCTATTGCTACTTTTATATAGTATACCCAATGCAAATTAAGGTTTCTCCTTTGTTAACCGGAGGGGTACCTACCTTATAGAGTATAATCCCAGTCTCTGGTGCAGTTATTGTTTGGAGCTTGTTGCCGAAAATGTCTGTGATGTAACCTATCTCGGCACCCTTGTTTACATGATCACCCGCCCTTAGCGTACTATAGAAAACTCCCTGTTGGGCTACGCTGATATAAGCTTGTTGGTTGTATCTGGCTTTAACTGGTTTGGCGGATCCAACTTTATCATTTTTATATATCCCAAGTTCTTGCATCATACGATATATGGCATCCTTAGAAATATCAACTTCGGATCTTTGCCAATTACCTAACTTGCCTATTTCGATGCTTAACGCTGGGATACCTTGGCGAACAGCTTGCTTAAAAGCATACATCGCAGGCTTGTCAGCGGGAAGGATATAAGGATAGGAAACTATCGTTTCAAAACCACTGATTTCACTTAAACGTGCCACAAGTTTGGTCTGCTTTGTAAATGTTTGATTATCGTAATAACAAATGAAGGGAATAAGATCTTCGCCAACATCGCCACCGTGTAGATCAAGAAGTATATCGGTAGCAGAAAAAACCTCTCTGGTCAGGAAATCAGCCATCACTTCAGAGATACTGCCATCGGGATTTCCAGGAAAAATCCTATTAAGGTTGAGCTGGTCTACTGGATTTACAAAAGGTACTCGCTTAAAAAAAGGTTTTGTATTAACAACTGGGATAACTATCAGGTTACCCATCAGTTTTTTAGGATCTATTTCCCTGCGTAGTTCCATAAGTGATAGTATGGTTGGGTATTCCATGCCATGTATTCCTGCAATAAGTGTAAATGTTGGCCCATCTTTAGCACCGCTGATCAACGTAATGGGTATCTCCTGATGTATACCGTCATTAGTACTTATTTTAAATGCGGTATCGGTGACGCTTGATCTCTTTGATCGCAAGATATCTTTAATACCAGATTGTTGTGCACTTACAGTCATAAAATTAAAGGATAATAGTGCAAGGAGTAATAAGTGTTTCATGTTAATGCAATTTTGTTGCGAAAATAAACTGATCTGGCACTACTCGCAAATTGGAGGGTCATGCTATTGACATGAAATTGTTATTTTTCCGATACAAGAATGTAATAATGTAAGTATTCATTTAAGCTTGTCATTCGTTGTTAAAGCCGCAAGCGGTATTTTTTTCGACTAATTATGTTAGCGACGACGCAGGTATTAATATCATTTTTTGAATTTAAAGGTTACAATGATTTAATAAAAACATAACCTATAGCTAACCTGTGCTTTGGTTAACTTTGGGGCGTCGATATGACGATCTTATAATGAAAGTGCAGAACATAGACAGGTATATCCAACAATGGCTTTCCGGAGACGAAATGGTCTTCGGGGTACTTCTGGATTATTACCATCCACGGTTGTTTTCTCTTTCCTTGAAAATGGTTGGTAGCCGCGAAGATGCCGAAGAATTGGTGATGAATGTCCTTTTAAAGGTTTGGCAATATCGCCAGCGCATGTCAGAAGTACAGCAGTTCGATTCTTATCTGTTTGGAATATTGAGAAGGGAAGTAGCGGGACTACTACGAAAAAGAGTGCTAGCTACCGAAACAATCGAGGGACTGCCATTACCGCAGCTGGGCAGTGTAGAGCATCCAGAACTTTCATTTAAGGAACTTCAGGAACGATATATTATTGCATTAGAAAAACTGACACCAAAGCAGAGAGAGGTCTTTTTAGCAGTACGTGAGGAGGATTTAAGTAGGGGCGAAGTTGCTCAAAGGACAGGCATGTCGCTCAATACAGTCAATAGTCATATGAACTCAGCTTTGCAGGTATTACGCAAGGAAATGCAAGAATATCCAGATTTATTGCTATTCATTACCATCGCTAGTTCAGCGCTACCTTATTCATAAATATTCTCTAATATGCTGATAAAAATGCATTTTTTGTTAAGCCCTTGTTAGCGTTTAGGGTTTAATATTAAGATATTATTAAATCTCATTTTCGGTCTAACCATTAATACATTCTTCTGCATTCTTCATAGTAAAGGGCATATTTCCCAATTAAATGAAACACTATGGAGCGACCATCGAAAAGTACACTGATCAACTATTTTAGGGGAAATGTGCCTGCACATGAACTTGAGCCGATTAGATTGTACATAGCCATGGGTATAGATAAGGAACTGATTGAAGAATGCCTTAAAGAAGCTTGGTTCTTAGACTATGGAGATCGATATTCTGGAGATATTGAGGAAATAGAACGTTTCAAGACAACTTTCTATACCCGTCAAAGCCAATTGGTTCAAATGGCTCCTGTTGAAAGTAAGGACACATCAACCACTAAAAGACTATTGCAGTTTCCTATCTGGACCAAGGTTGCCGCGGCTATCTTAATGATAGGCACTTTTTCTTACCTGATGTTTGGTGACATAAGCCCAGAAGAAAAATTAGCAACTGTGAAGCAAGCGGATATCCTTCCAGGAAAGGAAAAAGCATTACTAACACTATCTGATGGAACTGCCATAGCTCTAGATGAAGCTCCAAATGGACAGCTTACCTTAAAAGAAGGTCTGCAGGTGAATAAAACTGCCGATGGTGAGATCAGTTATACCGATGCAGAAAACAATGCAAGTACCCATACCCATCATACTGTTTCTACACCCAGAGGCGGACACTATAGTGTAACCCTTCCCGACGGTTCAAAGGCTTGGCTAAATGCGGCCTCTTCGTTAAGCTATCCCGTAAATTTTGACCACAAGACAAGGAAGGTTAAAATTACTGGCGAAGTATATTTTGAGATCGTAAAACAACTTCGTGGCGGTAACCGTGTACCCTTTTATGTAGAAACAGCCCGACAAACTGTACAGGTACTTGGTACCCACTTCAATATCAATGCTTACGAAGATGAGCCTTACGTGGCAACTACTCTTTTGGAGGGCAGTGTTCGTGTTACTGCATCAGCTAATGGTAAATCTGTGCTGCTAGTTCCTGGGCAACAGGCACTGCTTTCGGATAAGTTCGTAGTAAAACAGGCAGATAAAGAACAGGCTATGGCATGGAAAAACGGAGATTTTATATTCGTTGATGAACAACTTGAAGAACTGCTTAGGCGCATCGCTAGATGGTATGATGTAACCATAGATTGCCCTGATGATTTGGGTAAACTAAGGCTTACGGGAATGATTTCAAGAAATCAGCCTTTATCGGCAGTGGTAAGGAGCATTTCAACTATAGGTAAAGCAAAACTGACCATTAAGGAAAGGAGGATCATAGTGGAACAATAGCTACCCGAATGAAAAATAGGAGAGTTTAAACAAAAAGCGGAGGTGCTGAGAACACCTTCCGCCGATATAGTTAGGTCTTTTAAAAAATGTGGGAACAAATTTTATCATTACAATAACTACAGAACAAAAATATGGATTTTTATCAAATCATGCGCATTATGAAAATCAGCATGGTATTAATTACTTGTTTTTTTGTTCAGGTAAGTGCGGCTACGTATGCCCAGCGTCTGAACATTAACAAACAAGATACTACTATTCCCGATATTTTAAAGGAAATCAGGCGTCAGGCTGATTACGACTTTGTATACGATGCACATCTGTTTGATGGTGCTTCCAATGTGAGAGTTGATGTTAGAGACGCCAGCATAGAGCAGGTATTAACGGCATGTTTCGCCCGACTTCCCTTTACTTTCAGCATTAGCGATCGAATTGTTACCATCAGAAAGACCGATGGTCAGACAAGGAATTCGAATGGCTCGCAACAGATGAGGGTGCAGGGAAAGATCGTAGACGCCATAGACAAAAAGGGAATTCCAGGTGCTTCAGTAAGGATTAAGGGAGGAAGTCAGGGCACCAGTGCCGACAATGACGGAAATTTTTCCATCGTGATACCAGCAAAAGGTACTGTTTTGATATTCAGTTACCTAGGTTATCAGAATAAAGAAATCACCATTAATGAAAATAAGGGCAATATGACCGTAGCACTATCGCAGTCGTCTACAACTTTGGGCGAAGTGACTGTGCAGGCCAGAAGAAAAGCTAATACGAGTATTGCGGTTTTAGATGAACGTAAAAATGCGGCCATTGTGCAGGATGCAATTTCTGCAGAATTAATTCAAAAAACTGGAAGTATTACCACTACGCAGGCCTTACAACGTGTTTCGGGCGTAACAGTTACCGATGATAAATATGTAGCTATCCGCGGATTGGGAGATAGGAGTGTAATCGGTCAGTTGAATGGTGTGCGTTTGGCATCATCAGATCCAGATCGCAGTACCATTCCTTTAGATTTAGTGCCGGCATCGTTGTTAGATAACGTAACCATCTATAAAACCGTTACACCAGATAAACCAGCCGACGCTGCTGCGGGTATTGTAGAATTGAAAACGAAATCAGTTCCAGAAAAGGAAACTTTCGAGATTATTGCCCAAACTGGTCTGAACTCAAACGTAGGTATGGGTGGCCAATACAATAGTTTCTGGAATAGTGATATGGGCGTTTTTGGTACAAAAATCAATAATAAAAACCTGTCCGAAGATTTCAAAAATCTGTCAAAGCAATATCCTGCTGGCCTGAGTTCTATCCAAACAATGATTGCCAATAGTAATTACAGTCCTACAGCTTATCAAGAGGTTAACCGTATCAATGGTATTATGCATGCGCTTGATCCTGCAATGACTACGCAATATAAAAAGGCGCCACTTAATCAGTTGTATTCTGCCACCTACGGAAATAATTTCGATTTGTTCAAAAAGCACAAATTGGGATTGATTTTGGGAGGAAATTATTATAGCCGCATTACTGATGTTAACGGTGGAGATTTAACGCAGTATAGCATCTATCAAGGTGTGGTTACTGGTAACCCAGATGTGTATAGTCCACGTAATATTCCAAATTATATTACACCGAACAGTTTATTTATGGGTAAATATCAAACCTATAAAGAAAATACCGGTATACAAACGATTAACTACGGTGCGCTAGCTGGCTTAACCTATAGGTTTAACTCAAGAAATGAGATCAGCATGCAATATTTAGGTAGCTGGGGCGGAGAAAACAAGGCAACCAATTTGTATGGACGTTATGAATATACAGGTCTTCCCGGCGATGTAAATGCCACAACCCATTCGCTTAAGCAAACCTTCCGTAACTTAAATACTTTTAATTTACAGGGTGAGCATAAGTTGTTCGATAAAGAACTCTCACCACGCATTAGCTATAACGCGGCTAATTCAAGATCTAAGCAGAACGATCCAGATTTTCGTTTTGCAAGCTTGGCAGATTATATGCCAAGAGGGGGAGGATGGTATAACAGACCAGGTGTTGGCGCTGGAAATGTGCCACCTGCACCAACTTATAGTAAGCACTTGTACGCGTTAACTTCTGGCTATGTAAATGGTTTTGGGCCATTTGGTATTATGCAGGCCGAACCTAATGGGCGTAGATGGAGAAATTTGGATGAAGAGAACTATAATTTTAAAGGTGATTTAATCATTCCATTTAAATTGTTTGGACAATCCCAACAGTTCAAAACAGGGGTAAACTACCTTTTTAGAGAACGTAGTTTTACCGAGAACCAATTATTCCTTCCAGGATCAAACTTTACCACCAACAGGGCAGTGCCATTGTATGATGTAGAAGGTAATTTGGATCGTTTGGTAAGTAGCGAAATTATTGGAATAAAAGCTCCTGGTGCCAATCAGGGAGAGGGAATGATGCCTGTGGGCGGATTTTTATACAATACCCAGAAATCGCCAAATAACTACAAGGGTTATTTTGAAACCAATGCCTTTTACGGAATGGTGGATTTAAAGTTAACCGAAAAGTTGCGTTTAGCAGGGGGTGTACGTTTTGAAATGACAGATATCGGGTCATCTGTAGATACTGCAGGAGTGTTTCTTGATCCATCACTTACGGTTGGAAACAGCAGTGTTCCGTTAAATCCAATCAATCCGAATTCTGTATATAAAACAGGTTATAAGCCATTCTATTCTGTAAATGCAACCTATACGCTTAACAAGAATATGAATTTCCGAGCAGCTTATAATACTACACTTGCCAGACCCGAATTACGGGAAATTACAAACGTGTTTGAATTCGATGCCTTTCAGATGGGTTTAGTGGTAGGTAATCCAAACTTGAAAAATCAGCAAACGCAAAACCTCGATTTCAGGTGGGAATGGTTTCCTGAAAAAGGAGAAGTATTCGCCGTGTCGGCATTTGGAAAACGTATAGAAAACCAATTGGTAAAAGTATTCAGTTTACAAACAGCAGGTTTGGCAGCCACTTATCCAGAGTTTCCAACCATCCAATTCCAGAATGATCCCAACGTTGGTAAAGTGTGGGGATTGGAGTTGGAGATTGTGAAAAACTTGGGACTGATGTGGGATCCATTGAAGAATTTCTACTTCGGTTCAAATCTACTGTTGGCACAAAGTGAGATTAAGAAAACACCGGCAAGGTATGAGGCTATTCGATCGTTAGATCGTTTTACACCTAAAAACAGCCCATTATTTGAGCAGGCACCTTACTCCGTTAATGCTTGGTTAAACTATGAAAACCCAAAATCGGGCTCTGACTTTACGGTAACCTTTAATATGGTGGGCGAACGTTTGGTACAAATTAACCTAACGGGCGAACCAGATCTATATACGATGCCAGTACCTAGCCTTGATTTCGTTTTCACCCAACGATTGACCAAAAGCATAAAATTTAAGGGCTATGCAAAAAATATCCTCAATCCAAATATCAAAACTGTTTATGCAAACCCTCAAACAGGCGGTAAATGGCATGGTAACGAATATATCAACAGGAGTTTTACACGTGGTGCCGAAATCATGATGGGTTTCACCTACAATCTTTTTAACTAATGGATAAGATAAAATATAAATGCTTTAGTCTGTTTTTTCTTACGCTACTGATATTACAGAGCTGCAAAAAAGAAAAGACCGATTTTGAAACGGATAACCGAGCGGTAACGGTTAACCGGGCAAGTTCTAATACCAGGATCGTTAACATTGCAGACTATGGTACAGTGATAGCTAATGGAGTTACGCTGTCCGGTTCTACGGTAATTGATCCCAATTTTCCCAATATTATCAAGTTTTCGGGATCAGAGTATTTTCCTACAGAAGGGCGTATGGGCAGAACTTGGTCCATTCCCCGCGATCTTTTTAATGAGCAAGATAAATTAAAGCTCGAAGTAGTCATCATTGATAATCAGTTGCCTGGCGCAAGATTGAGTTTCGACGTAGAAAACAGCCATGCGACACCGAAGGATTATTTTTTACTACCTACGTGGCAAATGGAAAATCAGCCCGATGTAGTTACATTGGAACGCGGTGTAGTCGCACCTTCAAAACCTGATCATTTCAAGATACGTATCGTAAATCTATCCGGTCGGATCAAAAATCAAGTCTCTACTCCGAGTGGAAGGATGGAAGATTTAACGGGAGAAATTTCTTTGGCCTATTCGGACGGTACGTTAGTCAATCCTAAAACAACGGATTTGAGTTCAGCTGAGCGTGCATCCGAATATATAGAACTGCCTTATGGAACCTATCAGTTCAAAATGCTTCTGAACGATGGCAGACAGATACCGGCGAAGGGCAGCGAAACCTATGAACTGTCATTGCTAGATCCACCAACATCTACACTTCCGGAAACTATGATGAAATCTACAGGGTTAACTTATGCGCCCATCCAGACCTATCAGCCTGGCGGTATCTATACCATCGTAGTTGCACCACAAAATTTCCGTGTCATTACTGGCGCAAATGGAGATGATGTATCGATATACCAAAATTCTTTTCAGGTAATTAGAGACAATTCTGCTTCGGTAAATCATACTTATTTCAGAATTCAAGGAGCAAATGCCTTTTCGGAGCAAAATATCAGTTTTCGTGTAAACGGAAAGAGCCTTGGAGAGGCATTACCTTTCGGAAAAGCAGGTGAGTACGGTACTTTTATCCATGGTGATTACACGGTGGAAGCAGTAGATGCTTCTGGCAAAGTAATCGCTACGGCTAAACATGTAATGAGGGCTGAACAAAACTATACGGCTTGGTTACATCCAGATGCTGCTGGTGCAATGAAAATGCTCATAGTGGCAAATGACCTAAGTGGTGCTTTTCCGAAAGCTACACCTCAAGACGATGCGACGTACAATCGTCACCAGTATCGCTATTTCTTTAACTATAGGTTCCTCAATCTCTCGGTAGGAAATCCGTACATCACTTTTACTACAGATAATGGGCAGGCTAATGGCGGTATAACTTTCAATCCTGCAGCGGGTATCAATCTACAGCCTGGAGTTCCGCTAATGACGCAGCCTTATGTGAATGTGCTACTCAGGACGGCTCCCTATAAAATTATGGCTTACCGTTCTAAGCCAAATGTAGTTCCTGGTATTTGGGCCGAAGATATTGAAACGTTGAAGAGTGATGCTTTCATTGCCAGACCTGAACTCTATACAAAACCTAGCAGGGTATTGCCAGTACACGAACCAGGTATTTTCACCACTGCACTAATTGGTCACTCGGGTACGGGAGTTAATCCATCTTTAAAAGCTAAAATGATCATCATTAAACACAACAAATAATGAAGAAACAATTATTAACGATCAGTTTGGGGCTATTGTATCTCTTTATGACTGGTTGTGTGAAGGTAGAATACAGTAAAATTGATGATCCCGCTTACTTGAGGGTGTTCAATAACTTAAATTATGTACAAACAATGGGCAGTAAGGATAGTAAGGTGCCATTTTTCTGTATGCTCATCAACCCTGTTGTAGATGCGAGCGGAATGCCGGTAAGTGCAGAAATTGTTGGCGATTTTCTTGATAAGAGAGATGCCTATGCTCCACCTTATCCTTCCCATATTGGTACCAGTACTTCTGTAAACAATCCAGAATATCCTGGTAAGGAAAATGTACTGGTTGCACCTGTGCTCAATGGTTTTGACTTAAGTAGCTGGGCTCAAGTGCCTGCTGGAAAAGTAAGGGTAATGTTTGCCTATCGTCCTAAAAATACAGTACCGTTTTTTCAGTTAGAAGCCAAGTTAAAGAAAGATATTTTAGTGGATACCACCATAGATCTTTCGAGCAAAGAGGTGTATACGCTACATTTATTGCAACGCGACTTTGTGAATAATAAATCTGGTGTACTGCTACGTGAGGAGAATTTCCATAAACTATCCCTGTCCGATTCTTTAGCCTATGTAAATTTTTACAATATGAGTGCTAAGGGGTACTGGGAAGCAGCTAAAGACTTAAAAGAGTATGATCATAGGCTTAAGAGTTTTCAAGATGGGATTAAGGACGAGATGAATGTGTACCTATCTCTTTATGAAAGCCAGACATTGCTAAGACACGATGGAGCTACTATACAGGGTTACAAAGGAAAATACCTATCTAGTGTAAAACGAAACACTGCCACAGGTACGGTTAGCCCGTATGCAAGCTTTCCAATATGGGCAAGTACTAAAACAAATGGTATCACCACCAATATGTGGCAGCGCTTCGATTTCTTTTCGCCCGGAATGGACATCCGTAATAATCCTTTTTATGACAGTGCACAAAGCACAGGGTCAAATTGGGCTTCGGTAAACTGCTTGCTGAACGGGAACACCACCCTCACCAGTAATGATAACGGAGCAACCTTGCCCAATCTACTGGTAAACATCCATTCTGGGGTACATAATCCTAAAACTTTCGCAACGGTAAATACAATAGAGGTGGTTAACGGTAAAGTTTACCTCACCACCATTCAGCGAAAATATGCACCGCCGGTTTACTAATTAAAATAAGAAAAGATGAACAGAAAAATATATTTGTGGGCGCTGTTAATGCCTATTCTGCTCTGGACTTCCTGTAAACATGAGGATCTCACTGTAGCTACGCCTAATGAGAACCTTAGACCTGGAGCAGATTTTATAAAGAATAATTACGAAATGAGTTTATTCGCTGCGGCGCTTCAAAAGCTTGACTATATGCAAGAGTTGAATGGTGCAGGACCATTTACTTTCCTGGTGCCAACTGATGCGGCATTTAATGAGTTGGGTATATACCGACCTTCGGATTTCGATAAGTTAAATCGCGATAGCTTAAAAAAGGTAATATCCTACCATATTCTTCCAATACAGCTTAGGCTTAGTGATATTCCTACAAATGGCGTAGATCTTCGTTACCCCACATTAGAAGGTACGCAATTGTATGCTTCTATTGGTTCTCATGGGCCTACCGGTGGAACTAGACGTAATCAACTGTATTTCAGTGGAGCTGAAGCTGCCCGTAAAGACGTTACAGTGTCTAATGGGGTATTGCATGTAATTGACCAAGTAATGAAACCTCAGTTTGAGCTTACAACGCAGCAATGGCTGGCAAACAATGCTAATTATAGCGTATTTGTTGCGGGGCTTAAGAAGTTCAACCTTTGGGAGCAGCTTTCGCAGCCTGGGCCATTTACCATTTTTGCGCCCGATAACAAAGCGTTAGAAGACGTGGGGATTACACTGGAGGTTTTGAATACTATGGATGCAAATCTATATAACGGAAACTTACTTTTTGGGGCTTATTTCTTATACGATAGGCATTTCTTTATCTCCGATTCTCCAGTTTTTGGTATTATCAACTCAGAGAACCGTTTCTTTTACTTCCTGAAAAATGATACACATTATATGGAATTCGTAGCAGCCAAAATTTTTCCGAGTGTTAAACTGGCTTACACGTTAAGACTCAAAACGGGTAAAACCATATATGATTCGTTAGTGGCTACCGTAAGTAGCGACCTACGTGGGAAAAACGACAATTTATGCAGCAATGGTTTAGTTCATCACCTTGTAAAGGGGCTGGTTCGTCCAGAGCAAGCCTTAAAGAAATAACATATCAATTATGAATTGGAAAAAATTAACATCCATAGCCGCAATAACATTTTTATGTGGTTTGTTTTTGTTGCCAGCCTGTAAGCAAACTGAATATCTACCCGATCCAGAAGGAGAACAAATTCCGTTTAAACCTGCTGGAAATAAAACCGTAGAGGAATTGCTGGCATCATCGGCCAAATTATTCCATTCGGCATGGGAGAAAAGCAATATTAAAACAATATTAAAGGACAAAGGGCCAAAGTTTGTTATCACCGTATTAGCTCCTAACGATGCAGCCATGATTGCTGCTGGGCTAAACGAGAGTGCAATTAATCAAATGACTACCCAACAGCTTAATGAGTTGGTGATGTTCTATACCGTAATGGGAAATGTTACCACGCAAGACATAGAGCTGAGACAGGACAATTTAATTGCAAGGAGTATGCTCGTCCATCCAGAACTTTATATGAAAAAATACGAAGGTGATGCAGGTAATTTCGACCGTTACTACTATAGCCATTATTTAGGTATAGAGGACGGGCAGCTTTTGGCAAACGGGAAAAAATTAGGCGTACTTAATTATCAAGCTACCATTAATGGTGGGTTGTATGTGATAGAAAAGCCTATTGAAAAGGCCAGCAAAACCATGATGCAGGTTTTACAAGACGATAAGCGATTTACGATGTTTCTGGAAGTAATGCGGTTAACAGATGAAATGTACATCAAAAAAGTTGCTTCAGACATCGAAACCTTATTTGGATACAGTCCTAGTCCAGAGGAAGTTAAAAGTGATTTCGCCTATATGCGCAAGTATTATGAAAAAGACATAACCATTGCTCCTTACCAAGGTTACCCAAATCTAAATATCACCATATCCACCATGTTTGCACCTACAAATGAAGCATTTCATAAAGCGGGATTTCAAACAGTACAGGATGTTATGCAATACAATATTGATAAAGGCGGAGTGAGGTTTGATGAGAACAGTTTTATGGTTGTTGGTGGGTTTCCTACTGACACGATTTTTAGCTATCACAAAGACTGGGGAAGAGTTCATGCACCCATAGAGCCTGGTTACAATGCTGCGGGCAATAATATAACCATATTTCACTCCAATGTACTGAAGCCTGCACTGAACAATTACGCAGTCAGTATAGGTGGTGGACCATCGCCAGAATATGCCCATATCATGCCTTTTGATTTCTCGAAAAACGGGAATGTTTTACAAATGCAAATAAGAGGAGCGGAGCAGCCACCAGTTAGCTTGGTAGAAACAGATATCAATACCCTTAATGGACCGCTTCACGTGGTAGATCAATTATTTATTCCAAAGGGATTTAAAATCAAATAATTATAATGAAGCGTACTTTTTTATATCAGATTTTGTTGCTCGTTTTGCTAGGTACATCTTGTAGTAAGGACGAACAGCAACCTACTGATTTCGATAATAATAAGGTTAATCTGGTAGTGGCAGATAACTTCAATCTTTCGGCATTTAATACCGTGCTAAAACGTAGTCAGCTAGACAAGGAATTACAGAAAGGAAATGGACCGTATACTACATTGGCACCGTCTGATGTAGCCTTTGTTAATGCAGGTTACAATGGCACGTTAGGGGTGTTGGCAGCAGATTTAGCGGTAATATCACGTATCGCAAACTACCATACCTTAGACGGTAAATATGAACTTAACAAATTGCCCTACCAGTTTAATCAGGAACTGAGCTCTAGGGGAGGAAAGCTTTATGCCACCCGTTGGGTTAAAGGTGTAGATACCATTCTTACACTTAACGGCGCAAGGGTAATCGCTAATAACATTCCTGCTTCTAATGGGATTGTTCAGGTACTCGATCGCGTACTTACCCCGCTTCTACATGAGGTGTTGGCAGATGCACTAGCAGCTGAAGCCAGCTTATCACTATTTACTCAAGCTGTTAAAACTGCAGGATTAATGGAAACGCTTAAGGAAGATGGGCCGTACACTGTTTTTGCGCCAAATAATGCTGCTATGCAAGCCCTGGGATATTTAACGGTAGAGCAGATTGCTGCTACTGACCCAACGGTATTAAAAACCATGGTAAGCTACCATATAATAAGTAACCGTCGTTTTGTGTACGATTACATTTTAAGTACGGGCAGTACTAATGTTAGCCAGCAGAAAACGCTAGGAGGAAATTCGATTAATGTTAAGTTAACTCCAGATGCGGGCAGGCCTGGGAGCTTTAGTGGGATTACGCTTCGTGGTGTCGGAAATACTGTCGATGTTAAACTAGACACGAAAAAGCAGGATATCTTAAGTGGCAACGGTGTATTACACATCATTGAAAGTGGTTTACGATTGACACAGTAGTAGGACAAACATAAAACGGCTTATGGTAGCGCTTTACGGTATTAAAAAGTATCCGTAGGGATTGCCCTTTGCCTCAGCAAAAAATAAAATGAAGAAAATAAGAAATACAAAGCGTGATATCGTTGCTTCATTACAATCGTTTTGTAAGCAGCATAACTTACGTTTTCTGATAGTTTGTTGCAGTTTAATGTGGGCGATAAGCTTTAATGCATCAGCCCAGGAGACCAGCGGCTCAATTACGGGGCAGGTAAAGGATTCGGGGAACCAGCCATTGCCGGGAGCTTCGGTGGTGGCGGTACACACGCCATCGGGCACCAGGTACGGTGCGGCGGCAGATGCCGATGGCCGTTTCGTACTCACCAACCTGCGCATCGGTTCACCCTACACGGTTACCGTTTCCCTAACGGGGATGAAGAGCGAGGTGCTGGAGAACATCAGCGTAAGGTTGGGCGGCGCACAGCAGTTCAACATCGTACTGAAGGACAATGCACAGCAACTTGGCACGGTTACCGTTTCGGGAAGAGCTTCAAGGGGGCAACGTGCAGGTACCGATGGAGCGGGCAAGAACATCAGTGCCGAGCAGGTAAAGAACATGCCGACCATCAATAGGAGCATTACCGATGTAACCAGGCTTACGCCACAGGGCAGCCGCGACAACAGTTTTGGTGGTACCAACTTCCGCTACAACAATGTGACCATCGATGGGGCCATCAACAACGACGCCATTGGTTTCAGCCCGTCACTGGGCGGGCAGACGGGAACTTCGGGCATGGCCGGGAGCAGTACCAGGACCAACCCACTCTCACTGGATGCCATCGAGGACATGCAGGTGTACCTTGCACCCTTCGATGTGAAGATCGGAAACTTTACGGGCGGTTCGGTAAATGCCGTAACCCGTAGCGGTACCAACAAGGTAAGCGGCTCGGTGTATGGCTACGGCCGCAACGCAAGCCTTACCGGTAACGACAGGGTAGGAACATTGGGCAGTATGGACAGCGATTTCCAGGACTATCAGGCAGGTTTCCGTCTGGGATTTCCGATCATCAGGAACAAACTGTTCTTCTTTACCAACGAAGAGATCACGCACCGCAAGGACCCTACGCAGCTGTTGGTGGGCACGGCAGAAACTGGCCATATCATGAGCGTGGCCGATGC
Source organism: Pedobacter sp. T50_32 (assembly GCF_057652195.1). Classification (NCBI taxonomy): domain Bacteria; kingdom Pseudomonadati; phylum Bacteroidota; class Sphingobacteriia; order Sphingobacteriales; family Sphingobacteriaceae; genus Pedobacter; species Pedobacter sp. T50_32. The sequence goes on along the minus strand of NZ_JBYFBY010000002.1, from coordinate 712,801 downwards.
TGGCACTATCGCCGGCACGGCACAGAACAGGTACGGCAACATTTTCAACGTAGGGACCGCGGGTGTGTACACCAATTGGAGCAAATCGCAGAAATTCTTTAACAGAATTGACTGGAACATCAGCGACAAACACCAGCTGGCGGTACGTAACAATACCATTTTCAGTAAGGCCACGCACATGGACCGCGACCAACAGGATTTCCGTTTCAGCAGCATGGCCTTTGAACAAAAGAACAACCAGACCAGCACGGTGGCAGAGCTGAAGAGCCGTTTCAACAACGAGCTTTCGGGAAATATCGTAGTGGGCTACACCCAGGTAAATGATAGCCGTAACCCATTGGGCGATCCAAGCCTGCCGCAGGTACAGATCATGGGACGTACACCCGGAAGTACCATCTATCTGGGTACGGACAGGGAAGCGAGCATCTTCAACATGAAACAGAAGACCTGGGAGTTTACGGCCAACCTGAACTACATCAAAGGTCGCCATAAGTTTCTGTTGGGTACGCACAACGAGCTCTATAGCATCGATTATGGCTTTGTGAACGGATGGAACGGCCGTGTGGACTACCAGAGCATTGAAGATTTTGTGGCCAACAATCCATACAGGGTAAGGGGCAGCTACAACTACACCAACAATACAAGGGATTACATCCTTAACAACCCCGCTGCACAATTCGATGTGAACATGTACAGCCTTTACCTACAGGACGAGATCAGGATCAGTGACAGGCTAAAGGTAACACCGGGCCTGAGGGCGGATATGGTACACCTGCCGACCATGCCGACTTTGAGCGAAAAGGTAAGGGAGATACAGGCAGATAGCTATTTCGGGTCTACCTACCATTATACCCCACTTGACCGTATCGAGAACAAATTCCTGAACAGGGTACAGCTGTCGCCCCGTGTAGGTTTCAGGTATGATGCCCTTGGCGACCAGAAACTGATCTTCAGGGGAGGTGTGGGCATATTCACGGGCCGTATCCCTTTTGCCTGGCTGGCCTATGCCTACTACAATACGGGCGATAGCTATGGTGCCTTCGACCAGCGTGCCGACCAGAAGCCCTTTGTTCCGGGAAGCGATGCCATCAGGCCCAGTCCAAATGGGATTGGTAGTTTTATCGAGCAGAACGGTGCGGTGATCAACAATCCCAACAGTGGCCGTACGCAGGTAGACCTTGTGGACAATGGTTTTACCATGCCAAAGGTACTGAGGGGAAGCCTGGGCATCGATTACGAGACCGCAGGTGAGTGGAAGTTTACCCTGGAGGGGATGTACACCAAGAACATCAGGGACATCCTTTTCCAACAGTTGAACACGGTGGATAATCCAACCTACAACGGTTACGATACACAAAAACAGCAACCAATCTATAGCGGTTCGGTAGACAACCGTTTCTCCAATATCTACCTGTTGAGCAACACCAGCGAGGGTTACCGCTACAGCATTACCGGTACGGTGGCCAAGAACTTCTTCCAGAAACTGAACACCAGTGTTTCCTATACCTACGGACAGTCGAGGGACCTGAGCAATGGTGTACGTAACTCGATGGAGAGCAACTGGCAGCTGAACCAATCTTTGGTACCTAATAACCCAAGTTTGGCCTACAGTAACTTCGATATCCGCAACCGTATCGTGGCCACCATCGGCTACCAGAAAGAGTGGAAGAGGGCCGGCAGGACCAACGTAAACCTGTTCTTCAGTGCACAGTCTGGCAGTCCGTTCAGTTACGGTATCGTGAACAACAGTATCCAGGGTCTGCCGCAACAGGTATCATTGGCCTATATCCCCCAGAGAAATGAGGCGGTAAGGTATTTCAAGGATGTTAACGGGCAGACGGCTGCACAACAGGCTGCCGCGTTCAACCAGTTTATCGATGGTAATGAATACCTGAGCTCTAGGCGTGGCCAATTTACGGAACGTAACCAGGGGCGTACGCCATGGAACATCCAGGCGGACCTCCATATCGCACATGAGCTTTTCGTAGATAAAGCGAAGGCACGTTCACTGAGCCTGACGATGGACGTGACCAACCTGACCAATCTGATCAACAAGGATTGGGGCATCCAGTACTTTTCGCCGAACACCTTCAATTCTACGAGCAGTGTGGGACTGACGCCGACGCTCTTCCCTCCGCAACAGAATGCGGGGAACTGGCCGGTGTTCACGTTCAGCAATCCGGGAAGGCCCTACAGTATCGATTATTTCGCCTCTAGGGTACAGATGCAGTTTGGGTTAAGATATACTTTTTAACAGATCAAAAAAATGAAGAACATTAAGTATTACACATGGACAATCGGCATCATGGCGATGCTGGTCCTGATTGCGGCACTGGGCTGCAAGAAGGACAAGAATGAAATTCCTCCCGTACCGTTCAAGGTCAACAGCTTTTACCCTAATAGTGGAAATGCAGGTACTTTGGTAAGTGTTGAGGGGGAGGGGTTTGGTACAGAAGTGCCTAGTTATTCAGCTAGCATATCTGGAAAATCGGTAGAAGTAATCAGTGCAACTAAAAATAAACTGGTATTACAAATGCCAGAATCTGGTAGTAGTGGAATGCTTGCTTTGAAACACAACGATCAGAATTATGAATTAGGTACTTACACCTACCAGGATTTGAGTGTTACAACAATTTCCCCGGCAAATGGCCCGCCAGGTTCTCAGGTTACAATTACTGGACAAGGTTTCAGTAGTACGAGTGGTCCTGCAGAAGTTTTTATCAATGGTAAGCCAGCATTAGTGGTAAATATAAATGATACCGAAATTGTAGTGGAAGTACCTTTAGATGCTGGTGTGGGTCCTGTAACGGTGAAAGTAAATGGTAAGGAGGCAAGAGGGCAAGATTTCATCTATCAGGCCATTACTTTGGTAAAACCTTTAACTGGGGGAAAGAATACAAGAGTGACGATCAATGGTTTTGGTTTCTCGGAACTATTGGCGGGTAATGAGGTAGATTTTAATGGAGTATTGGCAACCATAGTAGAAGCTAGTTCAACTAAATTGGTGGTGTTATTGCCAGATGGTGTAAGCTCAGGCGCCGTGTCAGTAAATGTAGGCGGAATGAAGATTGTTGGTCCACAATTTACAGTTGTACCACCTCCAGTTATTCAATCTGTAACTCCATTAAGTGGACCAAAAGGTACGGAGATGGTAATTTCAGGAACAGATTTTAGCGCAATATTGGATGAAAATAAGGTGTTCCTTAATGATGTTGCTGTGCCCGTAACTGCTGCAACATCAACGCAATTAAAGCTGATTATCCCTGGAGGTACAGGAAGCGGCGCTATCCGTTTATCTGTTAACGATCAACAGGTAACAGGTCCACAGTTTAAGGATCAGACTTTGGGTATTTTATCGATAACACCAGATAATGGTTTTGCAGGTACAAGAGTAACCATTCGTGGTTTTGGATTTAGCGCTGTAGCCGCCAATAATACAGTATATTTTAACGGTGTGCCTACAAATGTAATTTCAGCTACAACAACTAGTATAGTGGTAAACTCGCCAGTTGGTGTAACTACTGGAGCGGTTAAAGTTGTGGTAGGTAGCCTAGAAGCTCTTTCGCCTGTTCCGTTCCGTAGAGCTGGTGTATTAACTTTGGCTGGCGGCCCTACTAGCACAGTATTTGGAAGTGGTATGACAGGGATGGACATTGATGCAGATGGAAATATCTACGTTACCGATAAAGCCAACAAGGTAGTTAAAAAAATAACTGCCAACGGAACGGTAAGTACGTTGAAGTCAAATGGTGCTGACATCATTTTCAATAACCCTTACGGTATCGCTATCGACAAACAGAACAATATTTTTGTATCTGATATTGGAGCAAATCAGATTCGTAAAATAACGCCTAGTGGAGAAAATACGCTGTTTGTAAGCGGTTTTGCACCTGGTTTAATGGCCTTCGATAATAGTGGAAATCTCTATGTGAACAATAATTCCTATAACGGTGGTATGAATAAAATTACCCCAGCTGGAGTTATCACAAAGGTGGCTAGAGCTTTATGGCCTACGGCTAGACCTGTGCTAGATGCAACTGGTAACCTTTATTTCGTAGATGCTACGGCAAACAGTAATAATGGTATTTCTAGACTTGCTACTGACGATAGTTTTGTCAACTTATGGGCAGGTAGTTCTGAGGGTAGCTATTTGGATGCGATTGGTTCAAGAGCGAGATTTAACAGTATCTCTGGCGGATTGGCCTTGTACGGCAATGGAAAAATGATTGCTGGGGATCATTATAATTATGCAATTAGAGAAATCGATATTGCAACTGCTAATGTAACTACGTTAATTAAGTTAAGGAATGGGTTTGAAGATGGACCGTTCTCTACCGCTAAGATCTCAAGTATGGCAAGTATGGTTGCTGACAAGGATGGAAATATCTATGTGCTGGATGCAAACAACAAGGCCGTAAGAAAAATATTTTTGAAATAGGATTGTTTACAGTTGTTTTCTTAAAATAAATTGGCAATAGGGATAGATAGAACAATACACAGACGGCTAATAGCTGGCATTGATCAGCTTTCGAAAGGGAGCGATCAGGCCAGGTATTGGCAAACTGTACTGGAAGATTTGCAGAAAGCTTACGATGAGGCACAAAAAATGCTTCGTCTGGCAGAACTTACCGCCTTAACTTACAATGAGGTACAAGCTTCGGTGCGTACTCAGGTGGCCATCGAGTTAAGAAATAGGAAAAAACGAGATAGAATTGCTGCCGAAGGAAACTTGTAGAATGCGATAACCTCAATTGCGCTCTTATTTATAAAAATGATGAAGCTCCTTCTATTTTGGAAGGAGTTTTTTTGTGTAGTAAGATTTTAACAAAAAATAATTTGTGTTTCCTTCATTGAAACTATTGATAAGATTAACCTCATTTTAATCTTTTGTTTACACGATATGCTGATGTTTGTACCGACATCACATGGAAATTCAGCAAACAACGGATAGTTATATCGAAGAAGTGCAGGAAGCAGGTTCTTTAGACTTCAATACGCTGTTTAAGAACTTCAGCGAGATGCTTTATAACTATGCCTATTATTATCTGAATGATATGGAGGCTGCGAAAAGTGTGGTGAATGATACTTTTTTACGCCTTTGGGATGGACAGCGTAGGCCAATGTATATTAAGCCTTACTTATATCGATCGGTTAAAAATGCTTGTTTAAATTATCTTTCACAACGCAAGAATGATATCGTGCTTAAAGATTTCTCAGAATTAGAAATCCTTTCTGATGGTACTAAGACTTTTGAGCATAGCGATGATGCGAGTGATAAATTACTGTTCTTAGAGCAGGTAATTTCTAATCTGCCAGCAAAAAGACAACTCGTATTTAAAATGTTCCGTTTCGAGGAATTGAGTTATGCTGAGATTGCTGAATTATTAAATATTTCCGTTAGAACTGTAGAAGATCACCTATCTAAGAGTATGCAGTTTATCCATGCGCAAGCAAAACATTTAATTGATGGAAAGTTAACGAATACTTAACTTTTGTCGACCCGTATTTCCAGCTGGTTTCTTGTCTTTAAGAGTAAGAAATCTGTTCATGGAAGATCAAATTTGGAATAATATTATAAAAAGGCTAACTGATGTAGAAACAAAAGAAAGTAAACTGTTTTTAGATCAATGGCTAAATGCTAGCAAAGAAAATATAAAGCTTTACGAAGAGGCCGAGCAACTTTGGAAATGGACTGGTATGCTGCCAGCGGCAAAAATAGAAACCGAAGAAAAGATCTTAGTTCATCCGGCAGTAGAGCAAAATAAACGCAAATCTTTAAAGGGGATAATTAGGTATGGTATTGCCGCTTCGTTAGCAGTTGTTACTTCACTTTCAGTTTACTATTTATCAAAATCAAAATCGGAAATAGCAGAGACGGAAACTGTATACACTGTTCATAAAGCCCTTAACGGTAAGGTGATGAAAGTTACATTGCCCGATAGTTCTACCATTTGGCTTAATGCAGGTAGCGAGGTAAGTTATCCAAGAGATTTTCATACGCAAAAAACAAGGGCAGTTCAATTAAATGGTGAAGCTTTTTTTGAGGTTACCCATAACGAAAAGCAACCTTTTGTAGTAGAAAGTGGTAATCTGAAAACGATTGTTTACGGTACAAGTTTCAACGTAAGTTCTTATAAAGATAGCCGGCAGAGTTCTGTAACTGTTAAAACCGGGAAAGTAGGCGTGTTACTTAGAGAAGATAGCTTAAGTAAGCCTACCATGCTATTGCCAGGAAATAGACTGGTTTATCATCGTGATAACGGAAAACTAGAAACAATGAACATTTATGCCAATGATGTAGCTACATGGATCGATGGAGAGTTAACGTTTGATCAGGCTACGCCAAAAGAAGTATTTGCAACACTAGAGAGGAAGTTCGACGTAGAATTTAACTTCAATAATGCAGATTTCGACGGTTGTAAGCTTACCGCAAAATTTCCAAATCAATCATTAAAGGCAATACTAACAGCTTTAACCGCCTCACTTCATATCAAAGTTAATGAACATGGTAAAACAATTGAAATAATAGGAGGACAGCCATGTAAGTAAAAAAACAAAGCCACTTCTGCGCTAACAGAAATGGCTTCAAAATCTTATTGCCAACGGTCTGCAAACCATGGCAATTATTAACAATTATTAAGGTAATAATCAGTAACAAACAAATTTATGAAAAAAAACAATGGGTTATTTAACCCAAAAGGAATTTTTATGCGAATTAGCTTAATTTTCTGCGTACTTTCTACCTTGTGCTTAACATTAAGTAGCGCAGCCGTAGTTAAAGCACAATACGGTCTTGATAAAAAGATCGACATCAACCTAAAAGATTCTTCTTTTCCAGAATTACTTAAAGAAATAGAGCGTAAAACAGGCGTGAGCTTTGTTTATACGAATAAAGAAACTGTGGCAGCTAAAGTTTCGGTAAGTAATCAATCTAAAACAGCCAGAGCTATACTTACGCCTTTATTGAAGCAACACGATTTACAAGCAGTAGAAAACGGTTTATTGGTGGTTTTACGTAGGGTAGAGGTTAAGAATTTGATACAAGATAAGCCAGGAAGCATTGTAGGTTATGTAAAAGATGGAGCCAATAATCAGATACTTCCTTATGCAACTGTTACAGTTAAAGGAACAAACCAAAAAGCAATAGCCGATATGAATGGTTATTTTGTGTTGAATAACGTTAGCGCTGGTAAAGCAATATTGAAGGTAAGTTATTTGGGGTTTAAGACCTTTGAAACGACAGTTACTGTAGCCAGTGGTAAAGTGAATAATGCTGATCTGAGGTTAACTAGCGAAAGTAACGATATGAAAGGAATTACTGTTACGGGTATTCGTAGAGGAGAGAGTGTGGCGTTAAACAATATGCAAAATGCAGATAACGTAAAATATGTACTTTCTGAAGAGCAAATTGAACGTTTCCCAGATGCAACAGTAGGTGAAGCTATGCAAAGAGTTCCAGGTATTGCTATGGATTACAGCTACGGATTGCCAAGAAATATCATTATTAGAGGTTTAGATCAAAGCATGGGTTCGGTTACTTTAAACGGAAACAGGTTGCCATCTACCCAAACAAACTCTCGTGATATCGATTTAAATGGTATTCTTTCTTCAACGGTAGAGGCGATTGAGGTAAACAAAACGCTTACGCCAGATATGGAGGCCGATGGTACTTCTGGTTCGGTGAATATCATTTCTAAAACGCCTAAAATTGGTTCTAAACAATTCCAAGTTAAAGGGTCGTTTGGTAACAACTTCCTTTTAGGTAAACAGAATTTTGATGGTGCTTTTAACTACGGTGAGCGTAAAAATAAAATCGCTTATTTAATTGGCGTAAATTATAGCAACACTAACCGTGGTGAAGACAGGGTACAAAAAGATTATGATACTTACGAAATCAACGGTGTTGAGAAGTTAAAGCTCTCAAATTTAGAATTGGAAGGTTCTGATTTGAACAGGGAAAATATTGGCGTACAGGGTGAATTGAGTTTCTTCCCGACAGAAAAAAGCCAGATTTATGTACGAGGAAACTACAACAAATTCTACGAGCTTCAAACTAGAGGAACAAAAAGCTACAGCATTGGCGATTATACCAGTGAAACTACCGTAACAGGTGTAAATATTGGTTCTAGCGGTACACCAAGAGATTACAACAGAGATTTGTTTAGCGTATCTGCGGGTGCTAAAACAAACGTAAACAACTGGATTGGAAATATCGATATAACTTATGCAAGCGGTCTTTATGATCAGCCAACGTATTACGACGGTTTCTTCAATTATGGCGGTTTAACTGCAAACATGGATATTTCTAACCCAAGAGCGCCGCAATTCGGTTTTACCAATGGTAACCCTAACGATGCAAGTAAATACGTGACTTCTAACTATGTAAACAGACATCAAATTGCTAACGATAAAGATATTCAAGGTTCATTAAACATTGAGCGTACTTTCGATTTGAGCGATAAAAACAAGTTCAAATTTAAGTTTGGTGGTAGAATGAAGTATAAAGAAGATGATCACACCAGAAGTTACTATCAATACTCGTTAAAAACAGGTACGTTATCAATGTCTAACTTCCTTTCAGATTATTCTAGAGAGAAATATTTTAACGGCCACTATAATTTATCGGGAGCAATTGCCAATGGTTATTTAATGGAGGAATATTATCAAAACAACCTAGATTTATTTAGAAACAACGATAATTACATTAGACAAAATACAGATCCTGATTCTTATAACGGTAAAGAAAATATGCAGGCAGGTTATGTAATGGGTAAATTGACTTTAGATAAGTTAGATATCATTACAGGTGTGAGATATGAAAATACTGGTTTTGAATATAATGGTAACATTGTGAATTTCGATAACGCTGGAAATTACGTATCTACCAATAAAGTAGCAGTAAAATCTAGCTTTAACGGATTTTTTCCTAGCTTAAACTTGAAGTATGCACTTTCATCTCGCACAAATCTTAGGGCCGCGGTAACCAAATCATTATCTAGACCAGGTTACTACGATCTAGTGCCTTGGGAAGAAGTAGAGCCACGTAGAAAGCGTATGAAAAAAGGAAATCCAGATTTAGATCAGGCTACTTCTGTAAACTACGATTTCTTATTTGAGCATTACCTAAAATCTCTTGGTCTAATTTCTGGAGGTATATTCTACAAAAACGTAGATAACTACCTTTACGAAAGTGTTTATTTGCAGCAAGGCGGCACTTACGACCAGTGGCAGGTGACACAAACTGTAAATGGTGCAAATGCACACGTTTATGGTTATGAAGTAGCTTGGCAACAACAGTTAACTTTCTTGCCAGGCTTCTGGAACGGATTTGGTATCTATGCCAACTACACTCAAATTCAATCTAAATTTAAAGTACCTGGTATAGTTAGTGAGCGTACAGTTCGTTTACCATCTATGCGTCCAAAAGTGGGTAATGCTTCATTATCTTATGAGAAATACGGCTTCTCTGGTCGTTTATCATTAAACTTCTACGATACTTTTATTGATGAATTAGCAGATGTACAAGCAAATGATTTGATGGAGAAAGGAAGAGTACAGTTAGACTTTTCTGCTTCTCAAAAAATAAACAAACAGTTTACCATTTTCATGGGAATTAGTAACATCAACAATGCACAAACCATCCTTGATTTTGGCGACGGCAGACCTAACGACCACAAATACTACTCTAGATGGGCAAATCTAGGTTTCAAATACAATCCATTTTATAAATAAACATGATTACAACTTTTAAGAAAAAGATGACCTTTTTGGTAGCACTAGTTTTAGTGCTGCCAACTTTGGTAAAAGCACAGGAATTTAAAGCTGGCAAATTTCCAGATCGAATTATTCTGACTTGGTCGGCAGATCCGAAAACTACGCAAGCTGTTACTTGGCGTACTGATAGCACGGTTAACAATAGCTTTGCTCAAATTTTGGTAGAAGAAAGCTCTCCTAAATTGGATAAGCCAGAAGCTAAAGAGTATAAAGCTAAAACAGAAGTGCTAAAAGGTAAAGCTTACGAAACGGCAAACTACCATAGTGTAAATTTCGAAGGTTTAACTCCAAACAAAATGTATACTTACAGAGTAGGAGACGGTACCAATTGGAGCGAGTGGTTTCAGTTTAAAACTGCACCAGAAAAGGAACAAGCTTTTTCTTTCATTTATTTGGGCGATGCGCAAAACGATATCCGTTCAAAGTGGTCAAGGGTAATTAGAAAAGCATTTGCTACACACGGTGATGCTCGTTTTATTGTTCATGCAGGAGATTTGATTAACCGCTCTAACAATGACAACGAGTGGGGCGAGTGGCACTTTGGTGGAGGTTTCATCAACGGAATGATCCCTAGCATTCCTTCATCGGGTAACCACGAATATTTCCGTGATGAGCAAAGAACTTTAACTTTAGATCCACACTGGAGAGCACAATATACGTTGCCAGAAAATGGACCAAAAGGTTTGGAAGAATCTGTTTATTATGTTGATTATGCTAACGTTCGTATAATTTCATTGAACTCGCAAATGATTGTGTTGGATTCTGCTTCTCTAAAAGCACAAGCGGTTTGGTTAGAGGAAGTTTTAAAGAACAACCCGAAACGTTGGACAATGATTACTTATCACCATCCAATTTATTCTACTGCAAAAGGTAGAGACAATAAAGAGTTTAGAGAATTGTTTAAACCACTTTTCGATAAATATCACGTAGACTTATTGATGCAAGGTCACGACCATACTTACAGCCGCGGTCAGAATTTACCTACCGGAGTTTCTGGTAAAGTTGGTGGGCCAATGTATGTGGTTTCTGTAGCTGGACCGAAAATGTACAAGGTAGATGTAAATCCAAAATGGATGGACGTTTTTGCCGAAAACACACAGTTGTTCCAAATCATTAACGTAGATGGCGAGAACTTAACTTATACTGCTTACAAAGCATCGGGAGAGGTTTTCGATAGTTTCAAACTGAAAAAAGCTAGCAAAGACAAAGCTGCTGTATTTACAGATTTGAACAAGAGTAAAAAGTAAATACCCTAGTTTCTAATATGGGCCGTTCGACGTAAGTTGAGCGGCTTTTTTGCTATTAGTAGTTGTGCTTTTAGCACATGTACATCGACATTATACAGGGTGATCTTTTATCTATTTAGCAATGATTTATTGTTCAGATGCCTTAAAATTATGTGCGAGAATAGAAATATCGGTATCATTGATTAGGTTGGGGTCTTCTAATTGCATTTGCAGAAAGTGCTCTGGAATAATAATGCTGCCCTTTTCCGTAGATAAAACGAAACTTTCGTTATGATCGGTATGGGACTGGTAACGACCGATTTTTGGATTGACCTGATGTAGCCTAATAACTAGTTCATGGAAGATGAAAATGGGAAATTTCATGCTGCAAAAATAGCTTAAAGTAAATATAGCGTTAAATTATTGTTTTGTTAATGTTAATTGATTGCTTTACCTAAAATTAACATTGGGATTTGATTTTTTCTTAATCCTAAATCAATCTCTGGTTAAAGTGAGATATGTTTTTTTGCGGTTAAAGAATTAAATACTATATATGAAAAAGGCAACTGCAGATCTGCAACGTTTTATCGATAAATTCCAACCGAATAAATTCAAGCTGATTCCTAGTGGGATAGAAATTAGGGGAGCAATTGACCTTCCTGGGGCTATTAACGAGGCCCGTGTGCTGATCGAGCGTCTGCAACTTTCACTTTACATCAACCACAATGCCGAAATGTTGAGCTACAGAGCTTTTGAGGTGAATTTATTGTCGGAGGCTTCTTAATTTGACAGATATTGTTGTAACAGCGAAAAACAAGGCTGAACAGCTGGATCGGCTGCGGAAATCTGTTGAGCCTTTGGTACATTTTACCGACAGCGAATGGGCAGTAGTAACAGATGCTTTCTCTTTTTTACAAGTGCCAGCAAAAACGGTACTAACGGATATTGGGCACTTAGAAAAGAAGCTATATTTTTTGGTAAAGGGAATTGCCAGACTTTACTGTAGTGATGCAAAAGGAGATCCGGTAACGATCTTTATTTTCAGCGAAGGGCATTTTGCTTCCTGTTATGATAGTTTTCTGAGTAGAACGCCTTCGGTACAGGTGTTAGAGACTTTGGAAGACTGCCATTTCTTGGTAATAGATAAAGACGGTTTTGAGAGTTTGCATCTTCAGGTGCCAAAAATGAATATCCTGACAAGGTTCATCGCCGACCAGCGCTTTATCAATGCCCAGCGTATCTTCACTTCACATATCATGTACTCGCCAGAGCAGCGCTATCTTGCTTTTGAACGGGAGCACGGAGAATTGTTACTCCGAGTACCACACCAAATCATCGCTTCTTTTTTGGGCATCACACCTGTGAGCCTCAGCAGAATCCGTAAAAGAATTTTGAATAAATAGTTTTCTTATCTTTTGTTAATTAGGTTGCGCAGTTGTTCCCTTAGTTTTGGAAACATGAGAACATTTACATTGCGGCTAACGTTACTGATCACTACAGTTTTTGTTTTTTTAGCGATTGCAGCCAGCGCCCAAAAAAACGGTCGAATGGTTGTAGAAGTAGAGGCAGATCCAATTGCTTATCTGCTCAAGGGCTATTCATTGCATGTGGGCGTAAACCATGGGGCTTGGCGTCATAGCATTGGTACTTTCGGTATTGAGCAGCCGGGTTTCTTTTTGCCTAATGATGCTTTTAATGTATTTTCCAGAGGGATAGATGTGAAGACAGACTATTTGCTGAGCAAGAGAAAAAATGGCTTGTTGATTGGGTTTCAGGCGAATTATACCTGGGATCGCGTAAGCTATGGTAGCTCATTTTCAAGCGTAAACAGCGGACTTAATATCGGGCCTAGAATAGGTTATCGTTTCTTTTTCAATAATAAGGATGAAGAGATCAAAGGATTTTACCTGATGCCTTGGGCGGCCTATTCCTATTCTACCAATACCAAAGTAATCCGTTATGATGGTCAAGAGTACAAACCCTCTGCTTGGTTCCTGTTTCCTACCATCCATCTGGGTTGGCGGTTCTAATTATCGATTTTTATTAACAGCAAAGAAGCCTCCCATAGGATAGCTTCTCCACTATTTTGCAGCTGATTTTTAGTTTTCGGCTGCTTTTTTTAATAAATCCAGCCCCTCCTGGTTAGTTTGAGCCATTTCTTTTTTAACACCGAAAAGCCAAAGAAAAAAGGCATCAATTAGACCCGAGCTAAGCTTAAATACCTGTTTCACTTCTGTACCATTAGCGGATTCTCTTAGGCTATAATTGAAAATGGGTTTCGCCTCAAACGGTTTTTGGATATGGCAACTGATGCTGATGCTGCTATCTGGAGATAGGCTGGTGATCTCCTGGTAACCGAGATCTTTTCCCTTGTTCCCATTCCAGTGAAATTGGCCCCCAACCTGTCCATCGTTACCTTTGATATGGTATTGTTGTTCCGGATCTTGCGCCAAAAAGGGCGACCACTTAGGGTAATTTTCCATTCTACTGATCAATGGGTATATCTTTGCTTTCGTAGCAGAGATATGAACCGTGCTTATAATTTCGATGTGCTGAAGTTTACTAGCCCTGAATAGTCCGAAGGCCAATAGGAGTACGATAACTCCTAATATTGCTAAAGTAGGATAAACTCACGGAATAATCGGGTTTTAGAAAAATAAGCGAACAAAAAAGTGGCAAAGGGAACGGTAGTTAGTAGTAGTACCACTGGCGGGAAGAATGTAATGTTAAAAAGTCCTGCGTAGCCCATCAGCAGCACATAAATGGCGTAGCAGAGTAGAAAACCAATGCTATTGCTGAAAATGGTTGAGCGTCTGCTACCTTTAAAGGCAGATTTGATCAATAGACTACTTAATACAATAGGAGCTGGAATGGAGATTAAAAACAATAGTTTTAGCCACAATGGAACGGGATAAGTGATCAGTGTTTCCATGGCACGGTTATACTTTATGTCTGTTCTTAGCCATCTCTTTCCTAATCCTACTCAATGAAGTATCGGCAATGCCGAGATAAGTAGCGATGTGTTTAAGTGCTACCTGCTGCAAAATTTCCGGTTTGTCCTTCAGTAGCGCCTCGTACCGCTGACCAGCGGTTGAGGTAATGGCCGACAGGCTGTGGTTCTTTAGCTCAAAATAGTTTTTGATCAGTCTGGTTCTGCCCACCTCACGGAAAGCTTCTATTTTAAAAAGTTTCATAAAATCACTGAATGAGATCTTCCAGGCAACCACGGATGTTAAAGCTTGGATAGGTTCTTGGCAGGGAGTTTTAAGAAAGTAAGACTGCCAGTCGATAACGATGTCGCCACTGCCGAAGAACTTGGTTGTGATTTCTACGCCCCGCAGATCAATTGCATAAGAACGGGCAAAACCTATTTCCATAAAGTAATAGTAATTACCAGATTGTCCCTGTTCGAAAAGATAATCGTTCTTTTTGAACTCCAACCGTTGGTATTGAGCAAGAACCAGCTCAAGTTCTTCATTGCTGAAGTTATGCTGCCTGAATATGGTCTTTAAAAAATGTGGTGCTTCCAAGTATACTTTTTGTAGATGTTCGAAGTGTAAAAAACAAAGGTCCGTGGTATCCGCCAGGGACCTTCGTATCAACTAACCTAAACTGTATGAATAAATACTAACCAAATATTTATAGCACAAAGCTAAGCCCCGCTTGTTAAGTGGGTGTTAAGCTTTTCAGTTTGCGTGTTAAGTTTACACTAACCGATATAAGTCTCAAAAGAATAGCAGGGCGATGGTAAAATTGTCGATGATGGCCTTTAATTTTCAAACGGTTAGTGATTTTCACCACAAATAGCCGTCAAGCACTGTTGGCTATAGTGATACCAATATTTCTGTCCGAAATATCTTTAAGTCCTTTTTATTTAAGATATAGCTTAAAACGGTTTCATAATCTTTTTATAATTTCTGCGGCTTTTTGTTTATAATCAATCTAAATAAGAGTATATTTGTCAAAAATCACTGTAGTTTGCCAACCGAAATAGATCGTATTTTTGCCATAAATCGAAAGACATTTGAGGATGTTTACCATCGCTATTGGGAGAAAGTTTACGCTGTTTGCTACAATAACATTCGTGATGTTGAGGTTGCTAAAGAAATGGTTCAGGACATTTTTAAATCCCTTTGGGAACGCCGAGAAAGTTTAGAACTAGAGAATGTAGGGCATTACCTTATCCGCTCTGCGAAGTTTAAGACCTTCGAATTTATTAGAAACAAAACTACCCGCCAGAAAATAGATGAGTTTAACTACCAAGGTTGTGTTAATTCTAGTAATTGTACGGAAGAACAAGTGTTGTTTAACGAATTGAAGGATAATGTAGATTTGTTAGTAGATAACTTGCCTTGCCAATGTAAACGGGTTTACAAAATGAGCCGAGAGGAAGGGTTTACTAATAGAGAAATTGCAGAAAAACTGGTGATTTCTGAAAGGGCTGTAGAATATCATATCACTAAAGCTATGACTACCTTAAAGGAGAAATTGGCTATCTTCAATAAAAAGTAAAATGCACTTACGGAAAATTAATGTTAGCGCTACTTCTCTTTAAAAGCATCAGAAATATTAGTTTTGTGTTATAAATTAGGTTGATGAAAGTAAACGCCGATCTTTTAGAGAAATATCATAACGGTTTATGTACGCCCCAGGAGCGTGCAGCGGTAGAAGATTGGCTGATGAATAGTGAGGTAGAGGAGTTAGAATTTCACTCTGAACAGGATAAAGATTTAATTAAAGGTACAATTTGGAAAGATTTATCAACTGTTTTACCTTCAGAGGATGAACCGAAAGTAAAAGCACTAAAACCTGCATCTTACTACATGTGGAAAGGAGCTATTGCCGCAACTTTATTCATTGCTGCCTTAGGTTCTGCATTTTATTATCTCGGAAGAAATGATGATAAGGCTGTAGAATTTGTGGCCTTTCATAACAAATCTGCATTAAAAGTCAATCATATCAGTTCTAAAGAATACAGCTTGGCCGTTGGGCCAGAAACTTCTGCAGAGATTAATGAGCGTAATGGTGTGATAGATCTTACAGGAAGTATTTTGATCTCCCCAAAAAAAGACATCGAACTAAAGTTTGATGGTGTAAAAAACAAGATCAATTTGAAGAAGGGGCAAACTTATATCATCCTTAATAGTAAATCTGGAAATCATGGGCTAATTATCGTAAATGAAAGAAATTTGATTAGTTTACCTCCAGTTATTCAGAAAAAGTTAATTCAAGAATTTGATATTTAACAATAGTTCATCTTCTTTACGACCCTATACACTCCATGAAAACAAGCATTGCCAAACAGTTAAACTTTATTAATGTATTGTTCGGCATTCTTTGTTTTGTAGCTTGTAAAAATTCATCTTCAACAAGTCATCCAGAAAAATATAGTATTCATATTATGGATACAGATATGAAGGAATATATTGTTACTACCGACGATTTGGAAACAGGTTTAATTAAGCCTGAAGAAATAACCGAAGCTTTACCCGACACTATATCTAGGAATATCATCGTTAAAGATGGATATTATTACTCCTTGCAAAGAAAATCAGATATTTTAACTAAATACATCTTAAAAGATCGCAAGCTTTCTCCAATGGCGCATTTGCGATTGCAAGATTATAATGAAGAGAATTTTTTATGGATTGGAAAAGATACTTTATTGTTAAGCGGTTTGAATAATCAATCTAATGATGCAAAATATTATCTGATTGATACCAAAGGGATGAAAACGATCACTACCGGATCATTAGACATAGAGAAGCCAAAAGGCAAATATGCATCTACTTCTATCGGTTTTGTGCAAAAAAGAAAAGATACACTTTTTGTAGGTTATACTTTTCACCCACCTATACAAGGAGCTAACTACACAACTAGCGATACCACCTACATTTCTAGCTTAGCTTATCCAACAATGAAAAATATTGGCCTTCAGAAAGATATAAGGTCAACTTATCCGGCAGGTGTAAACAATGTGCAGCACAACGAATTTACAGACGAGAATGGCGATTTTTACTATATGTCTTGTCCAGGCATTGCAATGGGTAACCGAAGCGACTTGCCAACGGCTATTTTTAGAATTAAAGCCAAAAGTTCAAAAGTAGATCCAACTTACTTTTTCAACCTTTCTTCGTCGGTAATTAAAAATCATGCTTATGGTTTATGGTATATTGGCAACGGAAAAGCAATTGTTCGCTCAGAGCGCAAGGATTTGTATAAAGGTCTTGCTGATCATTACAGTACGCCACATTTCGAGTTTTACTTATTGGATATTATCAATCAAAAAGTGATAAAAAAGCTTGATTTGCCTTTAGATAAAGGAACAAGAAAGGAATGTGTTTTGGTTAGTGGTGATATTGTTTACATCGCCATAAACTCTTCTGCAGATGGTAACTACATCTGGAAATACGACCTAAAAACTGACAGCCTAACCAAGGGTTTACAGTTGGGAGGTGTTTCGGCTTTTATCGTTCGTATAGATCGTCTGTTAAATTAATTTAGACTAATTTTAAATTTTTTCGTTTTTCACCTTCGGGAAGAGGTGACTTGTGCTACTTACATTAAAAACACCCTTTAAAGTGAAATCTGTAAGTAAATTATTTTTCTGCCTGTCCTTATTTTTCCTTTCTTCTTTCGCATTTGCGCAATCATCATCCATTAGTGGTGTAGTAAAGGATGCCAACAATACGGTTGTTGGAGCCAATGTATCTATCAAATCGCTGAACCGAGGTGCCATCACCGACAATTCTGGGAATTTTGTAATCGAAAAACTACCGCAGGGAACATTTATCCTGCAAGTATCTTATATCGGGATGATTAGCCAAACTAAAAGCATTACCGTGGGATCTAATGAAAAACTTGTTATCAACTTTGTTTTGAAACAAGATGCGAGGCAGCTAAAAGACGTTCAAATAACAGGAAAAACAAAAGTTCGTGAGCAGAAAGAATCCGAATTTAATGTTAATTCGATTAATACACGTCAGTATGCAAATACTACCTCAGACCTAAATCAGGTATTGAACCGTACCACTGGTATTAGAATTAGAGAAGAAGGGGGAATGGGCTCCAACTTCAATTTCTCGCTTAACGGATTATCAGGAAGATCAATCAGGTATTTTATTGATGGTGTTCCTGCTGACGTAATGGGCAGCACCATGAGTTTGAACAATATTCCAGTAAATCTAGCCGAGCAAATTGATATTTACAAAGGCGTGGTTCCGGTTGCACTTGGAGCTGATGCTTTGGGAGGAGCAATTAACGTCATTACCAATCAGTCGGTTACTGATTATTTAGATGCAAGTTATAGCATTGGTTCTTGGAATACCAATAGAGCCGCTTTAACCGGGCAATACAAACACAAAACTTCTGGACTTATTATTAAAGCAAGTGGTTTTTACAATTATTCTGATAACAACTATCGAATGAAAGGTGTAGAAGTTTGGAATCCAACTGTAGAAGAATACTTAAAAGAAGATCACAGGAGATTTAACGATCAATACAGTGCTCGTATGGCTCAAGTAGAATTAGGAGTAGCAGGTAAAAAATGGGCTGATGTATTCTTTATTGGTGCTTCTTACAGTGATTTAGACCAACAAGTACAAACTGGTATTAGACAAGACGAAGTATTTGGTAAAATGAAGCGAACAGGAAATGCTTTTAATACTTCGGTACGTTATCGCAAAGATAATCTATTTACAAAAGGACTTAACTTGAGCTTGTTCGGTTCACATGCAGAAGATAAACAACTTACAACCGATACGGCAAACAGATTATATTCTTGGAACGGAACTTATATCCCCAAATCGGGTTCGGAAACGGGTGGAGCAAAAAGGTTGTTAAATATTTCAAGACCAAGAACCTATGCCCGTGGTAATTTAACTTATGAATTAAACCCTATCCACTCTTTTAACCTAAACTATACCTTCGATCATATCCAAAACAAGTCGTATAACGAATTGCTTCAAGATCGAGATGATATTCCTAGTACACTCGAAAAGCAAATTGCGGGATTGTCTTATCAACAAACGCTAATTGATAGCCGTTTAACAAATACTTTCTTTGGTAAGTATTTCGGTCTTAGAACGGCACAAAGTCAGGCGCTAAGTTTTGATAATAATGGTGCAATGACTTATAGCGATAAAAGTAATTTTTCTAATTACTATGGCTATGGTATTGCATCGAGATTTAAAATATCGAATAATTTAGGTGTAAAAGCTTCATATGAGCATGCTTACCGATTACAGGAAGCCACAGAAATGTTTGGGAATGGTGTTCCTACGGTGCCAAACCTAGATCTTCAGCCAGAGAAAAGTGATAACATCAATTTTGGAGCCTACTACGGAAAAACAATTAACTCCCATCGTCTATTTTTTGAAGGAGCATTTTTTTTGAGAGATGTTAGAGATTATATATTTTTTGTGATTAACGAAAGGCGATATGCAAATAAGGGTAATGTTAAAGTAAATGGAATTGATGGTGAGGTAAGGTATAATTATAAAAATTTTCTATCTGTAGGAGTAAACGCAAGCTATCAAAACTCAATTAATCACACCAGATTTTCTAAACCCAATTCTACAACGCCAGACATCACTTATTTAGATCCAGTTCCTAACCTTCCAAATTTCTATGGAAACGCAGATATCACGCTTCAGAAAAATAATTTTTTGAGTAAAGATGCTTCTATCCAATTTAATTGGTACACACAATACGTTCAGTGGTTTTACTTATACTGGAAATCACAAGGTAATTTAGAGGGAAACTCTACTATTCCAACGCAATACGTTCATAACGCTGTAATTACCTACTCACGCGAAAAAGGTAAATATAACATCTCTTTAGAGCTTAAAAACCTAACTGATAACCTAGCTTATGATAATTACATGCTACAAAAACCTGGACGTTCGATAGCTGTGAAATTAAGATACTTCATTAAATAATTTATAAACCTTAAATAATCATGTTAAACAAATTTAGAAACACATTAGTTGTTACCATGGCTTTTTTTGCGGCAGCAGCTATTTCTGCTTGTAGCAAAAGCAAAGATGAAACAACAGCACCAGAAGACAGCGAAAAAAAATACGGCATAATGATGCAAGCTGGAGCATGGCCAAACACTACCTACTACATCACTAGTATATCTAATTTAAAATCGGGTACAATTGATCTTAAAGGTAAGGGTGTTAATGTTTCGAATACGATGCGAGATCAAGGTGTGATCCATAAAAACGGAATTTACTACAGTTTTAATCCTAACAATAGTAAACTGGGGAAATATCGTGTTGAAAATGATTTGTTGGTAATTGATAGAGAGGTTCAATACGCTGGAATGTCAAGCTTTTCATCACATGTTTGGGCTGATGATAATACCATCGTTGTATTCGGCACCAATGGCGATCAATCTAAAATTAATTATTCTATCATCAATGCAACCACATTGTCTGCTACTAACGGGAGTTTAGCTCTTCCAGCTTCGCCAGATGCAACTTTTAGTAAATTCGGTGTAGGCTTTGCAGAATATCGTGCAGGAAAGATATATTTAGGTTATGGTCATTTAGGTACTTGGCCAAATCCGGCTTATGCAAAAGTATTGGTGGCAGCAATCAGCTATCCTACAATGGCAATTAATAAAGTTAGCGAAGATTCTAAATCAAAATGGCCAGGTGGACCAACTATATTTACGCCATATTCTTTTAAGGATGAAAACAACGACATTTATTTCACAACTGTTCCAGAAGGTGGTTGGGATTATGATGCAGGTTCTCTAGTTTATCGTATCAAAAATGGCTCAGATGATATTGACGCTACCTATAGCTTTGATTTCTCTTCTAAATCTAACGGACACTCGATCCAAGCATTATGGTACTTAGGTAATGGCCAAGCAATTGCTCGTGTTAGAATACCAGCAGATCGTTCTAAACCAGATTTTTACTACAAATGGGACAGCTATTTTTCTGTAATTAACGTAAGAACTGGTACTGTAATTAAAAAACTAGACCTTCCAACAGATAATGGAGATATCTATATCCAAGCTGTGGTAGTGGAAGATGGCAAGGGATACATCATGTTAAATGCTGGTAATGGTGCTAGTGCAATTTGGGAATATGACCCTACAACAGCTGCTTTAAGTAAGGGAGCCACATTTGGAGCTGGATATGATTTTCTGCTTCGCTTAGATAAGTGGAAGTAAGCCTGTTCATCGTATGTTTAAAAAAATAAATGCATGGATACACCTGTGGTTCGGCTTAGTGTCTGGAATTGTGGTGTTTGTGATGGGGATTACTGGTTGTGTGCTAGTTTTTAAAGTAGAAATCAACAAGTTTTTATCGCCTTTTACACGTGTAGAGTATACCGATGGAGCTAAAACCTTACCTCCGTCTATGCTATACAAAGCTGTTGAGAAAGCGGTGCCAAATAGGGAAATAGAATCTGTTTGGTATTATGGAGAAGGTATGTCGGCACGTTTCCGAATACACGAAATGGATTCTACAGTGTTCGTTAATCCTTACACGGCCGAAGTTGTTGCAATTGGACAATTACATGATTTTATTCATTTTTTTGAGGATGGCCACTACAATATGTGGCTACCTCAAAAAATTGGACGCCAAGTTACAGGATGGGCTACAGCCATTTTCTTCTTTTTATTAATTAGTGGATTGATTTTATGGTGGCCAAAAAACTTTAAAAAATCCAATTTTAATAAAAGCTTTAAAATAAAATGGGATGCCAAGTTTAAACGTGTTAATTACGATTTACATAATGTTCTAGGCTTTTACGCCATTATTGTTTCTATCATATTCGCATTTACTGGCTTAATGATGAGTTTTGCTTGGTTTAATAATAGTGTAGTTTGGTTAGCAGGAGGCGAGGGAAAATGGGAAAGAATAGCGGCGGTATCTGATACTACAACTAATTTAAAAACTAATATGTTGGAACAGGTAGACAAAGCTTGGTACAAAGGTGTTACAGAAATTGGTGAGCATAATAACGATCAAATTATCGTAAACTTTCCAGAAGCAGCTTCTGATGCCATTTATTTGTGCGTAGATATGTATCAAGGCACTTGGAGAGATGTTTATTTAGATCAGTACACACTTAAAGAATTACCCGCCTCAACTAAACGTCTTCGAGATGAAAACCTGTCATCGTGGATTAGAAGATCTAACTACGGATTACACGTCGGCGAAATTGGCGGTTTAACAACTAAAATTATCTATTTCGTTGCCAGCTTAATTTGTGCTAGCTTACCAGTCACAGGATTCTATATTTGGTGGGGTAAAAAGAAGAAATCGAAAAAGAAAAAAACAGCGTCAGCCTAAATAATACTCATCATCAAATAATTAAAATCAATTATATGGAAAGTACTTGCGTTGCAGCCAAACTGGCTGTTAAGAAAATCTCTTTGCGAAAAATTTTAAGCCTTGTTATTTGTTCACTTCTCGCTCAAACAGCCTTTGCACAACATAAAGGCAATGTTTCTGGTATAGTGAAAACGAGTTCGGGTAAAGCAATAGAATATGCATCAGTAGCTTTAAAACAAAGCGATGAGAAAATTTTTAAAGGCGTACTTACAGATTCAGTTGGACGATTTTTATTCACCAATGTACCTGTTGGAACTTACAAATTGGTGGTTTCTAGCATGGGGTATATCAATTACACAGCGCCTGCTTTTCACATTAACGAGGCTAAACACATTCATGAGTTTGCTAAAATTCAACTGGCGGATGATGCTAAACAGCTAAACACTGTAACAGTAAGCGGTCAGAAAAAAGTGATTGAGCAAAGCATGGATAAGATGACTTTAAATGTAGAAAATAGCATCTTAGCAGAAGGGAATACTGCACTCGAATTATTGGAAAGAGCACCAGGTGTGAAGATTGATAGTGATGGTAAAATTTCCTTGAAAGGGAGAACGGGCGTAACCGTAATGATGAACGGCAAGTTGACTTACCTGAGCGCAACAGAACTTGCTGTGCTGTTAAAGGCAACTAACTCCTCGTCAATTTCGAAGATAGAAATTATTAACAGTCCTTCTTCTAAATACGATGCTGCTGGAAATGCAGGGATCATTAATATTGTGATGAAGAAAAACCAAGTGAAGGGTTTAAACGGTTCTGTGACTGCTAATGGCGGTGCTGGTCGTAATGCTAGATATGGTAGTGGTTTTAACTTAAATTATCGTAGTTCCAATTTCAATATTTACGGAAATTATAACTATGCATATCGTGGCGAAACGGAGTATCTAGATTTTATTAGACGTTTTGCAGATGGTCAGGTGGCTACTTCAAGAACTTCAACACAACGTACTGAAACCAATGAGCCTTTAAATACGCACAACTTTCGTGTAGGTATCGACTACGAGATTGATAGCAATAATGTCATCGGACTTTTAGTGAACGGGAATTTAGGTAAATATATCCACGACAGTGAGACGAGTAACCTCATTAGAAATAGCCAAGGAACCTTGTTAAGCGAGATGTTCACTCAAAATTACGATAAGCAGAGTTGGGAAAGTTTAACCTATAATTTAAACTACTTACATCGCTTTGCAAAAAAAGGTAGAGAGTTTTCTGCAGACATAGATTTTGCGCCTAATCGTTTCAGTTCTAATCTTAATTTAGATACTTATACCCGTCCAAATGCTGATTTTCCAAATGGAGATTTAGCAAGAAGGCGAGGAACTGTACCAGCAAAAACAGATGTTTATGTGGCTAAAATAGATTATACCGATGTGCTAAACGAGCAGATTAAATTAGAAGCTGGTGCAAAAAGTTCTTTCATTGCGGCAGATAATAATCTGGTTTATCATCAGTTTACGAATAATGATTGGCAATTTGATGCAACTTCGAGTAACCATTTCAGATATAAAGAGCAAATTCATGCGGCTTACTTAAATTTAATGGCAGAGCTTGGTAAAACTTCAATTCAAGCTGGTTTGCGTGGCGAATATACCAACACTAACGGAAATCAAATCACTACAAATACGGTATTCACCAGAGATTATTTTCAGTTGTTTCCAAATGTGGCAGTTAATCAAAATTTGAATACGAATAATCAAGTACAGCTTTCGTATAGCCGTAGAATAGAGCGACCAAATTACAGTGCCTTAAATCCTTTCCGTATGTTCAGAGATCCATCTTTGTACTACGAAGGAAATCCATATTTGAAGCCAGAGCTAACGCAGAACATTGTATTTAGCCACGTATTTAAAAGCAAGTTTACTACATCTTTAAATTATAGTAGAACAAATGACGTAATTACTTGGGTAACGGGGCAGAATGACGCGACAAACACTACTTTTGAAGCTCCGCAAAACTTACCAAGTTTAATGAACTATGGTGTCAGTTTTACTGCACAAATGGAATATTTTAAATGGTGGGCGGGAACCAACTTTGCCAATGTTTTTCGAAACGAATATGATTTGGCCGATGAGCAGAAAAAGCAGACTAGTTTTAACGTAAATACACAAAACTCCTTCAAAATTGCCAAAGGTTTTGGGGCAGAGTTAAATGCTTTCTACAATTCTGCATCTGTGTACGGAATTATTACCGAGAGGTCTTATTGGGCAGTTTCGGCAGCTTTTCAAAAAAGTGTATTGAACGATAAAGGAAGCATTAAATTAGCCATCAACGATATTTTTCAAACCAATAATTACAGAAACGACACCCGCTATCAAAATATTAACATGTATAGCAGAATTTGGATTGATAGTAGAAGGGCAATCCTTTCATTTACCTACAGATTTGGAAAGCAATTTGAAAGTAGAACTCGTAAAACTGGTAGTGAGGATATTCAAAACAGGATAAAATAGAGTCTGTTATGGAAATCCTCATCGATCATAGTTGAGTATGATATTCTAAGTACGTAAACTGTGCAGCGAAGTAAACATTCGGCAGTCTTTTTCACGTAAATGTTTTTTTCCTGAACTACCTGAAACAAAATTTATACTGCCGTGTTCTATTGGTCGAAATCCTATAATTAAAAGGGTTAATAACCAATTTTTTTGAACTTAAAAGTATAAATACATGTCAAATACAAATCAAGTACTTAACGAGCTGATAGAGATTAACAACGATAGAATTGCTGGCTTTGAAAAGGCATTAGCAGATATTAACGATGAAAATATCGACCTAAAAGCACTATTTCAAGAATACGCTACGCAGAGTCGCAAGTTTAGTCAAGAACTTACTGCCATAGTAGCCGTAAGAGCGGGCGAACCAGAAACCGGAAACAGTGTTGCTGGAACTTTACACAGAGCTTGGATTGATGTAAAAGCATTGTTCGGTGGTTCCGACAGAGAGAGTATTCTTTCGGAAGCAGAAAGAGGAGAGGATGCTATTAAAAAAGCCTACAAAACTGCATTAACAGATGGAGGCTTACAAGGCGAGGCTTTGGAAACTGTATCTAAGCAATCGCAAGATATTTTAGCCGCTCACGATAGCATCAAAGCTTTAAGAGACGCAGCTAAATTGTAGTGGAAAATAAGCAAAAAAGAAACCACCTCATTTGGGGTGGTTTCTTTTTGCAATAACGCTTTAATAATAAGTTATGATCGAGGATGCAAAGAAAGCGCATGAGGTAGCCATTATAGGTGGCGGTCCGAGTGGTCTATTTATGTTAAAAAAATTGATCGACGGAGGAGGTAATCAGCTCGGCGTACATATTTTCGAAAAGGGGCAGCAACTGGGCGCTGGCATGCCTTATAGTAGTCAAGGCGCTAATGAGGAACACGTAACTAACGTTTCAGGGAACGAAATTCCGAGACTGGAGCAATCAATTAACGAATGGATTGTAAAAGTACATCCAGATACGCTTGCTCGCTTCAATATTGATTTAGATCGCTTCCACGAATATCAGGTTTTACCTAGGTTGCTTTTCGGACAATACCTTTCTGATCAGTTTCGCCTACTACAAAAAAAAGCAATTGAAGCAGGTATTGCACTACAGGTAACTTACGGTGCAGAAGTGGTCGATATCCTAGATATGCCTTCGATTGAGCATATAGAACTCAAGTTTGCTGATGGAAAAAAAATGAGATTTGAAAGTGTTATTCTTTGCACCGGACATTTTTGGCCTAAGCAGCATGAAGGTAAAATCTCTGGCTATTTCGATTCTCCCTATCCGCCAGTAAAACTGAAACAGATATTTAATCATCCTGTAGCAATACGTGGCGCTTCGTTAACTGCAATTGATGCGCTGCGCACTTTGGCCAGACAGCATGGGCATTATGAGCGCTCTGCTGAGGGCGTGCTTCAGTACTTACTTAATGAAGAAAATGCCAATTTTAGTATCGTTATGCACTCAAGAGAGGGGCTGCTTCCAGGTATACGCTTCCATTTGGATGAACCCATTTTAGGTAAGGATAGTTTATTTGACATAGAAGAAATTCGTCAGATAAGAGAAAAAAACAACGGTTTTGTACCACTTGACCTTGTTTTCGAAGAAAAATTTAAAAAGCCGTTGGCAGAGGCAGATCCAGAGTTTTACAATAAAATTGCTTCGTTAAATATTGAAGAATTTATTGATAGGATGATGTCTTTAAGGGAAAGGTTAGACCCGTTTCAGCTTTTCAGGGCCGAATATAAGGAAGCCGCAAAATCCATTCGTCAGCATAAGTCGGTGCACTGGAAAGAAATGCTGTGTGGTTTAAGTTACACCTTAAATTATCCTGCCAAATATTTTTCTGCTGAAGATATGATTAGGCTGAAACAAACATTGATGCCGCTAATTTCGCTAATCATAGCATTTGTGCCACAAAGTTCTGCCGAAGAATTGTTGGCGTTACATGATGCTGGCATCTTAAAATTGGTAGCCGTTGGCAAAAATAGCGAAGTAAGGCCACTTGAAGAAGGCGGTGTTGAATATGAAATTGAGGGTAAAACCACGCGTTACCTTACATTTATTGATTGCATTGGCCAACCTCACCTGTCTTTCGATGAAATACCTTATTTAAGTTTAAAGGAAAACGATACAGTTGCTCCGGCGAGACTTTCCTTCCGCAATCAAGAAATGGCTGTTAAAATGGCTTCCGAAAATCAAGATATTGAATTAGACCACCAAGGTAACTACTATTTAAGGGTGCCAGGGTTGGCTATTAACGATTATTTTCAAGTGGTAGACAAGTATTTTGCGCTTAACCCAAGAATTTATATAATGGCTGTACCATTTATTGGAGGTTACAATCCAGACTACTCTGGCTTAGATTTCTGTGAAACTGCGGCTGCCAGAATTACAGCAGCACTAATGGCAGCAAATGTTAATTAAAATTAGGTAATGGAAGTAATTGAAAAAGAAAACACTACTACGCTGAAATTGTATATGCTACTCTTGGGTTCAAAAGCTGAGGGAAGGAATGTAGAACAGCACGATTTTTTCTTTGGAGTGGCAAATTCTTTGGCCGAGCTTGTTCCTCAGTTACATGCCTTTTGGCCCGAGGCTGGCAAAAGCCTGCATATTGATGGTTGGCGAGAGGTTACAGCTGTTGAAGGTTATAAGGTGGAGGTTTACCCAAAAAACGGTGATGAACAGGTCTCTGCACATAGGTTATTTTTCATCAACTTGGGCGGCTATACTGCTGGCAGGTTAGAGGAGCAACATTACACTTTGCTATCGGTATGTGCCGATAAAGCCGAAGCAACACAGCGAGCTAAAAAAGCTGCTTTTTTTAAGCAAGCGTCTGTTGTTGGTGTAAAAGGAGCCAATGCACACATTGATGAGAAATATGGCATCGATGTAGATGAGATCCACCGCATCGAGGATATTTGGCATCCTCAGCTAGTCCAAAAATATGGCATCAGATTACTGCCTACAGAAAATTTAGTAGCAGATGAAATCCATTTAGGATACTTCCGCTTAGATAGACTTTGAAATTAAGCAGCTCTTATGGGCTGCTTTTGTTTTTATAAGATGATTTTTATCGGTAAGTTTTGTCAAATTTTATAGCGATTAAACAGTTTTAAGCGAAGAGTGCTATCTTAGACGTTTAACAATGAAACCTACGAAACTATGCCGCTAACCATCAGAAATATTAGAAAAGATGATAATCCTATCATTGCAGAATTAATCCGTAAAATATTTAGAGAATTTAAAATTGATAGACCAGGTACGGTATATACCGATCCCACAACTGATGCACTTTATGAATTATTTCAAGCCAAAGGAGCAGGATATTGGCTGGCGGAAGAAGATGGACAGTTGTTAGGCGGTTGTGGCATTTACCCAACAGAAGGTTTGCCCGATGGATGTGTAGAGTTAGTGAAATTTTATCTTTCTACAGAAGCCAGAGGGAAAGGTTTGGGCAGAAAACTTATGGAACAAAGCATTGCTTCTGCCCGCAAATTTGGCTATACGCAAGTTTACCTCGAATCGTTTCCTGAACTTTCTACAGCCGTAGGAATGTACGAGAAAGCTGGATTTAAAAAATTAGTGGCTCCAATGGGAAATTCGGGCCATTATGCCTGCACATTGTGGATGATTTTAGAACTGTAAGTGTCTAAAATGGACCTTCTTGTGATAAATTCCCTTCATAGACAAACATCACAGCTATAAGAAAATTTAGATTAAGACCTGATTTGTAGCGCCAACCAATTGGTTTAAACCTACGATTTCTTATTATTGTACTCTAAATATAAACTTTTACTCTGGTTAGATGCAGCTGCGGAAATTTTGTTTTCTGTTATTTTTGTTATTGAAAAGCACTTTGCTTGCTTTTTCACAGCTGTCGTTTGACCATATCACCATTTCTCAAGGTTTATCGCAAAGTACGGTGCTTTCTATTGCAAAAGATAGCCGTGGCTATATGTGGTTTGGTACCAGAGACGGAATTAACCGATATAATGGCAAAAACATTAAAGTATATCGTCACGATGATAGCAAGAGCAATTCTATCAGTGCAGATGACTATATCTACACCATTGCTAAATCGAAGGAAGAGAACCTGTGGATAGGTACCCAAAAAGGTTTAAATTACTATCAGCCAAAAATAGATGCCTTCGAAAAAATATATCACGACGAAAAAAATCCTTCTAGTTTAATTGGAAATGCGGTTTTAACTGTTCTCGAAACGAAGAATGGAAAGGTGTGGTTTGGTACCAATGCCGGTTTAAGTATGATCGCTGATGCCAAATCTCGCAAATTCAAAAATTTTCAAGTTAAAGATGGATTAGCTGGAAATGAAGTCTATGCCATTTTTGAAGATAGCAAAGGCAATATTTGGGTTGGAACTACCACTGGATTAACAGTTCTGAAACCTTTGGGAAAGGACAAATATCAATTCACCAATTTTTTTTACAAAGCAACAGTACCTAGTGGTTTAAGCGGCAACGCTATCAAGACTATTGTAGAAGATAAAAAAGGTAATATATGGATCGGAACTGAACGAAACGGAATTAGTATTTATCATCCGGAGAGAAAAATATTTACGCACCTACAGCAAAACTCTGCTGGCCAAAGCGGATTAAGCAATAATTTCATCAGAAAAATCATCATAGCAAGAGACGGAAAATTCTGGATAGGAACGATGAATGGGTTGAACATATTCGATCCAGCCACTGGGAAAATTACGGTATACAAGCACGACTCGGAAAACCGAAAAAGTCTGATAGATAATTCCATTAAAGATCTTTACGAAGATGATCAGGGATCGATATGGGTAGGTACCAATTTTGGAGGCATCAGCGTAGTTCATCAAAATGCTGTTCCGTTCGATGTTTATAAATACAGCAAGTACCGAAATAGCATCAGTAATGATATTATCAGTGTAATAGCCGGGATAGACCATCAACATATTTTAAGTGGAACAGAAGGTTCTGGTATTGATTACATGAATACGCAAACTGGAGTTTTTAGAAATTTCAGGAATGATCCTTCAAATCCATCTAGCATAAGGTCTAATAATGTAAAATCCATATTTAAAGATAATAGAGGTTTAACTTGGGTAGGTTTGTACGAAGGCGGACTGGAACTTTTTGATGTGGCTAATGGTACGTTTAAGCATTTTAAACCTGATCCAAAAGACAGTACAAGTATCAGTCATGGCTATGTGAGTAGCATTGCGCAAGATCAACGAGGACGTTTGTGGATCGGTACATCGTCAAAAGGAATTAACTTATTCAATTACGATCAACAGAATTTTACGAGAGTAACCAGTAAGTCGAAAGGTCTCAAGATCAGTAGTGATTATATTCGTGTAATGCTTGGCGACTCGAAAGGTAACCTTTGGGTTGGTGCTGCAGATGGATTGAATATTTTAAGAAAAGACAAAAATCAATTCGAACTTTTTTCAAAAGATAAACACGGCTTAAAATCTAACTATATCAATTGTATCTTAGAGGATAAAGCTCATCAAATTTGGATTGGTTCGCATCGTGGCGGTTTGTCGAAATACCTTCCAAAAGAAAATAAATTCATCAATTATACTACTAAAAATGGCTTGCCTAGCGATAATGTAGTAGGTATGGCACAAGATGATGCAGGTAATATTTGGATAAGCACGGATAGGGGACTATCTAAATTTGATACCAAGCAGGCAACGTTTAAAAACTACTATGTGAGCGATGGGCTACCAAGTAACGAGTTCAGTTACAACGCAGCCTACAAGGCACCAAACGGAACGCTTTATTTTGGTAGTTATAATGGTTTGGTTTCATTTAAACCACAAAATATTTCTAGCAATAAAACTCAGCCTGCTGTAGTGTTTACGGCATTACGTCTTTTTAATAAGGATGTAGAAGTAGGAGGTGAGGATGGAATTTTAGAAGAAGACATTTCTTTTGCCCCTAAAATAACTTTCAGTGCGAACCAGAACATTTTTACGGTTGATTTTGTGGCCTTAAATTATGTAAAGCCAGAGCGAAATAAATATGCTTATAAACTAGAAGGATTTGAGGACAACTGGAACGAGGTTGGTATTCCCTCTGCAACTTATACCAATCTTCCCGCTGGTACCTATCACTTATTGGTAAAAGGCAGTAATAATGACGGTTTATGGAATGCCAATCCTGCTAGGCTGGAGATTAAAGTATTGCCGCCAATATGGAAAACTTGGTGGGCTTATTTAATTTACGCAATAGTTTTTGTAGTGGCTTGGTATTATATCAACAGGTTTTTAAGAAGACAGGAGCGCTTAGAAACCGAACTACATTACGAGCAACTTAACTATAAACAGCAGCAAGACCTTTACCAAAGTAAGTTAGACTTCTTTACACGGATATCTCACGAAATTCGAACTCCACTTACGCTAATTTTTGCTCCTTTAGAGAAACTGATTGAAATTACTAAAGAAAATCCTTCATTAAATACGCAGCTAAACGCTATAAAAAACAATACCGACAGATTATTAAGGCTAATTAAAGAGCTGCTAGATTTCAGAAAGATAGAAACAGGAAACTTGCAATTAAAAGTTGTAGAAACTGATTTGGTTGCTTTTTGTAAAGATGTGTTCGAGGCTTTTAAAGATCAAGCGGCTAATCAAAATCTCAACTTCCAGTTTGAGGCAAAGAAACCACCGCTTAGTGCATTTGTAGATTTATCTCAAATGGAGAAAGTAGTCTTCAACCTCTTGTCAAACGCTTTTAAATATACACCTTCTGGCGGCACAGTTAAGTTAATTGTTGACGAGGTTGATAGTCATATTCAAATTAAAGTTTATGATACGGGAAAAGGAATGTCTCAAGAACATTTAGACCATATCTTTACCAATTTCTACCAAATTAAAAATCAAGACCAGCAAATAACCGGATGGGGCATTGGCTTGGCCTTGGTGAAGAATATTTTAGATCTGCACAAAGGTGAAATTACGGTGCAAAGTGAAATGGCTACCAATGAAAAGGCAGGATTTACGGAGTTTTGCGTATCTATCTTAAAAGGCACAGCGCACTTTTCACAAGAAGAATTTGCTGAAAAGATAGAGAACTTATCCGTAGAACGAATGAAGATCGATGATCTGCATTTGCCAAATGAGCCCGCTGCTGTGCCAAATTTAAATGAAGAAGGACAAATTAAAAAGCAACATGTGCTGGTAGTGGAAGATAATGATGAGCTGCGGGAGTTTATTATGCAATCTCTACAAGTACATTACGACGTAATAGGATGTGTAAATGGTGCTGAGGGTTGGGAGTATGCTGTAGAAAACATTCCAGATTTGATTGTTAGCGACGTTACCATGCCAATAATGGATGGAAATGAATTTTGCAGAAAAATTAAGGAAGAAGAAAGAACCAATCACATTCCAGTAGTGATGTTAACGGCAATGGCTTCGCATTTACACCAAATACAAGGTCTAGAATCGGGGGCAGATGTGTATATCACGAAACCATTTAGCATACAAGTTTTAGAGTTGAATGTAAGAAACCTATTAAGCTCTAAAAATGCGTTAAAAGCGAAATACAATAAGGAGTTAATGCTAACGCCTACTAAGATCGCCTCATCATCATCGCCAGAAGAAAGGTTTTTAAGTAGGTTGATGCAGATTGTAGAGGGAAAGATGGAAGATCCAGAATTTAACGTTTCTGCTTTAGTAGATGAAATTGGAATGAGCCAAACAGTACTGTATAAAAAAATTAAGGCACTTACGGACCTTTCTATTACCGATTTTATAAAGTCTATTAGGTTAAAAAGAGCAGCGCAACTGCTAATAACTGGTCATTTAAGTGTAGCCGAAGTAGCCTATTCTGTAGGTTTTAATGATAGGAAGTACTTTAGTAAGGAGTTTAAGAAACTATTTAATTTAGCTCCGTCTGATTATGTGGGAGAGGCTGGTAACAACGATAATCAATAAAAATACACCCCTATTAGATTAATTTGTACCCCCATCTGCTAGATAATTTTAAAAATCTTTGAGGGAAATCATCAAGGCTGATTAATAAATGAGGAGATATTACAAAATATTTTTGTTGCTATTGTTATTCGCTACAACTGAAACCTATTCACAACAGCGCAAGCCCAATGTTATTGTAATTGTTGTAGACGATGCTGGTTATGCAGATTTTGGCTGTTATGGTGGCAAAGAAATTCCTACTCCAAATATTAATCAAATAGCAAAAAATGGAACATTATTTACCAACGCCTATGTCACCGCTTCGGTATGTGCGCCATCTAGGGCTGCAATGCTTACGGGGTTGTATCAACAGCGATTTGGCTTTGAACACAACACTTCTTCCAAGCCTGTAAAAGGCTATAATATTTCAGATATAGGCTTAGCTGCTAATATTCCAACTATTGGTAACCAGATGAAAGCTAATGGCTATCGTACCATTGCCATTGGTAAGTGGCATCAAGGCGATACTGAGCCTTATTTTCCGCTTAATAGAGGGTTCGATGAATTTTATGGTTTTATAGGTGGCCATCGCAATTTTTTTGCTTACGATAAGGTGCCATCTCGAGAAACAATGTTGTTTGATAATCGCGAAATAGTTCCTGAAAGCCAAGTAACCTATCTTACTGATATGTTTACCGATAAGGCATCAGGTTTTATCAGTAAAAATAAGACTAATCCATTTTTTATGTATTTGGCATACAATGCTGTACATACACCTATGAACGCCAAGAAAGCATTGATGCAACAATTTGCACACCTGCCAGAAGGAAGAAGAGCTTACGCTGCAATGATGCTAGCTTTAGATGAAAACATTGGTAAGTTGATGAAGACATTGAAAGAGCAGCACCTATATGAAAATACATTGGTTTTCTTTATTAATGACAATGGTGCGGCTACCAATAACAGTGCAGATAACGGTAAGTTAAGAGGCTTAAAAGGTTCTAAATGGGAGGGAGGAATTCGTGTGGCATTTTTAATGCAGTGGCCTGGAAAAGTTCGGGAAGGTAAAGTTTACCATAATATGGTTTCATCATTGGATATTTTGCCTACCACTGTGGCAGCTTCGAATGGGACATTTGTAAAGAAA
This sequence comes from Pedobacter sp. T50_32, assembly GCF_057652195.1. Lineage (NCBI taxonomy): Bacteria > Pseudomonadati > Bacteroidota > Sphingobacteriia > Sphingobacteriales > Sphingobacteriaceae > Pedobacter > Pedobacter sp. T50_32. The sequence continues at coordinate 678,900 of NZ_JBYFBY010000002.1, read as the reverse complement.
TTCATTCCTGATGGTAGAAATTTGATTCCTTTTATCAATGGAAATAATTTAAAGAAGCCTCATGAAGCTTTGTTTTGGCGTAGGGGAATTGCAGCTGCGGTTAGAAAAGATAATTGGAAAGTCATCAAAGCAGGAGATAACCCTTTATTACTGTTTGACCTCAAAAAAGATACTTCAGAAACTACTAATTTAGCTTTAAAGTACCCAAAAAAAGTACAGGAACTGCTTCGAGATTTAAAAAAGTGGGAGCAAAAAATGGATAAACCGCATTGGTTTAGCGATTATGGCGATAGCAATCAACTAATGAAACATAAAATGGAAGTAGTAGGACGTGAAATGGAGCGGAAATATCCTTAAAAATTGAACTACTTAACTAATAAAAATTAACCAAATAGGCCATCAAAACATGAGAAAAATATACATAATTGTCTTTGCACTAGTAATGTCGCCAGCGCTTTTGCAAGCACAAGCAACTTATCCATTTGGTACAATTCTCAAAAAAGTATACACGGATCAAAGCAAAAAAGCCAATAATGTGGTTAAACCGGCACAAGCTGCGTTAAGTACAATAAAATCAGATGGTACTTGGGAAGATATCAAGTATGATGATAAAACGCCTACCGCTTGGAATGCCGCAGAACATTTGACCAGAGTTACAGATTTAATTCAGGCCTACAGCGCAAATGAGAGTAGTTGTCGCAGTAATGACGCAGTATATAAAGCTATTGTTAGTTCATTGAAGGTTTGGTACGAGCGAGATCCTAAAAGTAGTAACTGGTGGCACAACGAGATCAATATTCCACAAAGGTTAGGAGTGGCGTTGATATTGATGCGATATGCAAATCAACAATTGCCAGAAGAACTCGAGAACAAGCTTATTGAGCGGATGAAACGTGGCGATATGGTCAGCAAAACTGGAGCGAATAAAACCGATATCGCCATGCATTATTTTTACAGAGCCTTATTAACAGAAGATAAAGCATTACTGGCGGAATCGCTAACCGAGTTTTTTAAACCAGTAAACTTGGTAGATGGCGAAGAAGGTTTACAACATGATTTTTCTTACCTACAACATGGCCCACAATTATACATTAGTGGTTACGGCAATGTTTTCTTAACTGGAGTAGTTAAAATTGTTGGTTATGTAGCGGGCACACCTTACGCATTAAGTAAGGAGAAGCTAACTTTATTAACGGAATTCTACCAAAATACTTATTTAAAAACACTGAGATCGAGATATATAGATTTTAGCGTGGAAGGACGTGGCGTTACCAGACCTGGGATGTTGCGTAAGCCTTCAGAAAAATACACGATAAACGCAATGATAGCTATTGATGCCGAACGTACAGCACAGTGGGAAAATGAGCGTTCGAGAGTAGACAGTACAGAAAATTTTACCGTCCAGCCTTATCACAAACACTTTTGGAAGGGAGATTACACTGTACACGTAAGACCAGAATATTCTTTCAATGTGCGTATAGCAAGTAAACGTACAAAAAGGTCGGAAGCGGGCAATAATGAAAATTTGTATGGTAAATACATGTCAGATGGTGCCACTAACATACAGGTTAATGGCCCAGAATATTATAACATTATGCCTGTTTGGGAGTGGGATAAAATACCAGGCATTACATCAGCAGACCATGCTGAAGATATAAAAACGGGTGTGAACTGGGGCGAAACTGGTCATAATGAATTCGCTGGTGGGGTATCTGATGGAAGTTACGGTGCAACCGCATATCAATTAGATTATGATGGTGTAAAGGCTAAAAAAGCTTGGTTTTTCTTCGATAAGGAAATTGTTGCGCTTGGCGCAGATATTAAAGCGGCTGGGGGAGATCCTATTACTACAACCGTTAACCAAACTTGGCTACAAGGCAACGTAAATACAAATAACGGTGCTTTTAAAAAAGACGAACAAACAAAAATGAACGCTCCTGCAGCAAGTTGGGTGCAACATAATGGTGTGATCTACTACTTTCCGCTAGCAACCAATTTAGCAATTAGCACACAAACGCAAACTGGCAATTGGTATAAAATCAATCTATCTCATCCTAAAAAAGACATTACTGGAAATGTATTTAAGTTATGGATAGACCATGGTACGAAGCCAGACACGGCAAGCTATCAGTACATTGTGCTGCCTGCAGCTAAAAATATCAAAAGTTTTGATCCTAAAACCATCAACATCATTAGCAACAGCGCTAAAAATCAAGCCGTCTTTCATCAGCAATTAAAGATATTCCAAGCTGTATTTCATAGTCCTTCTACTATTACTTCAGATAGCTACGAAGTAACAAGTGATAAGCCTTGTGTATTAATGATAAAAGAAGGGAAGGGGAGCGAGAAGAAATTGTATGTAGCAGATCCGCTGCAAATAGAAAGCAGCATCCAAATCAACATTAAAAATACGAAAACCGGTAAGACCGCTTCTGTGAATGTTCAATTACCTGATGGACCATATAAAGGTTCTTCGAAAGAGGTAAAAGTAGCACTTTAGGTATCAACTTCTAACCTCACTTTATGGCATGAGATAGAAAGATTGATAAAGCGGAAAGAATAAGTTTAAATGCAATTAGAGATAGATTTTTATTGCTTACACGAATTTATACCCCTAATCAAACCATTTTCTATCCCTTCTAAAATAGGCTAAATAGGCAGATTTGTTTTTCTCTTACTGTGCTTGGTACGGTAAGCGTATATCTAACCTAAAATAAATCTATCTATGAAGCAGTACCTGTTTTTGTGCATCGCTTTACTTTTTCAAGCAACTATTGCAAAGGGACAAATACATTCCGCAAATTTCAATACGGGTATTCCATCAAACTGGTCGGTAACCAATGGTGTAATGGCTTTAAGTAACGAACATTTGAAAGGCGGCGCAAATGCTTTAAAGTGGACGCCCCAACAAAATTCAGTACTTACTGCAAGTTCATTAAATATCTGGTCTGGCACTGTGGGTGGTTTTTCTACACATACTGCAGAATTGTTTGTTTACAGCAGTCATGTAAGTACAGACGTACTTGTATTTAAATTTTACGATAACAACAACGTAGTACAGAGGGAAGGACGTATGTTGTTAAACTACAAAGGATGGCGCAGTTATCACCGTAGTTATAGGTATGACTATAATAATGGTGCAGAGTCTAATCCTTTTACCCTTAATAAAATAGAAATAGTTTACCAACCATCATCTGCTACGCTTAACACAATTTATTTAGATGAGCTAAGTTTTGTAAACAACAATACGCCTAGAGTTCCAGGTCCGCACATGGCTTTGGATATCCATCACTTTCAATTGGCTACCGAATATGATAAAGCTTATTCTGAATGGGCTAATCAGCCAGATATGCCGCTGTCTACCGCAACTGCCACTGAACAAGCTGCAATTGCTGCGCTTAGGACGGGAACTTATCAACGGACTTTAGGCACGGTAACTGCACAGCAAATAACAGATGCAAAAACCTACGTAACACAATGTGGTATTACTACCAACCCAGATGGTTCTCTAAAAGGAAGGGGAATATCAGCCATTTATAATGTTGATACCTTGCTGAAAATTTCTGGGCATGTGCAGTCCTTAGCAAGAGCTTACGGTTTAAATGGAGACAATGATGCACTAAGTAAACTGCGAACTTTTGTAAGTTTCTTAGAAGAGCAAGGCCTGGCAGAAGGGGGTGAAATTGTAATTCCTTACAATAATTACAACGGGGTTAGAAATTTTCCTGTCGGATTTTTAGAGGCCTTACCTTATATCGCTGATGCCGATTCGAAACTCGCAGTGATCAAAATGCTGAAGTGGTCGCACGAGTTTAATACTATTTATTATCCGGATGCACCCAAGTACTTAAATATAGATTTTGTTTACCTGAAATCTAGATTCTTAGCAGAATTAGCATTGCTTGGTAACTCCGATGACGAAGTTGCTAGAGATCTGAAAAGTTTTAGTCGCTATTTAGAGAAGTTTACGTATCCAAGAGCAGGAGCAGAAGGGGGTATCAAACCAGATGGAGTGGGTTTTCATCATAATTCGCAGCACATTGCCTACCTGTACAGCTATGCAGAGTGGATTAACCGAGCTTTTGAATTAAAAGGTACACCGTTTAAAATAAGCCAAGCGGGATACGACAACATGAAGGGAGCAATGAAAGCGCTTTTCGTAGAAACATCAAAGGGTGCAATTTATCCGCACTCAGCTTCTGGAAGATCGCCATTTCCAAATTCAGTTCCTGTAAATACTGTTGCCTTCGATAGGCTGGTACAAGTAGGGGGTGATCTTGTTGGCGCTGCGGTAGAACCAGATTTGGCTGCGTTTTACAACTATATTTTTCAAACAAATCGCTATGCTGTCTCAAATGTAAATGGAGATGGATTTTACCAGTTGAATTATGCCCAAACAGGAATACTGCGTAGAAATAACTGGATTGCAGTTTTGAGAGGTTTTACTAGTAAGATGTTTGGTGCCGAGATCTACTCAAATGCAAATAGATACGGTCGTTATCAAAGTTATGGCGCACTGGAAGTTTTGTACGATGGTAATTTGGCCAACTCGGGCTACATCACTGGAGGTAGTGGTTGGGATTGGAACATGATGCCAGGAACTACGTCGGTTAGACACAGCTACGATAACTTAAAACCTTCGATTTCTGGTACTTCAACAGAGTTTCAAGGAAGTGATTTTTCTGGGGCATTGGCCGATGGCAGAACAGGAATATTTGGAATGGAGCTTATACAAAGTTCTGGAACAAGATACACAAGCAGCGGCTTAAATTTTCGGAAATCTGTATTTGCCCTCGATAGCGTGATGGTGAGCTTGGGAAGTAATATCAACGCATCAAATGCTGCCGATCCGACAATTACAACGCTTTTTCAAGGCATCAACGCATCTTCAAATCCAGCTATCTATATAAATTCGGCTACGGCCACAACGGCAAACTACGATCAGACTTTAAGCGGTACGATAGCTAATTGGCTTATCAACGGACAAACTACAGGTTTTTATATTCCAGCGGGAAATCCTGATATCAGTATTTTTAGAGGAAGCCAAACTACGCCAGTACATTCAACTGATGTAACTTCTACAACAGCGACTGCGAATGCAAGTAAGGCTTGGTTTTCTCATGGCATGGCGCCATCTGCGGCAAAATATTCGTATGTAACCGTGCCAGCTACTACGCCTCAAAAAATGACGGTGCTCGCCACTAAAATAGAGAGTAACCAGTTGTTTACAGTGCTTAGTCAAACAGAAACGGTACATGCTGTGAAATATCTGCCAATTAACGCAACATATTTCAGTGCTTTTGCCGCAACTCCAGATATCAACATAGGGTATTTAAAAGGTGTATCGGGCAAAGCTCTTTTTTCTGTACGAGAAAGTGGCGATTCGCTGATTGTTAAAATCGCGTCTCCAGATTTAAAAGTTGTAAATAATCCGTTAACCGATTGGATATCTACCACCAATAACATCACGCTTTCTTTAACTGGAAATTGGACAGTGCATGCTAATCATCAAAATGCGGCTATTGTAAATGGACAAAATACATTGGATGCTACTTTTGCCTTGAAGGATGGCTTCTCGCAAACCTTAGTACTTTTAAAAGATCAGCTCACGCAGGAAGAGGCGCCAGGTGTTTGGAGCAATCAGGTTAAAAAATGGAGCTATAATTTGAGTACAGGTACCGGCTTAGCAGGATTTGGTACGCCTCCAGTATTTCAAATGGGAAGCCCAGTAGTGGTGGGTACTACGTATAGTCACTCTAGCTCTTCGGCAACAACACCAGGTTTTTTACCTTATCCGCCAGATGGCTTGTCTAGAGTACATATCGTTAACAATAATCCGCAGGGCAGCAATGGTAATTTCACCTTGCAATCGGCAGAAGGGAGCTTGTCGATGTCGGCATCTTCACTGTCTAGTATCAATAAATTTTCTGCTTTCGAAGTGACTAATGCAACGCCAGTAACTAATATGTTCTTCAGAATATCGTTTGCTAACAATGCGACTAATGGAAGTTTCATTTATGCTCTTGGAAATAAGGCTGCTGGCGGTAATTTATTTTCAAATTCAAGCGGTGTTCACACAGCTACTACAGACTTGTTCACAGCATTGCAGTGGAATTTTACAGCTTCCGGTATTTCATTTAATTTTAGAGAAAGTGCAAACACAAGTGGCGGTACTTATAAATTGATTAGCAATACTGCTTTTAATAAAGGTGGTATGTATGATGTTGAAGTTTACTGCAATAACAGTGCAGTTATGCAAAGTTATACAAGGGAAGGAGTGAATTATGATCTGGAGGCAGGCAAATTTAACATCTGGGTACGACCTGCGGGGCAATTGGTGAGGTCTTCGTTACTTAGCTACAATTCCTCTACTGCACTTTCTGCATCGGGCGAATTACCTCAAGGTACAAATATCAATAGTTTCTTGTTTCAAGGGATCAATAGTACTTCGCCAACGCCGAACGCTGCAGTTATTAAGCTGGCCAATTTAGAAATGAATTTTGCATCGCTACAAACTTTACCTGTACAAATGGTATCGTTCAATGGGCAAGCGAAAGGTAATGCAGTGTCGTTAAACTGGAAAACAGCATCAGAGACAAATACTGATAAATTCACTTTGTATCGTAGCACAGATGGTAAAAACTTCGAGCAAATTACCGAACTAAAGGCCGCTGGAAATTCATCGCAAACTGTGGATTATAATTACCGTGATACCACTTTGCCATCAAAAGCAAGTTTGGTTTATTACAGACTAAAGTTGACAGATACAGATGGAACCATCAGCTATGATAACGTAGTAGATGTGAAGTTGAGCTTAGCTATAGAAAGCATTGTTTTATATCCTAATCCAGTATCATCAACCTTAAACATTTCCTATCCAGTGAGTAAAGCGCATAATGCAGTAGTTCGCATCTCAGATATGAGTGGTAAAATAGTTCATTCATCGAGTTACTACGTTGCTGCTGGGTTACAGAAATTATCAATAGATGTTTCGGCATTGCCAAAGGGAGTATATCTGGTAAGGATAGCAGATACGGTGAATAAAATAGTGAAGCTGTAATAGAGAATAACCAATTATTATTAATAACCAATAATCAGTGCTCAATAGGCAAATGAACTAATGAGCTGATGGACCAGTGAACTAGTGAAACTAACAAAAATCAAATATTCAATAAACAATTAATTTATACATTATGAAAAGAAAACTACTATTAGGATTAGGCCTTTTATTAAGCGCAGGCTTTGCTAGTGCGCAGTGGACAAACCAAGTTAACCCATGGTCTTATGGATTTAATACTTCTACTGCCGGAACTACATCATCTTCGGGTACGGCAGCTACTTATTTATCTACTGATGCTACCCCTGTTTTAGCACCACCAAGTTCTGGTACTGCTATGGTGTATTTTGCAGCAGGAGCTGGAGCTTCGGTAACTTTAAATGGTACTAATGATTTGGTGTTGGTGCCCGTAAGTGCTGTTTCAAAAGTATCTTTTTATGGTGTAAATAACGCAACAGAATTAGCTTATTCTAAATTTACACTAACATTTGGTAGAACTGGTGCTAATGCGCCGGTTAATAATACAGCTTATATTTGGTCTATTGGTAACCGTGGAACTGCAGGAAACCTATATAGTAATTCGAATGCGGTTAACACCGCATCAACTGCAGATAATTCAATTTTTACTGCTTTAAGGTTTTTATACAATGCCACAAACGCCAATTATGTATTAGGTTACAGGTCAACAACTACAAGTTCTGGTGCAACTTATACCTCTTTAACTAACGCTGCTTTTTTACCCGATGTATCTTACACTATAGAAGTATATGCAAACAATTCTTCAGTAGCTAAAACTTATACAAAAAATGCTACTGGATATACAGTAGCTGCTGGCTCTCTTCATATTTGGGCAACTAATAACGCTTCTAGCGTAGTTACCAGACCTAGCATAGGAGCTAACTACGATATACCTAAGTCTGTAGAAACAGTAACTACTACAGGAGATAAAAGCATAGCAGCTGGTACGAGTTTAAATTCGTTTTTATTTCAAGGTAGCGCTAATGCTAATGGTTATGGTAAAGTAACCATTACTGGTAATTTAGAATTAGCTTATAATGAGACCACTTTGCCAGTTAACCTAACATCTTTCACAGGTAAAAAAGCTACTAACGGTATTGCTTTAAGCTGGTCTACAGCCTCAGAAGAAAACAACGACTATTTCACTATTGCTCGTTCAACTGATGGAAAATCTTTTACTACTATTAAGAATGTAGAAGGTAAAGGTACCACTAGCACTACAAGCAATTATTCTTTCACAGATAACCTTCCTGCATCAGGTACAAATTATTACCAATTAAGTCAAGTAGACAAAGATGGTACAAAAACGACTTTTAAAGATTTAGTTGCTATAAACTATGAAATAGGCGGTGATAAATTTAAAGTATATGCTAGCGGTAATAAACTAAATGTTTCGGCTTACGCAGAAAAAGATGGTTCGGCAACAATTTCTGTTTTCGATTTACAAGGCAAGAAAGTTTATGCTGCTACTGTTAGACTTTCGGCTGGTCAAAATGCTATTGCTTTAGATGCAAGCAAAATTGGAAGTGGGGTTTTTGTGGCGAACTTGGTAGGTTCAGAAGCTGCAAAATCTGTTAAGTTTACAAAAAAATAAAAAATTAACTTTAGTCAATTAGCTTTAAATAAGTATTTAGATAGGGGTGGAAAATAATTTTTACCCCTATTTTAACTGATTTTTACCCCAACAAATAAACGTTCGATCCTCAAATTTGAAAACCAATAAACATATATTGGAGCTAACCAAATCATAGACTAACGAAATACCTAAACAATCATTTTATGAAGAAATACTTAATTCTTCTTTTATTTTTCACGAGTAGTATCGGATTGTTTGCTCAATCAAGTAAACAAGTAACGGGTACTGTAAAAGATGCTGAAACTGGCGAAACGCTAATAGGAGTAAGTGTTGCTGTAAAAGGCAAAACCATTGGCGGTGTAACCGATTTGAACGGAAAATTTGTGATTAAACTTGCCGCAACAGAAGATCCCGTGCTAACCTTTAAATACATTGGATACACCTCGCAAGAAATTGCAGTAGGAAATAAATCTGTTGTAGATGTGCAACTTCGCAGAGACAATAAGTTGTTGAATGAAGTTGTAGTTGTTGGTTACGGCGAAGTGCAGCGTAAAGACTTAACTGGATCTGTAGGATCTGTAAAGGTAGAAGAACTGCAAAAAGCACCAGTAGGTTCCGCTATCGAAGCTTTGGCTGGTAGGGTAGCAGGGGTGCAAGTTTCATCAGAAAGTGGTAAGCCAGGTGCTGGTGTAAACATCGTTATCCGTGGTGCAAACTCCCTTACACAAGATAACTCACCGTTATATGTTATCGATGGTTTTCCGATGGAAGATGCTAATGCTAGTATTTTAAATCCGGCAGAAATTGAGGCTATCGAAGTTTTAAAAGATGCTTCTGCAACTGCTATTTATGGTGCAAGAGGTGCAAATGGTGTAATCATGATTACCACTAAACGTGGAAAAGAAGGTGCACCAACAATTAACTACAATGCTTATGGTGGTGTACAAAAAGTAATTAACAAAATCCCTTTAATGAATGGATATGAGTTTGTAAAATTACAAGCAGAAAGAGATCCAGTAGGAATATTATTAAATTATTTGGTAACCGGCCGTGATTTAGAATATTATCGCAATGCTGAAAGTACAGATTGGCAAGATAAACTTTTCGAAACAGCGCCAATGCAAAATCACTCTATTTCTGTAATGGGCGGTACTAAGGCTACTAAATACTCAGTTTCTGGTAACTTGTTCGATCAAAAAGGTGTGTTAGTTAACTCTGGATTTAATCGTAAACAGGGGAAAATTACACTAGATCAGGTATTTAGTGATAAGTTTAAGGTTGGTACTTCTATTATCTACACAAGTTCAAAAACTTACGGAGCTAACCCAGCAACGCCAGATCAATCTTTCTCAGCAATGAATTACCTGATGTACAGTGTTTGGGGTTACCGTCCTGTTTCGTTTACGGGGGCAGAGATGGAAGAGTTATTGACAGATCCAGATTTAAGTGCCGACGATGCAAGGAATGATTATCGTATCAATCCAATCTTATCAGCAAAAAACGAATTACGCCAAAATTTTGAAAATCGCTTGGTTGCCAACGGATTTGCAGAATATGCTTTCACCAAAAACTTAAAATTAAAAATTACTGGAGGCTTTAACAATGTTGCTTATAAACAAGAGAATTTTAACAATTCACTTACTCGTTACGGCTATTGGGGAAGTACCGACAAAGTAAATGGTTCATTATTATATACCAATAGCAATACTTGGCAAAACGAAAATCTATTAACCTATAACAAGAAAATTGGACAACATAACTTCAATGCAGTTGCAGGTTTAATTTTTCAAGAAAACGACTATGAAAGATATGGCTTAAGAGCAACACAATTACCAAACGAAGTACTTGGCCTAACTGGTTTAAGTCAGGGTATTGCGCAGCCAGTTACTTCAATAGACAGCGAGTGGTCATTAATGTCTTATTTAGGACGCGTGAACTACAACTATAAATCTAAATACTACATCACTGCATCTTTCAGGGCAGACGGTTCATCTAAATTTAGAGATCATAACAGATGGGGATATTTTCCATCTACCGCTATTTCGTGGAGAGTTATCAACGAAGACTTCATGAAGAAATATAAATTCGTATCTGATGCAAAATTAAGAGTAGGCTATGGCGTAACGGGTAACAACAGGGTTACCGACTATGCCAGCTATGCTAGAATGAATTTCGATAACACTAGTGGAGTGCTTAACGGTTACTATTCTTTCAACAATAGCTTAGCGCAGGGAGTTTTCTTGAGCTCACTGGCAAATACGGATCTTAAATGGGAAACAACTGCGCAATCAAACGTGGGTATCGACTTAGGTTTCTTTAAGCAACGTATCACGTTAACGGCCGACTACTATAAAAAAATTACTTCTAATCTTTTATTAAATGCACAATTACCGTATTCAACGGGATATTCATCAGCATTTAAAAATATTGGAAAAACTTCTAACCAAGGTTTGGAGTTAACGCTTACTACAGAGAATATCAGAACAAATCAGTTTAGCTGGACGAGTTCTTTTAATATCGCCTTTAACAAAAACAAAGTATTAGAATTAACCCAAAACCAAGAAAGTTTAATAAGTACTGTAGGATGGGATCAAGGTTATAGAGATTTCCCTGCCTACATCGCAAAAGTAAATCAGCCATTAGGCCAAATTTATGGTTTCATCTGGGATGGTGTATATCAGTATTCAGATTTTGACCAATTGCCTAGTGGTGCCTATCAATTAAAAAGTAACATCACTACTAACGGTAATGCAAGGTCATTAATTCAGCCAGGAGATATCAAATACAGAGATTTGAATGGTGATGGTGTGGTAGATGATTTAGACCGTACGGTAATTGGTAGATCTTATCCAATTCATCAAGGTGGTTTTAGCAATAGCTTTAAATATAAAAACTTCGATTTGAACATTTTCTTACAATGGTCTTATGGTAACGATGTTTTAAATGCTAACCGTTTATTATTCGAAGCTGGAAATAAGCCTTACTTAAATCAATACGCAACCTTCGAAAACAGATGGACACCTACCAACACAAACACTACGATGTTTAGGGTAAATGGTCAAGGGCCAACTGCTTATTCAAGTAGAATAGTAGAAGATGCTTCTTATTTGAGGCTTAAAACTATAGATATTGGCTACAGATTACCTGATGCACTTGTAAAACGCATTAAAATGAAATCTGTAAGAGTTTACGCGTCAGCACAAAATTTATTCACCATTACTAACTACTCAGGTTACGATCCAGAAGTTGCGGTATATTATTCGCCACTAACGCCAGGCTTTGATTATTCATCTTATCCACGTCCAAAAACAGTTGTATTTGGTTTAAACGTAACATTATAAACAGTCAGTCATGAAAAATTATAGAAATATATCGATAGATAAAATGTCTAGCATTAAAAGAACCCTGGTATTGGCTGTTTCGTGTGGTGCATTATTCACTATTAGCAGCTGCAAGAAGTTTTTAGAAAAAGATCCAACTTTCATCGTAAAAGAAAACTATTACAATAACGAAACCGATGTGAATATTGGTTTGGCAGGTGTTTATGATGTGTTAGGAAAGGAAGAAATGTACGGAGGAAATTATCAGCTGATGCTTAATGTAGCAGATGATGGTTTTTATTCTAGAAGTGCTTACACGGTTGGGCCGGCAGTATATAATTTCGATGCTGCAGATGTAAACGTGGCTAATGTTTGGAAGTATCTTTATGAAGGAATAGAACGTGCGAACGTATTTTTAAGTCGTATAGATGGTGTTACAAGTATGTCACAAGCTTCTAGAGATGCAGCCAAAGGCGAAGTAAAGTTTTTAAGAGCGTACTATTATTTTGTGCTAGCTAGCGATTGGGGCAATGTGCCACTTAAAACCAGCCCAACATCTTCGGTGAATGATGTTAATCTTAAAGCCACTTCACAAAAAGAGATTTACGATTTTGTAACCAAAGAAATGGAAGAAGCAGAAGGTTTGGTAAAAACTGCTACTGCAATAGGGTATGGAGGTAAGGTTTCTAAATCTACCGTAAGAGGAATTTTAGGTCGAGTATACTTGAAAATGGCAGGTGCACCTTTAAGAGACCAAACTAAATATGCAGAGGCATTGAAATGGTTGAATAAGGTAGTAAACCCGACAACAGGGGGCAAAGAACATCGTTTATTGCCAAGTTACAGACAGATTTTTACCAATTATGCTGGTGATAAGTATGATATTGGCGAATCTATTTGGGAAATTGAATTGTATGGTAATAGAGGTGGAGACTTTGAAGCAGGAAGAATAGGTAACTTCATTGGCTTGCAATGCAATGACGAAGCTCATGGTTATAGCTACGGTTTCATTAACACTACAAAAAAACTTTACGATAGCTACGAAGCGCAAGATGTGAGAAGGGATTGGACAATTGCTCCTTATCAGTATACTTATACCACTGTAGGTACTTTAATAAAGGTAGCTGATTCTACCAATTGGACAGCGGCGCAAATTTATAACAGAAACGCTGGTAAATTCCGCAGAGCTTATGAGAAGGTTTTGCCGAAAAACAAGAATTATACGCCTCAAAACTTCCCAATGTTACGTTATGCCGATGTATTATTAATGTATGCAGAAGCAGAAAATGAAGTTAACGGACCAACAGCTCTTGCTAAGCAGGCGCTGAATGAGGTACGATTGAGAGCAAATGCTACAGATAAAACAACTACTATTTCTTCTTACGATGATATGAAAACTGCTATTCGCAAAGAAAGGTTCTTAGAATTATCGTTTGAAGGTTTAAGGAAATTTGACCTAATTAGATGGGATATCTTCGTATCGGAAATGAACCAATTAGGTACAACAGTGCCAGCAGAAGCAGGTACAGTGTGGAGTTTTGCTGCATTGGCAGGTAAAAATGTTACTAGTAGAAATGCGTTATTGCCTATTCCGGTACTAGAACTTTCGCTAAACAAACAAATGTCTCAAAATACTGGCTGGTAAAAAATGATTCACATGAAAAAGATATATTTATTTTCGCTACTGCTTATTGGCTTAGGCGGTTGCAATAAAAAAGATGTGCCAGTGCTTAACTTCGATGTTAAACCAGAAAAAAGCACTTATAAAGTTGGACAGCCTGTAAATTTTTTAATTACAGGAAATCCAGAGCAAGTACAGTTTTTCTCGGGAGAGGAAGGCAAGAAATACGTTTATAAAGATAGAACACAAGCCGAAAGCGATAAAATTACCGTAGAGTTTGCTACAAACAGACGTTATGGTTTGGATGCACAGCAGCCTAATTCTTTAAAAGTATTTGCATCGCAAGCTTTTAACGGCAAATATGAAGCAGCAAGTATTAATGTTTCTCAATGGGTAGATGTTACCTCTGCTTTTACGTTATCTGGCATTCAATCTACAGATGCTGCCTATGTATCGTCTGGCGTAGTAAATCTAACAACATTATCTAGTGTGGGGCTAACACTCGACAAAGTAAAGCCTATTTATTTTGCTTTTAGATATAATGGAACTACAGGCACTACACAGCCACGTTGGTGGGTCAATAAATTTGATGTTAAAACTACAACAAGTGATGGTCAGGTATTGCCAATTGCCACTATAAGCTCTGCAACTTGGACTCCTGTTAAAGTTTTAACAACCTCACCTGTAAATTGGACCTTTGGAAGCGACAATATTTTGAAATTTCAGGGTGGTGGTGCAACAGTTGGTAGCAATGAAGTTTGGGCAATTTCTGGTGGTTTAAACCTAACGAAAGTAAAACCAGATGCCGGCGTTGCCTTAAAAAACATGAGTACCCGTATGGATAACTACAATTACACTTATACCGCTGCCGGAACATACAACGTAACTTTTGTGGCTTCGAACGCAAACATTTACGGTGAAAGTAAAACCGTTAAAGAAGTTAAAGTTGTAATAGAGCCTTAGTAGGCAAGTTACTAAAAGGGTTAAACCAAAACATCTATTTTTTGATTACTGATACATATTTAACGATCCAAAGTCGTTAGACAGAGACTTTTTTATCCAAAAAAAATGATTAAACAGATTAGTTCAAGCTTTAAAATTGTAAAAATTACGGCATTCGCATCGGTGTTTTTAGCTGCAACAGTTGCCAATGGACAAATGTTAAAGAAAGATTTTGAAGTTGCCGAGAAACAATATCAATTGATGCTAAAAACGCAAACGGATTTAACAAGTTTCCCACGTACAACAAATCCAGACGGTTCTGTAAAAGGTACCGATGTTTGGGATTGGACGCAAGGTTTTTTTCCTGGAGCATTATGGTATGTTTATGAAAATAACCAAGACCCAAAATGGAAATTGGAAGCAGAAAAATGGACAAATGCTTTAGAAAAAGCGAAAGACCTTAAGCAACATCATGATATT
This sequence comes from Pedobacter sp. T50_32, assembly GCF_057652195.1. Taxonomy (NCBI): domain Bacteria; kingdom Pseudomonadati; phylum Bacteroidota; class Sphingobacteriia; order Sphingobacteriales; family Sphingobacteriaceae; genus Pedobacter; species Pedobacter sp. T50_32. The sequence goes on along the minus strand of NZ_JBYFBY010000002.1, from coordinate 663,886 downwards.
GGCTTTGTAATGTATTGCTCTTACGGAAATGCGGTAAGGTTAGAAAAAGATGCAAAGAAACGTGAAGAATATAATAACATCCTCATCCATTCTGCTAAAACTGCATTAACCCGTTTCGATCCAAAAGTGGGCTTAATTAAATCTTGGAATAGAAAAGCATCTTGGGATGGTAAAACCATGTGGCAATATCCAGTAATTATCGATAACATGATGAATTTGGAAATGTTATGCTACGTTTCCAAAATCACGGGAGATCCGATATATAAAAATGCAGCCATCAGCCATGCGGTAAAAACGATGGAAAATCATTTCAGGTCAGATTATAGTACTTATCATGTGGTAGATTATGATCCTCAAACTGGCAAAGTATTGCACCAACAAACTAATCAAGGTTATTCAGATAACTCAACTTGGTCTAGAGGGCAGGGCTGGGCTATCTATGCTTACACAATGATGTATCGCGAAACTGGCGATAAGCGTTTTTTAGAAACAGCAATTAAAGCAGCTAATTTTTATCTCAATCATCCAAATTTGCCAAAAGATAAAATTCCTTATTGGGATTTTAATGTTGGTCAAATAGGATATCAGCCAGATTGGAAAACTGATAATAGAATAAATTTAGCACAAATACCAAGAGATGCTTCGGCTGGGGCATTGGTAGCATCTGGTTTGTTAGAGTTAAGCACTTTCGTCAATAAAAAGCAAAAACAATTTTATTTTAAAAACGCAGAGGCGATGTTAAAATCGCTTTCTAGCGATAAATATTTAGCAAAAGCAGGTACTAACGGCGGTTTCATCCTCAAACATTCTGTAGGTAGTTTCCCGCATAATTTCGAAGTAGATGCGCCACTTGTTTATGCTGATTATTACTTTTTAGAAGCATTATTGAGATATCAGAAAGCCGTAAATTAGATTATTAGAACTTTATGAATTATAGAAAAATAGCACTATCACTCGCAACCATATTAATTGGTTTATCTTGTTTAGCTCAAGACAAAAAGATTTATAAAAAGGACTGGATAGATCTAAATAAAAACGGCAAAAAGGATATTTACGAAGATCCTTCACGTAGCACAAAAGAACGTGTAGACGATTTGCTGTCGCAGATGAATTTGAACGAGAAGACTGCTCAAATGGCTACTCTGTATGGCTATAAACGAATTTTGAAAGACTCGCTGCCTACACCGGGTTGGAAAAATGAAATTTGGAAAGATGGTATTGCCAATATTGACGAGCATTTGAATGGTTTCGTTAATTGGGGTATCGTTGAAACCAAACTTGACTTAGTGACAGATATTAAACGCCACGTTTGGGCAATGAATGAAACCCAACGTTTTTTCATCGAGCAAACCCGTTTAGGTATTCCTGTAGATTTTTCAAATGAAGGAATTAGAGGTATCGAAGCATATCAGGCAACAGGTTTTCCAACGCAGTTAAATATGGGGATGACTTGGAACTGCTCTTTGGTGAGAAAGATGGGACAAATTACCGGAAAAGAAGCGAGAGCATTAGGTTATACCAACGTTTATGCACCAATTTTAGATGTAGCCCGCGACCAACGTTGGGGGAGGTTAGAAGAAGTTTATGGCGAAGATCCTTACCATACCGCTCGTTTAGGCGTAGAAATGGCAAAAGGAATTCAGGAAATGGGCGCAGCTTCTACACCTAAACATTTTGCTGTTTATAGCGCAAACAAAGGCGCTCGTGAAGGTTTAGCTCGTACCGACCCGCAGGTTTCTCCTCGTGAGGTAGAAGACGTGTTGCTTTATCCTTTCAAAAAGGTAATTAAAGAAGCTGATATTATGGGCGTGATGAGCTCGTATAATGATTATAACGGTATACCGGTTACTGGAAGTAGCTATTGGTTAATAGATCGTTTACGTAAAGAAATGGGTTTCAAAGGTTATGTGGTAAGTGATAGTGATGCTTTAGAGTATCTGTACAACAAACATCACGTAGCAGCAAACTTGAAAGAGGCCGTCTTTCAAGCTTTTACAGCTGGATTAAATGTGCGTACTACTTTTAGAAAGCCAGACAGTATCATCATTTACTTGAGAGAGTTAGTGAGCGAAAAGCGAATTCCGATTGAAACGATTAACAGCAGGGTGGCAGATGTACTTAGCGTGAAATTTAGATTGGGACTTTTTGATAGTCCTTATGTGAAAGATGCAGAAGCAAGTAAGCAATTGGTTAATAATGCGGTAAATCAGCAAGTGGCTTTGCAATCATCACAAGAGAGTATCGTATTGTTAAAGAATGCCAAAAATGCGCTTCCATTAGCTAAAACAGGAATGAAAGTTGCAGTTATTGGCCCAAATGCTACTGATGCAGATTATGCACATGCGCATTACGGTCCGTTAATGTCGCCGAGTGTGAATGTTCTGGAAGGTGTAAAATTGAAAATTGGCGCTCAAAACGTGACTTATGCGAAAGGTTCTGAGTTAATAGATAAGAACTGGCCAAATAGCGAGATTTTCCCAGAAGATCCTAACGCAGAAGAGCAAGCAATGATTAACGAGGCTGTAGAGACAGCAAAAAAATCGGATGTAGTGGTGTTGGTAATTGGTGGAAACACTAAAACAGCCGGAGAAAATAAAAGCCGTACTTCGTTAGATTTACCAGGACATCAATTGGCATTGGTAAAAGCTATTCATAAGGCCGGAAAACCTTATGTAGTGGTGTTAATTGGTTCTCAACCTGTATCTATCAACTATGTTGATTTACATGCGCCAGCAATTATTTATGCAGGTTATCCGGGTGTTAAAGGTGGTTTGGCAGTGGCCGATGTACTTTTTGGAGATTATAACCCGGGAGGTAAATTAACGCTGACTTTCCCTAAATCAGTTGGTCAGTTACCGTTAAATTTCCCAACTAAACCTAACGCACAAACTGATGAAGGTGAAACTGCCAGAGTTAAAGGTTTATTGTATCCATTTGGTCATGGTTTAAGTTACACCACTTTTAGTTATGAAAACTTGGTGGTAAACAACAAGCTTAACGAAAATGGACAGGTAGAAGTATCATTAGATGTGAAAAACACAGGTGCTAAAGATGGTGACGAAGTGGTACAGTTGTATATCCGTGATGTATTGAGTTCTGTAACTACCTATGAAAAATTGCTGAAAGGATTTGAACGTATTAAACTTAAAGTTGGCGAGAGCAAAAAAGTAAGTTTTACGCTTGTGCCAGATGATTTGATGCTTTGGAACAGAGATATGAAGCAAGTAGTAGAGCCAGGAGATTTTAAAGTGATGATTGGTTCATCTTCAGAAGATATCAAACAAACTGCTACATTTACCGTAAAGTAATAAGATATCAATAGGATGAAAAATATCATACTAGTATTTGTACTTCTACTTATCGGGTTTGGAATTAAAGCACAAGAAATCCCTTTAATTCCCAAGCCTATTAAAGCGGTAAAGAACTCATCAGCATTTACGCTAAATCAGCATACGCAGATTGTAGCAAACAAAGAGGCATCTAAAATAGCCGAGTACTTACAAACAGAGTTGTTAAAATTTCAAGGTATTTCTTTAAGGAGTACTGATAAAGCTAATGTAAATTATATCGATTTACAGCTGAAGCCTAATGCTAAACAAGCCTTGGAGGCTTATCAACTATCAATAGGTGAAAATAAGATAGAACTGAAAGCTGCGCATCCACAAGGTTTGTTCGCAGGAGTAATGTCCCTTTTGCAACTTATCAGGCATCAACAATCAAAAAACAATCAGGTCATTATCCCATCTTGGACGATTGAAGACCAGCCTTTATATGCTTGGCGAGGAGTAATGTTAGATGAGTCGAGACACTTTTTTGGCAAGGAAAAGGTGAAGCAGATTTTAGATTGGATGGCTTTTTACAAGCTAAATAAATTCCATTGGCACTTAACAGATCAGCCTGGATGGCGTATTGAGATTAAAAAATATCCGAAGCTAACTGTAATTGGTGGCGTAGGAAGTTTTACCGACTCGTTGGCTAAGGCACAGTACTACACGCAAGAAGAAATAAAGGAAATTGTACGTTATGCAGCAGAGCGATTTATAGATGTAATTCCAGAAATTGATATGCCCGGACATGCTACCGCAGCAAACAAAGCCTATCCTGAATTTAGTGGAGGCGGATCGCCAAAATATCCCGAGTTTACTTTTAATCCGGGTAAGGAGGGTACTTATCAATACCTAACGAATATTCTTCGTGAAGTTGATGCACTTTTCCCATCTCAAATGATCCACATTGGTGCAGATGAGGTGCATTTTGGTAATCAACATTGGAATAAGGACGAAGCGGTGCAAGCTTTAATGAAGAAAAGCAATTTCAAAGATTTGCCAGCAGTTGAAGCTTATTTTGTGAAACGGATGGCAGATAGTATCAAAGCCTTAAATAACGAAGTTTTGGCTTGGGATGAAATTGTTGGAGGGGCATTATCGCCTGAGAAAACTACCGTTTTTTGGTGGAGACATGATAAACCTGAAATTTTGAAAGAAGCGTTGAATAAAGGTTACAAAGTGGTTTTATGTCCACGTATACCACTATATTTCGATTTCGTTCAGGACGGTAGCCATGTCGTTGGACGTAAATGGGCGGGTAACTTTGTGCCAGTTCAAAGTGTTTATGATTTTCCTTCTAAAGAAATTACTGATTTGCCAAACGCAAGCTCGTTAATTAGAGGTATACAAGCCAACATTTGGACTGAAGTAATTGTCGACGAGCAGCAGTTAGATTTCAAGCTTTTCCCTCGTATTGCGGCATTAGCAGAAGCAGCGTGGACAAAAAGTGAAACGAAAAATGTGACAGAATTTAATAACAGATTAAAAAGTCATTTTAAACTATACACTAATGACGGGCTTTATTTTTATAATCCGTTTAATCCTAAAGCATCACCAGATTTGCTAACGCCAGCGCAACGAAAAGGTTTGTTGCCAGATAACGAAGCGCAAACTGCACAAGAAAAGGGTGGCAAATAGTAGCCAAACACAAATAAATAAAAAAAAGCGAGGTATTTATCTCGCTTTTTTTATTGAGGTTGTCTCTTGTTTCGTGAAACTTTAAAGTCTTTTATTTTGTTTCCGAAAAACATTAGCTTTATTACGGTTTGTAAAATTTGGCCTTTACTTCTGGTATTATTGCATTTAGGTTTTTTATTCTGGTCTCATCAGATGGATGCGTAGATAAAAACGTCGGAGTTTTGGTTTTTTGCAACTGCGACATCCTTTGCCAAAAGGGCACAGCTTCATCTGGGTTATAACCGGCCATGCTCATAAAAATTAAGCCCAGTTTATCGGCTTCGCTTTCTTGCAAACGGTTATTCGGCAATGATAGCGCCAAGTTGCTGCCCACAAAGTATAAACTTAAAAAAAGCAATTGTGTCGTTTCTTTCTTTTTCTTTAGGGCTTCCTGTAATGCCATTCCTCCAACGTTTATCAATAAAGCTTCGCTCATGCGCTCGTTACCATGTCTGGCTATGGCATGTGCAATTTCGTGTCCCATTACCACTGCCAAACCCTGTTCAGATTGTGCAATAGGCAAAAGCCCGCTATACACCACCACTTTGCCACCGGGCATACACCAGGCGTTAGCAATGGGTTCATCAACTGTGTTGTACTCCCACTTAAAATTTTTGAGACCTTTTTCTAGCTTGTTTTCTATCATGTAGGTTTCTACTGCCTGTTGTATTTTTGTACCTACTTTAGTCACCAATTGTGCCAGCGCATCTGTTTGAGGCAAGGTTTTAGATTTGCTAATGATGTTGCCATATTCAGCAAAAGCCATTTCCCGCATCATCATATCTGGCACCATAATAAGTTGCTTACGACCGGTAATTGGTACGGTTTTGCAGGATAACAGTATCAAAATTACGAGCAGATAAAAGTGCTTTAAGAGGTTCATATTCGTAAAAATTTAGCATTACCATTTATCCCTTATAGATGCGGTGAGAGGAACGAATTGACCGTTTGCTGTACATACTAAGGTGCTATTGCCATGGGTTAGTGTGCCACTGGCATTGTTAAATACTATAGTTTTGGTCCCCATTTGCGGATGTAGGTTATTGTTCGCATCCCTAAATTCTAGCGTAAGCGTTATACCTTCTATCTTCCAGGCATCCAAAATAAAGTTAGGCGTATAGTTAAGTCGCAAATCAATACCTGTATTTTGTAAGGTGGTAAGTTCAAAAGCTGGGGCAGCTAAATCTTCCGACTTATCTAAACCAAATTCGGTAGTGGAATTTACCTTCAACTCGTTTCTCATATTGCTTCCCAGTTGTCGGAAAAGACTAGCTACTTTGCCTTTAGGTATCAATGATACTTCTACTTTAGAAGGGAATTCCTTATTGTCCGACCCCGTACTTATCTTAACACGTACACTCGTAAGTCGATAAACTGTTGCTGGTGTGTTTGCGTTACTGTTGGTAGCTGCTGGCGCTGGAGGTGGGGCACTAGAGCCAGAACTTGGCGGAGGCGGTGTGCCAGGTCTAATTGGAGCTACTTTAGTTGTGTTTTTAGATGGTGGCGGTGGCACAATCGTTTGTGCGCTTGCAGCCATACAAGTTAGTACAGCTATAACGGTGAATAGTGTTTTCATTTTAGTTGTTATTGTTAATTACTGTTTGCCTATTTTTTTATGAAACCAGAAGGGAGATCAATCAACGATTTATTTTCTTCACGTTGGGCATAGCTAAATTCGTGGGGTATGTTTTGGTTACTTTGGCTTCCATCTCTAGCGGTTGGTTTAGGATGTTTTAGATAGAGATAGTTCGCTTCCATCCCAGAAAGATATTTTAGTTCTAAGGTATAGCTTAGCTTTTCTAATGGATGTTGAAATGCCTTTACGCGAGTTCCCCATCCTTCGGTACTGCCGCTGCTGGCTTTTTTCCACCACTCGCCTTTGCCTTGCGTAGGTGTTAGTGTAAGCAGATTTCCGTTAAGCGCATATTTGCCAGTTTCATAAACTATTCGAATTTGCTTTATCGTAACAGACCAATCTTTTGCAATGTACTGGTAGGTTCCATCTGCTTTGAAAAGATATTCTTTCCTAAAATATCCACCAGTAAGCATTCTCGTGCCATTTACGAGGCCAGAAGCTTCTGTATCATAACTGCCCCACAAACCAATAATGCCTTTGTTTCGCATTGCGGTAGTTTGAGTTTTAGTGACATCGTCCTGCGCTAAGTTGAATTTTATGGAGCTCACAAACTGTTTGAAATCTTCGAAATAACGTTCTGCATTGGTATTATAAAGTAAACTGATGCAAATTTTTTCGTTGCTAAATACCGTTAATATCGAGGTTACATTTGCGTCCTGATATTTCCAAATTCCGCTACGACTTTTTACCGCCCATTCGTTTACTGTATCTATTTTGGTGTTTTCCTCGCTTGCCACAGCATTTAAAGCTAAAACAATAGCCTCCCATTCTTTATCTAAATCAATTTCTATATCGCCTTTGCTAATGGTGCTTTTATAAATGGCCATTTGCGCCCATTGTGTGCCGTCGGTTTTTGAGTAGGCCACATAACTATTGTCGTCAGTTTGTTTCCAGCCAACTGGCTGATGATAACTAACCACATCGAAGCTTTTAGATTGCGCAATTGCATTCGTAATCCACACCAAAAACAATATAGCCGTGAGTAATTTTTTCATTTGTGTATTATTTTTTGGAAAGTGTGAAGCCGGTAAAAATGCCCGAGCCGGGTGCTTCTGCGTCATTTAACCACAATACTCTTCCGCCTTTAATACAGCTGAAATAGGCATCGTAAGTTCTTGGTTTTCCTTCCATTTCCGGAAAATGTAACTTCCATTGGTTAATAAGTTTGAACTTTCCTTTGCCAGTAATTTTAACGAATTTTGTTCGGCCAAGCGCTGAATTTGAAGCGACTAGCTCCCAATTGTAAGATTGTGCTGGTCCAAATTGAAAGCTCTGTGCCGATGAGTAGGTACTCATGCCAGCATAGGCGCCAGTGTAGTAATCCGAATAAAAAGTATTGCTCGAAAATCGGTCGCTCCAAGTGCCTGTATTATCCAAGTCGCTTGCTGCAATGGCAAAGCGGTTATACTGTGCCATCAGTTCAAGTGGTTTCGAAATGCTGATCTCGCTGTTATGGTCAACAGCCTCTGGGTCGAATTTAAACTCCTGTATGAACGTGCTTTTATCTGGAGTTACGCATTCAATCCATCCGCCATCACTTTTAAAAAGCACTACAAAAACCTGCTTTTTAGAGCTGTTTTCGATAAGGTGGGCCATACCAAAATACTGGCGGATGTAACTTGTAATGTAGGCCGTTCTATAGTTTTTCAAGTTGCTGTATCGCGGTGCAACCAAAATGTCCCAAGCTTTGTTTGTTAACGGTGCAGGGTCTGCAGGAAAAATTGTACCTTCTTTAGGATAATGGATAAGTACCTTGACATTGCCTTTGTTTACTTCTACCCAGTCTTCTTTTTCAATGCTTGTCCATCCATTTTCGAAATTTGTAGTGTTAAACTGAAATTTGCCCGATAATTTTGCTATAGCATGGGATTGAGTTGCGGCTGTTTTGTTTCCAGTAGGTTTTTTTAAACTGATGGAAGCTATAAAATTTTCCATCTCCGTTTGGAAATCTGTGCTGTTGGCCAATGCCATTAGGTTTACCATTTTACCTGCCTGACTGCTACTTACCAATATTGCAGCACCTTTAATTCCATCTTTTTCGAAGGGTGCTGAGCCCATTTTTGTTTCCCAACCTTTATCGGTGGCACCAGGTTGCATTTGCGCTTTAGTAGTTACGCCTAAACTTTGCTGTACCAAACTTTCCCATGCTAAATCAAAATTTTGTTGTGCATTTGTGGTGGCGTCTAAAGCTTTGTAAAGTGTAATTACGCAAAAAGAATTGCCTTTTTCTATGCTGAAACTTATTGTTCCGGCCTTTTCACTTTTTGCCCAACCTTTTGGCGGGGTAAAGGTGATGATATCGAAAGTTTGTTGTTGCGCATGACCACACGAATAAAACAGCACGGTAGCAATGATAAATAACAATGGTTTCATGATTTTAGAGATGTTGAGGTACAATAATTTTAGGCTTACTCACCTTTAGCTTTCTTTTTGGCAGCGCCGCTTTTCTTTTTCCGATTGTCATTAAATAGCTGATGTTTTACGGAAGTATCCGCCGCAAGCGAGTCGGTAATTTGCTCAGTTTTGGTAGCTTTCTTAGCTCTTGCTGTGGTATCGGTAAGAATTTTTTCGGCTTTGTCGGTTGTCTTATCTATGGTTTGGTTCACCTTCTCATCAACTTTCCGATTAATTTTTTCGCTAACCTTGTCCTTAACTTTATCTGTAAGTCTTTTTAATAATTGAGCATTGGCAGTTTGCAACCAAAATAGGCCAATTGCTATTAATAGTAATTTTTTCATGATAATTTATTTTTGGTAAGTGTTTGATAATTAAATTGATCGTGTTATAAAGTTGAGGATAATGTATGCGGTATACTATCCCCTAAAAACGTGATTTTGATAGTGTTGAAGTTTGTTTAACCACTAAGGCACCAAGACCACAAAGGTTTCTCTTAAATCTGGTTTAGCAAAAGCATTGGTGTCATGTTGAGCTTGTCGAAACATTCTTCAACAAGTAGTTTGTGACAAACTCCCACTGACAATTAAAAATCAAATGAAATTCAAATTTTTCTTTGTTAAGGATATTGTCTTAGCCATTCTTTAATGAAATTGGTGGTTACCTCATTGGCATCTTTCCCAATTTTGTAAATGGCCTTCCATTTCAGGCTTTTCGCTTCATAAGACGGGTTGGCAAATTTTTTGTTTTTGCCTGTACCAGTTAATGTAGCCGAAAAGTCTACCGTAGGTGCAAGTTTTAAATACTCCTGCAATTTATTTTTTATCGCCACATTTGGATTTTCTGGATATAGAAGTAACCATCTCGTTTTATTAGGTGTTGGATCGCTTTCCGAAGCAATCTGCGCTTTCATATCCGTAATGCTTTTTTGCATTTGGTTAAGAGCGCTTGCGGGCACCATTTTATTTCCCTTTAATGCCGCGTAGTTTTTTTCGCTTTCTTTAAGCGATTGTTTCAATATCTGGATGGTATTGGCATCCATTCGGTCTGGTTCGCTGGTAGGTTTGGCATCGTTTCTGGCTTTGGTATAGGCATTTATAAACTCCTCACTTTCTACGTAAGCCCTTACGTATTCGCAAGCTTCTTTAGCAATTTGTTCCTTATTGCCACTCATTACTGCAGATAAGTTTTTGAGTACCGGCAGTTTAAACGATTTCAATTCTTTGTAAATGGCACTGCCATCTTCCATTTGCTCAGCATCATCTATCGTACCTATATCGTGCCTGCCGACAATATTTTTAAGGATATAGTTCTTCGCAGCCGTATCGGCAATGCCTAATTGCTCAATAACCGAGTTGAGGGCAACGTAACCGCATAAAATGATGCTTGCAGTTATGCCGTAAATTACTTTTTTCATAATAATATTTTTAAGGATTTATGTTTGTAGATATGGTTTATTGCTTGTCTGAAGCAAAAATCCCAGAACTTGGAAGTTTCTTGTCTAATACGCTGCTGGTAGGAAAAACGATAGTGTTTCCATCCCTAGAAATGGCTGGCCTACCTACGGCCATATTATCGGGTTGACCTAGCGCAATAGTTTCTCCGGTAAAGATGTTCTTCACCATCATGGTACTGCCCAAATTTTTAGATTTGGTAGGAAAGGCAACCCAAGTTCCATCAAATGAAATAGGGATTTTTTCGCCTTGTACGATGGGACTATCATTATCGCCAGCTATTTTTCCTTTAGTTTCACTCGCTCTAATTACTTTTCCAGTAGCTATTTCAGCTACGTAAACATGTTGAAATTGAGTTGTTTCTCCGTCAACCATATTGCTTGCAGTAGTAGCAAAAGTGACATATTTACCATTGCCAGAAATGGTTGGCGCTACAATTCTACTCATGCTTTCGTTGCTTTGGTTTCTTTCGCCGCCATTGGTAGTTAACGAAATGCGTTTCAATTGAGGATTACCTCTTTCCCAAACAAAAATGTCCCAAAGTTTATTGTTATCGCCCGCCACTAGCTTGTCAGAATAAGAATAAAAGGCGATGGTGTTACCGTCGTCAGAAATTGAAGGATGTCTGCCACCCACGCCCTTGCCAGTTTTCGGGTCTTTACTGAGCAGGATAATTTCTCCCGTTTGCATATTTTTTACATAAGCGTTAGTAACGGAAGTTCCGTCTACACCAGCGGTTAAATTACTTGCATTAGATGAAAAGGCTACGTAAATACCGTCTCTAGAAATAGAAGCGGCAGCCGAAGGAGCGTTGCCTTCGCAAGTTACACAGCTAATCTGGTTGTTCATCAGGTTCCACATAAATACATCCGAAGCATTGTTCACATCGCCCTGCACCAAATTTGTAGCATGAGATTCGAAAGCAACGCTGTAGCCCCTTGCATCAATAGCAGGTTCGTAACTGTCTTTATTCCCGCCCATGCCATCTAAACCACGGCTTATTACGGCAGTTCTTTCGTTACCACGATTATACCACACTATCTGTCTGTTTTTGCCCCCATGTTTAGGGTCTACGTTCCAACTGGTCACGTAGACCAAAAATTGTCCCTCTTTTACGCCTGTTTCTACTTCACCACCAATGCTTGGGCTATTGCTTCCATAAAATGTTCCTAATAATTTTTTATCAGTGCTGCGGCTTACTAACTCGAATTTTCTAAAAGTTCGGTAAGTGCAATCTAATTCTATGGTTAAAGGTGCGTTTGGAACAGCGCCCATTCCATTGGTTATTTTGCAAAACCTAGGCCCTTCGGTGGCAGTAAAACTATATTTGCTACCCACAGTTAGGTCTTCTAAAACTTGAGTTGTTGGTGCCGTAAACACTAATTCACGGTTGTTGATATCTTTAAATTTAAACGTTTCGCCAGGGGCGATGCCAATAACTTTTAAAGTCACTTTTGCAACCTGAGCCTGTGCAAATGTTGCAATAGAGCATAATTGACAGCAAAAGAGCATCAATAAGATCGGTTTTATCGATTTCATTAGATTAATATTTTAATGATAATTTACTGGATGTTGTAAACGTTTCGCACAGCCCTATTATCCGTAAGGTTAGCTTCAGCTACGCGGAGTTTTACTTCGATGATAAACTTGTAAGATCGGCCAGCCTCTAAATTGTAACTAACATGTCTCGAACCTTGAAGTTCCTGCCCAGGTGCTAAAGTTCCATTAATTCCAAGCATGCTTCCACCAGCGGGAGCGGTGTTATTAGTGGGGTCGGATGTTAATTGTATATAGCATTGTGTAGATAAATCATTAAAGTTTATAGTGCTTGTGCCTACATTTTTGATGGTAAAGTCGATAAAATAAATTCCGTTTCTTTTTTCGATATTTCTAATGCTGATAGTAGCATCGTTTAACTGGTTGTCCACTCCCTTTTTCAGGTTTCTTTCTTGAAAAATTTGATTTACGTTTCCCGTTTGTTGTGTGTATCCAATAATAGGAAGTTCACTAATGTTGTTGTTTTCGTTTGTTTCGGCAACTTTATTGTGGTTGTCTGCTGTTAGGCGATAGGTGTAGCTTTCGTTACTGTAGAGCTTGTTGGTACTATATCCCATCTTTCCTTTAAATTCCTGACCAGCGTTAAGTGTACCCTCGTAAAGGAGCACCATGCCCCCTCCGGCCATCACAAAGTTGCCATCTGCCTTGTAAATATTACCTTGCATGCTCACATCTTTTAGATCGATATTTACATTGCCTACATTTTTTAATGTGTAATTGATGATGTAGTTGCCTGCATTGTGATCTATACTGGTAACTTGCACTGTAAGGTCTGCTCCTTTAGTACCAATGGCATTGTTTTGTTGTAAAACGTTGATTTTGTTAATAGGCTTTGCCACAATTTGTGCTTCGGCGATAACGCTGATGCAAAGGGCGCAAATGAAAAAGAGTGATATTTTCATGTGTTATTATATTAGGTGAATAATTTTTAAAACTTTCCAATAGTTGAATTGAGCGACCTAAAATTTTTATCGATATAGCAAGACATTTTGTTGTTGGTTCCATCAAGTGTACCCACAGCGTTTGATATTTGAATTGGAACACTTGCCAAAGACGGATGGGGTTTACCAAACTGGTCACTAAATTCTAGCACCAATGTAAGGCCTTGTACTTTCCAGGCATCGAAGATAAAATTGGGCGTGTAACCAATATCGAACCTTAAACCGTTACTTTGTATTGCATTTAAGAGCAGGCTTGGGGCATTATCTGGTCGGCCTTGCATACTAAATCTTACCAACCTAAATTGCATTTCGCTATTGCTGTCAAACTGCGCATTAATTACTTGGGGGTGTTGAAAACAGATAACATTGGTGCCCGTATTATATAGGTTTAATACTACAGAAGATAATCCTTCCTTGTTATCTGCACCAGTTCTAATCTTTACCGAGGCACCACTTAAGGAGTAAACAGGTGTTGCAGCAGGGGCTGGCGGAGGAGTGGTTGAAGTGGGGGCTGGAGCTGTTGGCTGCGTGGGTGTAGGTTGCGCAGGAATTTCCAAAGGTTTGCTCATTTTTCTTATTGGTGCTGTTTTTACAGGTATTTGCGCATAGCTGTAGTAAGCTGAGCATAAAATAAATAATAGGGGAGAAATGTATTTTTTCATGACCTTAATTTTTGTTTAGTAAAGTTGATGAAGATGATACTGTTTTTCAATCCTAGAAAAAGGGGATATTTAAAAAGTTGTTGAATTAGAGTAGATTAGGTTGTTTTCTTCGCAAAAGATATTTTGTAGCTTTAATAAAAATCATGTAAAAAGGGGAGCGAAATCCAGTTGATATTTAGGTTTATTTGTATTCACGCAAAATAATAATGTATCTAAAAAAACTTGCAGTATTTGCATGCCTTTTATATGCCATCAACTTAAATGCACAACAAAACAAAGTTGATAGTATTAATAAGGTGCTTAAAGGAAAATTGATGATAGCTGAGCGAGCCAATACGATGAAGGAGTTGGCCAACGCCTATCAACTTGTCGACCAAAAAAAGGCCGTGTTGCTTTACGATCGGGCATTAACTTTTGCAAAAAAACATAAGCTCGATTATGAAACAGCATCGATTTATCAGAATAAGTATTCTGTTTACCATGCCATGGGCGAGTATAAAAAGGCTGTTGAAGTTTTACACATAGCTTTAACTATTGCAAAGAAGTCCAACCACGAAAAGAAAGACATATTAATTGCAAAAACGTATAATTCGCTTGCTGCGGGCTACCGTAATATTAGTGATTATAGAAAGGCGGTAGACTACCAATTGAAAGCCATTGCCTGTTTCGAAAAGTTGGCAGATTATTCCTCTATAGTAGACGCCTATTACAATATGGGCCTTTATTATAAAGATATGAATGATTACCAAAATCAACTTTTAAGTGGCGAAAAGGCGGTTTTTTACGCTAAAAAGTCTGGTAAAAAGGAGGCCAAGTTTGCGTCGTATGCTGCTGTGGCAATGTCTTACATTTTTTTGAGAGATATGAAAAAAGCTGGTGCAGCAAGAGACAGTGCGTTAATGAATTATGATACCAATTTTATGCCTGCCAAGCTTACTGGCTACCATTTAATTTCGGGCTTAATCCATTTGAATTTGAACGAATTCTCAAAAGCTCAAGCCGATTTTAGCAATAGCCTTAAAATTGCTGAGAAAAATAAAAGCTTGTCTGCCATTATACAATCAAAAATGCAATTGTCTAGGGTTTTAGCTATGCAGAAAAAGTTTGTAGAAGCAGAGCGAATACTTAAGTCCTTAGATGCTGATGTAGAAAAAACACAAGCTGTTAACCAGAAACTAAACTTATTAGAGTATTACGCCCGATTGTATAAAGAGTGGGGTAAGTTTGATAAGGCTTTGGAATACAATGTAAAGAATACGGAATTAGGTGACTCTATCATTTCTTTGGAACATAAAAATTACATTGCCACGCTAGAGAAAAAATACGAAACTGAGAAGAAGGACAGTCAAATTAAGTTACAAAATGCGGCTATCAAACAAAAAAACACCTTAAACTATATACTTATTGGTGGTGCGACAGTATTGGTAATTATACTGATGATGGGCTATCGTAACTATAGGCATCGCCAGAAATTACAGCAACAGCGCATTAACGAACTCGAAACTGAAAAACAATTGGCAGCTACTGAGGCGGTTTTAAAAGGAGAAGAACAAGAACGCAGCCGTTTGGCAAAAGACCTTCACGATGGTTTGGGAGGGATGTTGAGCGGAATTAAATACTCATTTCAGCACATGAAAGGAAACATGATTTTGACGCCTGATAACGCACAGGCTTTTGAACGCAGTATGGATATGCTGGACAGTTCTATTAAAGAAATGCGTAGGGTAGCACATAATATGATGCCAGAAGCCCTGGTTAAATTTGGTCTAGACACTGCATTGGAAGATTTTTGTAACGATATTAATCAATCGGGTGCTTTGAAAGTGAACTATCAATCTATCGGTTTAAAAAACGAAAAGATGGCCGACACCACTGCCATTACTATCTATCGAATTGCACAAGAACTCATCAATAATGTGATTAAACATGCTAATGCTAAACAGGCGTTGTTGCAGGTTACCAAAAATGGAAATACCTTGTTACTTACGGTTGAAGATGACGGCAAGGGTTTCAATACAAAGATTCTGGAGCAAGCCAAAGGCATCGGTTGGAACAATATTAACAATAGAGTGGAATTTTTAAAAGGGAAATTAGATGTGCAAAGCAAGCCAGAAAAAGGGACATCAGTATTAACAGAACTACATTTATGATCAGTTTATTTATAGTAGACGACCATTTGATGGTGATTGAAGGGATCCGTACTTTGCTACAAGATGAAAAGGAAATTGATTACTGTGGCCATGCCATTAATGCTAATTTTTGTATGTCTTATCTTGTTAAACATCAACCAGATGTGATTTTAATGGATATTAACCTGCCAGATAAAAGTGGGATAGAGCTTTGTAAAGAGGTGAAACAAAAATATCCTTCAACATTTATTATAGGCTTAAGCACCTTTAACCAACAAAGTTTTATCGAAAAGATGATGTTGAACGGAGCATCTGGTTATGTGCTGAAAAATGCAACAAAGGAAGAGTTAATGGAGGCAATTATCACCGTAAATAAGGGTCAGAAGTACCTTAGTCACGAAGTTGCGCAAACACTTCAGCAAAAGAAAGAAACCGAAATTCTATTGACCCGAAGAGAGCAGGAAGTTTTGGAACTCATTGCCAACGGGATGACCAATCTTGAAATTGCAGAAAAACTCTTTGTGAGCGTAAGTACAATAGATACTCACCGCAAAAACCTACTATTAAAATTTGGTACCCATAATATCGCAGCGTTGATAAAAATGGCCGTTCAAAAAGGATTGATCGAATAGAGATATTTTCAGATGAAAGGCCCAACCCATAGTAGGCTTAGCCCTTCATTTTTATTTAGTTCGCATCGTAAATCACAACCTTTTCGAAAAACACTCTAAATTCTTCTAAAAAAGCTTTATGAATTGGATGAACTTGGTATACATCATGTGCTGCTAAGTCTTCGAATAATAAGATTAAGCTGAAGGTGTAGGTTGTATCAACCACTGCACGCTCGATAGGTGCTGGTGTGCCAACGTGAAAGTTTTTTACAACTTCAATGTTTTCTAAACTTTTTAATCCTCCTAAGAAGGTTTCTTTTTGAGCTTCAGTGGTATCGGCTTTTAACCAAAATAGTACGTGGTGTGCAATCATTTTTCTTTTTTATGGCGAAGATATACAATTTGGTTAACTGTTTAAATCGATTAATTGGCTAACTGAACTAAACATACATAGACATTGTCTTTTAACAATTAACCAATTCCAACAATTAGCCGATTAACCATCATTATATAACAAACTCAAAAAATTATATAAAACACATTTAAATAATTTTGCTCATCTTTGTTGTGTAATGAAGAAACTCTTGTTAACACTTATGGCGTTTTTCTATCTGGCAGTAGCCAGTGGTGCCGGCGTGAATCTTCATTATTGCATGGGAGAACTCGTTGATTGGAGTTTAACTGATAGCGAAAAACATGCTTGCGATTTCTGCGGCATGGAAAAAAAGGAATCGTCTGAAAAATCTTGCTGCAAAGATGTCCAACACCAGGCTAAGGTAGATCAAGCTCAAAAGGCAAGTGCTCAAATTTACAAATTCGAACAATCTGTTTTTTTAATTCCGCAAGTAAAACCTTTGGAAGGTTATCTGTTGCCAGTTACCAAAATCATTTCTCAGGAAGCTAGAAGTAATGCGCCTCCATTAGGGCAACAGCTTCCCATTTTTATCAAAAACTGTACTTACAGAATATAATACCCTCTTTCTTTTCTTTATTGGGTTAGACAATCCTGCTGTCATTCTGAACTTGTTTCAGAATCAGTTCAGCTTATTTAACTGATCCCGAAATAAATTCGGGATGACGACCGCTCAGGAAATTACTCCCATACCGGCTTTTAGCCAAAACAATCCAAATCTTATTTATTTAACTCGTTGCTAGTGAAATCTGCTTTGCATGATATTTTACTACCAACAAAACTTAGAAGTTATGAAATCATTAAAAATGATTGCTGTTGTAGCATTCACTATGTTAGGTACAGCAGCTTTTGCTCAAACAAAAACTGACAAAATTAAAGTATTAGGTAACTGCGGTATGTGTAAAAAACGTATAGAAACTGGTTTAAAAAATGACACAGCCATCACTTCGGCTGAATGGGATAAAACCACAAAATTTTTGACCGTTAGCTACGATAAAAAGAAGTTAGACGAAAAAGCTGTTCATCAAAAAATAGCTGCTTTGGGTCATGATACTGATAAAGCAAAAGCTACTGATGAGGTGTATGCGAAGTTGCCAGGCTGTTGTAAATATGACCGTACTGGTAAGACTGAAAAGGCGCATTAACCCTCCGAATTATCGGAGCAAGCTCTCTCTGCCGTCGGCATCTCTCCCCTAATAGGAAGAGAATTGCATCACGCTGTCCCCCTCTTGGAGGGGGTAGGGGGAGGATTTTAATTATAATAAGCCATAAAAGAAAGAGGGTAATAATTTTCAAATGGTACATCAAATTATTGACTGGTCTATGCGCAACCGATTTATCGTGTTGGTATTGGCCATTGGGATATTTGTTTGGGGCATTTTTGCGGTAAAGAAAAATCCGATAGATGCGATACCAGACTTGTCCGAAAACCAAGTAATTGTGTTCACAGAGTGGATGGGGCGTTCGCCTCAATTGATTGAGGACCAAATAACCTACCCATTGGTAACTAATTTACAGGGTATTCCTAAAATTAAATATGTGCGTGGTTCTTCCATGTTTGGGATGAGCTTTATCTATGTCATTTTTGAGGATGATGTAGATGTGTATTGGGCTAGAGAAAGAGTGTTGGAACGAATTAGCACGATTTCGAAAACATTGCCGGATGGTGCTACACCACAACTTGGTCCAGATGGAACGGGTGTTGGTCATGTGTTGTGGTATACTTTAGATGCGCCAGATGTAGATTTGGGAGAACAACGTGCTATTCAAGATTGGTACGTGAAGTTTGCGTTGCAAAATGTACCAGGCGTAAGTGAAATTGCTTCGTTTGGTGGTTTCCAAAAACAGTATCAAATTGCAATAGACCCAAATAAACTACTGTTCTACAAACTGACGGTGCCACAAGTAATTTCAGCAGTGAGAAGCAATAACAACGAAGCTGGTGGACGGAAGTTCGAGATGAGCGATATTGGTTACATTATCAAAACTTCGGGCTATTTAAAATCGATAGACGAAATCGCAAATATTCCTGTTAAAAACCAGAATGGTACACCTATTCGCATTGCGGATGTAGCTACCGTACAAATGACTGGCGAAACTCGTTTAGGCATTTTTGACCAAGATGGCGAAGGTGAACGTGTAGGTGGAATTGTGGTAATGCGCTACGGCGAAAACGCTGCAGATGTGATTGATAAAGTGAAAGCTAAAATGGCCGAAGTGGCTAAAGGTTTACCCAAAGGAGTGAAATTCGAGATTGTTTACGACCGTGGCGAGCTGATTAAGGAGTCGGTAGATAGTATCAAAAACACGTTGATTGAAGAGATGATTGTGGTTTCATTAATCGTGATTATTTTCTTGTTCCATTGGCGTAGTGCAGTGAGCATCATTATTCAAATTCCTATTACCATTGCAGCAAGTTTTATTCTGTTAAACGCATTTGGTATTAGTTCGAATATCATGTCTTTAACGGGTATTGCACTGGCTATTGGTGTAATTGTAGATAATGGAATTATCATGAGCGAGAATGCGTATAAGCATTTATCGGAAAGGTATGAACAGGTGGTAGGGAAAAAAGAATAGCCGTAGAGACGCAAGATTTTGCGTCTAAATTGTTAGAGGCGCAAAATTTTTGTTTAGAGCGTTAGAGACGCAAAATCTTGCGTCTGTACTGTACATGCATAGACGTAGGAAAAATTGCCTAAGAAAATCGGAATTAAGTGAAATAAACCCGATTGAAACGGCAGCCCCGAGAGAGCGTAGCGAAAGAGGGCTAGAGAGGAAAGCGGGACTACAGCAACCGAAAATTGCTGAAACTGCTTTTCAAAAATTAATTATAATTTAAAAATATAAGCCGATGAAACCATCATGTTTCATGATAGCTTCATCACCATTGAAAACAAAATTTACGCCGATGAAAAATTGGTTAAAAAATAAATTTCGCAAAGAGCCCGAGTGGATTAGCGAAGAAGAACGACTGGCAATTATCACAAAATCGAGCAAGCAAGTATCGAGAGGGGTGTTTTTTGCAACTGTGATTATCATTACATCGTTTTTACCAGTGTTTATGCTGACTGGGCAGGAAGGGAAATTATTCCATCCGTTGGCCTACACCAAAACGTTTATCATGATTGTGGATGCGCTGTTGGTTATCACATTAGCGCCTGTGCTAATTTCCTTTTTTATGAAGGGGAAATTTAAGCCAGATAATGCCAATCCGGTGAATAGATTTTTGGAAAGAGTGTACGAGCCCATCATTAGAAAGGTGCTGGAATGGCGTAAAACGACTATCGCAATTAACGTGGTGGCTTTGTTAATTACCATTCCGCTACTGAAAAATTTAGGAACGGAGTTTATCCCGCCATTGGATGAACAGAGCATTTTGTTTATGCCTGTAACCTTGCCAGATGTGTCGAACGCAGAGGCGAAAAGGATTTTGCAGGTGCAGGATAAAATCATCAAATCGGTGCCCGAAGTTGATAAAGTTTTGGGAAAAGCAGGGAGGGCGAGTACGGCAACGGATAATTCGCCGATTAGTATGATTGAAACGATTATTACGCTGAAACCGAAAAGTGAGTGGCGTGAGGGCGTTACCAAGAAGGATATTATTACCGAGTTGGATGCGAAATTGCAAATTCCGGGGGTGGTAAATGGTTGGACACAGCCTATTATTAACCGTATCAATATGTTGGCTACGGGTATTCGTACCGATGTGGGGATTAAAGTTTTCGGGCAGAATTTAGATACCATTGCTGCGGTTTCGGAAAAGGTAAAAGCGGCTTTGGAGGGTACTGCTGGTGTTAGCGATTTGTTTGTGGAGCCGATTACTGGCGGAAAATATTTGGCTGTAGATATTAAAAGAGAAGAATTGGCTCGCTATGGTTTGAACATTGATGATGTAAACCAAGTGGTGGAAACTGCGCTTGGTGGTGCGAGTATTGGCAATACGATTGAAGGCAGGCAGCGATTTTCGATTAGTGTGCGTTTGGCGCAGGAGTATCGTAACAGTGTGGAGCAAATCCAGCGTATTCCTTTGCAATCGCAGGGTTTTGGAGAAATTCCTTTGTCGGCAGTGGCCGATGTGAAGTTTGAGGATGGCCCGCCAATGATTAGTTCTGACAATGCAATTTTACGTGGAGCGGTGATGTTCAACGTTCGCGATAGAGATTTGGGGAGTACGGTGAAAGAGGCGATGGAGCAGCTAAACAAAGAAGATGGCATTTTACCAGAGGGATATTTCTTGGAGTGGAGCGGCCAGTACGAGAATTTAATAAGAGGCCAGCAAACTTTAATGTGGATTGCGCCAGTGGTTTTGGTGATTATTTTTTTCTCCCTTTATTTCGCTTTCCATTCTATTAGGGAAGCTTTCTTGAGCTTAATTACCGTCCCTTTTGCGTTGATTGGCGGTGCTTATATGATTTATTTCTGGGGCGTGAACCTTTCGGTTGGTGTGGCAGTTGGTTTCATTGCGTTGTTTGGTATTGCGGTAGAAACGGGTATTGTAATGGTGATTTACTTGAACGATGCGATGCAAAATTTAATTAAACTCAAAGGAAATTCGAGGGAAACGATTACTCGGGATGATTTGCGAGAATACGTGATTTATGGCGCTGCAAAACGCTTGCGCCCGAAACTGATGACAGTTTGTGTATCTCTGTTTGGTTTGGTGCCTGTGCTATGGGCTACTGGAGTAGGTGTTGATGTGATGCAGCCTATCGTGTTACCTATGATTGGTGGTGTATTGACTTCCTCGACACATATTTTATTGGTTACGCCGCTCATCTTTTTAATGTCTAAAGAATACGAATTGAAAAAATACGGAAAATTGGAGGTGCACGATGTACAGCATTAACAAAACTTTGAAAGGTCGTCATTCCCGCATAGACGGGAACCGTAAAGCATATGAAGTTTCCTACTCAAGCATTACGATGCCCAATCGAGTTGGGCATGACGGCAAGAATAATTGGGCGTCGTTGCAAGTCGGAAGAATTGCTCTTTTGGCTGTATTAATGATTGTTTTTTCTTTCACAGCCCAAGCGCAAACCCTAGTACTTTCTCTCGATACCATTCTAAGTCGTATTGACCAGAACAATTTACAACTTAAATCTTACGGACTAAAAGCAGAAAGTTACCAGTACAACGCCAAAGCAGCTACTGCTTGGATGGCGCCAATGGTTGGTGTAGGAACGTTCATGACGCCTTATCCAGGGCAAATGATGATGGATGGTAGGGACAAAGGTTCGTTGATGTTTCAGGTAGAACAGGACATCCCGAACTATGGAAAGTTGAATGCGCAGAAGAAGTTCATCAATTCGAAAGCTAATGTTGAAAGAGCAACCAGGGCGGTGACTTTGAACGATTTTAAAACACAGGCGAAAAAGTTGTATTATGCTTGGTTGGTTGCACAGCAGAAGTTGAAAGTACTGGAGAAAAGCACCCAAATTATGCAAACCATGAAGAAGATTGAAGAAATCAGGTATCCTTTTAATCAGTCGAAATTGGGGAGTGTTTACCAGACTTCAGCAAAGCTGGAAGAAACGGAAAATATGAAACGCATGCAGGAGGGAGAGATTGGTAAGGCTAAAGCTTGGTTAAATAGCATGATGAACCAGCAAGGCAATACCGATTTTAAGATTGATAGCAATTATGTCCCCCAATTTGTTGCAGCAACGGCTTTAGATACGGCAAGTTTGGCAATGGCTCGAAAAGATGTCGCCAAGATGGACTACAATATCCAGTCGATGAATTTGAATATTGACGCGATGAAGAGACAAAGTCGTCCAGATTTTAGGGTTCGCTTTGACCATATGTCGCCTTTGGGCAGTGGAATGCCTAAAGCATTTAGCGTAATGGGAATGGTGAGTATTCCAATTGCGCCTTGGGCTTCGAAAATGTATAAATCAGAAGTGAAAGGAATGCAATATGAGGTAGAAGCGATGCAGATGGAGAAAGCTGCGATGTTGCAGGAAACGCAGGGAATGTTGTACGGAATGCAGTATCAGATTAAAACGATGGAACAGCAGATTGCAGCGATGGAACAGAAAATCATTCCAACCTTACAAAAAACACTGGATGTGAACGTGTTGGGCTATCGCGAAAATAAGCTGCAATTGCCAGAAGTAATCGCTTCATGGGAAGCTTTGAATATGATGCAGAACAATGTGTTAGATGAGAAATTGAAACTTTACTTAATGATTGCGGATTATGAAAAGGAATTGTATCGGTAGAGCCCTCCGACGTATCGGAGCAAGCCCTCTCTGCCCGTTGGTCATCTCTCCCCAAACGGGAGAGAATAGCCGCAATCGTAATTCCCGCAAAGGCGGGAACCGTAATGCGATGCAAAAGACAAATGATTTAGGTAAATCCTCCCTCTTTAATTCTCCCTCTAAAGGGAGACACGTGGCGCAGATAGCGAATTGCATATCCCCCTCTTGGAGGGGGCAGGGGGAGGAAGCCCTGAAGTATTTATTTCTATTGTTAATTACAGTTTTCCTTGCATCGTGTCAAACCAAGCCTAAAAACGACCACCACGATATTGGAAAGGTAGAAGTAGATGCTAAACTGAAAGCACTAATCGCTCCATCGAATGAGCAGGTAGTTGCAAAAGCAGCGGTGGTTAAAGCTAGTTACGAAACCAAGATTTTAACTGCGGAAGTACAAGGTATCGTAAATTATGATACCCGTGGCGAAACCAGTGTAGCCAGTAGAGTTGGTGGACGTTTGGAAAAGCTGTACATCAAATACAACTATCAGCCTGTTAAAAAAGGTCAGTTGTTATTTGAAATCTACGCTCCAGATGTGGCAGCGGCACAACAGGAGTTGATTTATCTTCAAAGTGCTGGGGACGAACGTTTGTTGGTACAGGCTAAACAACGATTGTTGCTGTTGGGTATGAGCAATCAAACCATTCAACAGGTGTTACAAAGTAAAAAGGTGAATTATCGTATTCCAGTTTACAGCCCAGCGGATGGTTATATTTTGGAAAAGCAACTTGCAAATAACAGTGCTGCTGTGACTGTACCAAGTACTGAAAGTAGTGGTGATGGTATGTCGGGAATGGGCGGCGGTGGTAATGCTACATCAAGTGCTGCGCCATCAACGCAAATAAATAATTCTCCAGTAATGATAAGGGAAGGACAATATGTAAATGCAGGGCAAAGCATCTTCACTATTTACAAAGCCGACCAGTTATTAGCGGAATTTGCATTGAAACCTAGTTTGGGTGCTTTGGTTAAAAAAGGAAGCAAAATGGCTTTTTATAAGACTGCTGATAAGGAAGATAGTTTCCAAACATCAATCATTGGGTTAATACAGCCGATGATTAAAGCGGGAGAAAATTTCACAGTAGCGAGAGTTTACCTGAGCAAAGGGAAGTTTAAAGCGGGTGAGATTTTAACGGCGAAAATTCCAATGTTGGTGCCTCAAAGTTATTGGTTGCCAGAAACTGCAGTGGTAAGTATAGGTGCTCAAAGTATGGCTTTCAAAAAGGAAAATGGCGTGTTTGTAAGTATGAATTTGAATGCCGGTTTGCGCATGAATGGAATGGTACAGGTCAAAGAGGATATTCGTGATGTCGAATTTGCTAAAAATGCTTCGTATTTAGTAGATAGTGAAAGCTTTATAAAAGTTAAAAGTAATTAGCCACAGATACACGGATATTTTCTCTTGATAATTACAGATATCTGTGCATCTGTGGCAAAAATAAATACAAATGAAAAGAATTAAACATATCATCCCGTTTCTATTTCTCCTCGTTTTGATGATTGGAGTAGGATGTAGCGGAGAGCAAAAAACGGAAGACAAATCAGCGAAAGCGAAACAGCAAACCTTCACTTGCCCGATGCATCCGCAGGTGGTTAAGCACGAAATGGGAGCTTGCCCAATTTGTGCAATGGATTTGGTGCCATTCGAGAAAAATAGTGATGATAAAAGCCTCAAGCTTGATGCACAAAGACAGTTACTGGCCAATATCAAAACTATTCGTATTGGCGATGAAGGAAATGGTGAAGGCATCTCGAACCAAAGTGTTTTGAATGGTAGGTTAGTGGTTGACCCTCAGCAAAGCAATTACATCTCAGCAAAAGTGGCGGGTAGAGTAGACGAATTGTTCGTTAGAGAAACTGGGGTTGCAATTAGCAAAGGACAGCCATTATATAAACTGTACTCGGAGCAGTTGGCGACTTTGCAGCAAGAATATCTGATGGCTTTGGCGCAACAAAAGCAATTTGCTGGAGATAAATTGGAACAACAATTGGTTTCATCGGCTAAGCAAAAATTAATATTATATGGACAGACTGAAAGTCAATTACAAAAGCTGAGCAAAACGCAACAGAAAAATCCGTACGTAACGGTGTTCGCTACGCAAAGTGGAACAGTTGCTGAATTAAGCATTACCCAAGGTCAATATGTAGCGGAAGGTAGTCCGATTATACGGTTGGAAGGTTATGGGAAATTATGGGTAGAGGCAGATGTTTATCCAAATGAAATGAAGCAGCTTAAACAAGGTCAAACTTTAAAGGTCGTGGTAAATGGTTGGGAAGACCAAGCGCAAACGATGAAAGTTGATTTCATTAATCCGTCGCTACAAGCTGGTACACAACTGACGCAAATTAGAGGAAGTATCGCTAATCCTAACGGACAATGGCAGCCCGGTTTGCAGGTAAAGGTAATGTTGGCATCGCAGGGAGTTGGCGACGGAATGAATTTGCCGGTAGATGCCGTTATTCGTGATGGTAAAGGCCCGCATGTGTGGATTAAAACAGGGAAAAATAGTTTTGAACCAATGTCAGTAAGCGTTGGTAAAGCAAATGGAAATAGCATTAACATTACTTCAGGTATTGCCACAGGCGATGAAGTAGTAGTTACAGGAGCTTATTTGTTGTACAGTGAGTTTGTGTTAAAGAGAGGGAAACATCCGTTGGATAAATCGTAAGCCTTTAATTTTAAAAACAATGAAAAAGAACATTTTATTAATAGCGATAGCAACAATCTTCGTGGCTTGCAACCAAAAAGCTGAAGAGAAAAAAGAAACTGTTGCGAAAGAAAAAGTAGCGATAGAAACTCTAAATGAAGTATCGCTAAAAAGCGACCAATTGAATGCCGTTTATCAGCAGTATCTTTTGTTAAGCGATGCATTGATTAATTCAGATTTAGCTACGGCAAAGGAGGCAAGTATGGCGTTCGAACTAGGTGCAAAATCATTGAAGGACGGTGGGCGATTAGTAAGTTTTGCATCAAAAATTACTGCTGCTTCAGATATCGAAGTGCAACGAAGCCTGTTCTCTAATTTAAGCAACGAAATGATTGCTAAGGTAAAAGCTATCGGTTTGCAATCGGGAGAAGTTTACGTAGAGCATTGTCCAATGGCCTTGAACGATAAGGGCGCTTCTTGGTTGAGTAATAAGAAAGAAATCAGAAATCCATATTATGGAGAAAGTATGATGGATTGTGGGGAGATTAAAGAGACTTTGAAATAGCTTCATTGCCGTTGGTTTAAACCAACGGCAATGATTTTACCTCCTCCACTTAAACAACCATTTCGCCAATTCATTTGTAGCCAATAGCGGAAAAGTAATGGTGTTATGGTCTAAATTCTCGTAAATAGTAAATCTAACTTTTGTATTTCCTTTCAATAGTTCAAAGAGTTTCTCGCTACCGTTAAAAGGATTTTCGTCATCTTTTCTGCCGTGAATTAACCAAATAGGTTTTTTCTTAATGTTCGGTAAGTTCGAAACATCAGGAACTCCAGCGATAGAAATTGCGGCAGCAAATAAATCTGGTTTGGCGCTTAATAGATGTTGCGCTGTAGAACCGCCCATCGAATAGCCAATTAAATAAATACGCTCCGCATCAATTTGAGGGTTTGTTATCAAGCTTTCTATCAATGAAAGTAGCGTTTTTAAATTTGCCTGTGGGTTAGCTGTGAGCACACCCAAAGTCTTATTTGCAGCATATTCAGTTGGTCTGGTTTCAAATTGCGGTGCCAAAACATAGGCAGGGAATTGAGTTCTCATTTCGTCTGTTAACCAAGTTCTGGTTAAAGGTTCTAGCTGCTTTTCATTATCGTTACCTAATCTTGTAGAGTTATGCAAAGCGATAATCAATGGATATTTTGCGCCAGTTTTTAGTTTCTTTGGAGCTGATAATCTGTACGGCAATTTGAAACCATTTGCTTCGTAGCTAAGTTTGGCGAATGGTCCAGCATCCATCGAATTCAATTCTTTTCTTATTGCTACAAAAGCAGTGCTATCGAAAGAAAGTGTGTTGCTTATAATTTTTTGAGCATATAGATTGGCGATTGTAAACCACAGTAAACAGAGGATAAATAGATGCTTTTTCATGCTTACGAATATCGTTGCTAAAATTGTAATGTGAAAGATTAATCGAACAAAACCGAATTTATATTTGTATTTTAAGGGAAACATCTAAACCATGCAGCAAGAAGAACTCAAAGAAAGGAACAGTAATCTATCCGTATTGCTCATCATTATCAATTTAGTTTTGGTGTGGATTTTCTTTAGCCTCATACCTAGTTCAGAAGACGAAGGCATTATGGGGATGTATTTTGCTGGTGTTGCATTTGTAGTTTTGCAAGGCATTTATGCTTTTGGTTATCGTTACCGTGCAGCCAAATGGTTTTTTGGAATTTCCTTAGTGGTTTTATTAATCTTCACAGGTCTTCTTTGGTATGTAGCACAGTTAGGCAAGGCTTTCCAACATTAATTTAGCGCAAATGAAACTCAATCTAGTCAATAAGATTTACATCGGCTTTGCCATAATTTTGGTGTTAGCTATTGTTTGGCGGGTTTTAAAATATAAAGCTTGGGACCGACATTACTTTTTTGCCAGTGTAAATGCGCCTTATACTCATCCAATTTATTTGAGAGATATCTATTTCATTTATCCTAATGACGATGATTTTGGCGGTGGATTTCTTTACTCCCGAGATGAAGTCAACAATTTTAACAGCAGTTGGGGTGCTGAATATTATTCGCCGAGGGTGAGTGACCCGTTGCCGTTTCCTAAGCAATTAGTCTTGCAGTATGTTTCCTATCGGGATAAAAAGTTTTATAAGGATACTTTGGATTTGCCAAGAGAAACCATCGAGAATACATTTAAAGAAGCCAAAGCCAAAAATCAGCTGCTGAGTATTTCTACAAATACCGGTCTTTCTGAAAAGCCAGGCTTAAACTTTGTTGTCGGAATTGCAAACGATGGCGATTTGATAGTTTGGTTACGTGGAATGTTTTTGGAAAAAGTGCTGCTAAAAACTAAGCTGAAGGCTAAAGAACTTAAACCTGAAGATTTATATCATGGTAAGAAAATGAATAAGGAAGAGTATTACAATACGGTATTTGAGTACATGCCAGATACGCTTAAACAATTGATTGGTAAAGGCTACGACAAGGATGCAAAATACATCGACAGCCCAACTCACTACATCGAAATGAATAAAGAATATTGGGAAGCGGAACAAAAACGGAAGGCAAATAAATAGATTTACTTCGCTCTACACTTTAGTCTTTCAGCTTTGGTCTTTAGTCTTTAAGTCTTTGTTCCTTAATCCTTGTTCCTACCGTACCTGAAACTTCTCCCTATACTGCGTTGGCGTCATTCCAACACTCTTTTTAAAGACTTTTCTAAACGCTTTTGGGTCGTTGTAACCAGAGCTGTAAATAATTTCATTCATCTGCTGACTGGTTTTCTCCAACAGTTTTTTAGCAGCTTCAATTCTGGTTTGCTGTAAATATTCAATAGGGGTGATGCCCGTAATTTGCTTAAACCTACGTACAATATTTCTGCGGCTCGATGGAATATCTTTAATCAACTCTTCAATAGTTGCTGCATCTTGGTAATTTGCTTCAATTTTGTTTTGTGCAATGGCCACCAACTCATCCGTATGGTCTTTTGAAGGTTGGAAAGTACTGAAATACGATTGGTTTTCGCGGTCCATATCAATAGCAAAAACCTTCGCAATGCGGATGGACATTTCTTTACCACAGTATTCGTGTATTAAGTGAAGCAACAAATGGAATGAAGAAGTAGCACCGCCACTGGTGTACAAACGGTCATCTTGCGTTACGGTCTTGTCAACTTTCAGTTTTACCAAAGGAAAAGCATTTGCAAAACCATTGCTGGCATCAACGTGGGTAGTCGCAATTTTGCCGTTCAGCAAACCGCTTGCACCTAATAAAAACGCACCTGTGCAAAAGCTGCCCAAACAAGCGCCCTTTTGGTATTGCGCAACCAAATGCGGAATGCAGTTCATATTTGCACCTAAAGAAGTCTGCATATCCTCGGAAGAAAAGGCAGGTATTAAAATAATTTGCATTAAGGGAGCATCCTTTAAAGAAGTCAACGGATAGCCTAGTGCTTCTTTAGTTTCCGTAATAGTTTCATCGCTGGCAAGCATAAAAATATAAAAAGGTGCAGCAATTCCATCTGCCACCGAGAATTTATTTACCGTTTGCAACACGTCTAACACTGCGGCAACGCTCAACAATCTATATCCTTTGCTCAGTAATACTCCTATTTTCTTCATGTTTATATTTTGATTAATCTAAAATAGTAAATGTCTCGAATGCACCCAAACTTTGACATTAATGGTAGTATGAAGGTAATGGAAAAGCCTGTAAATTAGTGTTATAAAATTTGAATATTATGGATTTGAAATCAGTAAGTAATAGAATGTATGGCTTTTTGGTGCTATACGATATACAAACCACCTTTTATCACAGTGTATTAGATGGTATCAATGATGAAGATGCCCTGAAACGTTTAGATACGAAAGCAAATCACATCAATTGGTTGGCCGGAAGTTTATTGCAAGAACGTTTTGAGTTGGCTAATTTGATGGGTGTCGATTTAAAATCTAGCTCCGATGAATTATTTAAACACCATCAAGGGATTAAGGATGTAGCCTATCCATCCTTAAAAAATTACGAAGAAGAATGGGATAAAATATCGCCTATTTTAAGAGAAAAATTCTTGAACGTTACTGATGAAGAATTGGATAAAGTAATTGATTTTCCTGTAGAACAGATGAGTTTTCCTTTGTTCGAAATGGTGAGTTTTAACAGCTATCGCGAAGCAAATTGCATTGGGCAAATTGCACTTTGGCGCAGGTTGTTAGGTTATGAAGCAATGAAATATATGTAAACTATGGAAAATAATACAACATTATTAGAAACTTGGAAAAGTACTTTTTCCGAATTGGATAAAGCAGTTCAGCGTTTTAGCGAAAGCTCATTCAATCAAAAACCAGCAGGAAGTAATTGGTCGCCTGCTATGGTTGCACAACATATAATTTTGGCGGCTACGGATATTGATAAAGTGCTTTTGGGAAATACCAAACCTGCCGAAGGCGAAGATGATGGAAAGGTAGCGCAGATTAAAGGCATTTTTCTAGATTTTGGGTCTAAATATACTTCGCCACCATTTATTGAGCCAGTTGACCAAAATTATTCACTTACAGTACAGCGAGAAAAGTTGGGTGAAATAGAAAAATCCATCATCAACATTGTTCCCAGTTTAGATTTGACTTTAACCTGCTTAGACTTTGAGTTTCCAGGAATGGGACATTTGACACGCTTTGAACTTGTAAGCTTTGTAATTTTTCATACACAAAGGCATACGCATCAGCTAAATAATATGGCTAGCGAAAGTACTAACTAATAAATAATGGAAAATTATAAATCGACAATAATACTTAAAGCAAACTCAGCTAAAGTTTTCACTGCCTTAACTCAAGAAATCCCATTTTGGTGGACGGAAATGTTTGAAGGTACCGCAAATAAAGAAGGTGAAGAATTTACAGTTCGCTTTGGCGATAGCGTCTACAAAACCATGCAAGTGGCGGAATTAGTGCCAAATGCAAAAGTAGTTTGGTACGTCAAAGCATCCTTAATTGATATCCCTGAGCTGGAAAATAAAACGGAATGGGTGGGTACAACAATAGTTTGGGAGCTCAAAGCTGAAGGCGAAAAAACTTTATTGCATTTAGAACATGAAGGCTTAAACGAAACTATAGAGTGCTACGAAATTTGTGCTAACGGTTGGCAACAATTTACCAATAGCTTGAAACTTTATGTAGAAACAGGAACTGGAAATCCTTTTAAAAAGATGTCTTAAAACACCCTCAAAATTGACTTGTTCGGCTATACTAAAAATTAAAAGCAACAGCTAAATTTGTCTTAATCATTTATCAAATCAAAACAATATAACTATGGTAATTAATCCTTATTTAAACTTTAACGGTAATACCGAAGAGGTTTTTAATTTTTACAAATCTATTTTTGGTGGCGATTTTCCTTTCGTGATGCGCTTTAACGAAATGCCACAAGACTCTGCCGACGGCGAAGGTTGTGTAGGCGAAGGCATTCCAGAAAATGATGCGAACGGACTTGCTCACATTTCACTTCCTGTTGGACAAACTATGTTAATGGCGAGTGACGTGCCTTCTAACATGCCTCCTGTAACTTCGGGAACTAACGTTTCACTGTGTATCAGTGTTGATAGCCGTGGAGATGCAGATAGAATTTTCGGAGCGTTAAGCGAAGGCGGAACCGTACAAATGCCTATGCAAGACCAGTTTTGGGGCGATTACTACGGAATGCTGGAAGATAAATTCAAAATTCAATGGATGGTAAGTTTTAACGAAGCACAAGATGGAAAAAACACTTAATAATCAACCGAAAAAATCTATCAAAGTAGCTTACTGGGTTTCTACAGGTTTATTGGCGCTTTTTATATTGCCAGGGGTTTTCTTTATGGATAGCCCCGAAGCTAAACAAGGTACAGAGCATCTAGGCATTCCAACGTGGTTGGCCATGGAAATTGGTATCGGTCACTTTATTGGTGGTTTAATTTTGATACTGCCTTTCATTGGTAAACGCATTAAAGAATGGGCTTATGTAGGCTGCGGTATCAAGTACATTTCAGCAATGATTGGGCATTTGGCGGTAGATGGCGTAGTTGCCATGTCGTTTGCTCCGCTTGTAACTTTTAGCTTATTGCTCATTTCTTACCTTACTTATCATCACCTTTTAAAATATAAAACTAATGGCTAAGCAAATATTTGTAAATATCCCTGTTAAGGATTTAAGCGTTGCGATAAAATTTTATACGCACCTAGGCTTCACTTTTAACCAGCAGTTTACAGACGAAAATGCAACTTGTATGATTGTTTCTAAAAACATCATGATAATGTTGTTAAGAGAGGAATTTTTTAAGACTTTCACTCCAAAACCTATTTCAAACGCAAAAGAAAGTACAGAAGTTTTAATCTGCATTTCTGCCGAAAGTAGGGAAGAAGTAGACCAATACGTTCGTTTGGCGATAGAAGCAGGAGGTAAAGCATTAGTGCCTAAACAAGACCACGGTTGGATGTACGGTCACGGTTTCGAAGACCTTGATGGCCACATGTGGGAAATTGGATTTATGGACATGAGTGCTGTTCCTCAAAATCCTTAAAATAATAACTAAGCATCCGAGTTAATTGCTCGGATGTTTTCTTTAATTTAGATAATGGTCGAAGTATTTAAAACCAATGTAAAATGCCCAATAATTGCGCAGCAAATTATAGCTGATGTACTTGCTGCATTTATATTGGTAGAAGTTAGCTTCGATTTGGAAGATGAAGATTGTATTCTTCGTTTAGTACTCGAAAAGACTTTTGATAATCTAGAAGCAAAGGTTTATGAAATTGTTAAGCATAACGGATGTATGGCAGAAGTTTTAACCCATGATTTTCTTTATACTCCCATCGACTATTTCCCAAACACTATGGATAGTAACAAAAGCATAAATGCCCTTTTGAGCATTTTTTAGCACTATAATTTTATTTTCCTAAAACTTTTCTCTCTTAAATTCCTTAACTTTAAAAGACTAAAACTTGAATTATGTTAAGGAAATCATCATTATTTATATTGCTAGTTGCATTTTCTTTATCGGCTTTTGCCCAAAAGAAAGACGATATTGTAGGTAAATGGTTAAATCCATCTGGCGAAGGCCAAATAGAAATTTATAAACGCGGCGATAAGTTTTTCGGTAAACTAGCGTGGATAAAAGAACCTAACGACGAAAAGGGTAAACCTAAAACCGACGAGAAAAATCCAACAGAAAGTCTGCGTAATAAACCACTTCTTAATCTAGAAATCCTTAAAAATTTCATTTTCGATGACGGTAAATGGATTGACGGAACTATTTACGACCCAAAATCTGGCAAAACTTATAGCTGTAAATTGACTTTGAAAGATGCCAATCAATTAAGCGTTCGCGGATTTATAGGCGTTTCGCTAATTGGTAGAACTGAGGTTTTCAAACGAGTTAAGTAGTTAATCATTTCTATGTCTCGATTATTCACTTGGCTATTGTTACTTTGCGGAATAACGACCGTATCAGCTCAAAATTATGAGTTAATTCCTTTAGTTGCCGACGCAAAAACAAGCATGCGTGGCCTGTCGGTGGTAAACAAGGACGTGATTTGGGTGA
Source organism: Pedobacter sp. T50_32 (assembly GCF_057652195.1). Classification (NCBI taxonomy): domain Bacteria; kingdom Pseudomonadati; phylum Bacteroidota; class Sphingobacteriia; order Sphingobacteriales; family Sphingobacteriaceae; genus Pedobacter; species Pedobacter sp. T50_32. Next base: position 630,599 of record NZ_JBYFBY010000002.1, on the reverse strand, counting down.
GCGGAAGTAAGGGGCAAGTAGGGAAATCTTTAGATGGAGGTAAAACTTGGCAATGGACACAACCCAAAGGTTACGAAACTCTAGATTTTAGAGATATTCAAGCTTTTGATAATAAGAAGGCTATTGTTGTTAATGCAGGTTCTCCGGCGTATATCTTGTCTACCGTAGACGGTGGTAAAACTTGGCGAGAAAACTACAAAAATACAGATACTGCTATCTTTTTAGATGGTATGGATTTTTGGGATGCCGAGAACGGAATGGTGTTTGGCGACCCTATCAATCATAAAATGCAATTGCTACGTACAAATGATGGCGGTTTAACTTGGAAAAACATTTCCGATTTACTGAAAGTACCAATGCAAGTTGGCGAGGCGGGCTTTGCAGCTAGTGGTACAACCATTAAAACGGCTGGCAACGGACAAGTCTGGGTGGCAACGGGCGGAAAAGTATCCAATATTTATTATTCTGCCAATTATGGCAACACTTGGAAAGTTTTTAAATGTCCAATTATACAAGGCGAAAGCAGTACAGGCGCCTTTTCTTTAGATTTTTTTGATGAGAAAAACGGTGTTGTAGTGGGTGGTAATTACCTCAAAGATAAAGACAATAGCAATAACGTACTTTACACCAAAAACGGTGGCAAAACCTGGAAGAAATCTGAGCAACCCGTAGATGGCTATCGTTCTGGCGTAATCTACGTCACTAAAGATTTTTGCGTGGCTACCGGCACTTCTGGTACCGACGTTTCTACCGATGGTGGCAAAACTTGGCAAAATATCTCCCTACTAAGCTTTAATGCTGTTAAGGCAGCCGATCAAACTATAATTTTAGCGGGAGGTAAAGGTCAGGTCTATCAACTCAAATTAATGCCCTGAAAAATATTTCTACACTGTGGGGAAATAAATACTCTGAATAGGAGTGAATGCTGTTATATTTGTATGAATACGATGTTGTTTTAATGTTAAATGACGCCAATTAGTTGTATTCTTGTAAGTGGTAGGAAAATTGCGGTGATTAACATTCAAGGAGGATAAAAATGTCTAAAATACTAATAGCCGAAGATGAAGTATTGATGCTTAAAGCCCTAGAGTTTAAGCTCAAAAAAGATGGATATCAAGTGGATGTGGCTTCTGATGGAAGACAGGCCATGGAAAAGGTAAAAAGTAATACTTACGATTTGATCCTTACAGATATCATGATGCCATTTATTGGTGGAATGGAAATTCTGAGTTACATCAAAAATGATCCTATTAAGAAAAGTACACCTGTGCTATTAATATCTGCAGTTGGGTTAGAGAACATAGTTTTGGAAGGTTTTCATTTAGGTGCCGACGACTTTATCTACAAGCCCTTCAATTTAAATGAACTTTCCGTAAGAATAAAAAGATACATTAAACAGAACGTTTTTTAGTAAGCGCTTATCTGGCAAATGAATTTTTTCGAAACCATTATAAACTATATCAAAGAAACTTACACCGATCGCTTGGTGTATTTTCCGTCCAACATACGGATTTCATTACTCATTGTGCTGTTTTGTGCCATCGCAGTGTTAGAGCTTTATATTTATATTGCATTTCGCCGCTTACATCAAGCTAACCAAAATCGAGAATTAAAAAATTGGAAGGAACATATTGATAATATGCTCGCTAACCTTATTATTTTTGATGAAAGCGAAGAAACTGATGATATTGTAGCACATTTTTATCCAAAAATGAAAAAGTTGCCACTGCGAAAAACGGTGGTGAATAAAGTGCTTATCAGCGAAATACTTACCTATCATAGGAACTTTACCGGTCAAATACAAGATGTATTATCTATTCTGTATCGAAAATTAGGCTTGGATAAAAAGTCGAAAAAGAAAATCAACAATAAGAATTGGGAGGTTAAGATAGAGGGAATTAGGGAGGCTAACGAAATGAGAATTACGGAAATGGCTGATGAAATTATCAAATATACTGATGATGAGAATGCGTTGCTGCGTATGGAAGCTCAGGCAGCCTACATCAAACTATCCCAAAAAGATCCTTTCCATTTTTTAGATAGGGCACAAGAACGGATTTTAGACTGGCATCAGGTGGTTTTGTTCGAGATCATTACTAAAAACAAGCAATTAACTATACCTTCTTTCGCAAAATGGTTGAGGTCGCCAAATGATACCGTAGTGATGCTCTGTTTGAAATTGATTGACCATTTCATGCAGTTTGACGCCGCAGATGAAGTTGAACGGTTGTTGAAGCATCACAATCCACGAGTTGTTAAAAAATCAGTAGAAATTATTGGCAAATTGGAGCTGTCTGATGCTGAGAAGAATATGTTCGAAGTTTATTTTGATCAGCCAGAGGATATTAAGCTAGAGATATTAACTTCAATCGGTAAAATCTCATCAGGAAATTATAACGATTTTTTGGCTTCCAGAATTTATTCTCCAGATATTAAAGTTAAGCGTGAGGCTTTTTATGCCATTAAGCGAGATCCAAACGATGGCGAAGGAAAATTGAGAGAAATTTACAAACAGACTACCCTAGAAAATCAGGCAATTATTAAACACGTACTTGATAACCGCATCAAATCATAATGAGAGAGTTTGTAAGCACATTTGAAACCATTTTTAACAATGCCATATTTTATTATGCGTTGTTTGTGATGGGCTCTTATGTGGTGCTAACACTGCTTTCTGCCATTGAGATGAATGGCTATATGAAGAAGAACAGTTACGTGAACTATCGTGAAATATTGATATCACCCTTGGCGCCTTCGGTTTCCATTTTAGCCCCGGCTTATAACGAAGAAGCGACCATTATTGAAAATATTAGATCACTACTTTCGCTGCATTACGGCAATTACGAGGTAATTATTATTAACGATGGGAGTAAGGACAATACTTTTCAACGTATGTTCGATTATTACCAGCTAGAGAAAGTTGATTTTGCCGTAGACTATCAAATTAAGTGCAACGAAATACGAGGGGTTTATAAGTCTAAGTTGCCATCTTTCTCTAAACTAAGTGTAGTAGATAAGGTAAACGGTGGTAAATCTGATGCTTTAAATGCTGGGATAAATGTATCTGCAAAAGATCTCATCTTATGTATCGATGTAGATTGTATTGTGCAAGAAGATGCTATTTTGAAATTGGCGAAACCGTACTTGGAAGAAAAATATCAAGTAATTGCAACTGGTGGTGTGGTGCGTATAGCCAACTCTTGTGTGGTAGAAGATGGTAAGTTGGTTGAGGTGAATATGCCGAAAAATTTGTGGCCACGTTTTCAGGTATTAGAGTACATCAGGGCGTTTTTAATGGGACGTATGGCATGGAGCAGGCTGAATGGGCTGTTGATCATTTCTGGTGCCATGGGCTTGTTCGATAAAAATACCGTGATTAAAGTTGGAGGCTACGATCATACCACGGTAGGGGAAGATATGGAGTTGGTGGTGCGCATGCGTAGATATATGTACGAACAAGATCGACGTTTTAAGGTAGTTTACATTCCGGATCCGTTATGCTGGACCGAAGCACCTACCGATTTGCAAATTTTGGGCAGACAGCGCAACCGCTGGACCCGTGGAACGATAGAAACACTGTGGATGCACAAAGATTTGTTCTTTAACCCGCGTTATGGTGTCTTGGGAATGCTAAGCTATCCTTACTGGTTCTTTTTTGAATGGTTAGCGCCAATTATAGAATTTTTAGGTATCAGTGTTTTTATTATGCTGGCAATAATGGGCAATATCAATTGGGAGTTTTCGGCTATCCTCATTGCTATGGTATACTTCTTTTCTATTGCTTTGTCTACCGTTGCCATTCTTTTTGAAGAAATGTCTTACCAACAATATACCAAGGGTGGAGATTTGGTGAAGTTGCTTTTGGCAGCATTTTTAGAGCCATTTTTTTATCATCCGCTAACAGTTTATTGGGCAATTAGGGGCAACATAGATAAGTTTACTGGTAAAAATAATTGGGGAGCAATGACACGTACAGGTTTTAAAGGAAATAATGCTTCGGCCAACGCCGAAAAAACTACAGTGTAAATGGAGAATACTTTTTTTGAGGCACCAGAATATCCGGTATTAGATAGATTTAAGAATAGTGTAGTGCTATTTTTAAAATATGCCGTTGCATTGTTTGCAACAGTGTTTTTTATTAAAATATTAGAATATACCTACGTAGCTATAAAGGGACAAATGCCAAGCGGTTTTTTCTCACTTGTATTGAAAGCATTTATTTTCGATGTGATTTTTTTGCTCAAGTCATTGCCTGTATTGTACTTGCCTTTTCTGTTGTTTTTCTTCTCTATTAAGGTTAAAAAATACATTTACGTTGCTGCAGGCGTTATTTTTAGCATCTATATCTTAATTTATTTATTGCTGTTGAAATATTTTTTCACGGCATTGGTGCCTCTTGGTTCCGATTTTTACGGTTATTCGTACGCCGATATCAAACAGACAGTTTCTGCGGGTTTAAGTATTGATGTTTTTACGATCCTTATTTTTATACTTCCATTTGTTTTTTTGTGGTTTGCGTTAAAGTTAGCTGGGAAAATTAAGACGGTTGATTACAGATTGCCAGTTGGGATATTTGTAGTGTCTTTAGGCTTGCTATATTTCAATGTGTCTGCATTACCTCCTCAATCGGGCTTTAAAAGAGATTACGATTATAACGTGGCGGTAAATAAGGAAGCTTTTTTCTTTGAAAGTAGTTACGCTTATTTTTTCGATAATGAGCCGGATGTGGATATTTACGCTGCAAATTACTTTGAAGATGGAATGGATGGTGACAATGCCGTCCGTCCGCAAATGAAGTATGTAAACACCAATTATCCTTTTTTGCGTGAAGAGAACACAGTTGATGTTTTGGGTAATTTCTTCAATATAGATACTTTAACTCGACCGAATATTGTTTTTATACAGGTAGAGGGTTTAGGAAGAGCATTTAGTGGACCAAATTCTTATTTAGGAAGTTTTACGCCGTTTTTGGATCAACTGCGAACAAGAAGTTTATATTTTGAGAATTTTTTGGCGGCACAAGGTAGAACTTTTGCTTCTTTGCCTTCTATTTTGGGATCGCTTCCATTTTTTGCCAAAGGTTACAACGATCTTGGCTCGCAAATGCCGCCAGCTTTTACCACCTTAAGTTTGCTAAAACATAATGGATATCGTTCTTCATTTTTAATGAGTACCGATGTAGCATTTGATAATGAAGGCTTATTCATCAAAGCCCAAAATGTTGATCAGTTAATTTCAAAAGCCAATTTTAACGATTTCCCCGCTTCACATAATTCTTATTGGGGTTATCCAGATTTAGATTTGATGAAAAAGGCAGTAGGTTTTTATGCTAAGCTACCAACCGATAGGCCTTTCGTGAGTTACATTCAGACTATATCAATGCATACGCCTTACAAGGTGCCAGAGATGGATAAATACTATGCTTTGATGGAAAATCAAATGAACAAACTTGGTTTTGATAACGAGCAAAAGGAAGAACATAGAAATTACAAAGACCAATACGCAACAATTCTCTACACTGACGAGGCTATCAAATATCTGTTGCAAGAATTTGCTAAGTTGCCTTCTTATCGTAATACCATTTTTATCATTACTGGCGATCACAGACTTCCGGAAATTCCAATGTCAACAAAAATAGATCGATACCATGTGCCTTTACTTATTTATTCGCCAATGTTGAAACGCAGTGCAAATATTCGCTCGGTTTCAAGTCACCTAGATATTGCACCATCAGTGGTTAAATTTTTACAAGCAAACTACCAGTTGAAAGCACCGGAGTTGGTTACTTGGGTGGGAACTGGTTTAGATACCGTTAGACAGTACAGAAACATTCATCGTTATCCTTTAAAACAAACTGTAAGTGATTTAACAGATTATGTTTCTGGTGAATATTTCTTAAACGGACAAACATTATTTAGTATGGGCGATAATTTTACACTTCAAGCTATTCAAGACGATGCCAGACAAAGTCAGTTGGTAGGAGAGTTTAACCAATATAAATCGCAAAATAGCCAGGTGATACAAACGCGGAAATTGTTGCCAGATACGCTTTACAGAAAGTTTAAACCGTAAATTTCGCTTTGGATGATGTCTTTTTGAAATGAACTTCGGGTATTGTTATCAAATGGATGAATTTGATCAGCTAAAATGAAAAATAAACAGCTTAGTGTTCTTTGTGGTTGAACACCTAATTAATCCTGCAGTTCTTCGTTGTAATCAGCTAAGATTTTATTGATCATTGGTCTGTAGAACTCCCAAAAGAAACTTACACGTTCTGCCGCAATATCGTCGTTATAAAAAAGACTCCTAAATAAACCAATCCCTTTAAAGTAAGATCCACCTTGTGAAATGGGATTGTCGGCAAAATCGCCACAAAAATAATAGAACTTGTAATCGTCTCTATAGTGCTCTATAATTGCTGGAAATTGTGCAGGTATTCCATTGTCAGCTAATATTTTTGAGCCGGCATCATTTACTTTTAAATCGTAAAACGAAACGATTTTGTTAGATCTAGATGTCTGTAAAATATCGAACCAAAACGGATATTTAATGCTTTTCGGGATATTGTATCTCTCTCGCTCTTCTTTTCGTGTTAAAATGTAAGGCACCTCGCCGTTCAAATGGTTTACATATTCTAGCACTACAATTTTATCACTTTTATTTACAAAAGCAATTCCTGCACGTTTAAATGGCCATTTATTATTGTTTTGAGCTTTGTAGTTTTCTACTAGCCAACGTGGTAGTTCCTTATTTCTCAAGGTATCAAACGAATCGAAATATTTACCTACCCAACCAGTCCATTTCACTTTAAAAGTTTGCTCAAAATCTCTTGCAACCACATCAGAAGTAGGTGTGGCGAAGGTGTTAAACTCTGTAATGATGAGTTTTTTCTTTTGCTTCATCTTTTTAAGGAAAGTCATGTCTTGAGGAGACAGACCTCCGTACAAAAGCCGTTGCCGCTCGGTTATGTTTTTCGCCAAATACCATTCTTTCGAATAAATACCGTAAGTATCGGTAATGTAGGCCATATCCACATTTCTGCTTAGTTTTTCAAGATCTTCATCAGAAACTCTTTCTAAACCTTTAAGGTCGTATTTTTTATTTTTATTAGGGAAAAAACCGAAATAATCCTTTCCAACCGTGTATAAATCTTTTGAGGTTTTGGAGTATTTGTTGTTGCGTAAAACCCAAGTAAGCGAAGCATGTTCCTGACCGGTTTTAAATAGTACGGTTTTATCTACAATGGCAATTACCAATTTGGTTTTTGGCCAAAAAAACCAAGCCAAGAACATCCAAAGGGGAAGCCCGATGACCAGATAAAATAATATGGAGCTAATGAGGCCGCGTTTCATTTTAAAAACGTTTTATTAAAGAAACGCCTACACCAATTTGGTTGCCCCATAAGCCGGTTCTGTACTCCTCATAAAACCACAATCCACTGGTAGCAATGGTGAAGTTTTTAACGAGGTCTCTAGAATAGTTTACGCCGAATTTGTAGGTGCTCAAGTTACCTTCGCCCATGATATTTCTTGCTCTGTCATCTGGCGAAATACCCGCTCCAATTTGAGCGCCGATAAAGTTATATCTGTCCGAGAAATAGTATCTGGCACTAAAAGTATACGAATGCGAGAAAATATCTACATCTGGTGATAGGTACGATTTAAGGTTGAAGTAAAAGTTACCAGTATACTTGCCGAGCGCAAGTACATAAATGTAGGTTTTGCTAGGGTTGAAATCTAGATATCGAAAACCTGTTTCGGCATCAAAACTTTTAGGTAAAGTGTAGTATAAGGATACGCCAGCTCTAAACCGAGGGAAAATATCCGACTGGGAATAGCCAGCCCCTACATACGCATAAATACCTTTAGAAATTGAGGGGTAAGCTTCTATTTCGCCTTGTAAACCATCTTCCCTAAAACGGTTGCTATACATTAAACGTCCGGTAATAGAACCCAAGCTGGTATTTCTGGTATAATCTAATGAGGTGTAGTGCCACGGATCATCAAAGCGCTTGTCGAAATAAACGTACTCGTAACTTAGGTCTATTAAGTTTTTGGCGTTTTCACTCCTCAGCATTTGGTAATAGGTCTTAACGGTATCTTGCCCTGGGTTTTGCTTGTTGTAACTCCGTAAAACTGCCAATGCCTGTCTGCTATCTTTCAGGGCATTTAGTGCTTTCGCCTTTTTAATCAATAATTCCGAAGAATTGGGATCGTACAGCAAGCCCTGATTGGCGTGGTCTAATGCTCTTCTATAATTTTCGTTCCAGTATTCTACATCAAAAATGGCAGAGTAGGCTTCCAAATTTGTAGGTTCTTTAGATAAAACCTGATTAAATTGATACCTAGCACTATCTAAGTTGTCATTCCAGGTATAAACCCTACCAAGAAATAAACGGATGTCGGCATAATCTGGACTTTTCTCTAGCGCCAGTTTTAAGGTGCTGATAATTTTTGGGTAGTTAGCTTTCTCTTTTGGGATGTTTCTAGCCTGCGTAAAAAGCTCGTCGGATGTAAGATTTGTAGTGTCTTGGGCAAATAAATTGCCAACAACAAAAAGTTGTAATATAAAAGCGATTGATAAAAACCTAATCAGTTTTTTTTTCATCCGTATAATTTTATTTATTAAGTATATTCAATTAACATACCAATAGTTAGCTAAGCTGTTAAGTCTGTGAAAATAGCTCTTTATATTCTGTAAATCTCTAAAACTAAAAAGTGTATTAATTTTATACAAAGGTGCTTAATTAACTTTAGGAAAAAAAATCTACAATTTGTAGGAATATATCCTTTGTTTTATTTTAGTGCAGATTATAAAGATACCTTTGATATGAACCTATCTGAAAAATTGGAAGCATTAAAGCTTGTTGCTGATGATTTACCTGTGCCTATAATAGTACAATCTGTGCTAGATCATAGTGTAGTTTACATGAATAAAGTTGGTTTGGATATACTGGGTGTAGATTTGAAGGAAATGCAGGCCATTAATCCTAGAGAATACGTTACTAGATATTTTAATATAGATGACGATAAAGACTACGCCGCAAAAATTAACAAACGCTTACAAGAAGTTTCAGAAAACACAACTTCGTACTTTCAGCAGGTAAAATCTAAAGACGGAACTTGGCAACTTTACGCTAGTAATACCAAGGTTTTTGTAAAAAATAACGAAGACGTTGTCACTCATTTGATTACCACTGCAAGCCCTTTAGATCCAGAGCACCATATCACCATAAAAATTAATAGGTTGATGGACGATGTGAGGTTTTTACGTAATAACGCATTGGTGTTTGGTAAAATGTCGGTAAGAGAGATAGAGGTGCTCAAACTTATGGCTTTAGGATTAAGTTCTCCCGAAATTGCAGAACAGCTTTTTATTGCATTAGCAACGGTAGAAACCCACCGCAGAAATATCCGCAAGAAACTATCGCTTAAAAATAATTACGATGCGGTAAAGTTTGCCCACGCCTTTAACTTGCTTTAATTAGCTATTAGGTTTTGGTATAGGATATTGAAACTTTCTTTAATTACAGCCCTGTAGCCATCTTTTCCTTTGGGACTGGTACCATTGGTGATAACCACAATACCAAATTTCTCTTTTGGATCGAAAAACATAGCGCTATATAAACCGTAGGCAGACCCAGTGTGGCCAGTTAATTTTTTGCCATCAATCAATTTTTCGGTTACACGCAATGCCAAACCGTAACCTTCTTCTCCGCTTAATGGTGTTTGCATTTGTTTCGAACTCTTTTTAGAGATGATTTTTACTTTTCCAACCTTGCCATAGTTCATGTGCATTAGCATGTATTTTGCTAAATCTGCGGCCGAGATTTTCATTCCACCAGTTGGAGATAAAATAGGAGTGCTATAACCCAACTGGTATTTGCTCAGTTCTTCTCTGCGTGGCGCATAGGCCGCTGGAGCAAGTTTAAAAGCTTTATTTTCGTATTCGTACAAAGGCACAAAACGTTGGCTATCTAGAGAGTCGATACAATAGCCGCCGTACAAATTTAATGGAGTAAGAATATGTTGCTTAACGTAACTATCATAACGCTGCCCAGTAATTCGTTCTATCACTGCACCAACCATATTGAAATTTAAATTACAATACAAGTAGCCAACACCGGGTTGTTTATCGGTGTAGCATTTTGCCCAGTTTTCATTTTTTGCCGGATTAATTACATCCAAATTGAAATAACCTTGGCTGTCGTTGATGCTTGAAGTATGTGAAAGCACCATTCTTAACGTAATTTTCGTGTCCGGATACTTCGGATTTCTAATTTTAAAACCTACTAAATCACCAAAATCATCATCTAAAGAGAGTTTTTTTGCTTCGGCCAACTGCATGATAGAAGTAGATGCAAACGACTTTGAAATAGAAGCAATCCTAAAAATATCGGTGTTGCTTAACGAGGTGTTGTTCTCGATGCTCTTTTTTCCAAAAGAATGGTTGTAAATGATTTGATTATCCTTAACTACAGCAACTGCTAATCCGGCTACATCAATTCTTTTCATCATTTCTGTAATTTCTGCTTCAGTTTTTTCGTGCTGAGCGAAACCAGTTAATACAATAAGGAGACAGATGATAGTAGAGATTAGCTTTTTCATTAAAATAATTCTTTTGGTTAAGGGTGATTTATGGTTATTCTAAGATAGAACTATTTGATTTAAAATTTGCTTATTTATTTATGGGCTGATAAAAGAAAAAGGCCAGATTTAACGTCTGGCCTTTGTATCTAACTAAAGCTTTGATTTGAATTCCTGAGCGAAGTCTTCCAGTTTGGTATTGCCTTCTGTCTGATGATTATTATTCACAAAATCGGCTTGTATTTTGCCTTCGCGAAGCCCTTGTCCCATTTCGGTATAAAGATGAGCCATTTCTTCTGGTAAACCTGCGCCAATCATACCCTGTAAAGATTGCTCGTCGGTAAATTCTACCCAAGGCAATGCTGGGTTTCCAGTTGCATTACCTAATAAATTAGCAGTATCAGCAGCACTGCGGAAATCACTTACGATATAACGTACGTTTTTACCTGTAGTTTGTTTTTGCAATTCTTCGGCAGCTGCTATCGCGATATCTTGTGGGTGTACATAAGGAATTTTAGTTTCTGCTGGAAAATTAGCGCCAATAATTCCTGCATTTTTAATTAAAGGAACATCGTTGTAGTGATTAGTGTAGAAATAACCAGCTCTTAAAAAAGTAACTGAAGTATTTAACTCATTATAAATTTTCTCGATTTGGTGTAAGCCAGCGATAGGACCTGTTCCTTTTTCTACATCTGCACCGATGCTGCTTAACATTACTACACGAGGTACATTTGCATGTTCAATAGCTTGTGCGAAAGCTTTTCCGGCCTTTACCGTGTTTTCAATGATGTTTTGTCCGCCCATGTTTGGTGGTGTCATTGGAAATAATGCATCAGCACCTGCAAAAGTTTGATACAGGAAATCTACATCGTTAATACTTCCAATTGCTGCAGTTGCACCTAAAGCTTCAATGGCTTCTTTTCTATCAGCATTGCTGCTAATTACAACTAATTCGTGATTTTCTTTTGCCAATAACTTAGTTAAGTGCTGACCGATATTTCCTAGGGAACCTGAAATGATAATTTTCATCTGTTTATTATTTAATGATTGATGAAGCTGTTCTTTTGAAATCATAACAACTTCGTTTGAGTTATTTAATTTTTTTATTTGTGTCAACAAAGGTATATTTGTACTTACTTTTTTACAAGTACTTACCCTAAAGTATGTATAAATGACAGCGATTAAAGAAACATCTACCATCCAAGAAAATAAGCGTTATGCGGTGTCGCAATGCCCCGTAAGTTATGTGATGGGAAAGATTGGTGGTTATTGGAAACCCATTATTTTATATCATTTAAATAAAGGCGACCAGCGATATAGTGAGTTAAAAAGGGCAATTCCTGCTATCACTGAAAAGATGCTTATTCAGCATTTGAAACAGTTGGAAGCTGATAATTTGGTTATTAGAGAAGCGAAGCCTGTGGTGCCGCCTTACGTTTCTTACCGTTTAACCGAAGCAGGGAGGGAGTTGTTTCCGGTAATTGATGCTATGGCAATTTGGGGACTTAAGGACATGGAGCGCACTTCGGTGTAATTACTTTTTATGCAACCTGCTTAGTGTTTCTCTGGAGACACCTAAAAAATGTGCAATCATTGTCTTAGAAACTCTTTGGAATAATTGAGGATATTGATCTAACAATAATTCGTACTTTTCGATAGGTGAGTTTTTCATCATAGAAAGCACTCTTTTTTGTTGCGCAACAAAGCCACCAAAAGCTTTTTGTCCGTGAAAGCGGTACATTTTAGGTAGTTTTTCACAGAGTTGATTTTTGTTTTCTAAACTAAGTTCTAAAACGATGCAGTTCTCTAATGCTTTAACACACATTTCGCCAGTATCCTGTTTAGCATAGGCTGGATAATCGGAAATCCACCAATTCTCCATTGCAAATTGAATGATGTGTTCTTTTGCTTTTTCATCAAACAGAAATGCTTTTAACAAGCCATTTACAACCAGAAATTCAGCGGTAACTTTTTCTCCAGCTTTAATTAGATATTCTTTTTTTGCTACCTCTTTTGGCTTGAAATAGCTGATGACTAATTCAAATTCTTCATCGCTAAGCGTAACAATCTGTTCAATATGTTGGCGTAAAAAAGAAGCATATTCCATTTGGTAAAAGTACGAAATGAAATATGCTTTTTAATCTTTCTTGTTTTCGTCATTGCCAGCTCGACTGGCAATCGTGATGCGATAGAAGTTACATAAAGCTTTGTGATTTCAGTTTACTGCCTACGCCGATAAGTAGGCGTATTTTTATGCTTCTATTATCGCTAATGCTTCGCTAAAGACTTGCTCTAAATGTGCTTTGTAGGTGTTCTCATAGTTTTCGATGCGCTCAGGTGTCGCATTTTTTTCTAAATCGTGGAAGTGAAAACCATCTAGTTTTTTCATTCCTGTAAATGCATTCATTCTATGGAAACCGAACATTACACCATTATCTACGCTAGTTTCGTTGAAAAACTCGCCAGGTAAAGTAAAGGCAGTTTCGGGAGCATTCCAAGTGGTGGTTAGCATATATTGGCGACCATGCAAGGAGCCACCAGTGCCATAATTAATTTCAGGATTTTCAAGTTTACGCCCATCGCTGTAATAAATTCCTTTTCTGTGACCAGCGGTGAAAACCGTATCTAAATACTGTTTAAACTTGTAAGGCAAGCCGAACCACCAAACAGGTGTGTGATAAACTACTACATCGGCCCATACGAATTTCTCTACTTCCTCGATAAGGTTATAGTCTTCATTAATATCCGTATATTTTAATTCAAATCCATTTTCGATGGTGAAAAAATCTTTATCCCAGTCGCTAATCGTTTTATTAAACTTTCCGCCCGAGTGAGCAAAGTGTTGTCCGCCATTAATTACAAATATCTTTTTCATTGTTGTTGTCAAAATCTTTATGCAAAATTCCGAAACAATGAGAGGTTATACCTGTGACCTTAATCACAAAATTTAACAACTTAATTTTCTACTCTATTGAAAGTAATTACTTGCGTATTTTTCTTGCAAAATACCTGATTTGATAATGTTTTAAACAGCCGAAGCACTTTGCTGTTGTGGTTGTGGGAGAAGGGCGAAACCAAGGAAGATGGGAACCGAACGTTTTGCCTTTCTCCCATTTTTATAAATCGAAAATAACATGACAGCGAATAATTTATTGAACGAGCTAATAGAGCTTAATAATGATAGAATAGCAGGTTTTGAAAAAGTGCTTGCAGATATTGATGATGAAAACATTGATTTGAAGGAAATCTTTCAGGAATTTGCTACACAAAGTAGAAGGTTCAGTCAGGAGTTAACGGCGGTTGTAGCATCAAGAGCTGGTGAACCTGAAACAGGAAATAGTGCGGCTGGAAGTTTGCACCGTGCTTGGATTGATGTGAAGTCGTTATTTGGTGGTTCGGATAGAACCAGTATTTTATCAGAAGCTGAACGAGGAGAGGATACCATTAAAAAGGCTTATAGCAGTGTGTTAGAACAAGGTAGATTGGAGGGCGAAGCGTTACAGGTTGTATCTGCGCAGTCTACGGCTATTAACCGGGCGCACGACACGATCAAAGCATTGCGAGATATGGCGAAACAATAAGATTGCATTTGGGGTTATTTAATTGATAATTAAACTAAAATTAAAGATGATGATGACGAATTTTTTAATGCCAAATAGAAATACAAATAAAGTTGCAATCGCAACTGGAATTGCTGCCTTAGCAGGGGTAGCTATCATTTGTGCGATCCCAAAAACTAGAAAAGCTTGTGGCGAGTGGATTTCTAATACCTTCGACAATCTTAAAAACATGACTGCTAAGAAAAATGGTGGTAGTTGGCAAGAAGATTTAGAAAAATCTGAAAAATTGAAGGGCCCTGTTGGACGTCGTAAGAATACGGCTAAAATTCAAGTGCCTTCTGCCGGAACAAATGCTTGGAAAGACGAATGGACCAGCGAATAGTGTGTTTAAAATATAAATGTGTTTAGTGTGAGCCACTTCTGTAATAGGGAGTGGTTTTTTGTTGATTATAGGCCGATAAAATAAAACCCCTTAACGTCTTAGCTAAGGGGTTTTTATCAAAAGTTAAACCTTAATATCCATAATTTTACCTTTCTTTCGGCTCTCCTCTGCCATAAAGCCCATTAAATGACTTTCAATAGAATCTTCGATGGTTGAGGTTAAAAGTTTTGGGTTCTGTTGACTAACCGCATTCACAAAGTCTCTGGTCAATAGCCAATCGCCACCACCATGACCATGGTCTTCGTAACCTTTCACATCTTGTGCCTCTGGTATAAACTTAGTTTCTTTTCTTGTTCTGAAATCGTTGTGAACCAATTCTTTCATGTCACCCACTAAATCTCCCATAGATCCCATTATTCTGGTACGTCTGCCATGGTAAGAAGTAAAGGCCTCCATAGAAAAACTTGCCGTTACACTATCTGCAAACTGTATGCTGGTTACGTAGTGGTCTGGTTGGTCGTTATCCATTCGGTAAACGCAACGGCCGTAGTTGCTGGTTTTAAGTTTCTCCAAAATGTGTTCTCTTTTATTCGGGATATTATCAGGTACATCTAAAACAGATAGAAAGTGAGTTTGTCTATCAGCATATTCTCTAACTGCAGAATAGGCGCATTCTCTCTCTACGCTACAGGTAACACATCTATCGCTACTATTGGCAGGAGCATTTTCTTTACGGAACCATTTTAAATCGCCCATGGCAACTATTTTTTTACTAGGCTTATTAATTACCCATTTAATGATATCTAAATCGTGACAAGATTTTGCTAAAATGATAGGGGTGGTTTCCTTTGAATTGTGCCAGTTTCCACGAACGTAAGAGTGCGACATGTGGATGTGCTCAATAGGTTCGAAATGTTGCACACTTACCACTTCCCCAATAGCACCTTGTTCTATCAATTCCTTCATCTTGATAAAGTATGGTGCATATCTCAACACGTGACAAACCGCTACAATTCGATTTTTCTTTTTAGCCAAAGCCAAAATATCTCTACATTCTTTTTCAGTTGGCGCAATAGGCTTCTCTAAAAGGATGTCGTAACCTAATTCCAAAGCTTTCATGCAAGGTTCGTAGTGCATGTTATCTGGCGTAGAAATTACAATAGCGTCAGCAAATTTTGGGCGTTTAAATACATCTTCCCAAGTATTAAATCTGTTTTCCTGAGGGATAGAATGGATGGTTGCATATCTCTCGTTTCTAAAAGCGATAGGCTCAGCAACACCCACTATTTTCATGTCGTTAGGGAAGTTTTCGGCATAGGTGCCATATACCATTCCTCTATTTCCTGCACCCAAAGTAATGGCTGTAACTGCCTTTTTAATAGGCTTATGAAGCGGGTTTTCTTTGATTTTATAGCGATAAGTATTCTTGTCAACCTTAGCTAAAAGGTCGGAAGTTATCACAGTTGCTCCTAGGCTTAGCGTTAAAGTTTTTAAAAGATTTCTTCTGTTCATTTTGTTAGTGTTTAGGTTGTGTTTGCTAGCAAACTAGGTTTTAACTTGGGTTAGATTTTTCCTTTAAGAACGCTTTTACAAATTCATCATCATGTAGTTGTGGGTAGTCTCGGTAGATGCGGTCAATCTCTTCACTTTGCCCGGGAGAAAGTGTTTCCTTTGGACTGATACACCAAATTCCTTTTAGTAAACCTTGCCTGCGCAACACTTCGTGGATACCAGAAATGCAGCCATGGAAATCATGCGAAGGGTCGAATAAGGCGGCATTGCTATCTGTTACCGCAACATTGTGGCTCAATAATTCATCAGCAACTGCTGCATTAGGTTTAAGCTTATGCTGTTTAATTTTCTCTAGCAATTCTACTGCTTTCTTTGTCCAAACTGCCCAATGTCCTAAAAGCCCACCTCTAAAGATTATTTCGGTTTGTCCTTCTGTGGTAGGGAAGCGGTAAGTAGTTAGCAAGTCGTTCACAATATTATCGTCATTGCCTGTATACATGGCTACTTCGTTTCTTCTGTTCGAGTTTGCTAAAGCTCGCATCACATCTAAAGTTTGGTATCTGTTGAAAGAAGCACATTTGATAGCTTCTACATTTTCAATCTCTACAAATTTCGACCAAAAATCGTAAGAGAAAATTCTGCCACCAACAGATGGTTGTAAGTAAAAACCAAAAACTGGAATTACCTGCGCCACCTGACGAACCCGCTCAAGAATATCCTCTTCGGTCCAACCTTGTAAGCCGCCCATACTTAATAAGCCCATATGATAACCATGTTTTACGGCCAATTTAGCTTCGTTAACCGCTTGTTCTGTTGGGCCGCAAATGCCGCAAACTTTAAGGAAAGGTCTGTTTAGGTTTGCTTTTGTGATTTCTTCGCTAGCTAATTCAATTACTTTTTCAAATAGATTTACTTCTGGGTCTCTAATTTCAAACTGTGTAGAGTGTACAGCAATAGCGATACCTCCAGCTCCCGAACTCATGTAATATTGGGTCAGTAAGCGCTGGTGTTGTTCGTCTAAGGTTCGGTCTTCGTTTAATGCTAATGGATGCGCTGGTATTACCGTTCCCTGCATTAAATGTGCTTTCAGCTGTTGTGATAATTTGTTCATTAAAATTTTCCTCCTCTCTCTTGAAAGTGCGTGTCTTTATTCCAAAGTTCTCCGCCATTTAAAATCCAGTTAGCGGTATGTTCAATGGCTTCTCTGATGGTTGTTCTTGGGTAGCCAAAAAGTCTATGACATTCTGAAGCGTTATTTAACAATGCTGTATCAGCCCCTGAGCCAGTAAATTGAGGTGTTTTGTTCAGCAGCAAACCGAACTGTTCTGCTATCCATTTGGTAGATAAAATTTCTGGGCCAGTAACGTTTAGCATCTTAGCTGGCGAGCTACAGTGTAGCAACGACCTAATGGCAATTTCGTTAGCATCGCCTTGCCAAATTACGTTTACGTTCTGTGTGGTTAAATCTACTGGTCTTTCTGCGTTAACTGCTTTGGCAATTTCTATCAATACGCCATATCTAAAATCAACAGCGTAGTTAAGTCTATAAATCAACATTGGGGTGTTGTTCTTCTTAGAAAAATACTCGAAAATTCTTTCTCTGCCTAAGCAAGACTGTGCGTATTCGCCAATTGGTTCTGGAGATTGCTCTTCGGATACACCGCCTTCTTTTAGGTTCACAAAAGGCAATACATTTCCAGATGAAAAAGCAACAATTTTAGAGTTTTTGAAGTGCGATGAAACTAGTCCTGGCAGATAAGCATTCATTGCCCAAGTGAAATCTTCATTGCCTGTGGTTCCAAATTTATGTCCCGCTAGGTAAATAATGTTGGGTACTTGCGGAAGTTTTTTCAAATCTTCTTCGTTCAGTAAATCGCAGGCAATGGTTTGGATGCCTTCGTTTTCCAGTTCCTCTCTTAATCCGCCAGAAGAAAACCTAGATACGCCAATAACATTTTTCTCAATTCCAGCAGCTTTTAATGCTCTCATTGTGAGTACGGCCATGCTAGGTCCCATCTTTCCACCAATTCCCAAAAACATGATGTCGCCATCTATCTTTTTGATATCGTCAATTAAGGCTTGTGATGGCGCTAAAAGTTGTGTTTCAAATTCTTTTAAATTCAGGTTCATGTGTTGTTTATTTTAGTAAGGTAATGAGGTTGCTGATGGCTAAGCCTACCAGTAGGAGTAGACCTAGTGCACCCCAAACTTTGGTAATAGGTTTGTTAACGTGTTCTTTCATGATTTCCTTGTCATTAGCAATTGAAAACATGACTACAGCTATAAATGGGACAAGGAAAATGGTAATGCTTTGCGCTAATACAATCAATTCTAGCGGTGCTTTTCCGTAGCATAGGGCGATGATAGCTCCGAAAATCATCACTAAAGAAATAAAGATTTTCACCATGTAATGATTTAGGTCATTGCCGTATTTAAAGGTGTCTCCTAATAATGAGCCGCCTAGAACCGCATTTCCAATTAGTGAAGAAAAAGATGCGCCAAATAACCCGATGAAGAAGATTGCTTTAGCACTTGGGCCAAGTAATGGTTCTAAAGCTTTGCCCATTTCGGCAGCAGAGCTGACTTGGATATGTTGCGGATATAAGGTGTTGGCTGCACAAACTAATACCGCCATACTCATTACGCCTAAAAGTAAAGTTCCGGTTTGGCTACCTCTTAAAGTGTCTTTTGCGCTGTGTCCGCCAGATAATTTTTTGCTGTTCTGTACCAAATAAGCTTGGTAAAGTGCGCCTACAATAGAAAAGCAAGACGCGGTAAATGCTATTACTAAACCAATGGAACCGTCTGGAATGGTTGGAATAAAACCTTTTGCAAATGCTTCCAACGGTGGCGGAACCATGATTGCCGTAGTTAGGAACGAAAATAATTTTAGGATAATCAGGGCAATCATCAGTTTTTCGAAAATTTTATAGAATGACCTGAAAAATAAAAGTGAGATGCCTATCAAGTTGAACACTACAATCCAGATTTTTGGGTTGGTGCCAGTTGCTTCCGAAGCTGATAAAGATACGCCTGTAGAGTTTCCAGATTGAAAGGAAACGGCAACCAGAAAAATGCCCAATCCAATAATTACGGAAGTAATTTTGCCATATTTCTTTCTAATTAAGGTAAGGATGGTATCATCAGAAGCCAAGCCAATTCTAGCCGACATCTTCGAATAAATCATCATAAAGAAAATGGCTACAACAATTACCCAGAGTAAGCTAAAACCATAATCGGCTCCCATTTTGGAAGTTATGGTCATTTTGCTTGGTCCAAAAATTAGCGAAGCGGTGATGATGCCTGGCCCAAGAACGGAAAGGGTTTTTCTTAAAAAGCTGTTACTGCTTTTGGCTGTGGTTTCCATGGTTTATTTAGTTTGTTTGAATTGGTCTATGGCTATGGTAGAAGCTTGGTTCTTAAAATTAGTTCTGACGTAATTGATAATAGCTGTAGCTTCTTCGTCTTTCAAAAAGTTAAATGCTGGCATTGGAGCCTCATATTTCACACCGTTTATGGCTTTGTCTTTTAGGCCATTTAAAATAATTTGGGACAAGGTTTTGAAATCGCCGTTTACGGTAGCCGATTTTTCAAGAGAAGGGAAAGTTCCAGCTATCCCTTTTCCATCAGCTTTATGACATGAAGCGCAATAAGCTTCGTAAAGGTTCTTTCCAGATACTTCAGTAACAGGGGCAGCGGTTGTTTTGAGGGGGCGTATGATTTCGCCAACCTCTTTTTCGGTACGGCTAAGTTTATAAATTCTGTCGTCTTCAGCCTTTGGAAAGCCTTTTTGTGGGTTCCAGTCTCTATTGCTAGAGCAGAAATAAACATCCCCATTGGGTAAAACCAATACAGAACGCAGACGGCCTAGATAATCTTTAAACAGTGTATGTTCGCCAATAATAGTTTTGCCGTCTTCCGAAAGTTTTAAAATACGAAGCGATTGACTTTTTAACGTAGTTAGGATAAGGCTTTTATTCCACTCAGGTATTTTGGTATTTCCATAATAGGCCAAACCCGCTGGTGCAATTACTGGTGTCCATGAATGAAGGGGAGTGGTAAATGAAACTGCCTTCATACTGTCCGTCTCTTTTTTTGGAGGATTTTTCCCTTCTATTAAAGGCCAACCGTAATTGTGTAATGGTTGTACAAGATTTACTTCATCTTCTACAGCATCACCGTGCTCAGAAGTGTAAATCAAACTATTTTCGCCTTGCGTAAGCCCTTGCATGTTACGGAACCCCCAAGCATATACATAACTTTCAGGTATCGGGTTATCGTTAGGGATGCTTCCATCTAAATTAATCCTTAGAATTTTTCCGTTTAATTTTGTGATATCCTGAGCATTTGCATCTATCGCAGCATCGCCAGTAGCCCAGTAGATCTTCTTATCGTTACCAATAATTATCCTCGAGCCATTGTGTCCAGTGTTGCCTGGTATCTGCAAAAGTAGTTTTGGGTTTTCTATCGAGCCATCCTTATATATATAGCTATATAAATTAGAATAGATTTTATCGTTAGTTTTGGAAGTATATGATAAAAATAAATACTGTTCACCTTTTTGTGGCTGATATAAGGCCATGCCTAGTAGGCCAGTAGTTCTTTGTTGAAAAACGTTGGGGATGGTTTTTATTAATTGAACACTACCATTGTTTAAATCGAGTTTTTTGATGCTCCCTTTTATTTCTGAAAAAATAATCCAATTGTTGGTTTTGTCGTACTGAAGATCCCAAGGTACATCTAGGCTGTCTGCTGCTGATGAAAGCGCAAGCTTAGAGTTTTCAAGCACTACTGTACTTAAAATATGCTCTTCTTTTCGCTTACAAGAGAAGATAATAAGTATAATATATATAATAAGGAGTTGCCTCATTGGTTTATAGCTTGGTGGTTCAGTGGATTAAAGTTAATCACAAATAATAATATATACAAAAAAAGATTAAAATTGTATACATTTTTTAATGCATTTGGATTATTTTTTTGTTATAAAATTTTGTTTTATCAAAAATCATTTCTACTTTCATGTAAAAGTATTCAATTAGTGTATTATAATGTATACAATTTAGTGCTTTGATAACAACCTAACGAACTATAAACCTTAAGTGCTATGAAGTGTAAATTTCTGAAAGCGAAAGGAGTACTGAGATCTCGGTATCTTTTATTGCTTTGCGCTATCTATCCGGGTATAAGCCAGGCCGGAAATAATGATAGTGCCAATTCTTATGAAGTTGACAATCTCGCCTCTCTTGATGCGAATTTTGCTACTACAAACGTCTTGTTTCAAAGAACTGTCGTCGGATTTGTTAAAGATGAAGAAGGAATGCCTTTGCCAGGAGTAGAGGTGCGTAATCTTAAAACGTCGGCTGTTGCAGTAACCGATGGTGATGGTAAGTTTCAAATTACTGCATCCGAAACGGATAGGATACAATTTAGGCTAATCGGTTTTGCACCGGTGGAACTGGCTCCTAAAGACGCAGCATCTGTTGTAATGAAAGCCGAAACTAGTAAGTTGAATGAGGTAGTGGTAGTAGGATATGGTGAGCAGAAAAAGGCAAATATCGTAGGGGCGGTTGCTTCGGCCAAATTTGACGAAACCGTAAGCAGTAGAGGTCTCTCGAATGCTTCTTCGGCATTACAGGGCTTATTACCTGGTCTAGCGGTTACGCAAAGTTCGGGTATGGCTGGTAACAATGCAGCAGAACTTTTAATTAGAGGTTTGGGAACGGTAAACAATGCTGGGCCACTGGTAATTGTAGATGGTATGCCCGATGTAAATATGAATAGGGTAAACGTAAATGATATTGAAAGTGTTTCTGTGCTAAAAGATGCTTCAGCGGCTGCGGTTTATGGGTCTAGAGCAGCAAACGGAGTAATATTGATTACCACCAAATCTGGTAAACGTAATACTAAACCAAGTATTAGCTTCAATAATAGCTTGTCATTGGTTAGTCCAACAGCAAACGTAGATTTTGTAAATAATTACGCAAAAGCACTAACTGCTACACAGGTTGCGCAATCAGCTACCACTTTGCCTAACGCGTTTAACTTTAAAAACGGCACAATTGATCAATGGTTAGCTTTGAGCATGATCGATCCAAAAAGATATCCAAGTACCAACTGGTGGGATGTGGTTTTGAGAGATGGTTTAGCGCAGAATTATAATGTTTCTATTAATGGAGGTAGCGATAATAGCAATTACTATTTGTCTCTAGGCGCTTTAGATGAGCGTGGAATACAGATCGAAAATAACTTTAAGCGTTACAACTTGGCATTTAATATGGATACCAAGATTGCTGAAAAACTGACTTCGGGTATTAGGTTTGCTGGCAACTGGTCGCAATTTAAGTACAACTACACCGAGGGTATGACGGCAAACGGTGCTAGTGGTCTAGATTTATTCTCGGCGCCAGCAGGTATTTTGCCTTTTGATCCAGTTACTGGGTATTATGGCGGGGCGATGGCCTACAACGAAAGTTCTCAGGCTTCTAATATGTATGCAGATTACATGGTTAGAAACAGAAACAACATGGACCAAAAGCAGGCAAATTTAAATGGATATTTAGAGTGGAAACCAATTTCAGGGCTTACTGCAAACGTGAACTACTCACTTAGCTATAACGACAGGTTCGATTGGAGGGCTGATATGCCTACACAGGCGTATAATTTTCAAACAGATGCTTGGGGGCCTAGAATTTATGTAGGTAATAATGAGCCTATCTACAACACAGATCGTGAGAATTTTAAAACGCAGTTAAATGCTAGTTTAGGTTACGATAAAACCTTTGGTAAATCACATGTATTTTCGGCAAAAGCAATTTACAGTGAAGAGTTCTGGAAAGACAGATACCTTGCTGCTAGTAGAGGTACGCGTTTAAACCCAAATATTTTTGAGATAGATGGAGCGTTAAATGATGTTCAAACCACTGGGGGTAGTTCAGAGATGGAGGGATTAAGATCGTATATCGGACGTTTGGGCTATACTTTTAAAGATAGATATATCTTAGAAGGTACTTTCAGGGCAGACGGTTCTTCTAAATTTTTACCAGGCGATAGGTATGGTTATTTTCCAGCTGGAGCGTTTGGATGGCGTTTATCAGAAGAGGAGTTTATTAAACCATTTTTACAGAAGATCAAAATTAACTCTGCAAAATTTAGGGTTTCTTATGGTAGTTTGGGTAACAACGTTGGTGTTGGAAGATATGAACAACAAGAATTACTTACAGCCGGTCATTACTTTATAGATGGTGCTGCCGTGGTTGGTTTAACCAATAAAAAATTCATCAATTACGCCCTTACTTGGGAAAAAACGAATATTCTTAACGTAGGTTTCGATGTGTCTATGCTAAATAATAAGCTCTTAGTAGAGTTAGATTATTATGATAGAAAAACTATAGGTATGAACAGATCATCCGATTTATCAACCCATTTATTAGGTGTTTTCATTGCTCCGAGAAGAAATATTGGTGATATGCTAAACCAAGGTTTCGAAGCCAACTTAACTTGGAATGATAAAAAGGGCGATTTCAGGTACATGGTTAACTTAAACTATTCTACAAACAGAAATACTTTATTGTCATGGAGTGAGACTTTACAAAGAGGCTCATTGTTTGTAAACATGCCTTACAATTTCGTTTATGCCTTCGAATCGATTGGTATAGCACAAACTTGGGAAGATGTTTATAAAGCAACACCGCAGGGTGCGGCACCTGGAGATATCCTGATTAAAGATTTAAACGGCGATGGTAGAATTGACGCTAATGATAGAAAAGCTTATCCTAACCAACAGTTGGGGCGTCCAACATCTAATTACGCTTTAAGGGGTTCGGCATCATGGAAAGGCTTTGATATGGCTATTTTATTACAAGGGTCTTATGGCAGAAAAGAGTTTTGGATGAACAGGGTAAACAGTTCTTTCTTGGGTACATCTGCACAAGCAGTTACCAACGAACAGTTAAATCAAACTTGGAACTTAGACAACAGAGGAGCGGAATATCCTAGATTACTTCCTAGTGCATTAGGTTCAACAAGTACCAATAATTATGTAAGTACTTTTTGGTTACAAGATTTATCGTACCTAAGGTTGAAAAACATACAGTTGGGCTATACCTTTAAAAACAGCGTTATTCAAAAAATTGGCGTAAAGAAAATAAGAGGTTTTGTTTCGGCTGATAACTTGTTAACGTTTACAGGCTTCAAGGGTTTAGATCCAGAGAAGAGCACTTATGCTAACGATTCGTACCCGATTACAAAAACGTTTGTGTTTGGTTTAAACTTTGACTTTTAATGAATAATCGCATGAATAAGAAATTTACATATATAGTTCTTTCCATTTTATCGGTTGCTTTTATGAGCAGCTGTCGGAAAGATTTATTAAATCAGAATGCTACGGTTTCTCCCAATAGTAATACTTTTTGGCTTACTGAGGCTGATGCCGTAACTGGCTTAATGGGTAACTACAACGAATTTAGACCATGTTTTGATAGGGATTACCATTTCGATGGACATGGAGATTTCCTCAAAATGTACAATACTGGAGTGGCTCCAATTAGTATGACGGTAAACAATCCGAGTTCTTATGGTAATGGCGCCGCCACACTTTACAGAGAATTGTATGGTTCTATCAATACATCCAATTATGTAATTGATAATGTAAGAGCAAAATTGTTGCCTAATGCAAAAACAGCAGCATCAAAGCAAAATTTAGAGGCAATTATTGGCGAAGCTCGTTTACTGAGAGGTATAGCTTATTTCCGCTTAATTTCTTTGTGGGGCGATGTACCGTATATCTACAAGATCGTTAATGCACCAATAGAGGTGGATACTATTTCAAGGTCGTCAATTACGAAAGTGAAAGATTCTATCTACGCAGATTTTACTTATGCGGCAGAGAAGTTGCCAAACAGGGGATCTGCTATTGGAAGAGCTGGTAAACCTGCTGCTTTAGCTTTCAGAGGTAAGTTGCAACTGTTTTGGGGTTCTTGGAAAAAGAATGGCTGGCCAGAATTGGAAGGCTTTCAGCAATCTGCTACCGAAGCTAGAACTGCGTTTGAAGGTGCAGCAGCAGATTTTAACCGCGTAATTACCGAGTTTGGTTTAAACTTATTTAGAGGTGGTGCACCAGGCGAATGGGGCGAAATGGGCAAGGCCGATGTATTGCCAAATTATTACTACATGTTTATCCCTTCTACGGGTAATCCAAATGCCGATGGCGAGATGATCATGACCCTTACTCACGGTGGTAACGCAACTGGCCAAAGTGAAGAATACATGAGGGTTTGGACCGGCGTATCTGTAGGTCTGTCACAAAATCAGGCTATCCCTAGATATGAATTGGCAGATAGGTATCAATCTACCATTACTGGTGATTTTTTACCTAAAATGACACAAATGAACCCAACCGTTCCTGCAGTAGGAAATGTGGCTCGTACAACTCCAAACTCTTCAGTTAATCCTGATTCTTATAAAGACAGAGATTATAGAATGAAAGCTACTTTGTTGTGGGATAATGAAAAGATCATGGGTATTGGTACTACAGAAACTACCGGTTTCGTGGCATTTCGCTATAAAACTTGGAGTGGCAACATCACTATCGATGGGGTAAGTTATCCTGCGTTTAATGATAACACAACCAATCTTTCAGGTTTGCAATCTAGAAAGTTTGTACGTAACTATGGTGGTCAAAACAGAAGTTCTGGCGATTACAATTGGCCTTTAATGCGTTTGGCAGATGTTTTCTTGATGTATGCAGAAGCTACCAACGAGGTAAATGGACCTCAGCCAGCAGCTATCGCTCTGGTAAATAGGGTTAGGGCTAGAGGTAAGTTGCCTGCATTGGCGGCGTCAAAAACTTCTTCTCCTGCAGCTTTCTTCGATGCGATAGAACAAGAGAGAATAGTAGAATTGTTTGGCGAGGGTCAAAGAGCCTTTGATTTAAGAAGATGGAGAAAGATTGAAACGGTTTTTGGTGCTCCTTATGGTGCTGGAAAATGGTTTCAAGATAGCTGGGGAGCTAACTGGGAACGTTTCTTCTTCAATGCTGATGAGCTAGTTTATCAACGTTGCTACATTTATCAAATTCCAGAAGCAGAAAGAGTAAGAAACAATAATCTTACGCAAAACAAACCTTGGAGATAATCTTTAAATCATAAAAAACATGAAAAAAATATTCATATTTCAATTAATACTGGTGCTGTTTGTAATAGCTGCTTGTAAAAAAGATTATCCAATGGATGATGACGGGCTATTGATCACAAATAGATCAGATTGTTATGTAAGTGCCTTTGAAATCTTGGGTGCTGACTTCCAGACTGTAAGAACAAAAGCGGCAACTATCGACACCACAGCGCAAACCATCAATGTGGAGGTGTTTTACGGTACAGATTTGAAAAACCTGTATCCTCAGTTCAGTTTGGTGATTGATGCAGTGCTAGATCCAAAAATTGTTGGGAAGGTAGACTTCTCTGATCTATCTAAACCTAAAGAGTGGACGGTAGTTTCTGGTAACCGCAAAGTGAGAAAAACTTATAAAGTTTATTTAACTGTAAAACAATAAGCTAAGCAAAATGAAAAAGATAAATTTTAAAATATTGATGTCTTTAGTGCTGCTTGCTTTGTGCTTGGGCGCATGTAAAGACAAGGAATACGCTATTCCAACTGCATCAGATAAGTTGCAGAACGATTTAATCAAGAGGTCTTTGGGCCCAAATATTGTAGGTGGAACTATCGAATTTGCCTATGCAGCGGCTATCTTGCCAGAAAAAGGTAAGTTGACATCTATGACGGTTGAGGCTAGCATAGCAGGAGCTACAGGAACATATTTAGATCATCGGTTTTATAATACGAACAACTCAGGAACCGACGTAGGTGCCGCTGTTGGTGATCCATCTGTAACTACAGGGAAAACTACACAGGTAACTTACACTGCCGATTTTTCTGCAGCAACACTACGTTATTTCTATAAAATTCCAGAAGAAGCTCGTGGAAAAAACATCAGCTTTACATTCACTGCAAAATCTAGTAATGGCGAAACAATCACTTATCAGTCTGGGCCGCATGAAATAAGGAACATGGATATGGCTTTAGATTTAGTAGCTAAAGATGGTACAGATTTTTATCTGTCTATTGCAGATATGAAGATGTACAATGCAACTTTTGCAACTGCAAATCCAGATAAGATTGATTTGGTTTACCTGTATAGAGCGCCAACAAATGTGACTTATTTACATTCCTTAGTGGCGCCAACAGCAGATCCAATTTACTTGCCAACATTTACTATGCCTACGGCTTTAAAAAACAAAACAAAAATTGTAAAAGCTTTCACCGTACGTGATCAGCAATTAGCCAGATTACAATTTGGGGTTTTTGTGGATGATGTGGATTTAAGATCTAAAGATTTTACCGATGCTCCAGATTTTGCAATTAACATGAGAGCAGAAGGTGGTGTTTGGGTACAAACCGCAGATGGAAAGTACAATGCTTATATTTATGTAAATAGTGTAAACAATACCACCAAGGAAATGAGGTTGAGTATTAAAAGGTTGACAGTTAGATAACTATGTTCAAATTATATTTGGTTAGAACTGCAAATAAAGGAAAGCTTGTAATGGCTTTCCTTTGCAGTTTATTTGCGTTTCAGGTTGTTTCTGCCCAGCAGCATGGTGAAGTAAAAAGCCAATTGCTCGAAAATAAAAAGGCTAAGGTGAATAGTCAGATTGTTAAAACATCATTTAACGGGCAAAGCGCTTTTTATGTTGATGGAATTAATAGAGACTTGGAAACAGTTGCTACTCCAGATTTGGAGTGGACGGTTCAAGTTCCTAAATCTGGTTTATACATTTTAGAAGCCGAAACAGTGCCGGTTGATCTGGATAAACTTAAAAAAGAGGATCAAACTGGGAAATTAACGTTGAAAGCAAAGTTTAAAAATGGAGACGATAGGCCAACTTTTCGCATCGTTTACGATGTATACAAAGGTGGTTTGCAAGAGTTGGGCAAGTTCGATTTTAAATCTAAAAACCAAAAATTAAAAGTTTGGCTGCCAGCTAATTTGGTGCTTAAAAGATTGTCTATAAAACCTTTTGTGGCTCCGGGACCTCCTGCAGATGCAGAAAATTATGTGCCAAAAATTGTTCCGCCGAGCGGTCGACCAAGATTGTGGGTGAACCAAGAAACATTACCTATAGTTAGAAAAAGGCTTCAGGATACAGCTCATGCAGCGGCTTGGAATGCGGTAACGGCTACAGCAAAAGCACCATATCAATTTGCTTTTAATAAGGATAAAGAGATTTTTCACAATGAGGAGCTAGAAAAGATAATAGAAACAAAGGCATTCTATTATTTGATGACAGAAGATAAAAAAGTAGGACAGGAAGCTGTACAATTGGCGTTAAACTATCTTTCAGTATTAGAATTTGGTAATGTTTCTTATGGTGATATTACAAGGGAAGTAGGACGAGCAATGTACGCGGCGTCTCTGGTTTACGATTGGTGTTATCCACTCATGAATACCGAGAGTAGAACGCAATTGCGAAAAGATTTAATGCGATTAGCTACCGATATGGAAATGGGCTGGCCGCCTTTTCACGGTATCGAAAGTGTGGTTAACGGTCATGGAAATGAAGCGCAAATTTGTCGTGATTACCTGTCAATGAGTATTGCCATTTACGACGAAGATCCGCTTCCGTACAAATTTACTTCTTATTGGATATTGGATCAGTTGGTGCCTTTACGCAAATTCGAATATCAATCGCCGAGACACAACCAAGGTATCGATTATGGAGGTTACAGGTTTGGTTGGGAAATGCATGCGGCTTGGTTATACTACAGAATGTTAGGCTATCCAGTATTTGATGATAATATTAAAAACCTGCCCGAATATTGGGTTTACATGCGTACGCCAGATGGCAAAATGCTTCGTGATGGAGATATGTTTAACGTAAAATATGGCAAAAGCGAAAATTTCTATTGGAAAAATCCGCAAACCATGTTGCTTTGCTACGCTTATTCTAGTAATGCGATCATAAAGGGCGAGTTTGTAAAACAGGGAGGTTTGAAAGATAATCCTGTCTTGTTTTTACTGTTAGATGATCCAGCGCTTAAACCAGATTTTGATTTAAAACAACTGCCTTTAACCAAAGATTTTGGACCAGTGCTCAATAGCATGGTAGCAAGAACTGGCTGGGACGAAAAGAGGAGTAGTGGCGATGTAGTAGTGGAGTTAAAAGGTGGTGGTTTTCATTTCGGTAACCATCAACATGCAGATGCTGGTGCTTTGCAGATTTACCACCGAGGTATACAGGTTGGCGATTTAGGATTGTACCTTTCTTACGGTTCTCCTTACGATTTCAACTATAATAAAAGATCAGTTTCTCACAGTATGATGCTGGTTAGAGATCCAAAAGAACCGTTGCTGTTCAGAACCAAAACTAACGATGGCGGTACAAGATTTAGCCAGCGTTTTCCAAGAAATGTAAATGAAGTCCTTAATGATCCATGGTTTCAGACTGGTTTTGTGCGTTCTTCGGCTGTAGGTTCAGATCGTTTAAAGCCTTCATTTAGTTATTTTAATGTTGATATAACGAATGCTTACTCAGAAAAGGTAGAATCTTACACTAAAAGCATGTTATTTCTCAATTTGAAAAGAGATGATGTGCCAGCGGTGATGATACTTTTAGATCATGTGGTTTCTAAAGAAGCTGGAATGAAAAAATATTGGCAGATCAATTCATTAGAGACGCCTGCCTTAGCTGATGGTAAATTTGCACTAACAAATGAATTGGAAGGAAAAGAGGCGGTGACTTATGTAAATATGTTTAAACCAACGTTGGCCGAGCGTGTAGTAAACATATTGTCTGGCGATTCTAGTACAAAAGTATTTGAAGATATGTACACTGTTAAATCTGTTTGGCCAGAAGCTAAAGGCACCAGAATTATGGTAAGCCCTAAAAAGGAAGAAAAACTATCGGAGTTTGCTACTATATTTCAGATGACAGAAAAGGGAGCAAAGGAACTTCCAGTTGAAATTGCAGAGAAAGATCACTATTTTACATTTAAACTGGCGGATAAAATAATCGTTTTAGCAAAACCGAATGTTTATCTAAAAGAGGAAATTAAAATAGATGTACCTAAAGATCAATCTTATGAGTTGATTTGTGTAGGATTGAAAGCGGGTTTTTGGAGTGTTGAAAGCTTAACTAATAAAAAAACAGTTGATAAGAATGTATTAAAAGATCAAAATTCAATTTCTTGGAATGCTGAAGCTGGATCTTATGTTTTACTTCCTAAAAGAGTGAATTAACTACTAAGATTGTAGATATTGAATTGTATTCTTATTTTTGGTTATAAATGTATGCAGAATGAAGGAAGATTCGTTAGCCTATAAGGTATATTTGGAGGTGAGAAAGAAAATTCTTTCGAGCCAATTGGCTGGAGGATCTCGTTTAGTAGAGAATTTTTGGGCCGAAAAAATGTCGGTAAGCAGGGTTGCTGTAAGAGAGGCTTTTATGCGATTGGCGGGAGAGAGTTTGGTGGAGTTTGGAGGTAAGGGCGGTTGCTTCGTCAAAAGTATGACCATCGCTGATGTTAAAGAGATACGTGAGATCAGGGAAATACTAGAAGTTGGTGCATTAAAAATCCTTTTCGCTAAAAAAGATAAGGAAGTGGTAAGTGAGTTGGAGCTAATTTGCAACGACTTTTCGGAAATGGTGGAAAAGGGTTATTACGGTGGCGCTTGCGAAGCTGATGTGAAATTTCATGAAAAAATGATCGAAAGTTCTGGCAATGATCGATTGATTTCAATGTATAAAAACAGCAATATCCCTTTGTTTCACATGAGATTAGGTGCTGTGATGGATCAAATGGAAGACTATCAAGATACAGATAGAGAACACAGAGAAATAGTGAAAGGTTTAGCTACAGATAATTGGGAATTATCTCATTCTTCGTTGGTTAGACATCTTTACAGGGGAGAGCAAGAGGCGTTGGAACTTGTTGAACTTGTATAAAAAAGAGGGGTCTTTAAATGATCCCTCTTTTTTTTGTCTGATACTGAACTAATAATCCTTTTTCAGCTTCCGTAATAATTAGTCCTTTGTTTCCAGAAGGATCTAAAGCGCAATTGGTTGGATTGTTGCCTAACGAGCTAATTTCTTCCTTCAATACACCGTTTTTGTCCCAAACTTTCACTTTCCCAGATCCGTAAACCGCTACATATAAATTGCCATCTTCATCAAAAGCAATTCCATCGGGCCCAATTGAACCTCCAGTTTCTGCAAATAAGCTCTTGTTGCGAAGTTGCTTGTAGTTAGCATTCCATTCAAAACTCCATATTTTCTGTGTCCCAGTTTCGGCAACAAATAATTGAGTTTGTTCTTGGTTTAATGCCAATCCGTTAGGATAGTACATTCCTTCAAAAATCTTTGATAGTTTTTTATCAGTGCCTAAGCAGCAGATGTATCCGGTGTTGTCTTCTAAAGTATCGCCAGGACAAGTAAATAATAAATTCCCGCTTCGATCAAAAGCTAAATCATTCGGCATTTTAAGTGCTTGATTTCCAAAGTGGCTAACTATGGTTTCTGTAGTCCTC
This sequence comes from Pedobacter sp. T50_32, assembly GCF_057652195.1. NCBI lineage: Bacteria > Pseudomonadati > Bacteroidota > Sphingobacteriia > Sphingobacteriales > Sphingobacteriaceae > Pedobacter > Pedobacter sp. T50_32. The sequence goes on along the minus strand of NZ_JBYFBY010000002.1, from coordinate 598,979 downwards.
AAAATCGGGTCAAAAGTCCTAATGCTGTTCTGTTTCGAATCGCAAAACCAAACCAAATCATTCTCGTCAATAGCAATGCCGTTGGGTGCGCCATCTACAAAATGTCTTTGGGTTGTATTCTCGCTTATAAATACCAGATTTCCAGCATCTTTTTCAACCAACCAAATGTCGCCTTTACTGTCAAAACAAGGCCCTTCGGGAAAATTTAAATCGTTCAAAATTATTGACATAGAAAAAAATTATCTTTTTATTTAAATGTATACATAAAAATTGTAATTTAGTATACAATAATAATCATTTATGGGATACATGTTTTTAATTGTGTTCTTTTAAAAGTAGTCAAATATTAATAATAACGAATAGCGTTTTATGCAAGAGAATTTAAAATCTGCAGCCATTTTGCAGAACAATGAACAGTGGATACCTGGAGGGGTTGTTTCTTTAAATAGAAAAACGGAACCTAATATTTGTTTTGTAAAAGGGCAGGGTAGTCGGGTGGTGGATGCTGATGGGAAAGAATATATCGATTATCAAGCTGGCTTTGCAGCTTCTTTCTTCGGGCATAACGATCAAGATATTAACGACGCGGTAAAGCGTACACTTTCAGAAAGCCAAGTGTTAATGGGCGCTGGCCCAACATTGCTAGAAGGTGCTTTCGCAAAAATGTTTTGTGAAAGTGTACCAAGTGCAGAAAGTATACAAATTACTACTACTGGATCTGAGGCTACTTATCACGCCATTAGAATAGCAAGAGCGGTAACTAAACGTGATCATATTATTGTAATGCAGGGTGGTTATAACGGCTGGCATAATGATGTAGCTTGTAACGTAATCAGCAAGTTAGAAGATGTGGGTGCTTATGTAAGTCCGGGCGAATATCCTTTCGATTCGTTAAGTGCCGGGGTGCCAAAATCGCATAGCGACTTAGTGCATGTGGTAAACTACAACGATTTGGACAGCATCAACTATGTTTTAGAAAAATATGATGTAGCGTGTATTTTATTAGAACCGCTTTTGCAAAATATTGGTATCGTTAAGCCGCAAGCTGGTTATTTAGAAGGTTTACGAGAATTATCTGATAAAAACGGTTGCTTGCTAATATTTGACGAAGTAAAAACTGGCTTCAGGCATGCGCTAGGGGGTTATCAATCTATCTGTGGTGTAACGCCAGACTTGTCTACATTTGGTAAGGCGGTAGCAAATGGTTATCCGTTGGGCGTAATTGCTGGCAAGAAAAAATACATGGACTATTTCGTTCATCCTGATAAGGAAAACAGAGTTTTAATTGCCGGAACTTATAATGCTTTTCCTTTGACAACGGCTGCGGCTATTGCCACTTTAGAGAAATTAAAATCGCCTGTGCATAAGGTATATGAGCACGTAGAGGAATTAGGGGCTGCTTTAGAGAAAGGTTATCAGGAAATATTTTCTAAATTAGACAGACCAGTGTATGTTGCCAGACAGGGGTCAGCTTTTTGCGTGTATTTTATGGACCACGAGCCAGTAAATTTTCATGATGTTTTATTAAATCATGATTTTGATTTCGATGGTCGCTATCGCAAAGAATTGATAAAAGGTGGTGTATACAATTTTCCTGCGCCTATTAAGCAAGGAAGTATTTCTTTTGCGCATACCATGGAAGATATTGAGCAAACTTTAGAAGTAACAGCACAGGTTTTAAAACAAATATAATTGAGAAATGAAGATTACTGCAATTGAAACTTACGTGTGCAATGCACGTATGAGGAATTGGATTTTTGTTAAAGTAGTGACCGACCAACCGGGTTTATGGGGTTGGGGAGAAGCTACCTTAGAGTGGCATACCAAAAGTGTTGTTGGTGCTATCGAAGACATTTCTCAATTATTGATAGGCGAAGACCCTAGAAGAGTAGAATACTTGTGGCAAATGATGTACCGCCAGCATTTTTGGCACGGCAACGGCATTGTTCGTGGTACGGCTATCAGCGGTATCGATATCGCCCTTTGGGATATTGTAGGTAAAATACACAATGTGCCTTGTCACGAACTTTGGGGTGGTAGAGTAAGAGACCATATTCGCTTGTACTGTCATTTAGGTGGTGGTAAAATGGAAGATTTTTACGAAACTGCTCCTGGCGATGCAAAGCGTTTCGGCGAATTGGCTCAAGCTGCAGTAGAAGAGGGTTTTACTGCCTTCAAATCTATGGCGGTTCCAGAAACAATGCCTTTAGAAGGTTTGCGCCCGGTTAAATATGCAGAAGCTTGTGTGGCGGCAATGAGAGATGCAGTTGGGGATGATATCGATATTATGGTAGATTGCCACGCTCGTCCTAGCCCTAGAATGGGGATGTTGTTTGCGAAAGCTTTGGAACCTTATGGCTTGTACTTTTTCGAAGAGCCTTGTTGGCCAGAAACCATGGAAGATATTGCTTTAATTCAGAGAGCTGTACAAACACCAATTGCTTCTGGTGAACGTTTGGTAGGTGTGCATGCGTTTAGACAATTGTTAGAAAAACGTGCTGTAAGTGTAATTCAGCCAGATATTACCCACTGCGGAGGTTTAAGTGAAGCTCGTAAAATTGGCGCATTGGCCGAAGCTTACCGAGTTTCTATGGCACCACATAATCCACAAGGGCCAGTAAGTACAGCTGCTTCTATCGAGTTAGGTTTTGCTACGCCTTCGTATATCATTTGCGAAAGCGTACATAAAGATGTAGAGTGGCGAGAAGATGTCGTTTCTGAAGGATTTACGGTTCAGAAAGAAGGCAGACTTGTATTGCCTAATGGCCGACCAGGTTTAGGTATCGAGATTAACGAAGAAGAAGTTAAAAAGCATCCCTTTCAGCAAGAAGTTTTGCAAAGAACATTTTATAAAGATGGTAGCGTAGGCGACTGGTAATCACAAAATATGCAGGAATTGAAAGATAAGGTAGTTATTATTAGTGGCGGATTGGGCGATATTGGTTTGGCCATTGCCACCGCTTATTTAAAAGCACAGGCTATTGTGGTGTTAAGCGATATTGTGCCTTTGGATAAAGCGAAAGATAAACTGCTTTTGTTTAAAGACTACAAGGGTAATTTTGAGTACAAATGTCTAAACGTTTCTGATTATAAAGAGGTTGAAGTTTTTATCAACGAAGTTGAAACCAAGTATGGCCAAATAGACCATTGTATTTCTAACGCTGCTCGAGTAACCATCAAAGATTTTAAGACTTTAAGTCCCGAAGAATGGTCAACGGAAATGCGTGTAAACGTAGACGGGGCTTTCTATTTTGCCAATTTTGCTGCCAAAAGCATGGTGCAAAAGCAAGTTAAAGGCAGTATCTTATTCTTAGGAAGTTGGGCTGCACATGCGGTTCATCAAAATTTACCAGCTTACAGCGTTTCCAAATCCGCTGTGCGTATGATTAACCAAACCATGGCGCTAGAATATGCTGCAAATGGTATCAGAGTTAACGAAATAGCACCTGGTTATGTAAATGCAGGCTTAAGTAAAACCGTTTGGAGCGAATTGCCAGAGCAAAAATCTATTTCGCAAACTAAAGTCCCGTTAGGTAAAATTATGGAAGCCGATGAAGTTGCTGCGCAAGTATTGTGGCTAAATTCTAGTCAATGCCAACACGTAACGGGTTCTACTTTTTTAATGGATGGCGGACTGTCGCTGCTTAGACCTTAATCTATCGAATTTAATATGGCTACTGTATCTCCAAGCTCGGTTACTTCGTTAAAATTTCAAATTATTGAGGCAGATATTACATCTCCGAAAGGAATTTATTCGAGAAATTGGGGGGCGGCTAAGTTTGATGTGGCTTCGGGTGTACATAAGCCGTTATTCTTATCCTGTTTAGTTACACAAAGTGATGACGGGACTTTAGGTGCAATTATAGCTGCAGATTTAGGTTGGTGGAAAAACAACGATGATGAACGCAATTTAAGAACTGCCATTATTGAAGCCTGTGGTTTGAAGGAAGAGCAGTTGTTGTTTTGTCTGTCGCATACACATGCTGGACCAAGCATTTGTACTAACGATAAAGACCAAAATGGTGGCGAACATATCATTCCCTATTTGGAGTTTTTGAAGAAAACAGCCATCGAGAGCATCAACAATGCAATAGAAAGTCTAATGGATGGCTTTTTATCTTGGGAGTACGGCTGTTGCGATTTGGCAACCAAAAGAGATTTAAATCTCAATGGAGAATATCTGATAGGCTACGACCCATCTGCAAAACCTGACCAGACACTTTTGGTTGGAAAATTAAGCAATGCTGATGGAGAACTGAAAGCGATAATTTGTAACTACGCTTGTCATCCAACTACGTTTGCTCACGAAAATACGCTCATTTCTCCAGACTATGTGGGAGCAATGCGTGAACTGATTGCTGAGAAATTAAACATTCCGACTTTGTTTTTGCAAGGCGCATCCGGAGATTTGGCACCTAAAAAACAATACGTTAAAGACCCAGAAATAGTAGATGCCAATGGTAGAAAATTAGGCTTTGCTATTTTATCGACTTTAGAAAATACATCGCCAGTTGGCAAAAAATGGACTTTTGACCACGCTTTACAATCGGGTGCGCCTTTGGCTATTTATGCTGAAAAGGAAGTTGTTCCGAGCCAAGTTTTTAGGCAGATAAAATTTGAAGTAAACATTCCTTACAAACAGTTAGACAGCATAGAAAAAATTGAGCAAGAGTTTAATGTTTGCGAAGATAGGGTGATGAAAGACCGTTTGTGGCGAAAATTAAATACCCGTAAATCAATTGGAGACCAAACTCATGCCGTACTGCCAGTATGGATTTGGCAATTTGGTGATGCTTTTATAGTTGCACAAGCCAACGAAGTTTACGCTATAGGACAGGAGCTGATTAGAGCGCATTTTAAAGATAGGGCTATCACTTTTATTAATATCGCCAATGGCTATTTAGGCTACTTACCGCCGCAAGATTTGTACGGAAAAGACATTTACGCAGTATGGCAAACGCCTTTCGAAAAAGGTGGATTAGAGCTGTTAATTGCTGAAGTAATTGAGAAAATAGAGCAGCTAACAACAACCTCATAAAACAACCAAACGGACTAACCAAACAACCTGAAATGAAACTTGAAATAATTGATATCGCAATTTTTACCATTTATATTATCGGTATTGTTGCGCTGGGATTGTATGCTTCGAAGCAGAGTTCCAAATCGAAAAGAGATTATTTCCTAGCGGGAGATAAATTACCATGGTGGATGATTGGAGGCAGTATTATCGCTGCAAATATCAGTAGCCATCACTTAGTAGGCGCAATGGGTGCGGCTTACGATAGAGGCTTCGTAGCTATCACTTTAGAATGGGGCGCAATATTAATTGGCTTCAATGCACTGTTGTGGATTTTCCTCCCTTTTTATATCAGAAATGGATTTTACACCGTTCCCGAATATTTAGAAAAGCGTTTCGGAACTTCAACCCGTGTATTGTATGCTGTCTTAATTTTGTTCACGTATATCTTCGTGGAGATAGGGGCGGTACTTTATTTAGGTGGTTTAACACTTCATGCGCTATTCGATATTCCAATTTTCTATAGTATTATCGGTATGGCGCTGTTAACAGGTTTATACACCGTTTTAGGTGGTTTAAAAGCTGTTATATGGACAGAAATGGTACAATTGGTGATATTGGTGTTGGGAGGTTTGGTACTTACTTTCGCTACTATTGATAAAGCTGGTGGTTTTGGGGCTATTGTAGAATCTTCGAAAGATTGGAAGATGTTCTATCCAGCTAATGACCCAGATTTTCCTTGGACGATGTATTTAGGTGGTTTGTTGTGTATCAGTGTGTTCTACTGCGCCACAAATCAGTTTATTGTACAACGTGTGTTGGCTGCAAAAAATGAGTGGCACGGACGCATGGGAGTTATTTTCGGCGATTATCTGAAATTTTTTGTGCCGCTAATTATTACCATTCCTGCTTTAGTAGCACCGGCATTTTTGCCAGCTTTAGAACAACCAGATTTACTTTTCTCGACCTTGGTTAAAACCTTATTACCTAGCGGATTGATAGGTTTGGTAATGGCTGGATTGATTTCGGCAATTATGTCGCATATTTCTGGAGCGATTAACTCTTGCACTACAATTTTGACGGTAGATGTTTACAGCGAATATATCAATAAGAATGCTACAGATGACCAAGCCATTCGTTTCGGCAAAAGGTCTGGCGTAGCAATTATCTTTTTTGGAATTTGTAGTGCTGTGTTGCTATTAAGCTATTCAGAAAAGCCAATATTTCTTTATTTGATGAACTTATACGGTTTGTTTACGCCGGGTATTGCTACCATGTTTTTGATGGGGGTTTTCTGGAAAAAGACAAAATCTCAAGGTGCTTTGGCGGCTGGACTTTTAACCATTCCATTATCTTTAATTATGGAGTTTTCTTTCCCAGATATGCCATTCTTTAACCGTACTGGAATTGTATTTTGGACTTGTATGATAGTTTGTGGCGTAGTAAGTCTATTATTTAAACCAAAAGAAGGACAAGAATTAGATAATTTGGTTATCAATTACGGAAAAGGCGGTGGTGCCTTAGCTAATCAATCTCCATCTTATAAAGGATTAAAAAATCCAACCTTATGGTGGGCAATTATTACGGCTGCAGTATTGTATTTTTACGTTAGATATTTTTAGCAATTATGGTCGAGGTTTCTCAAGAAATTATTCAATTATCAAAAGCTGTACATGAGGATGTTATAGCTTATAGAAGGCATTTGCATCAAAATCCTGAATTGTCTTTTCAAGAATATGAGACCTCAAAATTCATTAAATCCCAACTTGAAAAATTGGCAATTCCATACGAGGAGGTTGCAAATACTGGAGTGGTTGGCGTAATTGAAGGAACAAAACAAGCTACAGGAAAAACCATCGTTTTAAGAGCAGATATTGATGCATTACCCATCTGGGAAGAGAACGAAACTGAATTCGTTTCTCAAAAAGAAGGTTTAATGCATGCTTGTGGTCACGATTTTCATACCGCAAATTTGTTGGGTGTAGCAAGAATACTTCAGCAGTTAACACATACATTTTCGGGAAAGGTATTGCTTTTGTTTCAACCTGCGGAAGAAAGAGTTCCTGGTGGTGCAAAGGCGGTAATTGCATCTGGAATTTTAGAAAAATTAGGAGGAACCATTGCTGCAGTATTCGGTATTCACGTTAGTCCGCGGTTAGATACTGGACAGATTGGACTTTGTGCTGGTCGTTTTATGGCTTCTGCGGATGAGTTCTATTTAAAAATAAACGGAAGTGGCGGGCACGCTGCCGAACCAAATAGAGCAGTTGATACCATCATGGTTGCTGCACAATTGTTGACTAGCTTACAGCAAGTGGTAAGTAGAAAAGCAAATCCGCTAATGCCTAGCGTACTCACTTTCGGAAAGATTATTGGAAATGGCGCTGCAAATGTAATTCCAGACCATGTTTGGCTAGAAGGTACTTTTAGAACCATGGATGAAGAATGGCGTAAACAGGCTTTGCAGCATTTTGAAGAAATTGTTTATGGTACTGTAAAAATGTTAGGCGCAACAGCAGAGCTGGAAATTAAACACGGTTATCCGATGCTAATCAATGATGACGCTTTAAGTCAACATTTCAAATCTTCTGTAATTAATCACTTCGGCGCTGCACATTTGGAAGACGTACCGCAATGGATGGCGGCTGAAGATTTTGCCTATTATTCGCATAAATATCCTTCCGTTTTCTTTTTGGTAGGGATAAAAAATGAGCAACAAAGGGTTCAATATGGACTTCATAATGCCAAATTCGATTTAGATGAACAAGCTTTTTTAACTGCTATGCAGGCAATGACAACTAGTTGCCTTGATTTTTTGGAGGAAGCGAATGGATAGAAGAAAGTTTGTAGCTGCGGCTGGTACTTTAAGTTTAGCCTCTATGGTTTACGGTTCAGAGAGTTTAGCGCAATCAAACTCAAAAAAACGTATTGGAATAGTTGGATTGGACTCTTCCCATGCCATTGCCTTTACTAGAGAACTGAATGCAAATGCAGCAAATGATAATTATAAAGGTTATCAAGTAGTTGCAGCTTATCCAATGGGAAGTCCGAGTATTCCCTTAAATGCACAACGTATTCCAAAGTTTACTGAAGATATTAAGAAGCTTGGTGTAGAAGTGGTATCGAGTATTGAAAAACTATTAAAAAAGGTAGATTTTGTACTGCTCGAAACCAATGACGGTAATAAGCATCTGGAACAGGCAGAAATCATACTTAAAGCCAAAAAGCCTTTATTTATCGATAAACCTATTGCTAATAGCTACCAGGCTGCTTTGAAGATATTTGAACTATCTGAAAAGTATAAAACTCCAGTATTTTCGACCAGTTCGCTGAGATACATTTCAGGTATTGGAGAAATAGATAAGAAAACAGTTTTAGGTGCTGATGTCTATTCGCCTGCCTATACCGAGCCGTCGCACAAAGATTTGTATTGGTATGGTATCCACGGTGTGGAAATGTTATTTACACTACTTGGCCCGAATTGCAAAAGCGTTCAAACTCAGCACACAGCTGATGCAGATATTTACACTGGCGAATGGGAAGATGGTAAAATAGGGACTTTGAGAGGAATTAGAAAAGGCGCCGACGGCTTTGGTGGTACAGTTTTCATACAAGATAAAATTGTACAGTTAGGGACCTTCCAAGGTTACAATCCACTCCTTAAGCAGATTGTTTCCTTTTTTGAAACAGGCGTAGTGCCAGTTAAACGAGAGGAAACTTTAGCAATCTGCAAATTTATAGACGCTGCTCATCAAAGTAGAGTAAATGGAGGCATCAGAGTACTTTTAAACAATTAGAGATATTTATCAATCAGCTAGTCGAAAAACTAGCTTTTAATAGAAACATAACACATGAAATTAATTCGTCACGGAAATTTAGGACAAGAGAAAATAGGTGTCCAAATTGATGCTAAACATTACGACCTTTCTGCTTTTGGAGAAGATTACAATGAGCAGTTTTTTGAAAGCAACGGAATTGAGCGTTTAAAAAGCTACATCAATGATAATAAAAATCAGTTAAAAGAAATATCTGCAGATAGTAGGATAGGTGCTCCAATTGACCGTCCATCTAAAATTGTGTGCATTGGCTTAAACTACTTGGATCATGCTAATGAAACAGGAGCTGCCATCCCGAAAGAACCTATCATTTTCTTTAAATCAACTACTTCTGTTGTTGGTCCGTTTGACAATATCATGCTGCCAAAAGATTCTGAGAAAACCGATTGGGAAGTGGAATTTGGTGTTGTCATTGGAAAAACAGCTAGATATGTTGAGGAGACTTCGGCTTTAGAATACGTAGCTGGTTATGTGCTCATCAACGATGTTTCTGAACGTGAATTCCAACTGGAAAGAGGAGGTACTTGGGATAAAGGGAAAGGGTGTGATACGTTTGCGCCAATGGGACCATACTTAGTTACCAGAGATGAAATGCCAGATATTTCGAACGTGGGTTTATGGCTGTCGGTAAATGGAGAGAAGCATCAGAATGGCACTACCAAAAACTTGATTTTTTCTGTGCCTGAGCTCATTGCTTATGTATCTAAATTCATGACTTTGTTGCCTGGAGATGTAATTTCTACCGGAACTCCAGCTGGTGTTGGTTTAGGCTACAAACCGCCAGTTTATTTAAAAGCTGGTGATGTAGTAGAGTTGGGTGCTGATGGTTTAGGTGTTTCTAGACAAACAGTAGTGCCGTTCAGCTAATTGGATAAAATTCAGTGATTCAAAATATCAATTCTTGTTGTTTTGAATCACTGAAAGTTCTTAGATTTTATAGCAAAAAAAATCCCTCAGTTTTGCAACTAAGGGATTTTAATTTTTGTACAGAAACGGGTTCTGTATTAGAACATTTATCGGGCTTTCTGACGATGGTTGAGAGCATTATCGAGAAAAATGAACTCAAAAAAAGTGGAAAAAATAAATAATAAGTTTTTTAGAATAGTGTTCGAAAGATTCAACAAAGAGAATTTTTCGAACACTTACAATCACGCATCTAGCTAATTAGATTATTAAATTTTAAACTTCCTCTACCGCATATCAGTGACACTCGGTTCATTGTCGAGTGAGCCAATTAAATAAAAGTTCTTTTTTAAATATCCAAACCAAGTTCTTATAGTATCTAAAGCCCTATATAAATCATTGCCAAGTTCATATTCTGCGGTATTAGTTTTTATTACATTAGTCCCAAAAATTTGTTCTGCTTCTGATTTGTCAATTACAAAACCATGATCTTTATATTTATAAACTAATTCTTCTGCAATAATTTTCGGGGTACGGGGCAACCCATCTGCATGAGTTTCAAGTAATTTTTCCGCATATTGCATCGCTGATTCAGCTACGCGTTCATAATATCCAAGATTTATAAGTGTTAAAGATGAGTTTAAATACTTTGCGAACATATCTGTTGACTCTGGATTAGTTTTTACAAGTTCCGCAATATGTTCAATTGAGTTTTTTAATCCTAAGGCAGGAAGGCCGTCTATTTGAGGGTCAATCGGTCCAAGTTCACTTAAGCTACCCATATGAATTTCGTTTGCTGCACAGCATATTAAAGTAGCTGCTGATTTGGCATGTCGAGGCACTGTAATTATTAAACTACCGTTAGAATATTCTCGACAAAGTTTTCCAATTAAATACGCAGATCCCGCAGAACCACCAGAAGAATATAAAACCAATAATAAAGGTTTTGAAGTGTCAAAATTTGTTACTGTGTATTTCGGAGATACTATCCATTCCTGTACGTTCCAAACTGTTCAGTAGGCACTATGGATTTATAGTTTGATGCTTACCGCACAGATCCTCTAAGAGAACACGAGATTCTTGTTGCCCTTCTGTTACCCCTTCATCTGTAATCCTGAAGGAAGCCTTCTTTTGCTTTGCAAAAGCCCTTACGAGCTACCAAAAGTACCCAATTGATAGCGGTCTTCAAATGGATGAGCTATCCAAGTTTGATTTCCTTTTAAAGTGGTATTTACTCAACCAAGAATCGATTTCGCTCATCAAACAACACCTTGTTCCAGAACACATCTGGATAGTCTTAAATCCTCTTAAAATCAGCCGATTGAACACTTTTCAGCGGAAATCAGTGCCACTTTGCGACGTTAGATGTGGCCAGTTTGCAAAAAAAGCAGTGGCCAGTTTTGGAATAATCTACAGATAGCCGCCATCCTTACTAAATTCAGGTAATTTCATGGCTCTACATGTTTTAATTACTTGGGCATTAATTAAGGTTTTATCAATGTTACTGGTTGGAGATTCCTCTTTAGCATCTAAGAAAAATAAATCTATGTCAGAATTCTCGGAAGCTTCATGTCTTCCGTAACTTCCGGTTGTATAAATACAAAGACTGTTTTTTGAAAGTTCATCAATATTCGCTATTTCTTTTCTAAATACATTTAAACGAACTTTACTAAATTCAATATGTTGTTTTATTTCCATTATTTTAAGAGCTAATTAATTTGCTGGTAGACAAATAGATGCAATATTTTCTATACAATCAAATTAATCCCGAAATAATTATAATGTTACTCTATTCTTATTATGAAAATATTAAAAAGAAAAGCTAAAAGGATATCAGATCGTGCAGTTAAAAAAGCAATCGTAAAAAGAGATAATTCAGAAATACATATAGTAAACAGTTATCCGAAGATTTATGCTGGAACTGAAAAAGAATTGTTAAGAAAGTTTGTGCAAGTTATTGTGAAGATAATCGAGAAAGAGGTTGATTTATAGGTTGTTATATAATTTTTAACATTTGTATGGTATTTTACAGCTATAGAAATAACTTGAAAGTTCAAGTTGCTGATAAATAGCATTTTAGGTGTTCAATCAACAAAAAACTAAACAGACTGGAAATGATTTTGAAACTAAATGATTATAATTATCTGATTACTAATGTATTAACTGCTTATTAAGTCTAATTCTTGCTAGAAAACCCAACAGATTTAGATGTAAAACAAAAAAACACAAACGCTTAACTAATTGATTGTTAAATGTTTGTGTTTTATTTCATTTGTACTGAAGGCGGGAATCGAACCCGCACGCCTGTTGAGGGCACAGGATTTTAAGTCCTGCGTGTCTACCAGTTCCACCACTTCAGCAAGCATAAAATGCTTTTAAAATTAAATGCCTCCTGGTAGGAAGGCATTTAGAGCGAAAGACGAGATTCGAACTCGCGACCCCGACCTTGGCAAGGTCGTGCTCTACCAACTGAGCTACTTTCGCATTGTTGATATCATCCGATATCTTTAAAACTGTTGGGCTTTTAAATAATTCCCTTTCGTTTTGGTGATGCAAATATACGCACATTTATATTTCTGTCAAGAAATATTTAATAAAAATTTAACATCTTAATCTAAGTCGATGTTTTTCAGTAAAATAAAAATTAAATCTTTTTCGAAGCCTTTGCTATGAAGATAATTTACAAGCTTAAATTGACGCTTAACAGCATTCTTTTCCTTTTCTACTCGCTGTTTTTTTTCCATTAAAATTTTCAATGTCTCAAAATACTCATCGCCATCAATGCTATTTAACGCTTTTTTAATGATTGGTTCAGGAACCCTTTTTAATTTCAAGCCCTGCTTTATTTTAATTTTGCCCCACTTCTTAATTTTAAACTTCCCAGAAACGTAAGCTAGTGCAAACCTTTCTTCATTGAGGAAATTTTCGGAAATAAGGGTAGAAATAATTTCTTCAACCTCTGTAGGCTTCATTTGCCATTCGTATAGCTTATCTCTAACTTCCTGCTGCGATCTTTCCTGATAAGCGCACCAATTCGCTGCTTTTTGTAAAGCCGTCTTTATATCATAGTTGTATTTCTTTTCTTTCTCGTTAGTCATCTGTTCCTTATACTATTTCATTGTGCTGTTGTCAATAATCTCGGCGCTTGCTCAGTTTATTGTGTTTATATTTGCCAGATGTTACCCGCACGATTAAATGATGAGTAATCATGTAGAGTTCATAAATATTTGCTGAAATTCGTAAAAAAATATCATTAAGTTATCATTGTAATGTCGAAGGCCACTATATATACTGTTGAACAAATTGCTGAAATTATTGACGGGAACGGCTTTTTTCATGATAAAACTTCGGTGGTAAAAAGTCTGGTCACTGATAGCCGTACCTTAAGCGATACGCTTCATGCCTTGTTTTTCGCAATTTCGGCACAACGAGATGGACATCAATTTATCGGTAGCGCTTACCAAAATGGGATTAGGAACTTTGTAGTTTCTCAAGAAATTCAGATCGAAAATTATCCTGAAGCAAATTGGATTAAAGTGGATGATGTGCTTTTGGCGCTACAGCAACTAACTTCTTATCATAGAAGAATACACCATTTGGATGTAATTGGCATTACCGGTAGTAACGGTAAAACTATTGTTAAGGAATGGCTTTATCAGTTGCTTTCTACAGATTACCATGTGGTGCGCAGCCCTAAAAGTTACAATTCTCAAATAGGTGTTCCTCTTTCTGTTTGGCAAATAAATGAACATCATAATTTGGGCATTTTCGAAGCTGGAATTTCTGCGCCGAATGAGATGGAGAAATTGGCGAAAATTATTCAACCTACTATTGGCGTGTTAACCAATATAAGAGAGGCGCACGACGAAGGTTTCGAAAGCAAACTAGAAAAGCTGACGGAAAAGCTTAAGCTATTTAACGATGTCGATACTTTTATTTACGCTCCCGAACACATCATTGCAGGGCTGCCTTTGCCCGACAAAAGGCATTTTACATGGAGTTTTATTGGCAAAGCCGATCTACAAATCGTTAACGTACAATTTAAAGATACTACTGCCGAAATCAAAGCAATATATAAACAGCAAGACATCAGTGTTATCGTACCTTTCAGCGATGCAGCTGCGGTTGAAAACGTAGTAATTTGTTGGGCAACTTTATTGTCGATGGGTTACAAGGTAGATGAAGTTGCTTTCCGACTGTCTCGCTTGATTAGGGTAGGGATGCGTTTGCAGTTGTTAAATGCCATTGACCATTGCTCGTTGATAGATGACAGCTATAGTGCTGATATCTCGTCTCTAGGTATTGCTTTAGATTTTCTTAATCAGCAAAACCAACATCCCAAAAGAACTTTAGTGTTGTCTGATTTGCATGAAACTGGAAAGTCTGCCGAAGAATTATATAAAGAGATTTCACTTTTACTGAAACAGAAGAAAATAGATCGATTAATTGGCGTTGGAGAGAACATTTCAGCTCATGTCCATCTTTTTAATTTAGAAAAAGCTTTCTTTCCAGATACGGAGACGTTTTTGTCTCAGATAGCTCAACTCAACTTTAATAATGAAACAATTTTAGTTAAAGGGGCACGTAGATTTGGCTTTGAACGAATTATCAAGCGTTTAGAGCAGAAAGTACACGATACCGTTTTAGAGATTAACCTCAATGCTTTGCTGTCTAACCTTCAATTCTACAAATCGAAATTGGCTTCTGGGGTGAAAACAATGGCGATGGTAAAGGCTTTTTCTTATGGTAGTGGGAGTTTCGAGATTGCCAATCTATTGCAATACCACAAAGTGGATTATCTGGCAGTAGCTTACGCCGATGAAGGTATCGCCCTGCGCAAAGCAGGTATTACATTGCCTATTATGGTTATGAGCCCCGAACCTTCAGCCTTTGATGCCATGTTGAGATACAAATTGGAACCAGAGATTTACAGCCTCGAGGTTTTGCAGAATTTGCTACATTTTCTTCCTGCTGATGTTTCTGACTTTTCCGTGCATTTGAAGTTTGATACTGGAATGCATCGATTAGGATTTGAAGTTGAGCAAATTAGTGAGCTAAAGGCCGTACTTTCAGCTCATCAGCAGTTAAAGGTAGTCTCTGTTTTTACACATCTTGTGGCTACAGATGATACACAGCATGATGATTTTACAGAAATGCAAGTAGCTATCTTTTCAGAAATGTATAGGAAGCTAACGGACGTATTGGGTTATGAGCCGTTAAAGCATGTTTTAAATACATCGGGCATCACACGTTGGCAAAAATACCATTTCGATATGGTTCGTATCGGCATAGGTCTATATGGTTTCGATGGTGCGCTACCTAACAGCGAAGGATTACAGACCGTAGCTGCTTTAAAAACTACAGTATCGCAAATCAAAACATTAGCTCCAAAAGAGACAGTGGGGTATGGGCGTAAGGGTAGCTTGCCGAATGGCGGTAAAATAGCTACCGTAAAAATTGGATATGCCGATGGCTACAGCCGTGCTTTTGGTAATGGCACGGGGAAAATGTTGGTAGATGGAAAATTAGCACCAACCGTAGGTTCAATCTGCATGGATATGTGCATGTTAGATGTAACTGATATAGAAGTTGAAGTAGGCGATGAGGTTGTCGTTTTCGGTCACCACCCTAGTATTGTTGATTTAGCACAAGAAATTAATACCATTCCTTACGAGATTTTAACCAACGTTTCACAACGTGTAAAGCGGGTTTATTATTACGAATAGAGGGAATTGCATGGCTTTCCAATAAACTAATGACCAATGAACTATTGAACCAACTAAAAAAGGTTAATTTTGCGGTATGAATAAGATTGGAAGAGCGCTGTTAAATTATCTCATCAAAGGGTTGTTAATTGTAATGCCGATTGCCCTGAGCATTTTCATCGTAGTTTGGGCGGTAAGTACGGTAGATAGTTGGCTAAACATCAATAATATCTTAGGAGTAGATCCAAATACAGGTGCTAGTCGTAACATTCCGGGTTTGGGTTTGGTGTTGGTATTGGCTATTATCTTGTTGGCGGGTATTTTTGTAACTTATTTCGTAACCGAGCCAATGTACAATTGGTTTAGGCGCTGGCTCAACAAATTGCCGCTTTTTAATTTTATTTATACTTCAATTAAAGATTTAACCGAGGCTTTCGTAGGTGACGAGAAAAAGTTTAACCACCCAGTGCTCGTAGAAACCGAGGGAGATATGAAACGCATAGGTTTTCTTACGCAAAATGATTTAAGCAAACTAGATTTGCCAGGCGAAGCGATCGTTTATTTTCCGTTCTCTTACTCGTTTGCAGGCCAAATCTATGTGGTAAAAAAAGAAAAGATAAAGCCTTTAAACATGAGCGCTGCCGATGCTATGAAATTGGTAGTAAGTGGTGGTGTAACGCAAATTTAAATACCTCTTGTTGCAACCATTACCGCCACAAATGCAATTAATAGTACTAATATACGTGAAAAGAATTCTTTAACGTAAAGACCTGTTATCAGCGCTAGTTCATTATCTAAATTTTGCCCTGTAACCGTACCCGAGCCAGAAGATGCTCTAAAGTGCATGTTGGTGTCTTGATGGTTACTCACATTCCAGCTACTTAACCAACTATTGCTGTAATTCCAAGTGAAGGGAACTTGGTTTTTTAAGGCAATAACTGCCCTAAATTGCCACATGTGAAAGGTAATAATTCCTAGTTCTTCGTTGTTATCGCCATAAATAGTGGTGGTAATATTAGAAAAACCTTTGCATCTAAAATGGTAGTTCTTTTGCGACATAATTCCGAGAGCATGGTTGTTCCATGTCTCAAAAATGAGATTACCACAAATTTGGCCATCACAAAAAATCTGATAAGAACTATCAAATACGCCTTTTGTCCATGTAACTGCCTTTTCCATGATAGGTTTTTCTTTTTAGATGTAGTTGGTAACGCTTAGTTACATTTTCTTTCTACCTGCAAGCTCAATTTACTTTGATATTACAGAACGTAGCAAAATGATGCTTGTTTGATTTGTAATTGAATTTTTAGAAAAGCATAGCCATTACTACTATGGATTGATAGTCCCGCTTTACGTTAAAATCTTTTTTGACATTGTCATCGTGAGTTTATCGAAGGATCTGTTTCATATTTTGCACATGCTTCGACTACTTGTCCCGACCATTCGGGAAGCTCAGCATGACATCCAGGGGGTAAAGACAGTAACAAAAAAAAGTATTTCCACTTCAATCGGGTTTAGGTGGCACTTGCTATGCAACAAACTTTGTCAATCTTCTTTGCAAGTGCACATTAAGATTGACAAAGTTAAATAGGTTAAACTCCCTGTCATCCCTAGTTTCGAGGAATAATCTATTAATCATAATGTTATTAAGTCTATCTATTAGACCTTTCGCTGCGCTCTTGGCGCTAAACTATATGTGTTATGCTGTTTGCGTATTGAGGGGAAAGAAATGAAGTGTTTAGTACCGAATTATGTTAAATAGCCCGGATTGAAACGGAAATACTTTTTGTTGAGATATGGAAAATAGTAGCGCTTCTTTTATTTAACCACATACATTAGAATGAAGGAAAAGCTGACAAAAAGATTATAGTGTAAAGCCGGACGACCGAAAATAGCTACACTAAACCAGCGCTTCTAAAAACAAAAAAGGAGCGTAAGAATTAACTTACACTCCACGTTAATTGAGTTGGGATATTAGAAGTTTGGTTTCAATACATACTTGTCATAGAACCTGAAGATATGCTCTGCAGCTTCTTCGGCGGTGTCTACCAACCTAAATAAGTTTAGATCTTCTGCATGAATGTTGTGTTCCTTTTCTAGCATGGTGTTTTTGATCCAATCTACCAAGCCGCCCCAATAATCGGTACCTACCAATACGATTGGGAAACGGGCAATTTTACCAGTTTGGATTAAAGTTAATGCTTCGAAAAGCTCGTCCATAGTACCCATACCGCCAGGCAATACGATAAAACCTTGCGAGTATTTCATGAACATTACTTTGCGTACAAAGAAATAATCGAAGGTTAACAAACGACTAGGTTCTATGTACTTATTGTGGAACTGCTCAAACGGTAAATCGATATTTAAACCTACAGATTTACCACCGTTTAAGTGCGCTCCTTTATTTCCCGCCTCCATAATACCGGGGCCACCGCCTGTAATTACACCGTAACCACGTTCGGTTAACAACTGGCCGCATTGTACAGCCAGTTGGTAATATGGGTTGGTTTCTGCCGTTCTGGCCGAACCGAAAATACTTACACAAGGACCAATTTTCGAAAGTTTCTCAAATCCATCCACAAACTCGGCCATGATTTTAAAAATCTGCCAGCTATCTGTTACTTTAATTTCTTGCCAATCTTTGTTGGCAAATGCACTTCTTATCTTCTCTTCACTGTTCATAGACTAATATTATGGTTAAAATCTAGTTTGCTGATCTGTTTTTTTGCTGATCAGCATTAAGCCCATAAAAGTAATGAATCCATTTATTAAAATTAGCTCTACGCTAAAAACATATCCGCCAAGCAATTTTTGCGCATTGGTAGCGAATAGGTAGCATAGAAATGGAGAAACGATACAAACAATTGGCACTAATTTGTCGTGCAAACCACGAGATTTTACAAATAAACCGAACGAGTAAAGCCCTAACAATGGTCCGTAAGTGTATGATGCAATTAAGAAAATTAAACTTACTACAGATGAGCTGTTTAGTGCATTAATAACTAATATTACTACAAAAAGTAACAGTGAAAAACCGATGTGCACCATGTGTCTTTTTCTAACGGCACCAGGTTTTTCGGCATTTTCTTTTTTGCTCATACCTAAGAAATCTACACAAAATGAGGTTGTTAACGCTGTTAAAGCGCTATCTGTGGTAGCAAAGGTAGCTGCAGTTAAACCTAACATAAACACAGCAGCAGGTATTGTTGCCAAGTGGTTTAGTGCAATGGTAGGGAATAATAAATCGGTTCTTGGCTTGCCTGTAATGTGGTCTAACGGAACCTCAATGCCATTTTTTGCTGCGAAAATATAAAGTAAAGCACCTACACTTAAAAAGAAGATGTTAAGTACAACGAAGATACCAGTGAAGGTAAACATGTTTTTTTGCGCCTCTCCAATGGTTTTCATACTCAAGTTCTTCTGCATCAAATCTTGGTCTAAACCTGTCATGGCAATGGTTACGAAAATACCACCAATGAATTGTTTAGAGAAGTGAAATTTGCTTGATATAAAATCTTCGTAGAAGAATACTTTTGAATAGCTGCTGCTTTTAATAGTTTCAAATGCTTGTCCGATAGTTAAGTTTAAGCTGTCGGTAACGAAATAAATCGTTAAGAAAACAGACAATACCAAGAAGAACGTTTGTAAGGTATCGGTAATGATGATGGTTTTTAACCCTCCTTTAAAAGTGTAAGACCAAATTAGACCTAATGAAATTAACACGGTTGCCCAAAAAGGAACGCCATAAGAATCGAATATAAATCTTTGTAGTACCAACACTACCAAGTACAATCTTGCCGCAGAACCCAATGTACGGCTAAGCAAAAAGATTGTAGCCGCCGTTTTATAGCTGTAATGGCCTAAACGTTGCTCTATATAACTGTAAATAGAGGTTAAATTCATTCTGTAATACAAAGGCAATAGTACCGTTGCAATAATGATAAAGCCTACTGCATTTCCTAAAACGAATTGGAAATACTGGAATTGGTTACCTCCAGGTGCACCAACTTCGCCAGGAACAGAGATGAAAGTTACGCCAGATAAGGCAGTACCTATCATACCAAAGGCTACCAAATACCACTTAGAATTCTTATTTGCTAAGAAAAATGTAGAATTATCTGATGAATTTTTTGATGTCGCAAAAGCGATTGTAATTAAGAGGCCGAAATAGCCTATTAAAAAACATAACAATAGTGTAGAACTCATATATAATTTGATTAGTTGCTAAAAGTAGCAAAAACTTGCTAAAACTTGCAACTTGGTTTTCTAAAAACAGCAAAAGTTAGTAAAAATAAATGAGTTGGATACCTACTTTTGGCAAAGCAGGCGTTTAAGCGAAAATTAATTTGTAAAATATATCTATCAGCGATAAATAATCTGTGCATCTGTGGTAAATAACTAATAAATTTGCATTATGAATTTTTCTTCAAAGTTGCTCGAAGATGCAGTAAGTGAGTTTGGTAAATTGCCGGGTATTGGACAAAAAACCGCTCTACGTTTAGTTTTACATCTTTTAAATAAAGAGCAGGCTGAAGTAACCAACTTTGGAAATACTTTAATCAAATTAAAGAATGAAATAAAAAACTGTAAGGTTTGCCATAATATTTCTGATTTTGAAACTTGCGGTATTTGTGCAGCTATTAAAAGAGAAAAGGATGTAATTTGTGTGGTAGAGGATACAAGAGATGTGATGGCGATAGAAAACACCAATCAATATTTTGGTGTTTATCATGTATTGGGCGGCTTAATATCTCCTATGGATGGCGTTGGTCCATCAGATTTGAATATCGAAACTTTGGTAGAACGGGTAAGAACTGCCGAAGTGCGTGAAGTTATTTTAGCTTTAAGTGCCAATATGGAAGGTGATACCACTTTGTTCTATTTACATAAAAAATTGAAGGAATTTAATATCCCAATTACTACTATTGCGAGAGGTATTGCCTTTGGAGGGGAGTTAGAATATGCTGACGAAATTACTTTGGGACGGTCTATCGTAACCAGAGTGCCTTACGAACCATCTATGTTGAAATAGCTGCCTTCATCTACCGAAGAAGCATCTGAATTGAAAAACAAAAAGGAAACGGAAATTATGAGTTTGAAGAATAAAATTGTTGTAATTACAGGAGCATCGTCTGGAATTGGTAGAGCTTTAGCAGAAGAAATGGCTAAAAGGGGAGCTAATTTGGTGTTAGGTGCCCGTCAGTATGTTACACTGTGTGAAATTACCGCAGAACTACAGCAGAAATATAATGTTAAAGCATTGGCTATCCAGGCTGATGTGACAAAGGAAGAAGACTGTAAATCATTGATTGATCAAGCTACTCTTACCTTCGGGAAAATAGATGTGCTAATTAACAATGCCGGTTTATCGATGCGGGCTTTGTTTAAAGATGTAGATCTTGCGGTGCTTAAAAACTTGATGGATGTTAATTTTTGGGGTACAGTGTACTGCACCAAGTATGCTTTGCCAGAAATTCTGAAAACCGAGGGGAGTGTAGTCGCAGTTTCGTCTATTGCAGGTTACAGAGGCTTGCCGGGAAGAACCGGCTATTCTTCGTCTAAATTTGCTATGAATGGTTTTATGGAGTGTTTGCGTACCGAAATGCTAAAAACTGGCGTTCATGTGATGGTGGCTTGCCCCGGTTTTACCACTTCAAATATCCGCGTTGCGGCGTTAGCTCAAGATGGGCAAGCGCATGGCGAAACCAGCATGGAAGAAGGAAAGATGATGAGCGCCGAGGAGGTTGCGGCAAGAATTTGCGATGGCATTGAGCAGCGCAAGCGAACCCTGATCATGACACGCCAGGGCAAGCTGGCTGTTTGGGTGAATAAACTATTTCCAAAATTTGCAGACAAAAAGGTTTTCGAACTCTTCACGAAGGAGAAAAACCCACTCATTAAGTAATGAAGCAAAATTTATACAAAACGCTCGCTTTTGTATTGCTTGGGGTAATCCTAAATCTTTTTTTGTGTGCGCCTGTTTTTGCTCAGCAATTACCTAAAACACCAAAAAATACCGACGATTATATCCGTATTATAAAGTATTATCGTTATCTCAATCCTGATTCTGCCTTGATTTACGTAAAGGAAGGTCTCAAATTAGCAGAACAACAAAGAGATGATCTGGGAAGAGCCGCATTGCTTAACCAACATGGAATGATTGACGATAATGCTACGAGATACCGAGATTCGCGGGAAAAATACTTAGAAGCGGAAGCTATTTATCGTGAAAAGGGAGATGATATAGGCTTAGCTGCAACCATCGTTAGACTAGGTGTTGTAGAAAAACGTAAGGGTAATTATGATAAAGCGCTAGCTTATTTTATGGAAGCGTTAAATATAAGCGAGAAAAATAATCATAAACTAGGGATGTTGGAAGGCAGGGTTGTATTTGCTGAGGCATATTACAGTTTAGGAGAATATCAAAATGCCTTGAGCAATCTCCGAATTGCTGAAGAAATTGATAAACAAATTCCGCTGTCCAATCTTTCGTTGAACATGTATATCAATTTTGGTTACGTGTATACGAAGTTGGGTGAGTATGAAAAGGCAATTTCTTACGTAAATACGGGACTTTCAAAAAGTAATAAGATAGAGTTTAATGGTCTTAAAATTAGTTTGCTTAGACAATTAGCTACAGCTTATTTTAAGCAGGGGAAAAGTAAAGAAGCCGTAAAAGTTTATAAAGAAGCACTAAGTTTCACTAGAGAAATAAAAAACGTGCTGCGAGAACAAACTACCTTGGTAGAACTTTCTGATGTGTACGCAATAAAGCAACCTGACAGTGCTTTGTTCTTCCTTTTGCAATCTTTAGAAATTGCAGAAAAGCATAAAATGTACCGCCAACAGATTACTGCGCTAGATAAAATTGGTGATTTGTACAAAGCCAAGGGGAATTTAGCGAAAGCACTTTTGTATTTGGAGAAGCGCAGCGAGCTTGCCGAAAAAGTATTCTACACCGATATGATGAAACAGGTATCGAGTTTGGAAAGTGCTTATGAGCTAGAAAAATCAAAAGCACAGCTTAACGAGCTAACGCTAAAAAATAGAGATCAGCAGATTTTTTACAACATTATTCTTTCTATTGCAGTAGCAATTTTTGTAGTGTTGGTAATAACCTTGGTGTACTATTTCAGATCGAAACATCTAAATAAGTTGCTTAAAAAAGCTAATCTAGAGCTCGAAGAGAGTAATGAAATTAAGGATAAATTCTTTTCTATTATTGCCCATGACATACGCTCGCCTTTGGTATCTACCATTAGTATCTTAAGGCTGATTAACGACAAAGAACTTGATGAGGAAATACAACATCGAATGGTGAATAAGCTTATGCTGCATTGTGATAGTAGCTTGGAAATACTGGATAAGTTGTTAAAGTGGGGACAAATGCAGATTAAAGGAGTGCGGTTAAATACTTCAGAATTTGATCCATTGCCTAATATTTTAAGGAATTTAGGTTTGCTTCAGGAAGCTGCTGCACAGAAAAATATTGCAATTAATGTAGATATTCCAGCTGATATTATGTTGGAGGCAGATGCTGATCACTTTGATTTTGTGATTAGAAATTTAACAGCAAATGCAATCAAATTCACTAATAATAATGGCGAGGTAAGTTTAAAAGCAGAAGCCGTAAGTAAAAGCAAGATCAAATTTGAAGTAAGAGATAATGGTGTAGGTATTAACCAAGCTAGAATTAAGAAGCTTTTTGAATTGTCAGCAACAGGAACCAGGGGTACTAAATCTGAAGAAGGGACTAGCCTTGGTCTAATTATCTGTAGAGAATTTGTAGTGGCAAACGAAGGGGAACTCGAAGTAAGTAGTGAAGTTGGCAAAGGCACTACGTTTTCGTTCACCATGAAAGGTTTTTTAAAAAAGATTGCATAAAACATAGATTGGTGTTGCATTTATAGAAAAACAATTACATATTTGCTTACAGAATGAGAACATTAAACGTAAATACAATTTGGTGGTGGCATAACGCAATAGCGTGATGTAACCTTTTGTACGTTTATTTTTTAATAAGAATATTTTAAAAGGTTGCTGATGAGGCAACCTTTTTTTGTTTATACAACCATGAAGCAGATACTTAACCATTTATTTGAAAATAAAACTTTTAGCAGAGCTGAAGCACAAAAAATATTGACTTCTATTGCTTTGGGAGAATTTAACCATTCGCAAATTGCAGCCTTTATTACGGCTTACGGTATGAGAAATATTACTGTAGAAGAGTTGCAGGGTTTCCGCGATGCGATGTTAGAATTAGCGCTAAAAGTAGATTTCTCTGATTTTGAACTAATAGATCTTTGTGGCACTGGCGGCGATGGAAAGGATACCTTCAACATTTCTACTTTGGCTTCATTTGTTGTAGCTGGAGCAGGATATCAGGTGGCAAAGCACGGTAATTATGGAGTTTCTTCGGGCTGTGGCTCTAGTAACGTAATGGAATACTTGGGCTATTCGTTTACCAACGATGAAGGTGAATTAAAACGCAGCTTAGATAAAGCTGGAATTTGTTTCATCCACGCACCGCTGTTTAATCCAGCGATGAAAACCGTAGCACCGATACGTAGGGAATTGGGAGTGAAAACCTTCTTCAATATGCTTGGACCAATGTGTAATCCGGCAAAGCCGAAAAACCAAATGGTAGGTGTGTTTAGCTTAGAATTGGCTCGTATTTACGCATATTTATACCAGCAAACAGATAAAAATTACAGTATTGTTCACGCAGTAGATGGTTTTGATGAAGTTTCCTTAACCTGTGATTTTAAAACTTTCACCAAAAAAGGAGAAGCTTTATTAAAGGTAGCTGATTTGGGTTTTGAAAAACTAGAGGAGAGTGCAATTCAAGGTGGAGATACGATTGAATCATCTGCTAAAATATTTACTGATGTTTTAAATGGAAATGCAACGGATGCTCAGAATAATGTTGTACTGTGCAATGCCGCTTTAGCAATACAGACGATTAATCAAGATAAAACTTTTGCAGATTGTTATTACGAAGCGGAAGAATCGTTGTTAAATAAAAAAGCGTTAGGAAGTTTTAAGAGTTTGGTTAACGCCTAAATTAATTACCACCTAAGGAACCTAAGCGCATTTTAGCCTTAAGAAACTGATGTGAACTAAGGTGTCTAAGGTGGTTCAAATTTGATATGAAATTAAAAATCAAAGTTTGCGGAATGAAACATGCAGCCAACATTGTCGCCGTAGCAGATTTGCATCCAAATTATTTGGGTTTCATCTTCTATGAAAAATCGCCGAGATACATTAGCGAAGTTTCTGCGGAGTTGATTAAATACGTGCCACAAGAAATTAAAACCGTAGGTGTTTTTGTAGATGAGGATCTAGAAAGTGTAAAAGCTTTAGTGCAAAAGCATTATTTAAAAGCAGTGCAGTTACACGGTAAGGAAGATGTAGCATACTGCACAGCGATAAAGCAAACAGGAGTTGAAGTAATCAAAGCTTTTGGCGTTCATCCAAATTTTGATTTTAGTGTTTTAGAAGCTTATGAAGCTGTGGTAGACTATTTCTTATTTGATACGCAAACCTCGGCGCATGGCGGTTCGGGTAAAGTTTTTGATTGGACTTTGCTCAATAACTATCAGTTAGATAAACCCTATTTTTTAAGTGGCGGAATAGATTTGAACCACGCTGAACACATAGAAGCGATTAAGGATGAACGATTATATGCAGTCGATATCAATAGTAAATTTGAGATAGAGCCTGGTTTGAAGAATGTAGATAAATTGAAAGAGTTTTTTAAAAAATAGAATTAAACAATTCGTCATATCGACGAGGAACGAGGAGATATCTGACAAGTAGCTAGATTTCTCGTCGCTACGCTCACTCGAAATGACGATAAGGACAACATAACATGAATTATTTTGTAGACGAAAGAGGTTATTATGGTGATTTCGGAGGTGCTTACATCCCCGAAATGCTGTATCCAAATGTAGAAGAATTACGCCAAAAATATCAATCGGTAATTGACGATGAACAATTTCAACAAGAGTTCAAAGCGTTGCTGAAAGATTATGTAGGAAGACCTTCGCCATTGTACCTAGCGAAAAGATTGTCGGAAAAGTATGGAGCAAACATCTTCCTTAAACGAGAAGATTTGAACCATACTGGAGCACACAAAATCAATAATACGATTGGTCAAATTTTATTAGCAGAGAAACTCGGTAAAAAGCGTATCATCGCCGAAACAGGTGCTGGTCAACATGGCGTGGCTACAGCTACAGTTTGTGCTTTGCGTGGCTTAGAATGTGTAGTTTACATGGGCGAAGTGGATATTAAACGTCAGGCACCAAACGTGGCTAGAATGAAAATGTTGGGAGCAAAGGTTGTTCCAGCAACTTCCGGAAGTAAAACCTTAAAAGATGCCACTAACGAAGCCATGAGAGATTGGATTGCTAATCCCGTAGATACGCATTATATCATTGGCTCGGTGGTTGGCCCGCATCCTTATCCAGATATGGTGGCGCAATTTCAGTCTATCATTTCCTTCGAAACTAAAAAACAACTGAAAGAACAAACCGGTAGCGAACTGGCAGATTATGTTTTAGCTTGTGTAGGTGGAGGTAGCAATGCGATGGGCATGTTCTATCATTTTATTGATGATGAAAGTGTGAAATTAGTTGCAATTGAAGCTGCAGGTAAAGGGGTGAACAGCGGGTTTTCTGCGGCAACAACCACCTTAGGTAAAGAAGGTGTGTTGCACGGCAGTAGAAGTATCTTAATGCAAACCGAAGATGGTCAGGTGGTAGAACCTCATTCGGTTTCGGCAGGTTTAGATTACCCAGGAATTGGCCCACAACATGCGCATTTGTTTAAAACTGGCAGAGGTTTATATGCTTCTATCACAGATGACGAAGCTTTGCAAGCAGGCTTACTTTTAACTCAATACGAGGGGATTATTCCAGCAATTGAAAGTGCTCACGCTTTGGCGTACCTAGAGAAAATGGAATTTAAAGGTGGCGAAAATGTGGTGGTTTGCCTTTCAGGTAGAGGCGATAAAGACATGGAAACGTATATGAAATATTTTAATTTATAGTGAAGAGATAAGCGTTGAGGGTTTGGCGATTTGAACAGTACGCCTAACGCAAGACGCCTAACGCAAGACGCATAAAATGAACAGACTTCAACAATTATTTGAAAAACAACAGAAAGGCTTACTTTCTATTTATTATACAGCGGGTTATCCTAGTTTAAATGAAACTTTAAAAATTGCAGAAACTTTAGAGCAATCTGGAGCTGATTTCTTGGAAATAGGTTTTCCTTATTCGGACCCTGTAGCTGATGGACCGGTAATTCAAGCAAGTAGCAAGCAATCTTTAGATAGTGGAATGACTTTGCCTGTTTTGTTTGAACAGCTAAAAGATTTACGCCAAAAAGTAACTATTCCCATTTTATTGATGGGTTATGTAAATGTGGTACTTCAATATGGTGTAGAAGCTTTCTGTCAGAAATGCAAAGAAGTAGGAGTGGATGGTTGCATTATTCCAGATTTACCAATGTACGAATATGAAGAGATGTACCAAACTACTTTTGAAAAGTACGGTCTAAGCAATATATTTTTGGTAACGCCACAAACATCTGAAGAACGTATCCGTAAAATTGATGGATTGAGCAACGCTTTTATTTATCTAGTTTCTTCTGCTGCAACAACTGGCGGTAATTTATCAGTTTCTGAAAATTCAACAACTGCCTATTTTAAACGCATTGCCAATATGCAATTGAAAAATCCATTTGTGATAGGTTTTGGTATTTCTAACAAAGAAACTTTTGATGCTGCGAATGAATACGCTAGTGGTGCAATTATTGGCAGTGCTTTTGTGAAAAATCTAGATGCAAATAATCTAGAAGGAAGCATTAAGACTTTTATGAAGCAGTTTAGATAGTTCTTTATCTATGTGCTCCCTGTCATTCTGAGCGTAGCGAAGAATCTAGTTAATAGATTACTAGTACCTCGGAATGACAAGGTTTAATAATTCTCCGCTATATAAGCAATTGCTTCCTCCTGACTTAGTGCCGAGAAATCCTTGTAACGGTCATGCAAATCAATAATTTCTGCAAGTGCTTTCTCTACTAAATCTTTGTTGTTCCAGTTCTTAAGATGGGCAATTACCGTGGCTAAGCAACCTTTCTTGTAAGCAATTTGTCCAATTACATGAACTAAAGTGCTACTCACTCGCTTAGTCGGGTCGTTTTCTAATCGTTGTAAAAGTGGTAAAATGTCTTGAGGATATTTCCGTCCACGAAGTTCAATGCCGTGACAAATTTCTCTTCTAATTTCTTTATCTGGATGTGTTAAATAAGTTTCTGCCCAAGCAAGTACGGGTTTCGGATTTACTTCGCCCATCTTTTTAACCGAACCAATTACTGCATTTCGCACAGAATGGTGTTCGTCAAATAATCCTTTATCGAAGAAATGCTGTACAGCTTCAAAGTTTTTTTTGCCTATTTCTCCTGCGGCATTAATTACTGTTTGTCGTACTTTAAAATCATCGTTGAGCAACAAATCTTCTAGTAATTTAGTGATAGCAGTTAAGTAGTTGTTGTCAGATTGGTACATTTTTCCAATAGCCAGATAAGCCGTTTTTCTGATATAAGTATCTTCATCAGCAAAATACAAAGCAGATTTTGCCAACTTACCTTCAGCTATTTCCTTTAAAATAACTTCATTAATTTGTTGTACAAGCTGGTCGCGTTCTTCTTTTGGTAGGTCGTAGAAAGCCATTTAAAAAATTGTTTAAAATATCTTTTGCAAGGATTTGCATTACTCCTGACATTCAGCGTCTCCGTTGCAAGGTTGTTTTGTTGCATGTAGTTCTAAATCGTCAAGCTTTCCGTCTTTGTCGTAGTCTATTTTTATGGAAACCTCAAAATTAGAAGCATCTAGCTTGATGATATTATAGCTGAAAACTTGTTGGCCAAAACTTAATAAAAGATTTTTACCTTTAATTTTCCAGATCATTCCGGTAGACGAGATCGCACAGTTACCAGTAGGAGTAATGTAGACAACCTCAACGTAATGATGGTCTTGTCCGGGTCTGTTCTGGAAATAAAATCTATCTTTTCCACATCTTTCTGTGTGCTGATAATCGTATAGCACACCATTAAGTTTTATTTTACTATAAACCCATTTACCAATAACCAAGCTTTCAGGATAAATTTCAGGTTCTTCTACAGGTTGGCTATCTTTTTTCTTGCAACAAAGTTGAATTGATACAAATAACAGAGTGAAGTAAAGGAAAATTCTTGTCATTTTAATTGGTTATATTGTGTTTTTTATTTCAAACCAATAATGTGGTGCGCCATCGTATATGAAGCTTTCTTTTAGTTCAAAACCACATTTTAGTAGTACATTTTTTGAGCCAGCATTTTCTACATCACAGATACCGTAAATTTCTTTCAAATTCATTTCTTCAAAACCATATTTCAAACAAGCTATTGCAGTTTCGCTAGCAATACCTTTGCCCCAAAAGCTTTCGATTAATCGATAACCTAAATCATAATAATTAACTTTCCCATTGATAGGTTCTACGATGTATTTGAAACCCGTCCAACCCACAAAATCTCCACTGCTTTTTTCAATAATTGCCCATCGGCCAATGCCTAAATCTTCGTATTGCTTTTGGATTAATCGAATTACATTTTCGGCTTCTGCCAAGGTTTTGATAGGATTGTTGCCAAGGTAGGTATGTACTTTCGGATTGCTATCCAATTCAAATATTCCTGCGGCATCTTTATCCACTAAAGGTCTAATGTAAAAGCGTTCGGTTTCTATCATAGGTTAGATATTTTTCGTTTTTAAGGATTTCAAGAAAACAAAACCTACTGCGCCAGAAAATATTGACGTACAAAGGATGGCGAATTTTGCAGTAATAATATGTTCAGGATTTGAAAATGATAACATCGAAATGAAAATTGACATGGTAAAACCGATACCTGCTAACATCCCGACACCAATTACATGTTTCCAATTGGCTGCGGTTGGTAATTTTGCCAATTTCAGTTTTACTGCAATGAAAGAAAATAAACTTACACCTATTGTTTTTCCGACAAAAAGACCAAGGATAATGCCTAAACCTAAGGGCGAAGTTAGGCCTTTAATCATGCCGCTTTCAAATGTGATATTGGTATTGGCCAAAGCGAAAATAGGCATAATCAAAAAGTTAACTGGCTTAGTTAACCAATGCTCTAGTTTTTCTAAGGGAGATGTACTTGAGTTTTCTTCAATAGGAATGGTAAAAGCCAATAGTACGCCAGCAATGGTTGCGTGTATGCCTGAATGGTGCATGAAATACCAAAGAAAAATTCCGGGTATTAAATAAAACCAAAGCGATTTAATTTTGAAATAATTGAATGCAAAAAGTGTAGCTATAATGGCTGCAGCGATAGAAAGTTCTAGCCAATGGATTTGTTCTGTATAAAAAATGGCAATAACTAAAATAGCCCCTAAATCATCAGCGATAGCTAAAGCAGCCAGAAATATTTTTAAGGATGATGGCACACTTTTACCCAGCATAGCGATAATTGCCAATGCAAAGGCAATATCTGTTGCCATTGGAATTCCCCATCCGCCTGCTGTTTCGGTACCGCTATTAATGGCGAAATAAATTCCAGCTGGAACCAACATTCCTCCAACCGCTGCTAACACAGGTAAACTTGCTTTTTGTACGCTAGAAAGTTCTCCTCCAATTAATTCCCTTTTAATTTCTAAGCCAACTAGAAGGAAGAAAATTGCCATTAAACCATCATTAACCCAAGCTGAAACTGTGTAGTTAATATGAGTACTGCCAATATCGAAACCTAATTTTGTGTTTAATAGGTTTTCAAATCCTTTTGCTGCGCCAGAATTAGCAATTATTAAAGAAATAGCAACGCAAAATAGCAGTAAAACACCACCAATTTTTTCAGAATTAAAGAAATTTTTAAAAGCAGAAGTATTGCCGTTATTCATCCAGCTAATTTACGGAATTAGCTCCTATAAATATTCTTCAATATCGCCTTTTCCTTCACGAATAACCTCGAAATCTCCACCCGTACAATCAATCACCGTAGAAGCCTCGTTATCACCATAACCTCCATCAATCACCAAATCAACCAAGTCTTCGTATTTTTCGTGGATTAATTCTGGGTCTGTAGAATATTCAATTACCTCATCATCGTCTTTTATCGATGTAGAAATAATCGGGTTGCCCAAAGCTTCTACAATTTGACGGGCTACGTTGTTATCAGGTACACGAATACCTACCGTTTTTTTATTAGAACTTAACAGCTTAGGCACGTTGTTGTTCGCGTTAAAAATAAAAGTAAACGGACCTGGCAAAGCCTTTTTCAATACTCTGAAAACAGTGGTGTCTATAGGTTTGATATAATCAGAAATATGCCTTAAATCAGCACAAATGAATGAAAAGTTAGCTTTTTCAGGCTTGATGCCTCTAATTTTGCAAATCCTTTCAATGGCTCTGTGGTTGGTGATATCGCAGCCCAAACCATATATCGTATCAGTGGGGTAAATGATAATTCCACCTTTTTTTAGTACTTCAACGGCTTGTTCAATAGCCTTCGGGTTGGGGTTTTCTGGATAAATTCTGATAAGCATATGTAAAAATAACAAAATGATGTGGTACTTGTTTCGGTATCGGGGTTTATATTGCTACTTTAGCAGCAAACGAACATAAAATTAACCATCTAAGATATCTAAGATCATTTTAGCCTTATTCAAAACAAAAGCTTAAATGTACTAAAATGTCTAAGGTGAAAAAACATTAATTAACTGAGATGAGAAAAGCATTTGTGGCATTTGCAGCTTTTTTGGTTGCATTTACGGTAATGTTAGGACTTTACCATCCATTCTTATGGTGGACATTTTTATTTACTGGCCCAGTAGTATTGTTAGGGATTTACGACATGGTTCAGCCTAAGCGAAGCATTGTACGTAACTATCCGGTGGTTGGTCGTTTGCGCTACTTTATGGAGCACATGAGACCAAAAGTTTATCAGTATTTCGTAGAAAGTGATACTAACGGAACTCCCTACAATAGGTTAAATCGTTCTTTAATCTATCAACGTGCTAAAAAAGAATTAGATACTATTCCATTTGGTACGCAATTAAATGTGTATGAAAATGGTTACGAGTGGTTAAGTCATAGTATTATGGCTATCAGTCACCACGATTTAAATTTGAAACCTAGAATTTTAGTGGGTGGACCGGATTGTAAGCAGCCTTACTCTTCAAGTGTGTACAATATTTCTGCAATGAGTTTTGGTTCTTTAAGTCAAAATGCGGTGTTGGCACTAAATGGTGGTGCAAAGTTGGGCGATTTTGCTCATAATACTGGCGAAGGCGGGATTAGCGATTATCACCGTCAACTTGGCGGCGATTTGATTTGGCAAATTGGTACAGGCTATTTCGGCTGTAGAAATATGGACGGAACTTTCAATGGCGAAGCTTTTGGTGAACGTGCCCAAACCGAGCAAGTGAAAATGATTGAGATAAAACTTTCGCAAGGAGCAAAGCCAGGGCATGGTGGTATGTTACCAGGAAAAAAAGTTACCCCAGAAGTGGCTCGTATTCGTTTGGTACCAGAAGGTAAAGATGTTCTATCGCCTCCAGGACACTCCGCTTTTTCTACGCCAATAGAATTGATGAACTTCGTAAAGCAATTAAGAGATTTATCTGGCGGAAAACCAGTTGGATTTAAATTGTGTATCGGTCGTAAAAGTGAGTTTTTTGCCATTTGCAAAGCGATGATAGAGACTAAAATTTATCCCGATTTTATTACCGTAGATGGAGGAGAAGGTGGTACAGGTGCTGCACCACAAGAGTTTTCTAATTCGGTGGGTATGCCGTTAAGAGATGGCGTGGCATTTGTTCACGATGTTTTAGTGGGCTTCGATTTGAAAAAGCACATCAAAATTATTGCTTCGGGTAAAGTATCTACAGGTTTCGACATTGTTAAAAATATAGCTTTGGGAGCAGATATGTGCAGTGCCGCAAGAGGTATGATGTTCGCTTTGGGCTGTATCCAAGCTTTGGAGTGCAACAGCAATACTTGCCCTACTGGTGTGGCTACGCAAGACCAAAGTTTAATGAAGGGTTTGGTGGTTGAGGATAAGAAAGTAAGGGTGAAAAACTTCCATAACCAAACTGTAGCTAGTGCGGTAGAGCTATTAGGCGCTGCCGGATTGAAAGAATTTAGCCAGTTAACCAGAGCTTATATTAATAGAAGGGTTAGTCCTAATGTGATACAGAATTACAGAGAAACTTATCCTTACCTGCCGGAAGGTTCGTTGTTGCAAACGCCATATCCTTCTCGATTTGAGTTAGGGATGGCCTTAAGTACCTCTGCAAGTTTCTTGCCTACTGATTATAAAGTTACTGAGGTGGATTACCAAACTGCTAATCCTTATCATGAGTAAAAGCCCCTCACTGCCTTTCAGGCATCTCTCCCCAAAGGGGATAGAGTAGCGCAGGTAGCTTAATGGTAATGGATAAATAATAAAGCATTAAACCGTCATGCTGAATTTATTTCAGCATCAGCTAAATGTTATCAAACAACAAAGCCATTTAAATCTTAAGTGGCTTTGTTATGCAAAAAGTTTTTTATTCCTTTTTCTTTAATCCTTGCTTCAATTAAAATTCAGCGCTCTTAGGGAAACGAGGAAAAGCAATTACATCGCGAATGTTGGTCATGCCAGTAACGAAAAGTACTAAACGCTCGAAACCTAGGCCAAAACCAGCATGTGGAGCAGAACCAAAACGACGGGTATCTAAATACCACCATAGTTCTTCTTGAGGCACGCCCATTTCATCCATACGTTGTTTTAAAACATCCATACGTTCTTCACGTTGCGAACCACCAATCATTTCTCCAATGCCTGGGAACAAAATATCCATTGCAGCAACGGTTTTGTTATCATCATTTAAACGCATGTAGAAAGATTTGATATCTTTCGGGTAATCCGTTAGAATTACCGGACGTTTAAAGTGTTTTTCTACCAAATAACGCTCATGTTCACTTTGTAAATCAGCTCCCCAGCTATCAATCAGGTATTTAAACTGTTTTTTCTGGTTTGGTTTTGATGATTTTAAAATATCAATTGCTTCTGTATAAGTTAAACGTTGGAAATCGTTTGCTAAACAGAAATCTAATTTCTCTAACAATGTAAACTCGCTGCGTTCGTTTTGCGGTTTTTGCTTTTCTTCTTCCGCTAAACGGTTGTTTAAAAACTCTAATTCCTCTTTACAGTTTTCTTTAGCATAGCTGATGACATATTTCATCATGTCCTCTGCCAATTCCATGTTGTTTTCCAAATCTGCAAAAGCAACTTCTGGTTCAATCATCCAAAACTCAGCCAAGTGACGAGTAGTGTTTGAATTTTCAGCTCTGAAAGTTGGTCCGAACGTGTAAATCTGTCCAAAAGCCATTGCTGCTAATTCACCTTCTAGTTGTCCAGAAACGGTTAAGTTCGTAGCACGACCGAAGAAATCTTCTGAAAAATCTACTTTTCCATCGTCGGTACGAGGCACGTTATCGAAATCTAAAGTAGTTACTTTAAACATTTCACCAGCGCCTTCTGCATCACTTGCGGTAACCACTGGAGTATGCATGTAAACAAAACCTCTTTCGTTATAAAACTGATGAATAGCAAAAGCTAATGCGTGGCGAACTTTAAAAACAGCATTAAAAGTATTAGTTCTGAAACGCAGATGCGCAATTTCTCTTAAAAACTCTAAACTGTGCTTTTTTGGTTGTAGAGGGAATTTTTCAGGGTCACTATCGCCTAAAATCTCAATAGCCGTAGCTTTAATTTCTACAGTTTGCCCTTTTCCTAACGATTCGATTAAAGCACCAGTAGCTTTAATTGCAGCGCCAGTAGTAATTCGTTTCAACAAATTCTCATCGGTATTATTAAAATCAACCACAACTTGGATATTGCCCATGCAAGACCCATCGTTTAACGCAATAAACTGATTATTACGGAAGGTTCTAACCCATCCCATAACCGTTACCTCAGTGTTAAAATCTGTAGATTTTAATAAATCCTTAATTTGTTGTCTCTTAATCATATTGTTTTATTGTAAAAGTCGCAAAAATAACGATTTACAGTTTAATTTTAGGTATTTAGCTTGGGTTAATTTTAAACTTAGTTTGCGTATCTTTCCTGTAATATGGTTATGTTTGTGTTTAAAATTATTCTAAATTAACTGTGGCAAAATTTCGCTCGTGGCTCAGTGCTAACCATATTATTGGTGATCCTAGAAAATTTTCTCTCGAAGAGCGGATATTTAATACGTTTTGTGTAATCGCTGTTGTAGCACTTTTTCTCGAAATTTTCTTTAATTACTATATCGGTTTAGAAGTAGTAGCGGTTATTTGTTTGTTCGGGAGTTTGTTCTCAGCTGTACTTTATTATTTGTCGCGGATTAGGCGAAGTACGAAGATTGCGATACGTAGCCTAGGTATTGTTGCCAATTTTACCTTTCTACTCAATTACTTTTTTAATTCGGGCATTTATGGGCCAAATATGGTGTTGTTTTGCCTTATTCTGCTGATTACCATTGTGGTGGTGCCTAAAAGAGAGTTGTTGATCTGGATTTCTCTAAATCTGGTAACTGTTTTTGGTGTTTTAACCTACGAATATTTAAATCCAGAAGCGATACCTAATGTTTATACTGATGATTTAGCTAAAACTGTAGATTTTGCTGTAACTTATGTTGTAGCAGCGCTATTGATTTGTTTAAGTATCTATTTCATCAGGAATAGTTACGACAAGGAACGTGATGTTGTTTATCAAAAGACAGAAGAGATAGAGGCGCAGAGCGATCAAATTATGTTGCAGAATAAAGAGTTGGAGAAACTCAATTCTGAAAAAGCAAAACTATTCTCTATCGTAGCGCATGATATTCGCTCGCCGCTGAGTTCGATTTTGGGTTATTTAGAGATCTTGGCCGTAATGGATATCACGCCAGAAGAAAACGATACCATTAAACGACGTTTGCTTCATGTTACCAGGGATACCGCAGAGATGTTAGCTAATGTGTTGGCTTGGTCTAAATCGCAGTTAGATGGGGCAAGGGTTGATATTGTTGCGGTAGATGTGGCTCATGAGTTGCGAAAGGGGCTGAGCTTGGAGGCTAATATTGCTGAGAAGAAGAACATCGAACTTGAGCTTGATTTGGAAGATGGGGTTTTGATTGCTGCGGATCTAAATATGTTTTTGATTGTAGTTCGCAATTTGGTGAATAATGCAATTAAATTTACACCAGAAGGTGGCAGGGTGCATGTTTCTTTCAGTTATGATGACGAACGTTGTTTTGTGAAAATAAAAGATAATGGTTTAGGGATAAGCGAAGAAGAGCAAGAGAATCTATTCAAGCTGAAAGCGCTTTCAACTTTTGGTACTAATAACGAAAAAGGGGTAGGATTAGGCTTGCTGCTTTGCAAGGAATTTACAGAGTTGCAAGATGGAGAGATTTGGTACGAGCCTGATAATGATAAGGGAAGTATTTTTGTAATTGCTTTTAAACTTTATAATACTGTTAAAGATAGTGATACCAAGTAGTTATCTGGCGTAATAGCCAATTTTCCTTTGTGCATTCCTATTAATGTTTTAGCAATTGTTATTGCTGTACTATTAAAGTTCGCAGTTTGTCCAGAGGTGATTTCAATAACTGCTTCATCATCTTTTTGGTAAGATTTTATGGTGATGTTATTGATTGGCCCGTTTTTGAGGATGTGGGTCACCAACTGCGTAATTGCTTCCTTTAGTCTATCGTATTCAGCGTGAATGGCTGTTGTAATTGTGTTTTCGATTTTAATATCTGCAGTGCTGATGCTTTTTTGAATGTCTGCTAAAAAATCGCCCAGATTAATCTCTGTTACATTGAGTTTAAAGCCGCTATTTTCTACTGGGTAAGCAGACTTTAAGTTTTCTAAACTGGCAAATAATTTCTGGCTAGCTTTTTCTAGGCGTTCTGAAAAGCTGATCACAGTTTTTGGATCCTCTGCTTTACGCTTTAATAATTCGGAAGTTAGAGAGATGGATGTTAAAGGATTTTTTAGATCGTGGACGGTTTTGTGTAAGAAATCGACGAAAACTCGCTGTGTTTTTTCGTTTTCGATATGTTTTTCGATGATATCGGATGTTAGTTGAGCAAAATCTTTTAGTAAAACGATATCTTGATCTGTGAAGCTGTACGGTTTGATGTCGAAAACAATGAGTGAGCCGATGTTACTGCCGTTAGTAGACATCAATGGGATAGTTGCGTAACAGTTAATTTCCTCTTCGGTATTGTTAGAAGGGAATTTTTCGGATATGAAAACTTCTTTTTTATTTAGGTTGCCTCTGACAATTTCTTCTTCTATATCAAAATGATATAGTGCAGCCTGCTCGTTGTCGACAAAAGTTAGTTCTGCATTATGGAAAAATGCAATTTTAACCATTGCTATATCAACGCCCTTAGTAACTAGATTGCTTATAGTGATTAACGATTTAATAAGCGATTTTCTGTTCATGTTATTTTCAGGATTTTCCATTTGAGTTTATAAATAATCATTCATATACAAATATACATTTTTGTTTATTTGTATATATTTTGTGTATTTTTTATGTTTTTGCATATTTTAAAGTTGAATTTTGTGTTTTTTTGGTATATTTTTCTATTTATTGATGATTTAATGTGTTTTGTGATTGAAAATTTTATGATATTTTATATTTAATTAGTTTTTTAACTATTTTATTGTTGTTTATTTTGTATTTTTTATTTGTTTTTTAATTTTTACAGGAAAAAATGATTTATTTTCTTATAAAATATTTTTAATTTCAAAAAATAGCTATATATTTGTTGTGTTCATACAAAAAAGTACATTTATATTTGGTTTGATTAAAGCTCTGGTTGGATGGCCAGAGCTTTTTCATAAAACAAATGAAATGACAAAGAGATTTTAAACTAAACCTAAACAACCTATAGAAAGCCAGTCAGTTTTGATTGGCTTTTGTTTTATCTACTAGTTTTAGCTATTAAAACTGTATGAATTTCGCTTTCACTCGCTGATCTTTGAAATCTACTTTAAAAACATTCGTATCAATAGACCCGATTTCTTTTAAAAAGCCTTTTAGAGTTTCCAATTCGTGGTAATTAAAATAAACGCTATCGCCATTTTTATTGGTCATTAGCTTAGATTGTGATGGAGCGCCTTCTACAAAGCTGATGTAGATTAATCCTTCTTTATTTAACAGATGTTTGGCGTCAACAATGAATTGCTCACATTCGGTAGGAGAGAAGTAAGGAATGCAGAAGCCTGCAATAATTGCATCGAATTTCGTGTCTAGTTCGCTAATTTTTCTGGCATCCATTACGGTGAAGCTAGCTGTTGGATTGTTCTTTTCTGCTAGCTCAATCATGTTCGGGGCAAGATCTATACCGTGGATATGTAAATCAGGTCTTTTGTTGAGCAGATATTTTGTGATATTTCCAGGACCGCAACCTATCTCTAATACTTTGGCATTTTCTTTATCAATGGCATTACAAACGAAATCATAAGTTTCATTGTACAAATCCATATACATGAACTTGTCTTCGTAAATTTTGGCAACTTTATTCCAAGTGTTTAAGTTTTGTTGGTCGTGGTTCATAATGTTAAATCTACAGAAAACCTAATGACTTTTGTGGCGAAGAATTTTCTGTCGGCAACTTTGCCAATTTTAGTTGATCGATTGACATATAAGATCGACAATTTTGTGCAGGATTTTTTGTTCTCTAAACCCGATTGAAGCGAAAATACTTTTTGTTGCGTCATTTCGACGAGGAACGAGGAGAAATCTGTAAGATAGCAGCATTATACTTGTAGATTTCTCTCTGCGTTCGAAATGACGGCGGAGGGAAAACAAAAAGATTGCAGCGGAAAGCGGGACTGACGTAGACGAAGAACTACTGAAACTGCTTTTCAAAAAAAAAGAAACGCTCAAAGATCTCTCCGCTACGGTCGAGATGACGGCACAAAACAAAAAAAAACCAGCTGATTGCTCAACTGGCCTTTTTATAAGATATATCTTTCCGGCTTGCGGAAAAAACTTTCTGACTATTTAGCTAAAACTTCTTCAACTAAATCTGCAGCTTCTTTCAACAAAATTGCTGAGTAAACTTTCAATCCAGACTCGTCGATTAATTTTTTAGCTTCTTCAGCGTTAGTTCCTTGCAAACGAACAATGATAGGCACTCTAATGTCGCCAATTTCTTGATAAGCATCAATTACACCTTGCGCAACTCTGTCGCAACGTACAATACCACCAAAAATGTTGATTAAGATTGCTTTTACGTTAGGGTCTTTCAAGATAATGTTGAAACCAGCTTTAACTGTAGTAGCGTTAGCGGTTCCGCCTACGTCTAAGAAGTTAGCAGGCTCGCCACCAGCAAGTTTAATAATGTCCATTGTAGCCATCGCTAAACCAGCGCCATTTACCATACAACCTACGTTACCATCTAATTTAACGTAGTTAAGGTTACTTTCGCTAGCTTCAACGTCTGTTGGATCTTCTTCTAATTTATCACGCATTGCTGCATAATCTGGATGACGGTATAATGCATTTTCGTCTAAATCAACTTTAGCATCAACAGCAATAATTTTGTCATCGCTAGTTTTTAATACTGGGTTAATTTCGAACATAGATGAATCTGTTTGATCGTAAGCTTTGTACAAAGCGGCAACAAATTTTACCATTTCTTTGTGTGCAGCACCGCTTAAACCTAAGTTGAAAGCAATTTTACGAGCTTGGAAACCTTGTAAACCTACTTTAGGATCAATAGTTTCTTTGAAAATCAAGTGAGGTGTGTGTTCAGCAACTTCCTCAATGTCCATACCACCTTCGGTACTATACATAATAATGTTTTTGCCAGCAGCACGGTCTAAAAGTACACTCATGTAGAACTCTTTAGTTTCCGTTGGACCTGGATAGTAAACATCTTGAGCAACCAAAATTTTGTTTACTTTCTTGCCTTCTGCACCAGTTTGAGGCGTAACCAACTGCATTCCCAAAATATCGGTAGCTCTTTGCTTCACCTCATCTAAGTTTTTGGCCAATTTAACGCCGCCGCCTTTACCTCTACCTCCAGCGTGGATTTGCGCTTTAATCACAACCCAGTCAGAGTTAAAGTCAGTTTTCATTTGTTTAGCGGCCTCAACAGCTTGGTCAACTGTGTCAGCAACAATGCCTTCTTGGATAGCAACGCCAAAACTCTTTAGAATTTGTTTACCTTGATATTCGTGGATGTTCATTTCTTTAAAATTTGCCCAAATCTACAATTTCAAATCCTTTATGCCAATAGTAAAATTGATTTAAATGTAAAGAAATAGCAACGTTACTACGATGTTATTGTTAAATTGTTGGATTGTTAAATTGTAGGCTTAAATATTTGTCTATTTTTTGAAAATGTAGGGGCGGTGTTTCTTGGCTAATGTAGCCCCGCTTTTGCTCATAGTCCTCGCTTCGCATCGCTAACGCTCTCGCTCGCTGCGGGCTAATCCGCTCAATCGGGTTTAATTAACAATGGAATGTTGCACAAACTTTGTCAATCTTAATATGCTGATGGAAAGTAAGATTGACAAAGTTCATGAAATGGGGTTTTTTTGGTTCTTCGAGAAGTACTGAACCCATTTTTCAGATTTTTTCATTTTATCTCCTTAGACGTAAAAATTTAATAAGATGAGGTAAAGCCAAGCTATTGGAATATTTAATAGCATCAGCCCCATAGTTTTAAGATGTTCAATCCATCTTTCCTTGTTGAGAAAAGCACTTAAGGTAATTATTAACAATACAAGCATGTTTACAGGTATGATAACAAGCAGGTAATAAAAGCCCAGATATGCAAGAGCGATATGATTTGTAATGATTAAGGTTAGAAAAAGTAATGTTCCGATTACAAAAGAACAAATGGCTGTCCAAGTACCAATCCTGATTTCTATGATAGTTTTCATTTGCTTAATGTTGCTTTTAGACTTTTTACCGCTTCCCAATTCCAATAACTAAACGATAACCAAGATCCAGTTTTCTGTCTTTCTAAAAACCACTCAATTTTATTATCTAGTCTTTGGTTAAAACTGTCTTTAGCATTTTTAATGGTTAACGCTTTTCGCTCTGCTTTACTTAACGGAGGCGCTGCATTTGTGTCTTCTACTGTAACTACAGCAACTCTGGTAGCTGTAGAATCTACTGCCGCCGTTATTTCATCGTGACTTGCTTGTTCGCTCTCAGCCTGTATGATAGCATGTTTTAAGAGCAACTCTCGGTTTTTCTGTAATAGGGGTAGGGTTTTGTCAGAAAAGCTCATCAAATGATCAACATCAACACCTATCTTGTGAGCCTTTTCAAAGTTGTAACTCACAATTAAAACATCCCAGTTTACGAAACTTAATAGTACCAAAAGCACGTACCAAACTTTCGAATTGATGCGGTACAAAAAGAAAATTGTTCGCTGCTTTGCAATTTTGAGATAAACTGTAAGCAAACCTATGAGACTAAGTGTAGCGAAAACAGCTACGCCAATTCGTTTGTGGGTCAATCCGTGGTAAAAAATATAATCGTAATCTCGGTGAAAAACAGAAAGTACCAAAAAAGCATTTTGTGCAATCCAAAAGTAGGCGAGTGCTTTGATAAACTTGTTTTTACGGTAAAAATTAAGGGTTCCGCTAAAGAAGTATACCACAATTAACATGGCAATTACAATGCTGAAAATTAAGGTGTTGGTTCCATCGTGCAATTCTGCCGAAAAATCTTTGCCAACATCAACTTTGTTGTTTAACCACAAGGTAGAAATATCGATAGCATTTAAAAATAATAGTAAAATGTTAAGTGCTACGAAAGATATGATACCGATAATATTTTCGGTCTTAAGCCCTAGTAGCTTCTTAGTCTGATTGCCAGAAAACAGGGTTTTGAAATCCTCAAAAAGCAGATTTCCATTGTTTTTTCTACGTTTTCTCGTAAGTTCATCAGTTTCCCTAATTTCTATATCTTCTAACAGATTACTCTTAACAGTAACAATTATTCCAGCGGTGATACAGCTACCCAGCGCAATAAAAATGCACTTAAAAAAGCTGATATCAATAAATAAAAACCTGAAAATACTGCTGAAAAACTGGCTAATATGAGCATTTAAGGTGTTTACATATTTCGCAAAAATGGGATTAGCTAAACTGTAGAGCGAACAAAAGATGACCACCATTAACAGAGGTAAAACAATGTATTTTACCGGTTTCAGTATTGGTTTCAGATTGATTTTACCAACCTTCGTCGCTCTCAATTTGCTAATTACGCCAGACGGACCACTAATGACCTGTAAAACTCCCCAAACCAAAGCCGTGGTTGCCGATTTTAGCATTACAAAATGAGCTGTTCCCAGAAATATAAGCAAGGTGATAAACCAAGTAATAATAGCGAGTAGAGAATTGTTGTAAGCAATATAAATAGCTACTGCTAAATGTGGTAGTGCGGTGTATAACTTCGTTTTGTGAAAAGGAATTTGCTTATCTGTAAAAGTAATGGCAAGGATAAATAGCGAGTACAGTAGTAAATTCAATCCTAAAAATTCATCCCAAAATAGGAACTGAAATAGAAAGCCGCCGATTAAAATGAGCGGAAGACGGTAATCAATTTTTTGTATCATTTGTTTTGATGGTTTGGATTTAGAGTGTGGTTGCATTATATATTGATGTGATGCAAGTCGGCAATTTGGATAGAGAGCCAAGCGAAAAAAATAGCGATGGGGATATTGACAAGCATGATTACAATAGCACGAAATATCTGCGGATGGTTAGTCCTGGGGCCTAACAAATGCAGCATCAGGATAAATAGGATTAACCCGTTAACCATAAAAGCTACCAATAGAAATATGCCCCCAACCACCATAATCTGATCTATTTTACTGATTGCAAATGCTAGAAAAATGCAAATACCCGTTAACAATGATATTCTTGCACATTTTTTAGCGATAGCTACTACAGACAATTCGTGTTGATTTTGCATTTGTTAAAGTGCTTTGTGTTTCAAAGTAATTATTCAAAAAAATATCGCCAGCTTAACTACCAGCGAAAGGGGTTCCAAATACACCTACAGCTAATTCAGCCCAGATCAAGAACAGAACGATCAAAATAGCTATGGTAAGTAAAATTCTTCCATTGGCTGTTTTAACTTTTCTAGTCACTAATTCAATAGCTAGTCCGGTGATGGTTAAGAGCGTACCCATAATGATAAAATCGAATAGTTTCCAGTCTACCTCGTTTGTAAACTGCATTGCCACAGCTGGAATTGCTAAAATAAAAGCAATAATGGCGAAAGTGGTAATTAATCTTTGTTTCGATGTTGTTTTAAGTGTTGTCATTGTTTCCATGATTTGATTATTTAAAGTTAGTATAAAGTACTTTGTTTTTCAAAGTTAAAGTTTAAAAAAAATTAAATTCCTTTGATCATCTTTTCTAAAGCATCTAAGTGCGACTGAAAAGATTGCTTACCCAAAGGGGTGATGGTATAGGTGGTATTTGTTTTTCTTCCAATAAAAGCTTTGTGCATTTTAATATATTCTGCCTGCTCCAAAGTGTTTAAGTGGGAGGCAAGGTTACCATCAGTTAATTCTAGCAGCTGTTTCAGGTCGTTAAAGCTCACACTATCGTTCACAATAAGCACCGACATCACACCTAGCCTTATCCTGCTATCAAAAATCTTATTTAGTGAGCCTATTGGGTTTTTCATTTGTATGCTACGATTTTAAAATTTACGATTTACGATTTTGGAAATTCCTAAACCTTAAACCTTATGCCTCTCGCCCTGTTCCTTTCTCATATTTAAAATACATGATGCTGCCGTATAAAATATGCAGTACGCCAAAACCAGCGGCCCAAAAATACAAACCATATCCAATATTAAACATGGCGATAATACCTAAAATAATTTCGCAAACACCTAAAAACTTGATATCCGAATGAGTAAACTTGCTAGCGTTAATTAGCGCCAATCCGTAAAAAATTAATGTACTTGGCGCAACTAAACCTACTGCATTACTATGGTTTAACAATAATGCAATTACAAAAAGCCCACCCGTAACTAAGGGAATTGCCAGGTTTACAATCAAATTTCTACTTGTACTGTCCCAAAGTGGAAGGTTTTTCTTTCTGCTTTGTCTATAAGTAAAGAATATGCCTCCTAACAATGCAAAAACTAGCACCAATATTCCAATTTTCAATAGCTCAATTTCGATATCAGACTGGGCATCATAACCAAATCCAATATTGCCCGCTAGATAATCTTTTA
The DNA here is from genome assembly GCF_057652195.1 of Pedobacter sp. T50_32. Taxonomy (NCBI): domain Bacteria; kingdom Pseudomonadati; phylum Bacteroidota; class Sphingobacteriia; order Sphingobacteriales; family Sphingobacteriaceae; genus Pedobacter; species Pedobacter sp. T50_32. The sequence continues at coordinate 555,201 of NZ_JBYFBY010000002.1, read as the reverse complement.
AAGCTTGGTGTGCAAAATAAGCGCCCACTAAAGCAGTAACTCCAGCGAAAATACCCGATAATCCACTTAATGAAATAAATTTCGACGAGCGGTTCATGATATTCCTGATATCATTAAGCGTATCTAATTGCTCTTGTTGGTTCATTTTTAAAGTGCTTTGTGTTTCAAAGTTAAGAATGGATTTTTGATTTCCAAATTAATTTTTAGAAAATATCGATTTCTTTCCTGCCGCTCAATTAACATTTCAACTTTGTAACCTTCCAATCTTTCAACAATTAATCTACATTTGCATTATGTTACAAGCCAAGGGGATAAAAAAAGCGTACGGTAGCCTAGAGATATTGAAGGGTGTAGATTTTGAGGTAAATGAAGGCGAAATTGTAAGTATAATTGGTGCATCTGGTGCCGGCAAAAGTACGTTGTTACATATTTTGGGAACATTAGATCAGCCTGATGCTGGTATAGTAACTTTAAAAGGCACGGAAGTTAGCAAGCTTTCTGGTGAGCGTTTAAGTGTTTTCAGAAATCAGAATATTGGCTTTGTATTTCAGTTTCACCATTTGTTGCCAGAGTTTAATGCTTTGGAAAATATCTGTATTCCGGCGTTTATTGCAAAAAGAAGCAAGAAGGAAGCAGAGAAAAGAGCTGCAGAGCTATTAGATCTGTTTGGCTTGAAAGATCGTGCTCATCATAAACCAAATGAATTATCAGGTGGCGAGCAACAACGAGTTTCGGTAGCAAGGGCTTTAGTAAATCATCCATCAATTGTATTGGCTGATGAACCTTCTGGAAATTTAGATTCAGCAAATGCAGATGCACTACATCAGTTATTCATCAGTTTAAGAGATAACTTTAAGCAAACTTTTGTTATCGTAACCCATAACAATGAGTTGGCTAAAATAAGCGATAGGGTAGTCACCATGAAAGACGGGTTAATAGTTGGCAGTTCTCAGTAAGCAGTTTACAGTAGGCAGTTTGTTAGCCTAAGCGTGTCGAAACCCAAACAATAAAGCAATATAACATAAAGCAATACAACAATTGAAAATTTTAATTACCGGAGGCAAAACAGCGACAGCTTTAAAATTGGTAAAAGCGTTCGAAGGTTGGGAAGTAGTTTTAGGCGATTATGGAGATATGCCTACTATCGCTACTAACACTTACAGCTTTGTAGAATTAGGCGGATGGAATGCCGACGTACTAGCCCACAATCTGCTCACTAAGTGTTTAGATTATGGAGTAGATGTACTAGTTCCACTTTACGAAGCTGAAATTGCTGCGCTGACAAAGTCGCTAGTATTGTTTGAGGAGTTTGGATTGAGTGTATTGTTGCCTGCAAATCCAAAGTATAAATCTTCAAAAATTACGGATTGGCTTGTTTTCGATAACGGAAAGTTGCTTTATAGCACTTCAGAAAATAATCTCGATCTAGCTCAGCAAGCAACATTAAATGGTGTATATGCAATTGAGGCCGAAACCGAAGAGCTAAGCTTAGTTTCCATTACAAATCCTTAATGAAGGATGATTTCTTAAAATTTAACAACCTTTTATGGCATTTGAAAAATTCTTAACCGATAAAAAGGCGGTTGCCATTGTACTTGATAATGCTTTATATCCTCAAAAAGATTATTTGTTGCAAGTTTATTATTTGTTCTCTGAGTTTATGGCATATTCTGAGCAGATTGATGCAAAGGCGATCATCGATTTTATGAGTAGTGAATATGAAAAGGAGGGCAGTAGTGATGTTTTTGCAAAGACAGCGGCCAAATTTTCAATTCAAGAAAAGTATCAGCACAATTTCGATTTGCTTCATGAAACTGCTCGTCTCCCGCTAAAGCTGTTGTTATTTCAGGGAGTGCTAAATTTGTTGCAGGAGGCAGTTGTAGATAGAAAACAGATTTTTATTCTGGCGGATGGAAGTCCTGCTGTAGCCATTAATAAAATAAAGCAACTAGAATGGAATGGTTTAGAGCAATACTTAAAATTGTACTTCACAAAAGAGTATGAAAACTCACTTCATTCAACCATTGATCAGTTATTGAAAGAACAAGATCTTGAAAAAGATGACGTTGTACTGATTGTGCCGGAAAACCAAAGCGAATTTGAAATCGTAAATTCGGATATAAAATGTTTTTCTGTAACAGAAATATTGTAAATAATATTTCGTTAATTAGTGGTGCTTATTAATTATAAAATGAATAGAAGATTCTTAGTGGTACTGTTCGCGGTATCTGCTCTTGCCTTTGGAGCTTGTAAAAAAAATAAGGTAGAACCTAACCCTACACCAGATCCTCCGGTAACTCCGCCTACAACTACTGCAACAAGGCAACAGTTAAGTCTAGATTCTATTTTTCTGTATGCGAAAGAAATTTATTATTGGAATGACAAACTTCCTACATACGCAGCTTTTAATCCAAGACAATACAGTTCTTTAAGTACAGACTTGCTGAATTACGAAAAAGAGCTGTTTGAAATATCGAAATATTCTAATCCAGGAGAATACAAAACCAATTATACAGCGCCTAAATTTTCGTATATTTTCGATAAATCAAATAAAAACCCAACCGCAAATATCAATCAAACAGCATCTGTAGATTTGGAAGGAAACGGTAACGATGTAGGAATTAGGTTTAATATTTTTACATATTCTAACGATCCAGGCTTCTTGTTCTTTGTGGGTGGTGTATATCCAGGTTCTCCTGCTGAGACTGCTGGAGTTACGAGGGGAGATTTAATCACGAAAATTAACGGTAAAAGTTTTGGAGCTAATTATAACGGGGAGTACAATGATTTGGATGCAGCTTTAAATGCTACAACAATGGCAATTGAAGTGAAAAAAGCAAATGGAACTACGGCAACATATAATTTAACTAAATCTGTTTTCAAAAGTAGCCCTATCTACAAGTCTAGAATAATCACAGCAGATTCTAAAAAGATTGGTTATTTGGCATATGCGAGATTTTCTAATGCTGAGAATTCTGAAACCGCGTTGACAAATGCAATTAATGGTTTTGCAAGTAGCGGTGTGAGAGATATCATTATAGATTTTAGATACAACGGCGGCGGCTACGTAAGTACTGCCGAGCATTTAATCAATTTGCTAGCGCCATCAACTGTATCCGGTGTAATGTTTACCGAATATTTTAATGCGACTATGCAGGCTGGAAACGCAAAAATATTAGTTAATCAACCACTGTTAGATGGAGCTGGAAAAATAAGGTATAACTCTAGTGGGAAAATGCTTACCTACGCGGATGTAAACTATGCACCTTCAGCGAATATAACTAACTTCTCAAAGAAAGGTAATTTAACTAATGTTGATAAAATCGTATTTTTGGTTAGTCGCAATACTGCATCTGCAAGTGAGTTAGTAATTAATAGTTTGAAACCTTTTGTAAATGTGAGTTTAGTTGGATCTACAACTTACGGAAAGCCTATAGGTTTCTTTCCGGTTACAATCCAAAATAAATACGACGTTTATTTTTCTTTATTTGAAACAAAGAACTCTGCTGGCCAAGGTGGCTACTATGACGGAATGACACCAACAGTAAATGCTTCTGAACTTGTAGCTGGAACCAGTAATTATATTATGTACGAATTTGGCGACGTTAGAGATGGATTAATTAAACAAGCTTTAACAATTATTGCTCCTAACGCAACGACTGTAAATAGCACTTTTACTAAATCTACATTAAGTAAATCTATACAGACTTCTAGCGTAAACTCTTCTAGCTTAGAGCTAGTAGATCGAGAATTTAAAGGGATGGTAGAAAATAGATTTAAAATTAAAAACTAATTAGAATAGCATTGGAAATGAATTAAGGTCGCTATTGCGACCTTTTTTTTATTAAAATTTTTACAAATTGCTGTCTAAAAATTAAGATACATTATTGTTATTCTTTTAAAAAATTGTTAAGCTTGTTTAAACAAAAATATAATACTTATGATTGGTGAATTAATTGAAAAAGAAGAAATAAATACTTACGATTTTTTGCCCGCAGATATACAATTATCTGAGGAGAAGTTAGCTAAACTTTCTCATGCGCAAAGATTGGGGAACGAGTTTAAATCAAAGGCCTATATTGCGTTTAATACCAAACATGGAATTAAAAAAGTAAGTACAACCGTTTGGTCGGTTACGGAGAAATATCTTCAATTAAAAAATAATGTACACGTCCCTATCAAGTCAGTAGTTGATATTGATTTCTAATAAAAAATCCCAACCTTTTCAGTTGGGATTTTTTATTATGCTATTGCTTATTCATTTTAAGGTTTTCCCTAAAAATTGATTGTATATCTCTTTTCTGATCTATGTTTTTAATTACTTCCAATATCACACTTACTGCATTAGTGTAAAACTCTTGATTAATGTTCTTAAACTCGTCAGTAGCTTTGTGATAGTCTTTGTGATCTTCCACACCAAAATATAAAAACGGAATATTCTTTGCATTAAAGGCGCCTTGGTCACTTTGGTTGGTCCAATCATCATGTCCTAGTTTAGGGTCATCGTGGCCAGCAAGTAGTTTTATATTGGGATTAGTTGTAATCAAATACTTCTTCAATTCTGGATATTTAAATGTTCCAGCCACATAAAGTTCGCCTTTGTCATTATGGCTAATCATATCCATATTAACGTTTAACTTAATTTTTTCTAAGCCAACTGGCGGATTAGCTACAAATGCTTTTGCACCTTGTAAACCCATTTCCTCTGCATCAAATAAGGCAAATACTAAAGTGTAATTTGGTTGGTTGGCTTTAAAGTATTTTGCAAAGCTCAGTAAGGCAGCCACGCCAGAAGCATTATCATCAGCACCATTGTAAATCTCATCTTTAATGATGCCGATATGGTCATAGTGTGCTGAAATGACAATCACATCATCAGATTTACCTTTGATGTAAGAAATAAGATTGATACCCTTAGTTACACTGTTTCTAGTTTTAATCTCGAAATTTTGCTCGTACTTGCCAAAATTAGGATGAGCTTCTACACCAATATCTTTTAACCGCTTTACCAAATAAGCTCTTGATAGTTCGCTGCCTTTGGTTCCAGATTTGCGACCTTCATATTCATCTGATGATAAAATCTCTACGTCTTTTAGCAACTGACTGTTGACTGTTTTCGCTTCCTTAACCGAACCACAACCCAGCTGCAACGCCAAAGGTATAATCAATAATAATCTTTTCATGCTTTTCAATTGAGTTTTAAAGTTATGAATATCCGTTAAAAAAGTTTTGTTTTTGTAAAAACTTGTTAGTTGATTTTTCGTTTGCTGGTAAGTAAGTAAATTGCTGCATAAAATTTTCATAAAATGGAATATAGAAGATTAGGAAAATCTGGTTTACAAGTGAGTGCGCTATCTTTTGGTAGCTGGTTAACTTTTGGTAATCAAATAAGTGATAAAACAGCCGACGAGCTAATGGGTGTAGCCTACGATGCAGGTGTTAATTTTTTTGACAATGCTGAAGGTTATGCAGAAGGTAAATCGGAAATTGTAATGGGGAACATCCTTAAAGCAAAGAAATGGGAACGAGACACATTCGTGGTTTCTAGCAAGGTGTTTTTCGGTGCCGAAAGAAAAGGTCCCAATCAAATGGGTTTATCTCGGAAGCATATTATTGAAGCTTGCAACGCTGCATTGAAGCGTTTACAGGTAGATTATTTGGATTTGTACTTCTGTCATCGCCCTGATAAAAATACACCAATTGAAGAGACCGTGTGGGCAATGAATACACTGTTGCAACAAGGTAAGATTTTATATTGGGGAACATCAGAATGGAGTGCTGCCGAAATTATGGAAGCCATTGCTGTAGCAAAGCAATACAATTTGATTGGCCCTACAATGGAGCAACCGCAGTACAATTTATTTGAGCGTGAGAAATTGGAGAATGAATTTTTGCACTTGTTCAATAACCACGGCTTAGGAACTACAATTTGGTCGCCTTTGGCATCTGGAATTTTATCAGGTAAATACACCAACAGTGGGGTAGAAGGAACTCGTTTGGCGATGCAAGGCTTAGAGTGGCTTAAAGATAGAACATTGGCTGCCGATAGAATGGAGAAAGCTAATGCCCTACAACAATTAGCTAATAGTTTGGATGTTTCTTTAGCAAAGCTATCTATTGCTTGGTGCTTGAAAAATCCGAATGTAAGTACCGTAATTTTAGGTGCTTCGAAAGTGCCTCAATTACTAGAAAACTTACAAGTGTTAGAGGTTTTACCTTTGTTAACTGATGACATTGTAGCTAAAATTGAAGCTATTGTGAAAACGAAACCTGTAGCCCCGCAGTTTTAGTTTTAATGCTATAAAACAGAAAATCCCCAGTAATTACTGGGGATTTTCGCATTTAAAAAGATTACTTATTGCTTTATGATTTTTTGGGTTAATAGCTCTTTATCTCCTTGCAATTGTAGTAAGTATAAACCTTTAGGATAGTTTGCCAGACTTAAACTAATGCTGTATTGCAATTTGCTAATATTAATTTTTTGTAAGATTTTGCCGTTAACATCGGTTAATTTCGCATTTGTAAAGTTCCCTGCATTAAACGTTACTTCAGCTTTGTCTACTGTTGGATTTGGAAATGCTTTTACTGTATTTTGCAATGCAAAACTTACCGTTTTAATACCCAAGTCTTTCGTCGTTCCATTTAAGTCAACTTGTAGTAACTGATAGTAATTAATTCCAGCTGCTGGGTTGTTATCTGTAAATTGATAGTTAGCTCCGTTTGTAGATTTTGCAGATACAGTATTTAACTCGCCAAAGTTTACTCCGTCTAAGCTTCTTTTGATTACGAAGTGGCTATTGTCAGCTTCGTTCGCAGTTTCCCAATGCAATACCGCTGAGTTATTTTGAGCTTTTGCAGTAAAGGAGATTAAGTTAACAGGTAATGTATTAAGATTGTAAAGGTTGTTAATCAGCTCATTATTTAAAGCGTAGTTATATATTTTCAAATCATCAATAGCGCCATTAAACCAGTATTCGTTACCAACACCAACACCCAACCTAAAGATGTCGTTATTATTGAAGGTAGTCCATACTTTAGTTTCCGAGCCAATTAAAGTTCCATTTCTATAAATTTTGGCAGTAGTACCATCATAGGTGTAAGTGAAAAAGTACCAAGTTGCCAATAAATTTGCCGCAGAGCTACTGTGTAGGTTATTATTGTAAGCTAGGTAGGTAACCGCACTGGCCACAAAGGAACCCCCATTAGCTCTATTTAGCACGCCTTGACCATACGAAAAAGTCATGTTGTAGTCTGTTCTCATTGTATTTACTTTTGCCCAAAATGTGATAGTACGAGCAGCGTTTCCGTAAGGCAGCTCAGTAATGGTAGCTTGCGATCCAGTGTTATTAATGTTTAGAGCGCTGTTTGCGTTTCCATGCCTGTCTGCTGTAAAGGATGTTCCGCTATTACTCGAAAAAGGATTAGTACCTAAGGTATTGTTATAAGTATTATTGAAATTGTATTCTGCAATTAATTTTGGTGCCATGCTAGTTGTAAAAGTACCTGTGCTGTTGTTTGTTCCTTTTACATTTGTAGCCTCAATTTCATAATGATAAGTTGTATTCTCTGCTAAGCCGGCAATTGCGGCACTACCTGTAGTTGCAGTACTGCCCGTGGCAGAAAAGCCACTAACTTGGTTATTTAGTGCATTTGCAGCTAAACCATATTTAACTATTGATGTTGAAGCATCATTATTTGCATTTAGCGTATAGTTAATGGTGGCAGCGCTAGATGTTACAGCCGCTGAAACATTAGAAATTGTCGGCCCTTCTTTTAATGTCGTGAAACTTATAATAGGAGAAAAAGATGTTCCAGAGGTATTTTGGCTTCTAAACCTAAAATAGTAAGTAGTGTTCGGTAATAAATTATTTAAGTTCGTGACCATAACCCAAGTACCTGTAGATTGGGTCTGCGATCCTAAATTTGGTGATAAATTAATATTGCTAGGACTTTCCGTAGCTAAATTGTAAGTTACAGTGGCATTGCTAGTTGTAGTAATGTTTCCAACTATCGTAGCTGTTGTGGTGGTAATACTACCTGACGAAGGAGTTGATAGTGTAGCTACCTGCGCTTTGGCAAAAGCAAATGGCATGATGTATAATAATAAAAAGCGTAATTGTTTTTTCATATTTCTGTGATTTAATTTTTATTCGATTTGTCAAAACTAAAGCAACACTTTCCTTTAAAAAATGAATGTTTATGAAAGGTTATTTTGAGTTAACGAAACTTAGAAATCTGAATTTTAAACATTAGCGATGCGTTTTATAGGCCTTTGGTTAATGCAATTAATTGTTTCGTTAACTGAGTAGTTAGATACTACTATCTATTTTATATTTTTGATAAAACGATTTTTATTGAAACAACTCTTCACTGTATTATTTTTCTTTATTACGCAATTAGCTGTCGGTCAAGATCCTTACTATTTTATTGTAGATAAAACAAAAGGCCTACCTTCTAATAGTGTTTATGATATCTACCAAGATAAAAATGGCTTTATGTGGTTTGCTACCGACGATGGCCTGTGTCGTTACGATGGTGCTAAGTTTGATGTCTTTTATTCCGATAAACAAACTTCTAGGGCTGGTTCTAAGATAGCGCAAGACAAATTCGGAAGGATATGGTATAGTAATTTTGATGGTTACCTATATTTTGTAGAAAATGGCAAGTTGTATAGGTTAGATCAAGAAAAACCAATTGGTTTTCACGGATATGCGATCATAGGTGATTTTCTTTTTGTGCTTAAAAAGGGAGGAGTTTGCAAATACAATTTAAAGACGTTAAATGTTGTTGCAGATATTTCAGTAACAGATAAACACGTTATTGCTGCTGCTCAAATGGATAATTCGTTTTATGTATTGGCAGAAGATCTTTTCATCATTAACGTAGATGGTGCGGTTAAAAGAATAAAACTGCCAAATGATTTCTATGCATCGCTTAAGCATGCCATAATGCTTAAAGCTACGCCACAGGGTTTGCTCATGGTTTCTAAAATTACAAATCAGTATTACATATATAGAAATGGCAACTTCTTAAAGAAACAAAAAATAGATCAACCAGATTATGTACATAATTTAACATTTGTAGATCATCGAATTTGGCTTTTTAGTCCTAAGGGAGCCCATATGTTTTCTGCCGACCATAAGCAATCTTCAAACTATTTTAAACAGTTTAATGTTTCTTCTGCCTATAAAGACGACAGAAACAATTATTGGTTTTCTACACTAAATCGTGGCGTCATTTTAGTTCCAAATTTTGATAATTCACTAATCGAGATGGGTTCTCGTCCAATTAGGTTAGCGCTAGATCACAATAAGCTTATAGTTTCTACAGAGAACGAATCGCTTTACGAAATGGATACTAAAAAATATGAAAAACGTATCGTTTACAAAGGAAACAGTAACCATTCCATCAATCACCTATTTGTAGATACAGCCAGCGGAAATTTAATGTTCTCGTCCAATACCTTTAATATTTTATCAAAACCTAAAGCGGTATTGGCAAAGGCACACGTGGCAGTTAAAGAAATTGAAAAAATTGATGATAAGTATTACAGTTTTGCGGCAAGCGGTTTCTTAGGATTGTTTAAAAATTCGTCTTCACGAAAAAGCGAATGGGATAGTTTGTACAATAGCTACAAAGTCAATAAATATAATTTCGAAGAAATAACTTTAAAAAGCGATGTTAACGGAAAATCTACCGCCTACAACCCAAAGAATAAAACCATTTATTATGCAGCCAATATAGGCTTGTTTTTTCTTAATAAACATGGATATGCAGAGTTGAAATCCGCAAACGAAACTCTATTTATCAAGAATTTGGTCGCATTTTATGATAAAGTTTATGCGCTTTCTACCAATGGCAAGCTTTATGAAATTGATTCAAGTAATACAATTTCAGTTTCAAACTTTAGTAAACAACATCCAGCGAAAGATTTATATAGAATTAGCAAATCTAATACACTTTTATTCATCTACACTGCTACTGGTATTTATAGTTACGATATTTCAACTGGAAAGTTCACACAATTGCCAAATTCTTACAAAGACTTCGAAGTTACCGACATTGTCGATTGTGGTGATAAATTTATTTTGGCTACATCAAAAGGTATATTGATAGAGCCCAAAAAGACAATAGAGAAAGTAATTACTCCCGTCTTCAGGATCACTAATTTAACAGTTAATGATGTGGCCGTAGCTCAGGAACAACTGCCCAACTTAGCCTACTATGAAAATAACATTGCAATTAATTATGCTTTGTTAGCGTATACCTTTAGGGAACGATTTCCAATTTATTATAAACTAAATGACGATAAGTGGCAGCTTTTACAAGAGCAAAGTGGTAGTTTAAAGTTAAGCTCTTTGTCTTCTGGGCATTATCTGATCGTGTTTAGAGTAGGTTCAACCGAGCACTACACCAAGCTGTCTTTCGAAATTAAAAAACCATTTTGGTTAACTTTCTGGTTCTTATCCTTTGTTTTTTTAATAGCAGTAATAATCATCTATCTATTTTATCGCTATAAGATTAAACAGCACCAAAAACAAAGTCAGCAGAAATTAGATCGAATAAGTATAGAGAATAATCTAAACCAATCTAAGCTAAAAGCAATTAAGTCGCAGATGAACCCGCATTTTTTCTATAATGCATTGAATACGATCCAATCGTACATTCTTTCTAATGAGAAAAAGCAAGCAGTGAACTACTTGTCTAAATTTGCCAATTTAACGCGTACAATTCTAGAAATGTCTGAAAAGGATGAGGTTTCTTTAACAGAGGAAACCAAGACAATTGGTTTTTATTTAGATATAGAAAAGGCAAGGTTTAATGGCGATTTTGAATACACCATAACAGAATTAGGTATAAATGCAGGCGATGATATCAGGATACCTTCATTATTATTGCAACCTTACCTAGAAAATGCCATTAAGCACGGGCTTTTACATAAAGAAGGAAATAAAATGCTAAAGGTGATTTTTAAAAAAGAGCCTGATAAATTGACAATAACTATAGATGACAACGGTATTGGCCGAAAGAAAAGTATGGCACTTAATGAGATTAAGCAACTTAAACATAAATCGTTCGCTACAGCTGCCATGCAAAGTAGAATTGATTTGTTAAATAAAAATAAGCATCGTAAGATATCAGTTAATTACGTAGATAGAATAGGGCTTAACCAACAGGGAGCTGGAACCGTGGTGATTATTGAGTTACCTTTAACATAGTTGTATGGATGCGATAATAATAGATGATGAAAACAGAGCAAGGATTAACCTTTCGCTGATATTAAGGGAGTATTCCCCGGAGGTGAATGTTGTTGCAGAATGCGAAAATTTATCGCAAGGAGTAAAGGCAATACGTAAATTAAAGCCTGCTATTGTTTTGCTGGACATAGAAATGCCTGGGCATAGCGGCTTAGAATTACTTGATTTTTTTGATGAAAGTGAAATTAACTTCAGCATTATTTTTACTACGGCGTACAACGAATATGCCATCAAAGCTTTCAAATTTTCTGCGGTAGATTATCTCTTGAAGCCCATTGTACCAGAGGAATTGGTAAATGCGATTGGGAGGGTAAGGAAGCTGCAAGATAAGATCCAGGATTATGGCATTTTAAAGGAAAATATCAATAATGTACATTTAGGAAAGATAGCAGTTCCTTCGGGAAGCTCTTTGATATTTTTAGATGTGGATAAAATCTTATTTATTAAGGGCGAAGGAGCATACTCGGAAATAAATATGCAGGATGAAACTAAATACCTGATTAGCCGTAACCTGAAGAACTTCGAAGATGTATTTCAAGATAATCCTGTGTTTTTTAGACCTCATAAATCTTACATCGTGAATTTAAGCCACGTTGTATCTTACAATAAGAGCGATGGAGGAAGTCTTCTTTTTAGGAACAATCAATCAGTGCCTATATCGCCTGACAAATCTCAGATTATTCTAGAGAAGATTCGGTTAGTTAAGAGATAGGTAGTAAAAACGTCATTGCGAGGCACGAAGCAATCTTACAACTAAAGCTAGGCTAAAACTATTGCTTTAAGATTGCTTCGTGCCTCGCAATGACGATTCTGTTGTTGGGGAGACCTAATAATAGGTTAGCCTTACCACACCAGCAATTTTCTTAGCTAAACGAATAACTTGACGGGTATAGCCATATTCGTTATCGTACCATGCATAAAGTACTACAGACTTTCCATCTCTCGAAAGAATGGTTGCAGGTCCATCTACAATTGACGCATGACTGTTGCCAATTAAATCGGTGCTTACCAGTTCATTAGATACAGAATATTCTAACTGTTCTGAAAGGTCGCCAAATAGAGAAGCTTGTTTTAAAACATCTTCTATAACTTCCTTACTAGTTTCCTGATTTAATGAAAGGTTCAATATCGCTAACGAAACATTTGGCGTTGGTACACGAACAGCATTTCCTGTCAGTTTTCCAGCTAATTGGGGCAATACTTTTGCAACGGCCTTATCCGCACCTGTTTCGGTAATTACTAAGTTTAAAGCTGCCGAACGACCTCTGCGGTATTTTTTATGGTAGTTATCTAATAAATTTTGATCATTAGTATACGAATGTACTGTTTCGATGTGCCCTTTCTCGATACCAAAATTATCTTCAATTACTTTCAACACAGGAATGATTGCATTGGTAGTACAAGAAGCATTTGAAAATATAGTTTCTTCCTTGAAATCGAAATCGCCATCATTAATGCCGGTAACAATATTTGGAATATCGCCTTTGGCTGGAGCGGTTAACAAAACCTTGCTTACGCCCTTAGCGCTTAGGTGACGGCTCAATCCCTCACGATCACGATAAACTCCAGTGTTGTCGATCACTAAAGCGTCATTAATGCCATATTCAGTGTAATCCGCATCTTCAGGGTTTTTAACAACAATTAGATAAACCGTCTGACCGTTAATGATCAACGCTTTATTCTCGCGATCTTCAACAATAGTACCATTAAACGGACCGTGGATAGAATCTGTGCGTAACAGCTCTGCACGTTTGGTTAATTCTTCATCGCTGTAGCTGCGGGTTACAATGGCACGCAGACGTAACTGTTCGCCTTTTCCGGCCTGTACAATTAATTCTCTTGCTGCAATACGACCAATACGTCCAAATCCGTACAAAATTACGTCTTTAGGTTTTAGAGTGATTTTATCCTTGCCGATGTGCTTTCCTAGTTTATTGATTACGAAATCGTGCATAGAAGATTGCGTATTACTGTCATCGAGCCACTCAGAAGCTAGTCTGCCAATATCAATACGGGATGGAGCCAAGCTCGATTTTGCAATAGTGTTGGCGAGCTCTAATGTTTCGTAGATAGAAATGTCTTTGCCGCTAATCTCTTTGGCATATTGGTGATAGGCCAGAATTTCACTGCTGCCAACGTCAAACAAAGGTTTACGGAATAGTACTAATTCGATAGATCTATCGTACCATAAATGGCCAACGCATTTAATAAGCTCTAGTGCTTTTTTTTCTTTTTCAATCCAGTTTTGAAACTCCGACTGATATTTATTAGACATACAAGAAAATTATTTTGGTTAGAAATGCTGCAAAAGTAAAAAAGATTGAGCGAGTGCCCAATCTTTTTCAATTTATTTTTCTTGTAAAATATTGTTTTTCAGTGTGTTGAAATTACACTAAGTTGTGTGTAAAGTGCTTAACCTAAGTACGATTTCAAGATTTTACTTCTAGAAGTATGACGTAAACGTTGTAGCGCTTTATCTTTAATTTGACGTACACGTTCACGAGTTAAATTGAATTTTTCACCAATTTCTTCTAATGAAAGCGGATGGTTAGTGCTTAAGCCAAAGAACAATACGATGATTTCTCTTTCTCTTTCGGTTAAAGTAGATAAAGAACGTTTGATCTCTTCAGAAAGCGACTCGTTAATTAAGTTGCTATCAGTATTAGGTTCGTGGTTTTCTAATACATCTAATAACGTGTTTTCCTCTCCTTGAACAAATGGCGCATCCATAGAAACGTGACGACCAGAGTTGCTCAAAGTATCAGAAATTTTGTCTACAGTCGTTTCTAAGATATCAGCTAATTCTTCTGGAGAAGGCTCACGCTCATATTCTTGCTCTAATTTAGAGAAAGCTTTACTGATTTTACTTAACGAACCTACTTGGTTTAACGGCAAACGTACAATACGGCTTTGTTCAGCAATAGCTTGTAAAATCGATTGACGGATCCACCATACCGCATAAGAAATGAATTTAAAACCTTTAGTTTCATCAAAACGTTTTGCTGCTTTAATTAAACCTAAGTTACCTTCATTAATTAAATCTCCTAAGGTTAAACCTTGATTTTGGTATTGCTTGGCAACAGAAACCACGAAACGTAAATTGGTTTTTGTTAACCTTTCAAGAGCGGCTTGATCTCCCTCACGAATCTTACGAGCTAAAATTACTTCTTCTTCGGCTGTAATTAAATCCACCTTTCCAATCTCGTGTAAGTACTTATCTAAAGATTGACTTTCGCGGTTGGTAATGGATTGGGTTATTTTGAGTTGTCTCATTTATATGTATTGGTCCTCGTTTTGTTTTTTCAGAACTGCAAAAATATGATTTTTTTGTGCATTACTGAAAGTTAAATTACTGAAAATGTTGTGTTTTGTCACCTTTTTTTGAACGATTTGTTTATAGCAAAAATCATTCCAAGTTATTAACATGTCAGCTTGAAAATAGTTTGTTGTTGGTGTTTTAACTTTTTGATTTTCAATTATTTATTTAACTTTTTGCTAGCGTTTGTATCAACGAAATTTAATTTGTTTTGCTGTAATTTAAGCTAACCTTGATGTTATACTGACACAACTGCCAGTTAGCGTAGCATAAACTGATATTAAATTAGGACAGCTATCTCCACAAGTTGTGAATTATATTGCCAATTATATGTAAAACAATTTATATGATATCGCTAAGCGAGAAAGTATTTTTTAATCGTACGCCTTTTTCCGTATGCTGTAGTGTGCAACACTCGTTAATAGGATCATGTTCTAAATATAAGATGTAGTCGTTAGTCGCTGCTTCTTCCAGGAAATCTTTCTTTTCCTTTAACGTTTGTAATGGAAACATATCGTACGACATTACGTAGGGTAGTGGGATGTGACCAGTAGAAGGCAGCAAATCTGCCATGTAGACAATGGTTTTGTCTTTGTATTGTAGCTGTGGCAACATCATAGCATCGGTGTGTCCATACGCAAAGCGGATATTAATTCCATCATGAAAATGAACGTTTTGTTGCGTAGGTATAAATTTAAGCTGTCTACTTTCTTGTATAGGAAGAATGTTCTCTTTCAGAAATGATGCTTTTTCTCTTGCATTTGGCGTTACTGCCCAATCCCAGTGCTGTTGGTTGCTCCAATAAATTGCATTTTTAAACGCAGGGCGAAGTTGATCGCCATATCTTTCAATAGAGCCACCGCAATGATCGAAATGCAGGTGAGTTAGGAAAACATCAGTAATGTCATCTCTGTGAAAACCATGGGCAGCAAGTGATTTGTCTAAGGTATCATCGCCATGCAAGTAATAGTGACCAAAGAATTTGTCGTCTTGTTTGTTGCCTAATCCGTTATCAACCAAAATCAGTCTACCGCCATCTTCAATCAAAAGACATCGCATTGCCCAAGAACATAAGTTGTTCTCATCTGCTGGATTAGTTTTCTGCCAAATAGATTTAGGTACAACGCCAAACATTGCGCCGCCGTCTAGCTTGAAATTTCCGGTATTAATGGTGTAAAGTTTCATTTGGTTTACGATTTTAGATTTACGAATTACGATTTTGCATTATATGTCGAAATGTCAATCTTGGTTAATTGTAGCGAAAGTGGCTTAAAACAAAAATTGGTTAATTGCAATATAACAATTAACCAATTCGAACAGTTTAAACAATTAAACTTATAAATGGATTACTTCTCCGTATGCATCAGCGGCAGCTTCCATAATGGCCTCGCTCATCGTAGGGTGAGGGTGAACTGCTTTAATCATTTCGTGACCTGTAGTTTCTAATTTACGAGCTACTACGATTTCAGCAATCATTTCGGTTACGTTAGCACCAATCATGTGTGCGCCTAATAATTCTCCGTATTTAGCATCAAAAATTAATTTCACAAAACCATCTTTTGCACCAGCGGCACTTGCTTTACCTGAGGCCGAGAATGGGAATTTTCCAATTTTCAACTCGTAACCGGCAGCTTTAGCAGCTTTTTCAGTATAACCTACAGAAGCAATCTCTGGTGAACAATAAGTGCAGCCTGGGATATTGTTGTAATCTAAAGGCTCAACATGTTGACCAGCAATTTTCTCAACGCAAATGATACCTTCCGCAGAAGCTACGTGTGCCAACGCTTGACCCGGAACCACATCGCCAATAGCGTAATATCCTTTTACTGAAGTATTATAATATTCGTCAACAACGATTTTGCCTTTATCAGTTTTGATGCCCACTTCTTCTAAACCAATGTTTTCAATGTTAGCAACAACACCAGCGGCAGAAAGTACAATATCGCACTCGATAGTTTGCATACCACTAGCAGTTTTTACTTGAACTTTGCAGCCAGCACCACTAGTATCTACCGACTCTACAGATGAAGAAGTCATAATCTCGATACCAGTTTTCTTTAAGCTACGTAGCAGTTGTTTTGAAACGTCTTCATCTTCTACAGGTACAACATGCTCCATAAACTCTACGATGGTAACTTTTGTACCCATTGTAGCGTAGAAGTAAGCAAACTCAACACCGATAGCGCCAGAACCCACAACTACCATTGATTTTGGTTGTTGAGGTAGTACCATCGCTTGGCGGTAACCTATTACTTTTTTGCCATCTTGCTTTAAGTTAGGCAACTCTCTAGAACGAGCACCTGTAGCAATGACGATATTTTTAGCAGAAAGTTCTTTTTGAGAACCGTCAGTGCCTTTAACTTCAACTTTGTTGCCGGCTTTAACTTTGCCGGTACCCATTACTACTTCAATTTTGTTCTTCTTCATTAAGAATTGAACACCTTTGCTCATGCCGTCTGCCACGCCACGACTACGTTTCACCACAGCATCGAAATCAGCCTTAGCCTCAGAAGTAGTGATACCATAATCTGCAGCATGATTGATATATTCGAAAACCTGTGCACTTTTTAATAAAGCTTTAGTAGGGATACAGCCCCAGTTTAGGCAAATTCCACCTAATGATTCGCGTTCTACAATAGCAACTTTCATTCCTAACTGAGACGCTCTAATGGCAGTAACATATCCGCCCGGACCGCTACCCAACACAATTAAATCGTAGTTCATATTATTTTATAAAGGGAAATTAACGTGATAATTTGTTGCCAAAATTAAAAAAAATGTTGATTAAACCATAGGGTGTGAAATAACGTAATTGCAATAAAATAGCTGAAGCACTGAAATTTTGGTAAAACTTTTTATTGGCAGTTGATAATTTGGTATGTAGTTGCAAGTTCAACAATATTATTCGCTTATTTTAAGTATGTTAAGTGTTGGTAAGTTTTGAAATAGTTAATAATAATTTAACATTGGGATAGAAGCTGTAATGAAATTAATACCTAGATTTGCAGCGGTATTTTTTAACATATCTTAACAAAACACAATTAAATTCATTTACAAAGAGCATGAAAAAATCTTTACTATTAAAAATTGTATCGGTTATTCTTGTGGTAGTTGGCTTTGTGGGTTCGGTGAACGCACAGGTAACTTCTTCATCAATAACAGGTTCGATTAAAGACTCAAAAGAATCTTTACCAGGTGCGGGCATCAAGGCTACACATACACCAACTGGTACTGTCTACACTACTACTACTAATAATGATGGTAGATACAACATTCCTAATGCTAGAGTTGGTGGTCCTTACAAACTAGAATTTAGCTTTGTTGGTTATCAAACAAAAGTCGTTGAAGATATTTATCTTAAATTAGGTGATGCTACAGTCTTAAACGTTCAATTAGATGATAATGTGAACACGTTGAAAGACGTTGTAATCACAGGCTCGGCGTCAGGTAGTAAATCTAAAATAGGAGCTGCCACCTCAATTTCTAGACAACAAATTGCAGAATTGCCAGCAATCTCTAGGAGTATAACAGATTTGACTAAGTTAACACCTCAATCTAGCTCTGCGGGTAATGGTTTTTCATTTGCAGGAAGAAATGCGTTGTTTAACTCTTTAACGTTAGACGGTGCTCAAATGAATAACGTATTCGGTTTATCTGCTCTTCCAGGTGGACAAACTGGTGCTCAGCCTTTTACCTTAGAAGCTTTAGATGAGCTTCAAATTAACCTAGCTCCGTATGACGTGAAGCAAAGTGGTTTCACAGGTGCAGGTGTTAACGCAGTAACTAAATCTGGAACCAACAAGTTTTCAGGTGCCATATATACTTATTACAAGAATCAAAATTTACAAGGTTATGAAGTAGGTGACTTTACTGTTCCAAGAAATGCTGGTTCAGCTTTTGCTAACAAGCAAGTTGGTTTCACTTTAGGTGGTCCTATTTTAAAAGACAAATTGTTCTTCTTCGTAAATGGAGAGGTTAGTCGTAGATCTGCACCATTTTCAACAATACAGGTTAATAGAGGCACTACCGGATCAGGTATCTCTAGAGTTACTTTGAGTGATATGTTGACTGTGAAAAATCTTGTTGCATCAAGATTTGGTTATGATGCTGGAGAGATTGATGGATATAGCAACCTTACTGAAGCAGATAATATTACAGCGAGATTAGATTGGAACATCAGTAATTCTCAGAAATTAACAATCAGATACAACTATCTTAATTCTTTCGAGGATAAAGCTCCAAGTGGTTCTGGCTCTAGAAATGGTAGAGGTCCTAGTGTGAACTCAATGATTTTTTCAAATCTTCGTTACAAGCAATTCAATAATATGAATTCGATAACTGCAGAGTTGAATTCTAGATTTGGAAACAAGTTTGCTAATAACCTTCAATTGATTTATACTGGTTTTAGAGATTATAGAGAGCAAAATGGTGGTGCTTTCCCTCTAGTTGATATTGAGGATGGTGCTAATAACAATTATATTTCGTTAGGTTCGGAACCATTTAGTGGTTTAAATAGATTAAATCAAGATATCTATACTTTAAACAATAACTTTAATATTTTTGCAGGTAACCATACAATTACTTTAGGTGGTACAGTAGGTTTCCAGAAATTTGCGAATGCGTTTGGTCAGTTTTTCAGTGGACAATTTAGATACAGAAGTCTTTCTGATTTTGTAGCTGCTGCAAATGGAAACACTTCAATTGTGCCTCTTCAATACCAATTAACATATTCTGCTGATCCTAATAATCCTACTCCATACGCTACTTTTAGCCAAATGCCAGTAGCTTTTTATGCGCAAGATGAATGGTATGTAAAGCCAAACTTCAAATTATCTTACGGTGTAAGAATGGATTTACCTATTTACACTGCTGATATTCCTTCTAACCCATTAGTAACTGCTATGAGTTTTAGAGATGGAGAGAAGTTAGACGTAGGACAGCTTCCTAAAACACAAATGCTTTTTTCTCCTAGATTAGGTTTCAACTGGGATGTGTTTAAAAATTCAAATTTAATTGTTCGTGGTGGTTCTGGTATCTTCACGGGTGCTTCTACAGGAGTTTGGTTAACTAACCAAGCTGGTAACACTGGATTAATGTTTGGTCAAGATTTTTTAACAAATCCTACAAATCGTCCATTTAACCCTAATCCTTCAGCGTATATCCCGGCAAACGTGAATATTCCATCTACATTTGCGATAAACCTTACAGCACCCAATTTCAAATTGCCTCAAATTTGGAGATCAAGTTTAGCAATTGATTATAAATTGCCAGGAGGTATATTAGCTACTTTAGAAGGTATGTACACTAACTCTATTAATGAGATTTATCACAGAAACGCAAACTTAGTTAATCCAGCAGGTAATTACACTGCTACAGGTGATACTAGACCTTACTTTCCTGGAGTTTCAGCTACTTCAGGTAATGCGAGTGCGGCTCCAAATAGAGTTAACTCAAACATCACTAATGCTATCGTGTTAGACAATACGTCATTAGGTTATGCTTACAATGTAACTGCGCAACTTCAAAAGAGATTTGGTGAGATAGCTAACGTTATGGTAGCATATACAAGAAGCGATGCAAGAGATATTACTTCGAACCCTGGTTCACAAGCTAACTCGGCATTCTCAGGAAACCCTGTTGTTGGAGATCCTAACAAACCTGTTTTAGCATATAGCAGTTTTGTTGTTAGAAACAGAATAATTGCTTCGGTTAACTTTAACGTTAAATTAATCCCTAATTCTCCAACTTCTATTGGATTAATCTACGAAGGTTCTCCTTACGGTGATGGTTTTGGAAATACTCGTTTCTCTTATCAAGTAGCCGGTGACGTAAACGCTGATGGAAATAGTAATGATTTGATGTATGTTCCTAGAGATATCAATGATATCATGATTGTTCCTACTACTGGAGCGAACGGAGAAACTGCGCAAGCTCAATGGAACAGATTAGATAGTTATATCAATCAAGACAAATATTTAAGCACTAGAAGAGGACAATACGCTGAAAGAAATGGCGCTGAATATCCTTGGGCGAATCGTGTTGATGTAAGAGTTATGCAGGAGATCAGAACTATGTTTGGTAAAGAATTTGGTAACAGATTCCAATTAAGCATGGATATTGTGAACTTTGGTAACTTGTTAAACAAAAACTGGGGTATTACTAAAATACCTTCATTGGCTACTCCTGTATCATATATTGGTAGAGATGCTGCGACAGGTAGACCGAGATATAATGTAAGAACTGATTTAGGTACTACTACTTTTAGAGATAATACAGGTATGGGTTCTAGATATCAAATCCAAATTGGAGCAAGATACGCTTTTAACTAAGTTGTAAAATACACAATACAATATCTAAATCCCCAAGCATTTGCTTGGGGATTTTTTTGTTTATAGCTACCTTAGATTAAACCCTAACTCAAAAATTATGGATCAAAAAATCATTAACCTTTATGACTCTTATACGCACAGCCAAATTAGTCGTAAAGACTTTATGAAGAAGTTGGCTATTTTAACTGGTAGTACTGCGTTAGCTTTGACTATTCTGCCAAGTTTAGAAAGCAACTATGCAGCCGCTGCAACAGTTAAAGATGATGAGGTACATAGTGAGGAGATCACTTTTCCAGGAGCCGAAGGACAGATGCAAGGTTTGTTTGCCATGCCGAAGGGAAATAAAAAGAAGTTAGGTACGGTGGTGGTAATTCACGAAAATAGAGGCCTAACCCCGCATATTAAAGATGTAACCAAACGAGTAGCTTTGGCCGGTTTTGTAGCGCTAGGCGTAGATGCTTTATCTCCAATAGGCGGAACGCCTGCGGATGAAAATAAAGGCAGGGAAATGATAGGTAAGCTAGATGCCGAGAAGAACTTGCAAAACTATTTGAAAGCATTGGACTTTTTGAGGGCACATCCAACAGGGAATGGTAAAACTGGTGTTGTCGGTTTTTGTTGGGGTGGCGCAATGGCAAATAAACTAGCCGTTGCAGATCCGTTATTAAATGCTGCGGTAGCTTATTATGGCTCGCAAGCTAAGGCAGAGGATGTGCCTAAAATTAAAGCGAGTTTATTATTGCAATATGGCGGTTTAGACGAACGTATCAATGCAGGTATCCCGGCCTACGAAGAAGCCTTAAAAGCAAATAAAACTGACTACAAATTATATGTATACGAAGGAGTGAACCATGCTTTTAATAACGATACAGCGCCTACAAGATACAATGAAGCCGCTGCTAAATTAGCTTGGCAACGCACTATAGATTTATTTAAGAAGAAGTTGGGATAAACTATTTGTCATTCCGAAGAACGAGAAAATTAAGTTAATAAATAGATTCCTCGTGCCTCGGAATGACAGTTTTAAAGGTTAGTTATAAACAAACTCTCCAAACTCACTCTTTATAGTGACTTGTTTTTGCTCGCTTTTTTCTACGCTACCAATAATTTGCGCATCAATGTTGAAGCTTTTTGAAATAGCAATAATATCTTCTGCAATTTCTGCAGGAACATAAAGCTCCATACGGTGCCCCATGTTAAAGACTTTGTACATTTCTTTCCAGTCAGTACCAGATTGTTCTTGTATCAGTTTAAATAGGGGAGGAATTGGGAATAAATTATCTTTAATTACGTGTACGTCTTCATTAACGAAATGCAAAACTTTAGTTTGTGCACCACCGCTGCAATGTACAATACCATCAATTTGGCTGCGGTATTTGTCTAAAACCTGTTTAATTACCGGCGCATAAGTACGCGTTGGCGATAATACCAATTTCCCTGCAGTTACGCTTTCATTATCACTAATCTGAACCAAATCAGTTAATTGTTTGCCGCCAGAAAATACCAAATCAAAAGGTACACCTGGATCAAAACTTTCAGGATATTTATTCGCAACAGTTTTCTCAAAAACATCGTGACGGGCAGAAGTTAAGCCGTTAGAGCCCATACCACCGTTATATTCAGTTTCGTAAGTAGCTTTTCCGTAAGACGCTAAACCAACTACTACGTTACCAGCTTTAATGTTATCGTTGCTGATTACTTCATCGCGTTTCATACGGCAAGTAACAGTAGAATCTACAATAATGGTACGCACTAAATCGCCAACATCAGCAGTTTCGCCACCAGTAGAGTAGATAGAAATGCCTAACTCTCTTAGTTCTGCTAAAATTTCTTCTGTTCCGTTAATAATAGCTGCGATTACTTCGCCAGGAATTAGGTTTTTATTACGGCCAATAGTAGAAGACAACAAGATTTGATCTGTAGCACCCACGCAAATTAAATCGTCGATGTTCATGATGATGGCGTCTTGCGCAATACCTTTCCAAACAGAAAGATCACCAGTTTCTTTCCAGTAAGTGTAAGCTAAAGACGATTTGGTACCAGCGCCATCGGCATGCATAATGTTGCAGAAATCAGGATCGTTGCCCAGAATATCCGGAATGATTTTGCAGAATGCTTTCGGGAAAATTCCTTTGTCGATGTTTTTGATGGCTGCATGTACATCTTCTTTAGATGCAGAAACGCCACGTTGGTTGTACCTATTGTCGCTCATAATTGCTGCAAAGATAGCTTTTTAAGCCGAAAGCATAAAGCTGAAAGCACAAAGAAATAGTAGTGTAATTTTAATTTGAAAAGCAGTTTTGATGGTGTTTTTTATCGGTCGTCGGGCTTTCCGTTTTAATCTTTTTGTTTGGGCTACTCTGTCATTCCGAAGAACGAGGAATCTACAAATGAAGTGCTTTAAGTTACAGATCCTTCACTAGCGTTCAGGATGACAGGTAAAACAAAAAGGATTACCACTTCAATCCTGTTTAGTTAACTAGGGCTTTTGCAGGTTAATTTAAAATAGTAGTATGAACGGTTGTGCAATAAACCCGATTGAAGCGAAAATACTTTTTTTGTTACTGTCGTTGCCCCCCCCCCCAGATGTCATGCTGAGCTTGTCGAAGCATGTGCAAACTATGAAACAGATCCTTCGATAAACTCAGGATGACAATGTCAAAAAAAGATTTTAGCGGAAAGCGGGGGCTGACTTTGATTGAAAGTAGAAAGTAGCTTTTCTAATTAACCTAAATTATTAATAATAGCTTTAAGATTGCTTCGTGCCTCGCAATGACGGAATAGGATAGACTTTCGCCTAAACAAAAAAGGTGCAACATAAATGCTGCACCTTATATTGAATGAAAATTTGCTTCTTATTTTAAGAATAACAACTCTCTGAATTTAGGCAATGGCCATACGCTATCGTCAACAATTTGCTCTAATTTGTCAACATGGTAACGGATAGTATCGAAGTGAGACTTCACTTTCTCATCGTAACCGATTGCTTTTTCACGAGAATCTTCTAATTTGTTTACTTGTTTACGTTCTTCTAACATCGTGTCGATACTGTTTTTAACGATAGACAAGTGGTTAGAAATTTTATCGATGATTGCCAATGGCGTAGCGATAGCTTCTTTGCTTAAACCTAGCTCTTTTAAACCTTTAGCATTCTCGATTAATGTATTTTGGTAAGCAATAACCGCAGGAATGATTTGGCTGTTAGTTACATCGCCAAATACACGAGCCTCGATTTGAAGTTTTTTGTAGAAGTTTTCTAGCAAAATTTCGTGACGAGCATGTAATTCGCGTTTACTGAATACGTTTGTTTTAGCGAACAACTCTTCGGTTTTCTCGCTAACGTAAGCATCAAGTGCCTTAGGCGTAGTTTTGATGTTTGATAAACCACGTTTTTCTGCTTCTTCTGCCCACTCATCGCTATAACCATTACCTTCAAAACGAATAGCTTTAGATTCTTTAATGTAACGTTTAATCACTGTCATTAAAGCAACGTCTTTTTTGTCGCCTTTTTTGATCAATTTATCTACATCTATTTTAAATTTAGTTAACTGATCTGCAACGATAGCATTTAAAACTGTCATTGGAGCAGAAGAGTTAGCTGTAGAACCTACTGCTCTTAACTCGAATTTATTACCAGTGAAAGCAAATGGAGAAGTACGGTTACGATCTGTATTATCCAACAAAATTTGAGGAATTTTAGGAATACCTAACCATAATGAGTTATCTTCTTTTAATTTTTTGCTTAAACGAGAGTGTTCGATTTCATCCAAAATCTCATCTAATTGTTGACCTAAGAAGATTGAAATGATTGCTGGTGGAGCTTCGTTAGCACCTAAACGGTGATCGTTACTTACCGAAGCAATACTTGCTCTTAATAAATCTGCATGTTCGTGTACCGCTTTAATCGTGTTAACGAAGAAAGTTAAGAACATTAAGTTGTTTTTAGGCGTTTTACCTGGCGCTAATAAGTTCTTACCAGTATCAGTAATTAACGACCAGTTGTTGTGTTTACCAGAACCGTTAATGCCTGCGTATGGTTTTTCGTGCAATAATACTTTAAAGTTGTGACGACGAGCAACTTTCTCCATTACGTCCATCAACAATTGATTGTGGTCAATAGCTAAGTTGATTTCTTCGTAAATAGGCGCACACTCGAATTGAGAAGGAGCTACCTCGTTGTGGCGAGTTTTCAAAGGAATACCTAATTTCAAGGCTTCGTTTTCGAAATCTACCATATAAGCAAATACACGCTCTGGAATAGAGCCAAAGTAGTGATCTTCTAATTGTTGTCCTTTTGCAGACATGTGGCCAAATAAAGCACGACCAGTTAATACTAAATCTGGACGAGCGTTAAATAAAGCTAAGTCTACTAAGAAATATTCTTGTTCGATACCTAAAGATGCATTTACTTTAGATACGCTTTTGTCGAAAAATTGGCAAACTTCAACAGCTGCTTTATCGATAGCAGAAAGTGCTTTTAATAAAGGTGCTTTATAATCTAAAGCCTCGCCAGTGTAAGCAACAAATACAGTTGGAATACAAAGTGTTTTACCAGCAGAGTTTTCCATAATGAAAGCTGGAGAAGACGGATCCCAAGCGGTATAGCCACGAGCTTCAAAAGTATTACGTATACCACCGTTAGGGAAACTTGAAGCATCTGGCTCTTGTTGTACGAGCGCACTACCTGCAAAACGCTCGATAGCACCATCGCCACTTGGCTCAAAGAAGGCATCGTGTTTTTCTGCTGTAGAACCAGTTAAAGGTTGGAACCAGTGTGTATAGTGAGTAACACCTTTTTCCATAGCCCAAGCTTTCATGGCTGCTGCAATTTGATTTGCATCATCATGATTGATTAATTCGCCTTGGTTAATCGAAGAAATTAGTTTTTCAAAAACATCTTTAGAAAGATATTCTTTCATCTTCTTTTTGTCGAAAACATTCTGGCCGTAGAATTCTGAAATTTTAGTAGATGACACTGTTATTTCAGGGATTTCTCTGTTTTGTGCTTCCTTTAGCGCTATGGTTCTTAAGCTTTTCATTTATTTGATTTAAATTTTATCCAAAAATATGATTTTCTGTTATTTTTTTTGAAAATTTTATTAAAAAAGTGATAAAAAATATTTTTTAACTATATATTTTTAGAATTTCATATTGTTTTTGGTGTTTTTGCTTGATTTGTATGCCGAAAAATAATTTTATAGATTTTTTGATGATATGGGTGAAATGATGATTTTCATAATATGTCTTGGATGATTATCTTCATCCCGTGAAAGATATAAGAGATCATAGAAATAACTTTGACTTAATAAGGTTAATTGCTGCATTACAAGTCCTTTTACTTCATCATTTAGCTTTTTTTCAATTTTTGGACAATGATAGTGGTAAGCTCTTAGAGCGTTTTATTTGGAATTTTCCAGGTGTAAATGTGTTTTTTATAATTTCTGGGTATTTGATTTTTCAATCCTTAGAAAGAAATTCTCTTAAGTTATTTATTGAAAAGAGATTTAAAAGGATATATCCAGCATTAATTATTTGTTTTTTTCTTACAATATTGTTACTGCTATACTTTAATAGTTTAAGTTTTAAGGAAGTTTTAAGTTTAGATTTTGGAAAATGGATTGCAGCACAACTTACCATCTTTCAGTTTTATAATCCTGAGATTGTAAGGGATTTTGGTTTTTCACCACCTAATGGTGCTTTATGGACCATATCTGTAGAACTTCAATTTTATTTATTTGTAGCTATTTTATGGTATTTCTTATTAAAAAAGAGAGATAAGTGGAAGCAAAATACAATTCTTATAATCTGTTTCATTATATCTGCATTATACAATTATCTTTTTAACAAATATTTACATCCTGATAGCTTAGCACATAAATTGTCTTTCGTGTTTGTGCTATCTTATTTATATTTTTTTATAGCGGGAGCTTTGGTCTATTTAAATAGAACTTTTTTTATAAAAATATTTAAAGGAAAAGCACTACCCTGGATACTAATTTTTATAAGCTTTGGATTTGTTTTAGACCACTTTCAAATAATATATTATCGATATGTATTTAATAGTTTGAGTTTTATAATGTTGGTTTTACTTGTTGGGGTGGTTTTTTCTATAGCAAACACTAGACCTAGCTTATCTGGCAAAATATTGAAAGGTAATGATATCTCCTATGGAATTTATATCTATCAGATGCCCATTATTAATTTATTTTTTCACTTACATTTAAATACAAAACCCTATCAATTTGCATTATCATTAGGCTTATGTGTAATTTTTGGTTTTTTTTCGTGGTTTGTGATTGAAAAAAAGGTTTTGAAGCGGTAGGCAATAACATTAAAATTTCTTGTTTATTATTTATGGATTCTTAAATAGTTTGCCATCATAGCTAAAAACCTTATAGCTATGTTTAATAATTCATCAAATTTATACGATCGCGAGTGGCTCGCTCTCGTATTTGCCAACAGAAACCAAAACTACGGTGCGTACCAGCTTAGAAGAAAATCGGCTGATACTTTATTAAAGGCTTTGTTTATCACTGCACCTTTATTTATAGGTGTGTTTGTTGGTCCGTCTGTTGTTGCTGCTTTAAAAGGCGATGAAGTTGTTGTGGAGCAGCCTGTAGAACGAATAGTGACCATTGATAATACGATCTACCAACTTAAACCAAAGGTAGAGGAACCTAAGCCAGCAGAAGCTAAACCACAAGAGCAGGTTGCGCCGAAAACCGTTGCTCCAAAGGTAAAGACCGTGGGGATGACGGATAATATTAAAGTGGTTAGCGATGATTTGGTGAAGACTCAACCGCCAACATCTGATGAATTGAAAGATGCAGTTATTGCAAGTACCACTGAAGCTGGTGTTTTAAGTAAAGGGGGGAATGCAGATTTAGGTTCTGAAACTGGCGGTGAATCTGGATTAGGTACTGGAACTGGAACAAGAGGCAATGGCGAGGAAATACTTAGCATTGCTGAACATAGCCCAGAGTTTCCGGGAGGAATGGACGCTTGGGCAAAGTACATTCAGAGAAATTTGAGATATCCAGCTATGGCACAAGATGCTGCTATACAAGGTAAGGTATTCTTAAGTTTTGTCGTAGAAAAAGATGGTATGATTACCGACGTAAAAGTGACCAGAGGCATTGGTTACGGTTGTGACGAGGAAGCGATGCGCGTAATTAAAAAATCGCCACGCTGGAAAGCTGGAATGCAAAATAATTTACCTGTGAGGGTAAGATATAATATGCCTATTAGTTATGTAATGCAGAATTAGTTTGTAAAGTAATATTGATTTGTAAGTTTATGATGAAAGCGGTAGAAGAAATTTTATCGCTTTTTTTATTCTTTACATTTTTAATAACGTAGTTTTATCGCAAAATGAATATCAATGCTAAAGTTACTTAGCCAACACGAATGGACTGATAGAATTAAGCAGCAAAGAAAACTTTTTTTCGATGAACGATTTGAAGTCGTTGAGGCATTGAAACGCAAGCATAATTGTGATGCAAAATATTTTGTATTCGAAAAGAAAGGTAAAATCGTAATTAGTCTTGTAGCATTAGCTAAGAATGCGATGATCTTAAGCCCAATACACTTTTTTTATTCAGCTTTTTGGGTAGAGCCGAACTTGGGAGATACTAAATATTGTGAATATGTGGCTGATTTTTTGAGGAAGCTACAATTGGAATTCAAAAAAATTAGTATCAGAATTCCACCATCAATAACAGATGTTAGACCATTTTTATGGGCAGGTTTTTCAATAAATAATAGGTTTACCTATATTAAGAACCTTGAACAGCTTGAGTATGCTAAAGATGTACATAAAAATTTAGAAAAGGCTAGTCGTTTGTCTTATGTGTACAAAGAAGAAAGTATTTCAACTTATATTTTAGATATAAATCTTCAAATATTCTCTGATTTAAAATGTTACACGAAGACATCTATTAACGAGATAAGAACCCTTTTGATGAATTTAGCTGAAACAGGGTGTTTAACTTGTTTTAGCTGTTATTTGGAAGGCAAGCTCCTCGTTTCACACATTTTATTTGTTGATGAAGAGAATAAGAGAGCTTTTACTGTGCTCAAAAATAAGTTGTATGATAAACAGCCAGGCTCTTTACATTCGGCGCTTTATCACCAAATGTTTATTCACTTAAAGTCTAAGGGGTTTGATTATGTTGATCTGTTGGGAGCTGACATGGAGTATATATCAGCGTTTAAATCAAGGTTTAAGGCCGATCTCCGAATGGCTAATGTAGCTACTTACAGTAATATTAATTCACGTATTTACGCATTAAAAAGAAAAGCAGTATTTTTCGTTAAAAGAATTATCACTATAATTCGTAGCTAATCGAAGTGTTCGTTGTACCACATTTGAAATTGAAGTAAAAGCCATAGTTTTCTGGCGTCATTGCCATTCGGATGTAGATAAAATCTGTTCTTAGTTTTAAAAACTTCGACGATATTGAAAAAACGATGCTTATCCAACTGATTTGGCGATAAATATTCTTCTAAAAAGGGTTTGTAAATTGTATTCATCCATTGCGTAATTGGAATGCTAAAACCCTTTTTTGGTCTGTCCATCAATTTTTCAGGAATATACTGATGTGTAATTTTTTTCAGTAAGAATTTCAATTCTCCATTTTTTATAAAGCGCTTTTCATCTACCTGTTTTAAGAAATCTACAAGGTCGGTTTTCAACAACGCATCTCTATTGTCTATTCCATAGTGCATTGTTATTCTATCTGATTTCAGGAGTAGATCGTTGGGTAAATAATTATTCAAGTCAAATTCTAACAAGCATTTAATTCCATTTCCCGTGCCACGGTGTGTAAACGTTTCAACTTCTTTGTTTAAAAGTAGACTGATTTCGCTAAAAGAATAGAATGATGTTAACGATTCGTAAACTTCAATGAGGTTACTAGCATCGAAGATTTCTTTTAGCTTTTTTTTTCTGCTTTTAGAAAAATTAATAGTTATTTTTTTTAGAAAATTAGGAATTATCGCAGATTTTTGATGTAACCATAATGCCTTTGCATAATTATTGTACCCCGCAAACAGTTCGTCGCCCCCTTCAGCTCCGAGTAGAACTTTTACATCTTCTTCGGCAATTTTTTTAACTAGAAAAGCCAATGGAATAGCGCCACTATCGCCCATGGGTTCGTCAAAGATTTTAGGTATATTTTCTAAAGCATCTAAAGCTCCAGTATTGTCAATATAGTATTCGCTATGATTAGTATTGAGGTATTTTGCTATTGCCCTTGCTTCTGGTGCCTCATCAATTTTTTTGTCGTTAAATCCGAGGGTAAATGTTCTAAGTTTTTTTGCTTGATTTTTTTGTAGCACAGCGGCAACAGTAGCACTATCGTACCCACCGCTCAGCATTACTCCAACATTAACATCAGCTACGTTTCTTCTCAAAATAGATTCGGTAAGCAATTCATGCATTCTTAATGTTATTTCTTCTTCATTATTTGGTATTTCTATTAATGAAGATGACGAATTATCAAATTTTCGTTCTAAAAAATTTCCGCTGTTTAAATCGATTACGGAATAATGCTGCTTCTTAAAGTTCCATATATTTTCGAAGATGGTTTCATCTCCAAAGAAATAACCATACCTAAAATATTTCTCTAACGCAGTAGTATTGGTTTTTTTCTGTATTGGAAATTGAAGCACTCCTTTTAGCTCTGACGAAAAAGCAAAAAAGTTTTTGTCTCTATAGAAGTATAGAGGCTTTACCCCCATAGTATCTCTAGCTAAAAAGAGCTGTCGTTGCTTTTTATCCAAAATTGCAAATGCAAAAGCGCCATCTATTTTTTCAAAAAGCTGGTGTCCCCATTTTTTATAAGATTCAATTAGTACTTCGGTATCAGAAAGCGTGTTGAATGTAATGCCATATTTGATCAGTGTAGCTCTTAATTCGAGATAATTATATATGGTGCCATTAAATGTGATGGTGTAGTTGCCACAAGAAGAGGTAAATGGCTGTAGGCCATTGTTTGAAAGGTCTATAGTTGCTAAACGCTCGTTGGCTAACCCGAGGTTGAATTTTTCATGCGTTTCGTAAATATGCCCAAACCCGTCACCCCCACGGTGGCGAATTGCCGCTGATGCACTTATTAGATCATCCTCACTAATTGACTTTCGATAATCAATAAACCCCGTAATTCCGCACATTATTTCATCAAGTAAATTTTCCCGGTATTTTGTTTGAAGTAGCTATCGGTAGTGGTTCGTCTATGTTTAATTTCCGATTTGTCATTATTTTCAACAATCACCCTGTAAAAGTAAACCCCATTTGCTAATCTGTCTCCATACATATCTGTTCCGTCCCAAGTAAAATCAGAAATGTTATTTCCTATTCGAATATTTCCCAGTTCTTCCTTAAATACTTCTCTCACTATTTTACCTGTAACTGTCATGATTTGTACTTTAATTTTATCAGGTATTTTATCACCTGTTAAGGTAAACACAAACTTCATTGCTGTTGTGAAAGGATTAGGGTAGGGGTAAAAATGAGTAATGGCGGATTCATTAATCACTTCGAAGTCTACAGTATAGTTGTTTGCACTATTAACGTTTCCGCTGGCATCTTTAGCTTCTACCATTAACGTGTAAATGCCGTCTGCTAATTTAGATGGTTTGTATACTACCGAAGCTTTATTGTTATTCGTAGAATTTGCCGGCGTAAATTCTAGCATTCCAGACGTGTAAGCAATCCTCTTATAACTACCAGTTTCCGATTTTAATAAAATATTCATCACGGTAGTATCTTTAAGTAGGATGAATGAGTTTTCATCACTCAGATTTACCATAATGTTGGGTTGTGGAGAGACTATTTCGCCATTCATAATGTGTTTGCCATCAAAAGCCACATCTACAATAGGCTCTTTATTATCTCTAATAACGTTAAAGCTCTGTTGAATAAAATTATTAAAAGCGTAACTATCATTGCCATTAATAGGTGCGAAATCTAATTTCAGTAGATTGTTTCCTGCTAAACCTAAAGTTGGGATTTTTAATTTGTATATCGTATTTGCCCCCGCAGCCATCTCTTCAATTTTTCCAGCTTTGGTTGTAACTGTACTTCTGTCTGGCTTAGTTAATGTGTAATAAACATTTACAGAATCTGACTTGGATTTAGACAGGTTTTGATAACTCACGTCCCATTTAACACTATCACCTTCTTGAATAGTACCTTTATAGAAATTGTAACCTATTTCTGGATTGATAGTAGCTTCCGGAATTTCGTCATAAATAAACCTCCATTTTAAAATCTGTGCAGGAGTTCTATTTGTGTTGTCGGTAAAGTTAGCTCTAAGTGCCATTTTTGGGTATGTTTTTGCGTCGTAACTACTTAAATCTACCATGCTTGAAGGTAAATTTGTACGTAAAACTTGCATAGTGCCAGAGGTATTGTAGCCTAACAGGTCGAACGATACCACATCCGTGCTCTCTACAGCTACGTCGTAATGTGCGCTCTTCCATTTTGTTGCCGGACCGGATTGCTCAGTGACATAATTGCCTTGTGCCAAAGGATAAGGATAGGTTTTGTCAAACCTAATCACTTGCTGTCTTGGAGCAAGATTGTTGCCTAAATCTGCAAACCTTTCTATCGCTTGCCCTGCTGGCATACCTTTTTCACCAAAAAACATATATGGCTCTCCAGGGCCAGTACTGCTTATATTTACAACACCCACTTTCAGAAATGCTTCTTTGGCTCTTTGAGGTAAGCTAGACAAATCTATGCCATACCCATTATATCCAAATACATGATATCCGGTAGGGATTTTGTCAATGTAATCAATTAAGCTGTCAATTTCAACGGTATTGTTAATATCGAAGTAGAACTGTCCAGAGTAATAAAAAGGCAAGTTTGCACCATCTTGATTCTGAAAATTGAATTGGGATGGATAGCTAAAAGCCCGTCTCACTTTATAATCAAAAGCCATGATGGTAAATCCTGTGAAGTCATCTGGTCTAAATCCCAGTGCTCCGCCTGGGTTAGATCTAAACCTGCGTTCTTCAGTTGTTGGAGCGTCATCTCCTCTGGTTTGTATTACTCTGTAAATGCCAGTCTTTGCGAACTCCAGTAATCTAGAATTTGTATTGAACTCCAAAGCGGTTAATATGCCGTTTTGATATTGTTGAAAGTGTGATTGGCTCCAGCCCTCAGGACTATCTTGTATGTAGGTAAAAGAACTTTCTTGCCAGCCACCACCTTTATCAAAATCTACATTTAAGCGTGCTCGCCAATAATACACCTGATTATTGTTGTTTAGTAACGTTGGTCGCCATTTAGGTAAATGTCCTGCGGTTAAATTTGTTGTTTTGTGCCAAGGGCTATTAAAAGTTTTTACGGTATCTATTTCAAAAATGTAGTTTGCATCTTTAATTAAGAGATCATTTGATTGCGCAATCAATTCAGTATCCAAATTTGGAACGATAGCATATTTTTTAGGAGAGATGATATTCATTCCATTAGAAGCGAAAAAGAAATCAAAGCTCGCCGTGTTATTAGTTTTGCTTAATTCGTCAAATTCGTTGTCAGGATCTAAGGTTACTGTAAATTTATTCATTCCAGCAGAGCTGATATCATTATTTTCGATTTTAAAATAAAGGGTGTCAGCATTAAAAACTGGCTTAGTAAAGATTTGAGTAGGATAGGTTAAAATTGTATTGTTAGCCAATGTTCTTGTCAGAGCTACTTTTATAGGCTGATTTACCGCTTTAGCAATATTTTTAGCAACTATTGCTACTGAGAAAGATGTGGTTAGAGAAGTTACATTTGATGGAGATATAAAAAGATCGTTATTTCCTATCGCAAAATCTGATTTAGCAGGCGTATAAAACTTTAGAGCTGGATCTCCTTGGAATGTATACTGCGTAGTATGCATTACATTTATGACATCATTTGGATTTTGATACTGATTCTTAGCTAATTTCAAGGCTTCGGCAATTGAAACACCATAGTTGGTAGCGAATGCCTTTTGATAGAAAATAGAGCTAAAGTTAGATAGGTAACTTGCTACGCCTTGACTTGATGTTCCAATCCAGCTTATAGCACCTCTTTCTGGATAAAAAATATGTTTTTCTCCTAAAGAAGGCGCAATAACATAGGTGTTTCCTGTGGTACAACCGTTAACTAAAAAAGTAAGAAGGCGGTCACTATTGTTTAGCTCTTGGGGAAGTCCAAAATCAACCTCTGTAGTTTGATGGGCCCCATGACCTAAAAAGGAAAGTAATGCAGCCCCCTTATTAATTTCCCCAATAATTTGTTGCTTTTGAGTAAGACTAACTGGTACAGTCACATTTTTATTGAAATTTACGGTATCAGCACCAAATGGTTCTGCTTTCGCCATGTTAAACATATTCGCTTGGTAGGCAGCCCACGACAAATTTTCGGTAAGATTACTACCCCCACTGATATGTATAAACTTCTTACGCCAAATTGCGTTATCGTATGATTCATATCGCTTCAATTTCTCTAGATAAATTTCTACTTCTTCGTTCGTTTTTGCTCCTATTCTACCTGTAGCGATAGCTGGGGCTAAACTCGTATTGTTTATTCTGGCTGTCAGTAAATCATCTGATGGGGGTGAGCCATAAGTAGGAACTAAATCTTCATTTATTCCGCCGGCATCTCTAATTAAATTATTTTCCATGCCCTTGCCCAACAATAGGAGATATTCAGGCTTGGTAGCGGCAAACTGTAATAAGTATTTTGCAAAATTTCTGATGGCAAGCGGATGATGGATACCATAATAAAATTGATCGTACAGCTGTTCTGTAGTAATCAAGAAAGATTTGTAATTGCCTTGATTTCTGTATGCAGCATAGTTTTGAGCACTAGCTAAAAGTTTTTTATTGGTAATGATAATGAAGTTTTTATCGAATGTGGTAGGCGAAAAGTTAAGCATCTCTACCTTTGTTATGGTGGGAGAAATGAACGAGGTACCATCATGAAGAAAGAAATTTCGACTGTTACTATTTGCTGATAACACAAATTCTGCATTGCTACCACTTACTTCACCTAGAACCCTCTGTTCAGATGTAACGTCCCATATTATAGGTTGGGTTTTGTTATTGTTGGCAAAGCTTAGCAATCTATTTTGAGTGCCACCATTTAATGAAAAGCTGAGATTTCCTGCTCCTTGTAGATCTAAGGTGCGAGGGTACGTGATTTTTGCATAGGCAACCGCCTGAAAGTCTGTACTGGCACCTAGATCATTAACAGCTTCGTAGATGATTTGTGTATTTTGCCCTAACTCATTTGGCGCAATTGAAAAAGTGGTTTTTGCTACAGCATATGCTCTGAATAATGTATCTTTTTTAATGAAAGTACTAATACCATTACCTATACTTATACGTAAATGATGGTTGTTTCCCTGTGGATTTGTAGATTGCGCATCAGACCTGCCGGCAACATAAGTTTCAAACTTAATGACAGGTGAGCCGCTACCACTGTACAAATTTGGTGTAGATAATGTTCTTATCTGTTGTCCCCCTAAAGCATACGTAGCACCCATAAATCCTTCTCCTTCCTGATAATCGGATAAGCTCATGTGGGCAATAATATATCTGCCTTGATAAAAAGCCTCAGGGTATACGCCTAAACTTTCTTGGATGACATAGTTCTCTGAGGTTAAACCCGCTTTTGATGCTTGGAAATTTTGTATACGTCTACCAGGTGTAGTACTACTGAAGGTTAGAAAATAAGCCGCGGTGTCGGTAAAAAGACTGTAATTATTATGTGGTTGCGTATTGGCTACAGGGTATAGCTCCTTGTCCAACGTTCCATCATTAGGTTCACCGTAAAATTCTATATAGTCTGTATTGTCAAATGAGTTGTCGTTTTCTCCCTGTACGTATACAGCTATTTCTTTTCCATTTTTAAAAAGTTGGAAGTTTTTAGGGTTTATTGTGCCTAAATTTGGTATTTGCTGATTTAGCGTAGCATGATTTAATCTATAAATACCCTTTTGGCTTACTTTAATTTTGTAGTAAGATTGGTTTGTTCTAATCCAGTCATTGCCATAAGGAGTTTGGGCAAAAACACCTAGGCTACAAAGAGTTATAAGTACAGAAAAATAAATGCGCAACATAGATCAAACATACAAATAATTCCTTTTAAATTGTTAGTTTAGCTAGATATCATGATACAGATTTTTTGTAGTTTTACCCTTGTCTTATGAGTAACGCGAGTAAAGTTCTGTTTCTACCGGAGTGGTATCCAAATAAAACCCATTTGTCAGTAGGTTCATTCATTAGGGTTCACGCCGAAGCAATTAATGCCAAAATACCTGTTGATGTTCTGCATGTTTGCGGTGATGAGAACGCTAAGGGGATATATAGCTTTGAAAAATCTGTAGTTAACGGGGTTGATACTTACATTTTATATTACAAAAAATCTAAATCAAAGGCACCCGTATCACAATTGATAAAGGCAATATTATATGTCTTTGGACAATTTTATGGTTATTATCGATATCGAAAACTAAACCCCAGGCCGTTACTACTGCATGTGCATGTTTTAACAAGGGCCGCTATTTTACCTTTTGTATTAAGTTTCTTTAGAAAACAGGATTATTTTATTTCTGAACAGTGGACAAGGTATCTTCCCCAAGATGGGAGCTATAGTGGTAAGGTTAGAAAGTTTTTTGCAAATTGGGTGGCTAAACGTTCAAAAGGCATAAGTGCCATATCTCAAGATTTGAAATTTCACATGAACAGACATGGAATTACGAATAGCAATTTCAGGGTGATTTCAAACGTTGTGAAGCCTATTTTTTTTGAAAGCAATAATGATGCAAAATCGATAGAAAATCATTTTTGTCATGTTTCTAACTTTAAAAAAGTACATAAAAATATACCGGGAACTCTGGAAGCATTTAAGAAGGTACAAAACTACGGTCTTCCTTTTTCTTTAACAATGGTGGGTAACGGCGATGATTTTGATAAAGCTGGCCAAATGGTTAAAGAGTTTGGATTGGATACTGTAAATTTTACTGGATTCTTGTATGGAAATGATGTTGTTGAAGAGATAGCCAAATCATCGGCACTGATTCTATTTAGTAATTACGAAACTCAAGGCGTTGTGATCATAGAAAGTCTGAGTTTGGGAGTCCCCGTTATTGTATCTGCTGCTGGCGGTATTCCAGAAATGATTGATGAAACAAATGGTATTTTGGTTGAACCTAATGATGTAGAAGCTCTATCTAAAGCTATAGCTAAATTTATTAATAAAGAAGTAAAATTTGATAGAAATAAAATAAAAGAAGACGCTGCTAAAAAATATAAAGGCGATGTGATAGCGCAACAATTTATTGAGCTTTACCGAGCTGGAGGAGTTGATATCTAAAAGAAAAAGCCTCGAATTAATTCGAGGCTTTTTCTTTATTATTTCTGGTGTTTCTCCACCCATTCTCTAGCATTTACAAAAGCTTCCATCCAAGGAGAAACCTCGTCTTTTCTACCTGCTGGATAGTTCGCCCAATGCCATTGGAATAACGAACGCTCAATGTGAGGCATCATTACCAAGTGTCTACCAGTTTCATCGCAAAGCATTGCCGTATTAAAACCAGAACCGTTCGGATTGGCAGGATACTGTTCGTAACCATATTTGGCAACCACATCGTAGCTCGTTTCTTCGTAAGGGAATTGAAATTTACCTTCACCGTGTGAAACCCAAACACCTAAAGTGCTACCAGCTAAAGTAGATAACATCACTGATTTATTCTCTTGGATAGTTAATGATGTGAATATACTTTCGTGCTTATGGCTATCGTTATGCAGCATTTTAGGTTTTGCTTCGTGGTTTTTGTTAATTAAACCAAGCTCAACAAATAACTGACAACCATTACAAATACCTACTGATAAAGTATCTTCTCTGTTAAAAAAGTTTTCTAGCGCTAAACGAGCTTTCTCGTTATACAAGAATGCTCCAGCCCAGCCTTTTGCCGAACCTAAAACATCAGAGTTAGAGAAACCACCAACAGCACCAATAAACTGAATATCTTCCAAAGTTTCTCTGCCCGAAATCAAATCTGTCATGTGAACATCTTTCACATCAAAACCTGCCAAATACATCGCATTAGCTACTTCACGCTCAGAGTTACTTCCTTTTTCACGTAAAATCGCTGCTTTTGGACGAGGTTTGCTTGCATCAATTACTGGTTTTTTACCATCAAATTGTGCAGGGAAATTGAATTTTAACGGTTGGTTTTTATAGTTGTCGAAACGTTCTTTCGCTTTTACTTCACCACTTTGTTTGCGGTCTAATAAGTAAGAAGTTTTGTACCAAACATCACGTAGGTGGTTAATATCGAAAGAGTAGTCAGTGCCGTTGTTAGCTACATTTAAAGTAGCTGTATTGCTTACCGAACCAATTTTGTGGAAAGTAACAGCTTTATCAGTCAAAATAGCTTCTACACTTTCGTCAGCTTGGAAAACCAAAGCGATGTTTTCGGCAAATAAAACTTTTAAAGCATCAGCTTCGCCTAAACCAGATAAATCGATATTTGCACCCAAGTTCTGATCTGCAAAACACAATTCTAAAAGCGTAGTAATTAAACCACCACTGCCAATATCATGTCCAGCTTTTATTTTACCAGCTTTAATTAATTCCTGTACAGTATTAAAAGCAGTGCTGAATTTTGCTGCATCTTTTACATCAGGAGTTTCGTTACCAATTTTATTTAAAACTTGAGCGAAAGAAGAACCACCTAATTTATAAGTATCATTACTTAAATTGATATAGTAAATGTTACCGCCATCTTTTTGTAAAACTGGCTCAATAACCTGAGTAATATCGTTACAATTACCAGCAGCAGAAATA
Organism: Pedobacter sp. T50_32; assembly: GCF_057652195.1. Taxonomy (NCBI): domain Bacteria; kingdom Pseudomonadati; phylum Bacteroidota; class Sphingobacteriia; order Sphingobacteriales; family Sphingobacteriaceae; genus Pedobacter; species Pedobacter sp. T50_32. The sequence continues at coordinate 516,465 of NZ_JBYFBY010000002.1, read as the reverse complement.
ATTACAGTTCCTGGCGCAATTACATCGCCATTTTTGTATTTCTGTTTCATCGAAAGCGAATCTTTACCCGTTGGGATATTGATGCCTAATTCGATAGCAAACTCGGAACAAGCTTTAACTGCTTCATATAAACGAGCATCTTCACCTTCGTTTTTACAAGCCCACATCCAGTTGGCAGAAAGTGAAACGCTTTTTAAATTATCTTTTAACGGAGCCCAAACTAAATTTGATAACGACTCTGCAATGGCAACTCTACTTCCAGCACCAGCATCAATCAGAGCAGAAAGAGGAGCGTGGCCAACCGAAGTTGCAATACCTTCTTTACCTTGAAAATCTAAGGCCATTACGCCAACGTTGTTCAATGGTAATTGTAACGGACCAGCACATTGTTGTTTCGCTACTCTACCACCAACACATCTATCAACTTTGTTTGTTAACCAATCTTTACAAGCTACCGCCTCTAATTGCAATACTTGCTCTAAATATTCGTTGATTTTACCTTGGTCATAAGTAACAGCTTCGTAATTACGGTCAACAGTTTTGTCGTCCATAATCATTTTTGGCGAGCTGCCGAACATATCACTCAATGCCAAATCCATTGGTTTTTCGCCAGTGGTTGCAGATTCAAAAGTAAAACGATGATCGCCAGTTACTTTACCAACTGTGTACATTGGCGAACGCTCACGATCAGCAATTTTTTGCAAGGTCTCTAAATGTTCATCGCCAATTACCAAGCCCATACGCTCTTGAGATTCGTTACCGATAATCTCTTTTGCAGAAAGGGTAGGATCACCAACTGGTAATTTATCTAAATCAATTTTACCACCAGTGGCTTCAACTAACTCCGAAAGACAGTTTAAGTGGCCACCAGCGCCGTGATCGTGGATTGAAACAATGGTATTGTTATCGCTCTCTACCATTGCACGAACCGCATTAGCAGCACGTTTTTGCATTTCTGGGTTCGAACGTTGGATTGCGTTTAACTCAATTCCCGAACCATGTTGACCAGTATCAGCCGAAGAAACAGCAGCACCACCCATACCAATACGGTAGTTTTCACCACCTAAAACCACGATGTTATCGCCAGTTTTTGGCTCTTGTTTTTTAGCTTGTTCTAATTTACCGTAACCGATACCACCAGCAAGCATAATCACTTTGTCGAAACCTAATTTACGGTCGTGTTCTTCGTGTTCGAAAGTTAACACAGAACCAGTAATTAGCGGCTGACCAAATTTATTTCCAAAATCAGAAGCTCCGTTAGAAGCTTTGATTAAAATATCCATTGGTGTTTGGTACAACCATTCACGTTCGTTCATGCCTTTTTCCCAAGCACGGTTTTCTTCTAAACGAGAAAGGGCAGTCATGTAAACTGCTGTTCCAGCCAATGGCAAAGAACCTTGTCCGCCAGCTAAACGGTCTCTAATTTCACCACCCGAACCTGTTGCAGCACCGTTAAAAGGCTCTACCGTAGTTGGGAAGTTATGTGTTTCGGCTTTAATAGAAATTACCGAGTCAAAATCTTTTGTTTCGTAAAACGATGGCACATCTGGTTTCGAAGGTGCAAATTGTTGCACTCTCGGCCCTTTAACAAAAGCCACGTTATCTTTATAAGCAGAAACGATATCGTTTGGATGTGTTGATGAAGTTTCCTTAATCAGTTTGAAAAGAGAAGTAGGTTTTTCTACACCATCAATCACAAAGGTGCCATTGAATATTTTATGACGGCAGTGTTCAGAATTCACTTGTGAGAAACCAAAAACTTCCGAATCTGTCAATGATCTTCCTAATTTATCAGCCAATCCTTTTAAGTAATCAACTTCCTCATCACTTAAAGATAAACCTTCTTGCTTGTTATAAGCGGCAATATCTTCTACTTCTAAAATCGCCTCTGGCTCAATATTGATGGTAAAAATATCTTGGTTAAGTGCGGTATATTTTTGAGAAAGCATCGGGTCAAAAGACGTAAAACCTTCCTCCACTTTTTTAAATTCCTCAATTCTAATGATGCCATCAAGCGTCATATTCTGAGTAATTTCTACAGCATTGGTACTCCAAGGAGTAATCATAGCTGCACGTGGACCAACAAAAAAACCTGTTAAAGAACTTTCGGTGCTCAATTTAGCTCCGCCGAAAAGCCATTCTAATTTTTCTGTATCAGTTGGGGATAAAGTTTTGCTTGTTTGTAAAACAAAAACCTCGTCAGATTGACCTAAAAAGAAATGAATCATGCTTATTTTTTGAAGACGCAAATTTAGGTTTTTTTAGCCGAAAAATGTAGAGCTTTTTGGTTTATTTCAGCCTTAAATCAATACCTGCCATTATAAGCATCGTAATCTTTTTGTCTGCCTTGTTCTTTGTACAAATTCAATAGTTTGTTGTACGAATTTATAGCGCCAGATTTATGGTCGTCTATTGCCGACTTCCAATATTTTTCCGCATTTGCATAATCTTTTTTACCGTAGTAAGCTTGACCAAGCGGGTCTTTAATGTACACATTTTCAGCATCCATGCTTAAATATTTAATGGCATCGTCATATTGCTTTAATTTTAGATAAGCCGAACCCAAAGCATAAGCCATTTCTTTGTTTCCCTTGTCTGCCAGTGGTTTAGTATACTTAATTACATCTTCATAATTATTGTCTTTCAGGCTCATGTTTGCCAAATATTGCGCTGCAGATGCATCTCCCTTTTCAAAAGATTTTATGTAAATGGCTTTTGCCTTATCTGGCTGATGTTCATTAGCATAAAGTAGTGCCAATTTGTTTGTTGCCGTTGTATCGCCTTCTGCAATAGCAAGTTCGTAATGTTTAATGGCTTCGGCAACGTTATCTTCTTTGTAAAATTTGTCTGCCTTATCAATATTGCTGGTATTGCAACTTTGCATTGAGAAAGTTAAAGCGGCGATGGCTAAAAATGTGGTTTGTTTTAAGTTTTTCATGGTGTTTTTTCAGATTTTAACATTGAAGTTAAGGTTTTGTTTAATTTGAAGCGCAATTTAGCTGCAGTTTTTAATGTCAGTCCCGCTGCAAAGCGGGGCTACAATTGCCGATTTGTACTAACATTGTTTTTCAAAATTTTTATTTTAATGTTGAAAATTGAAATATTAAAAAGTTGGTCGATATTTGAACAGCATTCGTTCCCTTACGTACGAGATAAAATCGTAAATTCATAGATGTTCAACCGCATTCATCATATCGCTATTATTTGTTCCAATTACGAACGCTCCAAAGATTTTTATGTCAATAAACTGGGTTTAACAATTATTGCTGAAGTTTATAGGGTAGAGCGAAAATCTTGGAAGTTAGACTTGGCAGTGAACGGAATTTATCAAATTGAGTTGTTTTCGTTTGAAAATCCGCCAGAAAGAGCATCTAGACCAGAAGCACTAGGTTTGCGTCATTTGGCTTTTGAAGTTGATGATGTTGAAAATGTATCTAAGGTTTTAAATGAAAGAGGAATTGTAACCGAACCTGTAAGAATTGATGAGTTTACTGGTAGGCAACTCACGTTTTTTACGGATCCAGATGGTTTGCCATTGGAAATATACAGTAAATAGATTGACCTTTAATATAATGAAAAAAACACTTCTAGTTATTTTATTGCTTTTTACAATTTCTTTTGCAGCAAAATCACAGATTAAGTATACTATAAAGTTTGAGGGAGGTTACCAAAACTTTCTAAGTAGGAATTTTGAGGTTGATGCTGGACCAGATTGGAAAGGTTACGACCTTGGTGAAAATTTAGGAGCGCTTGATTTAAGCTTGGTGAATGGTATAAGTTATCGAGAAAATTTGAGATTAGGGTTTGGCGTTGGCTATTTAAGTTATAATAAAAATATCAATGGATATACGTTTTTTGGAGATTTGGAATATATGTTCGGTCATAAGCAAATTAGGCCGTTGTTAAATCTTAAAATTGGTCGGAATTACATAACAAATGATTTTCAAAAGGAAAAAACTCCATTTGATATTGTGGAAGTAGCTGTAGGAGTAGAAACGAAATTGTCGCAAAAGCTATCGGGTCAATTAAAAGTAGGTTTAAGGTTTGTAGGTGCGTCATACCAGTTTTTGCCTATTCGCTTAGGTCTAAGGATTTAATAATGAAAAACATCTTCCGTTTTAAACAATTTGAGATAGACCAAAGCAATTGCGCCATGAAAATTAATACCGATGGTGTGTTGCTGGGAGCAATGGCTGAACATAAAAATCCTAAACGAGTATTGGATATTGGCACGGGGACGGGAGTAATAGCCTTAATGTTGGCGCAACGCTTTCCAGAAGCGCAGGTTTATGCAGTAGAAATTGATGAGCAGGCGTCAGCAACTGCTGCTAGGAATTTTGAGGCTTCAGTTTTCAGTAAGCAGTTGTCGGTTCACAATCAAGCAATAGAACAGTATAGCAATCTAGAAAAATTCGATTTGATCGTAACTAATCCGCCGTTTTTTGTGAACGATTATAAAAATGCAGAACCAAAAAAGGAAATAGCGAGGCATGCTAGTCATACTTTTTTTGCCGAGTTGATTAAGAAAGTAAATGAATTGCTAAGTGATGATGGTTGTTTTTGGTTTGTCTTGCCAATTAAGCAAGCTGAAGAAGTAGTAGATAGAGGTGAAACATTGGGCTTGTTTGTGCAAAAAATAATCAAGTTGCATTCTGACGTTTCAAAGCCTGAATTTAGACGGATTGTTTGTTTAGGTAGAGAAAAGTTTGATCCGATAGAAGAAAATTTTATGATTTACGAAAGCGAGAAAAAATATACCAAAGCTTACGAGTTGTTGTTGAAGGATTTCTTTTTGGCGTATTAGGAAGCCTGGTCGTCATTGCGAGAAGGAACGACGAAGCAATCTTACAACTTTAGCGGGTTGTTTAATAGTTCGAGATTGCTTTCCCGAACGGTCGGGATAAACTGTGCCTCGCAATGACGATGTATTATTGGTAGTGTTTGAAACGGTCCTTTGTTAAATAAACGGGATTGGAGCGGCATACTTTTCACTTAATTGCTGTTCAGATCGCTTTAGTACCAAAGAAATAGATCCCTCGAAACTCGGGATGACAGGATGGCTAGCGAAAAGATATAGCGAAAAGCCCGACGGAATTAAAATAGTAGCAGTTAGCTGCTTTTCTAAAAAGAAGAATTGATAGTTTTGAGTGATTAAAGTCTCCAATCTCACATCTCAATACCCATATCTAAAAAAGAATGAAAAAAATAGGTTTAATATCTGATACGCATGGCTATTTGGACGATGCGGTTTTTAAATATTTTGATGATAGGGATGAGATTTGGCATGCTGGAGATTTTGGGCCAGGTGTAATTGAGCCTTTGGCTGCCTTTAAACCACTAGTTGGTGTGTACGGAAACATTGATGGTGCAGATATTAGAGCTCAATTTCCGGAGCATAATCGATTTAGTTGTGAAGGAGTGGATGTTTGGATGACTCATATAGGCGGTTATCCGGATAGATATGCTCCTCAAGTTAAGAAAGAAATTTACACTAAGCCTCCGCAACTTTTTATTTCTGGACATTCGCATATTTTGAAAGTTGTTTTCGATAAAAAAATACAATGTTTGCATATTAATCCCGGTGCGGCTGGAAAACACGGTTGGCACAAGAAAAGAACTTTGATTCGCTTTTGTATTTCCGAAGAAAAAATACATACCTTAGAGGCCATAGAATTAGGAGATAGATAACGTAAAAAGTACACTAAGTAAAATCATGTCGGGTATAAAAACATTAGGCCAATTTATTATTGAAAAGCAAGCGGATTTCCCGTATGCTAAAGGAGAGCTTTCTCGCTTGTTGAGAGATATTGGTATTGCCGCAAAAATTGTAAACCGCGAAGTAAACAAAGCAGGTTTGGTAGATATTTTAGGTGATGCAGATACGATCAATATTCAAGGTGAGGGGCAAAAGAAGCTTGATGTGTATGCCAACGATCAATTTATTTCGGCGCTGACGAGTGGTGGCGAGTGCTGTATTGTAGCTTCGGAAGAAGAAGATGATTTTGTACGTATCGATTCGCCTGTATCTAAAAATGCCCGTTATATTGTTTGTATCGATCCTTTAGATGGGTCGTCGAATATTGATATTAACGTGACTGTGGGCACCATTTTTTCTATTTATAGAAGAAAATCTACAGAAGGACCAGCGACTTTGGATGATGTTTTACAGAAAGGAACAGAGCAAGTGGCTGCAGGATACGTAATTTACGGTTCATCTACCATGATGGTTTATACTACTGGAAAAGGCGTAAACGGCTTTACTTTGGATCCTTCGATAGGGGAGTTCTGCTTGTCGCACCCGAATATGAAAATACCTGAAGATGGAGTAATCTACTCTATTAACGAAGGTAACTATGTTCATTTTCCAGAGGGAGTGAAGAAATACATTAAATATGCACAGGTGGAAGATGCGGCGACCAACCGACCTTATACATCTAGGTACATTGGTGCTATGGCTGCGGATATCCATAGAAGCTTGATTAAAGGTGGTATTTATATTTACCCAACAACATCGGCCTCGCCAAAAGGAAAATTACGTTTGTTGTACGAGTGCAACCCAATGGCTTTGATTATTGAGCAAGCTGGTGGTATTGCCACTGATGGTTTGAATAGGATTTTAGATATAGAACCAACTGAATTACACCAACGTGTGGCTATTTTTGTGGGCTCGCCTAAAATGGTGAGAAAGGCAGAAGAGTTTATGGCAGAATTTTCTCCAGTGGAAAAACTGAAAGAGAAAGCGATTGAAATAAAATCAGCGTAAAAATTTCCGGTTAATTTAATTTTGAGAAGCGAGTGGAAACATTCGCTTTTTTGCTGTCCGTAATTTTATTGTTGATGTAGACTTTTTAATGTTTTAAACGGTAACTTAGTAAAAACTGATTATTAAAAATGAAAATTATGAAATCAAGATTTAAAGTGATGGCAGCTACAGTGCTTGCCCTTTTCGTTTCGGTAGGTGCAATGGCTCAAGATGCAAAACCTAAGGCTAGTCCTGCGGCAACAGCCACAGGAAAGATTGGTGCAGCAAATATTACCATTAATTATAGCAGTCCGGCGGTAAAAGGTCGTAAAATTTGGGGTGGCTTAGAGGCTTACGACAAAGTTTGGCGTGCAGGTGCTAATGAGGCAACCACTTTTGAAACCGACAAAGACATTAAAGTAGAAGGTAAAAACTTACCTGCCGGAAAATACAGTTTCTTTTTAATACCAAGAGAAAGCGGTACATGGACGGCTATTTTTAACAAAGAGCCTAAACAATGGGGTGCTGGTAAATATGATGAGACTAAGGATGCCTTACGTGTTGATGTTAAATCAAAAGCTTTGGCAGAAACACAAGAGAGATTAGTTTACAATGTTACTGGTAAAGGTTTTTCTCTGAACTGGGATAAGGTTTCTGTGCCGGTTAGCGTTAAATAATTATTAATCACGTCATTTCGACGAGAAACGAGGAGAAATCTGTTAAATAGGAGTACTTAGCTAACAGATTTCTCTCTGCGTTCGAAATGACGATAGGAGTGTTATAGAACCCTATGTTACAATAGCTTACTAGAACTCGAATTTCTTTCAGCTTCAAAAGGAGCATCAATTACCCAATTTGCTTTATCTTGTGATGCAGCTACAGCTAACCTATCGCAGCGCTCATTTTCGGGATGTTCATTGTGGCCTTTAATCCATTTGAATTTAACGTTGTGTAACTTGTGCTGTTGTAGGTATTGCAACCACAAATCTTTGTTTTTCTTATCTTTAAAGCCTTTTTGTACCCAACCGAATACCCATCCTTTTTCTACAGAATCTACTACATATTTGCTGTCTGAAAAAACAACTACATCTTGACCAGGTGTTTTTAAAGCTTTTAGTGCAACAATAACAGCTAGAAGCTCCATTCGGTTATTGGTAGTCATCCTAAAACCACCGCTTAATTCTTTATAGTGTTTGCCTGAACGTAAAATTACGCCATAACCTCCAGGTCCTGGGTTTCCGCTTGCTGCTCCGTCTGTGTAAATTTCTATCATAAACACTGTAAAACTATGCTTTATTAACGGAAATCAAACTTGATGTTGAAATTTTCTATTTAGAAGCGGCTTTCTAGGATGATCATAATTAGAAGTGTTAAACAAAATCTGTTTAACACTTCAGGTTGTAATCTGTATCTTCGTACCATGAAAAAAATCTTATTAATATTTGCATTTGCTGCTTTTTGTTCTGTTGCTAGAAGCCAAAACAATGTTTCTATAAAAGAGGTAGTTAATCACGTTGGTAAAGAAGTTACTTTATGTGATTCTGTTCATAGTGCTAGATCTATGGAAAGCCTTAGTTTACTAAACTTAGGTGGTAAATTTCCTAAAGAAGTGATTACAGTTGTGGTATTTAAATCTGATAGGGATAAATTTGAAAAAGAACCTGTAACGCTCTTCGAAAACAAACGAATTTGTGTAACTGGCAAAGTAACTTTGTACAAGGAAAAGCTACAAATTGTAGTGAACGACCCAAAGCAGATCAAGCTGAACTAAAAACTGATATTCACGTTTTCTTTATCTGGTTTTTGCTCTCTGAACGGCATATAGGCCAATGATTACCAAAATTACCCCTGTAAGTGTATATAGGGTTAATGGTTCTTTCATTAATACAGAGGCAATAGCAAATCCGGTAACTGGGCATAAAAATAGCCAGGCAGATGCTTTGGTGGGATTGTCTTTTAGTAGCGACATCCAAAGTAAAGAAGCGACGATGGAGGCTGGAATGGCCAACCAAATTACCGATCCAAAGAATGAAAAGTTGAATACATTTGCTTGGGGTTGGTAAAGATAGAACGCAAAGGGGAGCAGCAGAAGGCAGCCGAACATGGTTTGCCAGCCATTAATGGTTAAAATATGCAAGCCTTCCCAGTTTTGTCGAGAAAAATAGATGGCACCGGCAGAATACGAAATGTTACAGAACAATAATAAAAGCAATCCTGTTGGGCTAGCGTAACTGCCGCCAAGTAATGGATAAGCAGCAATTAACATTCCGCTCATGCACAGCACAAAACTTAAAACAGTAACAAGTCTTAAGGGTTGTCTAAAGTATAATGTACTAATGAGCATAATCAGAACGGGATTAATAGCAATAAACAATGAACCCAATCCGGCTGAAACATGTTGCATTGCCCATACATAAAGCCCCAAATATAGTCCTACATTTAGAAAGCCGTAAGTAGCAATTTTTATCCAAACTGCTTTTCCCTTAGGTAATGCTTGTTTCATGAATACATGCGATATACCTAACATGATAGCGGTAGCTAATATAAACCGCGGTATAGAAAGCACTAAAGGTTGAACTACCTTAAGCCCAATTTTGGTTGCCGATGAGGCTGATGACCAAAAAATCACGAAAATAATGCCGTAAATAAAGTTGAGCAGATTTTTAGGTATACTACTCATTTTCATGATATGCTTCCATTTTATTGCAAAGTTAAGGATATTAGAAATGAGTTAGGCTCAAAGATTTTTAAGAAAATGTTTTGCACAAAAAAAGTGCAGCTTGTTCACTGCACTTTCAATTGTTTATTCTTTGTGTTTCTTATCGGTCGCAATCGGCTGTCCAAACAGCATCACCGTTAGTAAAGGCGATATTTAAGGTGCCAGCGGTAATTCTTATATACTTAGCTTCATCATTACCTATAGAAACTGCCTCATTTTCATCTCTCTTAAATTCAACTCCATTCAAATCAGGAATTCCATCAGAGAACTTAAAATCGTAGTTGTTTCCAGTTTTTATCACGGTTACTTTTCCAGTCTCGGTACTTATAGATGTTGAGCCGCTTCTGTAGCTAATGGTACCGTTATAGGTTCCTACAAATAGATCATTATCTGCTGGATCATCATCTTTACTGCAAGCTAAGAAAAGGAGAGGCATCATTAATAAGACGGCTAAAAATTTAATTTGAATTTTCATAATGTTCTATTCTAAAATTGTTAGCTAGTAACATTTATGCAACAAATATGGTTTTTGAGCTTTTAAAAACAAGTATTTGCCATGCGTAAAATACGCTTAAACATTCGGCACCTTAACTTTAAAAATACTACCTTGACCTATAACAGAATCTATAGACATTTCTCCGCCTAATTCTTGTAATAGCTTTTTAACACTAGGCAAACCGAAACCATAACCTTTTTCGCCAATAGTGCCATCGCTACTTGCGGCAGAACCTTCTAATATTTCTTTGATCGCATTGTCACTTATGCCAGTGCCAGTATCTTGAACATCAAGCACCAGTGTCTTCTTATCGGTATCAAGTATTAGGTCTAATATAACGGTAATTCTCCCTTCATTAGGAGTGAACTTGATAGCATTAGAAATAATGTTTCCAGTGATTTGCAGTAACTTATCTTTTTTGATTTGAATGGTGTCAAATGCGATATTCGCCTGGACATCTAACTTTATTTGTTTGTTAAAAGCCTGCGGCTGATACAGTTTCTCTAGCTTTTCCTTGAAAATTAGCAAGGTAAATACTTCTGGCGCATAAACCGTGTCTTTTAGCGAGTTCTTTAAAATCTCATCAGCCAAATCTAGTACCGACTGACCGCTTTTGCCCATCATACCAACAATATTGTGCAGCTCCTCATTCGGGTACTCATCTTTATCGTTATTGATCATATCTGCTAAACCTATAATGCCAGCAATAGGGCCCCGAATATCGTGTGCAACTTTTTTATAGGTTTCATTTTGGTTTGCTAATTTTTTCTCAAGCGATTTAATCGCTTGCGTATCATTAATCCTAGTGATGACTTGCTTCGCTATAATTTTAAGCTGGTCAATTTTATCCTTCGAAAGCTTATGGTAATTAGTATCTAAAACGCAAAGCGAACCAATATTATAGCCACTACTGGTTTTTAGTGGGATACCCAAATAATACCGCAAGTTCATAGGTTCATCGGCAATTCCTTTGCCATCAAACCTTCTATCTTTCGAAAGGTCTTCAATTTCTAGATGATCCTCTTCCATTATCGTATACTGACAAACAGTGTCGTCGATTGGCGTTTGGTAAATTTCTAAGCCAAATCTCGAAACAATCCACTGTGTGTAGGAATCAATAAAAGAAATTAAGGACATTTCTGTTCCCGTAACTTTTGCGGCTAAATAGCTTAGATCTTCGAAGCTGTTGTTTAGGTTTACATAATCTAAATCGAGTTCAAAAAGAGTTGCTAATCTTTCTGTTTCATTTGCTGGGATGGGACGAGTACTTTGCACAGGCTTGATATTTAGTTTCTGCAATGATATCTACACAAAAATAAAGGTAGTAGACCCAAACTACAACTTTTAGGAGAGCTATTTTCTTTTTTTGACGTATTTTTAAAGCTTTATTTACATTATGGAAGTTATTACATGCGCTTGTTGCTCTGGTAAATCTTATATCGAATGTTGCCAACCTTTTCACTTAAAATCTACTGTGGCGCCAAGTCCCGAGCATTTAATGCGTTCTAGGTACGCTGCTTATGCGCTTCACCTTACCGATTATCTTTGGGAAACTACGCATCCTGCCAAAAGACATTTATACATCAAGGCTGATATTGAACAGTGGGCAAAAGCTAACCATTGGCTTAAATTGGAAATTATCTTGGCAAAAGGCGATATTGTAGAATTTAAAGCTTTTTATCAAAACAAATTAAAGGAGTATGTTCATCATGAGAAATCAATCTTTAAAAAAGATGGAGGCAAATGGTTCTATTTTTCCGGGGAACATTTTTAAAAATTTATATCACAATTACAGTTCTTTCTTGTTTAACCCGTAATGAAAAACTTCATCTTTTTATTTAGCGTATTACTCCTAATTTCTGCTCAAAATATAAATGCCCAAACGAAGGATAGTCTTTCCAAAGTTGCCTTAGATAGTGTGGTGATTAATGCTTACGGCGGTAAAAATTTACTTTCTACTCCAGCGGCAATCAATAAAATTGGTCAAAATGAGTTGATGCGATATGCTGATATCAATATTTTACAGGCCGTAAATGCTACACCTGGAGTGAGAATGGAAGAACGCTCGCCTGGTAGTTATCGCTTAAATATTAGAGGTAGTTCGGTCCGTAGTCCTTACGGTGTGCGCAACGTTAAAATTTACTACGATAACATACCTTTCACTGCGCCTGGAGGCAATAGTATGCTGAATATGCTTGGTTTTTTTAACGTGGGAGGGATGGAAATCATCAAAGGTCCGGGCAGTAGTTTGTATGGCGCAGGAACGGGAGGGGTGGTCCTTTTCGAAGCACCAACGGTTGCAGATGCTACTAGGATTGATGGACAGTTTAGCGTCGGCGGTTTTGGTGCATTAAACTACCATCTTAAGTTGCAGTTACCTAAACATACTCTCGGTTATGAAGAGACAAGTGCCGATGGTTATCGTGAGCATACAGCCATGAAACGTAGGTTGGCCAGTTATCAAACGCAGTTGAAAACCTTTGCTACTGGGCAGTTAAATGTGTATTTTATTTATAGCGATTTAAATTATCAAACCCCAGGAGCATTAACTTTGACTGAGTTTCAAGCAAATCCACGACAGGCACGACCAAGTGTAGGTGCTAACCAAGGGGCAGTTTTAGCAAATGCAAGCATTCATCAGCAAGCTGCCTTACTAGGTTTAACCCATCGTTATTCATTCTCTCCGAAATTAAATAATACTACAAGTTTATACGGTTTTTACAACGAAACGGAAAATCCTGCTATACAAAATTACGAGCTGAGAAAAGAACCTCACTGGGGCGGAAGAACAACCTTTGCCTATGGAATTAAAGATTTTACCTTGAATTTTGGTGGTGAGTTCCAATCTGGTGATTTTGCTTCTAGAACCTACAGGAATTTACAAGGTACGAGGGGGAGTCAAGTTACAGACGATGAGCAAAATTTGTGGCAATTAATGGGTTTTGTGCAGTTGAATTGGCAGTTGAAGAATTGGCTATTTACTGCGGGAGCTAGCATTAATCATTTCTCAATAGATTTTTTGAGAGCAAGCGAAACACCAAATATCAACGCCAGCAAATCTTTTTCTGGACAGATACAGCCTCGTTTTGCGGCTTTGTATAGACTTAGTGAAACTTTTTCTGCTTACGTTAATGCCGCTAGAGGTTTTTCACCACCTGCAAGTAGTGAAATTTTCGCCGATAACAATACTTATAACTTAGCATTGGAGGCCGAAAATGGATGGAATATAGAACTTGGATTTCGAGGTGGTTTTTTTAATGAAAGACTTTTTGTTGATGCAAGCTATTTTCACACCTTGCTAAGCAATAGCATAGTAACAAGGAGGGATGCTGCGGGTGCAAATTATTTCCTTAATGCAGGAAAATCAAAACAACAAGGTGTAGAAGCTAACTTATCGTACCAGCTCATTCCAAAAGGAAAGCTATTGTCGGTTCTGGTTCAGGGAGTGTATGCTTACCACAATTTTAAATATGATGATTTTGTCCAGTTAGATCAAGACTTTTCTGGTAACCAATTGCCAGGGGTTGCGCCACATAATTATACCTTAATGGCTGATGTTGCGGCTCGTAGTGGATTATTTGCATTTCTAAGTTACAACCACAGCTCAAAAATTGCACTAAATGATGCTAACACGCAATATGCAGATGGTTTTCAACTGGTTTCTTTAAAGTTGGGTTATCAAAAGCAAATAAAAAATATTCCGTTTCAAGTTTTCGCAGGGGCGGATAACCTACTTGATCAAACATACAGCTTAGGTAACGATATCAATGGATTTGGTGGAAGGTATTACAACTTGGCTCCAAGGCGCAGTTTTTACTTGGGGTTAAAGTTGCGGTGGATGAAATAGGAGCTCACACAAATTGCAATCCAGCTGACAACGCTAACATTACGCAGATTTGTCCAACTTCTGTGATCATCTTAAATCTGCGGGAAGCTTGCACGCCCTACTAAAAACTCTTCTTCACCTTCGGATCAGTCAAAATCACATAATCACCCAAGTTTTTGTGTTTCTCCCAATCAGGGTTAACGAAATCCTCAGCAGCGAAAGCGGCAATATTTAATGTCTTCAACTTTGGGGCAATTTTTTTTAGCTGTGCGTAGGTTCCCAGCTTTTCATCGCTATGGAAACGCCCATTTACCTGAAAAATCTTTTTGCCTTTGTTATCCTTCGCAAATTTGGCAATAGACCAAGCCATTGTAGCATCCCAGAAATTTTGGGTTTGATAAACTTTCATTCCTCCCATACCGTGTCCGCCTAACAAACCGATAAACTTATCATAATATCTGCCTGTTAAGGTATCAATGGTGCTTGGTGGCAAAAACTGCTTAGAGGTTTCAGGTAATTTTGCTAATACTTCCAGCCCGTTTTTAGTGACAGAGTTGCTGTATCTAGCGGCTGCATTTCCACCAACAACGGCAATGCCTTCTGTTTTCGCAAATTCAATCATTGGCTTATAATCCTTGTAGTTGTTCCAAGCTCTAGCTTCCTTTATGAAGTTTTTTTCAGTGATAATCCCTGCTAAATATTCATTAATCACAGGTTGTACATCCGTATGGAACATCTCTAAAGTTAAGCCAACTTTGTTATTATAGGCAGCGGCTAATTTTTTAAATAAACTCACCTCAAGGTAATGTCCAATCGAATCATTATGTTCTTCACCAAAGAAAAGTACATCAACATTTGCCATATCAGCAACAATATCATCTAAGCTAATTGTCTTTTGTTTCTTTACATCGTAAACTTTAAAATGCTGGCTAACATCTTGTGATTTGACAAGAAATGGTAGTAAGATAAAAGCTAGTAAGGTTAATATTTTCATAATTGGTTAAGGTTTTACCGATCGAATTCAAATTAACGAAAATTTTTACCGATAAATTAATGCATTTTACCGATAATTGGATAGCAAATAGCGGTCTTATGTTGTACCGCCTTAATAGTAGAGATACTTTTGGGCATATCAAAAAACATAAGACAATGGAAAATATAAATAATAAAGAAATGGTTAATCGCTCGGGAAAAGTTTGGGCCGGTCTAATTATAGTTGGTATTGGAGCTCTTTTATTACTTAGAAACTTTGGTTTGGGTTTACCTTACTGGGTTTTCAATTGGAGTAATTGGCTAATCGTAATTGGTCTTTTTGTAGGTGCCCGTAACAATTTTAGAAATAGTGGCTGGTTTGTATTGGTATTAATAGGTTCCTATTTCACTTTGGAGGATATTTTTAGAGGATATGATATGTCGAATGTCGTTTTCCCAATAATGTTGTTGGCACTAGGTCTGTTTCTTATCTTAAAACCTAAAAATACCAGCGGTTATAAAAAGAACAAGCATAAGTTTAAGGATGGTCGCTACAACAAATTTGAGGATGTAAATACTTTAGGTCAAGATCCTAATGCAGCAACAGCTGATGCAAATGCAAATTTTAACGCCAACGACTATGTTGATTCCGTAAACGTGTTTGGAGGTAGCAATCAGGTAATCTACTCGAAAAATCTTAAAGGAGGTGAAATAACCGCTGTTTTTGGAGGTGGAGATATCAATTTAACTCAAGCAGATTTCGATGGTCAAGTGATATTAGATGTTACTGCGATATTTGGTGGTGTAAAAATTGTAGTGCCAGCAACTTGGCAAATTAAATCGGAAGTTACTGCCATATTTGGCGGTGTAGACGATAAACGACCTATTTATCCGGCAGGTGAGCAGGCAAGCAAATTGGTAATTATAAGAGGTACGGTGCTGTTTGGAGGCGTAGAGTTTAAGAGTTATTAATCTTTTTTTCTAACCTTAAAACTAGACGCTTTGACAACCACACCACTTTCAAAACCGCAGATCAGGAATATAGCAAGCATTATTTTAATATGCTGGCAAATAGCTTGTGCTGCGGTTTTATATTTCTTCTTCAATTTTTCGTGGCAAATTGCCATTACAGACAGTATCATCAGTAATTCGTTTCTCGCCATAGGATGTATTATCGTCAGCAATATGTTGGGCTTTTATCAGCCTAAAAACGAAAAACTGCTCTACGTTTTGCTCGTAACTTTGGTAGTTTCGGCAGCTGTTGTAATAGCTGCTAAATACTGCTTAAGCTTCCTTTTTACCAATCAAACTAGTTATATCGCTTTTTTAGATTTATCAGATATTTTTAAAGCTGCAGTATCATTTATATGCTTAGGCTGGTGCGCTTTGGCAAACATTCTTTGGTATCGATTGGAAGAACAGTCAGAAATGCAGGCAAGGATGTTGGCTACCCAAAATTTGGCCAAAGAGGCCGAACTGAATAAGCTTCGCCACCAACTACAGCCACACTTTCTGTTCAACAGCTTAAATTCTGTTTACGCACTAACTATCGTAAATCCAACAGAAGCTGGAACCATGATTACTAAGCTAGCAGCCTTTTTACGCGGTACGCTCAAACGCGACGATGAAGTTTGGGTAAGCGTAGCTGATGAAATGGAGTACATTCAACTTTATTTAGATATCGAAAAAGTACGATTTAGCCACAGGTTAAGTGTAGCTGTAAACATTGCCGAAGAAACCATGAAGCTACATTTGCCTGGAACCTTATTACAGCCAATCGTCGAAAATGCGATCAAATTCGGTTTGTACAATACCTCAACTGCTATCACGATAACCCTCGATGTAAAGCTGGAAAACAACATTTTGGTGATTTGTGTAACCAATCCTTACGATCCTGAAATGAAAGCGTCCAAAGGTACTGGATTTGGGCTCTCGGCTATTAGACGAAGATTATATCTGCTTTTTGCTGATACCAGTTTACTACAAGCCGAGTCGCAAAATAACAATTTGTATATTACTACTCTTAAAATACCTCAAAAAGATGATCAAAACCATACTAATTGATGATGAAGCCCTAGCAAGAGATATCGTGAAGCATTATCTGAAGGCTTTTCCAAACATTCAAATAGTAGCAGAATGTAGCGATGGTTTTGAGGGGTTAAAGGCGATAGCCCAGCATCAGCCTGATTTAATTTTTTTGGATATACAAATGCCTAAAATCAGCGGATTTGAAATGTTGGAGTTGGTAGAGAAACGTCCGGCAGTGATATTTACTACCGCTTTTGATGAGTATGCGATTAAAGCCTTTGAGGTAAACGCAGTAGATTATCTGCTTAAACCCATAGAACAAACCCGTTTTGAGCAGGCTATGCAAAAAATGCCATCAAAATTGGCAAAAGGCGATGACAGTCAGGAGTTATTAGAAACAGCCTCTTTATCGCCAGCACAAAATAATAGGGTAGTGGTTAAAAATGCAGGTGTAATTAAGATTATTCCAGTAGATGCTATTCACTACCTCGAAGCAGATGATGATTACGTGAAACTGAGCACCACCGAAGGTAATTTCCAGAAAAACAAGACCATGAGTTTCTTTGAGCAAACGCTCGATAGCTCGCAGTTTATTCGTATCCATCGTTCTTATATCATCAATTTGGCGCAGGTAACCAAAATTGAGTTGAAAGAAAAAGAAAGTTATGTAGTCTTGCTGAAATCGGGGATTTGGTTGCCAGTAAGTAAAACAGGTTACGTTAAACTGAAAGCTGCTTTAGGGATTTAGAAAAGCAAATTTCTACCACTATTTTCGTTATTCCCGTTTTACGCTGCTATCGAGAAAATCGGTATACGCTGCAACCGGGTTTAGCTTACTCCTGTTTGTGCTGCGTATTAATGTTTTTGCCCCTCAATTAGCTTATTGCCGGTGTCAAACATGTGGCTAAAGCCTTAACTTGTTATTATACAAATCCGTCGGTTAAAACCGACGGCAATAAAGCTGAGGAACTCAGCGGATATATAAATTCAATAAGGATATTTTTATTGCCTTTGGCTTCAGCCAACGGAGCTTAAATAATTGATTATTTAATAATTTTTTTCAATCCCTAAAAAATTTCAGAACAATTTTAAACATGTCTTGTTAATGTAATAAATCAACTGAAAAATTAACAATTATTAAACATCAAAATCATGGGAAATCTATTATACGTAATTGCCGTAATCTTAGTAATTATTTGGGCAATTAGCTTTCTAGGAGGTTATTACACAGGCGGCATTATTCATGCGTTATTGGTAATAGCTATTGTTGCGATCTTATTGAGAGTAATAAGGGGAGCTGCATAAAACAGAAAAATTTGTAGTTAGTTAATAAATGGAGCTCGATAGGTTTAGGTCACCTATCGGGCTTTTTTGTGCAGAGGCTTTTGTGTGCTAAACCCGGTAGCAGCGGAAATATTTTTTGGTGCGTCATTTCGACGAAGAATGAGGAGAAATCTGTAGGTAAGTAGCACCTAAGTTACGGATTTCTCACATGCGTTCGAAATGACGGCGAAGTTGGTCAAAAAAGATTGTAGCGTATAACGGGACTGAATGAACCCAAGAATTATTATCTTTGCTTTTCTGAAAATAAAAACAATTAGCTGTTGCATTTTTGGAATAATCATTTTATATTTGCACCTCTATTTAAAAAATCTAGTTAAGATATTATATTGTTATGAAAAGAACTTTCCAACCTTCGCAAAGAAAGAGAAGAAACAAACATGGCTTCCGCGAAAGAATGGCTACAGCTAACGGTAGAAGAGTATTAGCTTCTCGCCGTGCAAAAGGAAGAAAAAGATTGTCAGTTTCTGACGAACGTCGTCACAAAGCATAATTTTTGATTGCCACCTGTTAAGGTGAGGGCAGCAATTAAATTCCTGCAATTAGCAATCAAAAAGATGAATAAATTTTTTAAAGAAGAGCGTTTATGTAGCAAAAAGTCATTAGACTTGCTATTTAAAAAAGGCTCTTCTTTTTTATTATATCCGTACCGGGCAACTTTTCTTTTCGATGCCCAAGCTCATAAATTTCCGGCTCAGGTAGTGATTAACGTAGCTAAAAAGCGCTACAAGCATGCCAACGACAGAAATTTAATTAAACGTCGCACTCGTGAAGCTTACCGCTTACAAAAGCAATCTGCTTTATACGATGCTTTAGCCAATAAAGAAGAGCTTTTACTTTTAGGTTTGCAATACGTGGGCAAAGAGATTTATCCTTATCCCTTTCTAGAAAAGCGCTTGGCTCAATTATTTAAAAAGCTATTAGCCCAAATTGGTAATGAAAGTAATTAAGGCTGTTCTTTCTTGGTTGTTTTTGGCTATCATTAAATTGTACCAATGGTTGTTATCTCCTCTGTTGGGTGCTAGTTGCAGGTATACACCAACTTGTTCGCAGTATGGGGTAGAGGCCATTAAAAAACATGGTCCTTTTAAAGGCGGCTGGTTAACCGTTAAGCGTATCGGTCGCTGTCATCCATGGGGTGGCCATGGGCATGATCCTGTTCCTTAGCTGGTTCGCAGAAATCAGTTGTCAGTTAACCAATATTCAACGTATATTTGCTACTCATGACAACAATACTTCAAATAGAAACAGCTACTCCAGTTTGTTCTGTAGCGATATCGGTAAACGGCGAAACTATAGCTTTAAAGGAAGAAAAAGCTCCAAATATTCACGCAGCTAGTTTAACGCTGTTTATAGATGAAGCGATGAAGATGGCCAATTTAACCTATGCTGATTTAGATGCAATTGCAGTAAGTAAAGGTCCAGGTTCTTACACAGGTTTACGTATTGGTGTTTCTACGGCTAAAGGTTTGTGTTTTGCATTGGATAAACCCTTAATTGCTATCAATACTTTGAAAATGATGGCTAATGGTTATTTGTTGCATCATCCTAATTTTGGTGGTTTGGTTTGTCCAATGATTGATGCCAGAAGGATGGAAGTGTTTACCGCGATTTTTGATCATCATTTGGCTGAAGTGGAAAATACCCACGCCAAAATTGTTGACGAAAAGAGTTTCTCGATAGAGTTGCAAAACCATTACGTGGCTTTTGTAGGTGATGGTGCTGAAAAATGTGCTGCTGTTATTGATGATCCTAATGCACACTTTAACTCGGAGAATTTCAATAGTGCAGGTAATATGAGCAATTTGGCTTTTGCGGCCTATCAAACACAGTCATTTGAAGATGTAGCTTATTTCGAGCCTTTTTATTTGAAAGATTTCGTTTTTACGATGCCTAAGAAAAAAGTCTAATCGAATTACATTTTTAGATTACGATTGTATAGGTTTGATTTTGAGTGAGATAATCTCTCCATTTGTAGGCTGCTAATTGCCGACTGTTAACTAAAAACTGCCAACTGAAACCTAAGTCTTTTTCTTTTTAAATATTCCAAAAATACGTCCGAAAAAACTCTGTCGATCTTTGCCGTCGCCTACGCCTGGCATCCAGCTCATATTCATTGGGTGCTCTACAATATAACCAATTTTGAAAGCCATTCCTAGGTAAACAGAGCCACGGTGATAGCCAGTTTCGCTAGCTTCACTACCACCAACAATATCTTTACCTGCATAATAGCTCTGTAGGATGTCATTTGTGCCCAAAAACATCTCAAAATTTGGTGTTTGGATCATGCCTTGCACACCAAGTCTAAAGTTTTTATCAGTATTATAGCTAGGTATGGCACTAAATGAAAATGTGCCAGATTTAACGGTATTCACAAAAGCGGCTTCTCCGTATTTATTGAATATGTTTTTAGTGATGACCAAGTTTGGTGTGTAAGGACCAAAAGTTTTGGAGATGAGAAAATCAGCTCTGCTGTTAATTGGAGTGATGAAGCGCTTTTGTTCTGTATTTCCTTTGGCAGCATCATCAAGTGCACGTTGCAGTTTGGTGTCTTCTTCTTCTCCAGGGTTTCCTACAAGCGGAACATTGGTTGCTGTGATGTCAAAAGAACCTGCATAGGAGTTTTTACCCCATCTAATGAAGCCCAGATCTTTTACATTAGCCATCATAAAAATCCCCGATTTGGTGGTGTAAGTAGTTCCCAAGGTTATTGATGCCCCTAAGTTCTTAAATGGAAGAGCACTCTTAAAATTAAACTCTCCGCCTTCTGGGTAATTTAACCTAAATTTTGCTGCCATATCAACGTCTATTGCAGCAGCCGTTACAGTTGCCGAAGATTTACTGGCGTTAAATTCCGCATAGCCAATACCACTTAGTAAACTAACTTTTGCTCCCAATGCCCATCTTTTGGTATAGTTTTCACGATAGGTGAAACTAAGTTGATGATAGGTTTGCAGCTTGCCGTTATTGTTGAATATGTTAGCTCTTGGAATGGTTGTGAATTGCTGAAAAGTGTCGTAAAATAAACCCCGACTAAGTTTTTCATCGTAGTCTATCTGGGTTTGAGATCTTATTTGCCAAGAAAAACCCATTTCGCTGTGATATTTATGATATTTGAATAGCCTGATTGCAAGTAGGTAAACGTTGATATCTTCACGCATAGTTTTAGGATCCGTAAATTCACCTAATCTTGTTTGGCTGTAACCACGTCTCACTAAGTTTTTGATCGCTTCGTTAGAATTCCCCTTGCTTAAACTGCTCAAATCCATGTAAGGAATAAGAAAGTTAGAAGCGAACTGCCTCGACGAATCTAAAACAAACGATTTTTGTGCAGGATTTTCGAAGGAGTCGAATAATGTTTTAGTGTTGAAAAGCGCATACTGCTGCGATTTGGCACTAAATGAAAATACAACAATAAGGAATACAAAGAGCAGCGTTCTCATGAAATTCTGTTGTTTAGCATACGGCCACTATAAAGAAACTAAGGTTTGTTTGTTAAGCTATCTATGTTAACTTTTGCCTGCTTTTTGAGCAGAAGTATGTTGCTCATAAACTTGCCATTATCTGCAGATAGCTGATAGCCAAATGCATTGTAGTCCTTAACGCCCTTTTCCGATTTATATTGTTTGTAGTAAGGTGCTTTCAAATTCCTGCCAAAAATATCATTGCTATTTTGGTGGTTGATATAAAAAGCTATAGTTGCCGAACTGCTTGTTTGATCTTTAAAACGAATGTAATTGTCGGTAGAAATTAATAAATGATCGTTTTTATAACTGTTCAGAAACACTTGGATGGTGCTAGCATAACTTGCAAAAACGAAATGGTTATCTATTACTGTATAAAAAGGACGTTCGAACTTTTTAAAAGGTTCTCCAAAGAAATTACCCATCAAATTAGGTTCCTTAAAAATGCGGATATCCGGTGCGTATTCACTGCTCAAATCCAAGAGTAGTTGGCTCAGTTTATCTCCGTTTTTCGTCGCTATGATACCTAATTTTTCGCCACTTTTAAGTTGCAACACGGCAAACTGTTTGTTAAAGTAGGCTGGGAATGTCTGATCAATATTAATACGATATTTATCGTTAATGGTTTTGTGCTGTTGCTCAATCTTTACGTCTTCCTTACGTTCTTTTTGCCAATTTTTAAGTGCTTTACTCCATTTCTGATAATCATCAATATTAAACAACGTATAATTGGCGGTTTGGTCTGGGAAAAGCTGATCTATTTCTATTTTCTGTTCCTTTTGATCTAGGAATAGGTTGAAGTAATTTTGGTCATCTTCAATTGCTGTATAACCATTTAGCAAAAACTTATCGCTACCAAAGTTATAGCTCAAAGATGCGTATGCATTTTGTTTATTGAATACGTTTAGCTCTCCAGTTAAATTGCTGTTTAATATGTTTTTTAATAAACTTGGAAGTTGATTGTAATTGATGAAAACGCTGGCTAATGTATTTTTGTTAAACCTATTATTCTGTTGAATGTATTCTTTGAAATCGTTTTTAAGTGTCTTTGTCTCCCCAATTTTTAGTAATGCTTCCTTACTGTTGGAAAGAAAGAAAGCTTGCTTAATAATGGTTAAGTAACATTGTGCACTGTCGCCAAAATTAATATGATAGAGATTGCCCTCTGGCTTTACAGTCGCATTAACTTGGTTAAGTATTTTGGCATCGAAATCTTTAGCCTTGGTTTGGGTAGCCAGAACAAAATCAACTTTGTTCGCATTTCCTGGTAAAAAGCCGATAATTACTCTTTCTTTTTCTATCAGTTGGTTTAAATTGGTATTACCCGCTAATGTTTCTTGTAGAATGCTTAACAAATTGCTTTTTTCCGAACCTAAAAGGTCTTTGGTTACTTCTTGTTTGCTGAGAATATCGTAAAAGCCTTTCTCATTATCGAAAGTAAATATGATTGGGGCATTGGCAGTTACCATATTAAGTGCACTATCTGAAGCACTACTTTCTTTATTTAGATTGGAAAAATAAAGATAGGCCATGCCAGTTACACCCAGCACCAATATGATTAATATGAAATAGATTTTTCTCATAACTTGATACAGCAAATTTAATTTAATTTTGCGATTAGTGAGATTATAGCGGCATTTTGTTAATTTAGCGTTATTTAATGCCGTTGCTAAATGAATAAAAGAATAATATTAACTGCTGCGTTTTTCGGAGCCCTAGCTGTGGTGCTTGGAGCATTCGGAGCACATGGTTTAAAAAGTATAGTTACCCCAAATCAATTGGAAATTTGGCAAAAAGGGGTAGAGTATCAGTTTTATCATACTTTTGCCATCCTCTATTTATCCACATTTGCTCGATATAAAAATAAGCTTATCGCTTTATCATTTTTGTTTTTCAGTTTAGGGATTGTTTTGTTTTCCGGGTCATTGTATTTATTAGCTATTAAAGATGCTTTTGAGCTTTCTTTTGCTCAATATTTAGGGCCAGTTACTCCAATTGGTGGCCTAGCTTTCATTTTAGGTTGGATTTGTTTGTTTTTGGCAGCATTTAGAGACAAGTAATGCATTTTGCGGAGTCGGATTTTCTGGAGCGGGAAACGCTATTTGTAGAGGTAATTTTACCGCTATCTCTTGCTATAAATTACACTTATCGAGTTCCTTTCGAACTTAGTAGTGCGGTTGCCGTAGGTAAAAGGGTGGTGGTGCAATTTGGCAAGCACAAAATTTACACGGCTTTGGTAAAAAGCATTGGTAAGACTCCGCCAGAGCATTACCAAGCAAAGTATATTATTGATGTCGTAGACGAACATCAGGTAGTTACAGAGAAGCAGTTTGAATTTTGGGATTGGATTACTTCTTACTACCTCTGCAATGAAGGCGATGTAATGTCGGCAGCGTTGCCAACTGGACTTAAATTAGCCAGCGAAACAGTACTATTGCTTAAAGATGAATTGCCAGATGATTTAAATTTAACAGAAAAAGAGCAGCTCATTTTTGAAGTTCTTCAAAAGCAGCACAGAATTAGTATTGATGAGGTAGCTAGTTTATTGGGACAGAAAACGGTTTATCCGTTGGTAAATTCACTTATTGCTAAAGAAATTATTGTAGCTGCCGAAGAAGTGGTAGACAAATATAAACCGCTGCTCAAATCTTTTGTAAAGCTCAATGTTTTTTACCACGAAGAGGAAAATTTAAGGCAGCTTTTTGGTCAATTAGAAAAAGCACCGAAGCAATTAGATGCTCTGCTCACTTATCTTAAATTAAGTAGGGACAAAGGTTTTGTTGCTAAAAATCAGATTTTAGAAGAAAGTGCAAGTGGACAAGCAGCTTTAAAGGCACTAACCGATAAAGATATTTTCCATATCGAAAAACGAGTTGTGAGTAGGTTAAGTAGCGATGGTGAGGTGTTCGATATCAACTTTGAACTTAGTGAACATCAAAAAGCTGCGTTTACTCAAGTTAAGCAACAGTTCGAAACTAAGGATGTAGTATTGTTACATGGTGTTACTGCAGCAGGCAAAACGCAGCTCTACATTAAGCTAATAGAAGAAGCTATTGCAGATGGTGGTCAAGTTTTGTTCTTACTGCCTGAAATTGCGCTGACAACGCAAATTGTAGAACGCATTAAACTCTACTTTGGTCATAAAATTGGTGTTTACCATTCAAAGTTTAACGACAATGAACGCGTAGAGATATGGAATAAAGTACTCAATGGTGCTTACCAGGTGGTTTTGGGAGCCAGATCTGCTGTGTTATTGCCATTCTCGGATCTAAAGTTAATTGTGGTGGATGAAGAGCATGAAAATTCTTACAAGCAATACGATCCAGCACCGCGTTATCAAGCTAGGGATGCAGCAATTTATTTAGCACATTTACACAAAGCGAAGGTAGTTTTAGGTTCGGCTACACCATCTCTAGAAAGTTATTATAATGCTAAAACCGATAAGTATGGTTTAGTAGAACTTAAAGAACGTTTTGGCGGTGTGCAATTGCCGTTACAAGAAGTGGTAAGCATTGCGGAAGAAACCAAACGCAAGAAAATGACTTCGTATTTTACTAGCGTGCTTGTAGACGATATTGCTGATGCTTTAGAGAAAAAGGAGCAGGTGATTCTGTTCCAAAACAGACGAGGTTACGCTACCATTTTAATTTGCGCAACTTGCGGATATGCGCCCAAGTGTGTTAACTGCGATGTAAGTTTAACTTTTCATAAATCTAGCGGCAAGTTGCATTGTCATTATTGTGGTTACCACCAAAGCAGTATCAATGTTTGTCCGGCTTGTGGCTCGGTGCATGTAGAGCAGAAAGGTTTTGGTACCGAACGTATTGAAGAAGAACTCAGTTTAATTTTTCCAGATGCTAAAATCGCCAGATTAGATTTAGATAGTACACGCACTAAAAACGGAATGCAGCAGATCATCAGCGATTTTCAAGAGAAGAAGAATGATATCTTGATAGGTACGCAAATGGTGGCCAAGGGCTTAGATTTTGAAAATGTGAGCTTGATAGGTGTAATCAACGCAGATACCCTACTTAATTTTCCAGATTTTAGAGCGTTTGAACGCAGCTATCAGTTGCTAGCTCAGGTTGCCGGTAGGGCCGGTAGACGAGATAAACAAGGCAAGGTTTGTATACAAGCTTATGCAGACGATCATCGTATCATTAAACAGGTTATAAATAATGATTACGAGCAAATGTACGCCGATGAGTTGGAAGAACGTAAACAATTCAATTATCCACCTTTTTCGCGTTTAATTTTCATCAATGTAAAACATAAGGATGCCAACGTGTTGAATGTAGCGGCACAAACTTTGGCTGCTAATTTAAAAGGACAGCTTGGTAAACGAGTTTTAGGTCCAGAACAACCGTTGGTAGCAAGGGTAAGGAACTACTACATCAAGCAAATCATTCTTAAAATAGAAAGAACGGCTGCTATGCAAAAGGTGAAGACAGTGCTGTTAGCTACCATTAGAGACTTTAATGCGCAAAAAGAATTTAGAAGCGTAATTACGCAGATTGATGTAGATCCGTATTAATTGGTTTACTTTTTGAATCGGTTAACTGTTTACTGAAAACTGCCAACCGAATTAGTTTTTACCCACTAAATGTATTTGAAGTCCAACCGAAACAGGATTTAATAAAGATTCGAACTTAGAATATTTAGCAAAAGTCCTGGTGCTATTCGCATCATTTTGAACTGTTTCCTGACGCTCGTAAGAATAATAAAAATCGATACTAGACTCTGCAAAGATACTCACTTGCCTAGCTACGTTTATTTTTAGTCCCAATATTGGAGATAAAGTACCACCGTTTTTACTTGCAACCGTAGTGTAAGGTGAGTTTAAGCTCGCTGCGTTAAGACGGGTAATATTTCCTCTAAAATTGTTAGATCTAAACCCAAAATCTGCTCCGAAATACGGTTGTACTATAGAATAATTAAAGTTTTTTTCAAAACCCAACTTGATGCTATAGTCATTTAAGTTACCTTTTGCACTTTCACAATTATCACATTGATTGTTAAAAGTGAAATCTTTTTTGCTGAAATAATGGCCACTAATTCTAAAAGCCATTTGGTTATCGTTGATCTTTATAATACCGCCATTTAACCACATCGTTGTATAGTCGTCGGTATTGGTTTGCTGCAAGATTTTCGGTAACTGCATCATGCTGTAACCTTTTACACCAAGGCTGTAATTATAGTTCCCGTCTACTTGTGCAAAAGCAGAGATGCTAATTAATAGAAAGGTAAAAACAAGTATGATCCTATTCATGTAAATGATTATTTGTTGGCAAAAATATAAAATATTTGCGATTACACGGCTTTTTACTGCTATATAGTCTTAATAGTTTTAGGAATGTGTTTGAGTGTTAGTTTGATAAGTAGACTGTTGACAAAAAAACGAAATCTTATTTGGTTAAATGTAGATTTAAAGCCTATTTTTGACGCAAATGGCGTACAAGTTCGTAGATAATTACAGGGAAAAAGGAGCGAGAAAAAAACTGGTAGAAATCTTAAAGGAAAGAGGTATATCAGATGCAAAAGTGCTGAGAGCAATTGGAAAAGTGCCTCGTCATTTCTTTTTTGATGAAACTTTCTGGAATCAAGCCTACAGAGATATCGCTTTCCCAATAGGTGATGGGCAAACTATTTCGCAGCCTTATACTGTAGCTTACCAAACGGAGTTGTTGCATATCCAAAAAGGAAATAAGGTGTTAGAAATTGGTACTGGATCGGGTTACCAAACTTGTATATTGATGGAGCTAGGTGCTGATGTTTATACCATTGAGCGACAAGAAAATTTGTACGCTAGAACCATTAAGGTTTTGCCTGGGATGGGCTATAATGCTAATTTCTTTTTAGGAGATGGTTCTAAAGGTATCGAAGAACGCGCTCCCTACGACAAGATAATTGTAACTGCTGGTGCTCCATTCGTTCCCGAAATTTTGCTTAAACAATTGAAAATTGGTGGTATTTTAGTGATACCGGTAGGCGATGAAAAGTCTCAAAAGATGATTACTGTTATTCGTGTGAGTGAGAATGAATACGATAGGATAGAGCTTGATACATTTAGGTTTGTGCCTTTGGTAGGCGATCAAGCTTGGTAAAGATCATTGCTGGATTGTTGTATTGTAGCTGTGTTTAAATATACGATAGCGAAAATTTTGCTTGTCAGTCTGAGCTTGTCGAAGACTATTGTTGATGTTTCGACGACTTGTTCCGATACTTCGGAAAGCTCAACATGACACGAGCGCTCGACCTTTTCGCTTGCTTTTTTTGTTTATTAAGATTGACAAAGTTTGTAGAGCCGTCATTATTACCGTAGTTTGTTGGCAACAATAAGTTATGCAGTCACTTGCATTTTAAACCCAATTGAGCGGATTAGCCCACAGCGAAGTGAAGCGTTAGCGAAACGTAGCGAGGACTATGAGCGAAAGTGGGACTAACATAAATAGTACCACTTCATAAGCTTTTCTATAAATCAACTGAAGGATCTAAAGGCATCGTTAAACAATGGAACAATACAACAAGCCAACAATATATTAAGGATACAACAAGTACTTTTTCCTCATTTCTTTGTACTTGCTTAAGCCTGGTTCCCAGCTTGCTCTAATTTCGGCTTCGCTTTTTCCGTCAATAATCTGCTGCCTAAAATCGGCCACGCCAATTAACCTTTCGATAGGTAAGAGTTGGTTGCTTAGTTTCGAATCGAAGAAACTCTCTTTTTTAGGAGATGCTTTGTAAAGCTCCATTACCCATTGGATATTGATTTGTCGCGTTTTTCTGAAAATTGAAGTATCGTAATTCCTTAAATCAATTCCGTAGCAAACCTGATCTTTAAACAAAGGCGTTTCTGCCATGCCTTTTATTCCGATAGGTTTGAAAGAAAACTCGTAAATGCCTTTAAAGTATGGCGCTCCCAGTACCGTAAACGGAAATTTGGTGCCTCGGCCTAAGTTCATGTAAATGCCTTCAAATAAACAGGTGCTTGGATACAGCAAAATAGATTGCGCTGTATTTAAGTTTGGAGAAGGGGCAATTGGGAGTTCATAAGGCATATCATGGTTGTACTTTGCATTTTTGATGACCGTGATTTTGCATTTTAGCTTGTCTTTTAACCAACCTTCGCCATTTAACATTTGTGCGTATTCGCCAACTGTTAAGCCATGTGATACTGGAATTGGCTGTATTCCGATACCCGATTTAAACTTAGGGTCTAAAATTGGCCCGTCGATTACGAAACCGTTTGGATTTGGTCGGTCGAATATCATTACCTCTTTGCCGTTGGCAGCACAAGCTTCCATTACACGTTGCAAGGTATTGATGTAGGTGTAAAAACGAACACCAACATCCTGAATGTCAAAAATCATCACATCAATATCGGCAAGGTTTTCTTTGCTTGGCGTGCTTTGCTTTCCGTACAGAGAAACCACTTTTATGCCTGTTTTTTTGTCGATATCGTCGTTCACATGAATACCTGCACTCGCATCTCCTCTAAAACCATGCTCAGGACCAAAAATCTTTACTATTTTTACACCACGTTTAAGCAAACTATCTACAGTAGTTGTTTTACCGATGATGGAGGTAGGGTTAACTACCATGCCCACACGCTTTCCTTTAAGTAATGGAAGGTAAATTTCGGTTTGTTCTGCACCGGTTTTAAACTGCTTGGTGGTTTGGTTTTGCTTAACGGTAGGTTGTGTTTTTTGCATTTTTTTGCTGTTTTGCCCACAAGCGGTGAATGCAAAAGCAACTAAAAAAAAATTCAAGAATAGGATTGATTTGTTCATATTCGGGTTTAGAGTGTTTTTGAGCTAAAAATTAACAATTGATTAGCTATTTGCTAAGGTACAATTTATTGCAAAAAATTGAATATAGAATATTTCATATCGAGTAGGATTTCGTTGAAAGCGGAAAGAACATTTTCTAAGCTAATTGTGCGTATTGCCATTATTGGGGTGATGCTCAGTTTAGCAGTAATGATCCTTTCTGTGGCTATCATCAAGGGATTTAAAACAGAAGTTCAAGATAAGGTTCGTGGTTTTATTGGCGATATCCAGATTTATAGGTATGATTTGAACGGTTCGTTTGAAAAATCACCGTTTATACCTAACGATACCACAATCAACAACCTTAGAAATAACAAAAATATAGCATCCTTTTATCCATTTGCAGCCAAGCCAGCTATTATTGTTGCCAATAGTGAGGTAGAAGGTGTGAATTACAAAGGTATCGACAAGAGTTACGACTGGAGTTATATTAGAAAGCACCTGATTAGTGGAACGGTCATCGATTTTTCTGATAGTACTAAAGCATCACAACAAATACTGATATCGAATTATACCGCTAAACGTTTAATGCTGAAAACTGGTGATAGCTTTGTGATGCATTTCGTACAAAATCCGCCGAGAAAAAGAAAGCTGACTATTGTAGGTATTTATGATATTGGTATTGAAAGTTTAGACAAAGGCTTTGTAATTGGTGACATCGGACTAATTAGACGTTTAAATAACTGGCTACCCCAACAAACTGGCGGGATAGAAGTGCGTATTAAAGATTTTTCGAAGTTAAAACCTGTGTCTGATGATGTTTATTCGAATTTAGAATTGAAACTGCGCTCTAGATCGGTAGAAGAAAGTACACCCGAAATTTTCACTTGGCTATCATTGTTAGATGTAAATACTCAGGTGCTTTTAATACTAATGCTCATTGTGGGTGTAATTAACATGATTACCGCCCTGCTGATTATGATTTTGGAAAGAACTAATATGATTGGAATGCTAAAAGCGATGGGTATGCGCAACAGCAGCATGATGAAGATTTTTCTTTACAATGCGGTGTATTTGGTTGGTATTGGGTTGTTTTTAGGAAATGTTTTAGGGTTGGGATTGTGTTTTCTTCAGCAATACACGCACCTATTTAAATTAGACCAAACAAATTATTATTTAGATTACGTACCTATCGAGGTGCATTTTATTGATGTTTTGTTGCTCAATTTATTAACTATTGTCATTTGTACCTTGGTATTGATTATTCCTTCTATGTTGGTGAGTAGGATCAGTCCGCTAAAGGCGATTAGGTTTAAGTAGTTTAATTACTGTATGACCATATCGTTCGACCTTGATGACTTAATAATACCTGGTGTTAAAACTTTTGACACGGAGAAAATGAACTTTTTTCAAAGAGTTTTTGCTGTTGAAGCGATACGATGTGGAACTCGAGAACTTTTTAAGGAACTGAAAAATAACGGTCACGGTGTTTACATTTATACTACGTCTTTTCGTTCTATAATTAGAATAAAATTGATGTTTTTATCTTATGGGATTTCGGTCGGTAAAGTAATAAATCAGCATATACATAATCAAGTTTTAAGAGAACAAAAGAATAGAACTTCAAAGTATCCTCCTGCTTTTGGTATTGATATTCATGTTGATGATTCGCCTGGGGTTGGGATTGAAGGAGATAGGTATAACTTTACGACCATCATTATTAATGAAAAAGATATTGATTGGCATCGAACAGTTGTTGAAGGTGTAAAAAATAATGCACGTAGCTGTGCGGTATGATTCAAAAGATCCTTCGCTGCGCTCTGGATGACAGGCTATAATACCTTCAAAACTCCCATCTTCAAATCATAAGTAGATAAGGTGATTTTTTTAAGATGAAGTGCTGCTAGAACGTAATCGGTAATTATTGATGCCATAACAATCATATCTACACGCAATGGAATAAGGTTTGGCATAGTTACCCTTTCTTTATGTGTAGCACTAATCAATCTTTTACTTAGCTCATGGTAGGAGCCAGTATCAACAGGCAAATTGGCAACATTGTTAAGATCTATAGATGGATTGATCATAGCACTATAAGTTTCAAACGCACCGGCGGAACCAATAAGCGTTTCTGCCTTGAAATTACTCCCGAAATCGATCAGTTCGGTTAAAGTTTCTTGTAAATGGATATTGATTTGCTGCTGGTCTATTGCGTTAATAGGATCAGATTTGAAGAATTTTTGCATCAGCCTTGCTGCACCAATGTCGAAGCTTTTTTTCCAGTAGAAACCTTCTTCGTCGCAAAATATGAACTCGGTACTACCACCGCCAATATCCATAATTAAAGATCTACCTTTTACGGCGCCACTGTACTTTACGCCTTCGTAGATTAAGTTCGCTTCTTCGTCGCCGTTAATTACCTCAATTGTAATTCCGGTTTCTTGTTTTGCGTTGTCTATAAACTCTTGCCCATTGCTGGCACTGCGTACGCCCGATGTTGCTACAGCTCTAATTTTTGCTACATCGTACTTGTCGAGCGTAGCTCTAAATTCCTTCAAACAGTTAATGCCCCGCTCAAATGCAGCTGGAATAATTCGATTTTCCAACGTGATATCCTCACCTAATTTAACAGGCTTATTGGTTTTATAAATGATATTCATCTCATTACCCACCGTTTCGGCAATAATGAGATGAAAGGTATTGGTGCCTAAATCTATCGCTGCAATTTTCATGTTGACCGCTTTGAGCGGTTAATCTACGAAATCATCTCGCAGCAGCAAAACTAAAGCCGCGCTACTCATTAGCAGCTTTTCCTTCTCGTTGCTCTTTTTCAAGAATATGGTGCCGTTATCAATTAAAGATACCGCACCTACAACCTCACCCTGTTTGTTTTCGAACTGAAAACCAACTGGAATTTTGCTGATAGATTTTGGTTTGGTTTTGATGACAGTTTTAACCGTATAATAATTGTCTTTATCTAACATGATTTTACCAACAATGCCATCTTTGAACATTTCTACTTCGGCGTTGTTTACCTGTAGTTGCCAAGGTTTTTCAGCATCATCTAAATAGATTTGGGCGTAGCAGTTGTTCAATAGGGAGTCTTTTTTTCTGTATCTTTCTGCATCCATTTGCACTTTATCGCTACTGTTAAAGAAAAGGTTGCGGCTTCTCAAGGCATTGGTCATAAAAACTTCGGATGTGCCTGCACTGGCAGAAGCTAAGGCAAAAGTCATTTCGTTCTTTTTCTTATTGCCGCCAACCATTACGGTTTCTTCTCCATTACTGAAACCAAAAGCCCGCTTGTGACTTTTATTCCAAGAACGTTTAATGTACTGGGTTTGGTAATCGGCAAAGCTAACGGTTTGGTTAATGCGCATGCCTTGTGAGCCCTTTACTTTATGTTGTACCAATTCGTTGTTTGGTACATCAATTTGCATTGTGCTGCAAGAGCTTAAAAATAATACGATAAGCCCTAAAAGATGGTAAATTCTAGATTTCATTTTGTGTGTGTTTAATGAACCAAAACTATCTAAAATCATACTACGACGAACGGCGTTTGTCGCTTTTTACATTTTTTAACACATGGTATATACTAAACTCCAAAATTTTCCAGATGATCTTTATGGGAGGTTTTTATGAAACTTGCTAATGATACCAATCCCAATTTAGGAAGATTTTTGTAAAATAAACCCGATAGGAGTGGACACGTAGTGGCAAACCTATGTGTTTGCCAACGAAGTAAAACGGATAGCGGGACTAACATGAATAGGGGTGATTGATTTGATTTTCACCTTTATAAAATACACTAGCTACGTGTGATTATCTGCTTTAGAATGTGCCTCTAAATCTGTATTTTTGCAGAAATATTGACCATATATTAATGAGCACAGCTACTAAATACAATCCGCAAGAAACAGAAAACAAATGGTACAGCTATTGGTTGGAGAAGCGTTTTTTCCATTCAGAGCCAGATGAGCGTGAACCTTATACAATTGTAATTCCTCCACCAAACGTTACGGGGGTGCTGCACATGGGGCACATGCTTAACAACACCATTCAGGATGTATTGATCCGCAAAGCTCGTATGCAGGGTAAAAATGCTTGTTGGGTACCTGGTACCGACCACGCTTCTATTGCTACGGAAGCAAAGGTTGTAGCTATGTTAAAAGAGCAGGGAATTAATAAGGCTGATTTAACACGCGAAGAATTTTTAAAATATGCTTGGGAATGGAAAGAGAAATACGGCGGCATTATTTTAGAGCAATTAAAGAAATTGGGCGCAAGCTGCGATTGGGACAGGACCCGTTTTACGATGGAGGAAGACCTTTCTGATGCTGTAATTGATAGTTTCATTCACCTGTATAAAAAGGGCTTGATTTACCGCGGTTACCGTATGGTTAACTGGGACCCACAGAGTAAAACCTCAATTTCTGATGAAGAGGTAATTCGTAAGGAAGTAAACTCTAAGCTGTACTACATCAAGTATTTTGTTGCTACGGATGTTAGTCAGTATGTAACGATAGCAACTACTCGTCCAGAGACGATCATGGCCGATGCGGCGATCTTCGTAAATCCTAACGATGAGCGTTTCAAACAGTTGGTAGGCCAAAAGGTGCTTATTCCGTTAATTAACCGCGAAATTGAGGTAATGACGGATGAGTATGTAGATATGGAATTTGGAACAGGCTGTTTAAAGGTAACGCCAGCACATGATACCAACGATTACGAACTTGGCTTGAAGTATAACCTAACGCCTTTCTTAGATATTTTAGATGACGATGCCAAACTGAATGAAAAAGCCGAAATTTTAATTGGCGAAGATCGTTTTGTGGCTCGTAAGAAAATTGCCAAGATGTTGGAAGAAGCAGGTAATTTAGAGAAAGTGGAGGATTATAAGTCGCAGGTTGGTTTCTCTGAACGTACTGATGCGGTAATTGAGCCTAAGGTATCGTTACAATGGTTTGTGAAAATGAAAGAGTTTGCACAGCCAGCTTTAGATGCAGTTTTGGATGGTGAAGTAAACCTAATTCCTAACAAATTCGAAAATATTTACCGCCACTGGATGGAGAATGTTCATGATTGGAATATCTCTCGTCAGTTATGGTGGGGACAACGTATTCCAGCTTGGTATTTACCTGATGGAACCTTTGTGATTGCTAAAACGCAAGAAGAAGCTTTCGAGGAAGCGAAATTGAAAGATCCAACTTTACAGGTTTCAGATTTAAAACAAGATGAGGATGTAATGGATACTTGGTTCTCATCTTGGTTATGGCCAATCTCGGTTTTCGACGGTTTTAAAGACCCAGAGAATAAAGATTTTAACTACTATTACCCAACCAATGATTTGGTAACTGGACCAGATATTTTATTCTTCTGGATTGCCCGTATGATCATGGCAGGTAAAGAATTTACAGGCAAAAAGCCTTTCTCTAACGTGTACTTGACAGGTATTGTTCGCGATAAGCTAGGACGTAAAATGTCAAAACAGTTGGGTAACTCTCCAGATCCTGTGGGTTTAATTGACCAATACGGTGCAGACGGTGTTAGGGTAGGGATGTTGATGTCATCGCAGGCGGGTAATGATTTAATGTTCGATGTAGCTTACTGTGAGCAAGGAAGAAACTTCGCTTCGAAGATTTGGAATGCTTTCCGTTTGGTAAAAGGATGGGAGACCGATGCAAGTTTGGCTAATCCTAATGAGCAGGCTATTGCTTGGTTCGAAAGCCGCTTTAGCGAGGCATTGGTAGAAATTGAGCATAATTTTAAACAGTACCGCTTATCGGAGGCTTTAATGGCTACTTATAAATTGGTTTGGGACGATTTCTGTGCTTGGTACCTAGAAATGGTGAAGCCTGCTTATCAGCAACCTGTTGATGCAGCTACCAAAGCAGCTACGGTTAAGTTTTTTGACCAGATATTAAGGTTGTTGCATCCGTTTATGCCTTTCATTACCGAAGAGCTTTATCACGATGAACTGTTTGGCGAGCGCAGCGAAATGGATTGCTGTATTGTAGCAGATTATCCTGTAGTTGGTGCCGTAAACGAGAGTTTGTTAAAAGAAGCTGAGTTGTTAAAAGGTTTAGTGTCGGAAATTAGAAATGTAAGAAACACCCGTCAAATTTCTCCAAAAGAAGCTTTAGAACTGAGCATCAAAGCAAATTCTGAGGTTAATTATAACAATTGGTTAAACATTGTTTATAAACTAGCTAACGTTAGCAAGGCTGATTTTGTAAGCGATAAAGTTGCCGGTGCAGCTAGTTTTATGGTAGGTAAGGATGAGTTCTTTATTCCTTTAAGTCAGAATGTAGACGCTGATGCAGAGAAAGAGCGTTTAACCAAGGAATTGGCTTACTTACAAGGTTTCTTAAAATCGGTAGATGCTAAGTTGAGCAACGAACGTTTTGTACAGAATGCAAAACCAGAAATCATAGAAAACGAGCGTAACAAAAAAGCCGATGCAGAATCGAAAATCGAAATTATCAAAGAGAGTTTAGCAGCGTTATAGGATTTGTTTTTCCTGTATTTGTAATCGGTATTATAAATTTTTAAAGCCTTTCAGTTAAACTGGAAGGCTTTTTTTCTTGCCCTCCCCTCATTTCCTTCTGCAATTTTCTGTGCTCCACGTCCTTCCTGCGTATACGGGAATCGTAAAGTGTTATAAAGTAATTTGAAAGCTTAACAATTGCGGATAAACTTAGCCACAGCATTACGGTCACAGACTAATCCGATAGCTATCGGATCTAGGATGACGGTATAACGAATGGAAGTGCTATAACAAAATCCCTGTATCAACCCTTTTACAAGTAAACCATACTTTTTAAAACAAAACTTAGTTTCTTTATAAATCATTTAAAATTATCAAGTATGAAGAGATTTTTCCTGTTTTTCGTAGCTGCGGCGGCAGTATCGTGTACTAGTAACCAAACCAAAGAAGGATCGGCGGTAACCTCTAATGTTTTCATAGAACAGAAGGTTTCTGAGTTTGTAAAGCAACATCCAGAGTGGACCAGCGGAGATAATACTAATGATGAAATTACTGACAAGTTTCAGCATGAAGTTAAACGTTGGAGTAATGAAGAAGGCTTTTTGAAAGATATGCCTTTGCAATTGAAAGAGTTTAGAGATACTACGCTGAGTGGCCAGAACTTTAAAGTTGGTACTTTTATTGGATATAACGATAACACCAGGCCTCAAGGTTCTTTGTTAAACTATATCCAAATTAAGGTTGATGGCATATTGCCTCCAGATATAGCACAACAGGTTAAAATTGATAGCAAATATACTTTAGATGCAATGTTGTACAGACAAGGTAGTCGTAAAGATGTAAAAATAATTAATGTAGCCGATTTTAAAGGTTACGATTTAGGTGCTTATGTGTTTTCTATAGTGAAAGCAAACCCAATTAAATAACTAATCTTTAGCTTGTTGTTCATCTAAGTGACCAATTATTCCTTTTAGCATAGTTGGTACAATTAGTTTGTGAAGAGGCTTAACGGGTAGAAAATACAATTGCCCTAACCAACTGTGAAACTTAACTACAGTGCTAATGGTTAGGGTTTTTTCGTGCGCATTGGTTTCTGTTGGCTGTAAATAAAGAGATACCCTGAAATCTAAATGTTTATCATTTTCTCCAATAATTACCTCATTTTCATTGCGATGATAAACTTGGAACAAACCTAATCTTTCGCCAACTTCACATTTGAAATTATCTAATTGCTTTTGTCTGTTAACAAAGTTTTCGGGAGTTTTTAATCCCAAACGTTTTACAACAATGTTTCTAACTGTAAATAGTTTATCTATCCATTTTGGGCCGCTACAAAAAAAAGCTTTGCCTACTTTAGTCGAATCAATGTTTGAATGTTGATCCATTAAATTTTCTGCAAAACTGTCGACGTAATCATATTGATGATCAGTTAGTATAGAATTAGGAGGTAAGCTAGCTTTTGTGTTTGCCATCTAATTTTATTTAAGTCTTTCTAGTGTTCCTTTGCGTTTTACAATGTTTTTGTAATCCCATTGAATATCTCTAGCCTTTGTTAACCAACGTTTTAAATCTTCAACGTTGACCTGTTCTACTGATGTGTAACGAGCTTCGGCAGCTTTAAACTTGCCTTCGTTTGTTAAACCTGCTTCATCAAAAGATTGCCCGCTCCAAAAAAGTAAACGAACATTACCTTTTAACTTACTGTAGCCTGCAACAGGATTGCCATCTAAAAACCAAACCGGATGAGCATGCCATATCTTATTTTCTGCTTCAGGCAAACTTTCGTCAATAGTTTTGGCGAGTAAGTCGCAAATGGCTTTGTCTTCAGTAGTTTGTTTGTCGTTATAAGCTTGTACCTCTACGTTCATCGTTTTTGGTTGTTTAAGTATTCATCGGTAAAATGGGTTTTCTGCTGCGGTTTCGCAAACTTATCATTATTATAAGCTTGTGATTTCCCTTTTGGGATAGACAACGATTGCCAACCTTGGCTAGCCAACATTTTACCTAACATTACAATTTGCCCGATATGATAGGGGTAGTGCGCCAATTGTCTGTTAATGGCTTCGGTAACGCTATGCCCTTGGTTGCGAATGTAGATGATCTTCTCTAAATCAGCATCACTCAAAGGATCGATGGCGTTGAACAGACATGCCCAACCCTGTTCCCATTTTTCAATTACTGCTGCTTTTGTACCGGTTTGTGGCTCAAACTCTGCATCTCTGTTTCGCCATTCTTTCTCGCCGTCTGTAGTAAGGAAATCGGTAAAGCGAGAAAGCATATTGCCTGAAAGGTGATTTACAATCATGGCAATACTGTTGCTGTCTTCATTGTATTGCCAAAACAAAGCTTCTTCGGTTAGTTGGTCGAAGGTTTTATCGCCTAGCATTTTGTAGTATTGGAATTGCTTTTTAACGCTATCGAGGTAATTGTTGTTCATTACTGGTGGTTTGTTCTTTTAAAGATAGAGATTATTTACAATTCTCTCTTTGCGTTACTTTGCGAAAACTTCAAAAACCTTTGCGTTTAATTTGTACCGCAAAGAAAAGAGAAGTAACGCTAAGATCGCGAAGTTTTAAGAGGTATCTTTTGTTTCCTAAACCTGATAGTAGCGGATCCCGATTTAAGCATCTGTTTTTATTGCGTTGTAGTACGCTTGCTTGTTGCACTGGTTTCATCGGGAAGAGCGAATTGCAGGGCTTTCGGTTAAAAAGAAAACAGGTTTTGCTTTTCAAATAGAATTAAACATTAATAAGTTAAGATAAATTAAGATAAATTAAGATAAATTAAGTTGTTGCCTTAATGTACCTTCATTTCTTAATGGTTTAAACCTTTTTACTAGATAAACTTTGCTTTTCGAAAAAGAATAATACCTTTGCAGCATCAATAAGGGGTGCCTTGTTTTGTAAGAAACACAAATAAAGGCTGAGATCATACCCATTTTGAGGTGGAAGGTAAAAGGTAAAAGGTGAAAGGTTTAAAACCCTAAGCCCTATGCCCTAAGCCCTTAAACCTTAAATGCACCTGATCCAGGTAATGCTGGCGTAGGGATGGTTTATGAAGTTTAACTAATGTCGGGCGTAACCCCTACAACCGATGGGTTTAACTAAAAAACAACAACAAGTTGAAAAAATTAAGATTTGCAGTTCTAGCTGCATTGCTGTGTCCTTTCGTGGCATTGGCACAGTTCAAAATTTCGGGAAAAGTCTCCGAAGTTAACGGAAAAGCACTTTCTGGTGCGAGTGTAAAGTTAAAATCTCAAGGATTTACCGCTGGAAGTAATTTAAACGGTGTTTACGAATTTACCAATTTACCCGCAGGTAATTACACTGTAGTGGTAAGTTATGTAGGTTTTGCTACCCAAGAAAAGCAAGTAACATTAAACGCTAATGCCGTAGCCGATTTCACTTTACAACAGCTTTCTTTCGTTGCCGATGAAGTGGTAGTAAGTGCCACAAGGGTAGCTAAAAACGCCGCTTTTACTTACAAAAACTTAAGCAAAGCCGATTTAGAAAAAACCAATCAAGGGCAAGATTTACCTTACTTGTTGAACCAAACACCATCTGTGGTTGTCACTTCTGATGCTGGCGCAGGTGTAGGTTACACTGGTATCCGTATTAGGGGTAGCGATGCAACTCGTATCAACGTTACCTTGAACGGTATTCCGCTGAACGATGCGGAAAGTCAAGGTAGCTTTTTTATTAATTTGCCAGATCTTGCATCTTCTGTAGACAACATTCAAATTCAGCGTGGTGTGGGTACATCAACTAATGGCGCAGGTGCTTTCGGTGCAAGTTTAAATATCCAAACTACTACTAGAAGAGACTCTGCCTATGCCGAACTGAACAATACCTATGGCTCATTTGAAACGTGGAGGAACACGGTAAGTGCAGGAACAGGTTTAATCAACAATAAGTTTAGTTTCGATGCCCGTTTGTCGCGTATCAAATCTGATGGTTATGTAGAAAGAGCATCTTCAGATTTGAAATCGTTTTTCGTAACCGGAGCTTACTACGGTAAGAATGATATTTTCCGTGTTAATGTATTTAGTGGCAATGAAAAAACCTACCAAGCTTGGAATGGTATAGACAGAGAAATGCTAAAAACCAATCGTAGGCACAACGATTTTACTTACGATAACCAAACAGATAACTATCAGCAAGACCATTATCAGGCATTTTATACCCGTACTATTACCAAAGATTTGGTAGCCAATGCTGCTTTGCATTATACTTATGGCAGAGGCTATTACGAAGAGTTTAGAAATAAGCAAGCTATGAGGAATTATGCGATAAATCCTATAGAGATATTAGATCCGCTGGGTACAACGGTTGTAAAGACTATAGATAGTACCGATTTGGTTCGTCGTTTATGGCTAGATAATCATTTTTACGGTACAACTTATTCTTTAGCTTACACGCCTGCAAGTAATTTAAACTTCACGTTGGGTGGTGCTTACAATCGTTACGATGGTAAACACTTTGATGAGGTGGTTTGGGCGCAATTTGCTAACTACAACGGTGCAGCGTCAATGCGCCACCGTTATAACGATAACGATGCTTTTAAAAGCGATTTCAATATTTTTGGAAGGATGAATTACCAATTAGATAAATTAAACATCTTTGCTGATCTACAGTACCGCAACATTTTTTATTCTTTTTTCGGAAGGTTAGATGCTAATACCTTTGCACAACAAAATGCTCGTTTAGAGTTTTTTAACCCGAAATTTGGTTTAACCTATAACCTCACAAACAGAAGCAATGTTTACGCCTCTGTTGCCGTGGGTAACAAAGAACCTAATCGTAGAGATTTTGTTGATTCGAACACAGGAACGCGTCCACAGCACGAGAGTTTAACAAACTTCGAGTTTGGTTACAGAAGCGAGCAATCTAATTTTAACGTTGGTGCCAATGGTTTTGCCATGTTGTACAAAAATCAGCTCATCAATACTGGTAAACTAAATGAAGTAGGCGGACAAACACGTCAGAATGTGCCAGATAGTTACCGCATTGGTTTAGAGTTAGACGCTCGCTGGCAAGTTGCAAAAAATTTCTCGTGGACAGCAACAGCAACCCTAAGTCAGAGCAAGATTAAAAACTTTACCGAGTACGTTTACGATGATACCAGAGTTGGCGAACTGCTAACTTTCGATTATCAAAATACCAACATTGCATATTCACCACGTTTTGTAGGGTCTAACGAGTTTGCTTACACCTATAAAAATGCTGGAATAGCGTTGGTAAGCAAGTACGTGGGCGAGCAGAATTTAGATAACACCGGAGGTAAAGATGAAAATGGTAAGGTTGTTCGCGTGTTAGACGCTTTCTTTATCAACGATATCCGCT
Source organism: Pedobacter sp. T50_32 (assembly GCF_057652195.1). NCBI lineage: Bacteria > Pseudomonadati > Bacteroidota > Sphingobacteriia > Sphingobacteriales > Sphingobacteriaceae > Pedobacter > Pedobacter sp. T50_32. The sequence goes on along the minus strand of NZ_JBYFBY010000002.1, from coordinate 475,282 downwards.
TAACTTATAACGTAAAAGCCTTCGGTATCAAAAACATTGGCCTAAACTTCTTGGTGAACAATATTTTTAATGTAAAGTATGAAGCTAACGGTGGTGCTGGTGCTTACCTGTCAGATGGTTACTTCGGTCGCTACGAGTATTTTTATCCTCAAGCAACACGTAACTTCTTAGCGAGTTTAAACTTTAAGTTTTAAATTACCCTTGTCAAATTGAGCTTGTCGAAATGTCTAATAGGCTTCGACAAGCTCAGCCTGACAAGTAGATCCGATACTATCGCTGCTTCAATGGCTGTAACAAGTACTCCAAGCCATTCAGCTTAATTTCATAAAGCGTAGCCAGCAGCATTCCCAATTTTCCGGCAGGGAAACCCTTACTCTGGTACCAAACCAAGTAATGCTCTGGTATATCGCACAAAACCCAACCTTTATATTTGCCATAAGGCATTCTCATCACAACAAGCTCTTTCAGTAATTCTGGGTTCATGCGCTAAAGGTATATATTTTTCGAAAAGCAATAACAGTATTTCAGTTAAAGTCATTCCTGTTTTACGTTTCTCCCGATTTAACATCGGGATCCACTTCAACCGGGTTTAAAATGCAACTTTGTTCAACTATTTAAGTTTCTCAGCAATGCGCCAAGTAGAACTATGAACTGAAAACTGCCAACTGATACCTAAATCCTAATCCCTAACCACTAATTCCCAAACCATCACTTTCTTGTCATCGCCAGTAGAAATCAGTTTACTACCATCATGGCTCCAAGCTAATTTATTTACAGAGTGGCTGTGGCCAATATCCATTTTTTCGATACTGAGTATTTTGTAGAGCTTAAAGTTCTCGGCATCCCAAATTTTGATGCTTTTATCTTGGCTTGCAGTAGCAAAATAGGGAAGTGTCGGATGAAAAACGATATCATAAATACCAAACATATGCGCAGCTATGTTTTCTTGCAGTTCGTAGTTGGGCAAACTCCAAACTTTTAGTTGTGCATCTCTACTGCCAGAAATTAGATACTTTCCGTTAGGTTGATAAGCTAAAGAGGTTACAGCTAGCTTGTGTTCGTTAAGTGTTTGTTTCAAAGTGTAATCTTCCGAATTGTAGATGTATATGGAGCTATCCTTGCAGCCAAAAGCTATTTCCTTTTCATCAGGAGAAATTGCAATACACCTCACGGTGTCATGAGAAATTGGCAAACGGTAAATTTCCTTAAAATCGTTTAACGACCAAATGGCAACCGTGCCATCTTCGCTGCTCGTCAGTAATTCGTTCTTATACTTAATAGTTGCCATCCCAAAAATAGGTTTCGGATGTGCATTTACCCTAGCTACAACCTCTTGTTTAATGAAATCAAACACAGAGAATGCACCACTTCGCTCTGCAATAAATAATTGGTTGTTGTAATTGTGTAAATAATAAACAGAACTTTGTACAGGTAGTTTTACCATCACAAAAGCCATCTTCTTCAACGACCATTCTACCACACCTTTATCGTTTCCAGCAGTAAAGAAAATACCTTCTTTATCAGATTTTACTAAAGCATAAACTGGGTTTTGATGTCCGTTAAAAGTGTGTAGGTGTTGTAGCATAGCACAAAAATAATCTTCTAAAATTAATTGATGCAAACAGTTATTGTTTTTTACAAGCCTTTGTCATTCCTAATAAATTTCAATCCTAAAAACAATTTTTGTTTAAATTTGTATTCTAATAACTTAAACAAAATGTGGTGCATTCATGGGTGTCGTCGCTAAATATTCCATTAAAGAACTTGAAGTCTTAACTGGCATTCGGGCAGCAACGCTACGGATGTGGGAAAAACGATACCAAATTATCACGCCATTACGCACCGTAACAAATATCCGTTTTTACGGAAATTCACACCTAAAATTACTACTGAATGTAAATATTCTTAACCGAAACGGCATCAAAATATCACATATTGCCAAAATGAACTCGGCTGAAATTGCCGAAAAGGTGAAGGATTTGAGTTTCGTAAAAACCGGTGATGATGATCTTTTCGATGGCTTAATGCTCAGCATGATCGATCTAGATGAGACCTTATTTCATCAGGCATTTTATAAAGCAGTAGCCCGGTTAGGTTTCGAAGACACCATCAATCGCATCATTTTTCCGTTCTTCAGCAGAATTGGAATTATGTGGCAGGTAGATTCGATTAATCCAGCGCAAGAACATTTCATCAGTAATATGGTGCGCCAAAAGTTAATTGCTGCTATAGATAACGCCACTACAAAGCTCGGTGTTTCTGCTAAAAAGGTGCTCATGTTTTTGCCCGAAAGTGAGCTTCATGAGCTTGGTATGCTGTTCCTAAATTATTTGCTCAAGAACAAAGGTTATCGAACCATTTATTTAGGACAGGCAGTTCCGTTAACAGACTTGCCTAAAATTCTGGAGATTAGCGATCCGGATATTTTGGTAACAAATGTTTCAAATTCAATGTCGATAGGAGATATTACAACCTTTGTAAATAAATTCAAGCTCGTTCCCAGCACTAAAAAGGTCTTTATAGCCAGTGCGGGTATTTATGAGGAACGGCCAGAATTACCATCTAATTTCAAAATATTCGAAAGTCTAAAGGATTTAGCTGCTGAGTTATAAAACTATTCCCGTATCTTAATGTTGCCTAATTATCCCATCATCTGTGAAACTGAATTGTAACATTTTGTTTTGTTTAATTTTTTAATAGAAAACTTAAACAAAATAGATGTATGTTTGTTGTACACCCAAAGATGATGCGTAAAACTTCCACCCACACTGTAATTATTGGAGCAGGCTTTGCAGGTTTAAGTGCGGCTATCACTTTGGCAGATAAAGGTCATGGGGTAACCGTTGTAGAAAAAAACAACGAAGTTGGAGGTAGAGCCAGAGTTTTTAAGAAAGACGGTTTTACCTTCGACATGGGGCCTAGTTGGTATTGGATGCCAGAAGTGATGGAGAAGTTCTTTAATCAGTTCGGTAAATCGACATTAGATTATTTTGAGCTCAAACGTCTCGATCCATCTTATCAAGTCATTTATGGTAAAGACGATATACTTTCTGTACCTGCCGATTATCAGTCATTAAAAGCCGCTTTTGAAGAAATTGAAGAGGGAAGTTCTGTTCAATTAGATAAATTTCTAGCAGAGGCGGAATATAAATATGAAGTAGGTATTAACGAGTTTGTGCACAAGCCAGGCTTAAGCATCCTGGAATTTATGGATTTGAAAGTGATGAAAGCAGCTTCTAAATTAGATTTGTTGCAGTCATTTGCTAAACACGTCCGTCGTTATTTCAAATCACCCAAGTTATTGCAGTTGTTAGAGTTTCCGGTATTATTTCTTGGAGCTGTTCCCAAAAATATCCCTGCTTTGTACAGCATGATGAACTATGCCGATATCAAACTAGGAACATGGTATCCGATGGGAGGTTTTGGTAAGTTGGCAGAAGCTATGCACCTATTAGCGCTAGAGAAAGGCGTGGAATTTAAAACTGGCACTGCTGTCAATTCGATTGAAGTGTTGGGAAGCAAAGCCAAAAAAGTAATTACAAGCGAAGGAGAAATAGAAGCGGATTTTGTAATTGGTGCAGGAGATTATCATCACATCGACCAACATTTATTGCCAAAATCATTAAGAAACTACTCTGAAAATTATTGGGATAAACGCGTAATGGCACCTTCATGCCTATTATATTATATAGGTGTAAATAAGAAACTACCTCAACTGCAGCATCACAATCTGTTTTTCGAAACTGATTTTGATACACATGCAAAAGCCATCTACGAGACGCAAGAATGGCCAGAAAATCCGCTGTATTATGTGTGCTGCCCATCTAAAACAGATGCCTCTGTTGCTCCAGAAGGAATGGAAAACTTGTTTATGCTTATTCCTGTAGCACCAGGTTTGCAAGATACGGAAGAAATACGGGCCAAGTATTTCGATGAATTGGTAGAAAGGTTAGAGGGTTTCTGTGGAGAAAAGTTCAAGGATAACATCGTTAGCAAAACCACTTACGCCTATACCGATTTTGTGAAAGATTACAACGCTTTCAAAGGCAATGCCTACGGATTAGCAAATACCTTAGGGCAAACTGCGGTTTTAAAACCGTCTATCAAAAATAAGAAAGTAGAGAATTTGTACTATACCGGTCAACTCACTGTTCCAGGTCCAGGTGTGCCCCCAGCCATCATTTCCGGACAAGTGGTAGCCAATTATATCGTTAAGCACCAAAAATAATTATGAAGGCACTGTTCGACCAGGTTTCTGCTAAATGCAGCCAAATTACCACCCAAAAATATAGTACTTCCTTTTCGTTGGGGATTAAGTTCCTGTCACCAACTATTCGTCCAGCTATTTTTGCGATTTATGGCTTCGTAAGGTTGGCAGATGAAGTAGTAGACTCTTTTCATGATTATGACAGAAAAGGTTTGTTGGTTCAACTAAAAGCAGAAACTTATGCTGCATTGGAGAGTAAAATAAGCCTAAACCCAATTATCAATAGCTTTCAGCAGGCAGTTCATCAATACAAAATAGATGTAGAGCTAATTGAGGCTTTTTTAGATAGTATGGAGATGGATTTGGATAAGCAAGTTTATACAAAGCAATTGTACGACAAGTACATTTTTGGCTCGGCGGAAGTGGTTGGTTTAATGTGCTTAAAAGTGTTTTGCAATGGCGATGCCGATGAATATAATCACTTGCGTCACTCAGCAATGAAGTTAGGTTCTGCTTTCCAAAAAGTGAATTTCTTGAGAGATGTTAAAGCAGACCATTTTGAATTAGGTAGGATGTACTTCCCTAATATGGATTTCAATTGCTTTACTGAAGAAGACAAAGCGCTGATTGAAGAAGAGATAAAAACCGAGTTCGACGAAGCTTTGAAGGGGATTGTAAAATTGCCGCGATGCGCTAAAAAGGGCGTATATTTGGCCTATATTTATTACAAATCACTATTTAGAAAAATACAGGAAATACCTGCTAAGCACATCATGGAAAAAAGGGTGCGAGTACCCGATTTTCAAAAGGCGTTGCTCATGTTAAACACCTTTTTTGTGCCGCAGGCTCCAGAAAGATTATCAGCAAATGTGGGCTAAACCAGTTTTATTATTTATTTCAACGCTTTTTTTTCTCTCCGCCGACCATTCTAAGCAAAACATTAGAACAATGTATGCCAAATCGGTAGAAAGTAAACAAACTGCAATAAATCTACTTGCCGTATTGGAAAAACAGGAACAAAGTGCTTTTGTAATTGGTTATGCTGGGGCTACTAAAATGATTATGGCAAAACATGTTTTCAATCCAATCACAAAGCTAAATTACTTTAACGCTGGCAAAAAGATGTTGAACAAAGCCATCGCAAAGGATAACAATAATGTAGAATTGGTGTTCTTAAGATATGCAACGCAGGTTTCTGCTCCTTCGATATTGGGATATAACGGTCACATCGACACAGATAAAAAGCAAATCCTTAAAGGATTGAACAATGATAAAATAGACGAACAATTGGCGAAAACCATTATATCGTTTATGAAAAAACAAGAATTAACACCTGAGGAAAAACAACAATTAACTGGCGTTGCCAAATGATAGAAGAAGTAATTTTAGTAGATAGAGAAGATAGGGAGATTGGTTTGATGGAGAAGATGCAGGCACATCGCGAAGTAAAACTTCATCGTGCTTTTTCTGTTTTTTTATTGAATGATAAAGGCGAAGTGCTGTTGCAGCAGCGAGCTTTAGATAAATACCACTGTGGTGGCATGTGGACGAATGCTTGTTGCAGTCACCCGAGAGTGGGAGAGACCTTACAAGCTGCGGTTGATAGACGTTTGCAAGAAGAAATGGGCATTACTTGCGAAACCAATTGGGTGTACAGCTTCATTTATAAAGCCGATGTTGGCGAAGGTTTGTTTGAGCATGAGTTTGACCACGTGTTTTTCGGGAGATTTTCTGATGAACCAAAGCCAGATGCAAATGAAGTGTCTGACTGGGCGTATGTTAGCTTGGAAGAGTTGAAATCAGACGTAGAAGCTAATCCAACAAAATACACACCCTGGTTTAAAATCATTTTGGCAGAGGTGTTGGATAAAGACATTTTGAATAAAGTTGCTTAATGAAGAAATACCAGTTATATCGCGAAACTATATTGCCAATCACCATGTTAGCAGCTTGGGATTTCTTCAGCAATCCGGCAAATCTTTCTGAAATTACACCTGCAGAAATGGATTTTAAGGTGGTTACCAAAAATCTGCCTCAGCATATCCATAATGGTTTGATTATCGATTATGTAGTTAGGCCTTTAGCTGGTGTACCTTTAAAATGGAAGAGCCAAATTAGTTCGGTAAATGCGCCATATTCATTTGTAGATGAACAATTGAAGGGACCTTATGCTTATTGGCACCACGAGCATACCTTTGAAGAAAAAGATGGAAAGGTGTTGATGAAGGATAAAGTGACTTATGGAGTGCCTTTTGGTGTTTTAGGTAGGTTAGCGAATACGTTGATTGTACGCAAGAAGTTAGAACAGATTTTCGATTTTAGAACGAAGATAATACTGGATGTCTTTAAAAAGGATGAACAATGATTTGGATAATTATAGCTTGTGTTATAGGTACTTTCATTGTGATGGAATCGGTGGCTTGGCTAGCACATAAGTACTTGATGCACGGTTTTTTATGGTATTTGCATAAAGACCACCACAAGAAAGATGATGGACAAGTTTTGGAGAAGAATGATTTCTTTTTTGTGCTTTTCGCTACGCCGGCTATCATTTTGTTTCTTGTTGGTTCTATATACGGCAATGTAATTATGATGTCTGTAGCTGGCGGAATTACGTTGTATGGCTTTTGCTATTTTATGGTACATGATATTTTCATCCACCAAAGGTTTAAATGGTTCAGAAACACCAATAACATCTACTTAAAAGCTATTAGAAGAGCTCATAAAATGCATCATAAACATTTGGGTAAACACGATGGCGAATGCTTTGGTATGCTTTGGGTGCCTTTTAAATACTTTCGCGAAGCTTACCGTCAACAAAAAATGCAGCAACAAAAATCATGAAACAGTACACCTATCTACTCGTTAACTTTTTCTCGGTAATTGTTCCTTTTATTGCTTCTTTTCATCCCAAGTTGATGTTTTGGAAGAATGTTAAAGCCTTTTTGCCTGCAAATATCATTACCACAGTTTTGTTTTTAATATGGGATGTTTGGTTTACCGATAAAGGCGTGTGGGGCTTCAATCCTGATTATGTAGTCGGTGTTTTTATTTGGGGCTTGCCAATTGAGGAAATCCTGTTTTTCCTTTGTATTCCCTACGCTTGCTTATTCTCTTATCACTGTTTTGGTGTTTGGAAGGAATTGGGTTTACGAACTTATTCCACTAAAGCAATTTCGATAGTTTTAGTCCTTTTTGGGATAGTAATGCTGTCGCTGTTTTACAATAAGATGTATCCGATGATGAATTTCATTGTGTTTATTCTGTTAATTGCTTATTTGGCGTTCATCAAAAAGCCTAGTTGGTTAGGTCAGTTCTATTTCACGTACCTCATCATGATAATCCCTTTCTTGATTGTAAACGGTGTTTTAACGGGAACAGGCTTAGATGCACCAATTGTTTGGTATAACCCAGACGAAATTATCGGTATCCGTATTAGAACTATTCCTTTTGAAGATGTTTTTTACGGAATGAGCTTGATTGGACTGAATATTTTGCTGTATGAAGGTTTCTTGCTTAGGCTGAAATACAGTAGGGGAGTTTAGTTTTAGTGTTAGAAACCATATAAGAAATGTAAGTTCATCTAAGCTTATGTTTCTTAAATTTCTTATATGGTTAATTGGTTTTCGTTGATTTACTTATGCCTCTTCTCTAAGTTCTCTGCAATATCCTTCAAACTCAATCCTTTTTCCTTCAATAAAAATGTCAAGTGAAACAATAAGTCAGAAGCTTCGCCAATTAAATTCTCTCTAGTTTCTGCTAAAGCAGCAATTACTGTTTCAACACCTTCTTCACCAACTTTTTGCGCAATCTTGTTTAAACCCTTTTTACGCATCTTGTTAATATAAGAACCCTCTACAGGGTTTTCGTATCTATCGTTGATGATGTTCTCCAACTCGAAGATGAAGTTCTGGTTGTATTCAGTTTTAAAGCAGCTACGAGAACCTGTATGGCACGTTGGTCCTACTGGGTTAGCTTTTATCAAGATGGTGTCGTTGTCGCAATCAATAGCGATAGACTGCACAAATAAGAAGTTGCCACTTTCTTCGCCTTTGGTCCACAAACGGTTTTTAGAGCGAGAAAAGAAAGTGACTTTGCCTTCTTGTTGCGTTTTATCGAAAGCTTCAGCGTTCATGTAGCCCAACATCAAAACTTCTAAAGTTTGGTTGTCTTGAACTACCGCAGGTACTAAGCCATCGGTTTTGGTAAAATCTATTTGGGTAGTGTTTATATTGCTCATTTGTTTGTTTAATATATTGTCGCCATTGCGAAGTGATTATATCCTCACCGGAATATTATTCCTGCTCAATTCCTGTTTTAAATCTGGTATTAAAATCTCACCATAGTGAAATACAGAAGCCGCCAAAGCCGCATCCACATTCGCTTTTTGGAAAACTTCCGTAAAATGTTCCATGCTGCCAGCTCCACCAGAAGCAATAATTGGAATGTTGATGCTGTCGTTTATTTTCTTCAACAAACCGCAATCGAAACCAGCTTTTGTACCGTCGTGGTCCATCGAAGTCAGTAAGATTTCTCCTGCACCTAGTTCTTCCGCTTGTTTAATCCAGCTTTCGGTCTCCAATTCCGTAATTAACCGACCGCCATTTAAGTGAACCATATTTCTGCCATCCACATGTTTGGTATCTACAGCAACCACTACAAACTGCACCCCAAAGTTTTTTGCTAATTCTTCAATCAGTTTTGGGTTACGCACTGCAGCAGAGTTGATACTGATTTTATCAGCGCCAGCGTTTAACAAAGCCTCAGCATCTGCAATTTCAGTAATGCCACCACCAATGGTAAACGGAATGTTTAGCTGTCTCGCTACAGATTTTACCATCTCAATCATCGTTTTACGACGTTCGTGTGTAGCGGTAATATCTAAGAAAACCAGCTCGTCAGCACCTTGTTGTGCGTATTGAGCCGCTAGTTCTACAGGATCGCCTGCATCACGTAAATCAACGAAGTTTACACCTTTAACCGTGCGACCGTCTTTTACATCAAGGCAGGGAATAATTCTTTTAGAAAGCATAGGGAGTATTTAGTATTTAGATGTTAGTATTTAGACTTCGTATAAAGCTGTCTAAATAATAACTACTAATATCTTATCATCTATTAAATCGAACTCAACTGCTGTAAATTCCAATTTTTAACCTCTTCAATCGAGATACGGTTTTCGTAAATTGCTTTACCAACCACCACACTTCTAATTGGCAAAGTCGCTAACTCTTCAATGTCAGCCATAGAACTCACACCGCCCGATGCAATTAGTTTAATCATAGGAGAGTGGTCTAGCAGTTTTTTGTATAAGTCTACAGCAGCACCGCCAAGTTTACCGTCTTTATTAATATCTGTACATAAAAAGCGGAAGAAGCCCAAAGCCAAGCACTTATCAACGTAATCCATCAATTTAATTGGAGAGCTTTCCATCCAACCAGAGTATTTAATCACCTCGTCTAACACATCAATTGCGATAACGATACGGTTAGCGTAATCATCTTTTTTAGCAAAAGCTTCGCTCAGTTGAGGTAAGAAATCAGGGTTGCTGATAGCTTGAGTACCCACAATTACACGGTGGATGCCTGCATCCAATAGGTTAGTTACTTGCTCAATGGTACGGATGCCACCACCATATTGCACCTTCATTTCTGTTTTTTTGATGATGTCAAAAAGTGCTTTTTGGTTACTGAAATCGCCTTTGGCACCATTTAAATCTATGATATGGATAAAGTCTGTGCCGTTAGAACGATATTGCTCAATCATGTCTTCAATAGACACATTGTATTCGGTTTTTTGGTTGTAATCGCCTTCACGTAAACGAACTACTTTGCCGTCTAAAATATCTATTGCAGGGATAATGTACATCTTATATAAGTTTAAAAGGTTTTAAGTGTTAGGTTAAAAGTTATAGGTGTTTGTAGCTAATTTGCTGATTATTATATTGTTGAAAAGTTTTTTAGCAACTGCTCTCCGGCTTCTCCAGATTTCTCTGGGTGAAACTGCACACCGTAGAAATTATCTTTCTGTATAGCTGCTGAGAACTTGTTGCCATAATTTACCGAGGCGATGTCAAAAATAGGGTTATATTCAATAAAATAAGAATGCACAAAATAAAATTGTGCGTTATCTTTAACATTGATAAACAGCGGATTGTTTGCGAAATTTACGTTATTCCATCCCATGTGCGGAATTTTAATGCCCAGCTCTTTATCAAATAACTTGGTTTGCAAAGGTGCAATGTCCAGTAAATTTGCATCGCCTTCTTCGGAGTGAGCAGTTAACAGCTGCATACCCACGCAAATGCCCAAAACAGGTTTTTTCAGTGCTTTAATAGCTGCTACCAAACCCGTTTGCTGTAGTTTTTGCATAGCTGCACCTGCGTGTCCAACCCCAGGAATAATGATGTGGCTATACTTTTCCAAATCAGCTTCAGTGTTTACCATACCGTAGGTAATGCCCTGTCTATCCAACGCTGCCGTAAGCGAAAAGATGTTGCCCGCACCGTAGTTTACTATGCCAATGGTGTTATTTGTTGTGTTTTCGTTCATTTCTATTTAATAATTTGAAAACGAATGTTAGTGTTTTATAGGTGCTGCAGTCCCGCTATTCGCTTTACTTCGGGTAAACACATAGGTTTACCCCTACGTATCGCTGCTATCGGGTTTAATTAACTTCTGTCTGTTCGTATTGCCCCTCATAGTCCTTCATTTCCTAGCGTAATGCATTGGCTTAATTTCCGTCATTGCGAGGAACGAAGCAATCTTAAAGCGTTTAATAGCCATTGTTTTAAGATTGCTTCGTCGTTCCTCCTCGCAATGACGATGAGGTTAATCAATCGTAACTCTAAAATCGTAATTCGTAAATTACAAAACTCCCTTTGTGCTCGGCAAAACCATCTTCTCCGCATCACGCTTAACCGCCATTTTAATCGCTTTTGCAAAAGCTTTAAATATCGCTTCAATTTTATGATGCTCATTTTCGCCTTCTGCTTTGATGTTCAAATTGCACTTCGCTGCATCGCTAAACGACTTAAAGAAGTGAAAAAACATTTCCGTAGGTACATCGCCAACACGTTCGCGTTTAAACTCCGCTTCCCAAACAATCCAGTTTCTGCCACCAAAATCAATAGCTACTTGTGCTAAACAATCATCCATAGGTAAGCAAAAACCATAACGTTCAATACCTAACTTATTACCAATTGCCTTTGCAAAAGCTTCGCCTAAAGCTAAACCAGTATCTTCAACGGTATGGTGTTCATCAATATGCAAATCACCTTTGGTAACCACATCTAAATCCATACCACCGTGACGAGCAATTTGGTCTAGCATATGGTCGAAAAAGTTTAAGCCAGTTTCGATATGTGCTTTTCCTGTACCATCCAAATCCAGCTTGATGCTGATATCTGTTTCGTTCGTTTTACGGATGTGCTTTACCGTTCTAGCGCCACCACGTAAGAAAGTGTAAATGTCTTCCCAGTTTTTAGTCTCTAGGACAATGATGTCACTTAGAGTTTCGTATTTGTCTAAATTTTCTAATGAACCTAATCCGTCATTATTGCGGATGTAAATTCCCTTAGCACCTAAATTTTTAGCTAGAACAATGTCATTTAATCTGTCGCCAATCACGAAAGAGTTCTTCAAATCGTATTCTTCCCCGAAATATTTGGTGAGTAGGGCAGTGCCAGGCTTACGGGTTGGTGCATTGTCTTTAGCAAAGGTTTTGTCAATAATTATCTCATCAAATACTACACCTTCGCTAGCATAAGTATCTACAATAAAGTTTTGTATAGGCCAAAAATTTTCTTCAGGGTGCGAACTTGTTCCTAAACCATCCTGATTGGTAACCATAACCAATTTATAGTCTAGCTCCTTTGCAATCTTCGAAAGATAATACAAAGCACGAGGGTAAAATTTCAGTTTTGCGAAACTGTCTACCTGTTCGTCATCTGGTTCAATGTTTAACGTCCCGTCTCTATCGATGAATAAAATCTTGGTCATTATAGTTGTTCTAGTGCGGTTAAAAGTTGATTGTTTTCTTCTACGGTTCCAACGGTAATTCTCAGGCAATCGTCGCAAAGCACCACTTTAGAGCGGTCTCTCACAATAATTCCTTGGTCTACTAGTTGGTGGTAAATATCATGTGCTCCCTCAATTTTTACTAAGATAAAGTTGGCATCAGAAGGGTAAACCTTTTCAACTTTTGCCAATCTTGCTAAAGCATTACCTAATCTGTCCCTTTCGCTAACGGTCAATTTAATCCATTCGTTTACCTGTTGGATATTTTCTAAAGCCACTAAAGCCAAATCTTGTGTCGCTTGGTTTATGTTGTAGGGCGGCTTTACCTTGTTCAGAATATCAATCACGTGAGTTGATGAAAATGCCATACCCAAACGTAAAGCAGCCAATCCCCAAGCTTTAGAGAAAGTTTGTAGGATTACTAGATTTGCATATTCCGTTAATTCTTGAATAAAGGTCTTCTGCTTTGCGAAATTGATGTAAGCCTCATCAATCACCACCAAGCCTTTGAAATTCGCTAAAATCGTCTCTATGTCCGTTCTATTTAAAGAATTTCCTGTAGGGTTGTTTGGCGAGCAAATGAAAATCATTTTGGTGTTCGCATCAATCTTCTCTGCAATCTTCTCCAAATCCAATTGAAAATCTGGTGTTAAGTTTACTTTGCGTACTTCAACATCGTTGATATTTGCAGATACCTCGTACATGCCATACGTAGGCGGAAGGATAATTACGTTATCCTTGCCGGGATTACAGAAAGCACGGAAAAGTAAGTCAATTGCTTCATCGCTGCCATTGCCTAAAAAGGTGTTTTCGATAGGTACACCTTTGATTTTGCTAATTGCATCTTTAACATCCAGTTGCAAAGGGTCTGGATAACGGTTGTAATCTGCTGGGAGCGGAGAGCCGAAACTGTTCTCGTTGGCATCTAAATAAACACTCGCTTGTCCCTTAAATTCGTCCCTAGCAGTAGAGTAGGGGCTCAGGTTTTTTATATTTTCTCGTTGTAAGTCTCTTACGTCCATTTTTGGTTGTTTTGTTTTTTGGGTATTAGTTGTTTGGTTTTCGTTTTCGGCTATTACCTAGTCCCTAACTCCTAATCCCTGTAATCTAATACTCACTGCGTTCTTGTGCGCTTGCAAACCTTCGGCTTCCGCAAGTACTTCTACAGTTTTTCCGATGTTTTTTAAACCGTTGCTATCCAGGTGTTGGAACGTGATTTTCTTGATGAAAGTATCAACTGAAACCCCTGAATAAGCTTTTGCAAAGGCGCTTGTAGGCAAAGTGTGGTTAGTTCCAGAAGCATAATCGCCTGCGCTTTCTGGAGTTAAATTGCCTAAAAACACAGAGCCTGCATTGGTGATCAGCGGGATAAGCGGTTGGTAGTTTTCGGTAGCTAAAATCAAATGTTCTGGAGCATATAGATTGCTGAACTCCATACCTTCAGTTAAGTCATCCACTACCATTACATACGAATTCGCTATAGCTGCTGCCGCAACATCCTTTCTAGGTAGCTCGGCCAATTGCTTTTCAACTTCCTCAATTACTTTTGTTGCAGTTTTATTTGAGGTAACCGTTAAAATCGACTGACTATCAGTTCCATGTTCTGCTTGTGCAAGTAGGTCTGCGGCTACGTATGACGGAATGACAGTCTCATCTGCGAGTACTAAAACCTCCGATGGACCTGCAGGCATGTCAATCGCAACGCTATTTTGGACTTGTTTTTTGGCTTCGGTAACATACCGGTTTCCTGGGCCAAAAATCTTGTATACTTGCGGAACGGTTTCAGTACCGTAAGCCATTGCTGCTACAGCTTGTGCGCCGCCAACCAAGTACACCTTTTCAATATTCAGTAAAGTAGCAACGTAAGCGATATAACAATTCACTTTGCCATCACTTTGTGGAGGCGAGCAAACTACGATTTCCTTACAGCCTGCAATCTTAGCTGGAATGCCTAACATCAAAAAGGTGCTAGGTAGTACAGCGGTACCTCCAGGAATGTATAAGCCCACTCTTTCGATAGGTCTAGCCTCACGCCAGCAAGTAACACCGGGCATCGTCTCTACTTTGTCTTCCGCTTTCAATTGAGAAGCATGGAAAGTGTAGATGTTTTGGTAGGCTGTATCGATAGCAGTTTTTACTTTCGCAGGAATTTGTATGGCTAGTTCGGCCAGTTCTTCCTTGCCAATAAAAAGCGAAGAAAGTTCAATGTTGTCGAACTGTTGTGCGTAACTAAGTAGGGCATTGTCGCCATTGCTTTTTACATTGTTGATGATTTCTTCTGTTCTAGATTTAACTAAATTATCGTCAGAAATGCTGCGTGAACACAGTTCTTTCAGTTTTTCTTTACTTAAATCTTTAAAGTTATAGATTTTCAATGTTTTAAAATCTTAAATTAACTAATAGTTAATAGTAAAAATTAAAGTTTTTGATGTATTTCGTATAATTTAAACACAATAGTAATATAGATTTTTTAAAAAATAATCGATTAATTTCTATGTGTCTATGTGGTTCCAAACTATCCGTCTAAGTAATGATTTTTTCAATTGGCATTACCACAATTCCTTGTGCACCTGCCGCTTTTAGGCTATTGATTTTTACCCAAAAATCTTGCTCTTCAATTACCGAATGTACCGCAACCCAATCCTCCTCGAACAATGGAACTACCGTTGGACTTTTTACTCCAGGTAATAAATCTACTACGGCTTTCAGGTTTTCTTTTGCTACGTTAAGCACTACATATTTTGTGGTTCTAGCTCTTAGTACCGATTGAATTCTTTGAACAATTTCTACCACCTCATTATTGAATTCCAAACCTGGAGTAGAAACCAAAACAGCTTCCGAATTCATTACGCTAGTGAAAGGTTTTAGACCGTTGTTTTTTAAAGTTCCGCCAGTAGATACAATATCGAAAATGGCATCGCTCAATCCTAAGCCTGGACCAATTTCTACCGAACCAGAAATATTTCTGATTTGCGCATTCACTTGGTTTGCTTTTAGGTATTTTTCAAGAATAACAGGGTAGGAAGTGGCAATTACTTTCCCGTCTAGTTTTGCGACTGTGTCGATATCGCTATCATTCTTTACAGCAATCTTCAACGAGCATTTACCAAATCCCAATTTTTGCAGGTAAGATACATTTGCTCCAGTTTCTACAATCACATTTTCGCCAACAATACCTAAATCGGCGATGCCGTCTTGTACGTATTCAGGGATATCATCATCTCTAAGGAAAAGAATTTCTAAAGGGAAGTTGGTAACGGTAGAGATAAGGGAACTTTTGTAGTTTTCGAAAGAAAGACCACAATTTTTAAGAATTTCTACTGATTTTTCGTTTAATCTACCCGATTTCTGGATAGCTATTTTAAGTGTTTTCACTTTATTAAATTATAGGATAAGAAAAATAAATCTATTTAAAAACCGTTCTGAAGTACAGAACATCACATTACATATCGCCACAATGGCGATGGTGTAGATGAAGATGATGGTTTAAAAATAGGTTCATTATAAATTTCTTTTCCTTAATTTTGTCGGAAGGTATAGCAAATATATACTAGTTTAGTATACAATCCAAAAATTAATGGCATTTAATTTGATAATAGGTGTTTTTCCCTATGAATAATGATAAATTTTACCATCTTAAATTTGAGAAGACCGCTACTTTTCCTTTCTTTATGTTGTCTGTTTAGTGCGTGTAATTGGTTTAAAGAGAAGCCAGAGATTGCTGTAGTACTATCAGAGCACTTCAATAATAAGTTGTACGATAAATTCGACACTGCCGCTTATTTGCCCATTTTTAAAGCTAAGTTAGAAGAACAACGTAAAGATTTCCTTAATCCTAAACTAATTACGGCTTATTACGAGAAGAATGAGTACTTGCCTAAACTAGTTACCAAGTTTTACACGAAAGGGCAGTTAGATACGCTTAAAAGTTTCATCGCACAAAGCAAAGCTGATGGTTTCAATCCAGAGATTTTCAACTTTTCTGCTTACGAAAAGCAGTTGCAAACCTTAAATAGAAATCAGTTTAAATCTATTGATGAAGTTTACGAACTAATTGCTGACTTAGAATTAAATACAGCCCATATCCTTAATAAGTACACCAATTTTATGGCTTATGGAAGTATCAATCCTCGTAACTTCTTTAACCGTTTTTACATCCCAGTAAAACGTCCAGATAGTTTAACCATGGATTCTGTGCTACGTACGGACAATATGGTGGCGACTTTAAAGAGTGTTCAGCCAACTACCAAATCTTATCTACAACTGAAACAAGCACTAGCAAATTTCAGTGTGAGTAGAGGCGATGGTGCTGCAATTAATATCGTTAAAATGAACTTGGAGCGCATGCGTTGGCGTTTGCCTAAAGAAACCGAAGAGTTGGTGGTGGTAAACATTCCCGATTTTACGTTAACTTGGTTTAAACAGAACGATACTTTGGCGCACATGAACGTCTGTGTAGGAGGAAAGCGTGAAGCTACTTACGCCGAGAAAATGAAAGTTTTCCTTAAATCGGGTAGGTTAGATGATAAACCTAAAAACCACGAAACGCCACAGTTATTCAGCATTTTTAATGCGATACAGGTTAACCCTATTTGGAACATTCCGGTAAGTATTGCTAAAAGCGAAATTTATTGGATGGCTAGAAAAGACCCCTATTATCTTTCTAACAATAACATCAAAGTTTATTATAAAGGCAAAGTAGTAAATGACCCTGATACGATTGATTGGAATAAATATCCTAGAGAAAAACTGCCTTTTAGCTTTAAACAAGGTTCTGGAGAAGGAAATGCGTTAGGTAAATTTAAGTTCGTGTTCGATAACAGTTCGAGCATTTACTTACACGATACCAACAATAAATATGGTTTTAAATTAGCTAACAGAGCAATTAGCCATGGTTGTGTACGTATTGAACAGCCTTTAAAATTTGCAGAGCTGATGGTAAAAGACAAATATCAATACGATAATTTACGTATGGATGTAGATTTGCCACCAATTGATACCACCAAAAATGCAATCTTTCAAAAGAAATTAGCTAAAAAGTCTGATACATTAAATTTATTCAAGCTAAAGCCTACTTGGTATTCGCCACGCAAGAGCATTGGCGTGTTCTTAGCTTATTATACCGCATGGGCGGATGATAAGGGCGGTGTACAATTCAGACCAGATGTTTACAGTTACGACCCAATTTTGTGGGAAGCCATTAAGCGATATATGTAATTGAATTTATAAAGTTAAACGGCACCTCCCTTCACAGAGGTGCCGTTTGCATTATGAGGCTTTTCTAATAGAAATAACCGATTGTAAAATAACAGATAACATTACCAGACTTAGGCCTAAGTAGAATGAACTATTTACTTCTTTACCTTCATTAAAGAATAAAAAGGCAAGAACAATTGCGTAAATAGGTTCCAAATTGAAAGTAAGGTTTAGGGTAAACGCTGGTATCTTTTTCAAGATTTCGGCTACCATCACATATAGCCCAACTGTACAGAACAAAGCCAGTATAACCAAATAGCCTGTGTCGGTCAAATTAGGTAGCAACCTATCAACAGGAAAATAATAGAGGTAAAGCGGTAGGAGCAGGCCTAATCCTATGGTGCCGCCTAGCATCTGGTAATAATTAATTTGGATACTATTGTAGGTTTGCACTAATCGCTCGTTGTAAATAGTGTACAATGCAGCAAAGGCCGATGAAATTACTCCTAAGCCAATACCTAATTGATAAGAAGCATCAAAATGGAAAATTAAGCTGATGCCCGTTAATGTGAGTAAGCTTAATAATAGCTGAGATGGATTGAAGCGCTTTTTATTGATAATTGGCTCAAATATGGCAGTGAAAAAACTGGTAAGGCAATAACAAACTACTCCAATTGAAATATTTGCGTATTTGATGCTGCCATAAAAGAAAACCCAGTGAATGGTAATCAGCATTCCAATTTTAGCAATGTCGAATTTCGGTTTAAAGCTGTTAAGTGGTTTGATTTTAAAGAGTTTTAGCGCAAATAACAAAATGATTGCCGAGAACAATACACGGTACCAAGTTAAAAGTCCTTCGTTTAAGGAGATAAGTTTTCCAAAAACACCTGTAAAGCCAGCTAGTATTACTGCGATATGCAGCATGATATATGATTTTTTCATAAAAATTGTCGTTCCCTGAATAGGATTGTTAGATATTTAATAATTCTTAGATATGGGCATAGCTTGAAATGAGAATGTCTCAAATCAGTAAAACTAACCCGTCATTTTTGAGGATTATTAATGTGCTGGAGGAGGAAGACAACTTTTTCTATTCATGCTGTTTTTTGTATACAAGCAAATATAGTATAAAAGCTATCATCTACTACTAAAATGGTAGATAATTTAATAATTAACATGAATAAGCTATCTTTAAAGCCGTCCTTTAAAGAAATATGAAACGTAATAGCCCAAAATTATTAGCCCTCTTGTTTATCGCTACTGTCTTGATTGCTTGCCAATCTAAAAAAGCACAAGAACTATCAAGAGAAGAAAAACGTGATGCTATTTTAGAAAATATCAAGGCGCCTGCAATATCTACCACCGTTTTACAGCTTACAGATTTTGGTGCCAAGGGCGATTCTGCCGCTAACAACAAACCTGCTTTTGATAAAGCGATGCAAGCCAGTAAGGCTAAAGGCGGAGCGAAAATTGTGGTTACACCAGGTATTTATTTGGTTAACGGTCCCATCCACTTTGTGAGTAATACCACACTTGAGCTACAAAAAGGAGCAAAGCTGATATTTGGAACCAACGCAAAAGACTATTTGCCTGTAGTGCCAACAAGCTGGGAAGGTACTTTTATTCATAACTACAGTCCACTGATTTATGCTTACCAAGTGAAGAACGTGGCTATTATTGGCGAAGGAACTATTGATGGTAACGGTAAAGACGGTTTCAGTAAGTGGTACGATTTGCAAAAGCCCAGTCAGCAATTGAGTAGAAAGATGAACCACGAAGGTACGCCTATTGAAAAACGCATTTTCGGAGAAGGTCATTATTTACGTCCGCATTTAATTCAGTTTTACGATTGCAAAAATATCTTAATAGAAGGTGTTATTATTGAAAACTCGCCATTTTGGACAGTACATTTCTTAAAATCAGAAAATATCACCGCTAGGAAAGTAAAATTCAACGCTTTTAACAAAAACAATGATGGCTTTGACCCAGAGTACTCTAAAAACATTTTAATTGAGGACATCGATTTTAACAATGCAGATGATAACGTAGCCATTAAAGCTGGACGTGACCACGAAGGTAGAAAAACAGCTATTTCTTCGGAGAATATCATTATTCGCAACTGCCGTTTTAAAGGTCTGCATGGAGTAGTTATTGGTAGCGAAATGTCGGCGGGTGTACAGAATGTATTTGTCGAGAACTGTACCTATGCTGGCTACTGCAAAAGAGGTATTTATCTTAAATCAAATCCTGATAGAGGGGGTTTCATCAAAGATATTTATGTGAACAATGTTGAATTTGGCGCAGTAGAAGATGGTGTTTTCATCACCTCCTACTATCATGGCGAAGGCAAAGGCTTTGCAACCGATATACAAAACATCTTTATCGAAAACCTAAAATTTAAAAGCGCCAGTCATGCTGGTTTGGTTATTCAAGGCTATCCTGATAAGAAAGTGAAAAACGTATACCTTAAAAATATGCGTATTGACTCTTGTGCTACTGCTGTAAGTTTAACCAATACCGAAAATATTGTTTTCAACGATGTGGTGATAGGACAGGAAGTTAAAATACCGTCGGCGGTTAAGTAAATTCCATTTACGTTAGAGCCTTTACTTTTTTTAAAAAGACAGTATTTATACTGTCTTTTTTGGGTTTTGTTACCACGTAGAAGTTACAACTTACAGGAATAACTACCAGATTTTCTGTGTTTTATACTCGATTTTGACGTTTGTCATCACCAATTTGCATTAATGATTTGTTATCAGTTCAACCAAGAATTTAATAATAAGTCACTATGAACAAATTAAATCTTCTCACGAGCATCCAGCCCTTAGCACCTTAAGCTAGCTATCAGTTTTTACAGAAGTAAAAGCTTGATAGCAATAACCTCCATCATCTTCCTGTGAGATCAATTAATAAATTATCAACTTAAATTTGATCTCTTATGCAAACTCTTATTTTTAAAACCGAAAAAAAATCGTCAACGTACATTAACAGCGTTAAAATAGTGATGTTGGCGTTAACATTATTAGTGTCTTTTTCAATTGCGCAGGCGCAAACCTATTATTCGAATTTTGCGACGCCTGCAGGTAATATAGTTACAACAGCGCCTGGCGGAGCAACTTGTGTGGCCCCGACAATTAACGATGCTCAAAATATCGTTGATGCAAGTCTTACTAATTATGCGCAAATTTCGGGCTTGATAAATGTGCCTGCACTTTGTTCCCCAACTAGTTATTCCATCCGTGCTAAGCTAAATACAGGTGGAGGAACAGCTCCTGCTACGTATCAGGCTGGTTTTTTGATGTCGACAAGCCAGATACTTAGTGCTACTGTATTAGGTAACGCCTTAACAATTAGAACCTATGCTGGCGGCAATTTAGTACAATCTGCATCTGCATCGAGCTTACTAGGACTTTCGCTTTTGACTACTCCTAATGTTCCAGCAAATGTGTACTTCACTACTTCTCAACCTTTTGATGAAATAGAACTTATATTGAATCCATCTGGAATTAATGTAGCAGTTGGTATAAATTACCGTATCTACTATGCAGTTGCAGGTCCAACAGGAACTCTTCCTGTAACTTTTAACGGTTTGTCTGCCAAAATTCAAAGCGGGAATTTAATGGTAGATTGGAATACTGAAAGCGAAAAAGATAATGATAAGTTCGTTGTGCAAGGTTCTAGTGATGGTAAGTCGTGGACAGACCTAGGTACAGTAGCTACCAAAGCACCAAACGGCAACTCTTCCGTAAAAATTTCTTACAGTTTCTCAAGACAATGGGGAGATACGGTATTGGCAGGTTTCGGTTTGCTAGGCTTATTATTGTTGCCTGCTGTTCGCAACAGGTTAATGAGATTAGTAATGCTGATCGTAGTGATATCAATGGTTGTAGCTTGCGCCAAAGATAACGATGGCATGCAAAATTTGGAAGACGGTAATAGGGCGGGTAAGGCAACCTATATTAGAGTAGCCCAAATAGATAAAGATGGTACAACGACACATACCCAACCGGTTGTAGCTAAAAGATAATTGGAATTAATGATTATCAAAAGGCTCGTGGCATTTCGCTACGGGCCTTTTTGATATAATGTGGGGCGTAAATAAAAAAGTCCATCACTTTATGCGATGGACTTTTCTTAGTGGAGCTGAAGGTTCCTCTTCGCTTTGTAAAGTTAGAACAAGTATAGCAAAATGGCTATATGTCTTATCGGTAGTCTCTATACCGCCATAAATCAATTTGTAAAGTTTAGTAAAGTATGATGAAAATGAGAAAAGAACTTCTTGTATGTGATTTTGTATGCGAAAAATTCTAGTCAAACACATAATGTTAAAAACTTCTCTACTTATTTGTGTTAAAATATTTACTTTTGTAAGTAATTGATAGTTAATTATTTAATATAAAAATATAGTAAATTTTTAATAAAATATAATAAATATAATATGGCAAAAGCAACCCCAAAATTAGAGCAACGAAAAGAAACGAAAACAGGTGTTTTAAAGCAATCTAATGTCCCAATATTAATAGATTTTTCATTCGACGGAAATAGAATTTGGCTACAAAGTGGCGAGAACATTGACCGAAATAAATGGGACGAAAAAAATCATAGAGTTAAACCCAATGTAATAGGTAGCGTGGAGATAAATGCTATTATAGCTTCTAAATGCGAGCAGATAAATAAAATTTATCGTGATATGGTCTTAGCAAATAAAACACCTACAACAGCAGCATTGAGAAATGCGCTAAATTCAGATAGTCCTAAAGATAAAAAGAGTTTGTTCCAGCATTTTGATGATTTTATTGATAGTCATAAGGTTAAATCTACTTTGAGCACTGTTAAGAAATTACAAACCAATAAAAAGCACTTAGTTGAATTTAGTAAGATTTATTCCTTCCATCCAGACTTTGAACAAATCGACTCTGTCTTTTTTAATAAATACACAGAGTTTTTTCTAAAACATAAGAAACATACCAATTCTACTATCAATAAGAATATAAAAATATTCAAGTGGTTTATGAACTATTGTACCAACATGGGCTACAATAAAAACTATACTTATAAGGCGTTTAATTTTAAAGCTATTGAAAATGAAATAATTGCATTGACGGGAGAAGAGTTAATGTCAATTTTTAACTTGCAAACAGACAATTTATGTCTTGCTCAAGTTCGAGATTGCTTTTGCTTCATGTGCTTTACAGCACTTCGTTATTCAGATGCCAAAGAAGTAAGAAAATCTGATGTGTCTAACGGCTTTATTAATATTACATCATTGAAGACTAAATCACAGGTTATTATACCTTTAATTGATGAAACCAAAGCGTTACTTGATAGGTACAAAAATAATTTTGGAACTAAAGCAATGCCTTTTATTAGTAACCAAAAAATGAATGAGTACTTAAAGCAAGTTGGAAAGTTGGCGGGATTAAATAGGGTTATTAATAAAGTTAGGTTTAGGGGTAGTCAAAGAATAGAGAAGTCGTTTAAGCTTTATGAAGTATTGACCTGTCACGTAGGAAGAAAAACGTTTGTTAGTTACATGTTTAGTAGAAATGTAGATAGCGAATTAATACGCTCAATAAGTAATCATAAAAGTATTTCAAGCTTTGCTAGGTACAATAGTATAAGTGACGAGCATAAAGCTAGAGAAATGAAATTAGCCTTCAAAGAAGTAGGTTAGAAAAAAAATGAAATAAAACTTGTAAAATTTTTACATTCCATATTTCTTTGTCCGAATGGAAGTCCAGGTCCTCTGGATTTCTTTATCTCAAGTTTGTTTTAAATCCCAATTAAACAATAGAGATTGTCGCCAAGTTACCTTCATCCCAAGCTGGTAATTATTGAGCAAATTGTAAACTCAACATTGTAACTCTTAGCAAAGCGCTAAGTTTTAATTTTTAAAAAAGCTAATCCAAATTTGATAATGGAAAGGCTGAGTTATAATTTAATAAAATGCTCAATATTAATATACCTCTTGACGAGGTTATCGAGATTTTTAAAGTCGAAATTAAGAGTGCAATAGCCGAGGCTATTAATCAAGTTCATTCAGTTGAAGATGCTAATGTTTCAGAACAACTATTAACGAGAAAGGAAGCATGTGATTTGCTTGGTATTAGTTTACCAACTTTAGCTAAGCATATCGCATCTGGTAAGTTACCGTATTCAAGAATAGGTAAAAAGGTGTTGTTTGATAAATCAACGCTGCTAAGTAGCTTATCTAAAAAGGGAGGTAAAAATGGATGAGCAAATTTTTGATTACGGGAGCGATCCAATAGGTCTTTTGTGGGCTTCGCAAGCTAGAGAAAGATACAAGGAAGAACAAAAAAAGATAATTGAAGAACGGCTCAATGAGGGGCTGCCTAAAATTAACCAAAGTTTGCTTAAAGAGACTTTTCCACCATTGATAATAGATTATCTTAACAGATACGAAGACCACACGCAAAAAGATGTGTTTATTTTAAGTTTTATTACACTGATGAGTGGAGTTTTGCCAAATTACTATGTATCTCATGATGGAGATGAGTTTACAGCTAATTTGAATATTTTCATTACTGCACCGGCTGGTTCTGGAAAATCTGCAATGTCTCATGCTGCTAGATTTTTTAATCAAATAGATAATGAACTTAGTAGCCAGTTCGAAGACGGAGTGCCTGAAGATGAAAAGGAAAGTAAAAATGTAATGCAGAAAACGTTGTTCATACCAGGTAATACTAGTTCGGCAGCGATAACTAAATGTTTAAACAGTAATGGTGGACGAGGTATTATCTGCGAAACGGAAGCAGATACGTTAGGAAATATTTTAACAAAAGATTGGGCTAACTTTGATGATATTCTTAGGAAGTCTTTTCATAACGAGCCAATTACTATGTCAAGAGCTGGATTAACAAATATTGTAAAAATACAAAACCCAGCATTGTCTGTCGTTCTTACTGGAACTCCAAAACAAGTCGTTAAATTAATACCATCAACTGAAAATGGTCTATTTAGTAGGTTTTTATATTATTATTTTAAATCAGAAGACCATTGGCGTAATGTATTTAGCGTAAGTAATAAAGACAATAATATTAGCGCCCTCTCTGAAGATATATCTGACGTTATGAGCGCTATATATTTTGACAGGTTAGAAGGTACAAGGAAGGTTTTTAAATGGACCGATGAACAAGCAAAAGAACTCGATAGTTTTTTTGCTAAACTTTTAGATGTCTCTACGAATTGTTATGGTTCTGGAATAAATAGTGTTGTCTACCGTTTAGGGCTTATGGCATCAAGGCTAGGTGCTATAATTATGTATTTGAGGTTATTTTGGAATGAAATTATTAATTCCGTTGAAATAGGCAAGGTAATAACTGCTGACGATGAAACTTTTAGGTTGGTAAAACACATAATACAAGTTCAATTGGAACATAGTAAATATGTATTTACTCAATTGCCTAAAAGTATGGATAAAACCTTTTCTGAAAACGGTAATAGAGAGACGTTTTTCAACTTATTACCAAATAAATTTTCAAGGAAGCAAGCTGTAGAGGTTTTTGCACCTAAGGTGTTTGTTAAAACAAGAACTGCGGATGGTTATTTACAAGAATTTTTGAAGTCTGGTAAGTTGAAAAAAGACGTTGAAGGTAATTATGCTAAGCCTGATTAGTTTTGTTTTGCAACCTTGCAATTTTGCAGGGTTGCAAAATAATCTTTTATTTATTCTTGATCAATTTCTGATTTTTTTCTTCAAGAGCTTTAATAAGATTATGTAGAGGATATTTTATTTGGGCGAAGCAAAAGAGATTAAATGTGACATCAGAGCCCTTGTGAGTATGCGAATGCTTAGCTAAATTCCATTCAAGTCTTTTTATCCCAACTACGAAAGCAGATATGCTTTCAGCACGGATAATATCATTTAAATTCAATCTTGAAGTAGCATTTTTCTTGTGTTTTTTCGGATTTAATTCACCAAGGATTTGAGCTGATGCATTTCTACTTAAATTATATTTTATCCCCATTCCAAGATCTGGGTCCTTAATAGGAATGCTCGGTACATATTTTCTAGTAATTATTTCACACTTATCACATTCAATGCTTTCATGCGCGGCATAATACTCTGCCATTATTTTATAGCTTTACAAATTTCACCTTGAGTAATCCCAAATATATCGCTAAAGTCATCAACTGAAAGATTTTTCCTTGGAAATTTTCTGATTATATCTATTAAGGAAAAATATTCAAAAGAACTATCTATGGGACAAATCTCCACAAAATAATTTTCCGAATTATTCATTAATTCGCTTTCATATTCTTCATCAGAAATTTGTCCAGAGAGTACCTCTATATACAGCTTTAGGAACTCTGTCTTCTTGATTAGATTTCCTATTGCTCTTATATATAGCTCTTCTTTTTTTGAATAAAAGCTTAAACTAGGTTCATCAGAAATTTCTACTTTAAAAGTAAAAGTAGATTGATGTTCTAACTTATGATAAACAAAATTGTTTTTTTCTTTAGCTGCGAAGTCTGATGATTCTGACAGCCAAGGATGTGTGATTATAGTGCTTTCCATAAATTCTCTGAGTCTTTGAAATATTGTAAAATATATTCAGATTTAAATAGCTCTGGCTTCAGATGATGATAATTAAAGAGCGTATAATTATTATCTAATATTAAATTAAGTTCACACGCTTCATGTTTCTTTTTAAAAGTTATTTGACTTGTTTCAAAATCTTCTATATCTTTTTCCTTTGTAAATAAGTCAAACTTTTTAGCTTTTTCATATTTGAAGTTGACGCCTACAGCTATCCTGTTCGTATGTGGAAGTAGTTGTATTAATTGTATACAACTATTTGCAGCAAGTAACAAAGTCTCCTCTGAATAATCAGTTAACTTAAACTCTACAAAATTTGAACTAGGAACAAAAGAAATATTATTCCATTTAAATACTAGCTTGAACTCATTTGAATCAATTCCTACTTCTGGTATGTCAGATTCTTTGATTTTAAATACATTTTTGAATACCCAATTTGGAGTAAATATATTAGTGTTCCACTGACCGGAGGCAATAACGTTTACATCTTTTAATTCCATTCTGATAATAGAAATGTCCTTATTTTAAGTAATATTAATTAAAATAAATATAATGGCCACAAACATAATGTTTTTTTTGTTTCCATACGGACACTATATGCCATTTAATAGTTAAGTTTTGTTAGTAACATATATTTTAACCAAATTGTGTTTATATATGTTTTTATAAAATATATATATAAAATAATAATAATGTACGAATCATAATTATTAATTATAAGGTTTACCCTGAGAGTTTCGTTTATGCAAAATTGCAGCATTGCAAAATTGCAATCTTCTTTTGATTTAGGATGAATTAATATCTGTTGTATAACTCTTATTTTACAATAAGAATTTTTGTGTGCTGCGTACGGCAGAATTTTAAGAAAGTCGAAACTTATATCGAATATCTCATATAGTTGCTATAAAATTTATATTGAAATAATTAATAAAAAATCATTTACTTTAAAGAAAATAATTACCAAATAATAACCTCTCATGGAAGTAAAAAGACTAATAATACATGAACTAATAAAAGAAGCTCAATCAAGTGATATTGAATATAAGTCTTCTTCAAATCTAGTCAATATAAATACTGGAATAAGTAAGTTAATTGACCATGTTCATAAAGCATTTGACCAATCAATAACTAAGTACTCAAAGTTTGATGAAACAAATACGACAAACTCTGTTTATAGAAACATAGATAAGTATTTAAAAGAGAAAAGTGATGATGAACAATTTATATCATTTAGTAAGACGAGTCTTAGTGATTTAGCTATTTTAATAAGAAGAGAACCATTTGCTACTGGTGGTTTTTATCTTTTTGTTGATTATATTGAAAGTGGCTTCAATTTTATTTCAATTATAATTGTAAGAAATAAAGACGCTTTTAACATAAATTGGACTGGAGATAATTTCAATGTAGGGGAGACCGAAAATGTTAATATCGAAAAGCTTGCAATGGGTTTTAGAATCAATTGTGGTCTTTACCTAGACGATGATGATAAAAGAAATTATATTGCTCTCATTAGTAATCAAGGAGATGAGCTGTCAAAATATTTTACAACGTGGGTAAATGCGGGATACGTAATTAATAATAGTATCAACACCCGTCAACTAATAGAAGTTATTAAAGAAATAGGTGCTCCAGAAGGATTTGATAATCCAGATGAATTTGAACGAAGTATATATGACTGGATAACTGCATATAAACGTATTAACGAGAATACAATTAATGTTGATGCGTTAAGTGACGCTTTCTATGGTAGTAGAATGTACATTAGAGATTATGCACAGGAGACACTAAAGAAAGAAATTGACCCGATTTTTAAAGTAAGTGCAACTGAATTAAGAAAACTAATAAGATATAAGGCAACAGCGAAAGGTATTTCCGTGAGTATTGATATAGAAAGATTTGTTAATGAAGAGGTAGTCCTATCGGAGGGAATGCTAATAATTAAAGACCCTAAAATTTATAATGAATTAGTAAGGCAAAGAAATGAGCAGTGAAAGCCAATTATCTTATGAACAGCTTTTTAAATTGTACCAAAGTGTTAAATCATTAGAGACAAACGTTAAACTGGACTCAAATGAACTTCAATTTAACTTTTCTAAAGAGGTTGACAAAAGTACTATAGAAAAAGAATTTAAGGATGCTGGATTAACGACTTCTTCATTTTCTCAAAAGTCTTTTTCAGTTAATAGTGTATTTAGCTGTTTTTTATTATTTGATAATTTAAAGTCGCTATTTGATAAACTAAAGTTGAATCAATCAATTTTGGACACATCAGATATTTTTGTATTTGACGAAAATGGGAGTTATTTTTTCTATGGTTATTTAACTAAGGAAATAAAAAGTAATTTATCGATACCATATCCTAAGTCCCTATTGGATACTTTTGTTCAGTATAGAAAGCTTCTATCTTTATTTTTGAAAGAAAAAGGAAGACTAGTTGAAATTGAAAAAAATACTGCAAAAGGTAAAGAGCTAATTATTTTATCCAAAGGTGAAGATAAACTAATCACTTCAATAAGTTTTTTAGATATTGATAGAGAGGTCTTTAATTATAGTTTCTCTGATTTTCAACTCGATAAATTCGAAAGTAAATTATTAATAGATGAATGGTTAGCGTGTTTTAAAAACACACTTTGTCAATTCATGGAGTTGCAGTTAGATGTAAAAAGAACTTTTGGTAACCTTTACAGTAATTTCATCTATGTTTTTAATCAAACTGAAAAAAATTATCAACTTTATGTTTCTAAGTTTTCTTTCGATAAAATAAGGAAACAATTTAGAGTTGAAAAAAACAGTTATTTTGAAGGGCTAAGCGCAGCACAAGATAAGATTTCAAGCCAAATTATTTCAATACCGTTATCATTAGGAGCATCTATATATTCATTTTTTCAGCTTGAAGCTAGCCGCCAAACTTTAATATTCATTTTCATTGCTGTCTGTTTATATAGTCTTTTTATCATCTATGTTTTAATAATGAGCATATATGATGTTAAGAAAATTGGTAAAGATGCTGACGAAGAAAAAGAGAATCTAAAAAAGTACTATCCAGACTTACTTATCGATTATGAATCTGATTTCAAGTTTATGAAAAATAAGCGAATGAGAGTGTTAAGTTTAGCTTGGGCAATTATTGGGGCTTTGGTTCTTACGTTAATCTTAATATCTATATTTATATTTAATTTTGATTATACCGAAGAAAGTATATTTCACTTTGCTTCTAACTAAAAAAATTATCAATATTAATTTTTAAAGCAGTCGCTAGAGCAGAAATAGAACTAAGAGTTACATTAACTTCTCCTCGCTCAATTCTACCAATCTGAGACAATGGAACATCTGCTAAGTTGGCAAGTTCTTCCTGCGATAGTTTTTGAGAAGTTCTTAATTCTCTAACTCTTTGGCCGAAAGCCTTTATAACTTCGATATTTTTAATTTTTATCACATATCCAAATTGCAGGATACATTTATTTTGAATAGACGCATATATGCGTTATTTTTGATTAGGTCTAAATTAGTTATATATGAAAAAAGTAATTACCCTTATCTTCTTTACGTGTTTTTTTTTATCTATAAATGCAGAGAGCCTTTATAAGGTAAACACAGAGCGATTAAATGTAAGAGTAAAGCCAAATAGTAAAAGTCCAGTGATAGGATATATTCCTTATGGCGAAAATGTGTTAGTATTAGATAGCATTAACTATGGGTGGTATAAAATAGAAGTCAAGAATGCAATTGGATATGTAAAAAGTTCAT
Source organism: Pedobacter sp. T50_32 (assembly GCF_057652195.1). Taxonomy (NCBI): domain Bacteria; kingdom Pseudomonadati; phylum Bacteroidota; class Sphingobacteriia; order Sphingobacteriales; family Sphingobacteriaceae; genus Pedobacter; species Pedobacter sp. T50_32. Next base: position 445,554 of record NZ_JBYFBY010000002.1, on the reverse strand, counting down.
TTTTAACAAGAAATTTTGAAAAGGAAAACATTCAAGAAAATACTACTTCTTATACTTTAAAAGTATTTATAATTGCAATTTTGTTCATTATTCTGATAACAATATTATATTATTTATTTAGGCCAAGTAGAAATGTAATTTTTAAGCAGTCATCAGATTTTCAAACTATTACTCCTGTACGCCAAATCTTTATTAGGCAGAAAAGTGTTGGTTTAGCAATCTTTCTTGGGTTATTTTTTGGTCCTTTCGGTATGTTGTATTCAACCAAAAAAGGGGGGCTTATTATGTTGTTGCTTCCGTTAATACTTATAGCCTTTATGATTTTCTCAGTAGGGATTGATAATCGGACCTCTTTTTTTACAGGATTTGGGACATTTTTACTTCTTCTTTGTTTTTATTTTCCAATATGTAGTATATGGGCGGCAATTTCAGCAGCTAATAAAAATAGAATAATTATTAACTCATTTAACTATGTCGAGAAGAATGCAAATGAATACTAGGAAGATTAGATTTGCCTATTTATTCATAGTGTTATTTATTTTCTCTTGTAAAGAGATAAATAGGGAAACAGACGCAATTAAGCTAGTTCAAGAAACAAAATTTGGTATAGATAATGTTTTAAAGATAAATCCTTTACTACTATTAGCAAATCCAAATCCTACTAATTTGGAGATAGCTAATTTGATGGCGAATGCAAGGGAAAAAGAAAAATTTACTTGGAAAGCAAAAAAAATAGAAGGAGATATATATTTGGTTGTCTTCTATGCTGATTTGAATGAAAGGGCTCTTGTTTGGGAATCTAATTTAGATAGCAAAATTGTCCGGAGTGTAACCTACAATCCTATATTGGCGAAAAAATATGAACTTGAATAAATTGTCTATAAATTTTTTATGTCGAGCGATATGTATATATCTTTTATTGAGTTTGATATGAAATAACCCGAATTTGACTTTTTATAAATAATGATATTTTGTTGTTTGGAGAAGTCGTTAAATATATTCGATAGCTTATCATAACCAATAAAGCATAAATCTTCATTAGGCAATACCAATACTAAGTACACTTTATGACCACAAATTTTATTTAGTTCTGATAGATTATTGAATTCATTGCTGGTAATATTATAGCTGTATTTTTCGTTATCTAATTGAGTATTGATGTACTTAATTACTAAGCCTATATTATCATTTATGATATAAGGGGGTTCGCTTGCATTTATATTATAGGCTAGACTTGTATTAATTTGTCCTTTGGAAGTTAAAATTTCAAACAGTACCTTGCCATGTGCGATAGCTTTATTCATTATTGCTAAATAATAGAAAAAGAAAAGAAAAAAAGAATTTTTTCTTCGAAAATTCCCTTTTTACGTTTGCAGGTTATTAAAAAACTGTAAATTAGATATGAATTGTGATTTTTCAGAAGTTAAAAATATCATTTTAGCTTATCCTCTAAACTTCAAAAATGAGTTTAACAAGTGCGCTTTTATTGTTGATGAATTAATCAATAATTTACCTGTTGATATTAATATCCAAATTGTAACAAGAAATGAAGCTTCCTTAAATCAGCTTTATTATTTGCATCCAGACAAAACATTTGAAACATTATTGTTGGAAAAGTGGGATGATATATGGATGCGAGATTGCTTAGGCTTTATAAACGGTAACAAGTTTGTAAAGCCTATTTATTTTCCAAAATACTGTGATTACAAAAACAGATGGAACTATTTTAGGAGAATAAATAAGCTGTCGAGAAAAATAATCAAGCATTTTATTGATAAGCCAATAAACGATTTACCACTAATCTGGGATGGAGGCAATCTAACAAATAATAGTAAAATAGGGTTTCTTACAAGCAAGATAGTTGAAGATAACCCATCATTTAGTAAAGACTATATTGAAAAAATAATTGAAGACAAGCTATCTATAAGGCCAGTAATATTAGATAAACAGCAAAATGATGTGATAGGTCATATTGACGGTTATATGGCGTTCATAAATGAAAACAACATCGCAATTAGTAGTTATCCAAATATGACATTCCTAAAAAAGGATAATGAATATTTAGAGTATTTAAGCAATTGCGCAATAGGCAATGGTTTAAATGTTGGTAGGATAAATGACAGGCCGGTAGATGAAGCGATTGCCTGTAATTGCAATAGCTTTAGGAGAAAAGGATGTTACTATACAGCAAAAGGTAATTATATCAATAATCTTCGTATCAATAATACTGTTATACTGCCAGAATACACCCTCTCTACCAAAAGAGAAACAGACTATTATAACAAATCTAATAAAGAAATATACCAGAGTATGGGCTTTGATGTTAAGGGCATTAATTGTGATGCCTTAGCCCAATTTGGCGGTTCTTTACATTGCCTTAGTTTCACTCACTAGTCTTTCGATCGAGAAGAGATTTCGAAAATTCTTAAAAAAATTAATTAAATAATAATCTATGATAATTCTAATTGCACCTATAGTTAAAGATTGTATGGGATCTTGTATGGGGGAAAAAGAAATCCGCGAGATTTTTAAAAATTCGCGGATTTTAAATGGATTTTGTGGAGCTGAAGGGAGTCGAACCCTTGTCCAGTTGTGTGATAAATTATGCTTTCTACGTGCTTATTTTCCAATTAGTTTTCGAGATGCGTCGGGCTGGAAACCGACCTTGACAACATCCTTATGTACTTTGTTTCGCAATTGCATCATACCTCTACAAAAGCTAGCACGGTTATTTCGATGCCTCTGATGCTAACCTAACTATGCGGCAGTTAGCGAGACAAAAGCTTTCTTAATTCTAAATTAAGCAGCTAAGGCGTAGTTATTTTCGCCAATTATTGTTTTGAACGTTCTCTTTAAAGTGCTCTCCGTACAACGCACTGCATGCTTACATACTTAGCGCCACCCTGTCAAATCCAGGAACAGCCCCATTTTACACTTTGGCAGTTAACAATTAACCAGTTTAAACAATTAAGCGGTTAACAAAAAACCAAAGCAATTACAAAAGTACAAATAAAATGCCAATAAGCTACATAAGTGCTATTTTTAGCATTATATCATGTTAAAAATATTTACGGAAATTTCTGCATCAGTTAAGCTTACTGCGCTGCCAGTTCCGTTAGATGGATATAATTTGCAAGAGAGGAATACTTTGACATCTAAAGAAACTGGTACTCCAAGTTGCGCTGGAACTTCCTTTACATAAGTTACAGCTGCGGTACTTCCGGTTTGCGTTCCTATAGCAGATAAATATACCTTGCCATTTTTGTCAGTGTATCTGATCCATAGCTTTTTACTGTCCACAACATAGGTGTTCGTTTGGTCAAATTCCCAATTAGAAACTTTTATAAACGATTTGAGATAGGTAAACTTGTCGTCCAAATAGCTAACCTTCATTGTTCTGAATTCTACCTCTATTGCAGGTTGTATAACTTGAGGAGTAACAATTTTTGAGATGGTGCCGCTAACACCACCAATTGCGATACCGTTTCCAAGAGAACTGCTGGCATTGGAACCGAATGAAAAAGAGCCGTCGCTTTCGGTAGCCTCCCAAAGAAAACTTACGCCATCTAATTTTCCTTTGGCATAATAAGTTGCGGTAGTTTGTTGCGATCCTCCACTATTGCCACCGCTACCACCTCCATTATTTCCACCACTTCCATTATTTGTAGTATCAGTTCCTCCAATATCTATATAAACGGTATTTTTTTTACAACAGGTAAATAAGGCTACAAAGAGCACTGAGAGCAGTAATTTAAAATTTCCCATGATTGGTTAAATATACTAAATCGGATAATACATTAAAATAAAAAATGGGCTCTTAGTAGCAGCCCATTTTTATTCGTTTTTTATCAGTCTTTTCTTCCCGGATATTGTTGTAATGCCAGCTCTAAACAATCCATAGCAGCATTTAAATCATCAACGTTAAGTACATAAGCCATACGCACTTCGTTTTTACCAGAACCAGCCGAAGAATAGAAACCTGTTGCAGGAGCCATCATCACAGTAGCGTTGTTGTGTTCGAAGCTTTCCAAAATCCACTGACAGAATTTATCTGCATCGTCAATTGGGAATTTAGCTACCACGTAAAACGCACCACCTGGATTAGGGCAGAAAACACCGTCGATGTTGTTTAATCTAGCTACTAAAGTATCTCGACGCAAGGTATATTCTTTATTTACAGCTTCAAAATAGCTATCTGGCGTATCCACAGCAGCGGCACCAGCAATTTGCTCTACCATACCCGGACTTAAACGAGCTTGTGCAAACTTCAATCCCGATGCGATTACTTCCTTGTTTTTAGTAATTAAACAACCTAAACGAGCACCGCAAGCACTGTAACGTTTAGAAACCGTATCCATAATTACTACGTTTTCATCTAAACCATCTAAGTGCATTGGCGAGATAAATTCACGGCCATCATAGCAGAATTCGCGATAAGCTTCGTCAGAGAATAAGAATAAATCGTATTTCACACAAAGTGCTTTTAACGCTTCTAGTTCTTCTCTAGAATATAAATAACCTGTTGGGTTGTTAGGATTACAGATGATAATTGCCTTGGTTTTATCCGTAATTAATTTCTCGAACTCGGCAATAGGAGGTAGTGCAAAACCATTTTCGATATATGATAGAATTGGTTTAACTACCACATTGCTCATGCAAGCAAAACCATTGTAGTTAGCATAAAAAGGTTCGGGAATAATGATTTCATCGCCTTCGTTTACGCAAGTTTGCATTGCAATGGTAATAGCTTCAGAACCTCCAACAGTTACCAAAATGTTTTCTGGTGTAATGTTGTAGCCTAATTTATTATAGTATTCGGTTAACTTCTTTCTATAAGCCAAAGTGCCTTCAGATGGTGTATAGGCCCAAACATCAAAATCAATGTTTTTAACAGCGTTTAACATTCCTTCTGGAGTTTCAATATCTGGCTGACCGATATTTAAGTGATATACTTTTTTTCCGTCGTTTTTAGCTTTATCTGCAAACGGAGTAAGTTTTCTAATTGGTGAGGCGGGCATTTGAAGCCCTTTTTCTGATATTTTTGGCATGGCACAAAAATAAGAAAACCCCGTTGTAATAACGAGGTTCTCAAAAAAATATTTAATAAGATAGGAGTTACCTATTTTGTTGCATTTGCTACGGTTTCTCCTTTTAAATAAAGCACTTTAGTAGTAGTTCTTGCGTTAGAAGTAACTGTTACTGCCATATTAAAAGGTAGTGGCGATCCAGATTTCTTTACTGTAACTTTTATGAAACCTTTCTCTCCTTTTTTAACGGGCGTTTGTGTGTATTCGCCTACAGTACAACCGCAAGTTGGCTCTACTTTAGATATGATTAATGGTGCTTCACCTTCGTTGGTAAAATTGAAAGTATAGCTAACCGCTTGGTCTAATTTTATTTTACCAAAGTCGTGAGTCTCAGTCTCAAACTTAAACTCGGCTGGCTTAGCCTGAGCGTTTGCGGTTAGGCCTAATCCAACAACTGCAACCAACATTAAAAGTAACTTTTTCATAATTTTTGTGTTTGAACAAATTTAGTGTTTATAGTTTAAAACAAAAAGTATTCCAAATATTATTTGCCGCTATACTGAAGTCAAAGTAAGAAAGAATTGTATCTTTGCGCCTTAACCAACTTGTAGCTTATGAGGTCAGCCGGGAAAGTTATTACCAATGAGATAGACGCTTCAGAACTAAGTTTTGATGCTTTCAAAGACATCGTAATAAACGATTACAGAATTGCTGTAGAAAGCCGTCAGGCGAGTTTGTTAGGACGAAAAGAAGTGCTTACGGGCAAAGCTAAGTTTGGCATTTTTGGCGATGGGAAAGAGGTTCCTCAGTTAGCCATGGCCAAGATGTTTAGAAAAGGCGATTGGCGTGCTGGATACTACAGAGACCAAACTTTTGCTTTCGCTACTGGTATTTCTACCATCAAAGAATTTTTCGCACAATTATATGCTAATCCAGATGTTAATGCAGATCCTGCATCGGCTGGGCGACAAATGAATGGGCACTTTGCTACACGATCTTTAAATGACGATGGTAGCTGGAAAAATTTAACAGAAGTAAAAAATAGCTCTGCAGATATTTCTACCACAGGCGGTCAAATGGCTCGTTTGTTGGGTTTGGCTTATGCATCGAAACTTTACAAGCAAAATAAAGAACTCGATTATTTAAAGAACTTTTCCATTAATGGAAATGAAGTTGCTTTTGGTACGATAGGTAATGCATCTACTTCTGAAGGTGTGTTTTTCGAGGCTTTTAACGCGGCAGGTGTACTGCAAGTTCCAATGGCAATTTCCGTTTGGGATGATGGCTATGGGATCTCCGTTCCTGCTAAATATCAAACTACTAAAGAAGATATTTCTGAAGTACTGAAAGGATTTCAGCGTGAAGAAGGTACCAATGGCTATGAGATTTTTAAGGTTAGAGGGTGGGATTATCCCGCTTTATGCGAAACTTATTTAAAAGCTATTGAAGTTTGTAGAAACGAGCACGTACCTGTTTTAATACACGTAACCGAAGTAACGCAGCCGCAAGGACATTCTACATCAGGTTCTCACGAACGCTACAAGAGCAAAGAACGTTTGGATTGGGAAAAAGAGCACGATTGTATTGTGAAGATGCGTGAGTGGATGATTGAATCTGCTATCGCTACCAAAGAAGAGCTCGACGAGTTAGAGGAAACTGCCAAAAAGCACGTTAAAGAAATACAGAAAGAAGCTTGGAACGAGTTTCTAGATTCGATTAAGCAAGAGCAGGCAGATGTGGTGCGAATGATCAACAATTTAGCGAATGGAAATCCTTCGTTGACTAAAATTGCTGCTCAGTTAGCCTCTACACATGATGCCTTGCGTAAAGAAGTGGTTTCTGCTGCTAGAAAAGCTATACGTTTAAGTGTGAATTTGCCATCGGCAGATAGAACTGCTTTGATAAAATGGTACGAAGATAAAACGTCCGTGTTCACTGAATTATATAATTCTAAACTTCATACCGAAGGGACAGAAAGTCCTTTCAACGTTAACCATATTGCTGCTCAATATAATGAAGCCAGCAAAATGTTGGATGGTAGAGAGATATTAAATGCTTGTTTTGATGCCAACTTTGCCAGAGACTCTAGATTGCTTGCTTTTGGAGAAGATTTAGGTGCTATAGGCGATGTAAACCAAGGTTTTGCTGGCCTACAGGCTAAATATGGTGACTTAAGGGTTACAGATGCGGGTATTAGAGAAGCGACTATCGTAGGTCAAGGCATTGGGTTAGCGATGAGAGGTTTACGTCCAATTGCCGAAATCCAGTACTTAGATTATTTGTTGTACGCTATTACCGTTTTAAGTGACGATTTAGCAACATTATCATACAGAACTAAAGCGGGACAAAAAGCACCATTAATTATTAGAAGTAGAGGTCACAGACTGGAAGGTATTTGGCACTCTGGCTCTCCAATGGGCATGATTTTAGGTTCATTAAGAGGAATGCACATTTGTGTGCCACGTAACATGACCCAAGCTGCGGGTATGTACAATACGTTGTTTAGGTCTGATGAGCCTGCTTTGGTGATTGAATGCTTGAACGGTTATCGTTTGAAAGAAAAATTGCCTGATAACGTAGGTGAATTTACTGTTCCGTTGGGCAAAGCCGAAATTATTAAAGCAGGAACGGATATCACGGTAGTGAGTTATGGTTCTACTTTAAGATTGGTGGAAGAGGCGGCAGAAGAACTGGAAAGCTTTGGGGTATCTGTTGAAGTGATTGATGTGCAAACGCTTTTACCTTTTGATATGGAACAGCTTTGTGCTAAATCGTTAGAGAAAACCAATAAATTGTTGGTGGTAGATGAGGATGTGCCTGGAGGGGCTAGTGCATTTATATTACAACAGATTTTAGAAGTTCAGAAAGGTTATTATCTGTTAGATAGCAAACCACAAACCTTGGCAGCAAAGGCACACCGTCCACCGTATGGTTCTGATGGTGATTATTTTGCTAAGCCTTCGGTAGATGATATTATTGAAGTGGCTTATGCAATGATGAATGAGACTAATCCAGAAAAATATCCTAAGTTGTATTAATTTATAATTTTGAAATTGATTTTACAGAAAAGGCGATAAATATCGCCTTTTCTGTTTTCTAAAGGCTATCTTTCTGTATATTAGAGGCTAAATCGAACTAGTCTTTTCCTTTTCTGAATGAAGTCTCTCTTTTCGCTCGCTTTCTTGCTATGTGTTTACTCTAATTTTGTTTGGTCTCAAGTCAATTATCAAAAAAAGCTTGATAGTTTGTTGATAACAAACAAATCAAACTATGCGGTAGATTCGGCGAAAGTGGTACTATTAAAAGACATTGGTTGGCATTACATGAGAGTAGGTAACGATGCAAAGTCCTTAGAATATATGGATTTAGCAGCTACAATGGCTACAAAAGTAAATGCAAAAGATATCTTGGCTTATATCTATTTTTTTAAGGCGAGGACATACCATGGAAAATCCAATTATCAAAAAGCCGAAGAGTACTATTTAAAATCGCTAGATATAAGGATTGCCCAAAATAACGTAGAAAAAATAGGGTTTCTGTATGGAGATTTAGGAGCATTGTATACTTCCATTCCAGATTATGCCAAAGCACTTGAAGTAATTCTAGAAGCCATTAAAATCTATCAAGTAAATAAGAATGAAGAAAGTTTAGGTAACTGTTTTGCTAATCTTGGTAATCTTTATCAAAAAATGAACCTTCATAGCCAAGCTATAATTTACTTAGATAAAGCATTAAAAATTTTCGTAAAAGAAGGTGAGGAAACCAGAGGTGTAGCATTTGTTTGCCACAGTATGGGCACGGCTTATTTGAATGCCCCCGCTGCCGAACTGAAATTGTTAAAACTTACCGTCATTCAAAAAAATGAATTGGCATCAAAATACCTTAATAGGGCTTTAAATGCATCTATAGCAATAAAAGATGATAATCTCTCTGGTGTGATTTACAAAGACTTAGGTAATATATATGAAAGTGAGGGAGATCGTGAAAAAGCCTTAGAAGCTTATCAGAAAGCAATGAAACTAAATGATAACGATTACGGAAGAAAGGACTATGTAGGCAGTTTATTAGCTATTGTGAAACTTAACGCAGCTGCTAACAATGATGAAGAAGCTATGAAATTAGCTAAGCAAGCGCTTGATATTAGTAAGAAGTACAAGTTTACAGATGTAATGCGTGATGTTCATTTGTTATTGAGTGATTTTTATGAAAAAGTTGGAGATTATACCTCCTCACTTTACCATTACAAAGAATATATTCTAGCTAGAGATGTTATTTTTAATGAAGAAAAAGAAAAGGAAATTACTCGTAAGCAGCTACAATTAGATTTTTCGATTAAGGAGAAAGACTATCAGACAAAGCAGCAGCTTACCAACCTAGAATTAGATAAGCAGTTATTACTGGTTAAACGACGTCAGCAGGAGCTACTTTTAAACCAGCAAAAGTTAGCACTTAGCGATCAAGAGAAGAATATACAGCGGTTAAATTTCTTGCAACAGCAGGCAAATTTAGAAAATGAGAAACTTCAAAAAGAGAGCCAGTTAGAGCAGCAGACATTGCTGGGTAATTTAGAAAGGGAACGATCTGGTAAACAATTGCTAAAGCAGCAAAATGAAATTAAACTCAATCGCAATTTCTCAGTATTTTTCGGAGTTTTGGCGATAATTTTATTGGCTGCCGCCATTTTCGTTTATCAAGCGCAGCGTAAAACAGCAAAGTTAAATAAGCTCGTTCTGTTACAAAAGGAAGAACTGGAGAATTTGGGTAAGGTAAAAGATAGGATTTTCAGCGTAGTAAGTCATGATATGCGCACACCAGTAAATTCGCTTATTTCATTTATTGCTCTGCTCGAAAATGGTGGCGTAACTGAAGAGAAGCTGAAAAGGTATGCTGCAAATCTTAAAAATTCGTTGGGTTATACGTCTGCGATGATGGAAAATTTACTGAACTGGGCCTATACACAGATGCAGGGCTTCAAGCCAAATCCAGTAGTTACGGACGTTACGAATGTGGTACAATTAGCAATAGATACGGCGCAAGCAGAGGCACAGCAGAAGGGAATTATCATCAGCTACCAACCAACAGCTAACTATAGTGTTATTGCAGATGAAAACATGGCTTCGCTTGTAGTAAGAAATATCCTTAACAACGCCATCAAGTTTACAGACAAAGGAGGACTTATAACGATTGATTTAGCAGAAAAGATCGATAAAGTTTATATAACTATCAGTGATACGGGAATAGGAATGAATGCTACACAAATTCATGCTTTTAATACTGATGAGAATCAATTAGGTCAAACTACATTAGGAACCAACAAAGAAAAAGGGACAGGTTTAGGATTAACTTTGTGTAAATCGTTTGCTAATTTGATGAATGCAAAATTGACGGTGCTGAACAACCAACCAAAAGGTGCCATCTTTACATTTTGCCTTCCCTCGGCGTAACACAATTAATTCTTCATATACTCATTTTGCACTTTCATATATTAAAACGACATGTTCATAGACTAGCTAAAAATGGTTAAGGTTTTTCAATTAACTTAGGTGCTAATTAAGTAACGCGACCTTCATGAAACATCTGAAAAGTAAAAGTTTTTGGAAATTCTTAATGAATTTTGGCATATATGTTTATCAAGATGTGATCAAGCTACGTCGCCTTTAAATGCGAAATTAGATAAGATCTTTCCTTTTGGATCTAATTAAAGTTCTTTCATTAATTACAGATAGAATTTGATCCCGATAGGAAAGGCTTAAAGGGGCTTTATAATCGTTTTCTAGTATAATTTCGTGAGTGTTTACGCTTACGATTTTATTAAAATTGACAATATATTGTTTGTGGATCCTAAAATAATAATTAGGGAGTTGGTGCTCCAGATTTTTTAGGTTTATTAAAGTGATATGCACGCCATGAGGGGTAAAGAGTTTGGAAAAATCTCCCAAACTTTCAATGTAAACTATTTCATCGTAGTTTAGGCGTGTGTATCCTTTAGTTTCTTTGATAAAAAAAATACCGTCTTTATCTACTGTTTTTTCAACAGGTTCTTCTTTTACCTTGTTTTTTAGCTCTAAGTAATTTACTGCCTTACCCACTGATTTTACCAACCTATCTAAACTTATTGGCTTGGCAATAAAATCCAACGCATCAAGTTCGAAACTCTCTACAGCATGTTCTAGATGTGAGGTTACGAAGATAAAGGCAGGTGCATTTTTGATGTTTTTCAGTAAATCAATACCAGAGAGATCTGGCATATCTATATCAGAAAAAACAAGATCTATCTTCTGGTCTCTTAAAACTTCAAGTGCTTGTATTCCATCTTCGCAAACGGCAGTAATTTCAAGTTCGCTAAATTTACGTAAGTAACTTTCTAATAAATCTCTTTCGATTTCGTTATCGTCTATGAGCAAGCATTTAATCTTCATATCTGCTAAATATAACGCATTCGCCTGTATTTTAGAAGGATGTTTTATCCAGACTATTCATTCAAAAAAGTTTCAACTTGCTTTTCTACTTCTTTTAGGTCTTTTTCGTTTTGCGATTGGGCTAGATATTTGATGAAAGCCTTTTTAAATTTTTCATTTTTTGCAGCTTCTTGTAACGCTAAATCTACAACCAATCGTGTTACAATAAGTAATACTGCCAATGCTATAGGCATATTGAAAATCAAAATGCCAAAGCCTGCAATTATGGTTACAAACTGTTGTATAAATATGCGTAGATAGGGCTGCATGAACAGTTTTTTAACGTTTGTATGTAAGTAACGTTTAGGCAAAAAGAAGTTTTTAAGTGCCATAGCAGTGCTAAATAACGACAGAATTAAAAAAGCCATTTGCATATCGTGCTGTTGAAGCAAAAAGTGGTAGTTTTTGAGCACATTAAAATCATCTTTGATACCTTTTATGAAAAAACTGAGGTACATAAAAACAACGGTAGATTGAATGAATACAAAGAAGAAATAGTGAAATATAAAGAATGGAATTTGAAAAATATCTGATGTGTTATGCTTGCCAGTTTCAGTTGGAGCTGCTTTACTGAATAGAAAAGTAGCTAGTAATTTAAAAATGTGAATGAAACCAATAATGATAGTTTCAAAAAAATAAGTGATAAGTATAGTTTCGGCCTGCCAATTAAAAATAAGTATACCTAACAGCATGATGATAGACATCATCCATATCAAAATGTTGTTTGGATTTGGGATAAGCCATTGGTATTTATTCATAAGCAAAGTTTCTGAAAAGGGTGGATGTTGTGGTTATTTTTTGCTCAACTCCATTCTAAGCTTGTAAACCAGTTGGTCCGTATTAGTTTGTGGTGAGTATTGTTCTATTACCATTTTTTTACTAGAAAACTCTTGAATGGTGTAAGCTTCATCACAATTAATGCCTTTACATTTAAAATTTGGTAAAATCATGCGCTTTCCTTCTTCAGAAATAAAGATAACACCACCAGTTATATTAGCCGCTGGAGAACCTGTGTAAGAGAAGTCGTAATCTACAATGCTTTTGGTACTAGAGTTACTATAAAAGCGCCAGTGACCAACATTCTTTTCGTCTTTGGTAATCTTTTCTGAACCATCAGACCTAATTTCAGAACGACGATAAACATCGATGTTCCATTCGCCAAGCATTTTATCGCCAATGCGATAGCTTTCTTTTTTACAGCCGTAGTTGCTTATAGTAAAGCTGATTATGAAAAGGTATAAGTATATTTTTTTCATCTCGTTAATTTTTAATCATTATTTCCCTAGCGGTATCATAAACTCCAAGCCAACACTTATTTTCATGCCAACAAACTCATTTTGACCAATGCTATTTGTTTCGTCGTAAGTGGTATTTGAATTTATCCATTGCTTAAAATCATGCGGAAATTCGTTGCTGCGGTAACGATTGGTGCTGTAATCCATCAGTACACTTTCGCCTTTGTTAAATAGGGCAGAGCCGTAGGTTACACGAATGGGTACGTAGAATTTCCAAAGCTTTAATCCTACAGAACCACCATAATCCATCGTGAAAGAATTGGTTTTGTAATGACCTGTAATATCGTTTTCGTAACCAAAACTTCTATCGCCATTTGCGTAAACTTTCCAAACTTCCATAGCGTTGCCACGTATGCCCATGCCAAAAACACCGTTGATGGTAAAAAGACCACCGATATTATAACCTAACTCGAAAATAAAATCGTGGTTTTTTGCCCTGTAATTGAAATCGTAGCCCGATTTTGTAGCTAGTGTGGTGCTATTGTCCTGTCCATTTTTACTGAACATGTAAATCATCCCTAAATTAAAACCTTCTTTTCCCATTAAGCGGTAACCGCCACTAAAACCTAAGCCACGCATTTTCGACGAAAAATCTGTGAGTGGTACAAATCCATTGGTTTGGTAATAGCTGTTAAAGGTGCTCACAAAGTTATTCAGCTTTACTGTTTTGATATCGTGTTGCGTGCCATTAACTCCTACAATAAGATGATGCTGGGCAAAAGTACTAATGCACAGTAGTTGTAAAATTGAAAGATAGTATAGTGTCTTCATCCGTATTAAAATGAGGGTAAAACATCGGTTGGAATTTCGTTACCAGTAAACTGTTTAGGCTTATTCTTTTTGAAAGATTTCATTACGTAATAAAAGTAGGAAGCAATTATTGCGAGCTTAATAAGGAGAGACATACTTCCTTCGACAGGAATAAAATAAAAGAGCCTCAACAGCACAAGTAAAATAAAAACGTAGAGCGCTAAATTGGCTAAAAATGCACTAGAAGTTTGCCCAAGTTGAATATGAGCGTTTGGATTATTTTCTCGTACCATTCTTATTAATTCTTTCACGAAGGATGTATATGTGTTTGCATGGTCGTTGAAACTGGCGAAGCTTTCGTAACTGGTAGAGTGAATTATAAAAACGGCAGTGCCACATTTGATGCGGCAATTGTAATTGTTGTTCCTATATCTGTAAGGGGCATAACAAAGCTGTACGCTAGTGATATCGCTATATCGGATATAAACATTAGCACGATTTTCCTGCTTTATAGTTAGCCCTTGTTCGGTAAGTTCCAAATGTTGTATCTTCTCAAAAGCAGATTTTTTGAAGGTGTAGCTGGTGTTCATTTCCTGATATTATTTTGAGAAGAGAAGTCCATTTCCATTGCAAACCAAACACTTCTCGTCAACAGATTTATAGGTGTTGTGAGTTGTAGTAGTGGTAATTTTCTTATCGCCGCTAATAGTGCTGCCTGTTTTATAGGTTACGTCTTTTGTGGTGTAAGAACCAGAAACTACTTGTTTTTGCTGTTTTCCTGTACCATTGCAACTCGTGCATTTTTTCGTTCCGATAGCACCTTTTACGATATTATATTTTTTATAGTCGGTATAATTAGATTGTGCCGAAGTGTAATATTTATTATCGTTCGTTCTAAAGCCGTAAGCGTCTCTAAACACGATGGCTTTTTTTTGGTTGTCGATATTTAAAACAGTACCTACATCCAAGGGCTCTTTTTTCGTGTTTTCCGATATTCCGAGCTTGGCATCGTTTTTTTCGTAAATGCTAGCTATAGAACTATTAAGAACCATGTTATAATATGTATTGGAGCTTGTTCTGTTTACTTTTGAAGGTTCATTGGTATAAATACTGTAATAGTTTGCCAAATGAAGCATACTTTTTACATCGCCTTTGGCTACGTTTGCATTTAGTAGTTTTAATCCTTGTGCCTCGTACTCTGGGTTTTTACTGCTTAAAAGCCTGTAACCATATTCGTAGCCCGCACTTAAATTTCCGGCATTAATTGCCTTTTTAAAATAACCGTCTGCTTTCTCCTTGCTGCTATTTTTACTATTGTAATGTTGTATGGCCAGTATTTTATCCAGTTCTCCGGGTAAATAGAGTTCTTTAAAACTCCAATCTTTTTCTCCTTTGTAGTTGTTTAATAATTTCTTCGCATTCTCTTCATCAAAAGCTCTTATGTAATAATAAACCAGTTCGTAAGCTGCCTTTTGGTAATTTTTTTCTGCTGCGGTATGCATCCATTTTAAACCCTTTTCTATGTTAACAGGAAATGGATTGATGCCGTATAGATGGGCTTTTCCGAGTTCGTACATACTATTTGTATTTCCAGCAAGCGCATTTTTTTCCAAGTTGGCATCAAATATCTCTTTTGCTTTCGGATTTAGTTTTACATAATTGGCATTGCTGTATAGGCTGTCTAATGTTTTTTGTGCTGGTGCATATTTTTTTTCTGTCGATATTTTTAGCAAATAGTTAGGGATGTTCCACTCGTATGTATTTTGAATTTTATCTTGCTTAGGCATAAATGCTAATGCGGTTTCGTATTCTAAAGAACCATTTCCAGGGTTGATTTTTCCATTTTCGTCTATTACATAAGCTTTATTGTTAATGGTATAACTAAATTGCTTACTGTCTAAAACTTTTAATAACGACGTAGAAAATATGGGCGGAGTTAAAGCTTTAAAATTGTGGTCTAAAATTCCAAATAACGCTGCATAAGTAGAATATAGATATTGAGTAGAGTTTTTGCGATTAAAATAGGTGGTATCTTTTTCCGCTTTCTTTACAATTTCATTGTTTCTGTTAATTAAATTTCCATTTGCATGGGTAATTCCATTTTTGTTGAAAAAGCCTAAACTTTTGTAGTTTGCGGGTATAATTTCTTTACCATCAGCATCTAAATAGCCAAAGGTTACTGCTGCATTGAAACCTTTATCGACGAAAAAATAATTATTCTCATCTGGCGCCCCTATCGCAGCATATAAGGTTTGAGATTTTTTATTTCCTTTGATATCATAAAGGGCATATTTTAAACTGGTGTCATCGCCTCTAACGGCTAAGTGGCTGTTAGAAAGTATGTACAAGTCATAGATATACTTCAATTTAAATGAATTTAGGATGGCTTTACTGTCAAGAATATCTACCGTGCCGCCACTTCGGTATGGATAGACTGCAACCAGCCCATTTTTAACAGGACTAATACGACGGTTTTTTACTTTTATTTCTACAAAACCTATCTGATTTCCTTTCTCATCGAAGAAAGTTATTCCTTTACTGTCTGCCGTAGTTTCAACGGAGTTAAGCTCGCTTTTCGATGTTTGTGAGTACGCAACTATGGATAAGAGAAAGAAGTGGAAGATGCTTACTATCTTTTTCATTTTTCGAATACTGTTTTAGGTAAGTCGGCCATTTTTTTAGTTGCTTTATATAGGCCATTGCTAGTGCCGACCCATAAATAGCCGTTATTGTCTATAGATGCGCATTGCAGCTCACCTTGTATGTTTTTGTAATTGATGAGATGCTTGCCATCGTAAAATAACCTGTTGGCTTGAGCTACGTAAACAGAATGTTTGCCAGGAAGGTCTTGCCCAATGTGGTAAACTAAATCTGCTTTCCAATAGTTAGCTAAAGGCAGCCAGCTGTTTCCAGAACCTTTAGTTTCTGATTGATAGGGTGCTAAGAAATTCATTAATGCGGTTACACTATATTCTGAAGCACATAAAATAGTTGTTTCACTATTGTTTTTGATGTAAAACCCTGCACAATGACTAGGCTGACGTTTGGGTTCTCTATCGTCAATACGTGAAAATGAAGGAGTGCGGCGAGTGAAAATCTTGCGGCCATCGGGAGTGATGTTTCCGAAAAAACCATCCATTTTATTACTGCGGCCAAAGCTGGCGTAAACTGAACCATCGCCGTTCCATTGTGTACGCTGGAAATCGTGGTTAATAGGTTCGTTTAGTTGCGCTGTAATGGCTTCTCCGTTGTAATCTAAACTTACAGTGCCGCTTTTAGGTGTATTGTACACCCAAAATTTTGCACCGAAAATATAAGGGCCTAAACTGATGCCGCCAATAAACAGCTTTTCTCCATCGGGTTTTAAAGCAATAGATTGTAAAGTATTGCCAGTAATTTTAATGCGTTCGGTCCAAGTTAGCCCGTTGTCGTAAGAAATGAAGATACGGTTATCATTATCTAGCAAGGCTGCATTACCATTGTTAAAGATAAGGTCTTTATAACTCCAAGTTCCAGGCGAAACAGTAATTTTATTGAAATTTACCTCTTTTGCCCAATCGGTCATTACTTCCTCAGCAGTAGGTTGCTTTTCCGGCTCAGGGTCTGTTTTTTTGCTTGGATAGCCCAATAGCAGTGGGTAAAGGAGAAATAAGCACTGCCAATATCTTAACAGATTTTTCATGTCGCTTTTCTTTTGTAGTTGACGGATTAAAAATCGACAACTTTAAAAAGAAAAGAATACCAATAATTACGGATTTTGGCGAAAGTGGTAATATGTATTAAGGTCGCTTCTTTTTCTCGCCTGTATATTTCTTCTCGCCAGCTTTAATTTCTAATTGTAAATCATTTTCTTCTGGCGGAATAGGGCAGCGGTAACCATCGCTGTAGGCACAATATGGATTGTAAGCTTTATTGAAATCGAGTTCTAACTTGCCATCTACAATAGCAGTAGTTTTTAAATCGATGTAACGACCACCTCCGTAAGTTTCTTTGTTGTTGGTTTGGTCTGTAAAGGGTAAGAAAAGGTAGTCTTTGTAGGCGGTATTCGCTGCTAAAGCAATGTTTCTGTATAAGGTTAATTGTATAGGTTTTCCGTTTAGCTCAAAATTTAACTTCGCATAGCGGATATAGTCTGCAGTTGTACCTGCGTAAGTTGGCATTTTAAAAGCTTTTTCGCCTTCTAACAAGACTACTTTTGCATGTACTTTGTAAGTACTATCGGCATCGTAAAACTGAAGGTATTTTAAATCTGGTTCTTTTAATGGTGCACGTTCACTGCTCACAAAATCTGCTTTGTATTTTTCACGGTGGGTGGCAATCTGTTCCTTAAAAGACTGTGCGAAGCAAGTGCTGCTTACCAAAAACATCAACAACGTTAAATACCGATACATTTTTTACAATTTAGAAGATTTATTCCTTAACAGATGATCTGCCAAAACCAAAGCAGCCATTGCTTCTACAATTACTACCGCTCTTGGTACCACACAAGGATCATGACGACCTTTGCCTTTAATCTCCGAAGCTTCGCCAGCAGCATTAATAGTTTGTTGATTGTGCATAATGGTAGCTACAGGCTTAAAACCAACTTTAAACGTAATATCCATTCCATTAGAAATGCCGCCCAAAATACCACCAGCGTGGTTGGTAATGGTTTTAAAATGATTTTCTTCCTGAGATTTTGGTAAAGGAACATCGTTGTGTTCAGAACCTCTCAATTCTGTTCCATCAAAGCCAGAACCATATTCGAAACCGTGTACAGCGTTGATACTTAACATCGCTTTACCTAAGTCTGCATGGAGTTTATCAAATACAGGTTCTCCCAAACCCGCCGGACAGCCTTTAATTACGCAAGAAACTTTTCCGCCAATCGTATCGCCATCTTTACGAATGCCATCGATAAATTCAATCATTTCGTTTGCCGTAGCAGGATCTGCGCAACGAACAATGTTTGCTTCTCTTATTTCTAGTAATTCAGCGATGTTATCGCTAGCTAAAATAGGTGCATTAATTTTACCCACAGCAGTAACATGTGCAAAAATATCAATGCCATGATGTTTTAACAACAATTTGGCAACTGCACCAGCGGCAACTCTAGCTGCGGTTTCTCTCGCCGAAGAACGACCTCCACCACGATGGTCGCGTATGCCATATTTAGCATCGTAAACATAATCTGCATGACTCGGACGGTAAACATTTACATTATGCCCGTAATCTTTACTGCGCTGATCTTCGTTAGGAATTAACATTGCAATTGGCGTTCCTGTGCTTTTTCCTTCAAAAGTTCCTGAAAGAATTTGTACGGTATCGCTTTCCTTACGTTGCGTGGTAATTTTAGATTGACCAGGTTTTCTTTTGTCTAGTTCCGACTGGATGAAATCTAAATCTATCGTTAAACCTGCCGGACATCCGTCAATAATTACACCGATGGCTACGCCATGAGATTCACCAAAAGTAGTGATGCGAAAGATTTGTCCGAATGAGTTGCCTGCCATTTTAAGTTCTAAGTTGTAGGTTTTAAGTTATATGTTTGGGTCTTTGCTCTTTGTTCTTTTATCCTTGCTCCACTACTTCAAACCCCACTTTCTTTAAGTCTTCCCAAAAATAAGGATAAGATTTTTCAACTACGTTATAGTCTTCAATTTCTAGTTCCTCAATTAATAATGCTAAAGGAGCGAAGGCCATTGCCATGCGATGGTCTTCGTAAGTAGCAATACTCACTTTTTTAGGAAAATGTAGTCCAGCGCAATCTAGAGTATAGATTAAGTTATCTTCATTTAGCTTTACGCCAATTTTTGCCAACTCGTTTTGCAACGCTGCAACACGGTCGGTTTCTTTTATTTTTAAGGTCTCTAAACCTGTAAAAGCCATATTTAATCCCAAAGCGGCAGCAACCACCACAATGGTTTGTGCCAAATCTGGGCAAGTTTTTAAGTCTAAAACTTTATCAGTGTCTTTAATAGCTTGGTCTTTCGTAAAAGCTATTCCGTTATCAGTTTTAGTAGTGCTCAAACCAAAAATCTCCATAATGGTCTTGATTTGGCTATCGCCCTGCAAGCTTTTATCCCTCAGGTGCGGAAGACTAATTTGTGCCTCGTTTGCCAGCGCAACAATGCTGTACCAATAAGAAGCAGCGCTCCAATCTGGTTCTACAATTAAGGTAGACGGTTTAAATTCTTGATGTTGGATTTTGATTAAATTTCCATCCCATTCGTGAGCAATGCCACATTCGGCCAACATTGCCAAAGTCATTTCTACGTACGGTTTAGAGGTTAACTCGCCAACAATTTCTAAGGTTAAACCTTGCGGTAGGGTTGGAGCTAACATCAGCAAAGCCGAAATATATTGGCTACTGATATCTCCTTTTATTTTAATGTGCGAACTCACTTGAGCTAAAGGTCCGTTAATAGCCAAAGGAGGGAAGCCTTCTTTTTCAGCATAGCTGATATCGGCACCAATTTCTTTTAACGCATCAGCTAAAATCCCGATAGGACGTTGCTTCATGCGTTCGGTTCCAGTTAGTAAGAAATTTCCGTTCTTAGCAGAAAGATAAGCAGATAGAAACCGCATTGCGGTACCAGCTGGACCAACATCTACAGTTTTTTCAGTATTGCTATCGTTTTCGTAAGTATCTAAATCAGATAGAATAGCATTTAATGTAACGGTGTCGGCAGCGTTTGATAAGTTTTCTACTTTTACCAAATTCTTGCTCAACGATTTAATAATCAGTGCTCTATTGCATTCGCTTTTTGAGCCTGTTAATTGTATTTCCGCTTGTATATTTTGTGTTCCTTTGAAAGAAACAATAGCATTTTTATGCATGGTTTGGTTGGTATTAGGTCGATATAGGTTTAAAGCTGTCATTCACTCTCCTGTCATTCCGAACATCGTGAAGAATCTATTAGATCCTTCGCTTTGCTCTGGATGACAGGAGGAAAGTAGAATGACAAAATATCCTAAAAAATAAGTAATGCTTAAAAATTAATGCTTTTAAGCTTTTACTTCTGTGTGTTGCTCAGCTGCAATTCCTGCTTGCGTAGCTTGGCCTGCATTTAAAATCTCAGTTTGTTTACGGATAGACTCACCGTGTACCAATTCTAAGAATTTCTCAGTAAAGTGTACATCTAATTTCAAAGCTTTAGCAAATGAAGTTCCTTTTTTAAGGATTTCATCCCAACGGTTAACTTGTAATACCGTTACTTGGTTATCACGTTTGTATTCGCCAATTTTCTCAACGATAGCCATACGTTCACCTAATTTTTGCAATAACAAATCATCAATTTTATCAATTGATTTACGTAAATCAGCTAATTTATCTACAAAGGCTTCGTTTGCCGACTCTGGTTCACGTACAGTTAGACGGTCCATTAATTCGCTTACTGCAGCTGGAGTTAATTGTTGTTTAGCATCTGTCCAAGCTACTGATGGGTCTAAGTGCGACTCAATCATTAAACCTTGCATGTCTAAGTCTAATGCTTTTTGAGAAATGTAAGGGATTAACTCACGGTTACCGCAAATGTGACTTGGATCGTTAATGATTGGCAACTCCGGGCAAAGTGTTTTCAATTGGATAGCAAGTTCCCACATTGGTTCGTTACGGAAAGATGATTTTTCGAACGATGAGAAACCACGGTGAATAGCACCAATTTTAGTGATACCAGCTTTGTTGATACGCTCGATAGCACCAATCCACAATTGTAGATCTGGGTTTACTGGATTTTTAATCAACACAGGGATGTCGTGTCCTTGTAAAGCATCAGCAATTTCTTGAACTGTGAAAGGATTTACCGTAGAACGGGCACCAATCCAAAGGATATCTACGCCAGCAGCCAAAGCTTCCTCAACGTGTTTTGCGTTAGCAACCTCAACAGCTGTAGGTAAACCAGTTTCTGCTTTAGCACGTTTTAACCACTCTAAGCCAATGCTTCCAATACCTTCAAATTCTCCCGGACGAGTACGTGGTTTCCAGATACCAGCTCTTAAAACACTTACTTTGCCAGTTGCAGCTAATAAATGTGCTGTAGTTAATAGTTGGTCTTCAGTTTCTGCACTACAAGGTCCAGAGATTAATAAAGGTTGGTTGTTTGCCGTTAGCCAGTTTTCTAAAGGCTCGATGTTTAAATTAAGTTTCATTTTTTAGGATATTATTTTATTTACGATTTCGATTGATTAATTGTTGTATTGTTTGATTGTTGAATTTTTGGACTGTTAACTGAAAACTGCCAACTATTTAAACCTTATCATTCTTTTGATATTCGCCAAGCATATTGAAATTAGTAGTGTATTTTAATGCTTGTCTAATAGCTTGGTCGTACTTTTCTGTTTCCGACCATTCTAAGTCTACATAGAAATAATATTGGTCTCTTTTGCCTAATACAGGCATAGATTGTATTTTGGTTAAAACAACCTCTTGTTCTGCAAATATGTTAAGCACTTTAGCTAAAGAACCTGCTTTGTGCCCAACTTGGAAGCAGATAGAAGCTTTGTTTATTTGTTTTTCTTCGTCTGTTCTGTCTTTTTTCAATATCAAGAAACGGGTGAAATTCTTTTTGTTAGACTCAACGCTACGTTCTAAAATGTTTAATCCGTACAATTCTGCAGCTAAGGTATTTGCTACTGCAGCGGTATCTTTCAACTGGCTTTCTTGTATTTTTTTAGCACAAGCGGCGGTATCGTTTCCTTCAACAATGTTGATGTTTGGGAAGTCGTAAAAGAAATCCACACACTGGCGAATAGCGATAGGGTGGGAAGTTACCGTCTTTAAATCTTCGAATTTAACTCCTGGCAATGCCATTAAGTGTAAACGGATAGCAATGTAAACCTCGCCAACAACAGAAAAGCCATAATCGCGAATTAAGGTGTAGTTAGGTAGCAAACTGCCAGCAATAGAATTCTCTATAGCCATTACTACAAAGTCAGCTTCATCAGTTTCAAGCCTGTCGCAAGTTTCTTTAAACGAGTTACATTCAATCGTTTCTATCTCTTTGCCAAAGTATTTAAAA
Organism: Pedobacter sp. T50_32; assembly: GCF_057652195.1. Taxonomy (NCBI): domain Bacteria; kingdom Pseudomonadati; phylum Bacteroidota; class Sphingobacteriia; order Sphingobacteriales; family Sphingobacteriaceae; genus Pedobacter; species Pedobacter sp. T50_32. The sequence continues at coordinate 423,025 of NZ_JBYFBY010000002.1, read as the reverse complement.
GCAGCTTCTTCGTGAAACGATGCCTTTATACCTTGTATAGCTACCCTTGGTTTTGTCTTCATAATTTGTTAAACAAAAAAAGGTCCTGACTTTTTAGCCAGGACCTTTTTACACATTTTAATATTTTTATATATTTTTCTGCATACTAGCCCTGGCTCTCACTGTAGTAGTAAAAGTAACCAAACCAATATGTAGTGTTAAAATTCATTTTTTGTCTTCTGGTGTCAAATGTACATTAACAAATTTAATTTGTCAATAGTTAAGTGGAAATAATTTTCACAGAATTTAATTTTGATGTTTTTGAACCGAATAACGAAACGGTATTTGTTGCTTTGTTTCTATCCCATAGATGCACAGATAATATTCTATCAATAATAAGACTTAAGATTTAACTTTCTTAAAATCTGTGTATCTGTGGCTTTCTTTTCTACAAATTGTTATAATACGTCAAACTATCAAAAATATCCTCTTCAGTTACTTTACAGTTGAAAGTACATTTGCCAATTCTTTCTAGCAATGAGAACATGATAAAACCGTCTTCATTTTTCTTATCGCTCTGCATCAATACCATCAAATCTTTAAAACTCTTAGGTTTAATGTCGTATTTTGGATACAATGAAAGAATATAGCTGGCAATTTCAGTTAATTCATCTTGAGACAAGTTGCAATATTTCGCTGATAAATAAGCTTCACAAATCATTCCAATGGCAATTGCCTGACCATGTGTTAAAGGTTTTTTATCATTTACCAAGGCATAACCTTCTACGGCATGGCCGATGGTATGACCGTAGTTTAATATCTTGCGCAAGCCTTTTTCAAAAGGGTCTGTTAATACTACTTCATTTTTAATCTTTACAGAGTGATAAATAGCGGCTGCGCTGATATTGTTATAATCGCTATCTTTTAGTTCTTGATAATAGGTTGCATCAGCAATTAAGCCGTGTTTAATCATCTCGGCAAAGCCCGATAATAATTCTCGTTGTGGCAAAGTTTGCAAAAAGGCAGTTTCTATAAATACCGCTTGTGGTAAGCTAAAAGTACCCACCATATTCTTCACATTATCAATGTCGATACCCGTTTTTCCGCCCACAGAAGCATCAACTTGAGAAAGTAACGTAGTAGGAATATTGATAAAATCGATGCCGCGTTTGTACGTAGACGCAACAAAACCACCCATATCAGTAATTACGCCGCCACCAAGATTTATCATCAAACATTTACGGTCTGCTTCAAAATCCAACAAGGTTTTCCAAATGCCAATACAAAAATCGATGTTCTTATTTTCTTCCCCGGGGTCAGTTTCAATAATATCGAAATCTTCTAGCTCCGGCAAGAAATCCCTGAAAACAGGTAAGCAAATTTCTGCCGTTGTAGAGTCTGCAAATACAAACACTTTACTGTATTTCTTCGCCGCTAAAATATCGTTTAATGGTGCTAATCCACTTTCAAAATGGATGAAATGGTCATTGTTTTTTAAAGCTTCCATTAAATTACTTCTATGGTTTGGCTTAAAAATTCAACTTTGTCGCCCACACGTACTTTTAAGCGTTTCCGTTCTTCGATTACTCCGTTTACTTTCACAAGTCCTTCTTCAACAATAGATTGTGCTTCGCCGCCACTTTGAACAAGTGCAGTAGCTTTTAACAATGCAATTAATGGGATAAATTCCCCTTCTAGTTTAAATTGTATCATGACGGTGCAATTTACAATTATTTGAAAGTCTTTCGTGCTTGGTAGCCTAGTTATTTATATTTTTGCAGCGTTCTGACTAACTTATATAAAAATGGATGCTTTTCCCAAGCAAAAAATAGACTTCAATAATACTGAGGTAGCTTTTAGACATAAATCTAACGGCGAATTAAAACAGGCATATTGGCTTTTTAAAATGATTGGCAGTAATTTTCTGACCAAGGTTGGGCCGCCAGTCGCCAATTTCATGCTAAATATTGGTTTACCGATACAAGGAGCCATTAAAGCAACGATCTTTAAACAGTTTTGTGGTGGCGAAACCATTGTAGAATGTGAGCACACTATTGAGCAGTTACATCAAGGAAAAGTTGGAACTATCTTAGATTATTCGGTAGAAGGCGAGGATGAGGAACACATTTTTGATTTTACTTGCGAAGAAATTATCAGAACAATTGAGCGTGCAGATGGTGATGTTAGAATTCCGATTACGGTTTTTAAGGTAACAGGCATAGGCCGATTTGCATTGCTAGAGAAATTAGATGCTAGGCAAGAATTGACCGATACTGAGGCCGCAGAATTTGAAAGAGTAAAGCAACGCTGCGAGAAAATCTGTCGTACTGCATTTGATAGAAAAGTGCCTGTGATGATAGATGCCGAAGAAACTTGGATACAAGACACGATTGACTTGCTGGCTATAGAAATGATGATGAAGTTCAATAAGGAGCAACTTATTGTATTTAATACTTACCAAATCTACCGCCATGATAAGTTGGCAGGTTTAGAAGCTGACTACCTAATTGCAAAAGAAGCTGGTTTCATTCTTGGAGCGAAATTGGTTCGTGGTGCGTATATGGAAAAGGAGCGTAAACGTGCCGAAGAAAAAGGATATCCATCGCCAATACAGCCAGATAAAGCCGCTACTGATAGAGATTACAACCTTTCTCTACGTTTCTGCGTAGAAAATATTGATAGAATTGGATTTGTTTGCGGTACGCACAATGAAGAAAGCAGTCGCTTGTTAACAGAGTTGATTGACGAAAAAGCAATTGCACACAACCATCCTCATGTTTACTTTGCACAATTGTTAGGAATGAGCGATAATTTGAGTTTTAATCTTTCAAACTCAGGTTATAATGTTGCTAAATATGTTCCTTATGGGCCAATTAAAGCTGTAATGCCTTACTTATTTAGAAGAGCACAAGAAAACACTTCTGTAGCTGGTCAAACTGGTAGAGAGCTTTCTTTGATTAGCAGAGAAAAGGCTAGGAGGGGGATATAATTAACGGAGGGCGTGGTTACTAAGCTACTCCTTTAACCAGCCCTTAGCAAGTGCTAAGCTCATAATTTCCGAAGTTCTTTTTAATCCTAATTTTTTCAGGATGTTTCTTCTATGTGTGCTTACAGTGGCAGCGCTAATGAATAAATTTTCCCCAATTTCTATACTCGATTGACCTTTTGCCATTAAAAGCAAGATGTCATATTCACGTTTGGTAAGCAGATATTCTTTCATAAAATCATCCATAAAATAACCGCCTTCCTTAGGAGAATTAAGTTGATGATCAGCTTCAAAAAATTGTAGACCGTTATAAACTGCATTTATGCCCGTTACAAGTTCAGAAATAGAACCGTTTTTCAAGATATAACCATCTGCGCCTTTTTGCTGCACTTCTTTAATGATATGAGCTGCATTATAATTAGATAACACTAAAATTTTGATGTTTCTGTATTGTTGTTTCACATGCTCTATTACTTGAAGTCCGTCTATTTGTGGCATATTCAAGTCCAATATTAGCACATCAGGTTTATTTAAAAAGATATCATTAAGTACTTTTTTGCCATCATTGGCCGAACCAATAATGTTGATATAAGGATATTCGCTTAAAGCGGATATTAAACCGTCTATTAGCAATTGGTGGTCGTCTGCAATATAGATATTAATGCTGTTCATTTACGTTGTCATGTTTTGGTTTGGCAGTTCAATGCTAATCAAAGTGCCGTTGCCAGGTGTCTCAATTTCAATTTTGCCTTGTAGATAGTCGACTTTAGAAAAAATACTGCTCATTCCCGAGCCTACGGGGTTTTCCATTCTTTCTTTTGTTAGCCCCAATCCATTATCTTCTGCCATAATTACAATGATATCCTCATGCGCAATCAACTGGATAATGCCATTTGTAGCTTCCGAATGTTTAATCATATTCTGCAAAAGTTCCTGCACAATGCGATAAATGCTGTTCAGAAAGTTCGGATTGTACTGATTAGCTTGTTCAAAACCAATACATACGAACTCAATATACAGTTTTTCCGTTTTATTTATATTCTGAATTAAACTTTCTAAAGCATTAACGAAACCCAATTTTTCTATCGTTACGGGACTAATCTGATGACTCATGGTTCGTACTGTATCAGCTACTTGTGAGAGCATTTCATCTGCTTTTCCTAGCTTATCATCTTCGCCTTCAATTAAATGTTGTCTGGTTTTCTTAAGTGAATTTAAATGTAAACCAACTACAGAAAGCATAGCGCCAATTTCATCATGTAATCTATCTGCAAATATCCTGCGCTCTTTTTCTTGAACTTTTACAATCGTATCAGTTAATATCTTCTGTTGCTGATTTTTTTCAAATAGGAGTGTCAACCTCTCTTTGCGGTATCGATTAAATTTTTGTGCCAAGCCGTACAGAAGTATAGCAGCTTCTACTACCAAACCTCCCAAAAGCGCAAACTGTGCCACGTAATAGTCAAGCATTACAGTTCCATACATATACAACTGTTCAGCTAAACCAGATATATATAGTACCAATGTTGCGGCTAGGTGAAATTTGGCTTCGTTAACACCTTTTAATATTTTTTCGATGGCACTAACTAATATGAGTAGATGTTGTATGCTTGCAATGATAATTAGTAGGGTTTGCGTATGCTTAAAAGTAATTAGAGATGTTTGGTAATTGGTTGGAGCTAAAATCAATACTAAGAAAATGATACTGAGAACCTGTAGAACTTTGTTTGGATAAAAGAAGTAGCTGCTCTTTGTTTGCCCGATAAAAAGCTGCATGAATTGGATATTGAAAATAATGGTAAGCAGCAAACTAACAGGTCGTGCTCTACTTGGGAAAAAGCTACTGTTTGACCATAAATATTCGAAGCCTAAACCTTTATTACTCCAGATCCACAATAATAATGCGCCAATATATAGACCGTAAAACAGATATAACTTTTTATGCGTACTTGCCCATAACACAAGACTGAAAAAAATCATCAAGATAATGGTTCCAGATAACAAACCGTTGATGAGGTTACCTTTGATATAAATGCCAGAAAGTTCTTTGTAGCTCAATACTCGCATTGGTGCTTGTAAACTTTCTTTGCGTTTGTCTACTTTTAGCAGGAAATAGCCATCGCTTTTGAGTAATGGTATAGCGAAATTGGTAAATTCTGGAAAGGGACGTTGCTTAAATGGAAAAAAATCTCCAGTCTGGTAAAGCAGTCTTGCGTTGTTATCACTTATCTCATACCACTCTAAAATATTGATATGTGGATTATCTATAGCCAATAACCATTCGGTAGTGGCATTTAAATCTTTTGTTTCTACAGCGAGCCAGAAGATCGATTCTGTATAACCTGGGTTAAAACTTGGCCGACTAACCGATTTAAATTGTTGCCGTAGGTATAATTCTTGAACTTTTGCGATGCTTAAGTTAGCGGTGGCATCTTCAAATAAGCCAAACTTCACATTAGGTTGCACGTCCATTTTTCCGAATAGAAAAATTGGATGCACTAATAAAATCAGAAGTAGAAATTTAAAATGCGAAACCATGCAAATAGCTATAAATGTTTAAATATAGCCATTTATAGCTATTCTGATAAGTTACAAGAAACTGAATTGGCGTGTAAAGAGATTAAGTAGTAAGAGTGTTTTTTTTAAAGTGTGTTGATAGTCAGTTTGTTGAAGGGGAACTTGGTTTAAAAATATGGGGTTTCGTTAAATTAGGATTATTGGTACAATAAGAATTTTTCTTCAACATTTAAACCAAATCGATCTTGTGCTTTAATTAATACTACTGATGTTTTTGGCGATGAGGTTTTTTGCCTCGCAACCTCCCATAAATGCGAAGAATTTCGTTTACGCAGCGGGTTAAGTGTGTTCCCTTTGGTAGGATATACTTTTGCGTGATTAAGTTCTATAATGTTTAAAACCGTTGGATCAACGTCTTTTTTACGGTTCATTTTCACCCATTCCGCATCATCAATTTTAATAGAAACATCAGTGCTATCTCCTGCACCAAATACATTTACTATTATTCGATTGCTATCCGTGGTAAGAGCCATTTGTTTGTTGTCGTCTAAACCAACTCCTTTGAAACGAAAGCTGTATTTGTCGTCCTCAAAATTTACAACAAAATAACCTCTTGGAGTACCACATTGCATTAAAGCGCTGGGTATTCCGTCTGTATCTTTCTCTCCCCGCCACCAATTTCCACAAGTTGCACCAGCCCCCAGTTCTTGAATATTTGGATGTTTAAAAAAATGCCTACTAACGGTATGGGTATGTCCAGAGAGTATCAAAACGTTTGCATAATCTTTAACCAAGTCTAACACTTCTTTGTTGTTTTTAGTAGCAACCATAGGGATATGTTGACTAATAACAATTGTTTTTTCTTTTGAAACGTACGACAAATCATTTCGCAAAAACTGTAATTGTTTATCGTTAATTCTTCCTTCGTAACTCTTTTTATCTGTGGCAAAAACGTTATTTAAAACGATGAAATGTGTTTTTCCGTAATTAAAAGAATAATTATCAGCTCCGTTTACCCTATTGAAAGCATCATTCATAAACATTGGATGATCAACGTTTCTATCGTGATTGCCGACTAACGTCCAAGATGATGAAGGTAACTGATCCATCATTTCACGCATAACTGGCAGTAGGCTAACTTTATCGTTAACCAAATCGCCAAGCATCAAGTTAAAATGAATATCGTTCCTATTGTTTAATTCGGAAAAAATGCTTTTTGCGGCATAGCTTAGCTCTTCAGCATTATCTACTTGAATGTCTCCAATAGCGCCAACGTTAAATGATTTAGGTACTTCACTTTTAAGGATTGGTATTTGCCATGAAATCGTATCCTTTACATCTTTACGGTTTGGATCTAGATAAAGGAAGTTTGCATTTACAACCTTTGTTGTCGACTTACTCCATGTATACTCTGATGGTAAGATTGGAAAAATTGATTCGCCAATATTTGCTTTGATATAGTACAAGCCATTTTTATCTGTTTTAACGATATCTGTTCCGTTCGAAATTAAAATATCTTTAAGCCCTTTTTCTTTACGATCGCAAATGCCGTTACTGTTGGCATCATTAAAAACTTGACCTTTAACGATGATAACTTTATCAAACGCATACCCGCTCTGAGGTAATTGAATAAGTGTAAATAAAGAAATGATCAGGGAAATTATTACTATTCTATTTTTCATAAAATATACTGAGAATGGAGGCGAAGATAATAGTTTGGCTTTCTACTCAATAATAGTTTTTAGAAATAAATTTTTAATTGTGGTTATCAAAAGGTGTAATTGTCAAATAAAAGGGTGGGTATATTTATAATTAATTTAACAAATTAGTGGATTTTTTATGATTTGAAAAATAGGTATATTTGTTTAAAATGAAAAGCACTTGAACTTAAATGATTCAAATGACGATAAGAACTTCTTATCTGACCTAAGAAATGACAAAAATAAATTCTCCAAATTGTACGACAAGTATTGGAAGATTTTATTTGCCATAGCTTTTCATAAATGTCGAGATCAGGCTATGGCCGAAGATTGCGTTCAAGACGTATTTTTAAGTCTTTTAAACCATAAAAATCCGAGATCTATCGAAAATTTGGAGGCATATTTAGCTAAAGCCACCAAGTATGCAATTTTACGTGCCATCTATAAGCACAACCGTACGCAGTACCTAGAAGAATATCCTGATGATATTAAACTAATGGAGCGATCTATTGAAGATGCCATTGAAGAAAAAATGCTGAAACAACATCTTTTTGATAAAGTAGAAGAGTTGCCAAAACAATGTCGGTTGATATTCAAGTCTTCTCGTCAGGATCATTTATCAAATGATGAAATTGCAGAGCTGATGAATATTTCTAAAAGAACGGTTGAAAACCAACTTTCGAAGGCTTTAAAAGTGTTGCGAAGCTACCTTTCCAGTTTTTTTTATTTTTTTTAGTCTTCAAGCGTGCGTATTTCTCTAATTGCTGTACTGTAAGTAAGCAAGACTAGAAATATGAAGTTAACAGATCCAATCAAACAAGCTATCAGTAGAGTTTTTACTAATCAGTCGAAGCCAGATGATTTTGAAATAATTAACAAATGGTACGATTCAGACGAAGACGAAACGATCTTCGCTGGTAACTCAATGGAAGCTGTTAAAAACAACATCAGTAAAAAAATAGACAGCAAACTGAAAAGAAACAATCTGCGGTTGTATTCGAAACGTATTGTTTCTGCTGCTGCAGCGCTCGTTGTCATCACAGTTGGTGTTTATTATTTCAGTACAAAAAAGGATAATAATGTCATCTATAGTGGTCCTAAATTAAGTGTGCTTACATCAAGTGATCAAAGTATGCGTTCATCTTTAGAAAGTGAAGGAAAGATAAATTACGCTGACAACAAAATCACTGCTGTTCGTTCTGCAAACGCAGAAATACTGAACATCACGCTAGAAGATGGGAGTAAGGTTTGGGTAAATGCTGCTTCGTCTCTTGAGAAATTAAATTTCAGCGAAAGTGAAAGAAGGGTGAAACTTGTTGGCGAAGCATTTTTCGAGGTTGCCAAAGATAGCACCCGACCTTTTATCGTTGAAACAGCGCAGCAGACAGTGAGAGTGCTGGGTACAAAATTCAATTTAAAATCTTACCCTAACCAAAAGGAAACTTTGACATTGGTGGAGGGAAAAGTTTCGACCATAAGTCAAAAAGAAAATAAGGCCATACTTACTGCCGGTGAGGTGATTACCCTTAATGATGGTGAAATTCTGCCAGAAACTTTTAAGGAAAATAACCTCTTGTGGAGAGCACAAGTTTTTGCATTTGAAGATGAGACACTCGCTGAAATACTAGATAAAATATCAAAATGGTATAATGTAAAAACTTCAAATGTTCCTGCTTCGGATAAGCATATTTCTGGAAAAATAGGGGCTAATGCAAGCATTTACGAGGTGTTGAGTATGCTTAGCCTAGTGTCTAACCAACAAATCGTTTTAGAGAATAATGTAGTAGTAGTAAAATAATTATAATAATAAATAAACCATGAACAAACTATTAACCAGACTGTTAATGTCATTCCTAGTGTTGGTGTGCTTTTGTTTCCCTAGTTGGGCAAGTGCACATAACCTGCAACGGATAGACCTAAATGCTCAAAACAAATCGCTGAAGACGATTATAGAATCGTTGGAAAAACAATCTAACTATTATTTTATCTATGACAACGAGCTACTTAATAGTAACAAAAATTTAAGTGTCAATTTTGATAATTTAAGTTTTGAAGAAACAGTTAAGCTTTTAGCATCTAAAATCAACGTAAATTATAAGTTAGTTGATAAAACGGTAACGCTATACGCAAAAGGTAATAACACTGCACAGCAAGAAGTAACCATTAGTGGTATAGTGAAGCTAAAGAGCCCTGATAACGATGTTCCTTTCACTCTTAATGGTGTCTCGGTACAGATTAAAGGAACCAACAAGGGGACTACTACAGATTTTAAAGGACAATTTTCTCTGAAAATTAGTGGGACTGTTACGTTAGTGATGTCATATCTCGGCTACGAGAAAAAGGAAATGACTGTAAACGCGGCTACCAGAATAGATGTTGTATTACAGGAGCTACCAGGAACTTTGGGCGAAGTGGTGATATCAGCCTACGGGATTAAAGAGACCAAAGAGAACCAGATTGGAAGTGCCTACACAGTTACAGCGAAAGATCTTGAAAAACGCCCAGCGTTGCGTATAGATGCTTTGTTGGAAGGTTTGGTGCCGGGACTCGAGTTCAATACGCAAGATCAGAATAATGGTTCTCCTAGACCAAGATTTAGTACGCGTATACGTGGCGAGTCGTCTGCTCCTTATGGCGTAATGTCTAACGAACCGCTGTGGGTGTTGGATGGTATACCAGTAAACACTGGTGGAACTACAAATTCTATCGCAGGTCCAGAAACAAGTATCAGTCCGTTAACTTATATCAATCCAGAAGACATCGAGTCGATTACGGTTTTAAAAGACGCTAGTGCCACTGCAATTTATGGTGCAAGTGGTTCTGGTGGTGTAATTCTAGTCCGCACAAAAAAAGGAAATGGAACACCAATTGTAAAATACACATATCGTACCACTATTGATAAGATCGCCCCGCATAATACCTTCAATGTACTTAATGGAGATCAATACAGAAGGGTTGTAAATGAAATGGGACTGGATAATAGAATTGCAGATTATGGTAACGTATCTACAAATTGGCTAGATACTTATTACACAGAAGGCCGAATTAACACACATAACTTATCGCTATCTGGTTCTAACCAAAGCACAAATTATTATATCTCGGGAGGTTTTTATGATCAAAAATTAACAAGTATCACTAACAAAACCCAACGTTATAGCTTGCGTTCTCAAATCAATACAGACGTAAGTAAAAGATTATCTTTCAATTTTGTTTTTGGTGGATCTTACAACAGTAACAATATGTGGGGTGTTGGAAGTAATTATTACTCGGAGTTACCGATAAGATCACCTTATAACGCTGATGGTAGTTATGCCTTATATGATAATTTGGGTGTTCGTTTATTCCCTTCTTTGGCAGAGGCTTATCAAAACGACAATGACCAGTCTGCTTTGCAGGCATTTTCGCAGATACAAGCTACTTTTCGAATTATGCCTGGGTTAGATTTTACTACTCGTTCGGGGGTTGATTTTTCTTCCATTAACGAATTAAGATACTCGTCGATGCAAAATTTAACAGGAAAAGACGGTAATGGTTATTTGTACAAAAATCAAGCTAGGATGTATAATTGGACTTCAAATGGTACCTTAAATTATACCAAAAAATTGTTTGATGGCGAGCTAAGCACCTTATTGGGTTTTGAAGCAAATAAAAGTAATAGTTCTTTTATTCGTGCTAGCGCATTCAATTTTCCTAATGACTATGTTAGAGAATTATCAATGGCTATATCAGCTAATACCAGAAGTTCAGGAAATACCAATGAGAATGGCACCCTGTCTAGTTTTGGACGACTGTCTTACCTTTGGAAAGATAAATACAACGTAAGTTTTAGCTTTAGACGAGATGGTGACTCTGACTTTGGACAAGACGTAAAATGGGCGAATTTTTATGCTGTGGGCGGTGCTTGGACAGTTTCTAATGAAGAGTTTTGGAAGAACAATGTTCCGGAAGACATTAACTTTTTAAAATTTAAAGTGTCTTACGGTACCACAGGAAATGGAAGATTTAATGGCAATTACGCCAAAGGCATATATACTTTTAATGAAACAGATGCATATGGTAACGTTGTAGGTGCTACCATGTCTAGAGGTAGGAATAATGCTTTAAAATGGGAAACAACCTATAAATTCAATACAGGTTTAGATCTAACCTTATTTAATCGCATTAATGTAGGTTTAGAGTATTACAGAGATGTTACGAACGATTTGATTAGCGACGCAACTGTTTCGCTAACTACGGGGCAGCGCTCTGTATATCGAAACAATGGAAGATTAAGAAATACTGGTTTCGAGGCTATAGTAAGAACTACAAATATTGAAAATGGAAGTTTCAGTTGGACAACAAATTTCAACCTTTCTTTCAATAGAAATAAAGTATTGTCACTAGCAACAGATGTAGGTCAATCAAATCTAACGTCAATTATGCAAGTTGGTGGCGATACAAGAGCTATTTATTTGGTGCGTTGGGCAGGTGTTGATCCAAGTACTGGTGATCCAATGTGGTACGACGCTAATAACAATATTACCAAGCTGTTTGACCTTAATAATAGAGTTGTGATTGGTCGTCCAAATCCGGATTTTTTTGGAGGTGTTACAAACTTGGTTTCTTATAAAGGCTTTAATTTATCCTTCTTATTACTTTATACGCAAGGTGGATTAGCATTGTCGTCATTATTAAATGAGGCTGGTCATGATGGCTTAAATATCCTAAGTACTAATATGTCATCCGATTTATTAGACCATTGGAGATATGCTGGGGACTTATCTGTGAATCCAAGATTATCTGCAGTTTCAACAAGTTCTAACAGAACTTCAACAAGGTACTTATTAGATCGATCTAATATTCAGTTAAAAAACATCAGTTTAGAATATAAGTTGCCCGATAACTTTGTGAAGAAAGGCTTTTTAAAACGAGCAGTAGTTTATGTAATGGCTGATAATGTTGCTATGTGGACACCATATAGAACAAGTAAAAGAAATAATTTAGGTAACGGCGAGTACGAAACAATTAAATTAAATACCTACGCCAATTCATTCGGAGGAGTACCAGCGCAGGCATCATATTCTGCTGGAGTAAACCTTACATTTTAATACATATTACAATGAACAAAATATTACATAAATTGATACGTACGGTACTTGTTTGTGCTTTACTAATCATCAGTAGCTGTAAATCTTTTTTAGATATAGAGCCTGTTGGCTCACTTACTGGGGAAAAGCTGTTTACAAATGTAGAAGGCTACACTTCTGCTATGGTGGGAAGTTATAGCCTATTCGCTAAATACCATCTTTCTCAATATGGTTTGTATGGAGATTTGCGTGCAGACAACGTTTTGCTTAATCAAACTTTAGGTGGAGGCGTTTTAGCTGAATACAATTATGAAAGCGACCCGACTGCCGACCTCAGTGCGGTAAGGATAATTTGGGGGAATATTTATGAAACCTTAAACAACGTTAATAATGTAATCGAGTCTAGGGCTGGTCTCTTGGAGAGCTTTCCAGGTTCCAAAGTAGATATTGATCGTATTTATGGTGAGGCATTGGTTCTTAGAGCCATGTGTTTTTTTGATTTAGCTAATGTATATAGCCAAACCTATGCATATACGCCCGATGCGAGCCACCTTGGTGTGCCAATTTTCACAAAAACACCACTACCTGGAGTTACAACGGCTAGGTCTACTTTAAAGGAAACTTATGCAAGAATAATAGCTGATCTTAAAGAAGCACAAACTATACTTTCAGGAAGGACTTCGAAGAGTAAAATCTATGCTTCTGCAGATGCCGCTACAGCACTTTTATCTAGAGTTTACCTGTATATGCAAGATTGGGATGCTGTAATTGGCTTGTTAGAAAAGCCAGAGCTTAAAAATAGATATCCATTAACTTCTGCTTCAAACTACATGAATATGTTTATAGCTGAACAGCAAAGGGTTAATCCTGAGCTTATTAGTCCTGAGGTAGTATGGCAGCTTAATTTAAATTTAACTGCAACAACGTATTTAACAGATATCTTTTCAAACCCTGAGAGTTTTTATGTTTATCCGCATGCTAGTTACAGAGCTTTGTTTGAGGCTAGTGATATCAGATCTCAACAGTTTAAGGTAAATCCACGTAACGCAAATATGTTTTATACGTTAAAGTATGGAAAAGCAGATGAAGTGGCACGTGTAAATTGGCCTGTAAACTTTAAAATGTTCAGATCGGCAGAGATTTACCTTAACCTTGCTGAAGCTTATTACCATAAGCAACAATACGAATCTGCTGCCAACAATATCAAGTCGGTACGTGCGAGGGCTTACGATGTAGCTGCATCAATCATTAACTTGCCAACTAATGACCCAGCTGCGCTATTGCAACAAATTAAGTTGGAAAGACGTAAGGAGTTAGGTTTCGAGAACCAACGTATTTTCGATATTATGCGTTATAAAGATAACCTAACTAGGACAGAGTGTAATTCAACTACATGTACTTTGACCTATCCTAATAATAAGTTTGTGCTTCCAATCCCAGAGATGGAAATTCTAGCTAATCCTTTAATCAAACAAAATCCTCTATAGTATGAAATTTATTAAATTATATTGTTTGCTGTTGGCCGTATTTGCATTTTCAGCATGTAATAAAGATACCACTACTCCTTACGATAATCCATTCTTTTATATTAACGTAAATAATAATAGTACGGTTAGGGTGGCCAGCGATAGAAGTGAGGTAGTAGAATATAAAGTATATTTTAGCGGAAAACGTCAATTTGAAACAATGGCACTCGACTATGACTTTGTAGTTGGAACGGGTTTAAAGGAAGGCGTGGATTTCCAAATCGTTAGCAGCAAGCGTCAGTTAGAGTTTTTACCAGGAATTGTAGAGGCGCCTATTGCTATTCGTTGGTTGTCTAATCCTGTGGATGCTGCAAAAGACAATTCTTTGGTGATTAAACTCGTAAAAAATAACAAGAACTATACGATAGGTATGCCGGGCCCAGATGGTTTACAATCTAAACTTACGATTGTTAAATTTTAGTAATGAAGCAACTACAAACATATCTGTTTAGTATCCTACTCGTTATCCTGAGCATTCCTGTTGCGGGGCAACATCTTGTACAAGATGAAAAACTGATTAAGGGAGTGCTTAAAAATGGTTTGACCTATTACATCTATCCTGGTGGTTCTAATGACAATCAAAGTTCTATTCAACTTTTTGTAAAAGCTGGCGCACTGCAAGAAAAAGATTCGCAACGCGGATTGGCCCATTTTGTAGAACACATGGCGTTTAACGGCAGTAAGAATTATCCTAAAAATGAGGTCATTACTTACCTTGAATCTTTAGGTGTAAAATTCGGTGCAGACCTTAACGCCTATACCAGCTATGATCAGACAGCTTATAAAATCGCGGTTAATACCTCTAATTTGAAACAATTAGAAACCAGTATTGACATCATTGCAGATTGGGCATTTGAGCTTTCTTTCGATAGCCTTGAGATAGAAAAGGAGCGGGGAGTGGTAATAGAAGAGTGGAGGACAAAACAAGGGGCTTCGGCGAGACTCTCAGAACAGTATTTACCGTTGATTTTCCATCAGTCAAGATATGCCGAGCGTAAACCAATTGGAACTTTAGAGATACTTAGAAATTTCAAGCATGCTGAGTTAAAAGACTTTTATCATCAATGGTATCGACCAAATTTATTGGCAATTGCAATTGTATCTAATCAAAATGCAAAGGATATTGAAAAGTATATCAAAGCTCAGTTTGGTACAGCTAAAAATCCAAAAAAAGCAGAAGAGCGAATAGTTTATAATTTACCTAAGCACAAAGATACATTGTACAGTATTGCAACCGATAAGGAGGAAAATGATATTGACTATTCGTACATCACCAAGTTGCCTGCACTCTCTCAAATTAATTCGGTAGAGAAGTTTAAGGCACAACTTGTACGTAGCTTTTTCAACGGTTTGTCTAAAAAAAGATTTGAAAGGTTGTCTCAGCGCAATAGTGTTTTTAAATCAGGATCAATGTCTTGTATCGATTTAATGCCAAATATCGACGTCTCGCTAGGAGGTGCCTCTTTATTTGAAAATGATATCGAAGCTGGAATTAAAAATTACATCGCCGAGCAGCAAAGAATTTTGAAGTATGGTTTCACATCAGAAGAGATTTCGGATTACCGTAAAGACTATTTGGCGCAGTTAAATAGAGTTGCGCAAAACAGTAAGATTAATGCTTTAACAGTTATTGATGCACTAAAGGATGATTTTTTTAACGGGAATACAGTTGTAAACGCTGAACAAAGAAATGCTTTACGCAAGCAGTTACAAAGCAGCATCGATTCGCTTACAATCATGTCGTTTATTGGAGGGATAAATAAGCCAGGAAATACAGTGGTGATGTTAACGGGTCCAGAGCGCTTGAAAAACTCTCTTCCTGGTCAAAATCAGCTACAGTTATGGCAAGACAGTATTTCAAAGCTTAATCTAGAGCGTTGGTCTGACAATGAAATAGTACCTGATAAGCTATTAACTTCTGCCCCTATACCTTCCAAAGTAGTAAAGAAGGAGTACATTGCCGAAATTGATTTACATAAATGGGAGTTATCGAACCAAACAACTGTGTACTTGAAACAAAGTAAGGGACGTAAAGATCATATCCAGCTTACGGGATTTAGACAAGGAGGATACAGTGTTTTAGATTCTAGTGATTTTGTTAACGCTTCTTTTGCCCAAAGTATCATAGCGGCAAGCGGCGCAGGTAAGTTTTCACGAAGAGCATTGTCGAAATATTTGATAGGCAATAGTGCAACGGCAATGATGGTATTATCCAAATACAGAGAAGGTTTAGCTGCAAGTTCTAGTGTGAAAGACATGAAAACAATGTTTGAATTGCTATATCTAAAGTGGACGGAACCTCGTGTAGATAATGATGTTTTCGAGTTGCAGAAAAGAAAGGCACTGGAGAGCATTAAAAACAAGGAAAATTCAATTACTAGTCAGTATAATAGGTTAATAAGTCAAAAATTATCTGGCGAAGAAAACGAGGAGATTGATGAAAGTAAAATTTCTAACAATCTTGTTTTAAGTAAGATTTTACCGACCTACAATAAGCGGTTTAGTTCGGCTAAGGGTTTCGAGTTTGTAATTATTGGAGATGTTGAGCTGGATGCGGTTGAAAAATATATCACGACTTATTTAGGCGGTTTACCCTCAAATCAGCTCTTAGAAAGTAATAAGGCTAAGCCTTTACCTATTGGAGAGAATGCAGACATCATTATGAAAGCGGGCGAAACAGATAGGGCTACGGTAAATATCATCTTTCAGAATAATAATGTTGTTAACGATTATCCTGAAATAATAAAGTATGAAATTATTCAGGAAATCCTTAAAGTAAAGCTTAGGGAAAATCTTAGAGAAAAAAACTCTGGAGTTTATGGTGTGTCTGTTAATGTAAGTGCAACCTCAATTCCGTCTACACTATTACGTGCTCGTATTGGTTTTACTTGCGCACCAGAAAAAAGAGAATTTCTTGTTAAACAGGCAAACAGCGAAATAGATTTAGTAGCTAAAAATCCTGCTTACATAGAGAAAGAGCTCGAAAATATTAAGAAGCAATTGATTGTTACTTACGAAAAGCAGAAGGACAAAGAGACTTTTTGGAGTGCAGAACTTAGAAACCATATTTATTATCGTTTCAAAGATTGGTCGCTTTTTACCAATTATCCAGAAATGGTAAACAAAATTCAAAGTAAAGATATCAGCCAAGCAATTAAAAAATTACTTCTTCAGGGAACAAAGGTTACTGCGGTACTTGCTCCTGAGGATAAATAAAAATCAAAAAAACAGAAATTATGAAGCAAGCAATTTATTTATTTTTTCTTTCTACAATCTGCCTTAGTTTCTCAGCTTGTAAGAAGTATGAAATAGGCTATCAGGGAAAGGCTGTATTTAGCAGCTATACATTAGAGCCTTCATCAAATCCTGGTTTAGCGAAACAGGTTAAAGGCGTTGTAGATGGCTCTAATGTTTATATCCGTATTCCAAATTCGGTAAATATTAACAGCGCTATCGCATCGTTCACTGTAGATGATCAGGCTATTGTGTACATCGGGAAAAATGTACAGCAGAGTGGTGTTACGCCTGTTGATTTAATCGATACGGTTCAATATCGAATTGCAACTCCAAATGATATGGGGATGGTCAACGTTCATGCATTGCGTAACGCAGCTATTGTTAAATTTGGGTTTTATGCAGAAGATAATGATGGGTTGTTATTCAAGAACTATGAAGGTGAACTTAACGGTCTTAAAATTCAGGTTAATGTACCTGCCGACGCAGATGTATCTAAACTTGTAGCACGTTTTGTGACCACCACAGGTGCGGTAGTTAAGGTAGGGGCGCAAACCCAAACCAGCGGTCAAACTGTAAACAATTTTACTACAGACGTTACCTATCAAGTTACTGATACAGAAACAACTGTGCCAGAAGAATTTGTGGTTTCTGTTGGACGCTTAACGGCTCCAGAATGGAATGACATTGTTTCAGCAAATATCTCTGGATATGCGGTGTCAGAAGTTAACTTGACAATTAATCCTATAACAAACAATCCAGTAATTATATTTAGCAGAGGCTCTTCTGATGGCGATGGTACAAGAAAAGCAGTGGTTTCGTCTTATAATGGTACAACATGGAGTTTTGTAGGTGATCCTCAGGGTGTTTCTTTGGGAAGAGTTGAGACAGTTGGTATTGCAGCAGACGATAATGGTACTTTGTATGCTGCCTACAAAGATTACACAACATTAGGCGATTCGGTACAATACGCTTCAGTACAAAAGTATAGCGATGGAAAATGGTCGTTTGTAACAAGACCTCAGGCAACCGCACAGCGCACAAATTACCTGCATATCGCAACTACTCGAAATGGTATACCGGTACTTGGCTATGCAGCTGCAAGGGCCGAAGGAGGCGTAGCCAATAGGTCTACACAATCAGCATTGTTTACTAATAATAGTTGGTTGTTAAGACCTCTCGATGCTTCTCCGGCTACATTGTATACTAGAATTAGAAAGGGAAGAGACAACAGGGTTTACTATGCCGTAATGGACGGAATTTCTACGACTAGAAAGCCGACCATCTATAGGTTAAACGAAACATCATTAGGTTGGGAAGTAGTTGGAACTGCAATGGTATCTCCTGACGCATCGGTTGTGGGTGCTGCTGTGATGGATGTTGATGCTTCTGAAAATGGCGAAGTGTATATGGTATTTCAATCGCAAGCTACTACGAACAAAATGTCTTATGTGATGAGGTACAATGGTACTTCTTGGCGACAAATTGGTGATGCGATTAGCCATACCGCAACTTCGAACGCACAAAGAGATAACATTGCTTTAGCTATACATCCAAACGGCACGCTTTATTTTGCGCACGGCGATGCCAATGGTTTAAAGGTACAGACGTTTAATAGCAATACGCAAAACTGGAATGCAGCAAAAGTGCTACAGCCAGGAGTTCCGGATAAAATTACAATGCGTATATCTGAAGAGGGTATTCCGTACATCGCTACAGTAACCGATGGGAAACTAAAGCT
This sequence comes from Pedobacter sp. T50_32, assembly GCF_057652195.1. Lineage (NCBI taxonomy): Bacteria > Pseudomonadati > Bacteroidota > Sphingobacteriia > Sphingobacteriales > Sphingobacteriaceae > Pedobacter > Pedobacter sp. T50_32. Next base: position 404,273 of record NZ_JBYFBY010000002.1, on the reverse strand, counting down.
TTATAAATATGATATTCCTTGATAAACTTCTGTTTTGAAGGAAATTAATGGAGTTTCTAGATTATACTTTTAAATAAAGATTTGGAGTGTGATTTGCTGAAGAGCGAGGAAAACAGATACATAATTGATCTTTTTCCTTGCTCTTTTTTATTACTTTACAATAAAATATCCTACAGCCAACCAAACCAAGCCTTTCACCAAGAAAAACATAAAACCCCAAAAGCCAAGCTTTTTAATCCATTTTTTTAGCTTTTCTGCTCGTTCTGCCTTCATAACTTAGTTTCTAGATCTCAATGCTCATCTTCAGTAAGTTTTCTTACAGAGATGATTTTAAACTCTTTAATTCCATCGGGCATTTCCCAATTAATTAAATCACCAGTTTGGTAACCCCACAATGCAATGCTGATAGGCGCAAAGATAGATACTTTTTGCTGTTTTATATTAGCGTCTTTAGGTAAAACCAGTTTAAATACAAAAGTCTGACGGTTATCAGTACTCTCTATTTTGGCTTCCGTATAAAGAGAAACCACATCCTCTGGTAGGGCATCATCGTCAAAGATTTTTGCATTTTTTACTTCTTCTCTCAATCGAGATTTGTTGTAGTCGCTCATCACAGCTTTTTCAAGATGTTCATTTAAAAATTTGTAGTCGCTTTTAGATAATAAGATTGATTTCGTTTCCATTTGAATGAAAATTAAATAAATAAAAAGCCTATACGTTTTCACGTGAAGGCATAGAATTAAAAATCGTAGGTGGTTATTCCCCGAGATCTTAAAAAGAAAAGTGCTGAAATCGGGGTTTAGTTAATAAAATCCTTGCTTTGATTTAAAGCAATTGGATTTATAGAGGTGCTAATGAATAGCGTTGAATTAAGAACACAAGGCAATACAATCTCCTTCTCCTTTTTTAAGAAGATAGGATTTTTTACTGATGTTGTGCATTTGTTCATTCTAACAAAGATGACTTTGTTATTCGAGAAAAGCAAATTTAAAAGGGATTGTTACAATTGCGGGACTAAAAAATGTCATTCCGAGGAGCGAGGATTCTATCGAGTAATTAGATTCTTCGTTGCGCTCAGAATGACATGTAGTATTGTTAAAAAGCTAATTAAACCAAATCAAATCGGTCTAAATTCATCACTTTGTTCCAAGCTGCCACAAAATCATTTGCAAATTTTTCTTTTGCATCTGCGCCGGCATAAACTTCAGCGATAGCTCTTAGCTCCGCATTAGATCCAAAAACCAAATCGGCACGGGTAGCTGTCCATTTGGCAACTCCAGTTTGACGATCTTGCCCTTCGTACAGCTCTTTATCCTGCCCAGTAGCTTTCCAAGCAGTGCGCATATCCAACAAATTAACAAAGAAATCGTTAGTTAGCTGCCCAGGAGTTTGCGTTAACACACCATGATTTGAACCGTCATAATTTGCATTTAGAGCTCGCAATCCACCAACCAGAACAGTTAATTCTGGTGCTGTCAATGTTAGTAATTGAGCTTTATCTACTAATAATTCTTCTGTAGAAGCTACGCTGCGCCCTTTTTTATAATTACGGAAACCATCAGCAACTGGTTCCATAAAAGCAAAAGATGCCACCTCTGTTTGGTCTTGAGAAGCATCTGTACGCCCTGGAGCGAAAGGAACTTCAATGTTATTCAGTCCCGCATCTTTAGCTGCTTTTTCAATGGCCGCTACACCCGCTAATACAATTAAATCAGCGATGGAAACTTTTTTGCCATTGCTTTGACTATCATTAAATTGTTTTTGCACTCTTTCTAAAGCACTTAAAACTTTATCTAGCTGCGCTGGATTATTAGCTTGCCAATATCTTTGAGGAGTTAAACGAATGCGGGCACCATTTGCGCCACCACGTTTATCGCCACCACGAAAAGTAGAAGCTGAAGCCCAAGCGGTTGAAACTAATTGCCCAACAGTCAATCCAGCGGCAAGTATATTCGACTTTAAGGTTTCAATATCATTTTTATCAACCAAAGGGTGATCTACCGCAGGAACAGGGTCTTGCCAAATTAGTTCTTCTTTCGGTACTTCTGGACCAAGATAGCGAGCTTTTGGTCCCATATCACGATGTGTTAATTTGAACCACGCACGAGCAAAAGCATCTGCAAAAGCATCAGGGTTTTCTAAAAAGCGTCTCGAAATCTTTTCATAAGCAGGGTCAAACCTTAAAGAAAGGTCGGTGGTAAGCATGGTTGGTTTGTGCTTTTTAGTAGGATCAAAAGCATCTGGAATAATTTCCTGATCTGTTTTAGCTACCCATTGGTGCGCACCACCTGGACTTTTGGTCAGTTCCCATTCAAAAGCGAACAAATTTTCAAAAAAATTGTTGCTCCATTTCGTTGGTGTTGTTGTCCAGGTAACCTCTAAACCGCTGGTGATGGTGTCAGATCCTTTTCCGCTACCAAAGTTATTGTTCCAACCAAAACCTTGGGCCTCTAAACCTTCAGCTTCCGGTTCTTTGCCTACATGGTCTGAAGAAGCTGCACCGTGAGTTTTACCAAAAGTATGCCCTCCAGCAATCAAAGCAACAGTTTCTTCATCATCCATAGCCATACGGGCAAAAGTTTCCCTTATATCTTTAGCTGCTGCGATAGGGTCTGGGTTTCCGTTAGGTCCTTCTGGATTTACGTAAATTAAACCCATGTGCGCTGCCGCAAGTGGCTTTTCCAAATCGTGTGAATGCTTTTGACCATCAGCATCGTCGTCAGAAACGAGTACGCCACGACCGCCAACCCCCTCAGCTCCGCTAGAATAGCGTTCTTCGTTACCGAGCCACGTAGTTTCCGAACCCCAATAAACATCCTCGCTTGCTTCCCATACATCTTCACGACCACCGGCAAAACCAAAAGTTTCAAATCCCATCGACTCTAAAGCTACGTTTCCTGTTAAGATCATTAAATCTGCCCAAGATATTTTGTTGCCGTATTTTTGTTTGATAGGCCAAAGCAACCTGCGAGCTTTATCTAAACTTACGTTATCTGGCCAGCTATTTAGCGGCGCAAAACGTTGTTGCCCTTGTCCGGCGCCACCGCGACCATCGCCTACACGATAAGTGCCTGCACTGTGCCACGCCATACGAATGAATAAACCACCATAGTGACCAAAATCTGCTGGCCACCAATCTTGCGAATCAGTCATCAAAGCATGTAAATCTTTCTTTAAACCTTCGTAATCTAAACTTTTGAAAGCCTCCGCATAGTCGAAATTATCTCCCATTGGGTTAGATAAAGAAGAGTGCTGACGCAAGATATTTAACTTAAGTTGTTTTGGCCACCAGTCGCGATTTCTAGTGCCGCTTCCACCAACGTTGCTTTTCATACTGCCATTGTGAAATGGGCACTTGCTGATGTCTTGAGAGTTGTTTTCCATGCTTTATTAATTTTTTAGTTAACGATGTATGGTATTTTCCAATCGCATATTGCTATTGAAAAGACATTTTTATGTTGGTTTTGTTTGTCATGCCCATACCATTTGACGATTAAAGGTACGAGAGATCAAGGAGGATGTCAAAGTGCTTTTATCTATAGGTAGATAGGTAGAAGCTATTTTACCTTAAAAGATTGTTTACCGTTAAGTAAATCCCAAAACAGCATAAAATCGCTAGCTAAGCTGTACGCAGGATATTGAAAAGTTGCAGGTTTATTTTTTTCAAAGAAGAAATGACCAACCCAAGCAAAACCGTAGCCTAAAAAGGGAATAGCAATAAGGAAACGCAGATCGTGAAATAAAATTCCACCAATTAAGGAGATCACAACCAAAGCTGTTCCAATAAAATGAAGCACTCTACTTGTTGTATTTTGGTGTTCGCTAAGATAAAAGGGGTAAAACTCTTGTAGAGATTTGTATTTTTTAGTGCTCATACGCTTCTGAATTACCCTTAAAATTAGTTATAATAATCGGTGATGTGTTAAAAAATCACGCAGTTTTTCTGGATGAACGTCCATAAGTAAAGTATTTAAACCGGCTTTTTTAGCACCTTCAATATGCTGTGGACTGTCATCAATAAATACTGTTTCTTCAGGATTTAGATTGTTTTCGTTCAATACCATCTCAAAGATCTCAACATTAGGTTTGCGCATCGTAGTATCTTGTGAGAAGTAGGCTCGTTCGAAAAAATCGTCGTAGTTATTAAAACCGAAATCTTTTTGCAAATAAGCAATAATCCAATCATAGTGGATTTTGTTGTTGTTGCTTAATAGAAAGGTGCGATATTTCTGTTTTACTTCCAATAATACATCGTGGTTATTACCAGAAACACCTAATAGCAGGCTATTCCAAGCATCGTCTATTTGTTGATCGGTAAGGTCTAATTTATCGGCAACCTTTCTAATGCCATCTCTAAACTGGGCAGGGGAGATGCTGCCAGTTTCAAAATCATCAAATAATTGATTGTGACCTTTATGTGCAAAGAATTCGTTTACATTAGGAATACCTAATTGTGAAAGAGCATTTTGCGTTCGTAAAAAGTCTATAGCGAAGATTACGTTACCATAATCGAAAATAATATTTTTAATTTTTTCCATTGAGTGTTTCCAAAATTCGTTGCAAATATGTAACATTGCACTCGCAAAAACAACATACGTTTTAGCAGGGCCTATAGCTCAGTTGGTTAGAGTAGAAGACTCATAATCTTTTGGTCGCTGGTTCGAGCCCAGCTGGGCCCACAAAAAAAAGCCATTTCAACTAGTTTGAAGTGGCTTTTTTTTTGTTGAAGAGCTATTTATTGTGCAGCTAATACTTCGTCTAAGTTGTTTAACCCGGCGGTAAATCCTTCCTTAAAGCCCATTTCTATAATCTTTTCTAAGTCCGCTAAAGTGTCGTGTTTAATTACAATGTCTACCAAAGTTTTGTCGCCTGTTTCACTAAAGGTATTTGTCCAATGTGAACCAGGGAACTCGGCAGTTAGGTTACCATTTTCATCAGTGAACGCATCTGTGTAAGAAAAATGTTGTTCTTCCGCAATAGTTTTGTAATCGGCTTTACACCAATGCTTCTCGTTTTCTGGACTAACCATCGCATAAAGCCAAAAGCCGCCTACCTTAAAATCTAAGGATTTCGTTTCTGCTCTGTACGGTTTTGGCGCCCACCATTGATCTAATATCTCGGCGGTAGTCCAAGCTTTCCAAATGGTAGCCAAATCTGCAGCAAATTCTCTTTGCACGTGCACGGTCTTGGTTTCCTTGTTTACGGAAAATTCAAATTTTAAGTTCGTGTTCATATTTGTGGTTTTAGGTTATGATAATTTGATTATTGATTATTATTTCATTCGTTATTTCTAAGATTAACCATTTTTGCTTTCGTTTTGAACTTTCGCTAGATATTGATCCAAGTTATCGAAACGATCTTCCCATAGTTTTCTAAACTGAATTAACCATTTGTCTACTTCCTTCATCTTATCGATATTAAGTTGATAATAGATTTCTCTACCATTTTGTTTGGCACTAATTAACTCACATTCCGTTAAAATTCTCAAATGCTTAGAAACGGCCTGTCGCGTGGTATCAAAATGAGTAGCCAACGCATTGGGTGTCATACTTTGTGCCATAATTAAAGCAATAATAGCTCTACGTGTTGGATCGGCAATGCCTTGAAATACATCTCTTCTCATAATAAAAGCAACTAATTGGTTGCAAATATAAATGAAACCATTTGGTTTCGCAATAAAAATTTTGAAATAGATTAATTATTAGTGTGCCATCTAGGAAATGAAAGATCTAAAAATGTGACGAATATCACTTTTTTGGATAACTACGCTCAACTCTGAGGGATAGCTAGCTAGCTAGTTTTGTGAAACATAAAAAGATTTCATGAAGGCTATTGCTTATAATATTAAACCTGAAGAAAAAGAATGCTTGGTGTTGGCTAATCATAAGAAACATGATATCACTATTATAGCCAATAGTTTAAGTATGGAAACCATGCCATTTGCGCAGGGTAAAGAGGCGTTAATTGTGTTTAATGAAGATCCTTTAAATGAGGAACTTATTATGGGTTTAAGGGCTTTGGGCATCAAATATATTGCTACCTCATCTTTCGAAACCGAACATATTAATTTAAATGCAGCTGGAGTTGCCGGTTTTAAAATTGCGAATGTGCCTTTTAAACAAGGTGAAGAAGGGGTAATGCCGCGGATGCAGCAGGTGGTTAAAAATCTTGATAACTGGGCTGCAGGAAAATGTGTAGGCAAAGCTTGTTGTTGCCCCAACGATTGCGCAAAGACCACTAAAGAAGAGGAGAAACACTAATGGAAGCCGCCGAACTGTTACGTAAATATAACATTGCAGCACCTAGATATACCAGTTATCCAACAGTGCCATATTGGGATAATGAAAATTTTAGTGCGACACAATGGAAAAATAAATTAGTCGCAGCCTATAACGAACATAAGGATGAGGGAATTAGCCTTTACATCCATTTGCCGTTTTGCGAAAGTTTGTGTACTTATTGCGGTTGTAATACTCGTATTACGAAAAACCACGGCGTAGAACTACCTTATATTGATGCGCTGTTAAAAGAATGGGAAATGTATTGCAAGTTATTGGGCGAAAGACCTAAAATTAAAGAGATACATTTAGGTGGAGGTACACCAACTTTCTTTAGTTCGGATAACCTGAAAACTTTATTAGAGACAATAGCCGGTGGTGAAACTTTTGATAAAGAGGCAGCTTGTTCTTTCGAAGGACATCCAGATAATACTACCCTAGATCATTTGCAGGTGCTGTACAACTTAGGTTTTATACGCGTGAGCTTCGGTATTCAAGATTTCGATCCGAAGGTGCAGTTTATGATTAACCGTTACCAAACACCTGCACAGGTTTTAACAATTACTGAACTTGCCAGAAGCTTAGGTTATCAATCTATTAACTACGATCTAATTTATGGTTTGCCTGGACAAAACATGGTTGGCCTAACTGAAACAATTAATGAGGTAATTAGGCTTAGACCAGATCGTATTGCCTTTTATAGTTATGCACATGTGCCTTGGATTAAAGCTGGTCAACGCCATTTTACCGAGAGTGATATACCGCAGGGTGATGAAAAATTTGCTTTATACCAAAGGGGGAGGGAAATGTTGGTGGCGGCTGGTTATGAAGAAATAGGCATGGATCATTTTGCTTTAAAGACTGATAGTTTGTATATTGCTAGCAACGCGAACAAATTACATAGAAACTTTATGGGGTATACCGATCAGCATACTCACATCTTGTTAGGCCTTGGAGTATCTTCCATTAGCGACTGTGGCACAGCCTTTGCCCAGAACGCAAAGACCGTAGAAGAATATAAAAAACTTATCCTGTCGGACGAATTGTCCGTGCAAAAAGGTCATTTATTAAGCAATGACGATTTACGCATTAGAAGACAAATTCTCGATTTAATGTGCCAGAACGAAACTTGCTTTATGGATGATATCCCAGCAACAGTAATTGAGCGTTTGCAACCTATGATTGAGGATAGGTTGGTTGCGATTAGAAATAAAGAAGTAAAAATACTGCCCTTAGGTAAATCTTTCTTACGCAATGTTTGCATGGCTTTAGACGAGAGATTATGGCAGCAGCAACCACAAACCCAATTATTTAGTGCAGCAATTTAGATAGTATAAATTAACCACATAGACACATAGGATGTATTTGGTTATAGATTCATACTAAAATCTATGTGCCTATGTGGTTGTATAAACTCAGAATATGAGCAGTTCAACCGTTACCCATCAAAGTTCAGTATGTTACCACTGTGGTGATAAATTGCCAGCTGTAAAACTAAGCTACGACGAGAAAGATTTTTGCTGCGTAGGATGCCAAAGTGTATATCAGATTTTATCTGAAAACAACATGTGTAACTATTACGCATATAACGATACACCAGGGCAAAGAATAAAAGACGATGGACATTTTGAATATTTAGATGAGCCAACCATTATTGCTCAATTAATAAATTATAAAGACAAAGAAAATTCAATAGTCACATTTTATATTCCTGCAATTCATTGTAGCTCTTGTATCTGGTTGTTAGAGCATCTTTATAAAATTAATCCAGCCATTTTTAGTTCTCGCATAGATTTCCTAAAAAGAGAAGTAACTATAAGCTATAAGCACGATAAAGTATCCTTAAGGCAAGTAGTAGAAGTACTTAACCAAATTGGTTACGAGCCATTAATTAGCCTACAAGATGTAGTGAAGGAGAAAGGCAATTCGGTCAACAAACAGCTGATTTGGAAAATTGCTATCGCTGGTTTCTGTATGGGCAACGTAATGTTGTTCAGTTTTCCTGAATATTTCGGATTATCAGCATTTGAGAAAGAATTTCAGTACTTGTTTGCATGGCTAAACCTGGCATTTTGTATTCCAGTTACATTTTATTGTGGTCGAGAATATTTTACATCGGCCATTGCCAGTTTAAAACAAAAGCATATAAATCTAGATACACCGCTCGCACTCATTATAGCAGTACTATTTGTACGTACTGCTATTTCAACCATATTTAATACAGGGCCAGGTTTTGGAGATACCCTAACGGGATTGGTTTTCCTGTTGCTGATGGGCAAATGGGTAAAACAACGTACCTATCATCACATTTCTTTTGATAGGGATTACCGTTCTTATTTTCCAATTGCCATAACTATCCTTAAAGATAACCGTGAAAAACCGGTAGCCATTAGCGAAATAGTCGTTGGGGATCGACTATTGATACGCAATGGCGAATTAGTGCCAGCCGATGCTATCTTAATGAAGGGAGATGCTTGGTTGGACATGAGTTTTGTAACTGGCGAAGCCGAGCCACAGCAAAAGGTTTTGGGTGAGATCGTATATGCTGGCGGAAGGCAAATGGGTGAAGCTATTGAGCTGGAAGTTGTAAAGCAGGCTTCGCAAAGTTACTTAACAGGTTTGTGGAATAAAGAATTCTACAAAACCGATTTCAAGAAGAGAAATTTTAATGATAGCATAGCCAAATACTTCAGTATCGGCGTGTTTGTAGTTGCGTTTGCTTCTACAGGTTATTGGTTGTGGATGGGTGATCATGCAAAAGCTTGGTCGGCATTTACCGCAGTAGTGATTGTGGCTTGCCCTTGCGTATTGGCTTTAAGTACGCCATTTACGTTGTCCGCTATTCTTTCGGTATTCGATAAAAAAGGTTTCTACGTAAAAAACACAGATGCTGTTGAGCAATTGGCAGATTTAGACACGGTGGTTTTCGATAAAACCGGAACACTGACCAGTACACATCATTCAGAAATTAGCTTTGAGGGAAATTTAACGCCTGGAGAGAAGTTATTGGTAGCCTCATTGCTTTACAATTCATCACATCCGCTGAGCAGACAAGTGCTAAAAGCGCTAAATCCGAGTAAGATTTACAGTATAGCCAAATACAACGAAGTGGTGGGCAAAGGTATTATGGGTGTGGTAAATGGAAGGATGATTTACGCTGGAAGTAAACGTGGTCTACCATTCGAAATCGCGGCAGCAAAGGACAAAGAAAATGGTGGCGTACACATTATGATAGACGAAGCTTACAAGGGCTGCTTTTCTGTAGATCAACAGTGGAGAGAAGGTATTGAGCCCTTAATTAATCATTTAAATGAAGATTATGACCTAAAAGTACTTTCTGGAGATACCAATAAAGACGAGCAGATGTTGAAGTCGGTATTTAAGCCTTCAACGTCAATTTTGTTTAACCAAAGTCCCGTTCAAAAGTTGGAGGCCATAAAAGCCTTACAAGCTAGGGACAAAAAGGTAATGATGTTGGGCGATGGTTTAAATGATGCTGGAGCTTTAAAGCAGGCTAATTTCGGTGTGGCTATTACAGATAACATCAACAATTTTACACCGGGCTGCGATGCCATTATGAGCGGTAGTTCTTTAGGATTGTTGCCAAATTTCATCCAATTAAGTAAGGATGGATTAACCACGATAAAAATCAGCTTTGCTATAGCTACTTCTTATAATTTGATAGGAGTGTATTACGCAGTGCAAGGAACTTTATATCCCTTAGTTGCCGCTATTTTAATGCCGATAAGCACCATTACCATCATCAGTTTTACGAGTTTGGCGACAAGGTATTTTGCAAGGAGGAACGGATTGCGCAGTTAACAGTTTTCAGTTAACCGATTAAGCAATTTAAACAGTTAACCAACAATAAAACAATTTAACAATCGGCCAATAAATCATGAACATACTCTATTTCTTAATCGGTTGCAGCGTGCTCGTAGCACTGGTTTTTTTGGGAGCCTTCTTTTGGGCACTCAAAAGCGGTCAGCACGATGATGTGTACACGCCAAGTGTTAGAATTCTCTTCGACGATGAGGTGAAAAATGACCCTAATGAAAAAAGTGATAAAGATCACATTTCCGACTAATGCTAATCATCAGCAGTGCTAGCGTACTGTAATAACTTTGTCATAAACATTACAAATTCTATTTCTATTCAATTATGCAGCTAGAAAAATTTACCTACGACAACAAGATTGTACGAGATTTCGGTATTGCAACCATCGTTTGGGGCATCATCGGAATGTTAGTCGGACTACTTGTCGCCACGCAACTGTTTTCGCCAAGCATGAACTTGGGCAACCAGTACACAACTTTTGGTCGTATTAGACCATTACACACCAATGCAGTAATTTTTGCCTTTGTGGGTAACGCCATTTTTATGGGTGTTTATTACTCGTTACAACGCTTGCTAAAGGCAAGAATGTTTAGTACGGCATTAAGTAAAATTCACTTTTGGGGTTGGCAATTAATTATCGTTTCGGCGGTTATAACTTTGCCTTTAGGTTTTACCTCATCACACGAATATGCGGAGTTAGAGTGGCCAATTGATATTGCAATTACCTTAATCTGGGTAGTTTTCGGTATCAATATGTTCGGTACCATTATCAAACGTAGAGAAAGACACCTTTACGTAGCCATTTGGTTCTATATTGCTACGTTTGTAACTATTGCTGTGTTGCACATCGTAAATTCATTTCAGCTGCCAATATCTTTCTTAAAAAGTTACTATGTTTTTGCCGGTGTGCAAGATGCCTTGGTACAATGGTGGTACGGACACAATGCGGTTGCGTTTTTCTTAACTACGCCGTATTTGGGTATGATGTACTATTTCTTGCCTAAAATGGCTAATCGTCCGGTATATTCTTATAAATTAAGTATTCTTCACTTCTGGTCGTTAATTTTCATTTATATCTGGGCTGGTCCTCACCACTTATTGTATACTTCCTTGCCGGGATGGGCGCAATCTTTAGGCGTAGCTTTCTCAATTATGCTAATTGCACCAAGTTGGGGCGGTATGATTAACGGTTTGTTAACCTTACGTGGCGCTTGGGACAAAGTTCGTGAAGATGTAACGCTAAAATTCATGGTGGTAGCACTTACTTCTTACGGTATGGCTACTTTCGAAGGACCGATGTTATCATTAAAGCAAATTAACGCCGTAGCTCACTTTACCGATTGGATTGTAGCTCACGTACACGTAGGTGCTTTAGGTTGGAATGGTTTCTTAACTTTCGGCGTACTGTACTGGTTAATCCCACGTATCTATAAAACAGAATTATTCTCTAAAAAATTAGCTTCTTTCCACTTCTGGATTGGCACATTGGGTATCTTATTTTACGCTATCCCAATGTACTGGGCTGGTTTTACGCAAGGTTTAATGTGGAAAGAGTTTACAGATGAAGGTTTGTTAAAATACGCCAACTTCTTAACCACTACGCTACAAATTATACCAATGCACGTTCTGCGTTCTATTGGTGGTGCATTGTACCTAATTGGCGCTATCGCGATGACTTACAACTTGGCTAAAACCATGTTGAAAGGCAAATTGGTTGCAGAAGAGGAAGCAGAAGCAATGCCATTAGAAAAGGAAATTACTCACGAAGATCCAGCCGATAAAAAATGGCACCGTGTGTTGGAACGTAAACCAATGAAATTCATGGTACTTTCTATGATTGTGATCTTAATTGGCGGTATGGTAGAAATGATGCCAACCTTTACTATCGAAAGTAACGTACCAACTATTGCTAGTGTTAAACCTTATTCTCCACTCGAGTTAGAAGGTAGAGATTTGTATATCAAAGAAGGTTGTGTAAACTGTCACTCTCAAACTATCCGTCCGTTTAGGTCAGAAACTGAGCGTTATGGTGAGTACAGTAAAGCAGGTGAGTTTGTTTACGACCATCCGTTTTTATGGGGAAGTAAGCGTACCGGACCAGATTTGCACCGTATTGGCGGTAAATATTCTAACGCTTGGCACTACAACCACATGTTAGACCCAACGTCAATGTCGCCAGGAAGTATCATGCCAGCTTATCCTTGGTTAATTACCCAAAAATTAGATATCAGCATGACTGAGGCTAAAATTAGGGCTATGCAAACATTGGGCGTACCATACAGAGAAAATTTCGACAAAGTGGCACAAGCTAAATTGAAAGAACAGGCTGAGGGTATTGCGAAAGACTTGAAGCAGAACAACATCGACGTGAAAAGTGACAGAGAGATTATTGCTTTAATTGCTTACCTACAACGTATGGGTACCGATATCAAAGCGAACAAAACTACTATTCCATCTAACCAGTAAAAATTATGTTTAAGCAAATAAAAGACCTAGCAGGCGGTGAGTTTTATCTCATCGCATCACTGCTCATATTTATGATTTTCTTCATTATGGTAGGCATTTACCTTATCAAAATGAGTAAAGCACAAGTTGCAGAAATGAGTAACCTACCTTTTAACGAACCTCAAACAACAGACGGATATGAAGAAGTTTAGTTTATTGATGATGTTATTGGCTACAACCTTCGGCTCGTTTGCGCAAGAAGCTGCAGCCGCCGAAGAAGAAGCTAAGGTAGTTATTCCAGAACCATCTTTGGGTATCAGCACTACAGAACTGCTAATTGTTACTTTGTTGGTATTTTCTATTATCCTGTTGTTTGTTGCCATCACTTTGTATAAAAGTTTTAAGGTGATATACCAAGAAAGCAAAAATCCAACGCCTTATAAAACAAAAGTGGAAAGGGCTTTAGAATATGAAGAGTGGATAAAACAAAATGGTGAGAAACCTAGTATTTGGAATAAGTTATTGAGTTTAAAACCACTTTCGGCAGAGAAGGATTTAGAAATCCCACATTCTTACGATGGTATCAAAGAGCTAAATAATCCTATCCCAGCTTGGTTTAACGTATTGTTTTACGGCACATTGGTTTTTGCTGCGGGTTACATGTATTATTACCACATTGGTAACCACGGCGAAAGACAGGACGACGAGTACAAAACAGAAATGGCGAAGGCCGATATCGCAAAGCAGAAATTTTTAGCAAAATCTACTTCGTCTGTTGATGAAAATTCCGTGAAAATAGATCCATCGCAAATTGCAGTAGGAAAGGGTGTTTTTGATGCTAATTGTGTTGCTTGTCACGGAGCTGCTGGCGAAGGCTTGGTAGGACCAAACTTAACCGACGAATTCTGGATACACGGTGGTAGCGTGAAGGATATCTTTAAATTGGTAAAATACGGTGCGCCAGAAAAAGGTATGGTAGCTTGGGAGAAAAATATGAGCTCGGCTAATATTAGTGCCGTTACTAATTACATTATCTCGTTACAAGGTACTAAACCTGCAAATGCAAAAGCACCACAAGGCGAAAAATATGACCCAGCTGCGGAAGTTGTAGCGAATTAACATAGTAGCACGTCATTTCGACTGGAGTGCAACGAAATGGAGAATTGAAAATCAACGGAGTTAAATCTTTGAATATGCTCATTTGGATAGTCCAAAGATTTCTCCGCTACGGTCGAAATGACGTAACCTTTGTTGTCATTGCTAGAAGAGATGACAGAGCAAGCTTTTAAGAATAAGTGCAGAAAGATATAGAGATGGCAAAATCCCAAAACAATAACAAAAAAGAAAGCGCTAAGAGCGGGGGCAGAGCGTTCCTTTATCCTAAAAAACCTTCTGGTAAATTATACAACCAAAGGAAATGGGTGAGCTACGTACTGCTTTTGCTTTTGTTTGCTTGTCCATTTGTTAAGCTTAATGGCGAACAACTGGTGTTGTTCAACTTTCTAGAACGCAAATTTGTATTTATTGGGCTCATTTTTACCCCACAAGATTTCTATCTTTTTGCTTTAGCAATGCTGATTTTGGTGTTGTTCATCGTTTGCTTTACTGTAGTTTTAGGTAGGTTATGGTGTGGTTGGGTCTGTCCGCAAACTATTTTTATGGAGATGGTTTTCCGTAGAATTGAGTATTGGATAGAAGGCGATGCCAACCAACAAAAGAAACTAGATGCACAGGAATGGAATGCAGAGAAGGTTTTCAAAAAAGGATTTAAGCATTTTCTATTTTTGACGATATCCTTCCTTATTTCTAATGTCTTTTTAGCTTACATCATTAGTGCCGATAAATTATACCAAATCATTACCGAACCTATTAGCGAACATACTGTAGGTTTTATTTCGATCTGTATTTTCACCTTCATATTCTACGGTGTTTTTTCTTATGTGAGGGAAGTGGTTTGTACGGTTATTTGCCCTTATGGTAGATTGCAGGGCGTTTTGTTAGATAACAAGAGTTTAATTGTAGCTTACGATGAAACCAGGGGCGAACCTCGTGGTCGTATTCAAAAAAGCTTAGACCAAAGTTTAAAAGGTGATTGTATTGATTGCAGTTTGTGTGTGCAGGTTTGTCCAACAGGAATTGATATTAGACAGGGAACACAGCTAGAGTGTGTGAACTGTACGGCTTGTATAGATGCTTGCGATGAAGTGATGATCAAAATAGGTAAACCCGAAAAGCTAATCGGTTTTTATACCCATGATTTTATACAGAACAGAAATAAGTTTAAATTAGGCGTAAGGGCTTGGGGATATGCTGCTGTTTTGGCGGTAGTAATGATCATCTTTTCTTCCTTGATTTATAAAAGAGAAGATGTGCAAACCACAGTTTTAAGAGCTAGCGGTACCTTATATCAAAAAAGACCAGATGGCAGTATTGCTAACTTGTACAATGCCGAGCTAATTAATAAAACCAACAAAGACATCAAATTTATATTTAGATCTACGGATGTAAATGACAAGATTGAGTTGATACAAACAGACACAATTTTACCTAGGGAAGGTTCGGCACATTTAACTTTCTTCTTAATCAAACAGCCAAAAAATATTAAAGAGTTTAAAAGTAAAGTTAAATTTGAACTGGAGGTTGAAGGAAAGGTGATTAGTGAAACTAGTACAACGTTCTTTTCACAACCATAGTCAGTTGCAGTTAACAGTCGGCAATAGGCAGTTTTCAGTTAACCAACAATTAAACAATTAAAGATTTCCATATATGAATTGGGGTGCGAAATTAATTTTAGGAATGGCATTGTTCATGTCGTTCATTATTGGAATGGTGGTTTACATGTTTAAAAACCACGATAAAGATGCCTTGGTGGAAGAAGATTACTACGAAAAAGGCATTAATTACGATAAAGAATATACTGCCAAGAGCAATGTTTTAAACGATGATGCAAGTCCCGAGATTACAATTGGACAAAACCAAATCACTTTAAAGCTGAAAGATGCAGCAGCTTATCAGCTTACATTGATGCGTCCATCAGCCAAAAAGAAAGACGTAAATAGTAGCGGTAAAACTGTGGGAAACGAAAATTTAATTGTTATCGAAACAGCTAACTTAGATAAAGGACTTTGGTCTTTGAAATTAGAATGGCACTCTAACGGTAAGGAATACCTATTTACCAAAGATATCACGATATGAGTTTGATGCCTCTTGCTTTTTTAATGGGTTTTTTGGGAAGTGTACATTGTGCCGTTATGTGCGGACCAATTGTACTTGGCTTGCCATTGGACAGAAAAAGCAGCTGGCAAAATGTATTGCAAGTAACATTATATCAGTTAGGAAGAATATCAATTTATGCTTTGCTAGGTTTGCTGGTTGGCTTGGTAGGCAATACTTTCGCTGTTTTTGCTAAACAAGAAACGCTGAGTTTAACCATTGGGATTGTATTGATACTTTTTACAATAGCGCAGTTGAGCGGTAAATATGTAAGCTCTTTTCAAAAGCTACAAAACAAAATGGTACTGCCCATTAGCAAGCTAATGGGTAAAGTGTTTAAACTTCCTTTCTGGGGCTTTTTTGCAGGCATGCTCAATGGGCTAATTCCCTGCGGAATGGTCTATTTAGCACTAGCAACAGCACTTAATTCGGGTACATCACAATCTGGTGCAAGTTTTATGCTGCTTTTCGGTTTAGGCACCACACCATTAATGCTTGTCATTTCGTTAGGTGGCGTTTACCTTAAAAAGTACTTCAGGTTTAATAGTCAAAAACTGATACCTTGGTTTGCACTATTCATTGGTGCGTTGTTTATTCTGCGCTCTGCACACTTGGATATTCCTTTTCTTTCACCGCATACACATTCTACCTACGGTGATGTAGAGAGGTGTGATTAGTCTTTTGCCACAGATGCACAGATAAGAAATAATATATATCAATTAATTTAATTTTATAGATTAAATCTGTGCATCTGTGGCTAACTTAATTCTTCAACATTTTAAAAGAGAAGAAACCCAGCAACGCAATAATCACTGCCATCAAACTCCAAAGCCAAAGTTTATTTTCAAATAAAGGTTTTTCGGTTTTAACTGCATAAGATGGGTTTTTCTGCTCTTCGCCAACATCAACGTTAGTTAAATTTAACGGGATTTTATTTTCAAATTTTTCGATTTCGTAATTAGGCGATACTGCATCTGTTTTTCCGTAAAACACCACATAATTTGCATTTAGGTCATCAAAACGGGCAATCAACTCATATATGTTGCCTTTCAGTTGCAGGCCGCTTAATTGCAAAGGCTTATTGTCATTATTGGATATCGTAATTTTAAGTCTATTGGTAACAACATTAGAAAAATTGAATTCTGGTTTTTCCAAAGAGCTAATGGTGCCATCATAAATGGTAGCAAAATTGTATTGAATGCCTTTTTCAGTCTTGAAACTATCTGTCGCATATTCAATTCTGATAGGGCGATAGAAATCAAAATCACTTTGTGCATTTAACTTTAGGAAGGCAATTGGAACAGCATTTTTTATCCCAACCTCAATAATGGTTTCCTTATTCTTCGCATCGTTTTTAAGTTCATAAGATTGATACCTTACATCAGTGTAAACACCCTTTACCGTATCCGTTTTGTTAATCAGCGCTTCTGACAAACTGGGTTTTTTGGGACTTTTAATCAATAACCTGTAGTATTGATATTTCGAATCGGGAAAACTGAGTTTGGTAAATTGATAATCTGTTTGGCTGTTTTTGATGGATAAAATGCGATAATCTTTCAAAACTGTAAACCATTCTCTATTATCGTTGCTGCCTTCCAGCTTCACTAACCAATTGAAATTCGTTTCTTTAAAAGACAGCGCAATTTGATTAATAACAGCAGAACTGTTTAACTGAAATGTATAGAAATACCCTTCAGCAGTTTCACTCTCATTAACAGGTTTAAAATCAACCTTCTTCGAAATTACCTGTTCGGCTCGCTGTTTCAAAATGTAGGGCACTTCTGTGGTGTCTTTTCCATTTGTGCCAAAAATCCGCAGGTCTTCAAAATCGGCATTCACCTTTTGATATAAATCATCAGGTATTGTGAGTTTATGCCAATTCGCATTTACACCCGTAATTTGCCTCTTCAATTGATAAGTATTGGTTTGCGCTTGTGTAGAAGTAAAGCAAACCAATAGTGCTAGCAATAACTTAATTTTTAACTTCAGCTTCATCAATAATTAAATGTTTGTATTTATTATAAAGGAATGAAATGATCAATAGCAATACGCCTAATGATACAAATACGATGGTTTTAGATATGGTGCTCAGATAAGCAATATCGTAAAAGAAAAGTTTAATAAGTGTGATGCCGAATAAAACCATAGCACCTATACGTAGGTGTTTTTTGTTCTTTGCTAATCCAACACCAATTAAAAACAGCGAATAAACACCCCATAAAATGCTTAGACCTAGTTTATAACTTCCATCTGCTCTCATCAATTCTATAATATTAATTAGTTCACTACTGATGATCCACAGCGTAGAAATATATACAACGTAATCCAATAACAATTTGATGTCTTTTTTTAGCAAACCAGAGCTTCTCAATTGATAAAGTTGTACGATTAGCAGTGCAAAAAATGCAATGGCTAAATATCTAATGCCAACATTAAATGAACCGATCACAAAGTACTGTTGTGGCGTTAAATAAGACTCTCTCAGCTCACTTAAAATATATAATCCACTTACTAAAAACGAAAAGATTACCAAAAGGTTGATAATCAAATTAGCTATTGCCAATTGGTTATTTTTAAGTTTTTTAATGTTGATGATGGTAAGCGCAGCTGCAAAAACCAAAGTATAGATATAAATCCAAGCGTTCTTAATATCAAGGTAATTGTAGTTAAAACGGTATTGGTCATCTAGATTACTTTTGTTAGCGTTTAGATTGATCTTAGTTGTTTGGTATAGGTTGTTAAAATATCTCGAAATTTCTATCTCGAAAGAAAAATACGTAACAACGAGCAGCATTCCAGGGATAGCATAGGTTAAAATATCTCTCATCCATGTCCATTCTACTGCCTTTTCTGTATTCTTCCGGTGCACGCTTAATATCCAAATGAAACTGGCTATAAAAATAGCAGCGGTTAAAAAGATGACATTAAAAAATGGTGTAATAATGATGTCGTTATACCAATTTCCAGTAGCCGACCAATCTTCCAATAGACTTGTAAACGCCAAGAATATTAGTGGAAATGATAATTTCTCGTAGATCATTATCTTTTTCACTCTGCCAAGGTAAAACAGTATTGCAGCTTCTACGGTCCAGAAAATAGTAACCCATCCACCGTTTAGCTGCACCGGAACAGCCAAGGTAATGAAAGTAATTACCATTGCTAAAATAAGGTAGAATAGGTTTTTATCCGCCAGTTGCTTTTTGTAAATAATTACACCTACCACAAAGTGGATGATTGCGTTGGCTAATGTAAACAAGCCCAATAACTCTACGCCAATTTTGTTTCCAGATAAAAGAAAGTAGCCAATTCCGTAATAAATAAAGCTATTTAAAAGCAGTAGGATAACATCGGTAACTCCAAATATCTCCTTTTTACTCACCTTGTAGGCGAGGTTAGTGATATAAAAAATAAGGAAAAATACTGCTGAGAAAACTAGGGCAAGTTGGAAATGGTCTCTCGCCACGTAAGAGCCAATCATCCAGCTTAAGAATATGAGCCAACTTAGTGCAAATGAAGCGTAAAGTAAAGATTTCCAATATTTTTTAAAGCTTATAATTAGAATGCCTACATTAATAATAGCCATGTATGTAAACAGCACAGCTACCTTGCCAGAACCATCGCTCAGTAAAAACGGAACCGCATAAGCGCCTACCAAACCAAAATGAGCAATAATTTGTCGGTTGTATTTGATAGCAGCAACTACTGTAAACGAAGTGAAAACTACCATCAGAGCAAATGCCATTGCTTGCGGTATGAGTGTATAAAAATCGTAAGCGGTATAGGTGATGAAATACAGAATAGCTACAGCACCACTTACCAAAACTGCAGAAAATTTCTCGTATTTAGTTTTAAGTTTAATAGCAAATGCCAACAAACCTGCGCCAACTAGGTAACCTAGCACAATACGTGTTAGTGGACTAATTAACTGATTATCGATAGCGTATTTTGCACCAATACCAACACCGATAATTAAAATAAGTATGCCTATTTTGCTGATTAGATTTTCGCCAATAAACTTCTCAAAATCAGATTTAACCATGTTTTGTCTGCTTAACCTATCAGCAAAACTTGATTGTTGAAATTTGGGTGGGGTAATTGGTCGGGGTGTTGCATTCTCAACAATAGGAGTGGGAGTAGAAGATGCGCTAACTTTTACAGGTGGAAATGGTGGTTTATTAATTCCTTCCTCTAATTCTGGTTTCTGAGGAAATTGTAAGGCATTTACTTCTTTTCTTAATGCTGCTATTTCAGCCTCGAAGCTTTGCTGTCTGATAGACAGATTTTCAATTCTTGCAAGCAACAGATTTATTTTTTCAGAATTATTCATTAGTTTTTCTATTCAATAAAATAGCACTCAATAATGCAAGGTTAGCGAATTTATTTCAAAATTTATTTTAGTTCTTATTCGTTAAAGATGTGGTATAGCTTAAAGTTGTGTTATCACTTTTTTGTTTGATCTATTTTGTCTGATAATTTTCTTGTAATATGTATTAATACCTAAAAAAGAGGTATTTTTCTTTTAAATATACTAAGATGTGAGTATTAATTTTATGTTAATTATTCCGCATATTTGTAGGTATATGAAGGAAAAAACCAACGCCTCTCTATTTTTAAGTTTGTTTTCTATTTTGCTTTTTGGTGGGTGTGATAAGGATAACATTAACAAGGAGTTTGGTCAGTATGCGGTAGCTATAAGCTACGTAGGCGACGACTTTTTGCAACTGCGTTTTGTTATTGATGGCAAAGAATGTGGCCAGTTTGTTCCTGTGCCAAATATAAATCCAAGCTATATCGAAGATTGTAGTGTTTTAAGCCAGCCTAACAATTTAGCTAATGTTTTTGTGCTTAAAAAAATACCTGTAGGTAAACATGAAATTGAAGTAAAAACGGAAAGTGGAGTGCTTGTTAAAAAATTAGAGTTTGAAATGATAAATAAGGAGTGTATTTTCCAGAATTTGGAAATTGAACTAGATTAAAAAAGTCCCGATTGGGACTTTTTTTATATACCTAATAATGTAGAATGTTTATTGAGCAATTCTTGAAGCTCGTGAGGATAAAGCGGCTTCTTTAGTAATTTAATCACCAAGGGATTTGCTTCGGCCTTCTTGATATCGCCAAAGTCTAAAGTAGATGATAAAATTGCCAATTTGCAATGATCTAAAAATGGACGTGGAAAGTTTTTGTAAATCTCTAGGAACTCGAAACCATCCATCTCTGGCATCTGAATATCGAGCAAAATGAAATCTGGCCACAATTCTGGGGTATCTAAGTTCTTGTTAATATATTCAAGCCCCTCTTCTCCCGATTGAACAGAAACAATTTCTTCAAAGAAACCCGATAACCTAATTATTTTATAATTGATTTTTAAATCGATATCATTGTCGTCAATCAATAACACTTTTCCTGTCTTATTTGGCATTTGGTATCGTTATTTTAAAAGTTGTACCATCTTCTATATTTGAATTAACGTTAATAGTACCGTTAATCTTATTCAAAGCTTCTTTAACTATAAATAAACCTAAGCCGCTGCCGTGGTGCATCTTGCTTTTAAAGAACTGTGTAAATATTTTTTCTAGATGCTCTTTCAAAATGCCCATACCATTGTCATTAATGTCAATATGTGCGTTGTGCGCATCAACGTCTATTTCTATATTTACTGTTTTATTTACTTCGCCAGCTTTTTGATACTTGATAGCATTTGATATGAGATTGCTCATGATCACTTCAATACGATACGCATCGCCAATAAATTTTTCGTTTTGATTAATTTTTACGTTAAACGAAGTGTCTTTATCAGAATAACTGTGTAATTCAACTAGTTCGGATACTAATGTATTAAAGTTTATTTCGGTTTGGTCAGTAACGTCTTTTGCGTTTTTGTAGTATTGAAGTGTTTTTTGGATGTAGTAATCTAGTTTATTTGAGCAGGTTTCGATCAACCCCCAATATTCGCCGCTAGAATCATACAAACCTTCCATTTTAACAAGGTTGATGATGCCAATTACCGAAACTAAAGGCGCTCTAAGTTCGTGAGAAATGCTGTAAATAAAGCGATTAAGCTCATCATTTGTCTTTTCAAGCTCCGAAATTTTATTGCGTAAATCTATTTTCGCTTTGTAAGCATCGTAAGCATTTTTGATAGAATTATGCAGTTCAAGATCGTTCCAAGGTTTAGTAATGTATCGATAAATATCGCCATGGTTTATGGCATCTGCCAAGGCCTCTATATCCGTATATCCAGTCAATAGAATTCGGATAGGATCGGGGTGAGTTTCTACAATGCTTTTGAAAAACTCTACACCAGTAGTGTTAGGCATTTTCTGATCGGCAAGCACAACATGAATATCTATACTCTGCAAGATCAGTAGACCTTCCGCTGCAGAAATAGCTGTGTAGATTTCATACTGCCGCCTAAAGCTCGCTTTAAAAGCTTGAAGATTATTTTCTTCGTCATCTATGTATAAAACGCGTACAGTAGGATTGCTCATTTGCCGTTACAGTATATTTACTTGCAATATAATAATAAATTCAGTTCCTTTTCCAACTTCAGAAATAACTTCAATATGTCCTTTATGTTTTTCGATAATACTAAAAACAATAGATAAACCTAGACCCGTGCCTTCACCAATGTCTTTCGTGGTAAAGAAAGGTTCGAAAATACGATGCTTCACTTCATCGCTCATCCCTGTTCCACTATCTTTAATACTGATGAATACTTGCTGGTTGCTGTACCAACTGCGGATGGTTAAAAACTCTTCTTCTTCCTGTACCTCTTTACTCTTAATTGCCTGTACCGCATTAGAAACCAAATTCATAAATACCTGATTGATTTTTCCTGGCATACATTCAACCTTTGGAAGATTACCAAGGTCTTTCACCACGGTAAGGTTATCTGGTAGGGTGTTTCTAATTAAAACCAACGTGGATAAAAGTCCTTCGTTAAGGTCAATTGCCTTCATGTCAGTTTCGTCAACCCTACTAAAGTTCCGTAAACTTCTTATGATTTCGGCTGTACGTTTAGCGCCTTCGCTAATGCCCGACAACAAAGAAGTGATTTCGTTATTGATGAAGCCTAAATCGATCTGTTTTTTATATGCTTCTATCGCTTCAATTTGAGGCTTCACATCTTTTTCTAGATCAATCTTCTCATATTTGTTAATGATCTCTTTCAGATCGTCGATATCTAGCTGTAAAGGTTTTACATTAGAAGTTACAAAGTTAATGGGATTGTTGATCTCATGTGCAATACCTGCGGTAAGCTGACCTAAGGCCGCCATTTTTTCGGCATCTACCAATTGAGATTGCGTAGATTTTAAATTGTGAAGCGTTTCGTTAAGCGTTCCGTTAGCACTTTCAAGTTCCTCGGTGCGTTCTTTAACTTTTCGCTCTAATACTACGTTTTGTTCTTTAATTAGTCTTTGGTTTTCTAGCGATGCATTTAGGGCTTGCGCTTGTGCGGTTTCGTTTTCCTTTTTAAAGTAGTTTATTTTATCAGCAAGTGCAAAAGAAAGTAACATTACCTCTATGGCCGAGCTTATTTGTAGCAAATAGGTTGTAAAGGTATTGTAAGGAATAACTCCGTAATCTTTTAAAACAAAAAACACTGCGCCAACCAATAAAATTGACCATGCAATTAAATAAAAACCAGCGGGTTTAAAATGTTTTTTGAAGTAAACGTGGTATGAAGCATACATTGCAATAGCAGCACCTGATAAGGTTAGCACCTGCATTACTACAAATGCAATATTGCCTCCTAATGTGAATAGTACCCCGAAGTTTATCAAAACCAATATCAAATAAATATTGAAAAGCTTATGTGATAAAGGCGAAAATAATTTCGTGTTAAGGAATGATATTGTAAACAAACAGGCAAAAATCAAACCTAAAAGGGAATAAAGTATGACGGAGTTTTGGTCAATAAACGAATTGAGCTCCCAGATATAGCGCAAGCCATAGCCCTGTATTGAAATCTGCGCTAGCCAAGTAAATAAAATGTAGAATACATAAAATATGTAACTTCTATCTCTAACTACAACAAACAGAAACAAGTTGTACACAAACATAATAAGCATTACCCCTGTGTAAATACCAAAGATGATATCTCTAGTGGCATGTTTTTCTAATAGTTGGTTTTCGGTAACTATAGAGATTTTTGTAATGAACACTTCATGTGGTTTTAATTTCAGGTAAATGGTATCATTAACGCTGAATTTATTTGGAAGTGTAAATGCATAACCTTGATTGTTTTTCTTGTCGCCATCTTTAAAAACACTGTAAATTGGCTTAGAAATGAGCTTTTGATCTTGTAATTTATAATACGAAGTAACAGATGAGAAACGAGATTGCTCTACAAAAATTAAATTGTTGTTAAATATTAGGTTATGGTCTGTTGTTAATCTGATCCAAAATGTGGCACTACTTGCTCCGAAATTTAAAATATCGGTTTCTACCTCATCAAAGCTCATTTTCGGTAGCTGGTTAAGCCCCAATTTGCCACTTTCGTCTTTTAAGTATTGAATTTTAAAAGGAAATTGGTTTTGGGTCGCTCCAAAGCAACATATACTCCAAACAAGGAGTACCGAAAGGGTGAGAGTTTTTCGGATGGATTTGTTGATCATGTTTTTGATAAATCGAATAGAAGAGTTATTTCTTCATTTTGTTTTGAAATGATGTTTTTCGTAGAGATAACATCACGTCGCATATCTAATATGTTTGTTTTTTCAGGTTCGGTTGTAAGGGGTAAATTTACGATATCGTGGTTAAACATTACTGTTGCAGTCATATCGTCTTTAGGATAGTAGAATTTTCCGTCGTTTCCTAGTTCTTTAACTACTTGAAAACCACCTCTAATTACATTTCTATAAGTTGCAGGTGCGGCAAGACCAAATAGGGTAGTAAGGTTAATGAATTTTGCATAGGCAACACAGGCAGTGCTTAAATGGTTGCTACCTATTCCTAATCCTGCAATTTCGAACGAATTCCAAACGCCAGCAACTTCTCCAGTTCCCGCATCTGTATGGTCATCAACCATTTTATATATTTTTTCGTCCATGTAGCCTACAGCTTCTTCAATAGGAAGTGCATTTATTCTGTTTGCTCTGTGTACACGACCACCACCAAGTGCTTTTCCTGTTTCTGCATCGGTTACTAACATAACATACACATCTGGATTTAGGATCCAATCTGCTCGAGCCGAAGTGATTTGAGTAATCCCGAAAATTTCCAAAACACGCCTGTGACCGTCAACAAACTGCATGCAGGCGTCTCTATCTTCTACCGCTCTAAATGCGGTAAACTTAATATGTTTGATATTTGAATTATGCTCTTCCAATGGAGAAAATTTTATTGTTCGACTTTCTGATAGTTCTTTCTGGAGATGGGCTTGCCTCGAAAATTCTAAACATAAAGATTGATGTTTGATTTTCTGGTTTGTCAAAAATAAGATTTAGCTCTTGCTCTGCGTTGGTTAAGTATTGTCTCCTTTCATCTGATATGGTATTGTCTTTTTCTATTGAGTTTTTGTAGAAAAATAATAGAGGTACATTTACTGGGTGTATCTGTAAGCCTTTTGAAGTAGCACCCAGCCATAGTTTTTCTGCTGCAATACCACCGTTTATCCAAGAATTTACTTCGTTGTTTGGCATGGTAATTAAACCAATTGCGGATGAGCTCATGAATTGTTGGGATAGCAATCTATTGAAAGCACCGCCGCCTTTAATCTCTTCAAGAAAATCAATCATTTTCCTGTTCTGTAGTAAGCGAATTCCGAGTAGATCATTGTTGGTTAGATCTAGTGTGTGTATGCCAATACCATCCTGAGTTTCATTTGTTTGCTCAACAGTCCAGCGCATTTCTCTTGTAATGAAATCCTCATGAGCTTCAGGAATAAATATCCTAAACAGATCTGTCGCGGTTGCAATTTCCGACAGCTTTCTGATTTTTGGTAAATCCTTGACGAATGTAAGTTTCGCTCCCTCAGTATCGCTTACCAAATCAGTGAAATAACTGATGTGCTCATCACTTAGTTCGTCTTTTTGTGCAGGGCTTTTTCGGTTGGTGTGTCTAAGTGGTATCTGTTTTTCTAGTAGAATTTCTTCTTCTGTAGCTTTAGTGGTACTATTGGTAAAAGCAAATACTGCCAAATGCTTAGGCGCAAATTCTGGAGTAAGTTTCCATGCTGCTTTTAGGTTAAGCGTTGCTGCCTTTAGCAACAAGTTTTCTATGGCAGCGCCGATAGAAGTGTAGGATGAAACAAATTGTGGATCTAGGTAGGCTAGGGCAGTACTTTCATCTAAAAACAAATGAAGTTGTTTGTTTTGGTAGTGCAGTCGCCAAGGTTGATTATTACCTCCAGACGGAGCTAGCTTTACTGCCTCTACTAATAGATCCAATTCAACTTCAGAAAGATCTTTGCTGTTTTCAGTAAATATGCCCAGATTGTTTTCTTTAATAAAAGTGCTGAGTTGTTCTGTACTTAGTGGAGCTGCTGTATTTTCTTCTTCAGTAGATATAGTCTCCGGAATTGGATCGCTAATCAACTCGTCGAGGTCTAGAAAAAATCTGCCCGAAACTTTTAGGTTATTAAGCAATATTTTGCGTGAAAGATCTGCGCTAACACCTCCGCCAAAAGTTACTGCACTGGCTAATTGGGGCCAGGTAGAGATTGAACTCATCAATTCCACAGCTGAGGCCTTCATTCTCGTAGAAAGTGTTTCGAAGCCTGTTACTGCGGTGATATAAGGTATTTTTTCATCGAATGACTTCAGATCCTTGAACTTCTTCATATCGAGATGGGCCACCATACCATGAAGAATTGGCCGTTCGGGCTCTAAATCGAACCTTTCTATGTCTATAGTGCCGCGGTCACTTCCTTCCATCAATACCGGAATTTGAAGCTGCTTTGCTATTTTTCTAGCATTTATTTTAATATCGAAGCTGTCACATTCGTCTATAAGTAAATCTAATTTTCCATTGCCAGTTAAAAAATCTTCAATGTTTTCGTCTGTAACCCCCTTGTCATAGCATACTACCGATAAAAATGGGTCTATTTCTGCTATTTCTCTAGCAACAATTACTGTTTTTTTATGGGCGATGTTTTGAACTCCAGTTCTAATCCGATTGATGTTACTTAGATCTAGTTCGTCGAAATCTGCAATTCGTAATTCGCCAAAGCCACGTTCCATTGCTAATGTTAAAGACACAGACTGTCCAACGGACAAACCAACTACGCCAATTTTTTTTGTGCTAAGTATTTGCTGCTCTTTTTCTGTGATTTTATGTTTATTTCGGTTCGTTCTAACCACTACAAATTCTGCTTCATCTAGCAGGTGTACTAATTTGTTAGACCAAGGATAATATACCCAAACACCATAGGCTTCGCTATTGCCTAATTTCTCGCTTACCGCATTTTGGAATTCATCTTTTGATAGGAAAGCTGCCGTTGGCTTAATACACTTTAGGAGTTCTGCAACTTGTTCCCTAATAGTGTCAAAAACCTGCAGCCCGTTCGCTTGAGCTATGATTTGTTCAAATTGTGATCTATCTTCTTGTTCGGAAAGCCTTAGGATTAGGGGCTTATATAAATCTTTACTTTTTTGTGTCTGCGCTATAAGTGCGTGCAACGGAGGGGATAAAGCTTCTGTATTATACATTATTGTATTCTAAAAATGAATTTCCGACATAAAAATGAGGTTTTTCGTAGCTAAAAGACTAAATTAGTTTTTTAGAATTACAATAAAAAAGTATTTTTAACTTTTTATTAGCAGAAAAATGACAGCGAATATCCTTTACGTTGATGATGAACCACATAATTTAAGTGCCTTTGCGGCAACTTTCCGTAGATTGTATAAAGTTTTTACGGCGGAGTCTGCAGAAGAGGGTAGGAAGATCTTAGATGCCGAAGATATACAGGTAATCATTACCGACCAGCGTATGCCTAAAACTACAGGGGTTGAGTTTTTGGCTTCTATATTAGAAAAGCATCCAGATCCTATTAGAATGATCTTAACCGGCTACACGGATATAGATGCTGTAATTGATGCCATTAACAAGGGGCAAGTATATAGGTATATACAAAAGCCTTGGATGGAAGAAGATTTAAGGATCAATATAGATAAGGCTATCGAAATTTATACACTTCGAAAAGAAAATAGAGAATTAACCGAAAAGCTTTTAGTTGCTAACCAGCAATTAGAGTTCATCGCTCGTCAAAATTTATTGTCTTAAACTTTTTTTGTAGTAAAGGTTTTTATCGATACATTTAGATGTTTTACCGATATAAAATCTTAGATTGAGCACAATATCCAATACTTTAAGTAGATAATGGGTAGAATACATCGCCTAAGTATTATTTTCTACTTTTAATGAAATGAAAAACAGATTATTGCTCCTTGTACTTGGATTGCTTTTGTTAAGCAGTGCAGGTGTATTTGCTCAATCTACTTCGAATAAAGGCACTGATTTTTGGGTGCCCTATGCAGGACATATTGATGGCTTGGGATCTAGAATGACACTGTTTTTGTCTTCTGATATCAACACTACTTATCAAGTTAAATCTGGTGGAACTACCATTGCAAGCGGCAACATCACCGCAAATGTGGTAACACCGGTTTTTATCGATCCAAACCGGTACCAAGTATATATTGGTTCTTCTGATGTTAGGGAAGTAAACAAGGGTATTAATGTAACTGCTGGAGAACCCATATCAGTATACTGTGTGATTTCTAATAATGCCAGAACTGGTTCTACATTAGTACTGCCAACTTCTGCTTTAGAACAGGAGTATTATGTGTTCTCACAACAGAACGCAGGAAACTCTAATCTTCCAGCATATTCAGAATTCACTATTGTTGGCGTAAAAGACGGTACCAACATAGAAATTACGCCTACTCAAACCAACAGCAACGGAACGAAATTAGCTAACAACAAATTTCAAATTACCTTAAATAAGGGCGATGTTTATCAGTATCAATCATTAAATGATTTAACCGGTACGGTTGTTAAAGCTATTACTGGATGTACACCAATTGCTGTTTTTTCAGGTAGTACTTGGTCGGCTTATTGTGAAGCGGGTAGTACAAGAACGCCAAATGGTGGCGATAATCTTTTTCAACAGCTATTTCCTGTAACTGCTTGGGGCAAAAACTTTGTTTCTGCACCTTTTTACAATACACTGAACGGCAATACAGATATCATTAAAATTATTGTTGCTGAAGATAATACCACTGTCACAGTAAATGGTAGTACAACATTAGCAGGTAGTATGCCCTTGGCAAATCCTTACCGAAAAGGAAGTGTGATCACATTTTACACTACGTCACCGAATGTAATTAAGGCAACTTCTCCCATTGCTGTAGCGCAATACCAAACTTCTCAAACATGTAATTTAGCAAACAGTCAACAAACAGCTCAAGGCGGTCCATATCAAGGAGATCCCGAGATGACTATCTTAAATCCAATAGAGCAAACGTTAAAAGATATTACTGTTTATTCTAGGTTAAATAGTGTTTCTGGCGTGAATACCTATATAGCGAAGTATTTTTTAAATATTATTATCAAGACAGCTGATATTGCTGGTTTTACATTAGATGGGGCTAGTATTGCAAGCCAATTTAAGCCTATTGCCGATGGCGAATATAGCTATGCCGTGGTTGATGTAACCAACTCGTCAGATCAGCATAGGTTAATGGCAAGTGGTGGTTTTGTTGCTATTGCTTATGGCTATGGTCAGGTAGAGTCTTACGCTTATTTAGCTGGTACCGATTTAAAAAACCTGAAAAGTAATATCCAAGTTTTTTCTGCTGGTGGAAGCATTGCGTCTACCAATTTTTGTATGGGTACAAATTTTGATTTTGTGCTGAAATTGCCCTACACAACAGATAAAATTACTTGGAACTTTAACAATGGCGTCAAAATAGATGTGGCGAATAGTCCTAGTTTTACAACAATGGTAGAAGATGGCAACACCTACTATTTATACCGTTATTCATTAGCATCTTCAAATTTTTCTAAATCTGGAAGCTACCAATTGAGGGCAATCATTCAAAAACCTGCGGCAGCAATTTGCGCTGCCGACGAAGAGATCTTTACAAATTTTGACGTGTTTTCTCCTGATTTTTCAATTCCAAATGAAGTTTGTGTGAATACAGAATTCCAGTTTACAGATTCTTCTCCCAAAAACGGTGGAAATATAAAATCTTGGAGTTGGAACTTTGGAGATGGGAACAGCTCAACGTTGCAAAATCCGAAGCATAGTTACACCACGCCTGGCGTTAAAACAATTGTATTGAACGTAGTTACAGATATTGGTTGTAATCTTTCCACGACTAAAACTATTAAGATATTAGCGCCACCAAAGTCGGCATTTACTGCTGTTGGCCCATTTTGTATCAATAGTAACATTCAATTTAATAACGAAAGTACTTTTGTTAATTCAAATATTGTTAGCCAAACTTGGGATTTCGGAAATGGAAAACCTGTTTCAACGGCTAAGTCTCCAACAACAACCTATGGTGCTGCAGGAACTTATAATGTTAAATTAACTTCTGTTTCATCTAGTGGATGTGAAGACATTATTACTAAAACAGTTACCATTTACGAAACGCCAGAGGTAAGCTTTAACGATCCCGCATCTTGCGTAAGCGATTTGGTGCAGTATGAGGCTACGGCGGTAAAAGGGAATATTGTTTCTTGGCTTTGGGATTTTGGTGATGGTACTAACGACTTGGTGCAAAAATCGAGACAAAAGCCTACACATAAATATACTGCTCCAGGTAATTATACCGTGAAATTAGTTGCTACATCAGAACAAGGTTGCAGTGTAACTTTCACCAAACAGGTCGTAATTAGTGGCAGTAATCCGAATAGTTTGTTCGAAGTTAAAAATCCAACTAAGCTCTGTGCAAATGTTGAAGTTTCTTTCGAAAACAAAAGTGCCGTTGCATTTGGAGCCATCACTAAAATAGAATGGATATTTGATTATAAAGTTGGAGGTACGAATACAGTGGTAACGGATAATGCGCCAACACCTGGTAAAATTTATACCTATAAATATCCAAATAGTAAAAATAAAGTAGATTATAAAGTGGTAATGCGTGCTTATTCTGGTCAAGTATGTTTTACTGAAACTGCGCCGGTAACAGTAAGTGTTTATCCAGCGCCAATTGTGAAATTTGATGCTATTGAACCTGTTTGCGAAAATGATAACCCTTTTCAGTTGCAAGCCAAAGAAGAAAATGCGGTACCAGGCACTTTCCTTTACTCCGGAACAGGGATTTCTGCAACTGGTCTTTTTAGGCCTAGTGTGAGCGGTCCGGGTAATTTCAATATTAAATATACTTACAACACCGCTAACGGTTGTACAGAAGAAAAAAATATCAATATAACCGTAAATAAACTTCCTTTGGTAACCATGCCTGCAGATATAGATATTTTGCAAGGTGGGCAAAAAGTAATAGACGCAGTAGCTACAGGGGAAGATATGAAGTTTAAATGGTTTCCAGCAGAGGGCTTAAGTGCCGATGATGTAATTAATCCAATAGCAAAGCCTAACAAAACTACCCGCTATACGCTAACAGTAACTTCTAATAGCTGCGAATTGGTTTACGAATTTAATGTCACGGTGCATGAACACCCGGTTATTCCAAATGTGTTTAGCCCTAACGGTGATGGTAAAAATGATACTTGGAATATCAAATATTTGGAGACGCTAACAGAAGGAAATATTGTTATATTTAACCGTTACGGGCAAAAAGTATTTAATGCAACGCCGTATAATACGCCATGGGATGGAAGATTGAATGGAACAGATTTACCTATTGGTGTTTACTATTACATCATTGAACCAAACAATGGCAAAAAGAAATACACAGGATCAGTTACGATATTAAGATGAAGAAGATATTTGTAGCGATAGGATTATTACTGATGTGTTGTGAGGTTTTTTCACAACAACGCCCTCATTATTCACAGTACTTGCAAAATATGTCTGTTTTAAACCCTGCTGTAACAGGGCTTAGTAACGGTATGGATTTACGAATGGGAATGCGTACCCAATGGCAAGGTTTTACCGATGCTCCAAAAACAGGTTACGTAACCTTTAGTTTGCCTGTTTCCTTTGGCGGCGATATGGCAAACTACAGGTCAAGTGATTTAGGAGTTACTGAACCAGAAACGAAGGATGATATGTTCGATTATACAGCAACGATGTCGCACCATAGTTTCGGTTTGCTTTTTTTGAACGATAAAACTGGTCCATTGAACAGGGTTACGGGAAATTTGACTTACGCCTACCATTTACCAATAGGGGATCGGGCAAATGTATCGGTAGGAGTAGGAATGGGGGTAAATAGAATGGGGATTAATGCACAGGCATTAGTTTTTGATGAAACTGATGATCCTGTATTGGGTACATCTAGCGAAATTAATAAATACACACCCGATTTAAATGCTGGTGTTTACTTATACACTTCAACACTTTATGTGGGGGTATCAATGCAGCAAATCATCAAAAATAAAATAGCTTTTGATGGTGATTTTAACATAGGTAAGGAAGTGGCACACTATTTCGCAACCGCTGGCTATAAATTTTGGATCAACAACGATTTTTCGGTTACACCATCTATAATGTTAAAAATGGTCGATCCTTTGCCGAAAGCCTTCGATCTTAACCTAAAATTTGCCTATCGTAACACTTTTTGGATTGGCGGTGGTTACAGAAAAAATGATGCTTTTTTTGGGAATATAGGCTTTAATGTGGCAAATATGGTAGGAATTGGTTATGCTTATGATTACACCACATCAGAACTTAAAGCTGTATCTTCTGGTTCCCATGAATTGAGCTTGAGAGTATTGTTTTAAACTAATAAGATTTAAAGCTCTTTTCTTAACCTAGCAACAGGAATATTCATTTGCTCACGATATTTAGCAACTGTTCTTCTGGCAATATTGTAACCGTGTTCTTTCAATATTTCGGTTAAACGCTCATCTGCTAAAGGTTTGCGCTTATCTTCTTTGCCAATGCAGTCTTCCAGAATTTTCTTTACCTCTTTGTTAGATACTTCCTCACCACTTTCAGTTTGGATCGCCTCAGAGAAGAAAGATTTTAACAAGAAAGTTCCAAATTCTGTTTGCACATACTTAGAATTTGCTACCCTTGAAACGGTCGAAATATCCATTCCAATTTTATCAGCAATGTCTTTCAAAATCATTGGACGTAACTTGCGTTCGTCTCCCGTTAAAAAATAATCGTACTGATAGTGCATAATGGCATTCATGGTTTTAAGCAAGGTTTGCTGTCTTTGCTTAATGGCATCAATAAACCATTTGGCCGAATCTAGTTTTTGTTTCACAAATTGAACCGCTTCCTTCATTTTCTTATCTTTTTGGGAAGCCTTATCGTAGTGATCAAACATATCCATGTAAGAGCGACTTACACGTAATTCAGGAGCATTTCTAGCATTTAAAGTTAATACCAGGGTGCCATCGTTATTGCTGATATGAAAATCAGGAATAATTTGCATTTGTTTGGTAGTTACTTGGTTAGAATCACCAGGTTTTGGATTAAGACGCAAAATTTCGGTAACAACTTCTTTTAATTGTTCGCTGTTAAGCCCAACTGCTCTCTCTAATTTATCGTAATGTTTGCGGGTAAATTCGTCTAAGTGAAATTCAACAATTTCTATCGCTTTTTTGATGATTGGATTAGAACTATCCTTTCTCCTTAATTGCAATGCTAAACACTCTTGCAGATCCCTAGCTGCGATACCTGGAGGATCAAAACTTTGAATGAGTTTAAGCATCTCAATCACATCTTCTTCCTCTACCATCACATTTTGTGAGAAAGCTAAATCATCAATCATCGATGTGATTGGTCTACGTAAATAGCCATCATCATCTAAACTGCCAATAATTTGTTTGCCCACCACAAAATCTTGGTCTGATAAGGGCAACAAATCCAACTGTTGTTGTAAACTCTCAAAAAAAGTGGTTTCTATGGCAATTGGTGTTTCTTTTTTCTCGTCATCATCATCACCATTGCTGTAAGAGGTACTGTAATCGTTAGAAGAATCATCTTGTAAATAATCATCTACATTAAATTCATCTAAACTATTTTCCTCGCCACCTTCATTGCTAAAATCATCTCGGTCATCTTGTAAATCGTCGTATTCGCCTTTTGGTTCATCCAATGTCATTAAACTAGAATCTTCTAGTGCCGGATTTTCTTCTAATTCCTCTTTAATACGCGTATCTAAAGCAACGGTAGGCACTTGCAACAATTTGATAAATTGAATTTGTTGAGGCGATAATTTTTGTAATAATTTTTGCTGTAGATTTTGTTTTAGCATATGTGGGAATAACGAGTTGTCAAAAATAAACAAATGCTTTAGATTTTTGTTGGTTAATTTGATTAATTAATGTTCTTTTCCTTAAGTTTACACAACTAAAAATATTTATCTAACTAAAAACGTATTAAAATGGGATTTGTAAAAGAATTCAAAGACTTTGCTGTAAAAGGTAATGTGATAGATTTGGCTGTCGGTGTAATTATTGGAGCAGCATTTGGTAAAATTGTATCTTCATTAGTTGAGGATGTGATAACGCCAGCAGTATTGGCACCAGCGCTAAAAGCAGCCAATTTAGACAACCTAAGCGCACTTACAATTCCCGGTACAGCGATTAAGTACGGTAATTTCCTATCGCAAGTTATTTCATTCGTAATTGTTGCGTTAGTGCTTTTCGTCATTATCAGAGTGGTAAACAGAATGAAGAAAAAGGAAGAAGCGGCACCTTCTGCTCCGCCAGCACCTACCAAAGAGGAAATCTTACTTACAGAAATCAGAGATTTACTTAAAAACAAATAATATTCGAATATTGAGATGATCAGCTAAATAGTTGATCATCTTTTTAATATATGCCCATTAATATGAGAAAGCTACTATTAATTCTATTGCTAATGTCGTCATCTTACTTATATGCCCAAGATAAACAGGAACTGAGTTTGCTGGCTGCCGTAGATAAATTGAAAAATGCTATGGTTAGCGGAGATAGGCAAGCTTTGGAAGAAATAGCAGCAAGCGATTTAAGCTACGGTCATTCTAGCGGAAAATTGGAAGATAAAGCCACTTTTGTGGAAACCATCGCTAGTGGGAAATCAGATTTTGTGAGTATCGATCTTAAAAATCAAACCGTTAAAATTACTGGGAAAACGGCTATTGTACGCCACGAACTTCATGCTAAAACCAACGATGGTGGCAAACCAGGGGAGGTACATATTGGTATTATGCTAGTTTGGCAAAAGCAAGGCAAAGACTGGAAAATGTTGGCAAGGCAAGCCTATAAATTACCGCAGTAATTATCTTATTGATAAACTGGTATCAAGCACTTTTTTCTCGAAATCTTCTACCGGATATTTTGCCTCGATTAACTGTAAAAGCATTTCTGTAGCCAATCTGCCTATTTCATAGGCGGGCTGTCTTACTGAAGTTAATGATGGATTGAAAAGATCAAGCACATCAGAATTACTGAAACCAGCAATGGCCATATCTGTTGGAACAGACACCTTCAAGTTTTTAAAAACACTCAAACATCCGGTACTTAATCTGTCGCCGGCCACGAAAATAGCATCTGGCTTCTCTTTTAAAGCCAACAGTTCTTTAATCGCGGTTTCGGTTTCTTCATAAAGCATTCCACCATGTGGACAATATTTAATGTAACTTTCGTTGAAAGCAATTCCGTTATCTGCCAAAGCTTTCTTGTAGCCAGATAAGCGTTCGATGCTAATAGACAGGTAGCTAGAACTGGTAAGATGTGCGATCTTCTTGTAGCCTTGTTTAATTAGATAAGTTGTAGCATCGTAGGCACCTTTTTCATTGTCGGCAATCACCTTGTGCGTAATTATTTCATCCGCAACGCGATCAAAAAAAACAATGGGTAAACCTTTGTCGTGTAGGGATTTTAAATGTGATATATCTTCCGTTTTAGATGACAAGGAGATAAGTAGTCCATCAACAGATCTGGATGCCAGGTGGTTAACGTTGATTACCTCGCGTTCGTAAGATTCGTGCGTTTGGGAAATGATAACGTGATAGCCTTTATCGTATGCAATGGATTCTATGCCATCAACAGCTTGAGAGAAATAGCTATTAGCTACTTCACTAACCACAACACCAATAGATTTACTCCTTCTTTCTTTTAAGCTTAATGCAATAGGGTTGGGTTTGTAACCTATTTCTTTAGCATAATCAGTTACCAATTTCTTTGTTGCAGGACTAATTTCGTAAGTATCTCTTAAGGCCCTGGAAACGGTAGAAGTAGAGAGGCCAAGTGCTTTGGCAATATCTTTTATGGTAACTGGCTCAAACATGTGTTATTATGTAAAATTACGTGGTTTACGGTAGCATCTAAATCTTCCAAAAATACTACAATTTCTCCATTGTCTTAAAGATATAATTTTAGATTGAAATTGGCAACGTTGTCGGGAACGATTGCATAAATTTATACCTATCCAACAACGCCATATCTTAAAAAAACATTGTAGAATTGTTAATGGATGGTTCCAAGACCATCTGCATATAACCAAATTTTAACCGTATTGTATGAAAAAAATCTTGCTGTTTTTTTGTGTATTGGCTATTGGTATCCAATTGGTGCAAGCACAAACTAGGTCAGTAACAGGAAAGGTAACCGAAAAGGCTACTTCATCTCCAATTCCTGGTGTTGCCGTAACAATCAAAGGAACAAAAAACGCAGTGTCAACTGATGCTAATGGTATTTACAAAATTTCTGTTCCTTCTACTGGAACCGTTGTTTTAGTTTTTAATTCTATTGGCTTCAACAACGTTGAGGAAACTGTTGGTTCTAAAAGTCAAATTAATGTGGCTTTAGAAGAAAGCTCAACCACTCTTAACGAAGTTAAAATTGTTAATATCGGTTACGGAACTGTAAAACGTGAGGCTATTACAGGTGCTGTTTCTTCTGTTGGTGCTGCCACTATTGCTGCTGCACCAGTATCCTCTGCTTTAGAAGCTATCCAAGGTAGGGTTGCAGGTGTTAACATAACTTCAACTGAAGGTTCACCGGATGCAACCATGAACGTTAGAGTTAGGGGTGGGGGATCAATCACCCAAAGTAATGAACCTTTATATATTGTAGATGGTTTTCCTGTAACTACCATTGCAGATATTGCACCGCAGGATATTGAAAGTATAGACATCTTGAAGGATGCATCTTCTGCTGCCATTTATGGTTCTAGAGGTGCTAATGGTGTTGTTTTGGTGACTACTAAAAGTGGGAAAGATGGTAAAACCAGTATTTCTTATAACCTTTTTGGTGGATATAGAGAGATAGCTAAAACTCTTGATGTTTTAACACCATATGATTATGTGACTTGGCAATATGAAAGAGCTTTGTTAGATAACCAATTAAACGATTACACCAAGTATTTCGGTAACTATCAGGACATCGATTTGTATCAAAATTTACCTGCGAACGATTGGCAAAATTTGGTTTTCGGACGTACTGGTAACACTATTAACCATAATTTAAGTATTATGGGGGGTAGCGATAAAACCAAATATAGTTTAAGCCATAACTTTGTAAAAGACAAGGCAATTATGCAGCTTTCTGGTTTCGAAAGACAAAACATCAACTTTAAATTGAACCATAAGCTCTATAATAAATTAACTTTAGATTTTGGTTTGAGGTATGCCGATACTAAAACTAAAGGCGGAGGAACTAATGAGGTTAGAGAAATTTCATCAGCAGATTCCCGTCTAAAATTTGCAATGTTGTACCCACCTTTTGCTGTACCTGGTTTAACTACTAGTGATACAGACCCAGATTTTGGATTGTACGATCCATTGTTAGCCGTTGCGGATAATGACCAGTACATTCACCGCAAGCAATATAATATCAATGCATCATTAACTTGGGATATCCTTTCTGATCTGAAATTTAGAACTGACGTAGGTTACGATGGTGTTAGAAATGACCAAGATCGTTTTTATGGAAGTACAACCTATTATTCAAGAGAAAGAAGTGCTGGTTTACCTGCATTACATTTAACTAATGATAATAGAGTATCTTTTAGAAATACGAATACATTAAATTATAATTTTAAGAAATTACTGGGTTCTAACCATAATTTAACATTATTGCTGGGACAAGAATTCTTGAAAAATGAACAGTCTACTTTAGCAAACGTAGTACACAATTTTCCTAGAACTTTTTCATTCCAAGATGCTAGGTACTTAATGTCGCAAGGTATTGCAAACTCCTTAGACAATAAGTTTTCTAACGATTACAAAATGCTGTCTTTCTTTGGTCGTGCTAACTATGACTACAAAGGAAAGTATTTGTTAAGCGTTGCTGCTAGGGGTGACGGTTCATCTAAGTTTGCGCCAGGCAACCAATGGGGATTTTTTCCTTCAGTTTCTGGAGCATGGAGAATTATACAAGAGGATTTCATGAATGGCACTAGGTCTTGGCTTTCTGATTTGAAAATTAGAGCAAGTTATGGTGAGGCAGGGAGCGATGGTATTCCAGTAGGACAAATCTATCAAACTTTTGCGAGTACAAGTACCAACGTATGGATAAATGGTGCTACTAATTATTGGGCAGCATCAACCTACATGGCTAATCCAGATTTGAAATGGGAAACTACTGTTTCACAGAACGTTGGTTTAGATTTTGCGTTGTTAAATTCTAAATTAACAGGTACTGTAGATGCTTATCTTAATAGGACTAAAGATTTATTAATAGAATTTGATGTTCAAGGTTCGGGATATGCCAAACAGTTTAGGAACATTGGTGAAACGAAAAATAAAGGTTTAGAGTTTGGGTTAAATTACAGAGCAATCCAAAAGAAAAACTTTGATCTTTCATTTAATGCAAATATCTCATTTAACAGAAATGAGGTGGTATCACTTGGTGGTCTTATAGGTATCAACCAATCAACAGAATGGGCTTCTACAGAAATTCCAGCAGATTATTTAGTAAGAGAAGGATATGCTGTTGGTCGTATTTTCGGATATAGAAGTGCAGGCCGCTATGAAGTTTCTGACTTTTCAGGATTTAACGCATCAACCAACACATGGACACTGAAGCCTGGTGTTGTTAGACCTAATTCTAGTATAATCACGAATGTTAGACCAGGTTCTATGAAATTGCAAGATCTTAATGGCGATGGTATTGTATCGTTAGACGATAGAACATACATTGGAAATACCAATCCGAAACACACGGGAGGTTTTGCAATTAGCAGTAGAGTGTTTGATTTCGATTTTGCTGCATACTTTAACTGGAGCGTAGGTAACGACGTGTATAACGCTAATAAAATTGAGTACACTTCAACAAGTAAGTACGATTCGAGAAATATGATCGATATCATGGCCACAGGAAATAGATGGACTAACTTGCGTGCAGATGGTACAATAAGTAATGATCCTGCAGAACTAACTGCAATGAACGCTAATACTACGATGTGGTCGCCATTTACGAGAGCTTATGCTTTGTCAGATTGGGCAATAGAAGACGGTTCATTCCTTAGACTATCTACCATTACATTAGGTTATACGTTACCTGCTAATATCTCAAGTAAATTGAAAATGAAAAAATTGAGAGTTTATGCTTCAGGTAATAATGTATTCTTGTTAACAAACTACAGCGGTTTTGATCCAGAAGTTTCCACTAGAAGAAAAACAGGTTTAACACCTGGCGTAGATTACTCTGCGTATCCACGTAGTAGATCAATCATTTTTGGTTTAAATGTTAACTTTTAATTGAGCACACGTTATGAAAAAAATAAACTATATACTATTATTTATTGGTGCTGCGACAATAGTAAGTGGCTGTAAGAAAGTATTAGACGCTCCTGCAAAGTCTGCGTTAGAAGAATCGGTAATTTACTCTACGCAAAATTTAACAGAGGGAGCGATTACGGGTATTCTTCAAACTTTTGGAGAACAAAACTCGCACAGAGGTAGATATTTGGTTTACTATGGTACCAATACAGATGCAGAGGTAATGAGCAGTCTAAAAAACCCTGCTGATGACAAATCTCGCTTGGCCAATTATAACACCAACGTTATTAATGGACAAATGAACACAACGAACAATGTTTGGGCAATGTTATACCAAGGTGTTGAGCGTGCTAACATTGCTATAAGAGGCTTAAAAACTTACGGTAACATTGGTTCAAATCCACAAATGGCGCAACTTTTAGGCGAAGCACTAACGCTTAGAGCAGTATTTTACTGTGACTTGATTAAAGGATGGGGCGATGTGCCAGCTAGATTCGAGCCGATTAATTCTGAAACTCTGTACATGCCTAGAACTGATAGGGATGTGATTTATAAACAACTTTTGGCAGATTTGGCAGAAGCTTCTAATTATTTGGCATGGCCTAATGGCTCTGCTAGAACTAATTCCGTAGAACGTGTTAACAAAGCCTTTGCTAAAGGGTTAAGAGCTCGTATTGCATTAATGGCGGGTGGTTATGCTTTGCGTCAAGATAAAATGGTTCGCTTAAGCAATGATCCAGATTTGACACCAGCAAAAATGTATGAAATAGCAAAAAAAGAATGTTTAGACGTTATTGCAAGTAATTCAGTAAGGCTACTACCAAGTTTCGAGCAAGTTTTCAGAAATTTAAATCAAGAGCTTACAGCGCCTAACCAAGAATCTATGTGGGAGGTTCCATTTAATGAAACCAGAGGTCGCGTACTTTTTGATTTAGGTGTAAACCATGCAAAAGCTGATAAATATACAGGTCAAAATAAAGGCGGAACTGTAATTGCAAACCCAACGATGTGGTATGAGTATGAGAAAGAAGATACAAGACGTGCGGTAAGTATTACACCTTACGGATGGGATAGTGATGGTACAGCAAATACTGCTTTTCAAGTTGCGTCTACATTAGGAAGGATGTATTTGGGTAAATATCGTTATGAGTGGATGACTCGTCGCGTAACTTCAGCTAATGATGATGGTGTTAACTGGATTTATATGCGTTATTCTGACGTAATTTTAATGGCGGCAGAAGCGATTAATGAGTTAGATGGACCAGCTGCTGCAGCTCCCTACTTAAAACAAATCAGAGATAGGGCATATCCTAATAATTCTGCGTTGGTTACTGCTTATATGGCTACAGCCACTGCATCTAAAACTGCTTTTTTTAACGCAATTGTTAAAGAGCGTAATTTAGAGTTTGTAGGGGAGATGCTAAGAAAGAATGACTTAATTCGTTGGAATTTATTGGATTCAAAATTAGCTGAAAACAAAACCAAGCTAGAACAATTGGAAAAAAGACAAGGTGTTTATGCTAATTTGCCTACTAGAATTTACTTTACATTAAATGGAGAGAACTTAAATATTTACGGTTTAAATTTTGGTGATACCGATGCTGCAGGCGCTGCAGGTGGTTATGCTTCGAACAAAACTTGGACCATGATTGGAAGTTCGGATGTAGCAACCTTTTGGGATGCAATAAGTCAAAACCCACAAAATAGCCCAAGCAAACAACCATATTGGCCTATTTGGCAAACGTTCTTAGATTCTTCTAATGGAACACTAAACAACAGTTTCTTAGGTTTATAATCCTTTAAGTCATGAAAAAGAATTTTAAAAATATAATCGCTTATTCCTTGATCTCTTTAGCATTTCTCAATGGATGTAAAGAAGACAACTTAGTACCAAATACTCATTTGGAAACTGATAGGGCATTTTCAGCGACAGATTTGCAGGCTACAGTACTCAATAAAGTAAATGTGAGGCTAAATTGGAAAAAGGTTTCAAATGCATCATCGTACGTAATCGAAGTTTTCGATAACACAGCATTTACAGGAACTCCAGTAAAGACAGTTAATGATGTTAAGTTTGATCAACTACCTTACACAGTGACTGGTTTAGCTGGTAATGTACAACATGCAGTCAGGGTAAAGTCAATTAGTTCGGAAGGTGCTGCGGATTCTAAATGGATTAGCGCAACATTTAAAACAGATCCTGAACAAATTTTGAACGCAGTTAATGCCGGCGACGTTACTGCAAACTCTGTTAAAGTTACGTGGCCAGCGGGAGAAATCGTAACCAGATTGGTTTTTACACCAGGTACGGTTTCACACACTTTAACGCCAGCTGAAATTGCAGCGGGTAGTGCTACTGTGGCTGGGTTAACTGCAGAGACGTTATATACAGTTGCAATTTTAAACAATACAATACAAAGAGGTTCAGCTAATTTCACGACATCTGTAGATGTAAGCGCTTTTACACAGGTTCATAATGATGCCGAATTTATAACTGCGTTAACAGCATCGGGAGCTGTGAGAATTGCTTTACATCCAGGTGCTTATACTTTAACTAGCGATATTACTGCCGATAGAAATATCACTATCGTAGGTACAAATGCAGGTAATAAACCAGTTATAAATAGGGCTGTATTTAAAATGGCTGCAAATGCAGGTCTAACATTAAACAACGTAAAACTGGATGGTAACCAAGCTGGCGGCAACACTAACCAATTAATTGTTTACAACGAAGCTTTGGCTACTACTTATGGAGCTGTATCTATTTTAAATAGTGAAATATACAACTACCAAAAAGGATTGGTATATATAAACGTTAAAGCCTTAGTAGAGTCAATAACTGTTGAAAATAACATAATAAGAGATTTTAATGTTACGGGTGCAGCTTTTGTTGATATGAGGACTGGTTTTGCTAAAACCTTCACAATGAAAAACAATACTCTTTATAATTTTACTACAGCCGA
The DNA here is from genome assembly GCF_057652195.1 of Pedobacter sp. T50_32. NCBI lineage: Bacteria > Pseudomonadati > Bacteroidota > Sphingobacteriia > Sphingobacteriales > Sphingobacteriaceae > Pedobacter > Pedobacter sp. T50_32. Next base: position 361,739 of record NZ_JBYFBY010000002.1, on the reverse strand, counting down.
TGGTCAGAGAGATCTTTTCCGTATCGATAATTATACGGCAGATTTTACAAGCCAAACAAACAACAAGCTTATTATTCAGAATAATACGTTTTACAATGTGATGAATTATACAGGAACAAGATACTTGTACAATAGATTGTCGACTTTGTCAAACACCTTCAATAAAAATATTATAGTTGGTAGTGTGGCTTACTATTCTAACCAAAGCTCAACAAATATTGGCGAAATGTTAAACAATAATTATTTCAATGCAGCTAATTTCTATGAGAGCACCACTACTTCTGCAAGAAATGACGCAGCAGCAAATGGCTATACTAGATTAGATCCTGGTTTTGCAAATGTAGCAGCAGGTAACTTTACTATTTCTAACGTAGATTTAAAAGCGAACGCAGTAGGTGATGCTAGGTGGAGATAAATAAAATTTAAATTACAAACATAGGTGGGGCTAATAGCCCCATCTTTTTTTAACCCTTTTTTAGCTATATGTTTCGTTCGTTAATTCTAACATCTTTCTTTTTAATAACGCTTTTTATGCCGCTAATGGAAGATAAAACCACGGTGTTCATTATTGGAGACTCTACTGCTGCTAACAAGCTAACTACAGCTTACCCAGAAACCGGTTGGGGAATGCCATTTACTTACTTTTTTGATAAAACAGTAGAAGTTAATAATCTGGCAAAAAACGGTCGTAGTACACGTACTTTTTTAAGTGAGGGATTGTGGGATACTGCTTTATCAACCATGAAAAAGGGCGATTATGTATTCATCCAGTTTGGACATAACGACGAAAGCAAAGAGAAAGTAGATCGGTATACATCGCCAGAGCAATACAAAGAAAATCTCGTGAAGTTTGTAAGCGAAGCTAGAGCAAAGCAAGCAACGCCAATCTTAATCACGCCAGTTTCTAGAAGAAAATTTAAAGATGGCAATGCACTTGAAACACATAAAGAATACACGCCATTGGTTAAAGAATTGGCAGCAAAGTTAAATGTTCCGTTGATAGATTTAGATGAAAAAAGCCGTCAATTGTATCAGCAGTTTGGAGAAGAAAACTCAAAGCTACTTTTTCTGCAATTGCAAGCTAATGAGCATCCAAATTATCCTGACGGGAAAGTAGATAACACTCATTTTAGCGAATTAGGTGCTAGAAAGATTGCTCAGATTGTGCTGCAAGAAATCAAAGACTTGAAATTGCCTTTGGCAGATAAAATTGTAAAACCCGTAGTTAAAAAATAGTAGGATGAGATTGTTGTATTGTTTGATTGCTTTATTGTTAAATTGTTCACTGACCCAAGTATTTGGAAGTAATAAACATTACGCCACACGCCATACACCAAACTCTCAATACGATTTCGTTGTAGCACAAGATGGTTCGGGGAATTTCAAAACAGTACAAGAAGCACTTAATGCAGTACCCGATTTCAGAAAAGTAACTACTACCATCTTCATTAAAAACGGAACTTACAAAGAGAAACTTAACCTTTCTGCATCAAAGCAAATGGTTACTTTGATAGGAGAAAGCGTAGAGAAAACCATCCTTACTTACGATGATTATTCGAAGAAGAAAAACATTTTTGGAGAAGAGAAAGGAACATCAGGCTCTTCTAGTTTCTATGTGTACGGTCCACAATTTACTGCAGAAAATATCACTTTTCAAAACACTTCTGGACCAGTTGGTCAAGCCGTAGCACTGTTTGTAGCGGGAGATAAAGCTCATTTCATCAACTGCAAGATGCTTGGTTTTCAGGATACGCTTTATACCTATGGCTATGGCAGCTGTCAGTATTACTATAAATGCTACATAGAAGGTACAGTAGATTTTATTTTTGGTTCGTCTACTGCGGTATTCGATCAATGTGAAATTTTCGGTAAAACTGCGGGTTATTATACTGCAGCATCAACTCCAGATAGCACCAAATATGGCTATGTGTTTATCGAGAGTAAAATTCATGGCAATGCGCCCGAGGCTTCTTTTTACTTAGGCAGACCATGGCGCCCATTTTCCAAAACCGTTTTTATCAATTGTGATTTAGGCAAACAAGTTAAGCCAGAGGGATGGCACAACTGGAATAAACCAGACGCAGAAAAAACATCGTTTTACGCCGAGTATAAAAGTAAAGGAGTTGGTGCAAATGATAAAAACAGGGTGAAATGGGCCCATCAACTTACAGAAAAAGAAGTAAAAGAAAACTTCACATTAGAGAAAATTTTTAACGGTTGGAAACCTAACTAGGTTAATCTATAAACCGACCTGTCATTCCGAGGAACGAGGAATCTATTAAAATGAAAAAGCTAATCTTATTTATATACTTCGTATCAATTGTGGGATTGTCTTACGCACAAGATTATCCCAAAGAACTTACCGTAGCACAAGATGGAAGTGGTCAGTATAAAACCATCCAAGAAGCGGTAATGGCCGTTCGCGATTATAGCGATGTACAGGTAAATATCTATATTAAAAAAGGTATTTATAAAGAAAAGTTGGTTATTCCAGCCCAAAAAATAAGAATTAGATTGGTAGGCGAAGACAAGCAAAGTACCATTATTACTTATGATGATTACTCGGGGAAAGGAAAAATCAACACCTACACTTCTTATTCGGTTTTAGTACAGGGGAATGATTTTGTAGCGGAAAACTTAACTTTCGAGAACAACGCTGGACCAGTAGGGCAGGCAGTGGCCTTACATGTAGAAGCTGATCGAGTTGTGATCAGAAACTGCCGTATCATTAGTAATCAAGACACACTATTTACATCTGCAGACACGAGTAGGCAGTATTATGTAAACTGCTACATCGAAGGAACTACTGACTTTATTTTTGGTGCGGCTACTGTGGTTTTCGAAGGTTGCCACATCCACAGCAAAAAAAACTCTTACATTACTGCGGCATCAACAACCCAAAATCAAAAATTTGGCTTTGTGTTTTTTAATTGCAAGTTAACGGTAGACCCAGCATTTAAAAAGGTTTACCTAGGCCGGCCGTGGAGACCCTTCGCAAAAACCGTATTCATCAATACTGAGATGGGCGATCATATTTTGCCCCAAGGGTGGAGTGTTTGGAACAAAAATGATAATCACAAGCAAACTTATTATGCAGAATACGGCTCTTTTGGCCCCGGTTTCGTAAAGGATCAGCGAATAGAATGGTCTCATCAACTCACCAAAAAAGAATTGAAGAAATATACCTTGAAGAATATTTTTTCGGGTGGAAGTAAATGGTTACCTCAAATTAATTAATTAAGATGAACAGAAAAACTTTATATTTTTTAGCAACAGCTTTTGCTTTGTTAAGCTGCTCAAAAAAATCAGAAGCACCTATAGATAACGGTGGAGATACCAATCCTGGAACAGATAAACCTACACAAGTTCAAGAAACAGCACAAGCATTTCCTGGCGTAGAAGGTTATGGAAGAAACGCAACTGGTGGCAGAGGCGGTCGGGTAATTAAAGTAACCAACTTGAACGATGCCGGTGCAGGTAGTTTACGTGAGGCAGTTGCTGCAAGTGGCGCTCGTATCATCGTTTTTGAAGTTTCTGGAAATATCGAACTAAAAAGTAGATTACAAATTAGCAATGGCGATGTAACTATTGCCGGGCAAACTGCGCCAGGCGATGGCATTTGCTTGCAGAATTACGAAATGAACGTAAATGCGAACAATGTCATCATTAGGTATATGCGTTTCCGTATGGGCGATTTAACGCAGAATGAACAAGATGCATTATGGGGAAGGAATAGGGAGAATATCGTAATCGATCACTGTTCTATGAGCTGGTCTATCGACGAATGTTCATCATTTTATGCCAATAAAAATTTCACGATGCAGTGGTGTATTTTGTCAGAAAGCTTGAATAAATCTTTCCACGGTAAGGACGATCACGGCTATGGTGCTATTTGGGGAGGTTCAAGCGCTACTTTTCATCATAATCTACTATCACATCATAACAGCCGTAATCCTAGGTTTGATGGTGGTAGCCGTGCAGGTACGGGTAAAAGCCCATTTGGAATAGATAAGGTCGATTTTCGTAACAACGTAATTTATAACTGGGGCTCGAACAGCAGCTACGGTGGCGAAAATGGTGAATACAACATCGTTAATAACTATTACAAAGCTGGTCCGGCTTCATCTAACAGAAATCGCATTATGCAAGTTTATATGGAAACTGATATAACCACTTATGCGCCGGGTTATGGTAAATTCTATGTAGCTGGTAATGTAGTGACGAATAGTACAACAGTTACTGCAGATAATTGGAATGGAGGAGTTGATAGACATTCGAGCATAAGCGTTGCAAATTTCAATACAGTAAAGCAAAATAATCCTTTAGCATTTGAAATTGTTACCCAACATACTGCAGAGCAAGCTTATAACATGGTATTGCTGTATGGGGGCGCTAGTTATAAACGAGATGCCATTGATATAAGAATAGCAAAGGAGGTTAAGGATGGAACAGCGACTTACAATGGTTCTAAAACTGGCTTCAAAGGCATTATTGATTCGCAAACTGATGTGGGCGGTTGGCCAAAGTTAAACCAAACTGCAGTACTAAAAGATACCGATGGCGATGGAATGCCAGATGAATGGGAAGTGGCAAACAAATTAGATCCGAATAAGTCAAATGCTAATGGAAAGGATTTGAGTTCTGCGTATGATAACATTGAAGTTTACATTAACAGCTTGGTGAAAACCATTACCGAGGCACAATATAAATAATGAAGAAAACGCTTGTTAGCTTAGTAATTGCCCTTTTATTAAATGCCGCATTTGCCCAAAAGGAATATGTCTCTAAAGTTTGGGTTTCCGATTTAGGTAACGGAACCTATAAAAATCCAGTTTTAGATGCAGATTATTCAGATCCTGATGCGATTAGAGTAGGCGATAAGTTTTATATGATTGCCTCTAGTTTTGACGCCATTCCAGGACTTCCAATATTAGAATCTACTGATTTAGTGAACTGGAAATTGATTGGTCACGCACTAAAAAGGCAACCTCCGTTTGAACATTTCTCTAGAACTCAGCACGGAAATGGAGTTTGGGCGCCTGCTATCCGTTATCATAACAACGAGTTTTATATTTACTATCCAGATCCAGATTTTGGGATATACTTAACTAAAGCGAAAAATATTTTAGGACCTTGGACTGATCCAGTTTTGGTAGAAGCTGGTAAAGGTTTGATAGATCCTTGTCCGCTTTGGGATGAAAATGGCAAAGTTTACTTAGCACATGCTTATGCTGGTAGCAGAGCGGGTATCAAAAGCATTATTGTAATTAAAGAAATGAATGCTAAAGGCGATAAGGTGATAAGTGAAGGTAAATTGGTTTATGATGGGCATGAACTCGATCCAACAATTGAGGGGCCAAAGCTTTACAAACGCAACGGCTACTATTATATTTTTGCACCCGGCGGTGGAGTTTCTACAGGATGGCAAACTATCTTGCGCTCAAAAAATATTTATGGTCCTTACGAGCGCAAGGTTGCTCTGGAGCAAGGCAAAACGCCAATTAATGGGCCACATCAAGGCGCTTGGGTAAATACACCAAATGGCGAAGACTGGTTTCTGCATTTTCAGGATAAAGATGCTTATGGAAGGGTAGTGCACCTACAACCTATGAAATGGGTAAACAACTGGCCTGTAATTGGTATAGATAAAGATGGCGATGGAACCGGTGAGCCTGTATTAGTACACAAGAAACCAAACGTGGCTAAACCTAGTGCAATTTTCACTCCAACAGAATCGGACGAATTTAATAGTACATCGTTAGGTTTGCAGTGGCAATGGCAGGCTAATCCCTTAGCTACGTGGTCATTTTTGAACCCAAGTAAAGGAAGTTTGAGGTTATATACTTCCAAAATTCCTGATAGTGCCAAAAACCTTTGGGATGTGCCAAATATCTTGATGCAGAAATTTCCAACAGAAGAATTTACGGCTACTACAAAATTAAGCTTCACTGCTAACCAAAAGTTGGAAGATGAAAAGGCTGGTCTAACAATCTACGGATTAAGCTATGCATATCTGGCAGTAAAATCTAAAAAAGATGGATTGTATTTAGTTTATTCAGTTTGCAAAAATGCGGACAAAGGCAAAGCCGAAAATGAAAAACAGCTTTTGAAATTAGATGGAAACGATGTTTTTCTTAGGGTTAAGGTTAGCAAAGGTGCAAAATGCCAGTTTAGCTATAGCAAAGATGGAAACACTTTTACACCAGTAGAAGATACGTTTGAGGCTACTCCAGGTAAATGGATTGGTGCTAAAGTTGGTCTATTTGCTATCCGCGAACAACAGACAAACGATAGCGGCTACGCAGATTTAGATTGGTTTAGGGTGGAGAAGTAACAAACTTCAAGAGTAGCTACCTCTATTGTATACTCAACGACTAATAATCACTGCTCTTGAATGACTATATAAAAACTACTTTTCCTCCTTATCCAACACGGTAAAAATCTGTACCAATCGTTCTCCATTTTGGTCTGTCAAGGTTAGTACGTGTTTGCCTGGTTTCGGACTTAAAGCGATTTGATGGAAGTTTTTGGTTGTTCCTACGTATTCTTCATCAATGTGCCAATGAATAGTAGCGTTGTTATTTCGATGTGCAACGTTAAAAACCGCTTTTCCACGGTTGCCATCAATTTCTAAGGGGATATAAATAGAAGCGTTTGCTTTTGGATAAATCATCTCCATTACAGCGGCACTTTCGTTCTCGCAACCATCTAAAAATGGCGGTAATACGCGATAATCCGCATTTTTTGTCTTGTAATAGTATTCCATAGTTGGAGGCAGCACAAACCAACTTTTATGTTTCATTTGGTTTACGCTGTAACATTGGTTGGTAACTTGGTAAGTGGCACTTGCATCTAAATGTATCAATTTATGATATGGGCATAAGGCTGTTTTTTCGCCAACTGGCGGAACCCATTGTACCAACTTAGTTTCGCAAATAGACGATGCTTTGTATCCGCTCTGTTTACAAACTGTAATGCGTTTAAGCTTTGTTTTAGGCATTTCGAACCATTTTGAGCTGGGTAGTAGCCTAAAAATATCAAACATCAAAGGCGCTGCGGCTTCGATACCAGTTAAACCAGGCCTTCCTTCGCCATCGGCATTGCCAACCCAAACGCAAACCACATAGTTAGGTGTTAAGCCTACCGACCAAGCATCTCTAAAACCAAAGCTGGTGCCTGTTTTCCATGCAATACGTTGCGACGAAGAGAATTGTTGCCACAAGCCTTCATCTCCGGGGCGCATTACCTCTTCCATGGCATTAAAGGTAGACCAAATGGTACCATGATCTAAAAGTGAAGTAGCTTCTATTTCGTCCTCGGGTTTCTCTTGATCTTTGACGTAGTAAGTGCTACTGTAATCTGCATTGTTGTACTTACCTTGATAATCATTGTAGTGGTTTAGGGTTCTAGCCATCCCCAAGTAAGCATTGCTCAAATCCCACATGGTTACCTCGCTGCCACCCAAAATTAATGATAGCCCATAATGATCTGCGGGTCTATTAAGGGTACTGAAATTGAATTTCTTCAGCTTATCGTAAAAACGCTCATATTTATATTGCTGTAGCATTTTAACAGCAGGAATGTTCAACGAGCGACTTAAAGCTCTGTCAGCTGGAATGGCACCATCGTAACCTAAATCGAAATTCTGTGGGGAGTAACCGCCAATTTGTGTAGGAACATCAGAAATTAATGTTTGAGGTAAAATGAAACCATCATTTAGCATACTTGCGTACAATAGTGGTTTCAATGTACTTCCCGGACTTCGCCTAGCGCTAATCATATCCACATGGCTTTCCATTTCTTTTTGTTGGGGAAGATAACAGTTGCCAACGTAAGCAATCACGCTGCCATTTTTAACGTTGATGACCAAAGCCGCTAAATTATTGATGCCGTTAGCAGCAAATTTTTGATGGTATTGTGCCGTTAAACGATTGAGCTCCTTTTGCAGATGCTCATCAATAGTAGAAGTAATTCGGGTTGTATTCACCTTCAAGGTTTTCATTTCATCCTTAAACCTGTTGAGTAAGTGTGGTGCATTTTGTGGCAGCGGGAGTGGAGCGCTAGGAATGGGTTCCGCTTTTGAAAGTTGTGCAGTCGCTCTATCTATAATTTTTTCCTCAACTAACTTATCGAGCAGGTTATTTCTCTTGATGATTAACCTTGTAGCATTTTTGCCAGGGCGAACAAGGGAAGGACTGTTTGGTAACACGGCAAGCGTCGCCATTTCGCCCCAAGATAGGTTTTCTGCAGGTCTACCATAATATCGCCAGCTGGCAGCTTCCAAACCAACTACGTTACTGCCAAAAGGCGCATTTGCTGCATACAAAGCTAAAATTTCCTCTTTAGAATAGCTTACTTCAAGCCTTACAGCCATCCACATTTCTGCGAGTTTCTGGAAGATAGTTCGCTCTTTTTTTCTCGATAACCTAATCACCTGCATGCTCAATGTACTTGCACCACTGGCTACAGATTTAGCCTGCATATTTTGACGAATAGCTCTGCCAACAGCAATGAAATCAACTCCTAAATGATTGTAGAAGCGCTTGTCCTCAAAAGTAATGATACATTTTGAAAACTTCTCAGGAATACTATCGGCAACTGGAAAACGCCACTGACCGTCTTTTGCAATAGATGCACTCAATAATTCGCCGTTGCTAGCTTCTATCACGTAGGAAGTTGGAGTGATAAACAGTGGCTTAGGTAACGAAAACCAGAAAAACAAAAGCAATACTGCAAATAGAATATCTACGTAAATAATTGCTTTGAGTTGTTTTTTCATTTTTAGTTAAGCTCTTTCTCGTCATTCCCGCGTAGGCGGGAATCTTAAAGCGATGATAGGTTTATTGCATTACGATCCCGAAATAAATTCGGGATGACGGTTTGGGAACGACAGTGCTGAAAAATAATAGGTAACAATTTCCCCCATTAATTGATATACTCCAAAGGAGATACGAACATGGAAAAAATAATTACTTTAATCAAATTTTCTGCAGGTTTTGTAAGGTTTATAATGACTAATGTTTGGCCAAGGATTTAATTCACCACATTTGGCGTAAAGCGATAAGCGTTTGGTTTTTATAACGCCAAACGCCTATCGCTAAACAAAATTACTTCACCACCTCAACCCAAAATCCAGCTTTTGCTGTCGCAATTTTATTGTCGTACATCGCTTCGCATTGCACATTAGACAAGTAAAACCTACCCAAATAAGAGGCGTTAAGCAAAACCCTGAACGTTTTGGTTTCGTTCTCTCTTAGATTGAAATAAGTCAATACCCTGTCATCTCTGATATCTTGGTAATCGTAAGCGGATGCCGCAAATGCACCTTCGTTATCATGTAATCTTGTATTGATGATTTCCCAGCCAGAAGGGAAGATTTGCGTTAAAGCCATCTGTTCGTACAGACCTTGTCTGCCTGTATTTTTAACAGTTACTTCCGCATAAAAATCTTGTCCTTGTTTCAGCTGCGCTGGATTTAATACCAGACCTTTCATGTTTTTGTAACTCACGTCCATCACCAATAAGTCTGGATTGTTTGGTAAGAAATCATTCTGTCCCGTTGCAGGGCGACCTTGAACAATGAGCCTTGCGAAGAGTACACCGTTACTTCTGTTGGTAATAGTAGCTTTATTTCCTTTAAAGTTAATTGGTGTAGAACTGTAATATTGATTGTTGTTTACCGAACCTTTAGCACCATCTAATACGTATTGGAAGTTCAATTTGCGACCTGATTTTTGTTCGCCGCAGAACTTCGCAATTGCCAGCAAACTATAAGCTGTGGTTTGTGTACTATACCATTGATCCTCACCCAATCTGGCTGCAACTTTGGTCATCACCTGTTGTGCTCGGTTTTTCTGTCCCATCAGGGTCAGTGTTTCCATAATCATTGCCTGGTCTCTTAAATCTGAGCCGTAAGTACCGCCTAATTGTTGGTAAGCTTCTACCTGTGTAGCCAAACCTTTAATTAAACTGCTGGCAGCGCCAGTTTGACCAGCTAGTTGATAAGCGGCTGCCAATCTCCATTTCGCAGCATCAGTTAAATATTCGAAAGCTCTTAGCCTGTTCATTGCAGCCATTTCTGGTTTTTTCGCCAGTGCTAAAACATACAAGCGGTAAGCCTGATTTAAATCGCCACCATAGAAATTATTGGCGTTAGGTGTCCAATTGTTGGCTTTGTTTTTCAAGAAACGAATTAGCCCATCAAATAAGCCAACAGGTAAAGTATAACCACTTTCTTGCGCTTCAATTAAGAAATGGGCCGCATAATTGGTTCCCCATTCATCGGCAGTTGGATTGCCTGGCCAGTAAGCTAATCCGCCATCCGTAGTTTGGAAGCCTTTCAGTTTGTTAATTCCGGCTTTAATGTTACGTTCTATTTGCGCTTTTTTCTGTTCGCTCAGCGCCGAAAGTCTATCTAAATACAACTGTGGGAAAATACCAGAGGTAGTTTGTTCTACGCAACCATGCGGATATTGGATTAAATAGCCCAGCCTTTTCTCTAAATTGATAGGAGGGATAGACGAAACTTCCAAACTACCGCTGTTTGTTCCGGCGGTGCCGATAGCTGCATAATCACTACTCCAAGATTGGTTAGGTTGTATTACCGCAGAAATCACGTTCGTAACCATCGGATTTGGATTTCTGATATCCAATTCTACATCGGTAATCGTTTTTTCAGCTCCGCTTTGTGCAATAATTTTGATTTTGGCAATGCCTGTGTTATTTGGCGCAGTCACATTAAAATAAGTCAATTGATCACCAGCTTTAGCAAAGTTTAAATTTTGCCTATTTGTTTGGTTGATACGCAAATTGCTAGTTTGCAAGCTTACTGAAACGTTTCTGATGTTATTATTAGTAGCAAAAACGTTTACTGGCAAGGTGAATGTTTCGCCCGGACCAATTACCCTCGGTACAGAGGCCAAAAGCATGATTGGTTTTTTTACTTCCACTGCTTTTTCGGCATTTCCGTAAGCACCATCATTAGCGGCAACTACCATTACCTTAACCGAACCAATGTACTGTGGAAGCTTAAATTTGTGGGTTTTCTTTTCGCCTTTGCCCAATTGGAAAGGTCCCATAAATTTCACTACCGGTTTAAATCGGTTCGCTTTAGCAGGGTTGATGTTTTTATTGAGCGCACCATCACCACCAATGCTTAAAATCCTTTCCAAATTGCCACCCCAAGCACCTAATACCTGATCAAACAAATCCCAAGTTTTAACGCCTAAGCCCTCTCTGGCATAAAATGATGCATGAGGATCAGGAGTTTTGAAACGGGTAAGATCTAACAAACCTTCGTCAACAATGGCGATGGTATAAGTCATTGCCTTACCATTGGCCTCACTAACCGCCAAACTACTTTCTGTTTCTGGTCGTAGTTCTTTAGCTATCGCGATTTGAGGTTTCAAGATAGTCTCAGGATTTTCGATACTTAATGGAATAGCACCATACATCCTAATTGGCATATCATTAACCGTTTGGCTATGCGGTTGCAACAGAGTCACATTGGCAAAAACATTAGGTGTCATGTTCTTCTCTGCCTTAAAGCTAATCTGCGTTTGACCTTTCTTCGTATCTGTCCAGAAAGTTTTAACTACTCTACTGCCGTTTTCAATAGAAACCAAAGCCCTTCCATTTTCTGGCGAAGGAACCGTTAAGGTAATTTCATCCCCAACGTTGTATTTTGCTTTGTTAGCTGTGAATGATAACATGGCGGCTTCGGTTGGGTTACTGCCTTGTTCGCGTTGTGCCCATCCTGGCCAATCAATATAAACTTCTCTCGCCGCAAAATGACCACCGCCATAAGCGTTACCTACTACAATTAAATAGCGGCCCCACTCGGGTTCATCAATTCGTAAATCCCATTTGGCTTTACCGTTACGCATCTCTACTTGTTCAGATCTGATGAGCTTATTATACTCATTTTGCGTAAAATTGGCATAATTCTCTTGGTTGTTTTGTTCCCACCACCAACGCCATTGCACTTTGTACAGGGCCACAGTAACGGTTTTATTGGCATTCAGTAAGGCTCCATCTCTATTTACATTTACAATATCTACTTGATGGTCTTTTCCAGTCACCAACATTCCAGTCATTTTATCACCTTGTGGCGATTTAATTCCAAAGTAATTATCATAAACATGGTAAGGAATGCTGAAGTTATCGATACTGAAATTACCTCCCGGTTCAAAAACTTTGGTAGTGATGTTTGCCCTTAAAATGCCAGGAGCAGCCATTTGATCGTTCAGGTTAGTGTTGACGGTAGCAACGCCAGCTTCATTCAAAGTGCCTTCAAATACTGTTTTTAACTGGTTATCAAATTGAACAATTGGATTATCGAAGGAATAGTCTTTAAAGTTAGAGAAGGAGGTTTCGCCTTTACTCAAATTGATATCAACTTTAGCTTTCAAGTTTTGTGCAGGTGTACCGAACAACCATTTTGCCGATAGCGTAGCCGCAGAAGCTCGTCCATTGCCCAAGTATTTTTTACCACCCAAATCGAAATTAATTTTGATACGATTAGGCGTAACGGTTTCAATTTTTAGGTTTTTGGTGAAAGTTGCGCCACCAGCTTTGAATTTCGCTTGCCATCCGCCAGTTGGCGAAGTATTTTCTGTTGCCGTTTTAAAGCTGTAAAAACCATTTAGAGGTTTGGTGTTGCTTTGCTTCTTAACCAATTGCCCTTTTGGATTGTAAAGCTCGAAAACAACAGGATAGTTTGCTGGCAGTTTTTTCAGTTTATCTTCTAAAATGAATGATAAATAGATGCTATCACCTGGTCGCCAAACGCCACGTTCACCATAAATAAAACCTTTAATTCCGTTCTGAACTACTTCTCCACCCACATCAAATCTCGATAGAGGGAGAGAGTTACCATCATCCAGTTTTAAATAACCGCGTTCATTTCCATTTTTAGCAACCAACAGAAAAGGTTTTCTTTTTAGGGCAAAGCTGGCCATACCATCACCATCAGTTTTTACTGAGGTAAGTACTTGTTTTTGGTAATCCAACAAATCGATACTTACACCACTTAAAGGTTTGGCGGTTAACAAATCTGTAGCAACCACGAGCATACTTTCATCGTTTCCACGCTTCGCAATTAAGCCGATGTTAGAGGACAGCAAGTTTCGGTGTGCCCATCTTTCGCTAGTATAATAGGATGGCGTACAAGGGTCTTCTCTATCATTCCAACGGTAACCGCGAGGGTAGTAATTTTGGTAATTGTTCCAGAAATCATCGTCCTCATCTATTTTTTCGCCATACTCATAACCGTCGTAACCATCATAGTCACCTTCTTCGGCGCTTGCCCTATCGCTAGATTGTGCACAGTTGTATAATGCATAAGAATGTTTAAACATGATACTCACACGATACATTGCTCCGGGTTCGGTCTTAATCAGTTTATCTAAGTCTAGCGTAAATCGGTTCTTTTTACGAAGATCTAAAGATTTATCCTCACTTAAATGAATGGTTTTTTGCAGAATAGGCTTAGCGACACGACGCAACTCATTTCCTTCTTTATAATTGTTTACCTGAAAGAATTGAGGAATATTATCTTGGAAAATTTTGATGATGGTGACATCTACCGCTTTTAGGTTTACAGCCTCAAAAGGCAATACCAATTTGCCAGAATTAGGTAAGATGGTACCTGCACCAGCGATGGTTACTGCTGGTTTTTTGTTTTCGAAGATGAGATTGGCACTTTTAGCAGCCTCTAGGTTTTTTCCGTTAATATTAGTGACAGCGTTGCTGATAACGACATTGTAATTTCCTTCTAAAGCATCTGGTGCATATACTTTAATCTGACTGCCGTCGATGGTAAATCTTAGATCGCTTAAGCTGCCCAGATTGATTAATCCGGCTAAATCTTGAGTAACGCTTACGGGCTCAGAGCATTGGATGAGTACATAATCTTCTTGTTGCTGTACCGCTTTTACTGCTAAAACTTTAAATACGTTTTTAGCAGGGATCTCTAATGTAGTTTCGCCCTTGTCATCATCAGCACCGATGGCATCACCATCCCAATTTAGTGATAAACTGGCATCCGTTTTTTGAATGCTATCTATCGTAAACGTAGAGGTTTGCTTTTGCGGATTGTGGCTCCATTTGATCTTTAATTTCTGTGGAGAGTTGAGAGAAAGTGTTTTTTCGACTTTCTCCGTGTCTTCTGCATCTGCGGTGCTTACTTCTCCCGTTAACTTCATTAAGTTTAACGAAGTATTGTTTTGTGAAACTAAACCGTTTTCCGTGAACGCAAGTCCTGGTTTGATGACTTTAAAATCGAACTCAAATTCTTCCAGATTTTCTTCCACTGGTAAGATCTTGGCCAAATTTAAGCTGGCTTCATACTTTTGGTTGGGTTTTAAGTTCTCTTCAGGACGGAACTCTATAGTTTGTGCATCTATCCAATAGGTTTTTCCCTTGATGCTAGGAGAGAAGTCGAACAATTTTTGATCGGTTTCGCCAAGATCTGTAGTGTTAGTTACAGAATTTGCTAGATGAACCCGGATATTGCTTTTTTTTGAAATGATACCCGAAGTATAAGCATCAATATATTTTGCAAATTGAGTGTGATCTTGTTTTTTATCCTTTTTGAGAAGAAAATAGCCTGCAATAATTGCAACTAAAACAAGAGCGCCGATAACGATTACCTTAATAGCTGGTCGTTTAGGAGCGTTATTAGTAGAAATTTGTTGGTTCATACGCTAAATAGACTTTAGATATGAAGATAACGAAAAAACTAGTGAATTGTTGGCAGTAGAGCAATATTGTTTAACGATAGAAACATCGAGTTTGGAATAGTTTTGCCAGTGCGGGTTATAGGTTTATAAATAATCATTTACACGGAAATAAACTAATGAACCAGTGAACCAATGAATTATTTTATCATCACCCCTGGTTTATTTAACACAGGAATTCTAATCAAATTGGTATCTATAATGCTTTCTGGTAGGAAAATGAATTTCTTATCGTAAATGGTACTGCCGATGTAATAACTCAACCAATATTCATTCGTTAATCCGAAAACAGCAGGATCAATAGCTTCTACGCCTGCAGAACCTTGTGAAGGAACATCGCCTATAAAATGCCTTAACAACGATGTTTTAACCTGTTTGCCGTCTTTTTCTCCGTAACCTTTAGAAGTGATTAAAACGTTCGTAATAGGTTGGTCTTTAAAGTTAACGAGATAAACCGTCCAATTTTTTACTTCTGGAGTTTCGCTCATTAATACCACGGCAATGGCAACATCTTCTACAATATTTTCAGGTAAGTCTTTTTTCAAAGTTGTTTAACTGTTTAAATTGGTTAATTGGTTAACTGTTTGTAGTTATGAATCCAAAACTAAGAATTCAAAACTGTAAACTGTCTACTTCTTCTTAGCTACAGCTTTTTTCTTCGCAGGTGCTTTCTTTTTAGCTTCAAAAGCATCAGGTTTTTGAGCTACAATTAAAGCTTTTACCTCATCTAAAGAAATGCCAGCAAGCTCTTCTGCAGTATATTTCTGTTTAGTAGCAGGGTTATTTCCAAGTTTCAGCATGTCTTTACCGAAACGAATAAACGGTCCCCATCTTCCATTTTCGATAGCAATTTTATGTTCAGTCCATTGTTGGATAAAACGATTGTTCTCTTTCTCTATTTTCTTGCTGATAAGCTCGTTAATATCGTTCTGCGAAAGGTTATCAAAATTATAAGCTTTTGGTACATTGATGAACAAATTGTTCCATTTAATAAACGGACCAAAACGGCCAGTACCTTTAGTCACAGGTAGGTTTTGATAGTGCGCCACAGGAGCATCTGCATCAATTTTCTCACCGATAATGGCTACAGCTTTGTCATTATCAATAGTTAGCGGATCTACATTTTTAGGGATCGAAATGAAAGTGTCGCCCCATTTAACATAAGGTCCAAAACGACCCAATCCTACGGAAACTTCTTTGCCCTGGTAATCTTCCAGTTGAAAAGGAAGTTTAAATAAATCTAAAGCTTCTTCTAAAGTTATTGTACCAACAGACTGCGTTTTGGTTAAGCTTGCGTAACGAGGTTTTTCTTCCTCGTTGTCACTCATTTCACCAATTTGAACTAGCGGACCGAAACGACCAACTTTGGTGTAAACATTTTTGCCGGTTGTAGGATCAGTGCCTAACAAACGTTCGCCAGTTGCTCTTTCTGCATTTTCTATCGTATTTTCAACTTCAGTATGGAAAGGTTTATAGAATGAGTGTAGCATGGCTGTCCATTCTTGCAAACCTTGTGCAATTTCATCAAATTGTTTTTCAACTTTTGCAGTAAAATTGAAATCGACTATTCCTTTGAAATGCTCTACCAAGAAATCGTTAACCACTTCACCAATATCAGTAGGGAATAACTTTGATTTTTCTGCACCAGTAATTTCAGATTTTTTTTGTTTAGTGATACTGCCATTCGACAATGAAAAAGCTAAGAAATCTCTCTTTTTACCGTCTCTATCTTCTTTAACAACGTAACCTCTGTTTTGTATGGTAGAAATGGTTGGCGCATAAGTAGAAGGTCGGCCAATGCCTAATTCCTCTAATTTTTTAACTAAACTAGCTTCTGTATAACGTGCCGGCGGACGAGAGAAGCGCTCTGTTGCCAACATCTCTTTTAATTCTAACGATTGGCCAATGGCTAAAGGAGGCAGTAAATTGCTCTCATTTTCATCATCCTCGTCATCGGTAGATTCTAAATATACCTTTAAAAAACCATCAAATTTCAATACTTCACCTTCTGCACCTAAGGTTTCTTTTCTTGTGCTTACACCGATATCAACCGTAGTTTTCTCGAAAACAGCTTCGCTCATTTGAGAGGCAATAGCACGTTTCCAAATTAGCTCATATAAACGTTTTTCGGCAGCATCGCCATTTGTTGTATGTTGGTCGAAATAAGTAGGGCGGATAGCCTCGTGAGCTTCTTGAGCACCTGCAGATTTCGTTTTGTAAACTCTTGGTTGATGGTATTGATTACCGTAAGCCGATTTAATTTCAGCAGCGGCAGCAGCAACAGCAGTTTCCGATAAGTTTACCGAATCGGTTCGCATATAGGTGATTTTACCGTTTTCGTACAACCTCTGTGCAATTTGCATGGTTCTAGCTACCGAATATCCCAGTTTTCTGGAAGCTTCTTGCTGTAGGGTAGAAGTAGTGAAAGGTGCGGCCGGGTTTCTTTTTGCTGGTTTAACCTCTAAGTTATTCACTTTAAAGTTGGCTCCAACGCAATCTTGAAGAAATTTCTCTGCTTCTTCTGCTTTTTCGAAACGTTGTGGTAATTCTGCTTTTACAATCTCTCTACCGTTTCCAGTAGTAAATTGTGCTGTAATTTTAAATGCTGCAGTAGCATTAAATTTATTTACTTCTCTTTCTCTATCTACAATTAAGCGTACGGCAACTGATTGTACACGACCTGCAGATAAAGAAGGTTTTACTTTTTTCCAAAGTACAGGAGAAAGCTCGAAACCTACCAAGCGATCTAAAACCCTACGAGCTTGTTGTGCGTAAACTAAATTGTAATCAATTCCTCTTGGTTTCTCTATAGCCTTTAATATAGCAGGCTTAGTAATCTCGTGGAATACAATACGTTTAGTGTTTTCCTTTTTAAGGCCTAAAGTCTCAAATAAGTGCCAAGAAATGGCTTCTCCCTCACGGTCCTCATCGGATGCTAGCCATACCGTTTCGGCTCCCTTCGCTAACTTTTTTAATTCAGATACTACCTGTTTTTTGTCGGCGGGCACCTCATAAGTCTGCAAAAAATCCTTCTCTACATCAATTCCCATATCGCCCTTAACCAAATCGCGAATGTGTCCATAGCTAGATTTTACTAAAAAATCCTTTCCTAAATATCCTTCTATGGTTTTCGCTTTTGCGGGAGACTCAACTATCAATAAATTTTTTGCCATTAACTACAGGTTTTTGTGCAAATAAAACTATAATATACTCTAATATCAAAAATGGGAGTATTTTTTTTGCAGAAAAGTAATTGTAGCGCTGGTTGGCTACTATTGTTCGATTGATAAATTGTTGTATTGTTGGCTTAGGGTAACTGTATAATTGTTACTGGTTAAAGTTTTATTGACTGGTAACTGCGATTTGAGAACTACCGACTGAAAACTTACTTCCAGCTATCCAATTGCATTTTGTACTTAAATCCTCTGGTGATTACGCCAGTACTGATATTTTTGTCTACTGCTTTGACTTCCTTAACTACCAATCCAATGTTTTTGGCATAAGTTTCATCGTAAATATCTTCTCTAATTAGATTTACTTCGTTGTATTGGTGGATAGAGATTGTAGAATCAAGTTGATGAGTTCCTATCGTTAATGGTACATCAAGTTCCTTCACTTCGTGGCGCCATTCGCCTAAATCATTGTAAACATTACCGTTCCAAGTAGATTGTAAGCTAGGAGGGAATACTAATCTCACATATCTTTTGTTATCAATAAACTCTTCTGCTCTATTGTTAACGATTTTTCTAGTAATCACTTTTTGGAAAAACCAATCTTGGGTAGCTGTTTTTTTATAACGTTCAAGTCTGTAAGTTTCATTTCCTTGAGCATCTGTAAACTTGTTGGTAACCGTATCCTTTAACTGGAAAAGATAATTTGTAATGGTATTATTGAAGTTGTTGTAAACCGTAGAATCTACGTTATATATCACTACATGATTTTCTTTTAGCGGGAAATAATTCAGCGCCATATCTGGTTTGGGTGCATTTTCCGACTTATTACATCCCAATACGCCTAGACAGCCTAGCAAAAGAAGCAGATAGAAACGAGATTTCATAGTCTCAAATATAGGAAAATGATCGATATGCCAAACCATCTGCTAATAGTAAGCGGTACTTAGCTTAATAATAATTTATACCAATTGAGGAAATATCGCTCCTTTGTTAAAGAAGAATTTTGCAACCCTCGATATATGTTCTATGCTATTTTAACATCCTCATGTATCAAACCGTTTTCGCATTTAATAATACGAGAAGGAAAAGTACGGATGATGTGGTAATCGTGGGTAGCCATTAAAACCGCAGTTCCATTTTGGCTAATCTGTTTCAATAAAAGTACAATTTCTTCAGAAGTTTCTGGGTCTAAGTTACCTGTAGGCTCATCGGCTAAAATAATTTCCGGATTGTTCAATAAAGCTCTAGCAATTACAATACGTTGTTGCTCACCACCAGACATTTCATGAGGCATTTTCTTGATTTTAGAACGTAAGCCAACTTTTTCCAATACATCTTTGATACGTTCGGTAATTAGGTTTTTGTCTTTCCAGCCAGTTGCCTTTAAAACAAATTCTAGATTTTGCTCTATAGTTCTATCACTCAACAACTGGAAATCTTGAAAAACAATTCCTAATTTTCTTCTCAAATAAGGAACTTCTTTCTCTTTAAGGTTTTTAAGGTCGAAATTAGCTACACTTCCTTCACCATTTCCGATGTGTAAATCGCCGTAAATAATTTTTAACAAACTACTTTTTCCAGAACCGGTAGCACCAATTAAAAATACAAATTCACCTTTAGCTATATCAAGTTTTACATTAGATAGCACTAAGTGTTTCTGCTGAAAAACATCAACATTATTTAAGGTAATTACATTTTCTTTGTACTCTGCCATGTTAAATATCTAGTTTAGTTACCTGTCCAAACGGCAACTCGTTAATAAAATTCATAATTTTTTCCTGCTTATCCCCAAAACCCAATTTTTCTAGAGATTTATCAGGTCTGTCTACCCTAAAGTAAGCTAGCAAGGTAAACTTTTCGTCTCTTAATTGTACGTAATCCGGTATTTTGGCTATGCCTTTAACTTTGATGATATACATTCCTTCAAAAGTAAGAAGTTAAAAGTTAAATCAGTTAATTATCCCTAATTAAATAAACAGCGTTAAATTATAAGATGTTCGTGATATCCTTTCTAACCTGCAATGCATTTGGCTGGTTATCTTTGCAGTCTTGTGTGCCAGAGGGATACTTATCTCTAATAAATTCATTGTAGTCTTTACAATTTTTGAAGATGTTGAACTCTTTGTTTTTTACATCCCAAACAATACCTTTTCCATAAACCATACCTTGGGCAGCCATACCCCCAATTGCTCCGCCCATTCCGTAGGCAAAGCCCTGTGCCCAAGCATTTGCCAAATTAGCTTCCGTATACATATAATTATTTCCTGCAAGCAATACGCCTACAAACGAGTTAGGATTATTGTGGCTTTGCGAACGATCTGTTTTATTTCTGTTTGATAAAATTGAGGCGATGTTAAAAAAAATGTGACCGTTATAAACTATCGCAAATACATTTTTTATTTTTTTATCATTAGAGGCAGTATGAAAGAACGTATTTTGATTTATTGTTAAACTATCCTTTTGCTTGCCTGGTAAATTTTTAGGTATTACAGCAACGGTATCACTAGGTTTTCTATTGATAAAATCTTCTTTTGTGGCATAGACTCCATTGGGATAGTTTGAAATAAATAAATCTTTATTTGTTTGGGCAAGTGCCACATGGGTTAACGTGATAGTTAACATTACTAAAAGCAATCTTCTCATTTATTTAAATTAATTAAAAAAATTATAGTATCTACATTGTCCGCATAATTCCAAAGCTTTGGGTGCTGACTTTGACCAAATTTAAGCGTTTGCAGATCTTTGTGAGATATTTTACTCACTACACATTGGATTTGTTCTTGCTGCTGTTTCAATTTTTCAATTACGTGGTCTATGTTTTCGTAGGTTTCGTAATAGAGCACAGCCAAAGGCGATGACAATCCCTCATCTTCCTTCAGCAATAAAAAACCGTTATCGTAGTGGTTTTGCTGGTTTACGAGATAAATAGACTTGTTGTAATCGTAGTTGTTATTGTATTTAAAGTGGTTGATGATGTCTTTAAATTGCTCCAAAGGCTCAAAAAAGTTTTTGATTTCGTAATTTTTAGGGATGAAGATTTTGGAAATGCTACGACAACCCATCCCGAAATAATCTAAAATATCGTGACCAAGTGCTGCAATTTCAGCTTCGCTTTCTTCGCCCGTTAAAATGGCTACGCTGTTTCTATTTTTTCTAATGATATTAGGTACTTTACCAAAGTAATATTCGAAATACCTGGAAGTATTGTTGCTGCCGGTGGCAATCACAGCATCAAAATCTTTCAATTGTTCTGCGTAAATAATATGATTTGCGAGTTCTGGTAAAAATTCAATCAATTTGTTAAGTAAAAAGGGCAGGAGTTTTTTATCTGATGAAGATAATTTGATCAAGGCAATATTTCCTGTCGCTAACACACACATTACATCGTGAAAACCAACCATAGGGATGTTTCCAGCTAAGATTAATCCAACTTTTTTAGGTGCTGTGGCAACACTAATATTTGCAAACCAATGCTCTAAATCCACTTCATTTAGCATTTCGGCCAATGCTTTAACAGATTTATTTACTTCTTCTTCTGTAAACCAAGCGTTTTCATTTCTTGCCGAATAAACAACCGATTGAAAAGTTTCATCGGGTTGCTGTAGGTATTTGCCTAACTGTTTAAAAGCGGAAATTAGCTGTTCTTTACGAAGTGAAGACATATTTAGAACTATTATAAATGGATTATGTTATATATTTGCGTTGCAAAGTTAAACTTAGCATTTAGAATTAGACGAAAACATGGCAATTAAAATAACAGACGAATGTATAAACTGTGGGGCATGTGAGCCAGAATGCCCTAATAATGCAATTTACGATGCAGGTACAGCTTGGAGATTTTCTGACGGTACCAGCTTAGATGGTATTATTGATTTTGGAGGTAAAGAAGTAGACGCAACGGTTGCTCAAGATGCAGTTTCTGATGAAGTGTATTATATCGTTTCAGATAAGTGTACAGAATGTAAAGGTTTCCACGATGAGCCTCAATGTGCCGCTGTTTGCCCAGTAGATTGCTGTGTAGACGACGAAGATATCCGTGAAACAGAAGACGAATTATTAGCTAAAAAAGCTTGGTTGCACCAAGAAGGTTAAGTCAATTTGATTTCATCTGTAGCTGAGGTTCTGACTTATTACTAGAAATTCAGTTGGAAAAAATATAAAAAAGGAGATGCATTATTGTATCTCCTTTTTTTGTTAGGCTTTTGATTTGTTTTGTAAAGAAAATCTTTGCTGCTATTTGACGGTGATGCTTTCACGTTGCACAATCTAAAAATGACAATATGTATTTTGCAATTACTGCTTAAAAAAATAGGCCAACCTTTTGAGTTAGCCTATTTAAATAGTACGGTTTAGTTTATTAAAGACCTACAACAGCGTCATAAGTTGTCTTAACTTTAATCGTTAAATTGTTTGTATTTTTCTTAAGTACGGTTGCTTTTAACGTGTATTTTAATGTTCCTGCCGAAACTAAATCTTTTAAATCTACAGCGTTATTAACTGCGAAACTAATACTAGTGCTACCTGCTTGTGGCGTACCAGCGAAACTTGCCGTAAAAGGTGTTTTACCAGTAGCTTCAAGTGTAGCAGATAAGTCTTTAAAGTTTGAGAAGTTGTTATTGGCGTCAGATCCAGTAGTAATTTCTGCAGTTAAAGTTTTTACTTTTAACGATTTTACGTTTTTCAAACCAAAACCAGATGCTTTTGCCTTAATCAATGCATCTAGATCTGTAGTTGCAGTTTCAGACTTTAATTCAACCGAACCAGTTGAAACATCTTTGGAAGATACAACTAACGTAACTTCCGCTCCAGTTATAGTAATGTCTTGATTAGTTGCTTCTTTAATCTTACTGCAAGAAGATCCTACAACTGCAGAGCCTATTACTAATAGAGCTAATAATTTCTTTTTCATTTTAATAGTATTATTGGTTTAATTTTTTTGCCAAAGGTAAAAAACTTGTTGCAATTACTTGTAATTTATTTTAACATATTTCATTGATAATTTTATAGTTAACTAGTTTTTGCTGCTCTTCTTAGAGCTTGTGAGTGTAGATCCTGCACTAGCGGCAACAACTAAGACGATTGCAGCCCATTCGTTAAAAGATAGTTGTTCGCTTAGAAATAATAAGCCACAGAAAGCAGCGACGGCAGGCTCTAAGCTCATTAAGATGCTAAAGGTTTTTGCAGGGATGTGTTTCAGCGCATTCATCTCTAAAGTGTAAGGAATGGCGCTAGAAAGTAAGGCAATTCCTAAGCCCCAAAATAATATCATAGGATTGATTTGATGGAGGTTACCTTCAATTATCCCTGCTGGTACGGCTACAAAACTAGCAACTACTAAACCAATACTCACCGCAATTCCTCCATCCATGGTTTTTGATAGTTTGCCGCCAAGCACAATGTATGCTGCCCAAAATGCGCCTGCTAATAAGGCTAGTGCCGCTCCAATTAAATCAATGTTGTTATTTGATGACCATGGCGCAATTAACGCAATGCCAATAGCTGCTAATAATACCCAGAAGAAATCTAAACCTTTTTTTGAGGTAGATACAGCCAACAGTAATGGTCCTATAAATTCGAGTGTTACAGCTAAGCCCAAAGGAATTCTAGCCAACGAAAGGTAAAAGCTTGTGTTCATTGCTCCGAGTACTAAACCGTACCAAACAATCAACTTCCATTGGCTGCCTGTGATTTTTTTGAAGTTTCGCCGATGGATTGCCAAGAGAATAATTGCAGAAATTGCAATGCGAAGTGTAACCGTGCCGGCTGCACCCATTACCGGAAATATACCTTTAGCAATTGCTGCCCCGCCTTGCACACTAATTATTGCCATTAAAACTGCGGGAATAGGGGGGATACTTTTCAGCTTCATCAAAAGAATTTTTGCAAAGCTATGCTTTTGCTGATATATAGCTCTAATTTCTTAATTATTTCAAAATAATCTCTATATTCAACAGCCTTCTCAGGTAATTAAATAATAAGATACACATGAATAAAATCTTCTTTTTGCTACTGATGTTTTTTGGCTTAAATTCTTTTGCCGCCAATGTAGATACTGTAAAAACCTACAGCCCATCGATGAAAAAGGAAATTAAGGCTGTAGTAATTACGCCGGCCAATTATAGCGATAAAAAGGAGTTTCCAGTGGTTTACTTATTGCATGGTTATTCTGGTAACTACGCTAATTGGATTACAAAAGTGCCAACCTTAAAGAATTTGGTAGATCAGCATCAATTAATAGTCGTTTGTCCAGACGGGAATTTCAATAGTTGGTATTTAGATAGCCCAGAGGAACCTAGTTCTAGATACGAAACCTACGTAGCCAAAGAACTGGTGAATTGGATTGACGGAAAGTATAAAACAATTGCAAATAAGAAGGGAAGAGCAATAACAGGTTTAAGTATGGGCGGACACGGTGCATTGTATTTGGCATTTAAGCATCAGGATGTATTTAGCATTGCCGGGAGTATGAGTGGTGGGGTTGATATTAGGCCTTTCCCAAATAATTGGGATATGGTGAAACTGTTAGGAACTTATGCTGCTAAGCCTTCGCAATGGGACAATGCCTCCGTGATTAATCTCACCAATTT
The DNA here is from genome assembly GCF_057652195.1 of Pedobacter sp. T50_32. Lineage (NCBI taxonomy): Bacteria > Pseudomonadati > Bacteroidota > Sphingobacteriia > Sphingobacteriales > Sphingobacteriaceae > Pedobacter > Pedobacter sp. T50_32. The sequence goes on along the minus strand of NZ_JBYFBY010000002.1, from coordinate 337,241 downwards.
AGTAGCGCCTAATTCATTAGCATTAATTATTCAATGTGGTACTGAAGATTTCTTTTATAAAGTTAACGTAGCCTTGCACGAGAAACTTGCCTACAATAACATACCACATACATTTATGACCAACCCTGGCGGACATACTTGGCAATATTGGGCAGATGCAATTCATTATCAACTGTTGTTTATTAAGGCAAATTTTAAAGAGTAGTAGATAAATGAAGACAAAGTTTTAAGTTTGTCGGTGAATTCAAAACATTCGTTTTAACATGAAAAAAACACAATATTGGCTGGTAAAGTCGGAGCCGTTTAAATACAGTTGGGATAAATTTAATGAAGATGGCCGTACCTTTTGGGATGGCGTACGTAACTACCAAGCTCGCAATAACCTGAAAGAGATGAAAGAAGGTGATTTAGTATTGTTTTATCATAGTAACGAAGGCAAGCACGTAGTGGGAGTGGCCAAGGTAGTTAAAGAATTTTATCAGGATCCAACTACACCAGATCCTAATTGGGTAGTGGTAGATTTGGCGCCTGTAGAAGCATTGAAAAATCCAGTAACCCTTGAACAGATCAAAGCGGAAGAAAGCTTAAAAGATATTTCTTTAGTGCGCCAAGGTCGTTTATCTGTAATGCCTTTAAAAGCTACCGAGTTTGATAAGATCTTAGAAATGGGAAGTTGATCTCCCTCTGAAACGTTAAATTTTTGTTAAATGCCGACCTTAAAACAATATGTTGTAATGTTGGCATTGGTATTGTATCTAACAGATACACCAAACAACATCAAATGAAAATTGTTTTAACGTTTTTCTGCGCTCTCTTACTTCACCTCACTTGTGGCGCACAAATAGAGAATATTGGCGATTACGAAGTAAAAGTATACTCTTATAAATTTAAAACCACTAAAGGCTTTTTAAAGAAAATTAATGCCGAAGGCATTGGGATTGAAGATAAAAAGGGTGACTATATCATTTTTAGGACAGCCGATATTAAAAAGATAAAAGTAAAAAAACGCGGACTTACACTGCTCAATGGTTTAACTGGCGGCACATTAATTGGTGCAGGACTCGGCGGTGCTATCTGGTCTTTAGATGAAAGCGGCGAAAACACAGCCGATATGGCCAAGCTTACGGCTCTTTTAGCGGCCAGCGGTGCAGTAATTGGCACTGCAGCTGGTGGTTTTTCAGAACTGGCTAATAAGAAACTTACCTTACGAGTTAAAGGAAACCAGCAATATTTTAAGGATAATTTTTATCGTTTAGAGAAGTACCTTAATCACTCAGAACCTATACAGCACGTGAACAACTAATGGCTCTGTTCTAATTCCGAAATTTGTTCTTTACGTTTTGTAGCCATTAATCCGATACTCATAACTAAACTAGAACCCAACACTACCATAAATAAAAATGGTGTGCCTATTTCCATTAATTTCATGTGTTGTGGTAAATTGTAATAGAGTAAAATACTAATTAAACCTCTAGGGGTAACAAAACCTTCTGGTAGTACGTGTTCTCTTTTAAAGAAGTACAGATAGGCAAATCTAATGACATAAATACTTCCTAAAATGATTAATCCATTGGCAATGATTACAAAATCGTTAAGCTGCTGAATATTCATCGTAAAGCCGAAAATTACGAAAAAGAAAGTTCTAATGATAAAAGCAGTTTCTGCAGATAATTGATGCAGTTGTGTAAGATCGTTGGCTAGGTTTTTATAGATAAAAACAGATCTGAACCAGGCATGTTTAATTGTATCTGCGTTGTTTAGGAATAAACCAAATGATAAGATCAGCACCAATGCTGATAAATGAAACGATTGCCCAATGGCGTAAACCAAAATTAAGATTGATATAATCAAAAAGAACTTGATATGATGCCTTAATCTGCCCATTAGATAGAGAAGGGTAACACAGGCCACTACAGATAGCAATAAAATTAAGATGGTATTAACTGCCAACTCTCCAAATGAGCCTACTGTTATATGTTGGTTTGATACTGCGAAATTAAACAGGATGATACCGAGAATGTCTGAAAACGAACTCTCGTAAATCACAAATTCCTTACTTTTTTTGTTAATGGTAGCCACCGATGGAATGGCAATAGCAGAGCTAATTACACTGAATGGAATGGCGTTGACAAAGCATAGGTAAAGCTCCTTTCCGGTAATTTGGTAAATGATAAAAGTGATGGCAGCTACCGTAGCCACCAGTATGAGTAAGGCAGCTAAAAATGCACTTTTGATGACACTGTTTTTGTCTTTCGCATACTTTAACTCGAGAGAGCCTTCAAATACAATCAGAATTAAACCCACCGTACCCAAGGTTGGTAGTATTTGGAGGAAATTATACGTGTGTATTTGTAGTTTATCTACCAATAATCTTAAACCTATACCCAGCACCAGTAGTAATAAAACAGAAGGTAGTTTGGTTTTGCTCGCCACCAAATCGAAAAGGTAAGAGAAAATAACCAGCGCACTTAAAATAATTAATACGGTATAGGTGGTCATATCACATTACCTATTTTATTTAGAAAACAATGCTTTTAGCTCAATAGCTTCCTCTGGTTGCATTTTGCCAGCCAAAACCAAACGTAATTGCCTACGGCGCAACGCTCCTTCAAAAAGTTCTATTTCTTCTGGGGTTTCTGGTTGTAGCTCTGGTACTGGTTTTGTACCCGTTTGGTCTACCGCTACAAAAGTATAGTAAGCTTCATTAGATTTTGTCCTCGTTCCCGATGGAATGTTTTCAGCCCAAATGTCTAAACGTACCTCTACTGAAGTGTTAAAAGACCTTGTCACCTTGGCTTCAATCGTTACTACATCGCCAAGCTTAATAGGTTGCTTAAAAGATACATTGTCTACCGATGCAGTAACCACAATGCTATTACAATGTTTTTGCGCCGAAATTGCAGCAGCAATGTCCATCCAATGCAATAACCTGCCACCCATTAAATTATTTAGGGTATTGGTGTCGTTGGGTAGCACCAATTCATTCATTATGGTAAACGAGTGGCTAGGGTTTTTAACAGTTGAACTCATGCTGGCTAAATTACTGAAATTAGCTCGTTGTTGCGAGATAAATTTTTGATGCACTTTTGTTATTTATATCTTGAAAATGTTCTGCTGTGCCTTGCTAGGTAGGAATGTCCCGTTTTTCGCTGCAATCTTTTTGCGAATGTTACTGCGTTGAAAGGATTAGCTGCTACAAAAAGTATTTCCGCTTCAACCGGGTTTAATTAACGTAAACCTCTGCACATCACTTGCATTTTAAACCCGATAGGAGCGAACACGTTTGGCAAACCTGTGTGTTTGCCAATAAGTAAAGCGGATAGCGGGAGTGACTTTGTTTGTTGCAGTATTTCGCTTTTCAAATAAAGTTCTCAAGCTTCTAAACATTAAGAAATGAAGATAATTAAGTCTTACTTGTACTTAACTTCTTAGTGTTTTATATGCAAAAAAAAGTCCCGATTTGCATCGGGACCTAAGATTTATGATTTGGTTTTCAATTACTTTTTAGCCTTATCGTCGTTAGATAAGTCGATTACAATTGGGGTAGAGATACATAGTGATGAATATGTACCGATGACACGACCAATTAATAAAGCGAAGATAAACCCACGGATGCTATCGCCACCGAAAATGAAGATTACGATTAACACGAAGAATACAGACAACGATGTTAAAATAGTACGACTTAAAGTACTGTTTAATGCAAAGTTGATTAGTTTGTTACGTTCTTCACCGTACATATCTTCTTTACCCGCTTCTGCTAAACGCTCACGGATACGGTCGAATACGATTACAGTTTCTGTCATGGTATAACCCATTACCGTTAGAATTGCCGCAATAAAATCTTGACCAATTTCTAGTGGGAAAGGCAATACACCGTCTAAAATAGTGTAGAACGAAAGTACCAATAACACGTCGTGGAATAATGCGATTACAGCACCTAAACCATATTGCCATTTCTTGAAACGTACCAAGATGTAGATAAACATCACGATACATGAGAACAATACGGCACCATAAGCACTGTAAATGATATCACTAGCAATGGTTGGTGTTACTTTTTGTGAACTTTCGATTGTATATTTTGCACCTAGGCCGTCTAAACCTTTACGTAAAGCATTTTCAACAACTTTATCTGCGTCTGGCGCTTGGTCTGTGATGTGGTAAGGTGTAGTAATTTTTAATGAATTGTCTGTTCCGATAGTTTTAACCAAAGCTTCTTCACCTTCGAAGTTAGCTGATAATGCTTTAGATACATCTTCGGTGTTCAGTTGCTTGTCGAACTTCACCATGTAAGTTCTACCACCTTTAAAGTCTACACCTAAGTGTAAGCCATCGTTTTTAACATAGAAAACAACACCTAAAGCAATAATTACTGCAGAAATGATGTAGTACCATTTTCTACGTCCAACGAAGTTGAATGCTAAGTTTTTAAATGCGTTGCGGGTAATGCTGTTATCGAAAGTGATGTTCGCTTTTTTGTCCATCATTGATTCGAAAATCAAACGAGAGATCAATACCGCTGCAAATAGTGAAGTGATGATACCCACACATAATGTAGTTGCAAAACCTTGTACCGGACCAGAACCGAAAACAAATAGGATAACACCTAAGATGAATACAGTAATGTTTGCATCTAAGATAGAAGACATTGCATGTTTGAAACCTTCTCTAATAGCTACGTTGGTTGATTTGCCTAAGGCTAATTCTTCACGAACACGCTCGAAGATAAGGATGTTGGCATCTACCGATAAACCGATGGTTAAAACGATACCCGCGATACCAGGGAGTGTTAATACTGCACCAAATGCAGCTAAAATACCCATAATAAAGAATACGTTGATCAGCAATGCGATGTTAGCTACCCAACCTGCTTTGTTGTAGTAAAATGCCATGAAAGCAAGAATTACCACGAAAGCCAGTACGAATGAGATTAAACCGCTATCAATAGCTTGTTGACCTAATGAAGGACCAACTACGAAATCTGAAACAATTTTAGCTGGAGCAGGTAACTTACCAGCTTTTAATACGTTAGCTAAATCTTTAGTATCTTCTTTAGTGAAACTTCCAGTGATTGAAGAAACGCCGTTAGGAATTTCGTTTTGTACAGTAGGAGCAGAGTAAACTGTGTTGTCTAATACAATAGCAATTGCTTTTTTGTTTTGAGGATCAGCAGCTGCTTCTGCAGTCATTTTTTTCCATTTCGCAGCACCTTCGCTGGTCATGAACATAGTTACATCAGGGTTGTTGTTTTGATCGAAACCATCACGAGCGTTAGCGACAGCATCACCACTTAAATCTGGGCGGCCATCTAACGAAGCAACTTTGATTGCGTAAAGTTCGAAAACTTTAGTGCCAGTTCTAGGTTTTAATCCCCACATGAATTTCATGGTAGTTGGGATCAAAGATTTGATTTCTGGTTTGCTTAAGTAGTTATTTACCTTTGCAGTATCTTTTTGTAATGCGTTACCTACTACCGGACCAGGGATAAATTGTTGTTGTCCGTTAGCATCTAAACCTACAGGAAGTTGTAACACTGCAAATAATGGGTTAGCTTTTTGCGCTTCTGCAGTTTTAGCTTCTGCCGATGTATCTGCAGGTTTGGTAGTAGCACCTTTTGTTAAGCCAGCTAATTTACCACCTTTTGCAGTAGTGTCTGCAGCAGCTGTTTTAGTTACTGTATCTTTTAAAGTTGTAGCAAGTGTTTTGTTGATGTTATCTAAAACAGGATAAACTTCTTGCGACTGATATACTTGCCAGAATTGTAATTCTGCAGAACCTTGTAATAATTTACGAACACGCTCTTTATCTTGGATACCTGGCATCTCAATGAAGATCCTGTTAGAACCTTCTTGTTTCTGCATGTTAGGACTAACTACACCGAAGCCATCGATACGGCTACGTAAGATAATAAATGAACGATCTATCGCACTGTTAGCTTCTTTACTTAAATAAGATTTTACTTCGTTGTTGCTAGCGTTAGCTTTTAACTGTGCCGTATTATCTTGGTTAGCGAAGAAATCTACCAATTTACCATTTGGAACTAGTTTCTCGTATTCGCTTACAAATAATGCAATGAAATCTTTACCACCAGCATTCATTTGTGTTTGCGCATTGGCTAATGCTTTGTTGAAATTATCATCAGAAGTGTTACCCGCTAATGATTTTGTCAACTCAGCTAAAGAAATTTCCATGGTAACGTTCATACCACCTTTTAGATCTAGACCTAAGTTAATTTCTTTGCCTTTTACTTGTTGGTAGGTAAGGCCCAATACTGGATATACCTTTTCGGTAGCCATTGAGTCTAAGTACGCTTTCTCTTTTGCTTCATCACCTTTTGCAAATTCCTTAGCCTTTTTCTCTACGTTGTAAGTAATGATGTTGAAAGAAAGTGAATACAGACAGACGATACCCAGAAGGATCGCCATAAATTTTATAAAACCTTTACCTTGCATTGTTTGTTTAATCTATTTTATAATAAGCTGTTTTTTAACAAGTCGGCAAATCTAATTATTTTTTTAAATAATAGAACCTCTAATTGTAATTTTGTTGGGACAAGTGGCTAAAAGACTTGATTTTGTATCAACGTCGCTCTAAAGTTGAAAAAGTGTAAGCAAATTTGTTCTTTTCGTCGGGCAAATGATCTTCCTTCCAAACTTCTATCCAAGTTTCGTTATCTAATTCAGGGAAAAAAGCATCAGCATCAAATTCTTGGTGTACACGGGTCAATTCAATTTTATCGCAAAGCGAGATGGCTTGTCTGTAAATCTCAGCCCCGCCAATGATAAAAATTTGTTTTTCTTCTTCGCAAAGCGATAAAGCTTCTTCTAGAGAATTTACTACTTCTACACCATCTAACTGTAAACCTTCTTTACGGGTAATTACAATATTTCTTCTGTTGGGAAGTGGCTTACCAATAGAGTCGTAAGTTTTGCGACCCATTATTATAGTATGCCCAGAGGTGATGTTCTTAAAGTGTTTTAAATCGGCAGGTAAATGCCAAAGTAATTGGTTGTCTTTGCCTATAGCGTTGTTTGATGATATGGCGACAACGATGGTTGTTTGGTTCATTCTTTCAAAACAGTTTAGCCGCCTTGTCATTCTGAACGTAGTGAAGAATCCAATTAGATTCCTCGTGCCTCGGAATGACAGGGAGGGCGAGAAAATTTACACAGCTACTGCTCCCTTAATATGCGGATGCGCTTCGTAGTTTACTAATTCAAAATCCTCAAATTTAAAATCGAAGATATCTTTAACCTCAGGGTTGATTTTCATAGTTGGCAAAGGTTTGGGATCTCTGCTCAATTGTAAGTTTACCTGCTCTAAGTGGTTGTTATAAATATGTGCATCGCCAAAAGTGTGAACAAAATCTCCAGCTTCTAAGCCGCAAACCTGTGCAACCATCATCGTTAACAAAGCGTACGATGCAATATTAAAAGGTACGCCTAAAAAGATATCCGCACTGCGTTGGTATAACTGACAGCTCAACTTTCCATCTGCTACGTAAAACTGGAAGAAAGCGTGACACGGAGGCAAAGCCATGTTCTCAATTTCGGCAACATTCCAAGCAGAAACAATGATACGTCTGCTGTCTGGATTGTTTTTAATGGTATTGATGATTTGGTTAATCTGGTCGATTTGACCGCCGTTTGGTGTTGGCCAGCTTCTCCACTGTGAACCATAAACAGGACCTAAATTTCCATCTTCATCTGCCCATTCATCCCAAATACGTACGCCGTTATCTTTTAGGTATTTGATATTGGTATCCCCTTGCAAAAACCAAATCAACTCGTGGATGATAGATTTTAAATGCAGTTTTTTGGTGGTTACCATTGGGAAACCTTCTTGTAAGTTGAAACGCATTTGGTAACCAAATACGCTAATGGTGCCTGTTCCCGTTCTATCGTGTTTTTGTGTGCCAGTATCTAGCACATGCTGCATCAAATCTAAATATTGTTTCATGTTTTAATCTTAACAGTTTTACGGTCGTCATTTCGACTGAAGCTCAGCGTAATGGAGAAATCTTTGGATATACTTAAAGATTTCTCGACTACACGATGTTTCGCTCGAAGGACGCGTCGATTAAAGTCCGTAACTATGAACACAAAACTAACGAAAATAAAGCGGGCACTTAATTACAGTTTTCCACATCAAACTTTTAGGCCACAATTTAGCTCGTTACAGTGTTTTAATGTTTGTAAAATCTTTTGAAAGATTTCCAATATTTATCTTTGTAAACATCATACTCAATTTCAAAATGGCCAGCGTATTCTTGTTGAGTTTTGAAGAACACCTTTGATAGTTTTCTGAAATCTTTTCCAGCGAAGAAAATATCTTTTTCATTTGCACCGGTTTGTCTGCCAATGTTAAGATAACCTTCTTTGTCCTTCAGTTCTTCCATCAATTCGTCTTCTATCGAATTTAGGAGTTCGTAATCTTTATCATTTGGAAGACCATTTCTATCGTTTTTGTACTTAAATGTTAAAATTCCCACCCATGGATGCGAAGCTTTTCTGTCCCATTTAAGTAAATCTGTGTTAATTGCAGCTAAAAGTTTATTGTCGTTTTCTAAACTTGCCTCAAACATAGCATAGTTGTCTTGTTCGGTATTGTATCTAATGCCTTCGTATTTTTCGATGAATTCTTTCTCTCGCCAAATTAAAAAATCTTTCAGTTTAGTTATCGGAACAAGTTCCTCTGTAGCTTCATGCTTTGCAATGAGTTTGTAATTGTCTATTTGGTTAACAAAATTAAGTTCGCCCAAAAAGTTGTCTAAAAAAATGCCAACACCAACATCTATTTGGTCAATGTTTTCTTTGCTTAGATCATTATGTATAACAGATATGTTTATCTCATCTGGATGGTTGCCATCATTATTGGCATAAAAGAATATGTTGTCTGCCGTAAATTCATAGCTGCCCATTCTGATGTTTACATTTTCTATGCTTAAGGCAGGTTTAAGTGCTGTAAATTTCCATCCATCCATTTGTGGTGCTGCATTTACAAGTTCTTCTATAAAAACGATGTTCTTTAAGTCGCCATCAGCTGTTAGCACTAGTTCCACAATATGGTCATCCAGCATTCCAGTTAAATAATAATAGCCGTCTTTTAATTCCCTCAACTTAGGCGAGAGCTTGTTAAAAAAGTTTTTTTCAATATCATTTCCTCGTTTAACTGTATCAAAGAAAGATTTCTGTTGAGTTTGAAACCAAGTCCAGAAATCTTCGTAATTATTAATCTTCTGTTCTTTTTTGTTGAAAATGTTTTTTAAAAAATTCATAGCGATAATGTCTAAATGCTTTACCAATATATGTTAAAGTTTTTGAATGAATAAAATAATTAAAGCATAGCTTAAAACATTAACATACTAGTTATATTAGCCTAATAATTAAAATCTATCTATTACAATGTTTAGGAAGCTAGTCTTATTAATAATATTTGGGCTGAATGCTCATTTGCTATTCGCTCAAAGTCCCCAAGCCTTAAAACTTTCTGATGCCGGAATTTCAATTATCAATAGCAGAATAGTTTACGACCCTGCTTATGTTAAAATTCCCTATCCCAATGGTGATGTGCCAGCGGGTACAGGAGTTTGTACCGACGTAGTGATTAGGGCTTACCGCAAGTTAGGTACAGATTTACAAAAGGAAGTACATGAAGATATGAAAGCTAATTTCAAATTGTATCCTAAAAACTGGGGGCGTAAATCTACCGACAGGAATATTGACCATAGACGTGTACCTAATTTGATGGTTTTCTTCGGTAGAAAAGGAACTAAAAAACCGATGACTAAAAATGCTGCAGATTATTTGCCAGGAGATATTGTGTGCTGGGATTTGAACGGACGACAGTTGCACATCGGATTGGTTATCAATAAAAAATCAGCAGATGGAAAACGCTATCTTCTGGTGCATAATATTGGAGGTGGGCAAGTGGCAGAAGATATCTTATTTGCTTGGAAAATTATTGGACATTATACTTACAAGTTATAGTGATTACGAATTACGATTTTAGATTTACGATTTGCAAGTCTTAAAGTTTAGCGCTCTTCGTATCTTTGTTGCTATGGGCATAAAAAATAAAAACTTAGTGTTCTTCGTGCCTTTGTGTTTAATTAATTCTAAAATCGTACTTCGTCAATCGTAAATCAAAAAGATGTTAACATTTGCCAACGCAAAAATAAATTTAGGCTTGTTTCTTACCGAAAAACGCACTGATGGTTACCACAACCTACAGACCGTTTTTTATCCCATTAAAATCAACGATGTAGTAGAATTGGTAGATGCGGAAGAAACATCGATGCTGATTAAAGGCATTGATATTCCTGGCGATACTACTGATAACATTTGCTTTAAGGCATTTCAAACACTGCAAAAGGATTTCAACCTGCCCAACCAACAAATTGTGTTGCTAAAGAATATCCCAGTCGGAGCAGGCTTGGGTGGCGGAAGTTCGGATGCTGCATTTTTAATCAAATTGGTTAATCAGAAGTTTGAGCTAGGCTTAACAGATGAGCAAATGGAGGCTTATGCGAGGCTACTAGGGGCAGACTGTGCATTCTTCATCAAAAATAAACCCACTTATGCTTTTGCCAAAGGCGATGAATTTGAGGAGCTCTCGGTAGACCTTTCTGCTTATTACTTGGTATTGGTTAAACCTCCGATACACGTTTCAACAGTAGAGGCTTACAGTAAAGTAAACGTAAAACAGCCTTCCAGTTCTTTAAAAGATTTGATACATTTGCCATTACAAGATTGGCAAGCTCACATTTTCAACGATTTTGAGCCTTCTGTTTTTGAAAAATATCCACAAATTGACGGAATAAAAACAAAGCTTTACCAAGCAGGGGCTAAATTTGCGCTCATGAGCGGTAGCGGTTCTTCTGTATTCGCGATATTCGAAAAAGAAGTAAAACTACCAGAATTGGAGAAAGAAAATTTAGTTTTTTACGATTTATAAGCTGAAAGCCTAAAGCAGAAAGCATGTAACAGGAAAGCTTTAAGCCCTGAGCTTTTAGCTTTAAGCCTTTTAAAAAGATGGAAATCAACCTAATCCGCAAAAGCGGGAAATTTAATTTTGAAGCAGAAAATGAAAGTGGTTTTACCGTTGAGTTGGATGCAAAACCGGCCATAGGAGGAGAAGGGAAAGGCTTTCGTCCGATGGAAATGTTGTTGATTGGCTTAGGCGGATGCAGTGGGATTGATATGGTGAATATCCTTAACAAACAAAAGGAAGAATTGAACGATATAAAAATCAATATCAAGGCTACTAGAAAAGAAGAAGAAGTTCCTGCAATTTTCGACGTAATTGATATTCAATTTAACCTGTTCGGAGATGTAAGTGTTCAAAAAGTAGAACGTGCGCTCCAAATGACTTTTGATAAATATTGCTCTGTTTCAAACATCTTGGGCAGGTCGGCAATTATAAATTTTACATATACTATTAATAAGGTTTGAGGTTGAAGGCATAGGGTGTAAGGCTGGACGTTTTGCAACTTATCTCATATCTCAATACTCATATCTCAATACTAAAAAATGTCTGATAATTTCGAAACCATCGCTATACGCACTCAAACTGAAAGAAGTTCGCACAAAGAACATTCTGCACCTATTTACTTAACATCGAGCTACAAGTTTGACGATGCAGAGGAAATGCGTGCTTTGTTCGCTAATGAAAAGGAAGGAAACGTTTACAGTCGTTATTCTAACCCAAATACTTCTGAGTTTATTCAAAAGATGGCTTTGTTGGAAGGTGCGGAAGATGGTTTTGCCACGGCTACAGGCATGGCGGCAATTTTTACCACCTTTGCTGCATTCTTAAAAAGCGGCGACCATATCGTTTCTAGTCGTTCGGTTTTTGGTTCTACACATCAATTGTTAACCAACGTTTTTGCTAAATGGGGTGTAACTTTTGATTATGCTGATTTAGATAAACCACAAGATTGGGAAGCTTTGATTAAGCCGAATACCAAAATCATTTTCGTAGAAACGCCATCTAATCCGGGAATTGATATTATTGATTTGGAGTTTTTAGCTGGTTTAGCGAAGAAATACAACACTTTATTAGTGGTTGATAACTGTTTTGCTACACCTTATTTACAGCAACCTATCAAATTAGGTGCACACATTTCAATCCATTCGGCAACTAAATATATTGATGGCCAAGGACGTGCTTTAGGTGGAATTATTTTAGGAACCAAAGCTTTAATTGCTGATGTGGTAGCATTTGCTCGTCACAGTGGTCCATCTCTTTCTCCGTTTAACGCATGGATTTTATCGAAAAGCTTGGAAACTTTAGCTGTTCGTATGGATAGACACTGCGAAAATGCTTTGAAAGTAGCCGAGTACTTAGAGAAACATCCGAAAATTAAGTTGGTAAAATATCCATTTTTGCCATCGCACCCGCAGTATGCAATTGCTAAAAAGCAGATGAAACAGGGTGGAGGAATTGTGACTATCGTAGTTGATGGAGGTGTAGAAGGTGCCCGTAATTTTATGGATGGCTTAAAGATGTTCTCGATTTCTGCAAATTTAGCGGATACAAGGTCTATCGCTACGCATCCAGCGACAAGTACACATAGCAAATTAAGCGAAGAAGAACGTAATATTGTTGGCATTGAGCAAGGTTCTATCCGTTTGTCTATCGGTTTAGAACATATTGACGATATTTTGAAAGATATAGAGCAAGCGCTTGGCAGTTAACAGTTAGCAATTTTCAGTTGGCAGTTTTCAGTTAGTATTAAGTAAAAAGGAGCAAAATAATTTGCTCCTTTTTTATGCGCTCCGTCATTGCGAGGTACGAAGCAATCTTAAAGCTATGTGATTAGAGGATATAAAGCGCTTTTTTAGCTCGCCGCCGCTGGGCTCTTACTTTTTGACCGCAAAAAGTAACAAAAACTCTCGGTTGCTTATTTTTCTTTCGAAGTAAGTGCTTTGGCTTATTGGTATAAACCGAAAAATAAGAGACCGAAAAATAGCGGAACGAAGGGAAGAAGCGCTATCGCTAGCGAAAGTAAACTAAGTATTTCCCTTAAATAATCTTCAATCTCTCTTCCTCCAAATCAATCTGATAAAGCTGCTGACGAATAATTTCTTCATCTATTTTTGGGTCTTTATTTAGCTCAGACAAATACTCCCGCTGACTTTCCAACAACTCAACAAAAATGGCTTTATTCGCTGCACTCATTGCACTGTAGTCGGTTGCTTTCGCTCTTTCTTCCCATTGCTTCAGAACTTTTTCTATCTCAACATTCCCCAAATGCTCATTTTCGTATTTTTCTTTTAAAGTGATATAAACGTGTTGCATCAACCCCTGCTTCATTTTTTGTCTAGCAGTGTGCTCATGTTCGGTGTTAGATGCTTCCTTAAAAAAGCTATTGCGTTGAATGATGTAAGGCAACGTAAGACCTTGAATTACCAAAGTAAGTAAGATAACCACAAATGTGATGAACAAGATGAGGTTTCGATGAGGAATGGGCACACCATCGTAAGTTACTGGAATTGCCAAAGCTGCAGCCAGCGAAACTACGCCACGCATTCCCGTCCAGCCCAAAATTAATGGCATAAGCCAGCGTCTTCGGTTCGATGAAGCCTGTGGCATCACGCTTCGTCTAAAAAGAAAAGTAGCCACCAATGCAGCGTAAGAACTAATCATTCGAGCACCAATCAATACAGCTGTTACCAATATTCCATAGCCAATTGCCGTGCTTAATGGTATGCCTTGTGCCCTAATTCCTTCTACAATTTCGGGTAGTTCTAAGCCGATAATCATAAAGACAATGCCATTTAAAATGAATACAAAACTTTCCCAAACGCTGTAGCCCTTAATTCTGCTGGCACTATTTAAATAGGTCAATCGCCTCATAGACATAAATAAACCGCCACTAACCACTGCCATTACCCCAGAGCTGTGTAACTGTTCAGCAATCCAATACATTAAATAAGGTTCTATCAATAACAATGCGATATCCGAAGGTGCATCTGTAGGCAAACGTTTATGTGCCTGTACAAATAGCCAAGCCAATACCAAGCCTATTGCGGCACCGCCAATTACCATCCATAAAAAACTAAGTGCGGCACTTTGCCAAATAAATTGGCCTGTACCTACGGCTACTAACGCAAAGCGAAAAATAATTAATGATGAGGCATCGTTTAACAAACTTTCTCCCTCTAAAATGGCGGATGTTGATTTAGGAATTTTAACAAATTTCATAATAGCACCAGTACTTACCGCATCTGGCGGAGAGACAATTCCGCCTAGTAAAAAGCCCAGAGCGATAGTAAAACCTGGGATGAAATGATTGGTGACCAAAGCCACAGATAAAGCTGTGAAAAACACGACTAAAAATGCAAAACTGCCAATAATTCGCCACCATTTTTTCATCTCTTTAAACGATACCGCCCAAGAAGCCTCAAACAAAAGCGGTGGAAGGAATATGAAAAATATCAAATCTGGATTAACTCGTATAACAGGTAAGCCAGGTATAAAGCTGACTAATAAACCAGCAATTACCAACAAAATAGGATAGGCAATTCTAAGTTTTGTAGCCCACATATTAAGCAGCACAATAGCGGCTATCATGGCTAAAAAAAGCGGTAAATAGGTATGCATTAGGAAAGGATGTTTTTAATAAATCGTTGTTTGGTTTTTGAGGCTAATATAAATTTAGCAAAAATATTTACACGTTGGCATGGTGAATACCAACGCAATAAACAAGATGTTTCGCTTACATCAAAATATCGTTGACAGGTTGTATTGGTTTTGGAATATCCGTTTCTTCCAACATTTGTAACAAGTCAATTTCAATGGTTCTGCAAATAGAAAGCATTGGGATATCAGTGCCTAAGCCTTCAAAAGGGTTTTCAGAATAATCGCCAATTAGTTCCATTACTACGTAAATCCACCCTACAATTGTGCCAAAAGGTATCATTAACCACACACCAGCTTCGCCAAGTTTTGCGAATTCTGCTACAATACCTAGCGGTAATAAGCCAATAAATATGCAGTTAAAAATGAAACTCATATTGGCATATTGTCTCGGTATTGGGAATTTTTTAATCCGTTCTGCTCTTCCTTGATGGTCGTAAAAATCATTAAGCACGTTTTGCATATCCAATTGTTTACGCATGTGCATTATCTCTTTTTCTTCTAAAATAGCTAGTTCTTTCCCCTGTTGATGAATGATTTGAGTAGCCGGATTGGCTGTATTTTCCCAAAGTGCTCCATCAGCAAAATAATTTTGAGTTTGACGTTCATTTAAGAAATCCTTAAACTGACCAATTCCAATTTGCTCTCTGCGTTTTGCAGCAATTTTTCCAAATAGGTGCTTTAAACTTACATGCTCCCATTGCGTTGGTACCAATAGTTGCTCCCTTAAAATGTACAACCACGCAATGTGGCGGTAAATCAATCTTTTTTTGATGGCATTAATTTCTTCCTCTGGATGTTGGCTGTTGCGAGTATAGTTGTTTACCATGGTGCCCCAACTTCGGCTACTGTTTACAATTGCGCCCCAAATTTTACGAGCTTCCCAAACTCTGTCGTAAGATTGGTTATTTTTGAAGCCAACATAAAATGCTACCGCCGTACCTACAAGAGATACCGGTAACCATGGGATAGAAATCCAGTGCCAACCTACAATTTTATACAAAACTGCGATGATGAGCATATAACAACTGAGCCAATAAAAATGATGGCCAGCAAATTCGAAGATGCCTTTTAGGGAAATAGTCTTTTTAACAATCATTGGTAGATGAAAATTTTGAGGCTATAAAAGTAATGAATTAGAAGTAACTGTTCTAGTTCAACTTAATGTGATGGTCGGAAAGTGTAATTAAACGCTCTTTGTACAAACCGCCAATTGCTTTTTTAAATGCACTTTTACTTACCTGAAATCTGTTGTAAATCTCCTCTGGCGTACTTTTATCGCCTAAATTAATTTCGCCAACAACTTTCAGTTCCTCTAAAATATAATCTTTGGTTTCCAGTACGTGTCCAAAACCCGATGGCTGTAAAGTTAAATCTATTTTGCCGTCTACTCTTATGGTTTTGATCCAGCCGGTAGTTCTTTGCCCGGGTTCTACGTTAGAAAATACCTCATTATGATATAGCAATCCGATATATTCATCGTTGATGATAGCGTTGTAACCTAAGTCTGATTTATCTACAATTAACAAATCAACACTGTCGCCCTCCTCAAAATCAAAACCATCGTGAGCAACAAATTCGTCTATTTTAGAAGAAGCTAATAATCGGTTAGACTGGTCATCTAGGAAAACAAAAACCACATAACTTTCGCCAAGTTCCATAGGTTTTTTCTGTTCTCTTCGAGGGATAAAAACATCCTTATCTACACCTATATCTACAAAAGCACCATCGTCATTTACACTAACAACGGTTAAAAGGGCAAATTCATCGGCTGTTGCCAAAACTTCTTTTAAGGTGGCAACGGTGCTACCATCTTTATTGAGGTAAACAAAAGCATCTACATCGTCGCCAAGCTCAACACCTTTCGGAACTTCCAAAAATGGTAAAAGCACTTCGTTTTCACCATCTGTTAAACTTAACCCCTGACTGTTTTTTGCCGCTACTCGCAGTTTATTGTATTTACCTATTGCTATCATCTATATATAAAACTAATGTGGCAAAGATAGTAACATTAAAGCGATTAGCTCAGAGTTAGTATTTAAAACACTTACGATTATTATCTTTGGTTAAGATATCCTTCAATTATGCTCCGATCACTAGTTTTTTTTCTCTGCCTATTGTTACTGAGTTTATCATGTGTTGCACAAGAAGAAGATGTCAAGGCTTTTTTAAAAGCTTGGTCTGTAAGTGATAGAACACAGACCCAGAGGGCAGAGGAAACATATCTCAGCTTAAAAACGCAATACAATCGAGAAAAGTTTATTGACATTTCGCAGCGACTGGATAAATATATAGCTAGCAGTAAAGATGATCGCCTGCAATCTCGTATCTACATGTTTAAGGTGTTAGGTAAAAGAGAATTTCACTATGTTTTAACTAAGCAAGATACGCTAATGGTGGCTAAGTCAATAAAGTTAGCCCGTAATTTGGCTGATGAACAATTGCTAGCTGAAATTTATGCTTTGGCGGCTGATTTAGATTATGAAGGCGGATATCTGCTCTATAATTTAAAGGCGTTAGAACTACAGAAAAAGATTGGCTTTGAATATTTTTCTTTTGTGCAGAACCGATTTTTTGGCGCAAGTATAGCGCTGTATAAAACCCAAGATTTTGAGGAAAGTATATTGCATGGGAAAAAATGTTTAGCGTTTAGAAATATGAAGTCGCAGCATTGGGATCCTATGGTTTACATCTTCCAGCTAGATGTAATTGGCGCTTCTTACATTGCGTTACATAAATACGATAAGGCTATAAATTACTACGAGCAAATTATAGATACACTTAAATCTTCTGTTTACGGATCTGGAGCTAGTGAGCTTTGGACCGCAATAGCCAACGGAAATATTGGTAGATGTATGTTTTATAAAGGAAACCTAGCTGAAGCTTGGCCTTTGATCAATGAACATTTAGCCGTGGCTTTGAAGCACGAACAATGGAATAACGTAGCACTGGCAGAAAATATGCGTGGCGAGTATTTCTTTCAGCAAAAATTGTTTTCTGCTGCTTGCCTTTCATTTAAAAAGGCGTTATCTGCTGCTGTAAAAAGTAGTCAATTGGAAGAGAAAATTAAGGCTGTAAACGGACTTGTTTCTGGCTATGCTAAATTGGGTGAAGCCGATAGCGTATTAAGTTATCAGGATAAATATGGCCGATATCTACTAGAACAGGCAGCAATGGTAAACGAAGGAAAGCTTACCGCCATGAACTCTAGGATGTTGTTTGATAAAGGACAACGGAGCTTAGAAATCGCTAACGAAAATATCACCAACCTAAAACAGACCAGAAATATCATCATCATTTGCATATTGGTGTTTATTGTTTTTGCGTGGCTATTGTACAATAGGCAAATGCTTAAAAGCAAGTTAGATAGGCAACGTATTATTTTCGAAAATTCGAAGGCAAAAGCCGAAGTAGATAAGGCAAAAAATAGCCTACAACAGTTTCGCACGCAAATGATAGAAAAAGATCAGTTGATAGTGAACTTAAGACAATCGTTGCAAAAAATCGCTCTAGAAAATGATTTAGACGATAAGCAACTTGGGAAAAAACTGCTGACCTATATATTGGTGACCGATGACGAGTGGATAAAATTTAGGGAAGATTTTAATAAAGTTTATCCGATGTTTTATCCTCGACTTAAAACCGTTTTGGCTAATTTGTCTTCGGCCGAAGAACGTTTGGCTAGTTTGATATTTCTACAATTA
Organism: Pedobacter sp. T50_32; assembly: GCF_057652195.1. Taxonomy (NCBI): domain Bacteria; kingdom Pseudomonadati; phylum Bacteroidota; class Sphingobacteriia; order Sphingobacteriales; family Sphingobacteriaceae; genus Pedobacter; species Pedobacter sp. T50_32. The sequence continues at coordinate 318,891 of NZ_JBYFBY010000002.1, read as the reverse complement.
GACAATAAGGAAATTGCAGGTACCTTAGGGATTAGTACAGAAAGCGTAGGCAGAAGCAAACGACGGTTAAAGCAAAAGCTTCCGGTTTTACACGATCAAACCCTAGAAACTTATATCCTGTCGCTGGTTTAGCCAATTATTTTTACTTGTCCGCTTTTTGTCCGCCCCAAAACCTTGTTTAGGTTGTCAATTGTGCTCAGTTTTGTGTTTATCAATACAAAATTGAATTTCTATTTAGCGCAATTATGATACATAAAAAATTATTGATGGCAATGTTAGTGTTAGTGCTAATTGTTGCAAGTTCCTTTGCCAAAGTTAAAATCGATGCTTCTCTATTTTCTGATAATGTGGAAGTTAATTTAAGCGTAACAGTTAACGAATGTACGCTGAAAAGTATTTCGAATGTTGCGGCTCCAGATGCTGATGGTATTATTTATGTGAAGCAAAGTGCAACGGGCAATGGCAGTAGTTGGGCTAACGCTACTGGCAATTTGCAAGCCGCTATCAACCAAGCTGGTGTAAAGGAGGTTTGGGTAGCCAAGGGCGAATATCAACCAGCATTAAATGCTAGCTTTTCTATGAAGCAAGGCGTGAAAATATATGGTGGTTTTCCAAATACAGGCACGCCAAATATGAGCAATAGGAATTGGAATGCCCAAGAAACCATTTTAAAAGGGAATGGAAATAGGGTAATTCATAATAGAAATATGATATTGAATACCGCTTCGGTTTTAGACGGGTTCACCATCACTCAAGGCATACTAAGCCCAAATAATGCCAATATCTATGGCGCTGGGATGTTAAACGAAACTTCGGCTTCTCCATTAATTACTAATTGTACTTTTAAAGCAAATACAATTTTAATGGGCGTAGGAAATGCCAATAATATTTATGGGAAAGGCGGTGGTATGGCAAATTTGTCGAGCAGCCCTACTATAACTAATTGTGTGTTCTTAAATAATGTAGGTTTTGCTTCGGGCGGTGGTATTTACAATGAAAATGCCATGCCGGTAATAAAAGCATGTATTTTTTCTGGTAATACGGTTACTGCTACTGCAGGGCAAAATGGCGGTGGTGGCATTTTCAATACAGGCACTAATAGTTTACCTAGTATTTCAGATTGTCTCTTTATTTCAAATCAGGCCGAGTATGGTGCTGCTATCCGTAATAGCTTTAGCGGAAACACTAAATACCAAGATATTATCAATTGCACATTTTACAATAATCAATCTAGCGGCGGTTCAATTTATAACTCTGCCACGGTTACTACGTTTATTAACTCTATTTTATGGGGCAGCGGTCAAGCAGACGATGTTCAATTGTTAAATGCCGGCGCTCCAGTTTATAAGTATAGCTTACAAAAGGGTGTAAACCGAAATACAGATGGCAATATAGATGGCACAGCGGCAAATAACGACCCTCAGTTTGTAAATGCAGCTAACCCTGAGGGTGCAGACGGTTTTTTTGGCACAGCCGATGATGGTTTAGCGTTGAAAAAGACGAGTTTGCTCATAAGCAGGGGCAGCAATGCACTTTATGGCGTAAATTTAGCTACTAATAAAGATGCAGCAGGTAATTCACGCTTACAAAAAGGCGGCGTAGACTTAGGTGCTTACGAAAGTGCTTATGCACCTATTCCCGTACCTGATGCTAATGGTATAGTCTATGTAAGAGAAAACGGTAATGGCAATTTCTTAGCTAATGATTGGGATAATGCTGCTCCAGAACTGGCCGATGCGCTAGTGGCCGCAAAAAACAGTACTGCAATTAAAGAAATTTGGGTTGCAGGTGGTACTTATAAACCTTTATACAGTCCTGCTAACGCTAATTTTGGCGAAGCTGCAGGAAGAAATAGCGCATTTTTGCTAGTAAATAATGTAAAGCTTTTAGGCGGTTTTCCAACAATTGGAAGTCCATTGGTGGCAGAGCGAAATCCATCATTAAATCAGACTATTTTAACTGGCGATTTTAACAACAATGATGTGGTAACGGGTAGCGGTGCAACACTTGAAATTGTCGGTAATTCTGAAAATGCTTATAACGTAGTTATTGCTGCCGGGCAAATGGGCAGCGCCGAGTTGGACGGCTTTTATGTAAGAGGTGGCAATGCCAACAGTAATAATAATGTAGCTGTAAACGGACTGCAAGTTCATCAACGTAATGGTGCTGGTCTAAGCAATGTTGGTGCAAGCTACAGCATTAAAAACTGTAGCTTCGAACGTAATTATGTTAATTATGGTTTTGGAGCGGGTATGCTCAATACTGGTGGCGCTAATCCAACCATTAGCGATTGTAGGTTTGCGAGTAACTTGGCGTTTTATATTCATGGAAGCGGCTGGGGCGACGAAGGTGGTGGCGCTGGCATGATGAACAGTAATTCAAGTCCAACCGTTTATGGTAGTGAGTTTGTAGGTAATTTTACTAACGGGGGAAGATTGGGAGGTGCTGTGTGCAATTTTTCTTCTGCTGCCATATTTTATAACTGTATGTTTAATGGTAACGTAGCTGGGGCTGGTGGTGCTTTTTTCAATCTTTCGTCTAATGTAGTACTTACCAACTCGGTTTTTTACCATAATGTAGCCGAAAGAGATGGCGGTGCAATGTTTAATGCTTCATCATTTCCTACGTTAACTAATGTAACCGTTACTGGCAATCAAGCGCAAAATATTAATTCAGGCAAAGGTGGTGGTTTAATGTTTGATATCGGCTCTGGAGGAAGCATAAGAAACAGCATTATTTGGGATAATTCGACAGTGTCTGCTAACGGAATAGATGAAATAGCAAGTTTTAACACCGGACAGGATAAACTAAAGGTATCAAAATCAATAGTGAAAGATTATTCACCAGGTGCAAGCGGACTTAACTACGATGCTGAGAATGTCATCACCCAAGGTCCTAAATTTATGAGCGCCACAGATTTTCGATTACAGACTGGCAGTCCGGCAATAAATGCTGGAGATAAGACAGTCTTCGATAATGGTAAAACGCCAGATTTATCGTCAATTACTACAGATTTGGCAGGCAGTTCTCGTGTAGAAGGAACCAACATAGATTTAGGTGCCTACGAAATGCCAGCAGTATTGCCAGTAAATTTCGGTGAGTTTAATGCCAACAAACATCTCTCGGGTGTGTTGCTAAAGTGGAATACATTTGCCGAAATAAACAATGCAGCATTTATTGTAAGCCGAAGTGCAGATGGAAAAACTTTTACAACCTTAGCACGTGTTGCTTCAAAAGGCAACTCGAGTAGTTTAACAGACTATTCGTATGAAGATAGCTCACCGTTACCTGGACTAAATTATTACCAATTACAACAGGTTGATATAGATGGTGCCGATAGGGTATTAGGCCATAAGGTAATCAATTTTAACTTGTCGGCAATAGAAGTAAAAGTTTATCCAAACCCAACAACTGATCTGGTAAATGTAGATTTTGGGAATGCTACATACAGAGAAGTAAAATTAATGAATGTTTATGGGCAAAAATTAATCAGTAAGCGCATTTTAAACCAACAAGAGCTTATTACGTTTAACCTCTCTCATTTACCAAAAGGCATTTACTTTATAGAACTTTTGGGCGAGAGCAAAAAGAGTTTAAAACTGATAAGGAACTAGGTTGATTACACGATAAATGAAAGCTAAAAGGTTACTAGTGTTACTGATTATTTTGGCATTGCTGGCTATGATTTTGGTTTGGTTTTATTTTGAAACTAAGATATTCGAGATCAAATAGTTTTTCAAACAATTGTAACGATACTGTAACGCCAATAATTGTTTTTAATTGAATTATTTTTAGAATTTTGATGATATAAAATCCTTACCAAATGCTAAATTTTCCAAAACTCTCGCTAAAATACGCTCTTTTTGCAATCACCATGCTTATAGCGCTTGATATTCAGGCCATGCAGATTTTTATAAAAACGCTTACAGGCAAAACGATAACATTAGAAGTTGAAGCAGGTGATACTATAGAGCAAGTTAAACAGAAGATACAAGATAAAGAGGGCATACCTGTAAATCAGCAACGATTAATTTATGCAGGCAAGCAGCTTGAAGACGGGAGGACACTGTCTGATTACAATATTCAGAAGGAAAGTACTTTACATTTAGTGCTAAGACTTAGAGGTGATGATCCCTTGCCAGTGAGTTTTGGAGAGCTTGCAATAAAGGTGCATAATAATGGTGTTCAGCTTAATTGGTACACTATATCTGAAACAAACAATAAAGAATTTATAATTAGTCGTAGTGTAGACGGTAAAAGCTTTGAAGAGCTGAAGAGAATTAATGGTGCAGGTACTACTTTACAAGAAAATAGATATGTATACGAAGATCAAAAACCATTTAAGGGTATTAACTACTATCGTTTACAGCAACTTGACTACAATGGTACGCAGAGCCACTTAGCGGAGAAAGCAATTAGGTTTAGCGTAGCTGATGCTGGGTTAGTTGCTTATCCAAACCCTGCAAAGACTGAGGTAAGTATAGATTTGGCTGCCCACAACTTTACCGAAGCTAGACTAATAGATATGGTGGGAAGGGAATTGCTAGTGAAAAAGCTATCCAATAGCGACCATAAGGTTTCTTTTGATTTAAGTAGGCAATCGTCGGGGTTTTATGTGATAAAGTTAATTGGTAGTAAAATAGAAACGGTTAGAATAATGAAGAGATAGGGCAGTACTAATGGCGTTTTGCAGGCGTTACTTTGATAGTAAGGTAAAAGAAGTTTTATAAACCTGATTGAACGGCTTAGCCCGCATCCCGAGCTTGCCTCGGGAGAGGACTAAAAGTGAAAGCAGGAATTAGTACCCGAAGTGCTCCTCAAATTGCTTTTCTAAATCTTCTACAGCAACACTCCACCTAAAAACAGGAGGGCAAAAGAGAAGTAAATGATCAGCCCGGTTACGTCTACCAATGTAGCGACGAACGGGGTAGAAGAAGCGGCCGGATCGGCACCTAGTCTTTTAAGCAGTAAAGGTAGCATAGAGCCCATTAACGTGCCCCAAAGCACAACGCCAACTAAAGAACAGCCTACTACCAAGCCAATGAGCACGTAATGTTCGCTAAAGCCGGGCATTAAAATGTGCCAAGCGCCAATAACGCAAAAGCTTAATAAGCAAAGTGTTGTACCAAGGAAAATGCCTGAAAATATTTCACGACGCATCACATTCCACCAATCTCTAATGGTGACTTCGCCCAGCGCCATGGCTTGGATAATTAAAGTTGCCGCTTGCGAACCGCTGTTACCACCGCTAGATATAATTAGTGGGATGAAGGTGGCAAGTATAACAACTTTGGCAATTTGATCTTCGAAACCAGACATGGCGGCGATGGTGAGCAACTCTCCGAAAAAGAGCACGATTAACCAAACTACACGCTTTTTATAGAGTTGGAAAACTGGAACGTCTAAATAAGGCTCATCTAATGCCTGCGTACCACCCATTTTGTGCATGTCTTCGGTGTACTCTTCGTGGGCAATCCACAAAATATCATCTACGGTTACAATGCCCAGGAGCACATTTTGATCGTCTACAACAGGTAATGCCACACGGTTGTTCATTTTGAAAACGTTAATAGCTTCCTCTTGTGGATCGTTTACATTTAAGGAAATCAGTCGGTTGTCTGTCAGGTCGCCAATTTTTGCTTCAGGATCTGAAAGGAGTATTTCTCGGATACGAATATCGTCTAATAACACACCATCTTTGTCGATCACATACACTACATCAATGGTTTCGGAGTTTTTGCCGTAACGACGGATGTGCGAAAGTACACGTTGTACCGTCCAATCTGTTTTCACGGCGATAAAATCTGGCGTCATCATACGGCCCACACTGTCTTCCTCGTAACCGAGAAGGTTTAAAGCTTCTTTGCGGTCGTTATCTGGAAGTAGTACAAGCAGTTTTTTTACCGCCTCACCCTGTAGTTCGCCAAAAAGCGCCGTTCTATCATCTGGCGGCAACTGCCTGATGATTTCGGTAAGTTTATTGGCCTGTAGTTTTTTGATGATACGTTCTTGCGTAGGGAAATCGAGAATACGGAACACGTTTACTGCCCGTTTAATGGAAAGTGTCTCGATAAATTTAACTGCATGTTGAGGAAGTTCATCTATCAGCTCTTCTACATCTGATATGTTGAGTTCGTTGAGATAAACTTTTAACTGTCTATCGTTCTCGTTTTCCAACAAATTTAATACTTCATCTACTTGCAGTTCTTCCATACGCGTTGGATTTTGGTGGTGTAAATTTTATAAGGGCGTGTAAAGTTGCGTTTTTATTTGTGAAAAATGAGATTATTGCACAAATAAATGCGTATTAATTACATCGAACGCTCAATATTTTTTTGCTACGTTCTGCGCAGATTTATTTCGAGATAAAATTGCTGTCGAACAGTTTATTTTAAACACTGTATTTCTGTTACCATATTTTGTATGCTTCGATACATACCGATAAATTCTTAGCGTAACGTTCATTTGTATTGCTTATAAAGAGGAATTTATCTAAGTTTGCACACTTTGCTCCCGTAGTTCAATGGATAGAATTATGGTTTCCGGTACCATCGATATGAGTTCGAATCTCGTCGGGAGCACGAAAAATAAAGCCTCAGTAGTATTTGCTAGTGAGGCTTATTTTTTATTTCTCTTTCGGTTCTTTTTTTACCGGATGAACCGGTTGCTCGCTTTGTTCTCTTTGCTTTGCCGGCTCAGGATTTTTAACAGGCTTTATATTGCCTTCTTCAATATCTTCTTTAACCGAATTTACTGGTTTAGTTACATCGGGTTGATTTTTCTCTGGCTTGCCACCTTTTGTGTTTCCTGTAATGTTCATCTTTATTAGGTTTATTGTTTGATGAATAACAAACGGGAAATGGATAATGTTCTTAGATTTCTATCCAATCGCTTTTTGAGAAGTTGTTGAACTCTGTTCGTGGCTCGAGGTTGAGATACGGATAGGTCACCTTTGATAGATACAGCCCAGTTGGTTTTGCAATATCGAATTGTTTTGGAATTTCTAACGAAGCTAAGTGATGCTCAAATTGAGCTACACTGAGTTCGTTTTTGCCAATTTTCAGCAAATTACCAGTCAATATTCTAATCATTTTACTTAAAAAACGATTTGAGGCAATATGGAAACGGAAATGTTGCTCATCTGCAGAACAATACAACTTGGCTTCCATTACGTTGCAAATAGTATGCTCGTTCTTGTCTGGTGCAGTACAAAAAGCTCTGTAGTCTTTATATTTTGGCAGTAGCGCTACTGCTTTCTTCATCTCTTGCGTATTAAGATTTGTTACGTTGTAATAAGAGCTAAGCTGACCTAGAAACGGATTTTTATAAGTATGAAGGTAATAATCGTATTTGCGTTGTACGGCATCAAAGCGGGCATGTTGTTTTCCATCCATAGGGATGATATCGAAAACTGCAATATTGTGTGGCAAAATTCTGTTGATGATGAAGAATAGATCAAAATCAATTTCCTGCTCAATATCTACATGGAAAAAATACTGACTGGCGTGTACACTTGTATCTGTACGCCCACAACCGTTTATGGCAATGGGCATTTTGAAAATAGAACTGAGTTTGCTTTCAATTGCTTCTTGAACGCTGTGTGCTTTAGGATGTCGTTGCCAACCATTATAGGTGTGCCCATTGTACCCAATATGAAAAAAATAACGCATATAGATTAAACGAATTTCTTCATCATTAAGCTGCAACCGTAATGCAAACCATCGTGAGATACGATGAATTTAATGGCATCTTCAATTTTTTCAAGTGATAAACCTTTATAGGTGCTGATGGTATAAGGCGTATAGTTTTGAAACTTATCTGTCGCTAAATCCTTTTCCAATTGGTCTATGGTATCTAGTAAGTAGGCTTTGATTTGCGTAATTTCTTCTGTCGAAATAAATGCTTCGGGTTTGGATCCGTTTCTGTATTTGTCTACCAAGGTAGGATCTATTACCAATTCGTTGTTGGATAATTTATAACATAATACTTGTTGGCTAACCACTAAATGTCCCATTTGCCAAGCTAAATTATTGCTAAAACCAGTCGGGATTTTGTTAAGTTGTTCGGTGGTTAAACCCTCAACCAAACTTAACAATGCGTTGCGACTTGCTCTAATTACTTCGAATACTTTATCCATAGCACAAAGATAGTTTTCTTTAGTGAGTATGATGAACAAACTAGTTTTATTAATGTATGCTTAGCACTGTAGGGAAATTGCAACTCGGATAGGCGATTTGCAACCTAACAAAAGGATTACTGGAATTGCTTTCTAAACTTGATTGACAGCGATAGCTCCCGATTTCATCGGGACTAAAGCAGAAAGCAAGACTGGTATAGCCGATGAAGAAGTGTAGGTGATTTTCAAAAAAAAACATCCGTTGAATATGAGATCCAACGGATGTTATAATCGATATACTTAAAGCTCAGCGCTGCGTATTATTTAGCTGCTGTTGGCTTTGCATTTTTAACATAAGTATCTAACCACGTATTGGTTTCCCAAAGCATGTGCAAGATGTTCTCTTTTGCTCTATAGCCATGCGCTTCGTAAGGCAAGTAAACAAAACGAGTTGTACCACCGTGACCTTTAATGGCGTTGAACAAACGCTCACTATTAATTGGGAATGTACCTTGGTTATCGTCCATTTCTCCGTGAATTAATAGGATAGGGGTTTTGATTTTGTTTGCATAGCTGAACGGACTCATGTCATAATACAATTGAGGTGCTTGCCAATAAGTACGGTCTTCGTTTTGGAAACCGAACGGTGTTAAGGTTCTGTTGTAAGCACCACTACGAGCAATACCAGCTTTAAATAAATTGGTATGAGCCAGTAAATTGGCAGTCATGAAAGCCCCATAACTGTGACCACCAACTGCCATACGATTTCTGTCGCCAACACCCATTTCGCTTAATTTTCCAATTGCTGCTTCTGCGTTTAATTTCAATTGCTCTACAAAAGAATCGTTAGGACGTTTGCCTTCTTTAGCAACGATTGGCATTTCTGCATTATCTAAAACTGCATAACCTTGGGTTACGTAGAAGATTGGTCCGCCAGAACTGATGGTGATAAATTTATTCTCCGAACCTCTAATTTGTGCAGCATCACTTGCTGAGTTAAACTCACGAGGGTAAGCCCAAATCAATGTTGGAAGTGGTCCGTCTTTTTCTTTGTTGTAACCTTTTGGAAGATAAAGATCGCCTGTTAAATCAACGCCATCGGCACGTTTGTAAGTGATTTTTTGTTTAGTTACACCATCCATTCCTGTGTAAGGATTGGTAAAATTGGTGATTTGTTTATCAGCAACGCGAAGCACTAAATTCTTTACAAAGTAGTTAGGAACATCGGTTTTGCTTTCTCTACGCGTTAACAAAACCAACTTTTGAGGGTCTAAAACATCAGTAACTACTTCGAAAGTACCTTCTTGACAACGCCAGATGATTTCGTTCTTTTTAGTATTTAAGTCAAACTTAGCAATGAAAGGTAAATCGCCTTTTGGAGAAGCACCTGTAGTGTTGTTTAACAATAGTTTGGTACCATTATCGGTAGTTAAAACTACTTGGCGGCCAAATTTGTTCTTTTCTGTAACGGGCTGACCAGGATTGTTATAAGCATCGGTAGTGTTTAGCTCGTAAAGCGTTTCTAATGCACCAGTAGATGGATTAAATCTGCTTACTTTTGCACTCTGTTTAGCTCTAGACATTTCTCTAACCAAGGCTAAATTTGCATTACCCCAGCTAACGCCTGCATAACGAGTTTTAGTTTTGAATAGCTCTTTGCTCGCTCCCGTAAATGGTGCTTTTAATTCGTAAACACCATCGTGAAACTCTACGTTTTTCTTGATTAAACCGCTGTCTAATGGCTGAGCCCAAACCACGCTAGCTGCTTCATCGTCTCTCCAGTCGAAACCACGAGGAACGTTTTGTACGTTGTCGTAACCAGACGGACGAACTTCTGAAGAAGGTAGTTCTGCTAATACTTTCACGGTTTTACCAGTTCTGTCGATAATTTTTACCGTAGATGGGAAGCCATAAGCAGATACCAAATAAGAGAAAGGTTTTTTAATGGTACGTACCATCAAATAGTTTTTATCTGGAGATAAACTGATCGTGCTGTAAATAGCTGGTGCGCCAATTGGCGTTTCTACACCACCTTTGTTTTGTACCAATTGTGAGGTAGCAAAGAATTCAAATAATTGCTCATCGTATGGAGATTTGATTAAATCTTGGATGGTAGCACTTGGAGCAACTTTACCTAAATTTTCCTGAATAGTTGGACCTTTTGGAGCTAATGGACGTTTAGGTGCTGCTGTAGCTGGTTTTGTAGCTACTTGGTAGATTAAAGTATTGTCATCAACCCACATTAAACCTGCACCTAAAATGGCATTTAATGGCTGTTTGTTAATTTTTGTAGCTTTTGCAGTAGCCACATCAATTACGTATAAGTCAATTCTATCTTGAGCTGTTTGCGTAAAAGCAATTTTGGTTTCGCTAGGGTTCCAACGAACATTGCCAGCAAATAATGTAGCGGGCAAACCTGTAACTGTACTCGTTTTACCCGTCTTGATATTCTTTAGGCTAAAACTGTTTACATAAGTTTGTCTACTTGGGGAGTAATTGTTAGGGTTGATACGCATGCCTGCCAGTTTGTATTCTGGCATTGCTAATTCTTCGATTGAAGGATAAGGATTGCGGTCGCTGAACAAAATCCATTCGGCTTTGCCATCTATGCTAATACCTGGGGTAGGTTTAGCCAGTAGCAAATCTGCCATTACTTTTGGAGGAGTTTGGTAGGTAACAGCATCTTGTGCCAGAACGCTTCCACCTAAACCAACCAATAATAGGTTAAGTATAACTTTTTTCATTTTCAATATGTAAGTTTAATTGATGATATAAACTTACATATTGAAATTGACTTTAGCTTTTTGTATCAAAAATTTTGGAGAAGCTTAATACTAAAGGATCTCTTTGATTTCGATAATTCCTTCGTAATTGAAGTTAAGATCGCAGTTTGGCGTGCCCTTAGATTTGCATCCTTCTAAAGCTTCATAAGAAACACTGATGGTTTGTCCATTAGTGTACGATGCCACTTTATCTTGGTTACAAACGTAAAAGAAGTTATCGTTGATTTTTAGATAGGAGCCAGTGCAATTTTTCTCTACTATAGCATCAACTTGAAGAAAATCTTTAGAACATGAAGCAAATACGAAAAGCGAAGTAGACAGGAATAGGATAAAAAGTTTTTTCATCTGTTATTTATTGGTTAAAAAAAATGACTTACGCTATAGTAACAAGCAGCCAACAATTTAGTTTAAGAACGCCGACAGATTGTAATGTTAACGTTACTAACAGATGAAATAGTATTATAGAACGATTATAGTTTTTTAATATCAATAATGTTTATCCAGCTATCAGGAAGGCTGGTATTAGGGCAGGGGATATAAAAACTTGGTGTAAATCCACAATTTTCCTTAGCTAAATGAAAGTTTACTAGTACTTTATCATTTTGTATCAAATTAGCAGTTTTCTCGGAGTTACATACGGCGTAGTTCTTATCTAGAACACTTAAATAAGTGCCGTTGCAAACTTTAATTACAGTAGCGTTGGTATAGCTATCCTTTTTGCAGGAAAAAGAAACTATTAAGCATAATAAAAGTATCAGTAATGATAAGTTTTTCATCAAACTACTTTCTGGAGTTACCGTTAAAATTAAACTTCAAATTTAATCCTGCCGAACTGATCCTTAGGTTTTTATCACCCATGGTGCTTAGGGAAGGTCTATAGTAAGGTTCGAAAATCAATACGTTTTTTCCTAAGTTTTGATTAATCCCAATAGCGATGATCGCACTATTAGCAAAGTCGAAACCCGACAAGCTGCTTTGTTCAGTTTGTTGCTGAGTTTGAGCCTCACCATTCCTATAGCCAAAATTACTTAAGCTGTAGTTGTAGGTGTATTTTTGGGAAAGATAAGTGCTAGAATTAATACCAGTAGAGATATAAAAGTCCTGTTTCTTAGAAGGGAAGAACTTCACTACCATTGGTAAATCTATACTTAACAACCTACCATTAAAACTTACGTCGTTGGTAGCCGTAGCAGAATAAGCCATGCCAGTAATTGGTGCTGCATTTAAAGCATTGTCTTTAGATGCAAACATTGCTTGCGAAATTTCAGTTGGTACGCTGTTTTCGTAACTGATCTTATTTTGGCTAATTCCTGCCCCAAAGCTTAGTACCACATTTTTTGCAACTTTCACGTTGGCATTTAATCCTAAACCGGCACTTAACTTTGCTTCATTATCGTTATGGTAGTTGAAAAAAGTTCCCGTAAATACATCGAAAGTAGTTTTAGAAACGCTGTTTTTCTTAACGTCCTTCGTATGATCGTTAGCGGCTAAAATTTTGCTTTGTTCAGTCAAAAACTCTTCTGTTGTCAATTTGGTAGCTTTGTTTTCTGTGCTAGGTTTGGTATCCTTTTCTAGCGCTATAACATTATTTTCAATCGGTTTTCTTACACCTTGGTCAGCGTTTGTTTGTGCAGAAGCAATTATAGTGTTGTTATCAATTACGGTATTAGTGTTTAACTGACCTTGCATCACACCATTACCTAGGTTTTCAACTTTGTCTTTAACCCCAGTAACTGGCTTTTGCTGACCTGCATTTAATTGTTCTGTTGGTATTATTCCCCGGCTATTCTTAACATCCTGAAGGCTTTTTCTTAAATCCTTACTTTCAGTAGGAGAAATCTTCTCTGTGTTTTCTGTAGTTGTGGTTGGATTTATTGTATTGGCAATATTAGTTTCCACTTTAAAATCATCGGCTTTGCCATTATTAAAAGAAGTATCTTTCTGAGAAGTATTTGCTCTTAAAATCACTTTATCTCGATCAAATCCTTTATTGAAATACAAGCCTACTACCACCAATAAAGTTGCAGCAATACCTGTTAACCACCAAATTGGTATTTTTCTAGTTTCCTTTTCAGGGAATTTTTTGCGTAGCTCGTTCCAGCCCTGCTCGCTCAAACCATCATTATAGTCGTCGAAAACAGTATTTATTCGCTGTACTAGTTCTTCTTCACTCTGTTTCATATCTACTTTGTGTATATGGAGTGGGTGGTTAATAATTGTTGTAAAGCCTGTTTTGCCCTAGTTAAGTAAGTTCTAGATGAACTTTCTGGGATGTTTAACATACTTCCTATCTCTTTGTGCGAGTAGCCGTCAATTTCGTATAAGTTGAAAACCGTTCGCTGCATTTCATTTAACTGTTTCATTAATGATAAAATATCTTGAGCGTTAAGTTTATCTATAGCAGAAGTGTGCGTAGTTTGAGGAACTGTATCCGTTAGTTCAATAGCTTCGCTAAATCGCATCGATTTCCGTTTATAATCTAGCGAAGTGTTTACCAGTATCTTTCTGAACCAAGGTTTAAAGTCGTTATTTTCATTAAAGCTGTTAATTGATTTAAATACCTTTATGAAACTATCGTTGGCTGCTTCCAAAGCATCATCTCTGTTGCCCAAATAACGAATGCAAATACCCAAAGCGTAGCCATAGAACTGCTTGTAGAGCAATTCCTGTTGGCGTAAATCGCCTTTTTTACAAGAAGCAATGAGCTCAATAAGGCTCTGGTTGTCTGGCATTCGTTATCTTCTTAAATCAATAACGTTATAAAATATTGGTTTCAGTCGCTCTCTGCATATATGTCTATACGCTTATCATGTATCAAACGCTACAAAGATTTTAAAATTAACCTATTCTTTTTTATTTACTTAAATTTGCGCTTTCAATAAAAAATCAAAGCGTGTCGTTAGAGCAGTTAAAATTAAGTAAGCCATTGGTTTCGGCCATGAGTGCATTGGGATGTTTATCACCAAAAGAAGTACAGTTAAGAACCATGTCTAGAATTTTGGGTGGGCAAGATGTAATTGCCATTGGCCCAGAGGGATGTGGTAAAACGACGACTTATGTGGTAGCTACATTAATGCGCTTAAAAACTGGCGGTGGTGATGCGCCAAGAGCTTTGATTTTAGTACCAACCAAAGAGAAAGTATTAGAAGTTTTAGAGAGTTTTAGACTGCTAAACAGAAATGATACTTTTAGAATTGTAGGCATTCATGCCGATGATCCAATTGATACACAAGTTGAAGATTTAACTGATGGGGTAGATATTGTGGTTGCAATTCCATCGAGGGCAAGAGCTATTTATTTGAAATTGGGTTTAAACACCAATAAAATCCAAATGATGGTGGTTGACGATGCTGCCGATATGGTGAAGCAAGGCTTACAGCTACCTATTAATGAGTTAGCTCGAAGTATTCAAAAGTGTCAGCATTTGGTGTTTACAGAAGTGATGCATGATAAGCTGAACCACATGATTGAAGGTTTTATGTTTATGCCGGCTACAATTGAAGTAGATGAGCTGTCTGAAACTATTGTAGAAACGCAACATCAACTTAATTATCATCTACCTAATTTTCGTACAAAACTAAACTTACTAAACTTGCTTTTAAGTGATGTTGAAGTTTTTGACAAGGTTGTAGTTTTTGTAAATACCCGTTTAACAGCACAAACACTTTCTAGAGATTTATTTGATGGCAAAGCCGATGATATTTTTGTATATAAGCCTTTGTTTTTTGATGAAGCAGGTTTCGAAAGTCTAGAAGCTTTCAAAATTAATGATAAAGCTAGGGTATTGATTGTTGCCAATGAGAATTTTGAGGAAGAACATTTAAGTAATGTTCCATTTGTATTCCATTTTGAATTGCCAGAAGATAAAATGCTTTACATCAACCGGGTTATTAAAACGGAGGAGGTAGATTTTGTTGCGTTAAACTTTATCACAGATTTGGAACTTCCGCAACTAAAGAAAATTGAACAAGCTATTGGACAAAAAATTGAAGAAGCTGAGTTACCTGAAGATTTGTTAATTGAGGATTTAAACAAGGCCACCAAACAAAAAAACAAACGAGCAAAAGAGTTAGAGCGTGAGCAGGCCGAAGAGGAAGCGTTTAGAAATGCAGCTTTTCAGCCAAAAAAAGATAGCAATGCTAAAACTACTAATTATAGAAGCGGCGAAAAAGCAAAAATGAACAAGCAGAAGAAACACGGGTAGATATAGCTCGCAGCGACGTAGGTTCTTAATTACCTATCCAACAATTGTTCTAAAAGTTAGGTTTATTCTAGGCTTAGCAACCAGTTTAGTAGGAGGTAGACGATGCAGCCAATGCGTTTGCGTTTCGTCTTTCATAATGAGTAAACTGCCATGAGCTAATTGTAGTGAAATAGTAGTTTTATCCACTTTGTGTTTGAAGGCAAATTTCCGCTCTGCGCCAAAACTTAAGGAAGCGATTGCGCCATTTTTCTTCAAATCTTTTTCTCCATCACTGTGCCAAGCCATACCTTCATCGCCGTTATGGTACAAATTCAGCAAACAAGAGTTAAAAGTTTCTCCAGAAAGCTCTTCAACTTTTTGTTTAAGGGCTAGAAGTTCGACAGTCCAAGGCAGCGCAGTTTTAGTGATGTTAGAGTAAGTATATTGAAACTGCTTTTCTCCATACCAGGCGACTTTTCGTTTGGTAATAATCAGCTTTCCGAATATTACAGCTTGATCGTTTTCCCAAGCAATATCTCTTAACAGGTTTTCGTAGTAAAAATCTGCATCAGCTTTGCTGAAAACCTTGCCGTAGTAATTTACAGTTCCATCTTTTGGAAGTAAGTTCGTAGAAGCATTACACATATTCTCAAACAGATCCATCTTTATGTGCTATATATTTTCGTTGACAAAAGCCTGTTCCCAGCCAATAATTGCAGTTTTACGAGTGTTGCCCCACATGTAACCACCAAATGTTCCACTGCTTTGTATCACCCTGTGACAAGGAATTAGAAAAGCAATTGGGTTGCTGCCAATGGCCGTTCCTACAGCTCTAGATGCACTCGGATTGCCTATCTCATTCGCTAATTTTCCGTAGGTAGAAAGTTTTCCCATTGGGATTTTTAACAGCGCCTCCCAAACCTTCAATTGAAAATCTGTTCCTTTTAGATGCAGTTTAACATCTTTTAATTTCGACCAATCACTTTGAAAAATTGATACTGCATTCTGTTGTAAATCATCCGATTTTTCTAAATATTTTGCGCTAGGAAATTTTGCTTTTAATAGTTGCAAGGCAATTGTTTCATCCTCATAAAATGCCATGTAACAAACTCCTTTTTCTGTAGAGGCTGTTAATAAAGAGCCAAATTGATTGTCAGAAAATCGATAATTGATTGTTAATTCACTGCCGCCATTTTTGTATTCTGCAGGTGTCATCCCCTCAATATTGACAAACAAATCATGCAATCTGCTAGTGCCCGAAAGCCCGGTTTCAAAAGCAACATCAAACAGATTAGCTTGCTCGGCTTGCAGTAATTTTTTGGCATAATTTACACTCACATACTGCAAAAACTTCTTAGGACTTGTGCCTGCCCATTCAGTAAATAAGCGCTGGAAATGAAACGGACTTAAGTTTACCTTTTCTGCCACCTCATCTAAATTAGGTTGGTTTTTAAAGTTAGTTTTAATATAATCTATCGCCTTGGCAATTCTATCGTAATTCAACTCCTCTTGCGTGTTCATAAGCTTTTAAAATTAAACAAATATCCGTTAAGCCTAGCGATTAAAAAATCCGAAACTTGCTTTTATTTATAACCACATAGACATATAGTTATTTCTATATGTCTATGTGGTTTCATTTTAAAATTTTAGTTGAAATAAATCATTAATTTCGATGAAATATGAAAGAACAGCTTGTAGAAGACATCAAAACCACTTTATCTAAAAGCAAAGTAGAACTATTGGCTCAAATTGCGGCTAAACAAACCAATGCGGTAAAAGATATTATAGATTTAACTTTTCATACAGAGGAGAAGATTGCCTTTAGAGCAGCGTGGATTTTGGAGAATATGTATGTGAATAATCCTGCTGGTTTTGTGCCATTTACAACTTATTTCCTCGAAAGGTTTTCTGTACAGGATAATCTATCTGCTCGCAGGCACTATGGAAAAATTCTTGCACTCATCACTAAAAAGACGGCACCATCGGAAATTAAAACGATTTTAGAAACTTACGATACAGATCCACTGGTTGAAACTACTTTTGCTTGGCTAATTGACGATAAAGTACCAGTTGCAATCAAATCACATTGTTTAAATATTCTTGCTAACTTTTGCCAAAAACATCCTTGGATTAAGGACGAACTAACACAAACCATGGATTACTTGGTAGATAAGGAAAGTGTGGCATTCTTTGGCAAGGTAAAACAGATTAGGAAACAGTTAAAAAAGGTTAATTGTTGAAATTGTTTAACTGATGAACTGGCAGAAACCAATAGCGTATAACTTGGATTTACAGTTAATCGTTTATGTACGCTGTATCATCTACTAATCTTCCACGTACTCCAAAATATCGCCAGGTTGGCAATCTAAAGCTTTGCAAATAGCCTCTAACGTGCAAAAACGGATAGCTTTTGCCTTTCCTGTTTTCAAAATGGAGAGGTTAGATAGGGTTAAATCTACCCTCTGTGAAAGTTCATTTAACGACATCTTGCGCTTGGCCATCATCACATCTAAATTTACTACTATCGGCATAATTATATCGTTAACTCGTTCTCTGACTGAAGTTCCAATCCTCGCTTAAAAATCTGTGCAATAATAAAGATTATTCCAGCTAAAAACAGAAACTGGTCACCATCGCTAAAATATCCTGATAATTTGGTTAGTTTAAATCCTTCCTCAATTAAATGTTCGTAATACGATTTTGCACAAACTTGGAGTATGCCTATAACCAATGCAAGGTGACTAATTCTCTCAATCCATTTACAAATTTGCACATTAAACGGCTGTTTTAGGTTAATTGACATTGAAATGAGGACAGTTAAATAAGCAATGTATGCTTTCAATCCAGAACTTATCACTAATACCAAACCAATATTTAAATAGGTAAACAAACCCAAATCAGTTAGTTCACTTAAATTGAGCTGTTGTGGCATTTTCTGTGCCACAACCGTGCTTACAAATAATGACATTAGAAACGAAATCAAGATAATTCCTGTTTTGATGCAAAGGCCAATAAATACAATCCAAAACAAAACATTCATAATTGATAGGATTGGAGCTGATATTCTATTTTCCATAATTTAAATTCATTTATCAATATTAATAAATATTTATTGATAAACAATAAATTTATTTTGTTTTAAATTAAATATTTGTGATGCATCAATTAAATTAAGTTCCAATTTTACAAGTACACAACATTAAAACAATACTTAAAGCTTACATTTGGGGTATGAGTACGAAAGCAGAAATCCTATCAGAAATTATTAGAAGCAGAAGAAGTATTTTCCCTGAAAGTTATACGCAAGAAGAAATTCCGACGACTATTATTGAAGAAATTTTAGAAAGTGCAAACTATGCACCTACGCACAAACTCACACAGCCTTGGCGTTTTACAGTCATCAGAAAGGAAGCAAAAGCAAAGTTAGGTGCTGAATTAGGTGATATTTACAAAAGGGTTATTTCTGCGGAGAAGTTTTTGCAGAAAAAGTACGATAGTTTTGCTCAGAAAACCTCACAAGCTGATGTGATTATTGCAATCTGTATCCAGTTCCACGAAGATAAAGTGCCAAATTGGGAAGAGATTGCTGCGGTTGGATGTGCGGTACAAAATATGGCTTTAACTGCTGAGGTCTTAAACATTGGTGCTTATTGGAGCTCACCTCCTTTGATTGATCATTTGGGAGATTTCTTAGGTTTGACCGAAAACGAGAAATGCTATGGTTTGTTCTACATGGGCTACCATAATGCGGAACCAAGAGAGGCTAAACGTACGCCGATGAGTGAGAAGGTAAAGTGGATGGACAGTTAACAGTTGGCAGTTTGCAGTTAACTTTCGAACTTCTGCTCAAATCAAAAAACATTGCAACCTTCCAACATTACAACCTTCCAACATTACAACTTTCCAACAACAATTAACCAATCAACCAAAATTTGAAAGATCAACTATATCAGCTTTGCTTAGATTTTATCGAAAAGCGAATTGCTACAGCTACAGAAGCGTTGCTACAAGCGCAAGAAGCTAGTAATGACGATACCAAAAGTAGTGCTGGCGATAAGTTTGAAACTGGCCGCGAAATGGCTCAGCAAGATATTAACCGAAACAAACAATTACTGGCCGATGCGCAGCAGCAAAAGGCAGTGCTGTTATCACTTGCCCATGTAAACGAAACTACAAAAGTGCGCAGTGGCAGCTTGGTGAGTACCAACAATGGCAGTTTCTACATTAGTATCAGTGCTGGTCAATTGCAATTAGAAGGAAAGACTTACTTTGCTATTTCTGCGGCTTCTCCAATTGGTAAATTACTAATAGGAAAAGAAGCAGGCGAAAAATTCGATTTTAATGGTAAGAATTATCAAATAGAAAACATTACTTAAAACTCTTTTTTATACTGTGCAGTAAATTTCTAGCGGTATAATTTCCTGGGTCGATAATTCTTCTGATCGTATAAAGCGGATAGTTTTTGTCTCTTTTAGTAGATAAAATAAATGCTGCTTTAAAACCATGTTCTTTCAGTTTGGGTAGTAAACTTGCTTTGTAAATACCGTATGGGTAAGTGAAATACGCTACCTTTTTTCCTGTAATTCTTTCTAGTTTTTCGGTAGGTTCGTCAATCTGAGTTTTCCAATCTTCCTCAGTAAATTTTGCGAAGTTTTTATGGTCGTAAGTATGGCTTGCAATCACATTTCCCTCATCGGCTAGCTCTTTAATTTGCGCAGCATTCATGTAGTGAATTCTACCTTTTTTGCCAATAGCAACCGTCATAATAAAATAAACACCTTTGAAACCATATTGCTTTAAAGTTGGATAGGCAACTGTAAATTGGTCTAAGTCGGTATCATCAAAGGTGAACATAATTGGTTTTTCTGGTAGTGCTTTGCCGTAAACTAAATAATCGTACAACTGATCTGGCAGGATAGAGTTGTAACCACTATCTGCCAACATTTTCACATGTTCCTTAAATTTTGAAGGAGAAATAATATCGTCTTTTGCTCTTTTTCCATCATTAGCCGTCCATTCTCTAATTTGATGGTAACACAAAACAGGTACTTCTTTTCTAGCAAGAATTGTTGCTGCATCAGCAGGCTTTATTTCATCGCTAGTGTTAGCTTGTACTTTTGAAGTTGTATCTGCGATAGAGGTATGCTTATTATCTCCAGAGGTAGACTGGCAAGCAAAAAATAAAAAGGGGCATAAAAATGCCCCAATTAAAAATCTTTTCATGTGTTAGAGCGCTTTAGAAGCTTTTTACAATATTGTTGTGCAATGTTTTTGGGCTCCAAAATCCACTAGCAATAATTCTTCTTACACACATTAATGGATCGTTTTCGTCACGTTTATCTGCTAAAGCAAAAGCCATTTTAAAGCCTCTTTTTTTCAATTCAGGAAAACCTTCTTTGTTCCACAAACCGAACGGGTAAGCAAAGTATTCCATTTTTTTGCCAGTAATTTCTTCTAATTTCTTAGTTGGCTTATCTAACTGCTCTTCCCAATCTTTTCCTGTGTATTTTTTAAAATTTTTGTGATCATAAGTGTGGCTGCCAATCGTATTGCCTTCGTCAGAAAGTTGCTTAATTTGATCTGCGCTCATATAGTTTACAAACTTGCCTTGCTTACCAATAGAAACCGTCATGATAAAATAAGCAGCTTTATAGCCATATTTCTTTAAGGTTGGATTTACCACCGTAAACTGATCTAAAACCGTATCATCAAAAGTTAACATGATCGGTTTTTTAGGCAGTGGTTTGCCCTCGTTTAAGTAAGCATAAAGCTGATCTGGTAAAATGGTATTGTAACCACTATCAGATAGCATCTTTATTTGGTCTTTAAAGTTCTGGATTTCTACAGTGTAATCTTTACCCATCTGTCCGTCGGTTGATCTCCAATTACGTACCTGATGGTAACATAAGATAGGAACCTGCGGCCTTGCTAAAATGGTTTTGGCATCAGCTACCTTAATATTTTTGGTATCAATTGGCGCAGCCTGATTTTCAGCTTGCTCAGTATTAACAGCTGCGGTTGTGCTATCTGCAGCATCAGCAGTTTGACTAGTTTGCGATTTGGATTGGCAACCAGCAGTAAAAATAACTGCAGAAGCGATAATAGGTAAGAAAAATTTCTTCATAATTACTTTATAGAAAAGCAAAACTAAGCAATAAGATGATATGTGATACGGGTGTTGAAAATTAATTGCTACATACACATTTATCCTGTAAATATTATGCTTAGAACTAGTAGAGCAATTTAATGCTAATCACTTCCGATAGTCCCGCTTTCTCTGCAGCCAATTAAAAATTGGCTTCCTTTCAATCGGGTCTATTTAACAAAAAACATTGCTGTACATTATCTCACACGTTACAAAAAGGTGCCTGTTTGCTATTTTTTGGCGGATGCTTTTAGAAGGCGCAATATTGCAAAACAGTTTGTATTTTAAACCCGACATACGTGAATGCCCAATTTTACAATCGTAAAATTGGCAGCAACATTGGCGGGACTAGCCCAGTATAGTAGTACCGAGTTGCTTTTCTAAAAAATAAATATCAGAACTAAATAATTTAAAAAAGGATAATCAAACTCACTTAATTATTACATATAAAACGTTAAGCCTAATCCTTTTTTCATTTAAATTAGCTCATTCAAAAATCAACTAACTGTTTTATATAATTTAAATGAAAAAACTTTACTTTTTTTCGCTGTTAGGCTTGTTTTCGGCTTTGCTTGCAAATGCACAAACTAAAACAATTACCACTACAGAAACGGTTCAATTGCCGCAAAAAGCCAATTACCAACAAGCTGCAAGGTTTTCGCCAAGTAAACTGCGTAAAATGATTTACTCAACTTCGGTAGATCCGCATTGGTTAAAACAAAGCAACCGTTTTTGGTACGAATATGAAACACCTAACGGAAAGAACTGGTATATTGTAGATCCGTCTGCAAGAAGTAAGAAAGTAATCTTTGATCCGGCGAAGTTAGCTGCCGAGATTACCCTGATTATTCGTGATCCTTTTGATGGACAGCATTTGCCCATCGAAAACCTAAAGTTTAGCGAAGACGAAAAAAACATCACCTTCGAAATTAAAAGTACCATTGAAGAGGTAAAACCTGATAGAAAAGACAAAAAAGCTGCAGATTCGATGCAGAAGAAAATCTTTAAATTTCAGTATGAGCTAGCTGGCGGAAAGCTAACGGAAATGAAGGACTTCAAAAGAGCAAAACCAAAACCAAACTGGGGAGCTGTAGCGCCAGATTCATCTGCCATTATCTTTACCCGTAATTACAATTTGTTTTGGATGGACAAAGCTAATTACCAAAAGGCTTTAAAAAACGAAGAAGATAGCACTATTGTAGAGCATCAGTTAACAAAAGAAGGTGTAAAATACTACTCTTTCGGTAGCGATGGTGATAGAGAAAACAACGAAGAAGTAATCAAAAACGACAAAAAGCGTAGAAGAGCTTTTGTGCTATGGTCGCCAGACTCTAAACATTTTACCATTCAACGTTCTGATAGCAGAAAGGTGAAAGATCTTTGGGTAATTAACAGTGTTGCGCAAGGCAGACCAACTTTAGAAACCTATAAATATCAAATGCCAGGCGAAACAGAAGCCCCAAAAGATGAAATTTGGTTGTTCAATTTTGCTGCTAAAACTAGCAAGAAGCTAAACACGGCTGCATTTAAAGATCAAAGCTTAAATGTATACAGTAAACCTGCACTTGCTGCCGATAGAGATAACGAGTTTCGCCCTGCGGTTTGGTTAGGCGATAATGGCAAATTCTATATGGGCCGCACCAGCCGCGATTTAAAACGTATTGATGTTTGCGTAGTTGATGTAGCTAACGGCACCATCAAACCTGTAGTTGAAGAACGTTTCAATACTTATGTTGAAGTACAGCGCCCAGGCTTGGTAAACGGAGGTAAAGAATTAATTCACTGGAGCGAACGCGATGGTTGGGGACATTTCTACTTATTTGACGAAAACGGAAAGTTGAAAAACCAGATTACTAAAGGTTCTTTCCACTGCGAAGACATCGTAAATATCGATGAAAAAGCAAGGGTACTTTACTTCACCGCCAACGGTAGAGAAGCTAAAGAAGATCCATATTATTATCACTTATACCGTGTAAACTTCGATGGTTCTGGCTTGAAATTGTTAAACGCAGGTGATTTTGATCACTCGGCAAGCATGAACGACGCTGGTCGTTTCTTCGTAAACAACTACTCTAGGGTAAATACGGTGCCAAAATCTACACTTTACGATAACAATGGTAACAAAGTGATGGAGCTAGAAACTGCAGATTTATCATTGCTAATGGCTTCGGGCTATAAATTCCCAGAACCTTTCAAAGTTAAGGCCGATGATGGTGTAACCGATTTGTATGGCGTAATGTACAAGCCATTCAATTTTGATGCAACCAAAAAATATCCAGTAATCGAGTATGTATATCCAGGGCCGCAAACAGAAGCTGTAAATAAATCTTTTGGCCGCAGTATGGATAGAACAGATCGTTTGGCGCAATTGGGCTATGTGGTAGTAACTGTTGGAAACAGAGGTGGTCACCCAGCTCGTTCTAAATGGTACCACACTTATGGTTATGGTAACTTACGTGATTACGGTTTGGCCGATAAAAAAGCGACGATCGAGCAATTGGCAGACAAATACAGCTACATCGATATCGACAAAGTGGGTATCACCGGCCACTCTGGTGGTGGTTTCATGTCAACGGCGGCAATGTTGGTGTATCCAGATTTCTTCAAAGTTGCCGTTTCTAATGCTGGTAACCACGATAACGCCATTTATAACCGTTGGTGGAGCGAAAAACACCACGGCGTAAAAGAAACCGTTTCGTTAAAAGGCGATACTTCTTTCAAATACTCGATTGACAAAAACCCTGATTTGGCGAAAAACCTAAAAGGTCATTTGTTGTTGATGCATGGCGATATCGATAACAACGTACACCCTGCGGGAAGTATTCGCGTAGCAAACGCTTTAATCAAAGCTGGTAAACGTTTCGATTTTATTCTGGTTCCTGGGCAGCGCCACGGTTTTGGCGACATGACCGAGTATATGTTCTGGCGTTTAGCCGACTATTTCAACAATCATTTACTGGGAGATTTTTCACAATCAACCAATGTGAATATGACCGAAATGGATAGGGAAGTAGAGCGAAAGAATTAACGATAAATAAATAATTACAAATCCCCAATGGTGTAAAACTGTTGGGGATTTTTGTTTTAAAGGTTTTAGAAGCACAAAGCTTCTACTACTATTTTCCGAAAGTCCCGCTTTGCGCTTCAATCTTTTTGTGCTCTATTGCCGTCATTTCGAACGTAGAGAGAAATCTCAAAGTTAAATGCGTAGTAACAATAAGTAATAACAAAAAGTATTTACGCTGTAATCGGGGCTATTTAACAAAAGCCTTTGCTGGGCACTAAACTTTTCCTTCCTAAGTTGTTCTTCTGAATTACTTCGTGAGCTCGCAAAACTCGGTTTGTAATTCCGAAGCTTTATCTACGGATTTGTAATACACCTTGTTGCTCTAAATACTCATCTAGAAACCCAAAAGGCAGATACTTTTCAAGTGTTGCACCAAATTCTTTTTTTGCCATCTCGAGAGCGTCATTCAAATCTTCGAATTCTGCAATTCTTTTTCCATACATGTCATCAGGCTCAAAATAAGAACATTCATAAATCGACTGCACCTCATTGCGCTCATCAAAAACTTCATGAATAACTAATACATAAATATCTTTTGTCCGTTCGATTGCAACCCACTTTAATGTAGAATAGTCTGTCTGCTCAGTTCTGCCAATATATTGTTCAATCGATTTTTCAGGTCTAAGGTATGAACTAATTTGACTCTCCAATAAATATTTCATAGCATGTTTGTTTTATTATGTTGCGCCTAACGGTTTGCAGCTGCCCAAAGGACGGTTTATTAGCACAAATGTTTATGCGGAGCACGAAACCCCGCCTATTGCAAATGTGCTGTTAGCAGCTGAGCATCTATACGCCATCATTTATTTCCTGTTGAATTTTTCTATGTCTTTCTTTTTCTTCTTCAAGTTCTTTTTGTTCTCCTTCTGTCAGAAGATAGTGAGGATTACCAATTATTTCAGCAATGATTTTTGTTGTAACATGATTTATTTGTTCCTCTGTCACATTCCATTTCTTGAAAATTAATGGAATAGATTTTATGTAATTTTGAACGTATTCGTCTAAGGGATTCTGCGATGACATTATTGATTGGTATGGAAACCAGAGTCCACAGTTTACAGAAGTCGCCTTTGTTTTAAAAGGTCCCATTTTAACTTCCAATTTGTCTTGAATTGATGTTGTCGTTACCGTTAAATGCAAAAACTTTTCAGGATAAGCGTCAATCAGTCCAAGTGGTGTCATAACGCATTCTTTGACTGCAAGTCGTATGAATTTTGAAATTCTGAATGAAAATTCAAAATTTATTCCTGGTTCGTTATACCATGCTCCAATTGTTAGTTCCATTCGTCTAATGTATGTTGTTGCTGTGTTGTGTTTTGCTGCTAACTTATTTATGTACGCCACTTAGCGCAAATACATCCAAAAACGGAAGGCTTTGCGCCATAACATAGCCTTATTGTTCTAATCGAATTTTCGGAATTCTTTAAGGAGACCGAACGTTAATTTATTCTAAGCTAATGTTTTAGTCTAAAGTTTGCAAAACAAATTTTCAACATGTTCATTTCCTTTTTTGAAGTGGAAATTGCTAGTCAGACAAGCATTATTGCTTCTCCAACTAACATTAGTGTTTGTTAGAGTATCGACCGAGCATCTTGGAGAAGTATCGTTGCTTCTCGGAGGTACAAACTTTGCTTGTCGGAAGACAAATTGCTACTCTAAGCTTGACGAGAGGTAAATGGAAATCAATCATTCAACGAATTGATCCCTTGCTCTTTGAGTTTGGCTAAATTTTCTTTCATCACCTTAACTTGTTCTGCTGGGTGACTTTGCCAATGACTTACTTCCCCAACTACCCTAAATGGTGCTGTAGATCGGTAAGATTTAGTAGGGTTGCCAGGAAATTTTTTATCGGTCAAGTCAGGGTCGTCTTCAATTTCACCCATTGGTTCTACGAGGTAAATTCTTTCTTTTCCTTCGCCGAAAGCAAGTTCTGCACCCCAAATAGCAGCGTCTAGAGTTGCCGATAAGAAAATGTATTTGGCATTATTTCTTTGCCCAAAATTAGAATTGAAACCAACTGTGATTAGATCGCCTACTTTTAAATCTGCCTTTGTGCCGTGAAAATAAGTTTGTGCAAATGGAGTTGCGTTTAGTTTGGGTGTTTTATCTCTTTCGCTTATTTCAATTGCCATCTGTTGCCGTTTTAAGATTTGATGAAGCCTATCCAAATATAAGTTTTAATGGTTGTAATCTGATAGCTCAGCATTGGTTAGGTTTAACTTGCAGGTAGAAAAGTGCCTAAGAACCACTGCCTTTGTAAAATAAACCTGATTGAGCTAAATAGCCCACAGTCCCGATTTATCGGGGCGAGGACTATAAGCGAAAAGCAGGGCTGAAATTCCCGAAGTGTGATGATGTACCTTTTCTAGATTAAAAATTGATCACAAAAAAATCCCCGAGGTTTGAAGTCGGGGATTGGTGTTTCTATAATTTTAAACGCTTATTCTTGATTATGTTTCTTACCAAGAACTGAGTTTTTCTTTCCATACAAGAAGTATATCGCTACACCTAAGCCCATCCATAGTGCTAACCTGATCCAAGCTTCGTAAGGTAGAGAATACATTAAGTAAGAACAAACTACGATGCCTAAAATAGGTACTAAAGGTACCAAAGGAGTTCTGAACGGACGCTCTCTGTTTGGATCTGTTTTACGCAAGATCATTACGCCGATACAAACTAATGAGAAGGCTAATAAAGTACCGATTGATACCATGTGGCCTAAATCTGTAACAGGTACGAAACCTGCAAATAAACTTACAAATACCATGAAAAATAAGTTTGTTTTCCAAGGTGTTCTGTATTTAGAGTGGATACTGCCAAAGAATTTAGGTAATAAACCATCTTTAGACATGGTATAAAATACTCTTGATTGTCCCATCAACATTACTAAAATTACAGAGGTGTAACCTGCTAAAATAGCGATGATTAAACCCATTTGTAACCAACTGTATCCAGTTACCTTAAATGCTGTTGCAGCAGGAGAAGCATCACCTTTGAAAATTTCGAAAGGTACTAAACCTGTCATAACGTGAGAAAATAATACGTATAATATGGTACATACAACTAACGAACCTAGAATACCGATTGGCATGCCTTTTTGTGGGTTTTTAGCTTCCTGAGCTGCAGTAGACACTGCATCGAAACCGATAAAGGCAAAGAATACTAAGGCTGCACCAGATGCAATACCTGAAATACCGAACTCACCATAAACGCCAGTGTTTTCTGGGATATAAGGCGTGTGGTTTGCAGGGTTGATGAATTTCCATCCTAAGCCAATGAACAATAGAACTACAGCTACCTTTACAACTACTAAGAAGTTATTTAAGTTTGCAGATTCTTTGGTTCCACGCATTAATAAAAGCGAAAGTAAAGATACAATGATGATTGCAGGTAAGTTAATACCACCACCATCTACTTCTGCGAAAGATCTACTTAAGTAAAGCGGCATTTCGAGCCCAAACTCGTGCAAAAGCTTATTGAAATAGCCCGACCAGGATACACCTACAGTGGCTGCACCAAGTGCATATTCTAGTACTAAATCCCAACCAATAATCCATGCCATAAACTCGCCCATAGTAGCATAAGAGTAAGTATACGCACTACCAGCAACAGGGATCATAGAGGCAAACTCTGCATAACATAATCCAGCAAATGCACAACCTATAGCGGCTAATACAAAAGATAAAGTTACTGCGGGTCCGGCGTGATCGGCAGCTGCGATACCAGTTAAAGAGAATAAACCAGCGCCGATAATTGCTCCAATACCTAATGCAACTAAACTGGTGCTGCTAAGGGTACGTTTGAGAGTGCCTTCGCCACTTTCTGCCGCCTCGGCAACAAGTGTATCAATAGGCTTTTTAAAATTCATAAATTAATAATTAGTTGATTTTAGTTTGTCGATTTTTATTAACGCACCAAACCTAAAAAAAAATATCTGTAAATGAAAAAGGGAATTTTTGCAAAATCCCTTTTCTCTAGTAACATTTTTATTGGTTAGTGATGGTATCTTTTTCGTTTATAAGGGTGTCTACAACCTCATTTCCTTGTGCATCAACACTTTTTTGAATGCTGATTTCTTTTTTAACCTCTATGCCGCCAGCAGTATTTACGTCGCTTGCACTTATTGCAATATAAGGGGCAATTACCAGCGAAACTATAGACATCAATTTAATAAGGATGTTCATTGATGGTCCAGAGGTATCTTTAAACGGATCTCCAACGGTATCTCCAGTTACAGAAGATTTGTGTGGTTCCGATTTTTTGTAGTACATCTCACCGTTAATTTCTACACCTTTTTCGAATGACTTCTTAGCATTATCCCAAGCACCACCAGCGTTAGATTGGAAAATTCCCATCAATACACCTGATACAGTAACACCAGCTAACAAACCTCCCAAAACTTCAGGGCCGAACATGAAACCTACAATTACTGGTGTAATTAAGGCAATAGCACCTGGCATCAACATCTCTCTGATAGAAGCTTGTGTAGAGATAGCCACGCATTTTTCGTACTCAGGCTTTGCTTTGTACTCCATAATTCCTGGAATTTCACGGAACTGTCTACGAACTTCCTGCACCATATCCATTGCTGCTTTACCCACTGCTTGGATACATAACGCTGAGAATACAAATGGGATCATTCCGCCCACAAACAAACCTGCTAAAACTGGTGCTTTGTAAATATCGATAGCAGAAATGCCTGCAATACCTACAAAGGCTGCAAATAAAGCTAAAGATGTTAATGCTGCCGAAGCAATGGCGAAACCTTTACCAGTTGCTGCAGTGGTGTTACCTACGGCATCTAAGTTGTCGGTACGTTCACGAACTTCTGGAGGTAATTGGCTCATTTCAGCAATACCGCCTGCGTTATCGGCAATTGGTCCGAAAGCATCAATCGCTAATTGCATGGCTGTAGTTGCCATCATACCCGCTGCGGCAATTGCTACGCCATATAATCCTGCAAAGTAATAAGAAGCCATAATACCGCCAGCTAACACTAAGATTGGAATTACCGTAGATTTCATGCCTACAGAAAGACCTGCGATAATATTGGTAGCGTGACCAGTTGAAGATTGCTGAATGATTGAATTAACCGGACCTTTGCCCATTGCAGTGTAGTATTCGGTTACGATACTCATAATGGTACCTACCACTAAACCAACTACAATTGCATAAAACACATTGATGCTCGAAAATTCGTAACCACGTAAGCTCAAGGTTTCTGGCAACATCCACTTCACTAAGAAGAAGGAAGCAACACCTGTAATTACAATTGAAGACCAGTTACCTAAGTTTAGCGCATTTTGTACGTTAGATTTTTCATCTTTAATGGTTACAAACCAAGTTCCAATAATAGAGAAAATGATACCCAGACCGCAAATTACCATTGGCAATAGAATAGGAGACATGCCTCCGAAATTATCAGCAACTGAAATTTCTTGCCCTAAAACCATGGTTGCTAAAATGGTAGCTACATAAGAACCGAATAAATCGGCACCCATCCCAGCTACGTCACCCACATTGTCACCTACGTTATCGGCAATAGTTGCAGGGTTACGTACATCATCCTCAGGGATACCTGCTTCCACTTTGCCAACTAAATCTGCACCTACATCGGCTGCTTTGGTGTAAATACCACCACCAACACGAGCAAATAAAGCAATTGATTCAGCACCTAAAGAAAAACCTGTTAAAACCTCAATGGCGGTTTTCATTTCGGCACTATTGGCACCAATTACGTTGAAATACTTTAAGAAGATAATGAATAAACCTCCTAAGCCTAATACTGCTAAACCTGCAACGCCAAGTCCCATTACGGTGCCGCCAGTGAAACTAACTTTAAGCGCTTGTTTTAAACTTGTTCTGGCCGCCTGTGTGGTTCTTACGTTGGCCTTAGTTGCCGATTTCATGCCGATATATCCAGCTAATGCCGAAAATACAGCGCCAATAATGAAGGCAATAGAGATGATCCAGCTAGAGTGAATGGCTTTTCCGTTTACTTCTGTTACTGTGCCTGAGTAAGCTAATAAAGCACCAGCTAATACCGCGAAAATGCTTAGAATTTTCCATTCAGCTTTCAAGAAGGCCATAGCGCCATCTGCAATGTAACCGGCTAGTTCTTGCATGTTTGCATCTCCAGCATCTTGTTTGTTAACCCAGGCGCTCTTTACCGCCATCACCAAAATGCCTACCAAGCCAAGTAGGGGAATAGCATAAATAAGATTGTTTTGTAAAAAATCCATAGTTTAAATTTATATTTAGTTGTTTAGTTGATAATCAAAATACAAGGTAGTAAAAAAGATATTTGATTGTCAAGATATTTTTACAGCTGTTGAAAAGTTTGCCACAGCTGCGCAGATAGTAATATGAATTGAAACCTGCTCAAGCTGATAAATTAAAATGTCACGTTGGCGGGGACGCCAACATATGCGTCTGGCAGGTACACCAACGTATGCGATGCTCTTGTTGGCGTCCCCGCCAACAATTTCAAAATATTAGCTAATCTAGCCCATAGACAAAAATATAAAGACATCCTTTCAAATTTTTAGATAAAGCTATGTGCCTATGTGTTTTTTATATCTATCATTGAAAACAAAAATCTGTATCTGTGGCGGTATTTAACAGAGTTAAAATCTTTGCCTCCGAAATTGGGACAAGTCTGCGGCAACAAAGTCAAATTATTAATCTCTTTTTCTATCTTAGCTCTTACAACCAAAAAGACTAAACTAAATAAATGAAAGATCAACAAGAAGAAGTTTCTCCTAAAAGGAAGCTAGGCCTATTCGATGGCGTAATGCTAGTAATGGGTTCAATGATTGGCAGCGGTATTTTTATTGTAAGTGCCGATATCATGCGAAATCTCGGTTCTGGCTACTGGCTAATCGTAGTTTGGGTAATTACAGGAGTAATGACTGTAGCCGCTGCAATTTCTTATGGCGAGCTTTCTTCCATGTTTCCTAAAGCAGGCGGACAGTACACCTATTTGAAAGAAACCTTCGGTAAAATGATGGGTTTTTTATACGGATGGGGATTGTTTACCGTAATACAAACAGGTACAATTGCCGCCGTAGCTGTAGCTTTTGGTAAATTTACGGCTTACTTAATACCAGCTTTAAACGATGCTGCGCCAATTTTTCAGAGCGGAGAGTATAAAATTACCTGGATCCAGATTTTAGCGATTTTTGTCATTCTGTTACTTACCTATATTAATACTAAAGGTGTAGAAGGCGGTAAGATTTTACAGAATATTTTTACAGGATCTAAAATTGTGGCTTTAATAGCTTTAATTATTTTAGGTTTTCTACTGATCAAAAGTAGTTTCTGGTCAGATAATATGAGTTTTGGTTGGAGCGCTTTTAACAATCTAAAAACAGATGGTGGCGGTAACTTCCTGCAATCTGGTTGGGAATCTATCTCGGGAATGGCCATTATGGGCGGAATTGCCGCTGCAATGGTAGGCTCTGTGTTTTCTAGTGTAGCTTGGGAAAATGTAACTTTTGTTTCTGGCGAAATAGAAAATCCGAAGAAAAACGTGGTGCGTTCTATGGTGTTGGGCACCACTGCCGTGATGATCCTTTATCTATTGGTAAATTTCGTCTACCTAAATGCACTTAATAGAGATGGAATTGCATTTGCACCGAATGATAGGGTAGCTGTGGTGGTTTCCGAGCAAATTTTCGGAAGCGGTGTTGGTACCTATGTCATCGCTATTTTGGTAATGATTTCTACGTTTGGCTGCGTAAACGGGATTGTGTTGGCAGGAGCAAGGGTTTTTCAAACTATGGCTAAAGATGGTATGTTCTTTAAAGCAGCAATTGAAAATAACAAAAATGGAGTTCCAGAAAAGTCACTTTGGATGCAAGGACTTTGGGCTGCTGCCTTATGTTTAAGCGGTCAGTATGGTAACTTGCTAGATATGATTTCTTTCGTGATTGTGTTGTTTTACATGATCACCGTTTTCGGTGTGATTTATTTAAGGTTTAAACGACCAGATTTAGAAAGACCTTATAAAACTTGGTTGTATCCGGTTACGCCAATTGTTTATTTGCTAATCGGTGCCGCATTTTGTAGCCTTTTATTAATGTATAAGCAGCAATATACTTGGCCTGGCTTAATTATCGTGTTAATTGGTTTGCCTATTTACCTCTTAATTAATAGAAAAAAGCCTGCGTAAGTAAATGCATGCGAAAAAGATTTAAAGACGATTGGGTTAGCCTGCTCGTCTTTTTTTGTGAAAAGCAGTTTCGGTGCTTATCGTTTACGAAAGCCCCGCCTTCGCTACAATCTTTTTGTTTTTTAAACCCGTCATTTCGAACGTAGTGAGAAATCTGTGGGATGGCTGCTCTATACAAACAGATACCTCAATCGTTCCTCATTTCGGTATGACGGCACGGGGCAAAACAAAAAGTATTTTCGCACAGTCGGGTTTAATTAACTTGAACCTGTGCACAGCACTTGCATTTTAAACCCGATAGGAGCGAGCACGTAGCGGCAAACCTGTGTGTTTGCCCGAAGTAAAGCGAATAGCGGGACTGACGTTGAAAAGCGCTTCTTTATTGCTTTTCAAATCATTTTGGCTGTTTTAAGTTTTACAATTTGACGAAACTAAGTACTGCAAATTTTTTTCTATTTTTGCAGCCAATGGGAACAGCGTTAGATTGGGGCATAAAGGGCTATAATAATTACGGAACTTACTTGAAAGATCATTACAATGGTCAGCGGGTATTTAAGGTAATTGTTGATGGCGGTTTTACTTGCCCTAACCGCGATGGTAGCAAAGGCTACGGCGGCTGTACCTATTGCAACGTAGATTCGTTTACGCCCGAGCTTTCTAGGAAATTGCCTACTATTAAAGAGCAATTGGTAGAAGGCATGGCGAGAGCTCGAAATTCGTATCGGGCCGAAAAGTTTATCGTTTATTTTCAGCCAAATACCAACACCTATGCGCCAACACATTATTTAAAAATGATGTACGATGACGCATTGTCTGTAAATAATGAAGATGTAGTTGGTTTTGCGGTGGGTACTCGCCCAGATTGTATTGATGCCGAAAAGGTAGCTTTGTTAGAAAGTTATACGGACAGGTATGATGTAGATTTGGAAATGGGCATGGAATCTATCTACGATGAAACGCTTGAGCAGATTAACCGCGGTTGTAGCCATGGAGAATTTGTGGAGGCGGTGAAATTGCTAGAAAATACCAAGCTTAATCTTTGTGTGCATACCATTTTTGGCTTTCCGTGGGAAACTAGAGAAATGATGCACGGTTATATCCATGAAATTAATCGCTTTTCGCAGATTAAATTTGTGAAATTTCATCATTTACATATTGTAGAAGGCTCTATTATGGGTGTAAAATATAAGAGGGAGCCTTTTAAGCTTTTCAGTTTGGAAGAATATACCGATTTGCTTTGCGAATTGATCCCTTTGTTGCGACCCGACATCGTTATTCAACGCCTTTTTGGAATTTCAGATTGGGATTTGCTAATTGCACCCAATTGGGGAATGAAAAAATCTGCTATCCAAAGCTATATTGATAAGGAAATTGAACGCCGCGGGGTGGTTCAAGGTTCTGCTTATCAAAAATTGTAAATTTATTTATAGGGTTGCTTTGTTTTTGAGTTAATCCTGTTGTTTTTCTCTTGTTTTTCTTGCTGTTTTCTTGATTTTTGAAAAATTTTTATTTGTTTTTTATAGTTTTTGATTTAAATTTTTAATTATAAGTCATTTTATGTGTTGTTTTTTGTTGTTATTTTAAGTTTTAAAAGTTTTTTATTTCTTTTTTGTTATTATTTTTGGTGAATTTTGAAAAATAATCAATAAATTATTAAAAGATTGATTAAAATTTGAATGTTATTCTTATTTTAGTATTAAAATCAAACATTAAAACATAAATTATGAGTAAAATTCTATTTAAGCAGTGGGCTCCGTTCGCAATTTTGATAGTTGTTGCAGTTGCCGCATTATTTATTACGCCGTTAGCTAATTTTGATGAAGGAAAATACAGTGCGCCTGATGTAGCTTTCGTTATGGTAGCAGCTGCTTTAGTATTTTTAATGACCCCGGGTTTGGCATTTTTCTACGGAGGTATGGTTCATCGTAAAAATGTATTGTCTACTATGATTAAGAGTGTAGTTGCCGCA
The DNA here is from genome assembly GCF_057652195.1 of Pedobacter sp. T50_32. Lineage (NCBI taxonomy): Bacteria > Pseudomonadati > Bacteroidota > Sphingobacteriia > Sphingobacteriales > Sphingobacteriaceae > Pedobacter > Pedobacter sp. T50_32. The sequence goes on along the minus strand of NZ_JBYFBY010000002.1, from coordinate 284,455 downwards.
GGAGTGGTTTCGGTACTTTGGGTAGTAGTAACATTTAGTTTGGCGTTCGGCGATAGTATTGGTGGCTTTATCGGTAATCCAACGACCTATTTCTTTTTCCAAGGTGTAAATTCTGGACCAGCTTGGGGAACTATCCCATTGTCGTTATTTGCTATTTTCCAATGTATGTTCGCTATTATAACCCCAGGTTTGGTGGTAGGAGCGGTAGCAGAACGTATTCGCTTTACTTCGTACATCTTATTTATAGTATTGTTCGCAGTTTTTGTTTATTCGCCTTTGGCACATTGGACATGGCACCCAGAGGGTATCTTGTTTAATATGGGCGTTCTAGATTTTGCTGGTGGCACTGTAGTGCACATTTCTGCTGGTATGGCTGCTTTAGCGGGTGCTTTAGTACTGAAACGCAGAAGATCGCACTTAGAGCATAAAGAAGTTCCGCCAGCTAATATACCTTATGTGTTAATTGGTACTGGCTTACTTTGGTTCGGCTGGTTTGGATTTAATGCTGGATCTGCATTAGGAGCTAATGCTTTAGCAGTTTCGGCTTTTGTAACTACCAATGTTGCTGCTGGTTCTGCCGGTTTGTCTTGGATGTTCTTTGATGCTGCTAGAGGTAAAAAACCATCGGTTTTAGGTTTCTGTATTGGAGCTGTAGTAGGTTTGGTAGCTATTACCCCGGGAGCCGGATTTGTGAGCATTCCTTCAAGTATCTTCATCGGTGTGTTTTCTGCCATTGTTTCTAATTTGGTAGTGGCTTGGAAACACAAAACTAACTTAGACGATACTTTGGATGTTTTTCCTTGCCACGGTGTTGGTGGTATAGTTGGTATGCTTTTAACAGGTGTATTCGCTACAAAAACTGTAAATCCCGGTGGTGTTGATGGTCTGCTTTACGGAAATCCGGAGTTCTTTCTAATCCAGTTAAAAGGAATGGTATTGTCCGCTGGTTTCAGTTTCATTGTTTCTTTCTTCATTTTTAAACTAATCAACTTGGTTTTACCTATCAGAGTTTCTGCCGATGAGGAAGAAGAAGGTTTAGATAGTACACAACATAACGAGAAATATTTTCAAGGTCACTTAATTGTTGAAGCTACGCGTGAAGAGCGTAAAGAAGAGAAGGTTAAAGTGATCCTATAAAACCCCAAGTATAGTATGTAGCTACAATAGCTTTTCGGATTTTAAGAAAGCTATTGTAGTTGAAATTTGATGACATATCGGCACCATTATTTTGCCGATGGGCTATGCTTTTGACTTAAAAATCAACTAAAAACTATAACCTAAAAACCTAAAAATTATGAGAAAACAATTACGACTTGTATTATTGGCTATTGCTGTGGCTAGTTTAACGTTAACAACAGTTAAGGCTCAAGAAAAAAAGGAAGAAGAAAAATTATCATTTACATTATCGCTTAATCACGATGTCTTTTTTGGTTTCAACCCAATGTTGAGCGGATCTTATAAACTTAGTGACAAAGCAGCTTTAACTTTCTACGGTATACAATGGGGCGCTGGTACAGGTGCCGCTTGGGGAAATTGGACCGAGTTTGGTTTGGGCGCAAGTTTTAACGCAGGCGAAAGCATTACCATCAACCCGCAACTAGGCTTTACGATGGGTAATTTGTTGTCTAGCTTTACCAGCGGACCTAGCGTTGTTGGCGACGGTATTGTGCCAAACGTAACTGTGAACTTAAACTCTAGTAAAATGGAAGGCCAGTTATATGCCGGTTACTATGCCCAATTAAGAAACGAAGGTGCTTTAGGTGCAAATTATGTTCACTATTGGACAAATTTAGGTTATAAGGTTTCACCGATGTTCTCTCTAGGAGGTCATTTCGAGCACTTATTTAGAGATGGTGGTAGTAATAACACCAAGTTTGACCAATATTATACTTGGCTTGGCCCTTACGTACAATTCTCAAAAGGAATTGCTGGCTTAAGACTTTCGGCAGGCGCAAACCTTAGAGACAATGCAGCAAATACTGGCGGTATTGATTTCTACAAATTAGCGTTCTTTGTTAATTTGTAATAGCTGATATCTAAATTAAAGAGCCTGTTATTCTTTATGGATAACAGGCTTTTTTTATTTAATGTACCATTTTATCTGCACAAGTTGAGCTGGCAAAAGCTTCAGGCTTTGCTTTAAAAATAAAACCCATACTTAAAATGTATCCCATTGCTTCGTTCAAAGCTTTGTTCGATTTAAAGGATGGATTGGTATTGATATCCGCATGAACTTCCAGATCTACATCATAAATATCCAATAAATCGCAAATGGAGTAGGCTGTTTCGATAGATTTTTGTACTTCTAGCAGCATTCTTTCCTTAATTCCCATTTGCTGGGTAGATTTTTCCTGCGCAATGTACATGAAACCACCATGATGCTCTCTAAGCAGCACAATTACGGTTGCAAAATCAGTATGACTGCTTTTAACTTGCGAATCGGTACCGATGCAGACCTTTAGCTTGTATCCGTTTTCGGTTTCGCGGAGAATTGCTTTTTCTACTTCTTCTAAAATTGACGAATGAATAACTTCGCCACTAAATTTCTTCCAGGTCATAAGTTATTGGTGTGTAAAGCAAACCCTAAATCAGGTTTCCTAAAATTAATGGCTTTATGTTAAAGTTTCTTTAAGTCAATATTGTTTATTTGCTAACATTTTGCTGTTTATCAACAGGTTATGTTGGTTTGTTGGTCCACTGGTTCATTTGTTAACTGGTTAATCGTTTAAATCGGCTAACTGAAAACTGCCAACTGTAAACTGAATGCTATCAACTGCCAACTGAAAACTATTAACTTTGTAGCATGGAACTGCAAAAACTGCTTTCAAATTTAAATATCAAACAGCTTAATCCTTTGCAAGAGGAGGTAAGTGTAAAGGCTAAAACTGGTGCTGATTTAGTGGTGCTGGCGCCAACTGGCTCTGGTAAAACTCTAGCATTTCTTCTTCCTGTGCTTCGCAACTTAAATAAACAAAGCAAGGGTGTGCAATGTTTAGTTCTGGTTCCATCAAGAGAATTGGGATTGCAGATTGAGCAGGTTTTTAAACAAATGTCTACTGGCTTTAAAGTTACTTGCTGTTATGGAGGTCACTCTGTAAGGGCTGAGCGTAACACTTTAATCGAAGCTCCAGCGGTTTTAATTGGCACACCTGGTCGTATTGCATTTCACCTGCGTGAGCAAAATTTTGACGAAAGTACCATTACCACTTTAGTACTAGATGAATTTGATAAATCTTTAGAGTTTGGTTTTACGGAAGATATGTCTTTCATTATTGGGAGCTTATATTCATTAAAACAACGTATTTTAACCTCGGCTACTGCCATGCAGGACATTCCAGATTTTACAGGAATTAAAAACCACATGGAAATTAATTTTCTAGGTCAGCAGGAGGTTGTGCCAGACTTGAAACTAAAAAGGATAAATACATTAGCCGAAGAAAAACTAGAAACACTTTTTAAGTTAATCTGTAAAATTGGTAATCACTCTATGCTGATTTTCTGCAACCATCGAGAAACGGTAGATAGAATTAGTGATTTGTTGATAGATCAGGATTTAGTGCATGATATTTTTCACGGCGGAATGGAACAGGACGATAGAGAGCGAGCGCTGTTGAAATTTAGGAATGGCAGCGTAAAGATTTTAATTACCACGGATCTAGCTGCAAGAGGTTTGGATATCCCTGAGGTGGAGTATATCATCCATTATCAATTGCCTTACACTAAAGACGCTTTTGTACATCGCAACGGGCGTACCGCAAGAATGAATGCGAAAGGAACTGCTTATTTGATTTTTGCCGAGGATGAAAAATTTCCATATCTAGATGATGATATTGAAGTAGAACATTTGGATGGCGATTATCAAATACCACCAGATAGTGAGTGGCAAACCATTTATTTAGCCGCGGGTAAAAAAGATAAAATCAATAAAATAGACATTGTAGGCTTTCTTTTAAAAGTAGGAGGTCTAGTAAAGGAAGATTTGGGGCTGATAGAAGTAAAAGATTTGAGCGCTTATGCCGCTGTAAAACGTAAATTAGCGCCACAATTAATTAACAAACTGTCTGGACAGAAAATAAAAGGCAGGAAAATAAAGGTAGAAATAGCAAATTAGTTTTCAGTTGGCAGTTTTCAGTTCTGTTAACCAATAAACTGCTGTTAAGTCAAAGCGAAATCCCGATATTTCGGGAAACTATTTAACGAATAAACTAAAATATGAGCAATAACGATATCATTAAAAAGCTGAGAGTAGCTTTATCTCTAAATACAGATCAAATAATAGAAATTTGCAAATTGGTGAATTTTACAGTCACAAGAAGCGAATTAGGAGATATTTTTAGGAAAGACGATCACCCAAACTTTAAAAAATGTGGCGACCAAATTTTAAGAAACTTTCTTAACGGATTGGTGATCTATAAACGTGGCCCTAGAGAAGAAAAGTAATTAGAATGGTACGCTTCTTTCGAAGTCTACGATAGTATTGTAATTGTTGGCGTTTACCGCCAACAATATTGTATTTCTAAATAGTTTTTAATTGATGTTATGTCTTGCGACTTTAACATTAATTAATTTTTCTATTTTCTCTAAAAGCACATCCATCTTAAACGGCTTAGGCATAAAGTCGTCTGGAGGTGTTTCCAAAGAACTAATTTCATCTGCTTTATACAAACCAGACATCATTAAAATTGGAATATGCTTGGTTTTAGGATTGTTTTTAATTTCAGCACAAATTGTGCGACCATCAATTTTACCTAATACAATATCTAAAATGATAAGGTCTGGGTTAAAACTACTCACGGTTTCGTGTATTCCTTCTGCATCACTAAGAGGTTCTACTTCGTAGCCTCCAATCTCTAAAACCAATTCAATAGTATCTAATACCTCTTCATCATCATCTACTACTATAATTCTTTTCATAACCGCAAATATAACATTGTTGAACTATTTACATAACAACGATTTAACAATTGGGTTTACATAAAATGAAGATTTAACTAAAAAAGAAGTTGATGAACTGTGCAGCAAATTAGCGTAGCGTGTTGACACCCATCTACATGGATCGATTCTCATACTTTAGATTTCATTAAAATAAAATTAGAAAAAAAACTTTCAATTATTTTTGAAAGTTTAAAAACTATTTGTAGGTTTGACTATGCAATTCGACGAAGCGAAAAATAAATTTGTACAAACATGGGGAGCTTTAGGTTCTCAATGGGGTATCAATAAGACGATGGCACAGATACATGCTTTGTTAATGGTATCCAAAGAACCGGTCTCTATGGAAGATATTATGCAAGAGCTTCAAATATCTAGAGGCAATGCTAGTATGAACTTACGTGGTTTAATGGATTGGGGCATAATTTACAAAGCGAATAAGCCTGGAGAACGTAGAGAGTTTTTTATTGCTGAAAAGGATTTGGATGAATTGGCTACTAAAATTGCGAAGGAGAGGAGCAAGCGGGAGATTAAACCAGCGCTTAAGGTTTTGAAGGAAGTGAGCGCAATAACAGACGATAAATCTGAAGAAGCGAAACATTTTGTGGAGCAAACTAAAAAACTACACGAGTTTGTGGCAAGTGCTGATGAAATGATTGATAAAGTGACAGAATATAAAGACAATTGGTTGGGTAAATTAATGATGAAGATTTTTAGATAACTTTTTTTATAAAATAAAGTTTCAATATTTTCTGAAATTTTAAAATAAATAAAATTATGATGAGCTTAAATTTGATAGGTTACAGCATATTTATCGTCCTAATGGTTTTCATAATCGTAGTTGTAGGCAAAATTTGCTACAGAAATGGAAACGTATTTGTGGCAGAACTTATTCCTGGGCATTTAGAGCTCTGCCAACAAATCAATAAGGTGTTACTCATTGGTTATTATTTAGTCAATATTGGCTATTGCGCTGTTAATCTATCCTTTTGGCAAGTCATCAGTTCTACGCCTATGCTGGTAGAAGTAATATCCTTAAAAATGGCTGGAATAATTATCATCCTTTCAGGTTTACACTACCTCAATATCTTTTTATTAACTACTCAAGTGCAGAAATTAATTAAACAACAATAAATTAAATATCATGGAAACTACAAAAATTCTAATCGGTTATGCAGTTTATTTGCCAATAGCGCTTTTGCTTACCCTTTACGTTTCTAGAACGCTTTTTAGAAACAGCAAGATTTACATGTTGGATATTTTTAAAGGAAGGGAAGAAATTGCATTTGCGACCAATAAACTATTCGAAACAGGTTTTTATTTGTTGAATATCGGATTTGCCTTAATGATTTTGAAAATAAGGCTTTATGGCAACAATTATCAAGAATTAGTAGAAGCGCTGAGTTACAAAGTGGGCAGCTTTTCTATTTATTTAGGTTTGATGTTGTTCATTAATCTCTACTTCTTTTTTAGAGGGAAAAGAAAAGCGAAAGAAGGTTTGAATGTAGTAGCTCCTCAGCCCCCTAGAATCACAGGACAATAAGTTTACGGATATGAAAAATTATCGAAGCAAAATAGTATTGGCAGGCGGAACTGGTTTTATCGGAAAGTATTTTACCGAAAAGTTTAAGGCTATGGGTTATGAAGTCATCATCATCTCTCGGAATAATGCGCACATCCAATGGGATAATCAAAAAGAGATTGAAAATGCACTAAATGGTGCAGAGATGGTAATTAATTTGGCAGGAAAATCGGTTAATTGTAGATATCATCAAAAGAATAAAGACGAGATTTTAAGATCTAGAACGGAAACTACAAAAATTTTGGGTGATGCTATTTTAAATTGTGAAAATCCGCCACAAATTTGGATAAACTCTAGCACTGCCACAATTTACAGACATGCAATAGATAGATCAATGACGGAAGATGAGGGAGATATTGGAAGTGGATTTTCTGTAGATGTGGCTACTGCATGGGAAAAGACTTTCTTCGATTTTAATTTGCCACAAACCAGACAAATTGCATTAAGAATGGCCATTGTTTTAGGCGTCGGTGGCGGTGTAATGGGGCCGTTTGTAAATTTGGTTCGGTTTGGTCTTGGTGGCAAGCAAGGGGATGGAACGCAAATGTTTAGTTGGATACATTTAGAGGATCTGTTTAATATTATTTTGTTTCTGCGAGACAATGAAAATTTAAAGGGCGTGTACAACTGTTCTTCTCCAAACCCAGTTGATAATGCAACTTTGATGAAATCATTAAGGGAAAAAATGAATGTAGGTATTGGTTTGCCGTCTCCAGCGTGGATGTTAAAAATGGGAGCTTTGTTAATAGGAACAGAAACCGAATTGATATTAAAGAGTAGATGGGTTGTTCCGGATAAGTTGTTAAAAGCAGGATATCAATTCAAATTTCCTATAATTGGTAGTGCTTTGCAGAATATTTTGAATGATTAATTTTTAGTCGATAACGTTTATGATGCTGTTTCAATTTTAAACCGAAACAGCATCGTAAACCAAAACTTTCTCCCAAAGATGGCTGCAGTTTTTAATAAATTCTTGATGTATAGGGTGGTCTTGATAAATTTTTTGCCCTGCTAAATCATCAAAAAACATCAATTCAGAAACCGACCAGCTGTTATCAATAACTTCTCTTTTTTCGGTACTTGCAACCACACCAATATGGATGGCTTTAATACTTTCAATTTTTTTAAGTGTTTTCAATCCTGCTACTAATTTATCTCGGTCTGCTTTTGAAGAAGGATTTTTAAGCCAGAAAAATACATGATGTACAATCGGATGTTTGATGTCTTCTTTCGCTTGAGGAACTGCGTTTGCAACTAAAGTAGCTACCGATAAACTTGCTGTAGCAGCTATAAATTTTCTACGGTTTGTTTTATTCATGTTATTGGTGTTATCTTTCAAATTTAGCGATTATCAAAATAAAAAAAGGCTTCCCAATTTTAGGAAGCCTTTTTACTAGTTAATTTCTTTGTTAAAAGTGGAATTGTACACCTAATTTAGGAGCAAAAGTATTAGCTTCTAGACCAAAGCTGTTTGCTTTAACTTTTGCGCCAGATCCTTCAGCTTTTAATGTTGCATTTTCGTAACCTAAACCATTAACCGAGAATTCGATACCGATTTTTTTGTTAGGGAAGAATGCAAAACCTGGAGCAACGTTTACACCAATTGTAGTAGCTGTACCTAATTTTGCACCTGTATCACCATTTGCTTCTACATCTTTAACACTGCCAAAAGCCATAGGTACTGATAGTTGACCAAAGAATTTGAATTGATCTGTTAAATTCACGTAGTAACGACCAAAAGGAGCTACTCTGAAAGCTTCAGTTTGTGCACCATCGCTAACAGATTTGTCATAAGTATATCCTACACCAGTACCTATTGCAAAATTGTTTCCTACAAAATATCCAACGCTTGGTACTACGCTAAAGTTAACATCTGCTTTTGCAGCTCCGTCTACCTTAGTAGTGTTGAAACCAACGTTACCACCTAAAATAATTTTTCCTTTTTCTGTTTGTGCATTTGCACCAAATGTAATAGCTGCTACAGCTACTAGCGATAATAAAAGTTTTTTCATTTTTTAAAATATTTATGTGTTACAATAATGATCTTCTGACCATTTGACTAGTCTATTTTCAACTACTGTGCCTCGATGAAAGTTTGTCATGCGTGCCAAAATCCACGATTTTTGGATAATCAATTGATTAATAAATCGTTAATTTCAGGTTAATAAAATCGAAATTATACTGTCTTGACAAAACTAGTTTTTGGTGACAATAAGGTGATTTTTGGCCTTGCTTTGCTATTGCCGATTTGGCATTTCTTGGCAGTTATTGACATAAAAAAAGAGGCAGATTTTTGGTCTGCCTCTTTTGATATATGATAGAGTTGTGAATAGTCAACGCTTATTTGTCTTCATTCAAAAACACAAATTGATGGTCGAACATATCAAGTTTGATTTTACTGTCTTTATCCACTTTACCAGCTAGTATTTCCTTTGATAGTTCATTCAAAATACGTTTCTGAATTACTCTTTTTAATGGTCTTGCACCAAACTGAGGGTCGTAACCTAGTTCTGCTAACCAATCTAAAGCTTCAGTACTTGCCTTCATGGTAACTCCCATTTCTGCTAAAGTATCTTGAACATGTTTGAACTGCAAATCAACTATGTTTCTAATTTCGCTTCTTTGTAACGGCGTGAACATAATCAGCTCATCAATTCTGTTTAAAAACTCTGGACGAATGGTTTGTTTCAATAACTCGAATAACTCGTTTTTAGTTTTTGCTACAATGCTGTCTCTTTTATCTTCATCAAAATCTTTGAAGTTATCTTGAATTAAGTGCGAACCGATGTTCGAAGTCATAATGATGATGGTGTTCTTGAAATTTACCACACGACCTTTGTTATCAGTTAACCTTCCATCATCTAACACTTGCAATAAGATATTAAACACATCTGGATGTGCTTTTTCAATCTCATCTAGCAACACCACCGAATATGGTTTTCTACGCACTGCTTCAGTCAATTGCCCACCTTCATCGTAACCTACATATCCCGGAGGCGCTCCAATTAATCTAGAAACCGCATGACGTTCTTGATACTCGCTCATGTCAATTCTGGTCATGGCATTTTCATCGTTGAACAAAAACTCGGCTAAAGCTTTTGCCAATTCGGTTTTACCTACGCCAGTTGTACCTAAAAAAATGAAAGAACCGATGGGTTTACGTTTATCCTGCAAACCTGCACGAGAACGACGGATAGCATCTGAAATTGCTTCAATCGCTTCATCTTGACCTGCAACACGTTTGTGTAACTCTTGCTCTAGATTTAGCAGTTTTTCACGTTCGCTAGAAACCAATTTTGTTACTGGAATACCAGTCCAACGACCAACTACACCAGCAATATCATCTGCAGTTACTTCCTCTTTAAGCATGCGACTTTCGTTTTGTCTGCTTGCCAAATCAGCTTTTAACTTTTCAGCTTTATCCTGTGCTTCTTTGATTTTGCCATAACGTAATTCCGCTACCTTTCCGTAATCGCCTGCACGTTCTGCCTGTTCTGCTTCTAATTTATAAGCTTCAATCTGTTCAAGTTCTGTATTAACAGCGTCCACCAAATCCTTTTCACCTTGCCATTTTGCTTTAAATTCATCACGCTCTGCGGATAAATTGGCAATTTGAACACTCAGTTCTTTTACCTTGCTTTCATCTTTTTCACGTTTGATAGCCTCACGCTCAATTTCTAAACGCATAATCTCACGGTCTAAAGCATCTACGTTTTCAGGCACACTGTCCATCTCCATACGTAGTTTTGATGCAGCTTCATCCATTAAATCGATGGCTTTGTCTGGCAAGAAACGGTCTGCAATATAGCGTTGGCTCATTTCTACTGCAGCGATAATTGCTTCGTCTTTAATACGAACCTTATGGTGCGTTTCGTAACGTTCTTTTAACCCACGTAAAATCGAAATCGCATCTTGCGTATCAGGTTCTTCAACCATTACTTTCTGGAAACGACGCTCTAAAGCTTTGTCCTTTTCCAAGTATTTCTGATATTCATCTAAAGTGGTTGCACCAATTGCTCTCAATTCGCCACGGGCTAAGGCAGGTTTTAAGATGTTTGCGGCATCCATTGCACCTTCGCCGCCACCAGCACCAACTAAAGTGTGTATTTCATCAATGAAAAGTACAATTTCGCCATCGCTTTGCGTTACCTCTTTTACTACAGCTTTTAAACGCTCTTCAAACTCACCTTTATATTTTGCTCCCGCGATAAGCGCACCCATATCTAAAGAGTAAACCACTTTCGATTTTAGGTTTTCAGGAACATCACCTTTGATAATTCTAAAAGCAATACCTTCGGCAATAGCCGTTTTACCCACACCAGGCTCACCAATTAAAATAGGGTTGTTCTTCGTTCTACGAGATAAAATCTGAATAACTCGTCTAATTTCCTCATCACGACCAATTACTGGGTCTAACTTTCCGCTTTCGGCATATTCGTTCAGGTTGCGAGCATATTTCCCCAAAGCTTGGTAAGTAGCCTCAGCATTTTGGTCTGTAACTCGGTTATCTCCATGCAATTCGGTAATTGCTTTTTTGAGGTCTTTTTCGTTTACGCCTTGGTCTTTTAAAAGCTTAGATGTAGCATCATTTGCAGCTAAAATTCCTAAAAGGATATGCTCTACAGACACAAATTCATCCTTAAATTCTTTTAAGAAAGATTGCGCCTTTTGCAAAGCTGAATTAGCACTAGAAGATAAATAAATATTGCTGCCGCTTACTTTCGGGAACTTGGTTATATCGTCATCTAGCTTTTGGGTAAGTGTATTGAGGTGTACGTTTAATTTCTTTAAAACGTAGGAAATCACATTTTCATCAACCGTTAACAAGCCTTTAAGCAAATGAGCTGTTTCTATGGCCTGCTGCTGGTTGCCTTGTGCAATTTCAGAGGCTTTTTGTACAGCCTCTTGGGCTTTGATTGTAAAATTATTGAAGTTCATAATATCGTTTTTCCTTTTTGTTTAACCACAAAAACACGAAGAGTATAAAGACAATTGTGTCAAAATTATGGTTATTACGCTAAGGTCAAAACAGATGCCACGCAACAAAAGATTTCAAAATCGGAAATTTTGTCGTATGAAAACTTTTTAAACTGAATAATTGACTGATTTTAAGTTGGTTATACTGAAATTTTGTCGTGTTTATTTCTGAAAATGTACAATCCCAAAGTACAACCCGCCACAATTTGAGTTAACGAAACTGTTAAGATGATAAGATAGGTGTGTCCATCGTACATAAAAAAGTTTTTGAATTTTGTGTAGATTACCAATAGGTTCAACAACTCATCGATAATTGTAATCGCAGCTAAAATGATCAGTGTTTTGGTGAAAAGTTCTTTGAACACACTTAGATAAGGGTAGAATAATTTTGCAAAAACATAACTGATACCAGCAAAAAGGAGTGGGAAAAGCACGTACGAGTTTACTTTCCAAATTACTTGTGAAATTTCATCGAGCGAGTTTTTATAAAGCATATCTGTAGCTGCAACCACAGCAATGCCTAAGAGACGTACTACAACTAAGGATGCCAAACCGAAAAATATTTTCTTTGCAACTATTGTCGAAGCACTTTTCATGGCGAAGTAGCACTGCAGATATAGCGGAATGGCAATTGGCAAAAACAATAACTTATCTAAGGAAATGCCAAAAATTTCATCAGAGCCGCCAATAGTAAATATTGAAATGAGGTATACAATAAATGCCAAAAGGGTTAAAATGAATGAAATTATCCGCATTGCGGTATTTCTAAACCAAATAGTTAGGATAGAAAATACAAGGGCAAAAACTATTGAAAAGATGCCAAGCCCTACGAGTAGATACAATAAACCCATAATTCTATTTTATTAAATACGATGATAATGAATTTTAATCATTAGCTAGGTGCGAATTTAAAATTCGATAAATTTTTCCTTTAAAATGCCTGAAATGGGATGCGGTAATTCTACCTTTGCATTTCATCAATTTCAATGACGACTTACATTAAAAATTACTTTAAAGTTTACCAAGGCTTGTCTACACCTGCCTGGATGTTGGCTTTGGTAATGCTGGTTAATAGGAGTGGCGCCATGGTGGTGCCTTTTCTTGGAGTTTACATGGTGAAGCATTTAGGCTTCTCGTTGGAAAATGCTGGAATTTTGCTGAGTTGCTTTGGTATTGGTTCTGTTGTAGGTTCTTCTTTAGGTGGTTGGTTAACTGATAAGTTTGGACATTTTAAAGTGCAAATGTTCAGTCTATCGGGAATAGTACCGCTGTTTTTGCTGTTACCAAAGTTAACTACTATGCCATCATTAGCTGCGGGTATATTGGCACTGAGTATGGTGAGCGATATTCTTCGTCCGGCTAATTCGGTTTCTTTGGCTTATTATTCGAAACCCGAAAATGTAGTGAGGAGTTTTACCTTAAACAGGATGGCTTTAAACCTAGGTTTTTCCATTGGTCCGGCGTTAGGTGGCTTTTTAGCGGCTATTTCTTACGATTTTTTGTTCTACGGAAATGCTTTTGCGGCTACATTAGCGGCTATCATCTTCTTCGTTTATTTTAGGAACAAAAAGGGTAATGTGAAAGAGAAAGCAGATACAGAAGAAGCCATAATTCCTTATCAATCGCCTTATAAGGATGTGCCGTTTTTAGTTTTTACTTTACTGAGCATTTTATACGCTATATGTTTTTTCCAGTTGTTGAGTTCTTTACCGCTTTATTACCGCCAAGTTTATCACTTATCTGAAAAAAGTATTGGTGTAATTTTAGCTTACAGCGGCGTGGTAGTTTTTAGTTTGGAGATGCTGATAGTTCATATTGCAGAGCGAAGAACGACAGCGGCAAATGCGATTATAGTTGGTGTGGTTTGTTGCGGATTGGCCTTTGCATCACTGTTAATTGCTAATGGAATTTGGTTGTTGTACGTTTCGATGTTTATTCTCTGCGTTTCGGAAATGTTGGCTATGCCTTTTATGGCTACAGTAACTTTACAGCGTTCGAATATCAAAAATAGGGGAGCTTACATGGGGTTAAACTCGCTTTCATTATCTGCCGGATTGATTTTTGCGCCATATTTAGGAACTCAAATCGCTGCAAAGCATGGGTTTAATGTATTGTGGACTGGTACTGGGATTTTAATGTTGCTTACTGCAGCTGGTTTTTATTTTTTGATGAAGAGAATGAGGTTGAAGCTGGAGAGTGTTGATTAACCACAAAGGCACAAAGAACACAAAGAATTTATTAGCATGAGGAGTTTCTCTTTTAGTATTCATTGCCGTCGGTTTTAACCGACGGATAAGCATTTTGAAGGTTAGAATGTAAGCGATAAGCACAGAATTTTGTTAATTAAACCTGATAGGAGCGAAATACTTTTTGCTGTTGTCATCCTGAGCTTGTCGAAGGATTGTTTGTTAAGAAGTAAATGTTTCGACAAGCTCAACATGACCAGTTATGAATGGCAGTGCAAGCAAAAAGATTGGAGCGGATAGCGGGACAAAAAATCCGATGAAATGCTATTGTTGATTTTCAAAATATCTGAAGCAAAAAAAAGGAAGTCTTTTGAACTTCCTTGGTGGTTTTTAACCTAAAATTTCTTTTAATTTTTTGGTCTGATAATCTGCTAGTTTCTGGAGGGGACCAGCAGCTAACATTTTCATCATCATGTTTAAATCTGCCGAGATTATGTGTGTTGCGGTGGTAGTACCGTTTCCGTTGCCTTTTACAGACCACTGTAACGATAAATCGAACGGTGGTTTTTCTGTAGGTAAGGCTATTAGTTTCTCGTTTTCAACTCGTTCTGAGATGTGAATTGCTAATTTAGCCATATTTTGGATGGTAAAACTAGCAGTATCTGCAGTTGACGACCAGTTGTAAATATTCTCTGGCATCAATTGCTGATGGTTGTTTAAATCGGCTAGAAATTGGTAAACCTGTGCTACAGGCAAGTTAATTTCAGCGTTACTTTCAATGACTGTCATTTATATAGGTTGTTGTGTGGTTGCAGTTTAAACAGTTTCGCTTTTTCCCCATTCGGCAGGGTTTTCACGCCATTTGCTCAAGAACTCGATATCTGATTTAGCGATAATGGCATGCTCAGCAGCATACTCTATCAGCGCTTCGTAGTTAGAAAGTGTTGAGTATCTGCACTTAGCGGCTGCGAAATTATCATCAGCCTGTTGGAAACCGTAAGTGAAAATAGCTACTAAGCCTGCCACAGATAAACCTGCATTACGCAAGGCATCTACGGCTTGTAGGCTGCTTTTTCCAGTAGAAATTAAGTCTTCTATAACAACTACTCTCTGTCCTTCTACAATTTCGCCTTCAATTAAGCTGCCAGTGCCATGCTCTTTAGCTTTTGATCTTACATAAATGAAAGGTAAGCCTAATTCTTGAGCTACCAAAACACCTTGTGGAATACCAGCAGTTGCTACGCCAGCAATAACATCAACAGATCCGTATTCTTCTTGGATTAATTGTGCCAGTTTTTGGCGGATAAATGTTCTTACCGATGGATGAGATAAAGTTATGCGGTTATCACAGTAGATCGGCGATTTCCAACCAGATGCCCATGTAAATGGATTAGCAGGTTGTAATTTAATTGCTTTAATTTGTAATAAAAATTCAGCTACCTTTAATTCAATATCACTTTTATTATACATGGCGCAAAAATACAGAATTTATATTAACGATAACACTTTGTTTATAACTCATGAAATCCCCACACAAGTGGACAAAATTCAACAACTTGAGGCGGAAAATTTCGATTTTGAGACGTTTTATAAAAATCTGAGGAATAGTAAGAAGAAAAACTATTTGCTGCTAACTAAAAATCCTGATACTG
This sequence comes from Pedobacter sp. T50_32, assembly GCF_057652195.1. NCBI lineage: Bacteria > Pseudomonadati > Bacteroidota > Sphingobacteriia > Sphingobacteriales > Sphingobacteriaceae > Pedobacter > Pedobacter sp. T50_32. The sequence continues at coordinate 269,126 of NZ_JBYFBY010000002.1, read as the reverse complement.
CCTTTAAAAAAATTAAAAAGCAACTCGTTGTAATTAAGGCTGCTGGAGGTTTGGTTGTTAATGCTAAAGGCGATTTTCTGTTTATTTTTAGAAATAAAAAGTGGGATTTGCCCAAAGGGAAGGTTGATAAAGGTGAGAAAGTAAAAGATGCCGCGGTGAGGGAAGTTGAGGAAGAATGTGGCGTTAAAATAGAGAAACGTAAAGAACGTGTTTGCAAAACCTACCACGTTTATGAAATGAATGGTGAACTTATTTTGAAAAGAACAAGTTGGTACCACATGAGTGTGAAGGGAAATCCGAGATTAGTACCACAGGTAGAAGAGGGTATTACCGAAGCTGTTTGGGTAGCTCCACAAGAGGTAAAATCTAAAGTGAAAAACACCTATGCGTTAATCACAGATGTTTTGAAAGCGGAAGGGTTGATTTGAAATTAGTTCACTAGTTCATTAGGTTAATTGTTTAAACTGTTTAATTGGTTAACTGTGAACTGCTAACTACCTACTGAACTATTCTTCATCAATACTGTCTAAAATTAATTTAATTCGTTTTAGATATTTTCCGTAGCTCAATTTTGCCCATAATTCGGTAACAATGCCTATAACTAATATGGTTGCGGCAGCATTAATTGCGAGATACATAAAAGGTACTTTCTCCAACAACTTTGCTATTACATTTCCATTGATTAAAAAGAGCGCCACGCTAATAAATGAAAGGTAAATAAATGCCACAATGTAAGTATGTGCTTTATATAACTCGATATTTAGTTTCATCTCATGGTAAAACCACAATAGATTTTTTCTGCTGTCTAAACTTAGGTTATACGAATGTTTATAAAAGGTATAGAATTTGAAAAAGTAATAGGCGGTAAACCCACAAACAATTGAAAAAAATATAAGGTAAACCTGACCAAGCTCCTGTGAAAATCTTAAAATTTTGTGTGCAAAAGCCATTATTACCAAAGAGAATATTTGCCAGAAAAACTCATGCTTCATCTTTTTTCTGATACTATCAATTGGTGTACTCGCTTCCCTAACCTTTAGCATATTTTCAGAGACTTCATTTACATTAGCCTCATTTTCGTTCCATTGGTCTTTTAATTTATCAAAATTCATAGCCGTTCTTTTTAATAATTTGCTGTAATTTTTCTTTTGTTCGGTTTAATTTCACTCTAGCATTTACCTCGGTAATACCTAAGTTTTGCGCAATTTCTCGGTGCGATTGATTTTCTAGAAATAGAAATATCAGCGCTTTTTCTATCTGGTTTAGCTCTTGTACTGCTTTATATAGGTATGCGATTTTCTCTTCCTTGTCATCGCTGTCATTGTGGTCAGCAATTTCTATTTGCTCATTTAAACTAGCTTTACCAACCTTTCTATTTTCTTTTTTGAAGAAGAGAATAGCAGTGTTTAACGCCACCCGATACATCCATGTAGAAAACTTGCTAGTACCTTTAAAAGATGGGTAAGCTTTCCATAGTTGCATCACAATTTCCTGAAACAAATCTTCCTGATCTAGCGTATTATCCATATACATTTTAGCCACTTTATGGATAATACCTTTGTTATCGTTAATCTGTTGTAGAAATATTTTTTGCGTGTCGAGCATTTAATAGCTTTTCGTTGGGTATTGGGTTAAATTCAATCCATTAGTATCAAATATCGCTAAACGTTACAAGCTCAATTAAAAAATATTAAATTCTTGTTCCATTTTGCTTACAAGCAGTAAGCTATTTTTGAATTATTCGCCAAATAAAATTGTAATTTAGAGCGTTATTAATTTTATGAAAAAAATAGGTCAAATCTCTGCATTTGCTTTAATTACGTTTCTCACAATTTTTCTCGCTTGCAAAAAAGATGAGAATGAAGAAATTATCGATGTCCTTACATCAAAAACTTGGAAATTTGGCTTAAAGGATCTTAACGTTTCAACTAACCCCTCGGGAAATAATGCTTTATATGCCGTTCTTGAGTGTGAGCAAGATGACACTTTTACGTTTAGGGCAGATGGAAAGATGGTGAGGGCCTACGGTTCTAAAAAGTGTGATGGAAATACTGCTACAAATAAAACGATAGATTACACTTTTAATAAACAAACCAAAGAGTTAACAATTGATGGTGTAAAATATACTGTGGTAGAAGAAAATAAAACGCAGTTTAAATATTATGTAGTGGTACCAAATACTACTGGCTCAAATAATAGGATTTACTTGCTGCACTAACTAAAGAAAGGCCAACGCTTCTTTCGGTACAAACTGACTTACATCGCCGTTATTTCTCAAAATATCTCTCACAATGGTAGAACTGATGGCAGAATATTCTGGTCTGCTCAATAAAATGATGGTTTCTACTTCAGGCATCATCGTTTTATTGATTTGTGCAATGGCACGTTCGTACTCAAAATCTGATGCAGAGCGAATACCTCTAACCATATAAGTAGCACCAATTCTCTTTGCAAAATCTATGGTTAAACCTTGGTAGGTTTGTATTTCAACATTGGTATCGTTCACAAAAATGCTTTTCACTATTTCCTCCCTTTTTTCCGCTGATAGAAAATTTTGCTTAGAACTGTTCAGTCCAATACCAACTACAATTTTATCGAACAAAGGCAAGGACCTTTTCACAATGTCTACGTGGGCAATGGTAATTGGGTCAAATGAGCCAGGGAATAAAGCGATTTTCATGATTGGTAACGTTTATTGTTTGATTGCTGGATTGTTTTATTGTTTTTGGAAAGTTGAAATGTGCTCCCCTTTAGAGCTTGTCCCGACCATTCGGGAGGCTGGGGGTAAAAAAACTAAAAGAAGAATACCCGTATTTCCTTGTTTCTCTAAAGTTTGGCTGCTGGTCTAGTTTTAACATAGATGGATGCTCCACCACTAAAACGCCATTTTCTTTAAGTAATTGATGTTCTGCAACCAATTGTGGCAGCATTGGGATATTCGGTAAATCGTACGGTGGGTCTGCAAATATGATATCGTACTTTTCTGTATTTTGAGCTAGAAACTTAAAAGCATCAGCTTTGCGAATATCAATACTATTTAATTGATGTTTCTCTTTAACAGATTTTAGCCAAGCTACGCAGCCTGGATGTTTATCTACCGAGGTAATATTTCTTACATAGCGAGAAGCAAATTCAATGCTAATGCTTCCAGTTCCTGAGAAAATGTCTAAAACATCGCATTCGTCAAAATCGTAACTATTCAACAGAATGTTAAACAAAGCTTCTTTTGCCATATCTGTAGTTGGCCTAACGGGAAGTTTTGCTGGCGCCTGAAATTGCAAGCCTTTTAATTTACCACCAACTATCCGCATTGTTGTAGTGCAAGTAAACTGGTGTAATAATGAGCGGGCATATCATCCAAAATATTGGTGTCTAAATCTGTAGCTAGCACCAATAAATCTTTTTGGTCGAAATACTGTGAAAGGCAGTTCCATTTTTCATCACCCTCATGAATAATACCACAAACCTTAACTGCAGTTTGCGCTGTATTTACATTTAACTGGTTAACGATTAGCAAAAGGTAGTAAGTCAATTCTTCGATGTCTTCAAACTCGTAGCTCTGCATAAAAGCTACTTGCTGCTGTTTTACGTAAATCAACTGAAAAGAACCAACCGTAAAATCTATGATAAAAGCATCGTCTTTGATATTTGCCGCAAGCTCAATTAAACCAGCATTTTGTTGTAGTTTGACATTCTCTCCCCAATTTTCGTCAATTACTTTCTCAGCCGATGCTGGCACAGAAAAAATGGTATTGAAAGCTTGTTGTAGGGTAGGCTGTACATAAACATTGTTAGAATTTGCATCTACAAAATATTTGCTGTAAACCTTAACATCATCTTCGTTATAAAGCTCTTGAGGAACAAAAATTACGTTTGGTGTATGTGCGGCAACTTTTACATTTTTGTAATCAAGTTTTAAATAAGCATCCGTTTTTAAACGCTCATTTAATTTCTGATAACCGCTTTCGCATTCCTGTTCATCGTAAACAGCATGAACAAATTTTTTCTCGTTGTCGATAATGGCATAAGAGAAGGTGTCTGCACCTATTTTGACCAACAAGCTTAAGTTTGGGCTGTTCGCAGGTTCAAAGTCGGGGTCAATCAGTAAAATGCTGTTGTTATTCATGTATCAACAAAAATAGTTTTTTTATTTTAAAATGAATTTTTATTGCCACAGATGCACAGATGTTTTATCGAAAATTTAATTTAATTATAATACTTAAGCTCGATAATTTAGTCCAGATTAATAAAATCTGTGCATCTGTGGCATATTTTGCATCTTTGCAAGATGGATAAAGCCACCCTAATTGCACAATCGTATCCTTTTGCGCCTACCCAAGAACAATTGCAGTTTTGCCAACAAGCTGCTGCGTTTTTAAGTAGACCAAATGAAGATGCATGTTTTGTACTTAGAGGCTACGCGGGGACGGGAAAAACAACTTCGGTGGCGGCATTGGTATCGGCTTTGCCAAAGTTCGGATTGAAATCAGCTTTGCTGGCGCCAACGGGTAGGGCCGCCAAAGTAATGAGCAATTACACCGGTAAAAAAGCACTGACTATTCATAAGAAAATCTACCGTAAAAAGAGTGCGGTAAGTATGGATATGGTTTTTCAACTCGCTCCAAATTTGGCCACCAATACGGTTTTTATTGTAGATGAAGCTTCTATGATTGCTGATGATTGGAATTCGCAAAATGGCTCGTCTTTCTTGGGAGATTTGCTCGAGTTTGTTTTCCAACCATCGCCAGAAGGTTTGTCAAAAAATTGCTTCTTGCTTTTTGTGGGCGATACAGCGCAGCTTCCGCCAGTTGGAAGTACGGACAGCCCAGCTTTAAACCCCGAATATTTGAGCAGTAATTTTCAATTGGAGGTAACTGCGGTAGAATTAACAGAAGTTGTTCGTCAGGAGAAAAAATCAGGCATTTTAGCTAATGCGACCATGTTGCGCCAACTTATAGGTACTTACGAAGAAGAACCGGATATGCCTAAATTCATCACTAAAGGTTTTAAAGATATCTTTAGAATGACAGGCGTTAAATTTGTGGAAGGCTTGGAATACGCCTATGGAAAATACAGCCTCGAAAATTCTTTGGTGGTTTGTCGTTCAAATAAATCGGCCAATCTCTACAATAACCAAATTCGCTCACGTTTACTTTATAGAGATGAAGAATTAACTGGCGGAGATTACATAATGGTGGTGCGCAACAATTATTTTTGGTTGCCAGACGATAACGAAACTGCCTTTATTGCCAATGGCGATATGGCCAAAATCGTAAGAGTTCGTAGAGAGGAAGAACGTTATGGTTTTCGCTTTGCAGAAGTGACTTTAGAGTTGGTAGATTTTCCAGATGTTGGCGCAATTACCTGTAAAGTTTTGCTAGACACGCTACAAATTGAAAGTCCGAACTTGCCTTACGAAGCCAGTAAAAAACTTTATGAAGGTTTACTGTTAGATTACGAGCACATCACTAATAAAAAAGAACGATTGCAGGCTATCAAACAAGACCCTTATTACAATGCACTGCAAATTAAATTTGCCTACGCCGTAACTTGCCATAAAGCGCAGGGTGGGCAATGGGATGCTGTTTTTGTAGACCAAGGTTTCCTTACCGAAGATATGGTTGACCTTGACTTTATGCGTTGGCTTTACACGGCTGTAACCCGTGCCAAAAAAGAACTTTTCTTAGTGAATTTCAGTAAAGATTTATTTGCTGAAAAGATAGAAGAAGAGTATTAAGCTATCTTTAAAGGTAGTTGAATAGTGAATGTAGTGCCTTCGTTTTCTGCGCTACTTACAGATAATTCGCCACGATGTTGCTCAATAATTTTGTGGGAAATATGTAGCCCCAATCCAATAGATTTTTCGCCCATTAAACCTTTTCTACTCGCTTTAGAAAACTGATCGAAAACGTGTGCTTGTAAATCTAAAGGTATGCCGATGCCAAAATCCTTGACTTTAATGAAAACATTGTTTTTTAAGATACTTACATCAATAGAAATTGGCTTTTCAGAACCCGAAAACTTAAATGCGTTACTAATCAAATTATCTATCACACGCTCTAATTTAGACGCATTTACATGCATGTTTAAATCATCGTGTTCTTGGCTAAACTCGATTTTTCTAGTAGTATTAGCTTCCCATTTACTAATAATTCTGCTGATGTAGGGCTTCAGTAATATACTTTCTTTTAAAATTTCTGTTTGCTCCGTTTTTACTGCCTCAATTAAATCATTAATGATATTCTTTGCCTGTAAAGCGGCATTAGAAATCATTTTTATCTCTTTATTTTCATCATTTTCTAATAACAAAAGCTGACTTAAAGCATCGATATTATTTAGAGGGGCTCTTAAATCGTGTGCTACAAAAGAAAGTATTTCGCTCTTTTGGTTGTTTAACAGCAAAATTTCCTGATTTTTTTCTTCCAATTCTTTAATCTGCACAAAGTGCGATGATTTGAAATAATAACTGTATCTCGAAAAGCTAAGCAAAACTATTCCAAGTATTAATCCGGCAATAAAATTGATGATTTTTTGTTGGGTTGATATATCGGAGAACAATGTTGTGGCGAAGTAAACACCAACAATATAAGCCACAATAAATTTCATCTGTTTTATCTCCATTGTGAAGAATAAGCTTGTGGCAACAATGCCCACCAAAAATATGAATAGCGTATTTTTAGTGTTATACTGAGAAACAATATAACTGATATTGAAAGCCATAGTAAGAAAATAGGCTACAAAGACGAAAATGACAATTTTTTTTACCCAAGATTTGTGCCTCTGTTTGATAGCGTAAGTGCTTAAAATCAAAAAAATAGCACTTCCGAAAATTTGAAACCAATTGTTTAGAGAAAACTGTTGATAGCCTTGAATTAGCAGCACATCTTCTTTGAAGAACATAGAAATTATTCTTCCAATGCTACTAATGGCAAATAAAAAGCCACTTATTACTTTAACAGACCTTAGGTTGGTGGTGTCGGCGTGTTCGCTAAATTCTTTAAAAAATTTAGCAGGCGTTTGATATCTTAAAAATTTTAACAAGGCGTTGGTTTGAAAACAAAAATAGCAAAGCTTTATCTATTCACACCAAATAAGAATAAAATTAATACTTGTAACCGAAGATTTTAGCATCAAACGTATTAAATCCCAAATTTTGTACGCAAGCTTTCGCTGTTAGACCTACTCGAAGTTATCTTTTCGCCATTACTCATCACAAATATCAGGGCGCCATTAAATCCTCTTCTTATTTCTGTAATATGATTAGTGTTGATGATGTCGCTGCGATGTATGCGCAAAAAATCTTCTGGGAGTTTTGTTTCTAAAATCGATAGTGTGTAGTCTGTAAGATGTTTTTTGCCATCGTTGGCATGCAGAAATACATATTTTTCTTCCGCTTGGATATGAATAATATCGTCTATCTTAATTAATAAAATTCTATCTCCCAGCTTAACGGTCAGGATTTTTATGGTTGCTTTACCTTTAATTTGAAGTAATAAATCTTCAATGGCAATCGCTGGTTTCGCTAAATTAGTTTGCTTTAATTTATGGATGGTTTTATCCAATCTTTCCAGTTCAATGGGTTTAAGTAAGTAATCGATAGAACCTTCCTCAAAAGCTTTAATGGCATATTGGTCGTAAGCGGTAGTAAAAACCACTTTAGGCTGATTTTCGGTTAATTTAGCCAACATCTCAAAACCATTTAGTAAGGGCATTTCTATATCTAAAAACACTAAATCGGGTTGGTGCTGATTAATCATTTCCAAACCTTGTGCTCCGTTTTCAGCTTCAGCAATAATTTCTATCTCAGCATAGTTTGCCAAAAGTCGTTTTAAGCGTTGTCTTGCTAGTTGTTCGTCTTCAATAATAATGGTTTTCCAGGTCATACGCTTAAAGGAATAGTAATTTTGATATGCTTATTTGGTTGGTTAATTAATTCAATTTCGTGTTGCTCTGGATACAATAACGAAAGCTTGTCGAAAGTGCTCTGCAAACCATAACCGGCAACGAGCTCATCCGGAAATGGAACGCCATTATCTAGCACTACAATTTCTAACTTGTCGTTTTTCTGCATCACTTTCACTTCCAACAACCCATTTTCAAAAGTGTCTTTTAAACCGTGCTTCAAGGCATTTTCTACCAAAGGTTGCAGCAAAAACCTTGGGAAGTCAACGTGTGCGATGTTCTCATCCACCTCAATATTAAAGCTAATTCTATTCCCAAACCTTACTTTTTCAATCGCTAAGTAAGTATTTAAAATCTCGACTTCTTCCTTTAAACTGCAGAAGTTTTCCTGCTGAGAATTGATGCTGTACCTAAATAATTTCGACAGTTTAATGGTCATATCTTCTGCCTTATCGGGGTCTTCGTGAATTAAACTTGTAATGGCATTTAAAGCATTGTACAAAAAGTGCGGATTAATTTTCGATTGTAATGCCTGTAATTCTGCTTGTGTTTTCAGTTGGTTGATACGAATTAAATCAGCCTCTTTTGCTTTTAGCACACTCTCTGCATTACGCTTTTGAAGTAGGTAAAGAAGCATTAACGTGCCAGCAATCGTTACAATTACTGCATTAAATTTATACTCTCGCAAGTGGTTAAGAAATTCGTATGGAAAATCGTAGATGAATGAAATAATTACGTAACAAATTTCTACACCAACCACCATTCCTAATAAATTGCATAGGTAATAGAGTAAGATATATTGCCAAAAACGGCGGGTAAATCTTTCGCTGTATTTTTGAAAAACAGAGAAGATGTTTGAAATGCTCAAAGTGATAAACAAGCTAAACAGGATATTCAAAAATAAACGCTTAAAAGTAATTGGATTATTGCTAACCACCATTATCACTAAGGTTAAACAAATACCAACTAAAATACCAATGCCAGTATATTTAATATTCTGTTTAATGAATTTATTTTGTCGTAATTTTCTGAGGGTTATTGCCATTTGATACACGTAAAATTACAATATCAAATCAATTTAGCTAAAACAATTGATGGTGATAATGATGTTTTAAAGATGCAGAAATATACAGAGCTATTTGTTTCGAAAGCGACGAGCTGCATTTAGTAATGGTTTAAAAGTATAGAACGTGAGATGGTTGGTATTTGCATTTATTTTAATTTCGCAGAGCGATGAAAAAGCAGCCTAAATTTTATTTGCCGGTAGAAGAAGATGCCATCAAAGTGCCTCGTTTTGAAGAAAGTGCGGGTTTTTATACCACTAAGCAGCGAAGTAAAACGATGTCTAAAATCAAGGGCAGTAACAGTAAGCCCGAGCTTTTGTTGCGTAAAGCGCTTTGGAAAGAGCACATCAGATTTAGAATTCATCGTAAAGATTTACTGGGCAAACCAGATTTAGTTATAGAAAAGTACCAGCTAGCCATATTTATAGATGGCGATTTTTGGCATGGCTACGATTGGAAAAAGCGCAAACCTAAAACCAATCAGCAATTTTGGATACCAAAAATAGAACGTAACATGCAACGTGACCAATTTGTAAACAACGGCTTATTAGAAATGGGTTACGTAGTGATGCGTTTTTGGGAACATGAAATCAAGCAGAATTTAACAGCCTGCGTAAATCAGATTAAGTTGTATATGGAGGCAGCTAAAAAGGGGAGGATACCGGATAGGGAATAACAGGATGCATTAGAATGACCAATTATTAAGTAAATAACCAATCATCAATATCCAATAACCAAATAGTTAAAGCCATATCAAATCATCAAATATCGGCGTAATAAATCTGCGTACATCTGCGGGGAAAATCAATCGACAGTAAAAACCAATCATCAATATTTAATAACCAAATAGTTAAAGCCATATCAATCATCAAATATCTGCGGAATAAATCTGCGCACATTTGCGGGAAATATTTAATCTGCAATTTACTCAGTTAACCACTTAACCAAACGAAACAAAAAATTACTACATTTGTAACGTATGCTTTCTAAAAAGACCAAATACGCCATTAAAGCGCTAGTTGCGCTAGGTAAAAATCTAGACATGCCACCTATGCAAATCTCAAAAATTGCAGAGGAAGAGCGCATCCCAAAGAAATTTTTAGAGCAAATTCTTTTAGACCTAAGAAATGCAGGTTTCTTGTACAGTAAAAAAGGTGCTGGAGGTGGTTACAGCCTCAATAAAAAACCAGAAGACATCTATTTAGTACAGATTTTACGCTTAACAGATGGTCCTGTAGCAATGCTTCCATGTGCTAGTTTAAATTTTTATCACAAGTGTGATGAGTGTAAAGACGAAGTAACTTGCGGTATCAGAAGTGCATTTATTGATGTACGAGATGCAACACTTCAAATTTTAGGAGAAACTAGCATTGCAGACGTAATTGCTAGAGAGACTAACCTAAAAATAGAAATTTAAAATCGTTCTAAATAGTCTAGCTATTTTTAATACTTCCTTTTGTTTTTCAATGCTTTGAGATGATTTTCAATCATTTTAAGCCCCTTTAAAAATTTGAGTAAGCTTGCTCAAAAGAAACAAATCTTAAAATTAATTACTACTATTCCTATATACTTTATATATTTGACAGATGAAATTGGTAATTACATACTGTCTGATGCCACAATCAACCATGAACCACTGTTGCAAAACGAGGTAAAAGAAGTACGTATATCATTTTTTAAAGAAATTGAATAGGAATGCTTCTCCCACAAGAGAGGCATTTTTTGAATAAAGCACAACCAACACAACCAATGCAAAGTTTTAGAACAGAACTCGAAAACCCAATTGTAGAGCAAGATATCATCGACTTAGAGCGTAAGATAAAGGCTTTTCGAGATGGCACGATACACGAAGAAAAATTCCGTAGCCTGCGTTTAGCTCGTGGTGTTTATGGGCAACGCCAACCAGGTGTACAAATGGTACGTATTAAACTGCCGTTTGGAAAGGTGACGTTTAAGCAATTATTGCGAATTGCTGATGTAGCTGATGAATATGGAAGTGGAAATCTGCACTTAACCACTCGTCAGGATATCCAAATCCACTATGTGAGTTTAGATAGAACGCCAGAACTTTGGGCAGAATTGGAACGTGATGATATTACTTTGCGTGAGGCTTGTGGAAACACTGTGCGTAACGTAACTGCATCGCCAAATTCAGGGATAGATAAAGACGAACCATTCGATGTTTCTCCTTATGCACAGGCGGTTTTTGCGTATTTTCTGCGTAATCCAATCTGTCAAGAAATGGGTAGGAAGATTAAAATTTCTTTCTCTTCGAGCGATAAAGATACAGCTTACAGTTACATCCACGATTTAGGTTTTATCCCTAAAATCAACGAAAAAGGGGAGCGTGGTTTTAAGGTAATGTTTGCTGGTGGATTGGGAGCACAGCCATTTTTAGCAAGTGCAGTACACGATTTTTTACCAGAAGACCAGTTAATTCCTTTCACGGAAGCGGTTTTACGTGTTTTTGATAGACATGGCGAACGTAATAATAGAAACAAGGCACGCTTAAAGTATTTGGTTCAAAAACTTGGTTTAGAGGAAGTGCTTAATTTGGTAGCGGAAGAACGCACTGCAATTAAAGTAAAGACTTTCAAAATCGATTTAAATACAGTTCCGCAACCAGAGCCGCAATCTGTAAAAGAATATGCTGCTGTTGAAATTGCGAACGAAACGCATTACCAACATTGGTTGGCGACGAACGTTGTTGAACAAAAGCAGGAAGGTTTTTTCGGGGTTTACGTAAAAGTAACCATCGGTGATATCAAAACCGATAAAGCTAGAGCATTTGTGGAGGCGGTTAGACCACACATTGCTGACGAAATCAGAATTACACAGAACCAAGGTTTGTTATTGAAATTCGTGAGAAAAGAAGCCCTTCCATCATTATATGTAGCTTTAAACGAGTTAGGTTTTACAGCTTTAGGGTTTGATAGCTTGGCAGATATTACCACTTGTCCAGGTACAGATACTTGTAATTTGGGCATTTCTAACAGCATGACTTTAGCCGAAGTTTTGGAAGATGTCGTTTACCACGATTTCCCTGAATTTATCTATGAGAAAAACCTGAATATCAAGATTAGCGGTTGTATGAACTCTTGCGGTCAGCATGGTTTGGCAGAAATTGGTTTTCACGGCAGTTCGGTAAAAGCCGAAGGAAAAGTGGTGCCAGCGGTACAAGTAATGTTAGGTGGCGGAACTGTTGGTAATGGTTTTGGTCGTGTGGCAGAACGTGTGATTAAAGTGCCTTCAAAGCGTGCTACAAGCGTATTGCATTATTTGCTAAACGATTTTAAGGAGAACAATTTAGGGGAGGAAATCTTTCATCAATATTATGATAGAAAAGGCAAAGACCACTTTTATCAGTTATTGAAACCTTTGGCAGATTTAACCAATTTAAAATCGGAAGAGTTTGTAGACTGGGGACACGAAGAAACTTTTGTAACTGCCATTGGTGTAGGCGAATGTGCGGGCGTAGTGATTGATTTGGTAGCTACTTTATTGCTAGAAGCTGATGAGAAATTTGCTTGGGCTACGGCATCGTTAAACAACGGTTCTTATGCAGACGCCATTTATCATACTTATGCTACAATGGTTAATGCAGCTAAATCTTTATTGTTGGATAAAGGCGTAAATGCAAGCACACAAGCTGGCGTAATCAGAGAATTTGACGCTCATTATGTAGAAAGCGGCGAGTTCAATTTAGGTCAAAGCTTCGCTGATTTAGTACTTCAAATTAATAAGAATGAGCCATCAGAGGAATTTGCGAAAGCTTATTACGCACAAGCAGAAGAATTTTTAAACGGGATTAAAGCGAAACGAGCTACCGTATTAGCGAACTAGTAATGAATAAATGATAAAATGAGTAGAGGAGTAAATAGTTCTGAGAAGCTAGATTTAATCATTTTCTCATTCAATCATTCAAAATTTTAACAAAAATGAACAGACATATAGAACCAAGAGTAACCTTATTAGGCGCAGGTCCTGGAGACCCAGATTTGTTGACTTTAAAAGGTGTAAAAGCTTTGCAAACTGCAGATGTGGTATTGTATGATGCCTTAACTAACGAAGCTTTGTTAGAACACGCACCAGCGCAAGCCATCAAGGTTTATGTAGGTAAACGTTCGGGAGAGCACTCTCATTCTCAAGATGCCATTAATCAGCTAATGATTGATTACGCATTGAATTATGGTCATGTGGTGAGATTAAAAGGTGGCGACCCATTCGTGTTTGGTCGTGGTTACGAAGAGTTGGATTTTGCAGCGTCTTACAGCGTTCCTGTATCGGTTATTCCCGGTATTTCTAGTTCTATCGGCGTACCTGCTTTGCAACAAATTCCGGTAACGCACCGTGGTTTAAGCGAAAGTTTCTGGGTAATTACAGGTACAACCACTAACGGCGAAATCTCTAATGATATTTACCAAGCAGCCAATTCAAGTGCTACTGTGGTAATTTTGATGGGCTTAAAACAGTTATCAAAAATTGTGGAAGTGTTTAAAGCTGCAGGTAAACAACAATTGCCTGCTGCGGTGGTACAAAATGGTTCTACAGATACCGAAAAATTAGTAATTTCAACCGTGGAAAATATTGTAGCGAAGGTTGAAGAAGAGCAAATCAAAGCACCGGCTTTATTGATATTTGGCGAAGTGGTGTCCTTACATCCATCGTTTAAAAACGTAATTGCACAATATGCAGCCATCTCCTAATCGAAATATTGCAGAGGTTTTGCCAACAGGCGATGAGAACGTTGAGAACATCGGGGGCAACCAACTTTTTCCGGCTTTTATTAAGCTAAACGAGTTGCGTACTTTATTAATTGGTGCAGGAGAGGTTGGTTTGGAAAAATTGAGTGCAATCGTTAAAAATAGCACATCAGCGCAAGTTACTGTAGTTGCTAACGACGTAAATGATGCTGTTGCTGAAATTGCGGCATCAAACGCAAACGTTACCATCAAGCAAAAGGCTTTTTCGTCGGATGATTTAGAAGATGTAGATATTGTATTTGCTGCAACTAACGATAACGATTTTAACACCGAATTAAGAACTTTGGCGCATCAAAAAGGTTTGCTAATTAACGTTGCCGATAAACCAGAACTTTGCGATTTTTATTTAGGTTCAATAGTGCAAAAAGGCGATTTGAAGATTGCTATTTCTACCAATGGCAAATCGCCAACCATGGCAAAAAGGCTGAAAGAAATTTTAGACCAAGCTATTCCGCAAGAAATTGATAATTCTATTGGTCAGTTAAATCAGATTAGAAATAACCTAAACGGCGATATTAAGCATAAAGTGAAAGTGCTTAATGGCATTACAGCAACTTTTTTAGAGAAAGAGAAGAAGTTTAACGTTAAGAAAACCGTTATTTGGGTGCTATCAGTGCTAGCTACAATGGTGGTTGGACATATTTTCTTGTCGTTCATTCCGTTTGCTCAATTAGGCGATGTAGCCGTTGGTTTAGCTAACGAAGTAGATAGCACCATTCTTTATTTCATTTTAGGTGGACTTTTAGCACAGCTCGTAGATGGTGCTTTGGGAATGGCTTATGGCGTAAGTGCCACAACATTCTTGCTTTCGTTTGGTGTTACGCCTGCTGCGGCAAGTGCCAGTGTACACGCTTCAGAGATTTTTACCAGCGGTGTTTCTGGCTTGATGCACTTGCGTTTTGGCAATGTTCGTACAAAGTTGTTTAAAAAGCTATTACTACCGGGAATTATTGGAGCCATTGCAGGCGCTTACATTTTATCATCTTTAGAAAACTATGGAGATATTATTAAACCGATAGTGTCTGCTTATACTCTTTTTTTAGGGGTGAAGATTTTACTAAAAGCATTGTCTAAACCTAAAAAAACAAAACCTTTAAAGAGAATTGGTCCGTTGGCATTTATTGGCGCTTTCCTAGACTCTATCGGTGGCGGTGGTTGGGGCCCAATTGTAACTTCAACTTTAATTTCACGAGGTGGAAATCCTCGTTATACCATTGGTTCGGTAAACTTAACAGAGTTTTTCGTGACCTTGTCGAGTTCGCTAACCTTTATTATGATGATAGGTTTAACACATTGGCAAATTATTGTGGGTTTAATTTTAGGAGGATGTATTGCCGCACCATTTGGGGCATTGCTAACTAAACGATTGAATGCCAAAACCATTATGATTATGGTAGGTATCATCGTAATTATCGTGAGTTTGAGGACTATTTATATATTATTGAGTAGAGCAGAATGGTTGCAACTATAAAACAAGAATTAGAAGGGCTGGATGTTGTTGCAAAGCTTAAATATCTAGCCGAAAAACATGAGGGCAAAATTGTTTTCTCTACCAGTTTTGGTTGGGAAGACCAAGTGGTAACACATTTGATTTTCTCTAATAACATTCCAATTAAGGTTTTTACTTTGGAAACAGGAAGACTTTTTCCGGAGACTTATTACGTTTGGAACAGAACTTTGGAGATTTACCAAAAGCCTATTCATGCTTATTTTCCGCAGGGCGATTTGTTGCAAGACATGGTTGCCGCAAAAGGGCCAAGCAGCTTTTACGAAAGTGTAGAGAATAGAAAGGAATGTTGCTACATTAGAAAAATTGAGCCATTAAAAAGAGCTTTAGCTGGTAACGAAATTTGGATTACAGGTATTAGGGCCGACCAAAGCGCAAACCGAGAAGGAATGGAAGATGTAGAATGGGATGAAGGAAATCAGTTGTTTAAGTTCCACCCAATTTTTGATTGGACTTTGGAAGATGTTAAACAATACGTGAAGGATAACAACATTGTGTACAATACTTTGCACGATAAAGGTTTTCCCAGTATTGGCTGCGCACCTTGTACCAGAGCGGTAAGAGAAGGTGAAGATTTTAGAGCAGGCCGCTGGTGGTGGGAAGACCAAAGTAAGAAGGAGTGTGGGTTGCACGCTACTTCGTAGGGAACAGGTATCAGGAATAAGGTATCAGTCTTAGTGGCTAGGGATTAGGTTTTAGGAATTAGTTATGTCCATTCCCAAGCGCATTTCTCTCCATTTTAGGGGAGAACTGAAGTGAAACGGAGCTCATTGATACCTTTAGATAAAAATGTAAAAGTTATCAATAGATGCCGAAGGCAGAGAGGGGTCTATGTTTAACCTTTGAAACTTTGAGGGATGTCCCCTTTGGAGGGGGTAGGGGGAGGATTTCCGTTGTTAACTAAACCCGATAGCAGTGAAAAGTTTGTCAGTCTGAGCTTGTCGAAGACAAAAACTTGAAACGAATAGCGGGACTGATGAAACCGAAGAGCAATGAACCTTGCTTTTCAAATTTTTAAAAAAGACACAACCAAAAAATGAGTAAATATAATTTTGATTATTTAGACGAGCTTGAGGCGGAGGCAATCCATATTTTGAGGGAAGTTGCGGGGCAGTTTGAAAAACCTGCTTTGTTGTTCTCCGGAGGTAAGGACTCCATTACTTTAGTGCGTTTGGCAGAGAAAGCTTTTAGACCGGGAAAATTTCCGTTTCCGTTGGTGCATATTGATACCGGGCATAATTTTGAAGAAACGATAGATTACCGCGATAAAATGGTGGCTCGCTTGAGCGAACGTTTAATTGTTGGTTCGGTACAACAATCTATTGATGAAGGAAAAGTGGTAGAGCAAAAAGGTAAAAATGCTAGCAGAAATGCATTGCAGACGGTTACCTTGTTGGAAACGATAGAGAAACATCAGTTTGATGCTTGTATTGGCGGCGCTCGTAGAGACGAGGAAAAAGCCAGAGCTAAAGAGCGTATCTTTTCGGTGAGAGATGAGTTTGGACAATGGGACCCAAAACGTCAGCGACCAGAATTATGGAACGTTTACAATGGCAAAATTCACAAAGGGGAGAATGTGCGTGTGTTCCCGATTAGTAACTGGACGGAGCTAGATGTTTGGAATTATATCCGCAGAGAAAATATTGAGTTGCCGAGTATTTATTTTGCGCACGACCGTGATGTGATTACTCGTAATGGGCAGTTAATGGCCGCTTCGCCATTTGTAAATATGGACGAGGAAGATGTGGTAGAACGTAAAAAGGTGCGTTTCCGTACGGTAGGTGATATTTCTTGTACGGCTGCTATAGAATCTGATGCTTTCTTGATTGACGATATTATTTATGAAATCAGTCAGTCGAAAATTTCGGAGCGTGGCGCCCGTATGGACGATAAAGTTTCGGAAGCAGCAATGGAAGACAGGAAAAAAGGGGGATATTTCTAACGTACTGCGTAAAAAGTATTGCGTATAGCGATAAGGCCTATACTCAATACTCAATACTCAATACTCAATACTACAAGAATGAACATACTTAAATTTTTTACGGCAGGAAGTGTAGACGATGGCAAGAGCACATTGATTGGCCGTTTATTATACGATACAAACTCTATTTTGGCAGACCAGCTGGAGGCTATCCAAAATGCGAATAGAAAAAACGATGACGGTACGGTAGATTTAGCCATTTTAACGGATGGTTTAAGGGCCGAACGTGAACAGGGAATAACCATTGATGTGGCTTACAAGTATTTCCAAACGGATAAGCGTAAGTTTATCATCGCAGATACTCCAGGACATATTCAGTACACTAGAAACATGGTCACGGGTGCTTCTACGGCAAATTTAGCCATCATTTTGGTTGATGCTAGAAATGGTGTGGTAGAGCAAACCATTCGCCACTCTTATTTGGTTTCTTTGTTGGGAATTAAGCACGTTGTAGTTGCTATTAATAAAATGGATATGGTTGATTACAGCGAAACTGTGTTCGAAGCCATCACTCAAAAATATAAAACATTGGCTGAGGAATTGAAGTTGCAAGATGTGACTTACATCCCAGTAAGTGCGTTAAAAGGCGATAACATTGTACACGCATCTGAACGTATGACTTGGTACAATGGCGAAAGCTTGCTGCATTTTTTGGAGCAGGTTGATGCTGATGTGCAAGAACAATCTGACAAAGCGAGAATGCCGGTGCAATGGGTAATTAGGCCACAAACAGATGAGCTGCACGATTATAGAGGTTATGCTGGTCGTGTGGTAAGCGGAACTTTTAAAGTGAACGATAAAATCACTGTTTTACCTTCTGGAGCTAGTTCTACCATTAGTAAAATCGAGTTTTTTGATAGGGAACTGGAAGAAGCTTCTTCTGGTCAATCGGTAACTATTCACTTAGCAGATAATGTGGATATTAGTCGTGGAGATACCATTGTAAATTCATCGGCTTTGCCACAAGAAAGCAAATTGGTAGAGGCAGATTTATGTTGGATGGATACTAAAGCTTTGGATACTTCGATTACCTATTTGCTGCAACATAACAGCAAGGTAACTAAATGTAAAATAGCTGAAGTGGTTTACAAAGTTGATATCAATACTTTAGAAAAGCATTCGGCAGAAGAGTTTAAACTGAATGATATTGGTAGGGTAGTGCTTAAAACTGCAGATAATTTACCATTCGATTTTTATGGCGAAAGCAAAGCAAATGGTTCAGCAATTTTAATAGATAGCAGAACGAATTTAACTGTTGGTGCTACTATGTTTAGAGCTTTGGCAGATTAAGATTAATACTTGAAATAGGTCAAAAGGTTGTTGGTTTTTACTGGCAACCTTTTTTGTTTAAAAACTTAAAGCATCATTTTTCTTAATTCCTTAATGGTTAATAAACATTAAGAAGTTAAGGAAATTAAGTTTTGAATGATGTAAATGTTTTATGCTTAATTATGAGCAAATTATCAGAGTATAATTTAATCTTTTCATAACTTTTACTTCAACTCTCTATTTTATTTTAGTAAAAAGAAAACAATTTCAATAATGAGGTGTTTACTCGATATAATCCTCTTAAATTTTACTGAAATGGGCGAAAATTTTATTTTACACGAAGCTGCAAACGATAGTAGTCGTTCAAATGAAACAAAGAATTACTCAACAGATGTAACTCAAAGTTATGTTAAACAGCGTAAAGAAAAGGCGGATAAGCAAAGACAGGATGAAATAAATGGAATTTCTAATGCAAAGCTTTCGGAGCAAAAGTGGGACGAAATGAAAAGTTACCGATACGCTATTTTTTAATAGCTACGAAATAGTGAAAGGTGTTTGAATTATTCAAACACCTTTTTTATTGCTTATTGTTTCGGAGCACTTCGTGAAGGCTCGTAATTTAAGTTTGGAGACAACCAATACAGCAACACCATTCTAGAGTATCTGTAATTGAATGGTGCAAATATCAGCGTAGTTAAAAACAATACGCCAATAAAAGCATAAAGATTTTCGTAATCTAAGGTTAAGCCAAAAACGTAAGCAGCTACTCCAGCGGCAATCATTTCGGCAACGTTCATTGCATAACTCACAAACATGGCTACATAGAAATATCCTGGTTCACGCTCAAATTTTAATCCGCAATGCGGACAAAATTCGTTCATTTTCTGCATTTTAAAACTGTAGGTATTTCCTATAAAAGCATTTCCAACCCTACATCTTGGGCATTTCGCATTCGAAAAACCTTTCCATGTTGATACATAGTATTGTGTTTCTTTATTCGGTTCCATATGGTGTTGTTATGTATTGTTTTCTAAATCTGTCGGGAGTTGTTCCCTCGTATTTTTTAAAGAATTTAACGAAGTAAGATTGGTCTTCGAAATTCAGTTTTTCGGCAATTTCCACTACTCTTAAATCTAGATTGATGAGCAATCGTTTGGCTTCTAAAATAATCCTATCTCTAATTAATTTTCCAGCAGATGTTCCTAAAAAATCATTGCAAAGCGCATTTAAATGATTTGGTGTAATGTAAAGCAATTCTGCATATTGTTTAGGTAAACGCAGTTTAGTAAAGTTCTCTTCTATCAAATGCTGAAAGTTCGTTAAAATGGTATGGTTGTACTGATTGACTTCTTTATTGCTTGCATGGTTGGTAGTTCTGTTCACTGCTATAAATAGTTGTAGCAATAAAACTTTCACTAAATCGTCATTAAATTTGTTGGTCTGTTCTCCCTCATTAAGAATAGCTTCAAAAATTGAAGTAATATTTTCAATGGTATGCTCATCTAAAACAAGCACCTGCTGTTCTGGTTTGCCACTAAAAAAACTAAAATTCGATAAATACTCCTGCTTTAAAAGTAGCGAACTAAAGTAAGAAGTAGAAAAGTTAATCAGATAACCATCTGGTTCGCTATTGAAATTCCAGCTATGCACTTGTCCCGGTATCATAAAGTAAATGAGGTTGGGTTTTACATCAAATGTTTTAAAATCTATTTGCTGTTTGCCGGTTCCCTTGGTGAAAAAAACAAAGTGAAAAAAACTGTGGCGATGTGCGCTGTGTAGGTGATGATGTTGCTTTGAATAATGTCCAAATCTGCTCACCAAAATTCCGTCGTTTTTATACTCCGAAAAATTCTGAATATCATAAACAGGTATGCGCCTTTTCATGTCACAAAATTATCAAAAAGTTAAGAGATAATAATGGTATTTTATGATTTTAAAAAGGTATTTTTTACTTATTAAAAGTAGTTATTTTGGTTTTTTTAAATGATTTTATGGTTTTTTATACTTTATGTATGATTTTGAAAATTACCATAACTCCAAACTGCTATAAGTTTTTGTGAAAAAAAGTTGAGAAATGTTTTGCATTATCAAAAACTGCCGTATATTTGTCCTCGAGAGCGTTAATTTAGATGATGGGGGTAGGACTTCGGTTCTATCTCCATTTCTTTTTTCATCCCCTTTTGTAGTAGTGATTTAGCACTAAAAGGTAGAGCAATCCGATCAAAATTCCGCCCACAATATCTGTAAACCAATGTGCCCCTAGATATACTCTAGAGACAGGTCCAAACACAAACATAAAATACGAGATTGATGTAATGGTGTTCCTTAAATAGGTAGGGATGGCTTTTAATTGCTGCATCAAGAAAATTAGAAATCCGAAGAAAACTACATAAGATAAAGTATGACCGCTTGGGAAGCTATTGTTTTGGTAACTTTCTATTAACGTAACGTGTTCATTGGTCGGTCTTGATCTGTTAAATAGGCGTTTTAACAAAAATGTGATTACCCCTGTAAAGGAAATGGCCATCACAAATATGGCTTCTCGCTTATATCTCGCGATCCAAAATGCAGCAGCAGTAGCAAGCATACAAATAAAAGCTACAGAAACATTACCAAAAGCACTAATCAATATCATTGTTTTATCTAACCATGGGCTATGGAACTGTTGCACAAAATGAGATATACTGATATCGAAATTGTTGATAGGGTTGTTGCCAACAAAGAATGCCAACAATATAAAGGCAATTAGAAGTAGGATGCAATAAGTAAGTTTCGGCTGTTTAAGCATAATTGATGTTTTTATAAACACATAGATACATAGATTTTTATGAAAATAGGTGTTCATTAAATCAGTTCATCTATGCAAATAGAAATTAAGTCTCTGTTAAATTAAGTTATCTTTGCTTGGTATGGCGAATACAAAAGAAAATAAATTAGAACTAAGAACCGTAAACGTTACTAGATACGTAACGCCTTTGCGAGAAGGTGGCTCAATGCCTGCCATTGCTGAGGCTGATGATGGTTTTTTATATGTATTGAAGTTTCGTGGGGCGGGTCAGGGGCACAAAGCATTAATCTCTGAAATTATTGGAGGAGAAATTGCCCGTGCTTTAGGGTTAAAAATGCCTGAGTTAGTTTTTGCAAACTTGGATGAAGCTTTTGGAAGAACAGAACCCGATGAAGAAATTCAGGATTTGCTGAAGGCCAGTGTGGGCTTAAACTTAGCATTGCACTACCTTTCTGGAGCAATTACTTACGACCCAACCATCACTAAAATAGAGCCTACGTTAGCGTCTAAAATTGTTTGGATGGATTGCTTGCTAACCAATATGGACCGCACGCCTCGAAATACGAATATGCTCTACTGGCATAAAGAACTGTGGTTAATAGACCATGGTGCATCATTGTATTTCCACCACTCGTGGCAAAATTGGGAAGAACAAGCCAAACGCCCATTTGTATTGGTGAAAGACCATGTGTTGTTGCCACAAGCAAGTGAAATTGCTACGGTTGATGCTGAGTTAAAAGCTATATTAACGCCTGCGCTCATTGATGATATTTTAGCGTTAATACCCGATGAATGGTTAGACGAACGTAGTTTTGAAACTGCCGAAGACCAACGAAAAGCTTATGCTTATTTTTTAAATACCCGAATTGAAAACTCTTCAATTTTTGTAACGGAGGCCGAAAATGCAAGACAGACACTTATTTGAGTATGCCGTAATTCGGGTAATGCCTAGGGTAGAACGCGAAGAATTCATTAATGTGGGTATCATTATGTACTGCAATAGATTGAAGTATTTAAACGCAGCATTTAATGTTGTGCCAGCCAAGTTAGAGGCGTTATGTTGCGAATTGGAAGTTTCTGTAATAGAAGACAATCTAAACGCTATCATAAATATCTGTAAAGGAGGGAAGACTGCCGGACCAATAGGTCAATTAGATTTAGCAAGTAGATTTAGATGGTTAACAGCAACCAGAAGTACGGTGGTGCAATGTTCTAAAGTGCATCCAGGTTTTTGTATAGATGCTGATGAAACTTTTGAAAAACTGATGAAGGAATTGGTTTTATAGTTCTCAAATCTTCAAATTATTATAGGCTATCCAATTCGGATGGCCTTTTTATTTTAACGAAAAACAGCAGCTCATCCAAGCTGCTGTTTTTTCAACCAAATATAAATTGTATGAACATTGATGCAAATATAATAAAGTATACTAATTTAGTAGTATTTATTTTGAAAATAGTTTTAAGCCTATAGAAAATGTTGATAGAAATGTTTAAATTTATTATTCTAAATATAAACAGAAATGAAAAAGTTATTATTTACGCTATTTATAGCGTGTTCTACAATGTTGTTTGCGAATGCGCAAGATGTACCAAAAAAAGCGACTTCTTTTGCTTGGAACAAGGCAGCACTTACAGAAATAGGATGTGATGCAGATCAGATTAAGAAAATCGCAGCTATTAAAAAAGAAGCTGGAGAGAAGAGAGCCAAAATTGAGGCTGATGCAACTTTAGATGAAAAAGCTAAGAAGACCGCCGTTAAAGCTGTTGTTAAGGAGAGAAACGATGCAATGAATGCACTCTTAACAGAAGAGCAACGTAAAAAAGTGGAAGAAATTAATGTGAAATTAAAGGAAGAAGCTAAAGCAGGAAGTTAACACCGACTTAGCTTTGCATTATTCGGAAATAATACAATAAAAAAATCCGTAGTGTTTGCTACGGATTTTTTTATGCTTTAGAAATCGCTTTTAAAGAGCTTCAGAAACTACGTCTTTTACTTCTGGTACCATGCGTTGCAATAAGTTTTGTATGCCAGATTTTAACGTAATTGTACTTGATGGGCAACCACTGCAAGAACCTCTAAGCTCTACAGTAACTACGCCTTCTTCGAAAGATTTGTAAGTAATGGCACCACCGTCTTGTTCAACAGCAGGGCGTACATAATCGTGTAAAATTTGCTGTATTTTGATTTCAGTTTCCGTGCCTTCAAAATTTGGTGCTTCTTCTGCAGCATCTTTAATTTTAAGTTCGGCTTCAACTGCACCTTTCACAAACTCTTTCAATATTGCCTCGATATCACTCCATTCTGCATCCTCAGTTTTGGTGATAGTAACAAAGTTGCTAGCGAAAAATACACCATTTACAAAGTTGAATTTAAATAGTTCTTTTGCAAATGGAGAGCTTTCTGCACTTTCTTTGGTAGCAAAATCTTCACTTCCATTAATCAACAGCTTGTTTACCATAAATTTCATGGTAGCTGGATTGGGAGTTTGCTCTGTATATACGTTAATAGTCATGTCTAATAGAATTTGATACAAAAATATGCAATTGCAAAATCAATTGTTGTCTATTTTAGGTCATTAAACTTATATTATTAAATGATAAAACGAGTGAATGAGAGAATCGCTAAAATGCTATTATTCGATCATTCAAAACTTAAGCATTCAAAATTTTAATAAATTCCTGTATAATTGAAAGGAGTAATTTTCTTCAACTCAAGCTTTATATCGTCATTAACATCCAATTCATCAATAAATACAGCAATGGTTTCTGAGGTGATTTTTTGGTTGGTTCTTGTTAACGCTTTTAGTGCCTCGTATGGATTTGGATAAGCTTCTCTGCGTAAAACCGTTTGAATAGCTTCGGCTACTACTGCCCAATTCTCATCTAAATCTGCATCAATTGCTTGTTGGTTAAGGATAATTTTGCCTAAGCCTCTTAACGTAGAATTGATGGCGATTAGAGTATGTGCCATCGGTACACCAATGTTTCTAAGTACTGTAGAATCAGTCAAATCTCTTTGCAAGCGAGAAATAGGAAGTTTAGCCGCTAAAAACTCGAATAAAGCATTGGCAATTCCAGCGTTACCTTCTGCATTCTCAAAATCAATTGGGTTTACCTTGTGCGGCATAGCCGATGATCCCACTTCGCCTTCCTTAATTTTCTGTTTGAAATAGTTTTTAGAAATGTAAGTCCATATATCACGATCTAAATCAATGATGATATTGTTGATACGTTTTAGTGCATCACATTGAGCAGCAAATTGGTCATAATGCTCAATTTGTGTAGTATGTTGTGCTCTATTTAAGCCCAAGGTATCGTTTACAAAGTCATTCGAAAAATTAACCCAATTAATTTGTGGATAGGCAATATGGTGTGCATTGAAATTCCCCGTAGCACCGCCAAACTTTGCACCATTTGGAATTTGCATCAGGTTGGCCAGTTGCACTTTTAAGCGCTCTACAAAAACCATAAATTCCTTTCCTAATTTGGTAGGAGAGGCTGGCTGACCGTGTGTGAAAGCTAAAAGTGGTACATTGCTCCATTCGTTTGCTAGGTCGTTTAACTTTTGGATTAGCTGCTCTAAGGCTGGATAATAGCTTTCTGTTAGCGCTAGTTTAAACGTATATGGAATTGCAGTGTTATTGATATCTTGAGAAGTTAATCCGAAGTGGATAAATTCTTTATAGGCTTGCAAACCTAAACCATCAAATTTTGCTTTGATGAAATACTCTACAGCCTTAACATCGTGGTTGGTTACGCTTTCGGTATCTTTAACGCTTTGCGCATCTGTTTCGTCAAATGATTGATAAATATTCCTTAACTGAGGAAATAAGTTTTTATCGAAACTTTCGGTTCCAGGAACATTTGCATCTACTAATGCAATAAAATATTCTACCTCTACTAATACTCTATATTTGATTAATGCGTATTCAGAAAAATAGTCTGCAAGTTTTGCGGTGGTTTTTCTGTAACGACCATCAATTGGAGAAATAGCTTGTAGAGAAGATAAAGTCATGTTTATTGATTTTTATAAAGATGTGCAAAGTTAACATTTGTTGGCTATTAACATAGCTAAAAAGGAAAATGCCGTAAACGAAAAAAGCCCCGATATAATCGGGGCTTTTTTATGCTTTTTACTATTTGACTAGTGAGCAGCTTTAGTTGTATCAACAACAGTAGTATCAGTAGTAACAACTGTATCAGTTACAGTAGTATCAGCAACGATAGTAGTATCAGAACCGATAGTGTCAGTACCTTCAGCAGCTTTCTCAGAAGAACAAGCAACTACAGTTAAAGATAAAGCCAAAGCTAAGAAGCCAAATTTGAATAAGTTTTTCATTTTAATTTTCGTTTAAACTTTTTTAATTAATTAATTACAACTTAATGCCAGTATCTTAAAAAGGTAACCCATAAAATTTAAAAATATTTTAAAAATAAATTAAGTGGTTGATTTTTAGGTAGATATTTTCTATTTAAGTGTGTTTTATCAGGTTGCATACAAATAAAAAGTCTCCAGATATTAATCTGGAGACTTTTTATAAGTTATTTAAACTATTGACTAGTTAGCTACAACAGTAGTGTCAGTAGTAACAACTGTATCAGTTACAGTAGTATCAGCAACGATAGTAGTGTCAGTAGCTACAGTGTCAGTACCTTCAGCAGCTTTTTCTGATGAACAAGCAACTACAGTTAAAGATAAAGCTAAAGCTAAGAAGCCAAATTTGAATAAGTTTTTCATTTTAATTTTCGTTTAAACTTTTTTAATTAATTAATTACTACTTAATGCCGATATCTTAAAAAGGTAACCCGAAAAATTACAAATATTTTTAATTATAAGGTAAGTTCTTGTTTTTTAGATTGTTTTTATTGATGCTGAACAAAAAAAGTCCCGACAATGCCGGGACTTTTATAAGTTATTTAACTATTGACTAGTTAGCAGGAGTTGCAGCAACTGGAGCAGCAGCACCAGTAGTATCAACAACTACAGTAGTGTCAACAACAGTAGTATCTACTACAGTAGTAGTATCAACAACAGTTGTATCAGCGCCATCAGCAGCTTTCTCAGAAGAACAAGCAACTACAGTTAAAGATAAAGCTAAAGCTAAGAAGCCGAATTTGAATAAGTTTTTCATTTTTTAATTAATTTAATTTACTGTTAATGCCGCAAAGGTAAAAAGGTAACCCAAAGTTTCAGAAGAAAATTAAAATATTTTTCTGCCAGTGTTTTAGGTTACTTATTTACGCTTTGGGTATTAAATTAAGTGTGTTGTATAGGCTCGTGTAATATAAACCCGATTGACGTGTAATACTTTTTGCTGCAGTGCCAATTGTTAACTGCCAAACGCCAACAAAAAGATTAAGCGGAAAGCGGGGCTATACATTAATAAGTAGTAGTACATTTGCTTTTCAAAACATAGATTTCGGACTGAAAATTTAAGTCGGTTATTTTTTTGATTATTATTGGGTTACCATTTGAATTTAATTGTATTAATAAGTGAGTATAAAGTTAAGCAGTTCGTTACCAACAGATAGAGAGGTTGTTTTAGGCATACTCAATAACTCGGTAGAGGCATTAAATAAATTGTATGTATCGTATTTTCCGATGGTGCTGCAGTTTATTTTAAATAACAATGGCGATGAAGATGATGCAAAAGATGTTTATCAGGAAGCCATTATTGTTCTTTATAATAAGATAAAAAGTGGTGATTTTGAGCTGAGCAGTAAATTGAAGACTTATATCTATTCTGTAAGTAGAAGGATTTGGTTGAAGAAACTGGCACAGCATAGCAAGAAAACCAGCAATATATCTGATTTTGAAGATGTGTTGATTGTAGAAGAGGATATGGAACAGCATGAACAAAAGGACATGCAGTTTGATAAAATGAAAGTGGCATTGGAGAGCTTGGGTGAACCTTGCAAAACAATTATCGAAGATTTTTACATTAACAACCAATCGATGCAGGAGATTTGTGAAAAGTTTGGCTATACCAATGCGGATAATGCGAAAACCCAGAAGTATAAGTGCTTACAACGGTTAAAGAAATTATTTTTTCAATCATAGAGATGAGACAAGATTTAGAATTAGAGGCTATTATTGAAGATTACCTAAATGGTAAGTTAACACCTGAGGAGCGTGTTGCTTTTGAGCAATTGAGAAACAACGATCCAATGGTTGACCATAAGGTGGTGGCTCATAAGGTTTTTTTAGAATCGATGGCGCGATACGCACACATTGTTAAGTTAAAAGAACAAATGGATGCTGCACATGCTCATATTGACATCGTGTCGCTTACTGAAGAGTTGAAACCTCATCCATCTAAATTGGTAAGGTTATGGCGTGGTAGTAGATCTGCCGTGGCTATTGCTGCTTCGTTTATTTTGTTGGCGATGGTTTCTTTGTATTCGATACAGAATAACAACAAACAAGCTGGTACTTTTCAAGCTATGAGTCAAGATATGGCCCAAATTAAGCGTTCTCAAAGTGGTTTAATTAGAGATATTAAATCTATTAAAACTGATAATAGAAATAGCAATGCGGGAAGTAGACCTCGTTTTGGTGGTAGTGGTTTTGCTATCTCTGGTAATGGGTATATTGTAACCAACTATCATGTTGTTCGCGGAGCGGATTCGGTTCATGTACAAAATAGCAAAGGCTCGTATAAAGTGCAGTCTATTTATACTGATCCGGTTAATGATATTGCGATCTTAAAAATTAACGATAAATCTTTCGATAATTTACCTTCTCTGCCTTATACGATTAAAAAAGGTACTTCTGGTTTAGGAGAAGCTGTATTTACCTTAGGTTTTCCTAAAGATGATATTGTTTTAGGTGATGGTTATGTGAGTTCTAAAAATGGTATCAATGGCGATACTTTGGCATATCAAGTAGCAATTCCAGTAAATCCAGGTAACAGTGGTGGCCCGTTGTTGGATAATAGCGGTAATATTGTTGGTATCATTAATGGTAAAGAGAACAAAACTGATGGCGCTACTTTTGCTGTTAAATCTAAATATATTATGGAAGCTTTGAATGCCATTCCGCAAGACTCGCTGAGCAGAAGAGTTTCTTATGGAAAGAAAAGTTTGCTTAAAGGTATGAAACGTAATAAGCAGGTAGAAAAAATGCAGGATTATGTGTTCATGATTAAAGTTTACAACAACAACTAAGTTCTTTTATAATTAAGGATGAACCCCGAAAACATTTAATTGTATTCGGGGTTTTTCTTTCTATTACGCCACAGATATTACTATAGTATATATAATGATGAAATAATATCTATGCATCTGTGGCTAACTAACTATATTTAAAGCATGGAATTTGGAAGAGTTGAACCCAACGAAATAGATCAGATCGATTTTAGCCTACCACCAGATGGCGAACAAACAAAACGTATGTTGAAGGGTGAGGCTGCGAAAGACCCAAAGTTTTTTGTAGGCTGTGCCAAATGGGGACGCAAGGAATGGATTAACCTAATTTATCCGCCTAAAACTAAGGAAAAAGATTTTTTAGGTGAATACGTTAATCATTTCAATTCTATAGAGTTAAATGCAGTTTTTTATGGCATTCCGAAAGAAGAACAGATATTGAAATGGAAAGAAATGGCAGACAAGCGAGCAGATTTTTTGTTTTGCCCGAAGTTTTCTAGAGCGATTACACATATTAAACGTCTAAATAATGCACAGGCAGAAACTGACTTGTATTTAAAAGCGATTAGCGCATTTGGCGATAAACTTGGACCATGCTTTTTGCAGTTGGGCGATAATTTCGGTCCGAAAAACCTGCCTGTTTTAAAAAGTTACTTGGAAGCCTTACCTAGAGACCTTAATTTGTTTTTAGAAGTGCGCCATGAAGAATGGTTTGCCAACGCTGATGATCGAAGAGCTTTGTTTTCGATGCTTGCAGATTTAAAGGTGGGAGCCGCAATAACTGATGCAAGTGGTAGGCGAGATTGTTTACACATGGAATTGCCGACGCCAAAAGCTTTTATACGCTTTGTAGGAAACGGAGGTAAGTTTTTAGAAAGCTCTGATATGAAAAGGATAGATGATTGGGTAGAAAGATTAGCAGATTGGATAGGCAAAGGACTTGAAGAGGTTTATTTCTTTTTGCACCAACACGACGAAAGCGATACACCTCTAATTGCAGATTATACGATTGAACAGTTCAACCAAAAGTTAGGGAGTAAGCTGCCAAGAATTAAATTTTTGGAAAAGCAAGGTGGTTTGTTCGACTAATCGCGTAGTTTACCCATTGCAAAAATCACCTTGGTTTTGTAACTTGAATTTATAATTAAACGATTTTTCATTTTAAAAATAACACTATGAGTTTACGAATAGGGGATATAGCTCCGAATTTTAAGGCTACAACGTCTATAGGTGAGATAGACTTTTATGAATATTTAGGTGATAGTTGGGGAGTTTTATTTTCTCATCCGGCAGATTATACACCAGTTTGTACTACAGAATTAGGTAGAACTGCTGCCTTAAAGGGCGAATTTGATCAAAGAAATGTAAAAGTTCTGGCGCTAAGTGTAGATCCAGTTGATTCGCATTTAGGGTGGATTAAAGACATTAACGAAACACAAAATACTAACGTTGACTTTCCGATTATTGCAGACTCGGATAAAACTGTTGCTAATTTGTATGACATGATTCATCCGAATGCTTCAGAAACTTTAACAGTTCGTTCGTTGTTTGTAATTGGGCCAGATAAAAAAGTGAAACTGATTATCACTTATCCAGCCTCTACGGGGAGAAACTTTAACGAAGTAATACGAGTAATAGATTCGTTGCAATTAACCGCTAATTACAGTGTAGCTACACCTGCAGATTGGAAAGATGGTGAAGATGTAATTGTAGTTAACAGCATCAAGACAGAGGATATTCCTGCTAAATTTCCGAAAGGCCATAAAGTAATTAAACCATATTTAAGAACTACGCCACAACCTAATAAATAATTATTAAGCCCTTGATTGTTAATTATAATTCGTTAGATTTACGTTAACAAGATTATCAATTTAAAAATATAGAACTAAATGAGTACCGGAAAAGTAAAATGGTTTAATACCGAAAAAGGCTATGGGTTTATCTCTCAAGACTCAGGCAAAGAAATTTTTGTACATTTTAAGGATGTAGAAGGCGGCATTAATGGAATTAAGGAAAACGATGATGTTGAATTTGAAGTAGCTGAAGGTAAGAAAGGACCTCAAGCTGTAAACGTAAGAAAAGCTTAATTATATTCAATTATACGTCTAAAACAAAGCCCCGATAGTATTTACTGTCGGGGCTTTGTTTGTGTTGATGAATTTTTAGAAGTTCAATACTTTTATTTCTGTTCTCCTATTAGCTTGATGTTCTGTATCTGAGCAATTCATGCCATTACCACAGTTATTTGTCAGTTTGGTTTCACCGTAACCTTTAGCAATTAATCTGCTTTTTTCAATGCCGTTGGCTACCAAATAATTTACTGCCGCATCTGCACGTTGTTGAGATAATTTCATATTGTAAGCATCGTTACCTCTGCTATCTGTGTGAGAAGAAAGCTCAATCTTTAATGATGGGTTTTGTTTCATAATGGCAACTACATTATCTAAAATAATTGCCGCATCTGTACGGATATTTGATTTATCGAAGTCGTATAAGATGTTCTTCAATACCCACTGACTGCCGGCTGCCAATTCGCAAACGCCTAATTTCAATGTTACGTAAAGCGTTTTGCTTCTATCTAAACCCTTGGTAGTTACCAATTCTGTTTGCGAGTATCTGCCTTGATGATTTGCCACCACCGTAAAATCTGACTGCGCTTCTAATTGATAGATGAATTTTCCTTGTACATCTGAGATTTGCCCAACATTGGTTTTGGAGTTAGTATTGGTTAAAACAGTGTTGATGCTTGGTAAATTACCACCTTTATTGCAATCGAAAGTTTCTCCAATTAAGGTAAATCTAGGGTCGTCGTGGTAAATTTCTTTGAATATTACCGCAGAACTAGATTTGAAATCCTCTTCCGTTAAAGTTAGCAACGGAGTTTTAATACCATTTTTCTCTCCAATCACTTGGTATGTGCCTGAAGATACTTTCGTTATTTTTTGGGCTTGTCCGCTCACGTCTGTAATAGATTTTTCATCGATGGTACCTCCATTAACGCTTACGGTAACACCACTTAAAGCTAAGCCAGTTTGTTTATCTTTCACTACAATTTGCAAATCTTTTGAGGCTATTAAAGGCTTAACTACGTCGTCGTATTTAGCAACAGGTTCTTGTGCAGGAGCTGGTTTTTTACTACTACCG
Organism: Pedobacter sp. T50_32; assembly: GCF_057652195.1. NCBI lineage: Bacteria > Pseudomonadati > Bacteroidota > Sphingobacteriia > Sphingobacteriales > Sphingobacteriaceae > Pedobacter > Pedobacter sp. T50_32. Next base: position 237,562 of record NZ_JBYFBY010000002.1, on the reverse strand, counting down.
AAAATGAATTTAATACCTGCACCAGCGTTAATGGTTTTGTGCAAGGTGTTTTCTTTAACTCGTCCTTCTTCGTAATGCTCTAAGAAACTGTTTTTGATACCTGCTACAGGGTCAATAGGCGTGTGCTCTACATTCTGTTCGATGGTAAACCTGCTTGGCTTTCCGCTGAAATCTACACCGAAAGTTTGTACATAATCTACATGTGCAAACAAAGCAATTTTAGGCGCAATCTTGTAGTTTAAGCGCAGGCCACCCACACCAGCCCAACTGTTTGCTTTATTGCTGGCATCGTTGGCGGTGTATTTGATATCGTGATTAAAAGTGCCAAAAGCATTTCTATAAGTTAGGGTAGTGGTGTACTCTGGAAAGTTTTGCATCATTACACCACCACGTAAATACAGCTCTGCATGGAAGTTGTTTTTGGTGAATTTGTAACTTGGACCAAAAGTGAAAAGGTAATCTTGGAAGCGAGGTCTGTTTTTGTAATCTGTAGCGATAAAGCCGTTGGCGAATTTGAAGCTATCGGCTTGGTTAATTCCATTTTGGATAAAACGGGCATCAATTCCTAAACCAAATTTGTTGCCCTTAAAATACTTGTCGAGGAATAAACCTGAGTGGAAACCTAATTTGGTATCGCCAATGGTTTTGTATTTACCAACCGGCTGACTAATTCCGCCTTGTAATCCTATTTGAAAATCTCCGCTTGGCTTTTCTTGTGCGGCTGCTAAAAATGTAAATCCTAGTAACATTAATGCAAGTGAAAATCTTTTCATAATTCTTATTTTTCGTTTAACATTCTGTTCTTAATTGTCCGCCTTTAATGGCGTTTAATAGTTAATCAAGAAGAAATGAAAAATGTTACCCCCTAAGAGAATGATTGGTTGGGAATTTTGGAAAATAAAGGATTTTCTTTCTAATAATTGACGGATTATAAATCCGTAGATAGGGCTTCGCGATTGCAAATCACGAAGAGCGAGTGTTTTAGTGCAAGCCTTAGCTAAGTAATTAACGTCATTAAGTTTAGCGCATATCTCTAAGCTATTTGTCTTGTCGAGTTTCGGGACATCTATTTGTAAGCGTTCAATAGTTCCTTCGCTGCGCTCTGGATGACACAGCTTCTTACCTTAATGGCGAACAAGGGAGGGGGGCAAATAAGTACGAGTTGGCGAGGACGCGAACAAATGAACTGCTAGCGTTGGCGTCCTCGCCAACGGGTAATTAAGAATGGTCTTATTAGTTACTTTGCAAGGGAAAAGTTCCTTCGCTGCGCTCTGGATGACATAGTTTCTTACCTTAATGGCAAGTAAGGGAGGGTTTAGAGTAGGTGAAGGTTGGCAGGGATATCAACGCCGTTTGTTGTGTCCACTAGCCTTTTTATTTTGCTGTTCGCAGATGCTAAGATTAAGTAAAAATACAAGGTTGCTGCATTGATTTTGGTTATTTAAACCCGATTGAATTGGAAAGCTTTTTTGTAGCAGTATTTAGACTTCGTAAGTTGTAAAAACTTACGAAGTCTTGTAGTAGCACTTACATTCACAAAAAACTTGGAGAGAAAAGCGGGACTAGCGAGAATAGTAAGTCTGAATTAGCTTTTCGAATATAAACTAACTCCTAACTTGTTCTAGCATTTCTTGAATTTCCGCTAAATCTCTAGCGACAATATCTGGTTTGGTGGTGGCTTGCTGTACATCGTTAGCTGTAGCTTCGCCCGATAAAACCAAAATTCCTAAAGCACCAGCATTTTTTGCCATTTGCACATCGGTGTAAATTCTATCGCCAACCATGGCGATTTCGTTGGGTTTTAAATTGAATTTTTGGATAATCCCGTCTAACATCCCAGGGTCTGGCTTGCCAATAACGATGTCAGGATTTCTTTTGGTTGCACCTTCAATACATGCACAGATGGAACCACAATCTACCAAGATATTCGGTTGGTCTGTAGGGCAAACCCAATCTGGGTTGGTTGCAAAATAAGGTAACTGCTGACTAGCCCAATAAGCTGCTCTGCACAGTCGTGAATAAACCAACGATGTATCAAAACCTACTACTAATGCATCTGGTTTGTCATCGGCACTATCTGCTGTAGATATAAAACCAGCATCTTCAAACTCTTTAATCATGCTGGGGGTACCCAAAATAAATAGCTTTTTAACAGTTGGATTATGGTTTTTAATATAGTTGATAGTTGCTACGGCAGAAGTATACATCTCTTCTTTTGTAGCCGGAATACCCATTTTTTCTAAATGTTTCAAATAATCTACAGTGCTTTTAGAGGGGTTGTTGGTTAAAAATGAATAACCAATTCCGTTGGTTTTTAGGTAATTTAAAAAAGTGTTCGTAAAAGGAAATAGGGTGCTGCCGTTATAGATCGTGCCATCCATATCGAGTGCAAAATGTTTGATATTTTTTAACTGTGTAATATCTGAAGTAGTTGTCATCGTTTTAATTAATGTGCTCTTGTTTCTAATTCGTCGTATCCGTGTGCTTTGGCTTTCCACATTAAAGCGAAGATAAATAGGCAAAGTACTGCCATCCCAATCATCATCATGAAGACATAATCCCAAGCGCTGTCGGGGTTTGTTTTGCTAAGTGAATCTACCATAGCTCCAATACCAACACCAGAAACTAGGCCGCTGGCGTATCCAAATAAGCCTGTTAAACCATTTGCTGTTGCGGCGGCTCTGTTGGTGGCTTGGTTTGCTGCCGCGATGCCAATTAGCGCCTGCGGTCCGTAAATGAAAAATCCACACATTGCCAATACAACAATCATTACCCATTGTGGACTGCTATCTGGAAGGTATAAGAAGATGGTCATGAATACTGCTACGCCAATCATGCAGTAAAGGGACGTGCGGTGCGCTTTTCCGGCCAAGTATTTATCGGTTACCCAGCCAGCTGCTAGCATCCCCAAAATACCAAAAATTTCGAATATGGCTACCGTCCAGCCAGCGTTACTCAAGGTCATTCCGTGAGCTTCTTTTAAGAAAGTAGGTCCCCAATCTAGTACTGCAAAACGAACTACGTACACGAAAAAGTTGGCGATGCCTAATATCCAAATCCACTTATTGCGATATACGTGTTTACTTACGAATGCTTTAAATTCGGCAGATGAATCTTTTCCTTTTTTGTGTGTTTTGTGCAGTTCGGACAAGCCAACAGAAGATGGTGTATCTCTTAAGCCAACAAATAATCCGATAGAGCCTACTAATGCGATGGCAGCTGGGATCCAGAAACACCATTTCCAAGCGCCATAATGAGAAGCAGATTCTATTACGCTTTTCATCTTTTCTGCATCTGTTGGGTCTACTTTTAAGTTTGCGGCAATAGAAGCTACAATTTCTGGATTGTTGCTCATATTTGTACCCATAGAACCCATGATGTAGCCCGCTAGGATAGCCACTAATGCTGCGCCAATGGAATGTGATGTATTCCAAATTGACATTTTTGTAGCTAGTTCGTTTTGTGGGATCCAGTGCGTTAACAAGCGTGCAACAGGAGGGAAACCACTACCTTGAATTAAGTTGTTGATGATTAAAATAACGCCAAATATAAGTACCATGGTGTTAGTGAACATCGGTCCGCCAGTTTCTCCGGTAAATATCGTACTCAAATCAGATCCCCAGCCAAATGCAAAATTTGCCACGGCACAAAGAAATAAACCGATAGACATATGGTAGCGGGCATTAACTCTATCTGCCAATACGCCATTGAGAAATCTTGATACGCCGTATACAATGGTTACCAAAGTCATGATGATACCGAAACTCGTTTTGGTGATGCCATACTCTGCTGTTAGTCCCGGTATAGCAAAAGAGAAGTTTTTGCGCACGAAATAAAATAACGCATAGCCTATCATGGTGGCAACAATAGTTCTGGTTTGCCAATATTTAAACAGTTTGGCTGTTTTTGTTTCGTTTGGTGTAGTCTGTTCTTGGTTCATTGTATTGGTTCACTTGTTCATTAGATATTTTGTAATTGGTTGACTTATTTTGCACTTATATTCCAAATACCGTCTTTTCCAAAAAGTTGATCGAGCCATTGGTCAAGGTATCCAGTTCTTACTGCCAAATCAAGTATCGTAAATCTTCTTCTAATATACTGCGCTCTCACAAATGTTTCTTTCAGTTTTGTTTTACTTATACCAATATGTTCAGGTTCGGTTGGTGCGCCAACGGTTGCTAAACGTGCTTTTGCTTCTTCGAAAGGTACAATTTGTTGCGCTAATTTCTGCTTTATGGTAGGCCAGTTGGCTTTTAAAGTTTGTAATTGCTTTTCTAATTCTTGATGATCGATGTATTTTGCCTTAGTTTCTTGCCATCCAATCTCGGGGAAATCTGATCCTTTGAAGATGGCTAGCGATTGCTCCTTTAATTCATCAAGGGTTGGCCATTGTTTCAATGCTGCTGGTATATCAAGCTTGTCAAAATCTGTTTTCAAAACCACATCGTACAAAGCGGTAATAGCTAAAGTACCAATACTCACCTGGAAACCATGCGAAATATGCTCGCCGTTGTTAAGGTGGTGTTCCATGTTCCACAAATGGCTAAATTGATGTTCTGCTCCAGAAGCTGGCCTGCTAGATTTAGACCATTGCATTGCAAATCCTCCTAACATTAAACCTTCGGTAAGTTGTGTCACAGCAGCCGTTACTCCGTTTTTTGTACCTTCCGGATCCGAGAGTGCATCATGTAAGCCATCTTGTACAATAGACCAAGCTGTCTCGTCAATTACTTCTACGTTTAATGCGTCTGCTAAAATCCAGTCGGCACCAGCGGTTACTTTGGCAAATAAATCTGCGTAACCTGATGCAGTCATTTCAGCTGGAGCAGCACTTAAAATGTCAATATCTGCTAAGCAAGCTTGTGGTGCAGGACAGTTAAAAGTTTGTTTAGCACCATTTGCGGTAATAGAAGCACCAAAAGCCGTGTAGCCATCCATTGAAGCTGCGGTTGCAACACAAAGGTAGGGGCGGTTTGTTAAATGTGCAGCTAATTTGGTTAAATCGTTGATGGTTCCAGAGCCAACTGCAACGGGAATAGCATCGTGCTGTTTTAAGGCAGCAACCAGTTCATCAACATATTTATATTCTGCGTAGATTTCTGGATCATTATAGATGTAAGCTGCTTCTTGTTCAATTCCTTCGCTTTCAAATTGTTTCACTATTGTTTTTCCAGCAATTTCAAATGTTGTGGTATCAGCAACTACAATCGCTTTTTTATTAGGAAACTGTTCTTTAAATAGTTTTGAGGTTGATTTTAATACATCTTGCCCAACAATTAGGGCTTTGGTTTCGCTGGCAGATTTTAAGGCACTGGCTACTTTAGACATTGATTTAGTTTCGTTTATTGATTTGGTCTGGTAATTTTTGGTTGATTTTATTATCAAATAAACGATTTTTAAAAAAATAAAACAAATCAAAAGTTAAAAAATAACATTTTGAAACTTTTTTGAGTTGTGATAGAAACGCTACAAAAAAGAAAAGCGCCAAATTTGGCGCTTCAACTAAATATTTTTCTGTGATTAACTGCAATAGTTTTTCTTAAACTCTGCCGACATCTCTTCGGTAATACGAATAATGTCATCTGCTTCATTAGAGTTATTGTAAACTAGATGATGGCAGGTTTCTTTATATGGTAATAAATACTCTTTGTAAGCAGGGACTACGTGGTTATGCCATTTATAAAGCACATCATCCTCCGGATAGCCACGTTCAATTCCGTCTCTTTGTATTCTTCTTTCTAGGGCGATGTTCTCATCAGCTTCGATAAAGATTTTATAGTCGATAAGTTTATGTATCTCCTTAAAATGTAGGATGAAAAGCCCTTCAACTATGATGATAGGAGCGGGATGTATTTCTAAAATTTTGGTTACTGCCAAAGGATTGTTAAAGTTGTATTCCTTTTTGTAGACAGTTTCGCCGTTGATCAATTTTTTGATATCCAATAAAAACTGCTGGTCATCAATAGTGCTTGGTAAATCGAAGTTATAAAGTTTATTTTCTTCCTGCGTCATTTCTCCGGCAGGAATGTAGTAATCATCTTGCGAAACCAAAGTAACTTCATCTGTTTTGAAATGATGAAGAAAGCTGTGCAAGAAGAATGTTTTGCCGGAACCACTACCGCCAGCGATACCGATGATTACAGGTTTGTTATTTGTCATTTTCTTTTGGACCATAGATTAGATTGCAGAAAAAACGTTTGTCTAAGGCGCCAACAGCATCAGCTACTGCTTTAGTCATTACTATGATTACGTCTTTTGTAGTTTCGTTTTCAGTGAATTTACCTACAACCTTAGCAAAAGTAGATCTGTTAGTCATAGGATTTGTGATTTGGATAACGGTACCCACGGGTGCAGTGCGATGTAAGATTAGCATCTTATTTGCGTCAAGATCTGGATCGCTGATCCAAACTGCAGTACCTTTTTCCTCAATTTTATTTAAACCATACACTGCCGCAGGTCGTTTCAGGTTCGGATTTTTTAAAGTTTCACTACCTTCAGTTGGTTCTTCGTCATCGTTAGCTGCAACAACTGCCGCAGGCTTCTCACCTTTGATAATCAATTTCTGTCCAACGGTAAGTTCATTAGAACTTAAATTGTTGAAAGTTTTTATTTGGTAAGTAGTTAACTGGTATTTCTGCGCAATGGAATAAATTGTTTCTCCTGTTGCCACAATATGTTCAAAGCTTGGGTCTGTTTTTGTAGTAGTCGGTGGAGCCGATACAACAGGCTGAGACGTCTTCGCTTCTACTGGTTTAACTGGAGTAGGAGTAGGTATGCTTTGGGTAGGAGTTGTTTGCACTTGCTCGCCACCTGTTTTAATCGGTATCTTTAAAATTTGACCAATGCTTAGATTGTTTGAACTTAAGTTATTCGCTTCTTTAAGCTCCTCAACCGTAATGCCATACTGTTTTGCAATTACACCTAAATATTCTTTTGGTTTAACAGTGTGTTCAGTAGCTAAATTGGCTGCTACAGTTGGTGAAGGTGTTTCAGCTTGTTTAGTAATAGTTGGAGAAGGTTGTGCCGTATTCCCACTTTTAGTAAATGGTACTTTCAAAATCTGACCAACTTGTAGGTTGTTGCCAGATAAATTGTTTAGTTTTCTGATGTCTGCAGCGGTAGTAGCAAATTTTTCTGCTATTAAATTCAAATTATCTTTCGCTGCAACCGTGTATTCAAAAAAACTGGTGGTATTAATTGATGGCGATTTAGCGTTAGGGGCTTGGCTAAACGGAATATCAGTAGGTACTTTTATAATTGTGCCAATCTGCAGGCCTACATTGTTATTATAGTTCTGTATATCCTTTACATTAACGTTGTATCTTCTTGATATTGAATAGTAACTTTCCTTAGGATCTACTTTATGAAGGATTAATTTCTTGCCATTATTGTTTTCTACACCTATTGAGTCTACTGGTTTACTGGCATAAGCGGTGCTAGAGCCCAATAGAGCGGTGATTAAAATATATCTTTTTAACATCTATATTTCTATTTTTTTGGAGGTACAATTATACGAATAATATATAGGAACGCTAACATTGTAACTAAACGGTAACATTTTGTATTCTATTATCTCTATAAGTGATTAACGTCAAACTAATTCATTTATGTTTTGTTAACTTTCTACTATTAAATCAATGTAATTATGTCAGCAAAAGAAATAAACTTAACAGAAAAACAAGTTAAACCAGTGGTTGATATGTTGAATGAATATTTAGCTAATTACCACATTCACTATCAAAAATTGAGAGGTTGCCATTGGAATGTGAAAGGACAGAGTTTTTTTACGCTTCACTTAAAGTTTGAGGAACTGTATACAAACGCTCAACTAACTATTGATGAAATTGCAGAGCGTGTACTTACTTTAGGAAAACCACCACATAGCCGTTTCGCAGATTACATAAAAGAGTCTACTATTAAAGAAATTGATACTATTGGAATGGTGGATACCGCTATGGTTGAAGCGATTTTAGATGATATGACCAAATTAATTGAATTAGAGCGAGACTTATTAGATGCGACTGATAAAGCTAGTGACGACGGTTCTAACGACATGGTAAATCGTTTCATGCAGTTTAAGGAAAAAACCATTTGGATGTTGCGTTCTTTCTTAGGGAAGAAATAGTTAAATCGCCCTTAATAAAAACTTTTTATACAAAGATCATAGTATTAGCTTGTACTATGATCTTTGTCATTTTAAGGGTTTTCCGACTTAAAACTGGAAACAGAAAACTGTTTTTAGCTATCTTTGACGCATGGGATATCGAAGTTTAGCCGAGTGCGTTGCCGATTTAGAAAAACACGGTCATTTAATACGAATTAAAGAAGAGGTTGATCCTTATTTGGAGATGGCTGCTATTCATCTTCGAGTGTACGAGAAACAAGGTCCAGCTCTGCTATTCGAAAAAGTAAAAGGAAGTCCGTTTCAAGCCGTTTCAAATTTATTTGGTACCATAGAGCGCTCAAAATTTATGTTTAGGGACGCTTTGCCAAAAGTTCAAGAATTAGTAGAGTTGCGCTCTGATCCTATAAAGGCGCTTAAAAATCCGTTCAAGTATGCGGGTTTTGCGCTAACGGCGCTTTCGGCTTTGCCCATGAAACAATCTTTATTTAAAAGTACCTTTCAAAAAACTACCATTTCTGCTATTCCTCAAATTGTAAATTGGCCAATGGATGGCGGTCCATTTATTACAATGCCGCAGGTTTTTACAGAAGATATTGATAAACCAGGGGTGATGAGTGGTAATTTGGGCATGTATCGTATTCAGCTTGCTGGCAATGATTATATTCAGAATAAAGAGATTGGATTACACTATCAAATTCACAGGGGAATTGGTGTTCATCAAACCAAAGCGAATAGAAAAGGGCAGCCATTAAAAGTTAGCATATTTGTTGGTGGTCCACCATCGCATCCTTTAGCGGCAGTTATGCCTTTACCAGAGGGATTAAGTGAGCTTACTTTTGCAGGTGCTTTAGGAAATAGAAGGTTCCGATATTTTAGGGATGAAGAAGGATTTGTGATTTCTGCCGATGCCGATTTCGTGATTACAGGAACTGTCTATCCGCACGAAAATAAGCCAGAAGGTCCTTTCGGAGATCATTTGGGCTACTACAGTCTGGTACATCCGTTTCCACTGATGAAAGTACACAACGTTTATCATAAAAAAGATGCACTTTGGTCGTTTACCGTGGTAGGCCGACCGCCACAAGAAGACACCAGTTTTGGTGCTTTGATCCACGAAATTTCTGGTTCAGCAATTCCGCAGGAAATTCATGGTTTAAAAGAAGTAAACGCAGTGGATGCCGCAGGTGTGCATCCTTTACTATTTGCTATTGGTAGCGAACGCTACACGCCATATTTAAAAGAAAGAAAACCACAAGAAATACTTACCATCAGCAACCATATTCTTGGTAAAAATCAACTGAGTTTGGCAAAATATCTCTTTATCGCTGCTAAAGAAGATGATGAAAATTTGGATACACATGACATTGCTCACTTCCTTGGCCATGTATTAGAACGTATAGATTGGAAAAGAGATGTTCATTTCCATACCAATACCACAATCGATACTTTAGACTATTCTGGTGACGGCTTGAATTCTGGTTCTAAGGTGGTGTTTGCAGCAGCGGGAGAGAAAAAGAGAAGTTTATTAACTGCATTACCGGATGATTTCAAATTAGCAGGAATCTACAAATTGGCTAGTCCAGGTATTTTGGCAGTGCAATTAGATGATTATTTAAATCCACAACAAGGTAAACAGGCAATAGAGGTTTTAAAATTGCAGTTGGCTGAAGCCGATTTAAAGCAACTACCACTAATTGTGGTTTGTGATGATGCCGCTTTTACTGCAGAAAATATCAACAATTTGGTTTGGGTAGCTTTCACTAGAAGTAATCCAGCTGCGGATATTGATGGGGTAGGTGACTTTACTGACAACAAGCATTGGGGCTGCAAAGGCTCGTTGATTATCGACGCTCGGAAAAAGCCACACCATGCTCCAGAATTAATCAAAGATTTGGAAGTGGAAAAGAAAATAGATAGGATGGGAGAGAAGGATGGTCCACTTTATGGAATAATTTAAAACGCTCCAAAAAAAAATCCAACGGCTAATTGTCGTGGGATTTTTTTTGGAGCAAATTGCTATTAAAATCTTAACCCGAAGGTTAAAAAGAAATTATTATTAACAAATTTAGAACTTGCTGTTGGCTCAGAACCGTTATTTAACGTGTATGGTAAATTAGTACCATTAGTCTCAACTCTTTGATAGGCTAAGTCTAAATAATAGTTATTTACCCTGTAGCCTAAACCTCCACTGTACATCTTTGTGTCAAATAGATTGTCATCATCATTTTTGTAAGGACTTCCATTTAAACCGTAACCAGCTCTTAAGCTAATTGCATCAATTTTGTATTCACCACCAACTCTATAATTTACCGCACTAGTAAAGTTATTTCTAACTGTGGCATTACTGCCAGTAATCGAATTCATTACATTGTTACTACCGCTGTTAGAAAATCTAATGCTAGAGTAATCTATAAAATCAACATCAGCAGAAATGATACCTTGTCCTCCAAACACATAGCTGGCCCCTAAGGAACCCTTTAATGGTGTTCTTAAATTGTAGGTGAATTCATACACTACCGATGGGTTTGTGATAACATCATTAGAAAGTTTGTTGTTGACTACTTCAGAGTAAGTGTCATCTATTGTAAACCATGTAGGAGTTTGAAAAGTTGCTCCAATTCGGAAAGCACTCACAGGTCTAAAAATTATACCAAGTCTTCCATTAACACCAGAACCTCTAGTTTCTTGATTTTGAAGATAAGATAATGCGTAGTTTTCCACTGGGCCGTATTGACCGAATGTCGGAGAAGTTTGATCATCATCGTAAGCTCTAAGTGTGCCCTGTTCTGTAAATTCTGAGTCGCTAGTATACCTTAAGCTTACTAATCCAATGTTGGCACCAATATAAACCTGATTTGAAATGTTTATAGCTCCGGCAAAGTTAAATTCGGACACTGACCCAGAGCGTATCTCGTTTTTAGACTGGTTGTTTGATGCGAATGGGTTGGTTAGGGCTTCATTAGCACTGTAGCTATTTGCGTTGCCAGGAGCATTAAAATTAATCAAAAAACTATCATAAGCCATTCCCTCCAAAGAGCTTTTGGCAAGTGAATTGTTATTAGGGTCTTTATATCTGTTAGCTAGTTCCGCAAAGAAATTTCTAACAGAATTGTTATTGTTAATGCCGCCGAAATTACTTTCCATAGCGTAATCATTATTGCGTGTGTAGCCTAATCCGAATACTGTACTTACAACACCTTTTTGTGCATCCTGTCCTTTCATTCTAATACTAGGCGTATAGAACACAGCTCCAATTTGGTTAATGTTTAAACGGCTTTTATCAGTTTTTGTATTCGTTCCTAAAAAGTTTGCATCTACACCAGACTGATTAAATTCTGGCGTGAAAGCGAATTCAGATCTCGTAAATAAACCAAGTCCGGCAGGGTTTCCGCCTAAAGAACTCATATCGCCACCTACACCAATTTGTGCATTTCCCATGCCTTTAAAACGGGCGGTACTTCCATAATTTGATTGAGAGAAACGAAGCCCATCTGTGCCGTATTGGGCATATGTAGTGCCTACAGTTGCTACCATAGCAACTGCAAGCATTGAAGTTATCTTTTTCATTTTGTGTTTGATGTTAATTTAGGAATTATCTGCCTCCGCCTCTAGTCGGCCTACCGCCGCCACCGCCAGAAGAACTACTTCCTCCAGAACTACCGCCTGTTCTACCGCTGCTACTACCAGATGAAGATTGTGGAGGTGGAGAATAAGAAGGTCTTGAACTTTCTGTAGTACGCGTTGGTCTATAGTCGCCACTGTTACCTACTCTACTAGGTCTGCCACCAGAATTACTAGTTCCTCTAGATGACGTGCCGTTTGTAGTAGTGGTAGGGTTGTACGATTCTGGTCTTGAGCCTGTACGTCCAACAATACTTGTATTACCACCAGTTCTAGCACCTCTATCAATTACAGATCCGTTAGGTCTAACACCGATACCATTTTCAGCACCGCGGTTTGGTCTAGCTCTATAATTGTCATTTCTAACAATTGCGCCGCCTCCCCAGCCGCCACCTCCCCAGTAACCGCCGCCCCAACCGAGACCACCGCCCCAGCCAAAGCCTCCTCCCCAACCGAAGCCGCCGCCCCAGTAAGAATAAGGTCCCCAGGTATTCCAGTGGTACGGACTACCGTAATATGCCCAAGAATTAAATGGGTTCATCCAACGGTTAAAGCCCCAGCCATAGTTAAAGCCTAAAGACCAATCGTATGGATTATACCAAGAATTATAACCGTAAAAATTATAATAATCATCAAAATAAACTCTATTCGGGCTGCCGTAATAGAACCTGTCGATCCTCGAAGCATAATCCATATCGTATTCAGGATTACTATTTTTATAATTTGGATCGTAACGGGAAGTATCTATCTGAGCAGTTTGCGCAGGCGGGGCATATTTATAAACCCGTGCTTGCGCCGTTGTGTTGTACACATCATCGGCACTATTGGTAGCCATTTTCTGTGTAGAGCAAGAAGCAACCAAAAGAGAAGCTGCTGCAAGCGTGCTGGTGAAAAATTGATTAACTCTCATCGTATTTAGGTTTTAATTTGTGTGCTAATTAAATTGTGACTATAAATTTATAGATTTGTAGCCTTTAATACAAGATTTTTAACACAAAAAACGTTCCAAATAAGTTATGAGCAAAGGTATTACGAGTAGAAGTGAAGATTATTCGCAATGGTATAACGAAATTGTTATAAAAGCCGACCTGGCAGAACATTCGTCAGTAAAGGGTTGTATGGTTATTAAGCCGTACGGATACTCGATCTGGGAGAAGATGCAGGCAGTTTTAGACCATAAATTTAAAGAAACAGGTCATAGCAATGCGTACTTTCCCTTGTTCATTCCAAAATCTTATTTTTCGAAGGAAGCCTCTCATGTAGACGGTTTTGCGACTGAGTGCGCTGTTGTAACTCACTATCGTTTAAAAAATGATGGAACTGGTAACATCATTGTAGATGAAGAAGCTAAATTGGAAGAAGAACTAATTGTTCGTCCAACTTCAGAAACTATTATCTGGAACACTTATAAAGGCTGGATCCAATCTTATCGTGATTTGCCTATTTTGGTAAATCAATGGGCCAATGTGGTGCGTTGGGAAATGAGAACTCGTTTGTTTTTGCGTACTACCGAGTTTTTGTGGCAAGAAGGTCACACCGCTCACGCTACAGCAGAAGAAGCAATTGAGGAAACTGAGAAAATGCTAGACGTGTATGCCGATTTTGCGGAAAACTGGATGGGCGTACCTGTAGTGAAAGGTAAAAAGACAGAAACAGAACGTTTTGCGGGTGCATTAGACACCTACTGTATCGAAGCTTTGATGCAAGACGGTAAAGCTTTACAGGCAGGTACTTCTCACTTTCTAGGTCAGAATTTTGCTAAAGCATTTGATGTGAAATTTACTAGCAAAGAAGGTAAACAGGAGTACGTTTGGGCAAGTTCTTGGGGAGTTTCTACTCGTTTAATGGGGGCGCTAATTATGGCCCATAGTGATGATAGTGGTTTAGTGCTTCCTCCTAAATTGGCTCCTATTCAGGTGGTTATTGTTCCAATTCATAAAGGTGATGAAGAACTGCAAAAAATCTCTGCCTTTGTAGATGAATTAATTCCTCGTTTAAAAGGTTTTGGCGTCTCTGTAAAATATGATGATAGAGACAGCCAACGTCCAGGATTTAAATTCGCAGAATACGAGTTAAAGGGTGTGCCTATTCGTTTGGCTATTGGTGCTAGAGATATGGAAAATGGTACGGTTGAGCTAGCTCGTAGAGATACTAAAGAAAAGCTAACAGTTCCTCAGGAAGGTTTAGCGGAGTATATCTTCCAAATGTTAGCACAAATTCAGCAAAACATTTATGACAGAGCTTTGAAATTCAGAGATGAGCATATCACCGAAGCTAACTCTTATGAGGAGTTTAAAGACTTGCTAGAAACTAAAACAGGATTTATCTCTGCACATTGGGATGGTACAGCGGAAACAGAAAAACGCATCAAAGAGGAAACTAAAGCAACCATTCGTTGTATTCCTTTAGATAATAAATTGGAAGATGGCGTATGTATTTTAACGGGTAAACCATCTAAACAAAGAGTATTATTTGCGAAAGCTTACTAGACAGTTTGGTCATTGCGAGGAACGAAGCAATCTTAAAGTGATAGCATGGTTGTTAATCGTTATAAGATTGCTTTCGCTATAAACTGTTACTCGAAATTACGTGATGCATAATTTATATTATGGAAGAAAAAGAAACAACTAGCTATCAGCTTATTCTCGGTAAGCTTGAAAGCAAAGCATCTTTAAAACAGGAAATTTATAGAAGCACGGTTGATGTTTTTGCGATTGCTAAAAAAGCGTTGTCTAAACTTGCTTCGCGACTACATCAAGATTATGCCGTTAAAGATCCATCTGTAGAAATAGCTTATAAAGATGCGCATCAATTTGAAGCAGAACTTAAGTTCTCTGGAGATATGTTGCTGTTATCTATGCATAGTAATGTTTTTAATTTTGAAGAAGGACATCGTATCTATTCCTCAAGTTATATCAGGTCTAACCCGAGTTTAAGCTATTGTGGAGTAATCTACATTCACAATTTTTTAGCTGATTCTATTAAATATAATCGCTTAGCTGATGAGGGTACTTTGGTAGCTCGTATCTTAGTGAATAGAGAAAAACGTTTCATCGTAGAAGGTGAAGGGCAATTAGGTTTCTTATACGAAGCTTTTAGCGAAAGCGAAATCAACGAAGAAGTTTTAACACATATATTTGAGCTGGCAATTTTAAATTGTATGGAAATGGATTTGCAATTGCCGCCTTACGCATCCGTGAAGGATATTACTTTACATCAAAAGCAAACAACCTTGGCTGCGAGTGGTTATCCTACGGGAAAGCGATTAGGTTACCAGTTTAAAGCAGAATTACAACAGAATAATAATTTATAGTTTAAAATTTACCACATAGGCACATAGGATATTTTAGAATATCTTAAACATAACAAACCTATGTTTCTATATGGTTAAAATAATTAAAAGATGAAATTTGCAACTAAAGCTATACACGCAGGTCAAGAACCAGATCCTACTACAGGAGCAATCATGACCCCAATTTATCAAACTTCGACTTATTGGCAAGCTTCTCCAGGCGACCATAAGGGTTACGAGTATTCTAGAGGTACCAACCCAACTCGTAAAGCTTTGGAAGACTGCTTAGCTGCATTAGAAAACTGCAAGTTTGGTTTGGCTTTTAGCAGCGGAATGGGTGCTACAGATTGTTTGCTAAGATTGTTAAAGCCTGGCGATGAAGTAATTACTGGAAATGATTTATATGGCGGTTCTTATCGTATTTTCACCAAGATTTACCAGAATTACGGCATCAAATTCCATTTTTTAGATTTATCGAAACCTGAGAATATCACACCATTTATCAATGAAAAAACTAAATTGGTTTGGATAGAAACTCCAACTAATCCAACCATGCGTATTATTGATATTGAGGGAGTTGCAAAAATTACGAAAGCCAATAATATCCTTTTGACGGTTGACAATACTTTTGCATCGCCATATTTGCAAAACCCAATTGATCTAGGTGCTGATGTGGTAATGCACTCGGTTACTAAATACATTGGCGGTCACTCTGATGTAGTGATGGGGGCTTTGTTGACTAACGATGAAAAATTATATAAAGATTTGTTCTTCGTTTATAACGCTTGTGGTGCTACTCCTGGTCCTCAAGATGCTTTCTTGGTTTTAAGAGGGATTAAGACTTTGCATTTGCGTATGAAAGCGCATTGCGAAAACGGAGAAAAAGTAGCTCATTTCTTGAGAAATCATTCAAAAATTGACAAAATTTACTGGCCAGGTTTCGAAGACCATCCTAATCACGATATTGCTAAAAAGCAAATGCGTGGTTTTGGTGGAATGGTATCTATAACATTGAAAGATGCAGATTTAAAGGAAACTTTCCGTATTGCTTCTCGCTTTAAAGTTTTCTCATTGGCAGAATCTTTAGGTGGCGTAGAAAGTTTGGTAAATCACCCTGTGAGTATGACACATGGTTCTATCCCTAAAGAAGAGCGTGAAAAAGTTGGGGTAACCGATAACTTATTGCGTTTTAGCGTAGGAGTAGAGGATATAGACGATTTATTAGCTGATTTGGAACAAGCGTTAGCTTAAAAGGTTAATCGTTTAACTGTATATTACTTTATTGTTCCCTTTTTGGGAACTTTTCTTATATTTGCTTAATTTAGATTTTTATTGAGAATTATAGCTAAAAAAATATTGCGTGAATTTTGGGAAAACCATAAGGATTGTGAGCAGCAATTAAAATCGTGGTATAAAGAGGTGGATAAGAATGAGTGGAAGAATTTTAACGAGATAAAAAACGATTATCCTAGTGCTAGTATTCTCAATGATAATAGGATGTGTTTTAATATAAAAGGTAATAACTATCGTTTAATAGTGAAAGTGAATTTCGATTATCAAATGGTATGGATTAGATTTATAGGAACACACGCTGAATACGATAAGATAGATGCTAATAAAGTTTGAAGATATGAACTTGAAACCCATTAAAACAGAAAACGATTACAATTTAGCTCTAGAAAGACTGGAATTGATATTCGATGCAAATAAAGGGACTGAAGAAGGTGATGAGCTAGAAATTTTAGGTATTTTAATTGAAAACTATGAAAATGAAAATTTTCCAATTGAATTACCAGACCCAATTGAAGCCATTAAATTTAGAATGGAACAATTGGATTTTACACAGAATGATTTAGCTGAAGTAATAGGTTTAAAAAGTAGAGCAAGCGAGATATTAAGTAAAAAGAGAAAACTTTCTTTAGAAATGATTAGAAAGTTAAGTGCTGCTCTACATATTCCTTCAGAAGTGTTGATACAAGCTTATTAACTTGGTTAATCGTTTAACTTAATATGCAAATTACAGATGTAAAGGAATTTCTAGATGCAAAAGTGGCTCAGTACAATCAGCCTAATTTCATCACGAATGACCCGATTAGTATTCCGCATCAGTATAGTTTGAAACAAGATATCGAAATTGCCGCTTTTTTTGCGGCAATTTTAGCTTGGGGACAGCGCAAAACCATCATTAATAAATGTAACGAACTGTTGGCAAGGATGGACAATCAACCTTATCAGTTTATGTTGCATCATTCTGATAACGATTTGAAAGGTCTGTTGGGTTTCAAACACCGTACGTTTAACGATACTGACTTACTATATTTTGTAGCTTTCTTTCAGCAGCATTATCAACAATCAAATTCATTAGAAACGGCTTTCATTCCTCAGGCCTTAACTTATAGAACAGATTATTTAAGTGTTGAAGAAATAGCATCTGGCTATGAGCTGACGTCCTCCACTTGTTATACTTCAGATTTAATTATTGCCGATTTTACGATAGAGAAAGCTTTAAATCATTTCCGTTCGTATTTCTTTAGCTTACCAGATTTTCCTCGTAGAACGATTAAGCATGTTTCCTCACCAAAGCAAAAATCTACGTGTAAACGTTTGAATATGTTTTTAAGGTGGATGGTTCGTAAAGATAATTGTGGTGTTGATTTCGGGATTTGGAATACCATTCGTCCGGCAGATTTAATTTGCCCTTGCGATGTACACGTTGACCGCGTAGCTCGACATTTCGGTTTAATCGAACGTAAGCAAACCGATTGGCTAACTGCTGTTGAATTAACAGCACGTTTAAAAGAATTCGATGCTGAAGATCCAGTAAAATACGATTTTGCACTGTTTGGTTTGGGAGTAGAAGGGGAGTTTTAGTCGGTTGGTTGGATATTTCGTTTTTTAGTTGTTTGGATAGTCATACAGCTTATAACTTATCACGTAAAACCTATAAACTTTAAGAATGGTAAACTTCAACGCTGAAATAGAAAAATTTGATAGCAACGGCGAGAAAACTGGCTGGAGCTATATTTTTGTTCCAGAAGCTATTGCGCAGCAGATAAAGGCTGACGACAAGAGAGGTTTTCGTGTGAGAGGACAAATTGATAACTTCCAAATTAGCGGTAAAAGTCTAATACCAATGGGTGGTGGAGATTTTATCTTACCGCTAGATGGTAAAATCCGTAAACAATTGAGAAAAGAAGCAGGTAATCCAGTTTCACTTTCTTTGGAGCACGATGTAGATTTTAAAATTGAAATGCCCGAAGATTTGGAGGTTTGTTTGGCACAAGAGGATGGATTGCTAGAGCATTTTTTATCCTACACTAAATCGCATCAAAACTATTTTATTGTTTGGCTTAATACTGCAAAAACAGAATTCACTAGAACCAAACGTTTAATTATGATTGTAGATGCAATGGCAAAAAAGCAAGATTTTGGCTTAATGTTAAGGAGTAATAAGAAGGAGAAGTAGGCAGGTATCAGTTCAATTGAAGATGTGATAATTCGCTGATATGATGATTGGTGTCTAGCTAAACAAATGAACTAATGACTAGTGAACCAATTATCTCTTGTAATTCCTAAACCAGCTACTCACTTT
Organism: Pedobacter sp. T50_32; assembly: GCF_057652195.1. NCBI lineage: Bacteria > Pseudomonadati > Bacteroidota > Sphingobacteriia > Sphingobacteriales > Sphingobacteriaceae > Pedobacter > Pedobacter sp. T50_32. The sequence goes on along the minus strand of NZ_JBYFBY010000002.1, from coordinate 218,932 downwards.
CATTTGTATTACACCTAAGAAAGCTTCCCTGAAAATACGGGTGCTCATTTTAGAGGTACCTTCAGTTCTGTCTGTAAAGATAATAGGAACTTCAACTACGTTAAAACCGTATTTAATAGCTGTAAACTTCATTTCAATCTGGAAAGCATAACCCACAAATTTAATTTTCTCCATCGGGATAGTTTCCAGTACTTTTTTAGTATAGCATTTAAAACCAGCAGTGGCATCTTGAATTGTAATCCCTGTGATGATACGAACATACATCGAGGCAAAATAAGACATCAATACACGTCCCATCGGCCAGTTTACCACGTTCACGCCTTTTACATAACGAGAACCAATAGATAAGTCTGCTCCGTTTACACAAGCATCACGAAGTTTAATCAAATCATCCGGATTGTGTGAAAAATCCGCATCCATTTCGAAAATGTACTCATATTTTTTTGCCAAAGCCCATTTAAAGCCATGAATATAAGCTGTGCCTAAACCCAATTTGCCTTTACGCTCTTCGATATGTAGCGCTGGAAATTCATCTTGTAAACCTTTCACAATCTGCGCAGTGCCATCGGGAGAGCCGTCGTCAATAATCAATACCTCAAATAAATACGGTAACGAAAAAACCTTGCGAATAATCTTTTCGATATTCTCTTTCTCGTTATAAGTAGGGATAATGACTAAGCTGTCGGACAAGTTGCTCGGTTTTAATATTTAATATGAAACATTAAGAAGTTGAGAAGGATTAAGTTTTATTAGACCCCTTAATTTATCTTCATTCCTTAATGTTTAACAAGATTGTGCGAAAGTAATGAATTTAAATCGATGTTTATAGCTAGCGGTTTCGTTAAATTGTGTTAAAGTATACGCTAAGGTGCTAAACGTTCAATTTTCCAACTTCCATTTACAAAAGTATATTTAATTCTATCGTGTAAACGGCTAGATCTACCTTGCCAAAATTCGATAACTGTTGGTTTAACAATATATCCGCCCCAATGTGCAGGTTTCGGAATTGCTTTACCTTCATATTGTTGTGTCAATTCTTCAACTTTGTTTTCTAAAATGCTCCTATCTGCAATCACTTGGCTTTGAGGCGAAGCAATTGCGCCAATTTGGCTACCGACAGGACGAGAATTAAAATATGCTTCTGAAGTTTCTTTGTCTAATTTCTCTATTTTACCTTCAATACGAACCTGACGTTCTAATTCTCCCCAAAAGAAAACTAAACACGCTAAAGGATTTTTCTTTATTTCTTTACCTTTTTGGCTTAAATAATTGGTGTAAAAACTGAAACCATCTTTGTCAAAACCTTTTAATAATACAATTCTAGCATTCGGTTTACCCGACTTGTCTGCCGTAGCCAATGTCATTATGTTGGGTTCGAAAATCTCTGCACTTACAGCATCAGAAAACCATTTTTCAAATTGCTCTATCGGATTTTTAACGATATCGTTTTCACTTAATTCAGCAGCTTTATAATCTTGTCTTAAGTTTTGTATTGCTTCTTTGGTCAGTTTCATAGAACAAAAGTAAGGTTTGTAAGCGGATACTTTTTAATATTTATAAGAATAAATGTCAGCTGTGCTTACAATCATTTTTTGGCGATTTTACTATATTTTGCTAACTTAACATTATGTTAAGCCTATTAAATCCTTCGGCGGGTAAGTTATTAATTTCGGAACCGTTTTTGGCAGACCCGAACTTCAAGCGGTCAGTGATTTTGCTTACAGAGCACGGCGGGCAGGGAACTATCGGTTTTATATTAAATCAGCCAAGTAATTTGGTAGTTAAAGATTTAATTCCTGATTTGTGGGAAGCAGATTTTCCAGTTTTTATTGGCGGTCCGGTGGAAATAGATACCATTCATTTTATTCATCGTTGCTATGATAAACTAAATAGTGGCGAAGAAATAGCTGAAGGCATTTATTGGGGCGGAAATTTTGAAACACTGAAGGTGCTTATCAACAATAATAGTATAGAGGAAGAAGAGGTGAAGTTCTTTTTAGGTTATTCTGGCTGGAGTTTAAACCAATTGGAAAGTGAATTGGCCACAAATACTTGGATTGTTTCAGACCAATATCATGAAGAAACTTTATTCTCACAAAATGAAGAAGAGCTTTGGAAGGAAGTGATTATCAACCTTGGACCTAAATACGCTCATGTGAGTAATTTCCCAACAGACCCGAATTTGAATTAGATTAGACCGAAAGTTGTCAGTCAGAAAAGTCCGAAAGTGTAATTCTCTATATCGTTGCAAAATAAAAAAGTCCGAAAGACTAGCTGTTTATAGCTTCCGGACTAAAATACTTTCTCGTCTGGGGGACTATCCTTCCATTTCGGCAGCAGTTTGTTCAACTTTTGCTCTTAAATCGTCTTTATAAGCTTGCATTTTTTCAGCCAACTCAGGTTTTGCAGTCGATAATATTTGCACAGCCAATAAACCAGCATTTTTAGCTGCATTTAAAGCAACCGTAGCTACAGGGATACCGTTTGGCATTTGTAAAATAGAAAGGATACTGTCCCAACCATCAATAGAATTTGAAGATTTTACAGGAACACCAATTACAGGAACAGTAGTAATTGAAGCTACCATGCCAGGCAAATGCGCAGCACCACCAGCACCAGCAATAATTACTTTAATACCACGACTAGCAGCATCTTTAGCGTAGTGAAACATTCTATCTGGCGTACGGTGCGCCGAAACCACTGTAATTTCGAAATCAACGCCGAATTCCTTGCAAACATCTGCCGCATCTTGCATTACAGGCAAGTCCGACTTGCTGCCCATGATAATACCAACTTTCATTTTATGGTTGTTTTGTTTTTTAGATGGTTGGTTGTTTTGTCTTCCAACCCAATCATTAATCTTTGTTCTTTTATCCTTGTTCCTTAAGAAATCACTCTCAAAGTTTGCTGTACAAACCTCGCTTTTTCAATTGCCTTCTCACGGTTTTGGTCAACAATAGTTAAGTGGCCCATTTTGCGGAAAGGCTTAGTATATTTTTTGCCGTAAAGATGCACGTAAACACCTTCAATAGACATGATTTTTTCCAATCCATCGTATTTAGCTACGCCCTCATGACCCTTTTCACCTAATACGTTTACCATAATAGCATTCGAAATAGAACGGGTATCGCCTAATGGTAAATTAAAAATAGCCCTTAAATGCTGCCCAAATTGAGATACGTAGTTACCCTCAATAGTTTGGTGCCCGCTATTGTGCGGACGAGGAGCCAACTCATTCACTAAAATATCGCCATGTTTAGTGATGAACATTTCTACCGCTAAAATACCTGTTACGTTTAATGCAGCAGCAATATCTTTAGCAATTTTCTCTGCTCTTTCTTGGATACTTTCTGGGTAAGTAGATGGCGAAATCAAGAACTCAACCAAATTAGCTTCGGCATTAAATTCCATTTCTACCATCGGGAAAGTTTTCACATCGCCATTGGCATTTCTAGCAACAATAACCGCAATTTCCTTTTCAAAATGAACCAGTTCTTCAATTAAGGTAGGTGCTTCAAAAGCATTTTTAACATCGTTAGCGTTGCTAATTTTCATTACACCTTTACCATCATAGCCATCTTTGCGAAGCTTCAAAATATATGGGAAAGGGAATTTGCCACTGCTCAAATCTTCCTTCGAATTTACGAGCATAAAAGGAGCTGTAGGAATATCATTTTCCTTAAAAAATTGCTTTTGCACACCTTTGTCCTGAATTAATCTAATCACACGAGATTGCGGATAAACCAATTTTCCTTCTTTTTCCAACTGTTCAAGCGCATCAACATTTACCTTCTCAATTTCGATGGTAATAATATCCGCTTTCTTCCCGAAGTTGTACACCGTATCGAAATCGGTGATAGAGCCATTTTCGAAATAATTGGCAATGTTTTTACACGGAGCATCAGCGTCTGGGTCTAGCACTAAAGTTGTCAAATTGTAGTTAATTGCTTCCTGAATTAACATTCTACCCAATTGTCCGCCGCCTAAAATACCTAGTTTTAACTCGCTAATCTGTTTTGCCATTATCGCTTAAATTTGGCGTAAAAATAGCAAAAATTAGTACACCATTCGAGTAAAATATTCATTAGATTATAATTAGAAGCGGATTTGTTGTGCTACTATTTTCCGATAGTCCTGCCATCCGCTTTATCCCGATAAAATCGGGATGCTCGCTACTGTCAGGGCTATTTAAGAAAAGTCTAGCTATAACTTAGCGTCACTTTGCGCAAACTCCCAAATCCTTTGCGGTTAATTTTTAACGCAAAGAAAAATAAGAGCTTCGCAAAGAACGCAAAGCAAACTACAAAACAAGTGCGTATCATTTTTTACTTTTGCACTACTTTTAACTTTCAACCTTTTACTTTCAACTAAAAATGGATTACGATGCAATAATTATTGGTGCTGGTGCTTGCGGATTAATGTGTGCTGTACAGGCTGGTTATTTAGGCAAAAAAGTTATTGTACTCGAAAAAAGCGACAAACTAGGCGCTAAAATCCTAATTTCTGGAGGTGGCCGCTGCAACTATACAAACATCGGTGCTACCAGCGAGCAATTTATTTCTGCTAATGAACATTTCGTGAAATCTGCCTTCAAACAATGGACAGTGGAAGATACCATTAGCTTTTTTGAAACTTACGGCATTTATGGAGCTGAGAAAACATTAGGTCAGCTGTTTCCTGATGGAAAAAATGCAAAAGATGTAGTTGAAGTTTTTACATTGCTCTGCGAAGAAATGGAACAACAAATTATATGCAATTCAGAAGTTATTTCCATAGACAATGAAAAAGGCGAATACCAAGTCAACTATCAATTCAACGGCAAAGCAAAGACTTTAACTGCTCCGAAATTAGTTATTGCAACAGGTGGTTTACCTATCCCTAAAATGGGAGCTACAGATTTTGCCTTGAAATTTGCTAAAAAACATCAACTCAATATCATCGAAACCGCACCTGCTTTGGTTCCGTTAACCATCACAGGTAAAGACGAAGCTTGGTTTTCGCAATTATCTGGTAATTCAGTTTTTTGTAGGGTAAGTAACGACGAAATGAGCTTCGAGGAAAATATTTTATTTACGCATTGGGGTTTAAGTGGTCCAGCGATTTTACAGATTTCTAGTTATTGGCGCAGAGGGCAGGAGATTGAAATCGATTTACTGCCAAATGAAAACATAACTGAAGTGCTAACTGCTGAACGCCAACAGAATGGGCGTATCCAATTATCAACTTTGTTGAATAAATTTTATACCAAAAAAATTGCTGATGCTTTAGGTAAATTTCTACCATTAACAAAAACCATCGCCGATTTAACCAAAGCAGAAATGGAAACTTTGGAACAAACCATCCATCATTTTAAAGTGAAACCAGCAGGGGATAAAGGTTACGACAAAGCAGAGGTAATGCGTGGTGGAATTGACACGAACGAACTATCTTCAAAAACATTAGAAAGTAAAAAGCTACCAGGCTGCTATTTCGGCGGCGAATGTGTTGACGTTACAGGTTGGTTAGGCGGTTATAATTTCCAGTGGGCTTGGGCAAGTGGTTTTGTGATAGCGCAGAATTTGTAATTCAACTGAAACGCCATTGCGAGGTACGAAGCAATCTTACTACTATGGCTTATTCATATCGCTTTAAGATTGCTTCGTACCTCGCAATGACGAGAATTTTATTTAACAAAAAAGGGGCAAAAGCCCCTTTCTCCTAATAAGTTTATCTAATCTTAGAAAACAAAACCGATACGAACGCCAGTAATTACTGATGGTTCAATCGAGAATGAGTTTCCTGCAGACTCAGACGTATTTGTCGTTGTGTTACCAGCTACAGTAGTACTTGTAGTAGTTTTTCCTTCTTTTTGATAAAGGAAACCGAAACCACCTTCAACACCTAAAAATACTTTCTTAGTGAAATAATAATCAGCACCAGCAACAGCTCTTAAACCAATTCCTAAAGTGCTTGGCCCTTTAAATTCGCCAGAAACATTAGCTACGTAAGTTGGGTTACCAAAGTTGTTGTTAGAGTTAGTGTAGCTATCTTTTTGATTTCCATAACCAAATAAAACATCACCACCTACATAAGTAGAAAGACGTTCTGTTCCTGTGAAATGTTTCTCTAAACCTACGTTTAACAAGAAATTGGTTTCGCTTCTTTTAGCATTACCTGTTTCGCCATTAGCACCGTAAGCATTTGCAGTTTCTTTATTGCTGCTTAAGTTAAAACCTAAACGTACTGCAGTTTTCTCTTGCGTGAAATAGCGAAATCTTAATAAGCTTCCAGCTTCATTTAAGTTAAATCCTGAATTTAAAACACCACCAGTAAGTCCAAATTCGGTAGTTACATCACCTTTTGTAGGTTTAAATTCACTCTGGGCATTTGCCGAAAGGCCAGCGATAGCTAAGCCGAATACTAATAAAATTTTTTTCATGTTATATATGTCTTTAAAACCGCATAAATATCAACAGTTATGCCAAAAGAAGGTTGAAAACGTAATTTTTGCTGATAACTATTGATAACTAGGATGTTGTGCTGAGCAAATTTGTACAACCTTAAAATCTAAATCAAAAAGTTGTATAGTAATTCAAGCATTTTACAATAGCATAACCATAATTTAACATCCAAGTATAGTTGCGTTAAGTGGTTACGCTATTTCTAAATAAAGATTTACGTACTTTTGCATAAAATAAAATCCCTTTGCAGAGCGAACTTCTAGTAATTACTCCACCATTTACGCAACTGAATACACCGTATCCAGCAACTGCATATATCAAAGGTTTTTTAAATACAAAAGGCATTTCATCAACCCAAGCGGATTTAGGTATTGAAGTTATTTTAGCACTTTTCTCGAAAAAGGGATTAACAGATTTATTCCATCAAGCGGAGCTGAAAAAGGGTGTCGAATTCTCCTTTAATGTACAGCGAATTCTAGCTTTAAAGGAAGAGTACCTAAAGACAATTGATGCGGTAATTGCTTTCTTGCAGGGCAAAAATCCAACTTTGGCTTTACAAATTTGTCAGGAGGATTTCTTGCCAGAAGCTTCTCGATTTGCGCAATTAGAAGAACTAGATTGGGCTTTCGGAGCAATGGGAACGCAGGATAAAGCCAAACATTTAGCTACACTTTATTTAGAAGATATTTCCGATTTTATTGTAGAATGCATTGACCCAAATTTTGGTTTTAGTCGTTACGCAGAGCGATTAGGAAGAAGTGCCAATTCTTTTGATGAATTGTACGAAGTGCTAAATCAGCCGTTAACTTATATCGATGGAATTTTAATCGATATTCTCAAAGATAGAATAGAAGAAGTTCAGCCGAAACTATTTCTGATTTCAGTTCCTTTTCCAGGGAATTTATATGCGGCATTTCGTTGTGCGCAGTTTGTAAAGCAAAACTATCCTGAAATTAAAATCTCGATGGGTGGCGGTTTTCCAAATACAGAATTACGTTCGCTTTCGGATAAAAGAGTTTTCGAGTTTTTCGACTACATTACCTTAGATGATGGGGAATTGCCGATTGAACTGTTGTATAATGCAATTGTTAAAGCCGGAGAATTTAATCTCTATAAAAGAACTTTTCTATTAGAAAATGATGAAGTTGCTTACCGCAATGATGCCTTAAGAAGTGATTATAAGCAAGCTGATGTAGGTACACCAGATTATTCAGATTTGTTATTGGACAGTTACATTTCGGTCATCGAGATTGTAAACCCAATGCATAGAATGTGGAGCGATGGCCGTTGGAACAAGCTAACAATGGCTCACGGCTGTTATTGGGGCAAATGTACTTTCTGCGATATTTCGTTAGATTATATCAAGGTTTATGAACCCGTTGCTGCAAAACAGATTGTAGATAGGATAGAGGACTTGGTGACAAAAACCGGTCAGAATGGTTTTCACTTTGTGGATGAAGCTGCACCACCTGCATTAATGCGGGAAGTGGCATTAGAAATTCTCAGAAGGAAAATTACGGTTACTTGGTGGACGAACATCCGTTTCGAGAAAAGCTTTACTGGAGATTTGTGTTTGTTACTAAAAGCATCGGGTTGTATTGCCGTTTCTGGCGGTTTGGAAGTAGCATCCGATAGGTTGTTGAAACTGATTGATAAAGGTGTAACGGTAGAACAAGTGGCCAAGGTAACCAGAAATTTTACGGAAGCTGGAATTATGGTACATGCTTATTTGATGTACGGTTATCCAACGCAAACCGTGCAAGAAACGGTAGATAGTTTGGAAATGGTGCGTCAGTTATTTGAGGCAGGGGTTTTACAATCAGGCTTTTGGCACCAATTTGCGATGACTGCACATAGTCCAGTAGGATTGTACCCCGAGAAGTTTGGTGTTGTAAAAGAAACGGAAGAAATTGGAACTTTTGCCAATAACGATATCAATTACACCGATAAAACTGGAATTGATCACAACAAATTTAGCTACGGGTTGAAGAAGTCACTCTTCAATTTTATGCATGGCATTTGCTTCGATTATAAGCTGCAAGATTGGTTTGATTTTAAAATTCCACGAACTACCATTGCGCCAAATTTTATAGATACCGCTTTAAATAGCAACGAGAATTTCAATGTTAAACCAACTGCCAAAATTGTTTGGTTAGGCAGTAAGCCATCTATAGAAAGGTTTACCAAATCTAAAAAAGGTAATACTTGGGAGATGATGAATTTGCATTTCCACAACAAACGGGAAACGTTTAGCATTCAAACTAATAAAGCAGAAGGAGAGTGGTTGTCTACAATATTACCTCAACTATCAGTACTTAACGAGAAGCCTTTAACCTTTCAAGAGCTCAAAGCTGATTATGAAAATACCATGGAACATTTTGAGTTGTTCTGGTATTCTAAACCAATTCATACTTTAAGGGAGTATGGTTTGTTGGTGTTGTAAAACCAAACAACCGTTAATAAAAGCGTCATTTCGACGAGGAACGAGGAGAAATCTGTTAGCTAAGTGATATTTCGTCTTGCTGGTTTAAGATGAGCCTAAAACTACTTGTACAAACTATCCACAGCACTAATCTAATAAATAGTTTCAACTGGCGGTGTTTACACTTTTTTCCAACTCTATTTTTGCGAGATAATATTCAAATTCAAGATAGTTGCCTTTTAAGTCAACGCAACGACTTAAATGTTCTATATAATTCTCGAAATTTTCATTTACTAGTTCTAAAGTAGCTCTATAAAATTCCGCTTTACATTCTTTTCTATTTCTAAGTATATCATCGTTCTCTTCTTCATAAAAACTATTCAATTCCTCATCTGTGGTTAATCCCAATAAGTAAGTTGAAGCGGATGTTTCATGTTTCGATAGCCTTTTTAATTCCTTGATAGCTATTTTGAGGATGTTTGGTCGACCTAATTTTGTCCCTAGAAACAGAAGAGTGCTCGGTAGAACAGATATATCATTTGTATATTTAATTTCTTTTTTATTCGTTAATGGGTAGCTAAAAAAATCTATTGCCTTTTCATTGTCACCTAACGCATAATAACAAAGCGCAATATTCATATAGGTTTCGTCGCTAGTCGTTTTCGTTTGTTTTTCACGTTCATTTAAAACCAAAAAATCATTGAGCGAATTGTTGTAATTACGTAGCAATAACGAGCAAACTGCTCTTGCCCTTAAATCCAAGTCTTGATAATTTTGTAAATAGTTTTGGTCAGCAATTTTGTATGCAGTTTCAAAGTCGTTAATGAAAATTTTTTCCCAAGGATTTGCCATAAATGGTTAGTTTTTAATTGCCACCAAATGAATAGAATTTAACTTCGTTGATTTACAATTCTCTTTATGTTCCAAAATGACGACATCAATACTAATCACAATTCGGTACGGTAAACGTCCAAGTTTCAGAAGTTTTATAAGGCAATGAAAACGCCACGCCTTTATCCATTTCGAACCATAGTTTTGGTCTCATCTTCTCTCTGCTGTAGGTTTCGTTCATGGTCATGCTGTCATAAATTCTACCATTAATCATCACATATTTAATCTTTTCAGAGTTTCTGATATCCTCTAATGGATTGTCTTCCATGATAATTAAATCAGCAAGTTTGCCAGTTTCTAACGAACCTAATTCTTTACCCATTCCTAAATATTCGGCACCGTTTAAAGTAGCTGCTTTAATGGCTTGTAATGGTGACATGCCACCTTGTACAAACATCCATAACTCCCAATGCGCACCCAAACCTTGAATTTGACCGTGAGCACCTAGGTTCACTTTAGTGCCACCATCAGCAATTGTTTTTGTCGCTTTTGCTACCTCGATATGTCCATAATCTCCATATTCAGAAGTCGTTCTACGCCTAGCTCTTGCATCGATAATCGCCCTTGGTGTAAAATTCAATAAACGTTCATTTTCCCAAACGTTGGTTCTATCGTACCAATAATTTTCGCCCCACTGACCACCATAAGCCACTATTAGGGTTGGAGTATAAGCCACTTTTGTATTGTTCCAAAAACTCACTACATCTTTGTACGCAGGTGCAACCGGGATACTGTGCTCAATACCCGTGTGTCCATCGGCAACCATAGTCATATTGTGGAAGAAAGTAGAACCGCCCTCAGGAACCACTTCCATTTTTAATTGACGGGCAGCTTCTAAAACCTGCTGACGTTGGTCTCTACGAGGTTGATTGTAAGATTTTACCGAAAATGCACCAACAGCTTTTAATCTGCGCAAGTGCGAAAGGGCATCATCCAAACTATTGATAGTTACCTTAAAATCGCCATCTGCACCGTATAAGATTGAACCTGTAGAATATAAACGCGGACCAACCATTCTTCCAGCTTTCAACATCTCGCTTTGGCTAAACACCATTTCTGTATTGCTAGATGGGTCGTGAGCTGTAGTTACACCGAAGCTCAAATTTGCCATGTAAGACCAATCTTGTTGTGGGCTAATGCCATCAGGGCTGGTTCTCAAGTGTGCATGCACATCCACCATACCTGGCATAATGGTTTTTCCAGTAACATCAACCACTTTTATATCTGCCGGAATTGGAACTTCATCCACCTTTCCAATCGCTTTAATTTTATTGTTCTCCACTAGGATTGTACCTTCCTCAATCACTTGCTCACCTTTCATCGTAATAATTCTAGCACCTTTCAAAGCAATTAATCCACTTGGAGCATCAGCTTTCAATTTTAAACCGATAGAAACACCAGCGGTATCAGGTTCTGGCAATACTTGCGGCGCACCTTCCACAAAAGAGAAGGTATTTTTAATTTCTCTGTTGTAGTATTTCTCGCCCAAAGTCCATAGCAATTTCTTGCTGTCGGCGCTCCAATGCAAGTAAGTTCCCGCATCTTTAGTTACTTTGGTTAATGGGATAGCTTTGTTGCCAGCAGATAAATCCAAGGCAGTTCCTGCTGTAACCATTGGTGTAATATAAGCATTGAAAAGCTCAGTAAAAGCCATCCATTTACCATCAGGACTTGGGCAAAACTGCGTTGCATATTGTGATGTGTAATGTGTGCGCTCGTTACCGCCGTTTAAATCAACACTTTTAAAAGCTTTTTTACCGCTATCATAACCTTGATAGAAAATACGAGTATCATCATTGTTAAATTGCGGTCTGATACCATTGTCTAACAATAAAGTTTTAGCGCCTCCATTAGCAGGCATCACAAAAATTCCAGTATTTTTTCCGTAAGTTAAGCCTAATGTTTCGTTACCGCTACCTTTTCTGAAAACAATTTTATCACCTTTGGTAGAATAGCTAGGAGAGTAGTAATAGCCTTTTTCGTCGGTTAAGCTAATCGTTTTTCCAGTTTTTAAATCGGTGCGTTTAATGGCTCCTTTAAATTCATCACTCCAAGTGGTGTAAATAACAAACTTGCCATCTGGACTAAATTTTGGTTCAAACTCGAAATCTAAACCGTTGGTTAACCTTTCCGGCGCACCACTTGGCATTTCTTTCTTGTATAAATATCCGGCAGCATTAAAAACTACCATTTTGCCATCGGGCGATGTTACCAATTGCCTAAGCATTTTTGCCGTAAACTCTGAAGCATAAACTTGTTGGTCGAAATGTAAAGCTTCTTGTACCGTTTGGTTACTTGTTACTTCAAAAGGAATATCACTTACATATAAATTACTCAACTCAATTTGTTTGATTTTTCCTTTGGCGTAAAAAACGATTTTCTTGCTGTCTGGTGTCCAAGCAAAGTTGGGGTAAACGCCAAAAATTGCCCAAGTTTCTTGCTGGTCTTTTGTTAAATCATCATATAATGGATATTCTTCGCCAGTTTTTAAATTCTGTATGTAAAGAGCGGATTTCAACCTCACTCTTTTTACGTAAGCAATAAAATTTCCATCAGGAGATACTTGCGGACGAACAGAACCACCAGATTGAGCAATGAAATTTGTTAGTTTTCCGCTGGTTAAATCTAACTGACGGATAGCGTAAATCAAGCCATTTGGGTCTTTGCTATATTGAAAAAACGGACCGGGAGAAACATCCTCACTAAAATAAAGGAATTTACCATCTGGCGATACATTTGGTTCGCCTACATCTTGTTGGTCGTTTTTGCGTTTGGTCAATTGCACACCATCGCCACCATAAATACTGTACATCCACATTTCGCCAGCACCTAAAGAACGAGAACCTGTAAAGTGTTTTCTAGCAATTAAATAATCACTATTCGGCATCCAAGTAGCATTGTTCAGCAATCTGAAAGTTTCCTTCGTGATTTGCTTTTTATTGCCGCCTTGTCTGTCCATTATCCAGACATTGTCGGCGCCGCTTCTGTCACTTGTAAACGAAATGTATTTCCCGTTAGGGCTAAAACGAGGTTGAACTTCGTAAGAAATGCCACCACTTAACAATTTCGCCGTTCCGCCAGTAATAGGCATTACATAAATATCTCCCAACATGTCGAAGACAATTTCTTTTCCATCTGGACTAACGTCTAGGTTCATCCAAGTGCCTTCGTTAGTGGTCACGCTGAAATTTTTAGTAGTTCCTTTGAACTTTTCTACATCCCATTTTGGAGCTTCTTTTTTCTCTTGTGCGTTAGCAGAACTTAAGGTAAATAACAGTGCTGAGGCAAATACGTACTTCTTCATTCTAATTTTATCTTAACAACTAAAGGTTGCAATTTAGCGATTTCTTGCCACAGATACATAGATGTCTTTTTCAAAATGTTGATACGGTTGGCATCAAAGCCTTTACAAACATTCCAATTCTTTTTGAGTTAGTTTAAAACAAAATCTGCACATCTATGGCTAAACTCTTTTTGAAAAACCGCCACCGTTTCATAGTTTTGAACTTAGCTTTTATATGACTGCAACAGAAGTTTTAAAGAAATATTGGGGATTTGATGTCTTTCGACCGTTGCAGGAAGAGATTATCCAATCGGTAATTAAAGGGCAAGATACCTTAGCTTTATTGCCAACTGGCGGAGGAAAATCTATCTGTTTCCAAGTGCCCGCAATAATGAACGATGGTATCTGCATTGTGGTTTCTCCTTTGGTGGCTCTAATGAAAGACCAAGTAGAAAACTTGAAAGCTAAAGGTATTGAAGCTATCGCGATTTATGCTGGAATGGGCAAGCGAGAAATCGATATTTTGCTCGATAACTGCATCTACGGAAAAATCAAGTTCCTTTATTTATCTCCCGAAAGGTTGCTTTCAGAACTGGTTCGTGTGCGCATTTCATACATGAATGTGAATTTAATTGCCATTGATGAAGCGCATTGTATTTCCCAATGGGGATATGATTTCCGTCCGCCTTATTTGAAAGTGAAGGAATTGAGGGAAATACTACCTGATGTTCCAATTTTAGCTTTAACTGCAACGGCTACGCCTGAAGTTAGAAACGATATTATAGAAAAACTGGAACTGAAAGATGCGCAGGTTTTTGTGAAAAGTTTCTCGAGAAAAAACCTCAGTTACGTAGTTTTCAATCTCGATGACAAGCACAAAAAACTAATTGATATCTGCAAGAATGTAAAAGGCTGTGGTTTGGTTTATGTTAGAAACCGACGTGAAACTGCAGAAATAGCTATGTTTTTACAACGTAATCAAATCTCTGCAGATTTTTACCACGCAGGTTTAGAAAAGGATGTCCGTTTCCAAAAACAAGAAGATTGGAAGCGAGATAAAATCCGAGTAATGGTATCCACCAACGCTTTCGGAATGGGAATTGATAAACCTGATGTTCGTTTTGTGGTGCATTTAGATTTGCCCGAAAGTTTGGAGGCGTACTACCAAGAAGCGGGCAGGGCAGGACGAGATGAAAAACGAGCGTTTGGTGTTTTATTAACCAATAGAGGCGATAGGGCTGTCCTCGAAGCTAAATACACAGACAGCTTTCCGTCTGTTGAAGAAATTAAAAAAGTCTACCACTATTTAGGTAACTATTACCAATTGGCTTACGGCGCCGGACAAGGTTTAAGCTTCGAATTTGATTTGGCCGATTTCTGTAAACGCTTTAATATTGGTGTGATTAAAACCATGGCTGCACTTAAGTTTTTAGAACGAGACGGATATCTCACACTTTCAGAAAACATTTTTATTTCTTCAAGATTGATGTTCGCAGTTGGTCACGAAGATATTTATCGTTTTCAAATTGAAAATGCAGCTTTTGACCCAATCATCAAGACTATCCAGCGTTCTTATGGCGGTGCTTTTGATGGTTACGTAAAAATCAAAGAAAGTGATTTGTCTAACAGATTGAAGATTTCTTATAACGATGTAATTGCTTATTTGAAGAAGTTGCAAGAGTATAACGTAATCTCTTATTTGCCGCAAACAGATAAGCCGCAATTGCAATTTATTACTGCCCGATTGGATATGTTGCATTTGGATGTAGATGCTAAATTTATTCAATTGAGGAAGGAAATACAGAGTACTCAAATTGAAGCTGTATTGGCTTACGCTGCTAACGAGATTTGTAGAAGTATCCAGTTATTAACCTATTTTGGAGAAAGCAAAGCTGATAAATGTGGCGTTTGCGATGTTTGTTTAGCAGAAAAGAAACACGAAGAGCTGGCAGAATATACAGATAAAATCGATTTTGAAATTAGCATGGTGTTACAAAGTGGGCACTTTGATTTAGATGATTTAGTGAAAAGTATCCAAACCGGTACCGATAATGACAAGATTGACCGAATTCGTGAATTGCTTGATGCTGGTAAAATCAAAACCGATGGGAAGAAATATTATTTGTAGACTTTATAGATTAAAGAACAAGGAGCAAAGAATAAAGATACGGTCAGTACTTAAAACTTACGACTTATAACTTACAACTTTTCTTATCTTAGCCGCAACAAACAACATAGATTTATGAAAGATGAGCTTTCAAAATCCCCTTCTGGAGATTTAGGAGTTAAAAACGATAAGAAGACAATCCGCTCTTGGGCCTTTTTCGATTGGGCCAATTCAGCATATAATTTAGTCATCACTTCCACCATATTTCCGGCTTATTTTACAAATAGGACAGGCGATAAAGATGATAATACCATAGACTATGTTTATTTCTTTGGTTATAAAATCATCAATTCTGCTTTATATAGTTATGCAATGGCATTTGCTTTCCTAGTGATTGCAATATTATCTCCAATTTTATCTTCTATTGCTGATACGAGAGGGAATAAGAAAATCTTTATGAAGATGTTTACGTACATGGGAGCAATCGCTTGTAGCGCATTATTCTTTTTTGAAATTGATGCTGAAAAAGGAATAAATACCTTAAATTTTAGTGTCATTATGTTTGTAATTGCTGCTATCGGATTTTGGGGAAGTTTGGTGTTTTACAATTCTTACTTACCTGAAATAGCAACCGTAGAAAAACAAGATAGTGTTAGCGCTAAAGGTTTTACTTATGGCTATGTTGGTAGTATTATCTTACAAATTATCTGCTTCGCTTTTGTATTTATGCCTGCTGTAGGTGAAATTTTAGGAGCCCAAATTTCTTTTCTTTTGGTAGGCATTTGGTGGGTTGGTTTTGCGCAAATTCCATTTAGAAACCTGCCAAAGGGAAGTCCTAACTTCAAAACAGAAAAGAAAAACATTATGAGCAGTGGTTTCCAGGAGCTTAACAAAGTTTGGAAGCAGGTAAAGCAAATGAAATACTTGAAACGCTTCTTATTTGCGTTCTTCTTTTATTCGATGGGTGTGCAAACGGTGATGTTAGTTGCCACTATCTTTGGCGAGAAAATATTACATCTTCCAACCACTAAATTAATAGCAACTATCCTTATTCTACAGTTGGTGGCTATTCCTGGCGCAATGCTGATGTCTTACTTATCTTCAAAGAAGTTTGGCAACGTAAACGTATTAATCGGGGTAGTAGTGATTTGGATTGGCAGTTGCATCGCCGCTTACTTTATCCATACCGAAATGCAATTTTATGCCTTGGCGGCAGTTATTGGCTTAATTATGGGCGGAATTCAATCTTTATCACGTTCTACGTACTCTAAATTCTTACCTCAATCAAGTCCAGACCATACTTCATTTTTTAGCTTTTACGATGTAACTGAGAAGGTTGCATTGGTTTTCGGGATGTTCAGTTTCGGTTATATCGAAGTGTTGAGCGGTAGTATGCGTAATTCGGTAATTGCATTAGCACTGTTTTTTGTTTTTGGTTTAGTATTTTTGCTGCTCTTAAAAAAGGTAGAGCCCAAAGCCGTGGTGGTCGATTAAGTGATTTTAAGAGCAGATACCTAAAAAAATATAATGAAGATAGAGCTATTTATCCCTTGTTTCATAGACCAACTATATCCGGAAACGGCCTTTAACACCATTAAAGTTTTAGAAAAAGCGGGCTGCGAAATTGTCTATAATTCAAAACAAACCTGTTGCGGTCAGCCGGCTTATAACGCAGGTTACTGGGAGCAAGCTAAGGAGATAGGTACTAAATTTTTATCAGATTTTTCGGAAACTGAATATATCGTTGCACCATCAGCCTCTTGTGTAGGCATGGTTAAAGGTGGTTTCAACGATTTGTTTACCAATACCATCGTTCATAATAAATGCAGAAACGTACAATCAAATATTTTTGAACTGTCGGATTTTTTAATCAACGTATTAAAGAAAGATTATTTTGGTGCGGAGTTAGAAGGTAAAGCAGTTTACCACGACTCGTGCAGTGGTTTACGAGAATGCAAAATCAAAGAAGAACCACGTCAGTTGCTTTCTAGGGTAATAGGTTTGGAAATGCTCGAAATGAAAGATACCGATATGTGCTGCGGTTTTGGTGGTACTTTTGCAGTTAAGTTCGATGCAATTTCATCGGCAATGGCAGAGCAAAAAATCAATAACGCACTAGAAATGGATGCCGATTATATCATTTCAACGGACCTTTCTTGCTTGCTACATTTAGATGGTTACATCAAGAAAAACAATATTCCTATTAAAACAATGCACTTGGCAGATGTATTGGCGAACGGTTGGTTAGAAAGTACAGAATATTAATTTTCCTCCCGATTAAACCAACAACAATTCTTTTACTCTAAAGAAGCTGCAAATTAGCTACTTGTTACATTGTAAAACTACGGTTATAAACCAAAAATATAACTTTAGTTAACACCAAATCTGTAGCAATAAATTAGTTTTGCATTATAATCACTAACAAAACAACTTTATATAAATGAAAAAAATATTCATCGCTTTTTTAAGTGTATTGGCTTTTACGGTTAACGCACAAGCGCAAAAAAAATCTGGAGCTATTCAGTTTGAAACAATAATTGACCCAATTGCCGTTGCAGAAGCTTCGGGCAGACAAATTTCTGAGCAAATGAGAGCTCGTATGCCTAAGTCTATCAAATCAAATTACGAATTGCTTTATAATGCAACTAATGCAAGTTATATGCCCGTTACTGAAACAGAAGATAGTAATAGCGGTGGTGGTCCAGGTGGCGGTATGAGATTTGGTTTTGGCGGCATGGGCGGCGGTAATAGAGAATATTACTATACTTTCGCTGACCAAAAAGTAGTAGAAGTTTTTGATATGATGGATACTACTTATGTAATGCCAACTAAATTAACTGTCGCTTCTATCAATCAATTTGGTGGCGGTGGAAGAAACAATAACCAAAACAACAATGCAGTACAATTTTTAGATGTTCCACCGGTTGTAGATATCATTAAGTCTGATGAAACTAAGAAAATTGTAGGTATTGACTGTAAAAAAGTAACCATTAAAACAACCCGCAAAGCAAAAGTATTAGATATGGATAAAGATGTTGTTGACGAGACGGTGCTTTGGTACACTAATGATTTAGGCTTTAATTTTTCTCCAATGCCAAATTTTTGGACTGAAGGAGCGGTGTTAGCTATCGAAATTAAAGGTGGTGGTACAACTGCAAAAAGCATTGAATACCGAAACGTGGGTAATAAAGATGTAACTGCACCTAAAAAAGCTGTTGCAATTACTCCAGAGCAATATCAAGCTAAACAAGCTGCAATGATGGCTAGATTTAGAAATAATAACAACAACCGTCAAGGTGCTACTGGGAGAGTAAACTAAGAAATTCCATTTTATATTTTCAGAATGTCTCGGCTGTGGTCGGGACATTTTTTTTTGTTTAAACACCACGTCATTGCGAGGCACGAAGCAATCTCTGTATACTGATTTGGCCGACCCTGGGGTGACGTATAATTGGCGCTCCGTCATGCTGAATTTATTTTACTTCGTAGCTTTTCGCTTCGCTACAGGTCAGCATCAGTTTTAAAGTACCGCGAAATGCATAAACTAGAGCTTGAAATCCCATCTAAAAACCCTATCTTCGCACCAAAATAAAATCACACACGTAAGTGATTTTGCATAACAATTTTATAAACTCTAAATCATAGTTGTAGATGATTAACATTACATTACCTGACGGCTCGGTACGTCAGTATGAACAGGGCGTAAATGCCCATCAAATCGCCTTATCAATATCAGAAGGCTTAGCAAGAAACGTTTTAGCGGCAGAAGTAAATGGAGAAGTTTGGGACAGTTCACGTCCAATCGAAACAGACTCTGCGGTTAAGTTATTGACTTGGAATGATACAGAAGGTAAATCAACTTTTTGGCATTCATCGGCACACATTATGGCCGAAGCTTTGGAAGCCCTTTATCCAGGTACTAAATTTGGTATCGGTCCAGCTATCGAAACTGGTTTTTATTACGATGTAGACTTTGGCGATAGAGAATTTTCATCAGACGACTTCAAGAAAATTGAAGACAAAATGTTGGAATTAGCTAAGCAGAAAGAAGTTTTCGAACGTAAAAGCGTAAGCAAAGCTGATGCTGTAAAGTATTTCACAGAAAAAGGCGATGAGTATAAATTAGATTTGATTGATGGCTTAGAAGACGGCAAAATTACTTTCTACACACAAGGTGATTTTACCGATTTATGCCGTGGCCCACATATTCCAAATACAGGTTTCATCAAGGCAATAAAATTGATGAATGTTGCCGGAGCTTACTGGAGGGGCGATGAAACTAAAAAGCAGTTAACTCGTATTTATGGTGTTACTTTCCCTAAAGCAAGCGAGTTAACAGAGTATCTTCACATGATTGAAGAGGCTAAAAAACGCGACCACCGTAAATTAGGTAAAGAATTAGAGCTATTTACTTTCTCTGAGAAAGTAGGGATGGGCTTGCCAATGTGGTTGCCAAAAGGTACTGCATTGCGTGAGCGCTTAGTTCAATTCTTAACTAAAGCACAACAAAAAGCAGGTTATGAGCAAGTAATTACACCACATATTGGTCACAAGAATTTGTACATCACCTCTGGTCACTATGAGAAATACGGCAAGGATGCTTTTCAGCCGATAAAAACTCCACAAGAAGGAGAGGAGTTCTTCTTAAAACCGATGAACTGCCCTCACCACTGCGAGTTGTATAAATTCAAACCTCGTTCTTATAAAGATTTGCCAGTTCGTTTTGCAGAATTTGGTACAGTATATCGTTACGAACAAAGTGGCGAGTTACATGGTTTAACTCGTGTACGTGGATTTACTCAAGATGATGCCCACTTGTTCTGTCGTCCAGACCAGGTGAAAGAAGAGTTCAAAAAAGTAATTGATTTGGTACTTCACGTATTTAAATCTTTAGGTTTTGATAACTATGTTGCTCAGGTTTCTTTACGCGACCCAGAGAATAAAACCAAGTACATCGGTTCTGATGAAAATTGGAAATTAGCAGAAACTTCGATTATTGAAGCTGCAGAAGAAAAAGGTTTGCCTACTGTAGTTGAATACGGAGAAGCAGCTTTCTATGGTCCTAAGTTAGATTTTATGGTGCGTGATGCGCTAGGTAGAAAATGGCAATTGGGAACTATTCAGGTAGATTACAACTTGCCAGAGCGTTTCGAGTTGGAATACACTGGTAGCGATAATCAAAAACACCGCCCAGTAATGATACACCGTGCACCATTCGGTTCTATGGAGCGTTTTGTTGCGGTATTGATTGAACACTGCGGTGGTAACTTCCCGTTATGGCTTTCTCCGGAGCAATATATCATTCTTCCTATTTCAGAAAAATATGAAGAATATGCGAAAAAAGTTTCAGAAGAGCTAAATAATTCCGATATTCGCGGTCTAATTGACTTTCGTGATGAGAAAATCGGAAGGAAAATTAGAGATGCTGAAGTTAAAAAGTTGCCTTATATGCTGATAATCGGCGAAAAGGAAATGGAAGAAGGAAAAGTTTCTGTTCGTAAACATGGCGAAGGAGATTTGGGAAGTATGACTTTAGCAGAGTTTAGTGAATTAATTAATAAAGAAATAACAGTTTAAACAAGGAAAGCATTTGGCATTAGGAAGACCAGGATTTAACAGGGGACCACGTCCACCTTTTAAGAAAAAAGAAGCAGAACATAATATTAACGAACATATTCGTGCACAAGAAGTTAGGCTAGCTGGGGATAATGTAGAGCAAGGTATTTATCCTTTGTCGAAAGCATTGGCGCTTGCCGATGAGCTTGAACTTGATTTAGTAGAGATTTCTCCAAACGCTAATCCACCTGTTTGTCGTATTATGGACTATAGTAAGTTCTTATACGAGCAAAAGAAGAAGCAAAAGGAAATTAAAGCTAATGCTAAGCAAACGGTTATTAAAGAAATCCGTTTCGGACCTAACACTAACGACCACGATTTTCAATTCAAATTGAAACACGCAATTGGTTTCTTGGAGGCAGGCGAGAAGGTAAGAGCTTACGTACACTTTAAAGGTAGAGCAATTGTTTACAAAGAACAGGGCGAAATCTTATTGTTAAAGTTTGCTCAAGCTTTGGAAGAAATAGGTAAAGTAGAACTTCTACCTAAATTAGAAGGTAAGCGTATGTTTTTAACATTAGCGCCTAAAGCAGCAAAAAAATAATAAATTATATAAATTAACAGGTTATGCCAAAAATGAAAACCAATTCCAGTGCTAAAAAGCGTTTTTCGCTTACTGGAACAGGTAAAATTGCAAGAAAGAACGCCTACAAAAGTCACATCTTAACAAAGAAAAGTACTAAACGTAAGCGTAACTTAACCACCACTAGCATGGTAAACGATGCTGATATGGGCAACGTTAAACGTATGCTTTGCATTGGTAAGTAATTAATTTTTAAACCCGATACTCGGTTTCAAGATTGCGATAAAAAGCAACACCGCTTATCAAAACACAACACATTATGCCTCGTTCGGTAAACGTAGTAGCTGCTAGACGCAGAAGGAAAAAAGTCCTAAATATGGCCAAAGGCTATTGGGGATCAAGAAGCAAGGTTTTTACCATTGCTAAAAACACAGTTGAAAAAGGTTTGCAATATGCATACCGTGACCGTAAAGCTAAGAAAAGAGAATTCCGTGCTTTATGGATCCAACGTATCAACGCTGGTGCTCGTGAGTACGGCGTATCTTACTCTCAACTAATTGGTAAATTAGCTGCAAAAAACATCGGTTTAAACCGTAAAGTTTTAGCTGATTTAGCAATGAACAATAAAGAAGCTTTTAAAGCTGTTATTGATGCAGTAAAATAAGATACTGAAATATTAAGAAAAAGGGAGCGATGAAAATTGCTCCCTTTTTTGTTTTATATGTATTTTCAGCAATTATACTTTGTCATTCCGACTATAGGAGGAATCTGTTAAACTAATCTAGATCTTATTAGATTTTTCATCGCTGCGCTTCCCTCGAAATGACAGCTATGTTTAATAGAAAAGTAATTTAAACTATTCACTATCTATCTTGTTGGTTTTTAAAAGGAATAAGTTATGTCAAAATTCACAGAATTAATTAATGGCGATAAGCCAGTTTTAGTAGATTTTTTCGCTGAATGGTGTGCACCATGTAAAGCAATGGGGCCAATTTTAACAGAGTTGAAAAGCCAGATAGGAGATAAGGCTTCAATTATTAAAGTCGATGTAGATAAAAATCAAGCTGCGGCAAGTGCATTTAATGTGCAAGGAGTACCAACCTTGATTCTATTTAAAAAAGGTAAAGCGGTTTGGCGTCAAAGTGGTGCAGTTCCCGCTCCGCAACTAAAACAACTGATTGAAATGCATGCTGGTTAGCAACTCTATTCGAAGTAGTGAATGTTTCAATATTAAGTAAAAAATTGATATCGGCTAATTGTCCGATATTTTAGATTATCGGCTAATTAGCCGATATTTTTATTTATCGGCTTTTTTGCCGATATTAGATTTATGATTGCAGTAATAACAGGAGATATCATTAATTCTAGAGAGCTACCAGCTCAATGGATAGATAAGTTAAAGGATGCTTTATCGGCCCTGCCTAAAAATAGCAAATGGGAAATTTTTAGAGGTGACAGTTTTCAAATCGAATTACCACCAGCAATAGCATTGCTAACCGCAATATACATTAAAGCCTGTATAAAAACTGTGAAAGGAGCTGATGTAAGAATGGGCATCGGTTTAGGAAAGAAGCAAAAAGGAGCAACAGAGAAAGTGACGGAAGCCAACGGCGAAGCTTATGTTAATTCTGGTGAAGGTTTTGATACCTTAAAAAGCAATAAAGTCAATCTAGTAATTAAAAGTCCATCCGCAGCTTTTGATGATGATATGAATTTATATTTAAAGTTAGCCTTAATAGCGATGGACAGCTGGAGCCCAATTGCCTCCGAAGTCGTAAAGCAAACCATCGAGAACCAAAACGAAAATCAGGATAAAATTGCAAAAATATCTGGAAGAAGCCAATCGTCTATTAGTGAAGCACTCAAACGAGCTCATTTTTCTGAGATAATGGAGCTGGAAAGTAAATTTAGAAAGCTAATTGTAAGCACTTTTTAAAATGGATATTGTATTGATTAAATTGCTTTTAGCACACATCCTAGGTGATTTCTTTCTGCAGCCAGATCAATGGGTAGGAGAAAAGGAACGTTTAAAGTTAAATTCTAATAAGCTCTATCTGCATGTAGCTATTCACGTAGCTTTAGTGTTCGTATTGTTTTGGTCATTCAGCGTTTGGTTGCCTGCACTCATTATCGGAGTTAGTCATTTTGCTATTGATGCCTGTAAGCTATTGTTTCAAAAGACTTCGAATAAGCGGCTCTGGTTTTTTGCAGATCAGGTATTACATATCACTGTAATTGTAGCTTGTTGGCTATCTTTTTACGACGGTGCAAGTATCAACGCCAACTTTTTCTACGATCCACAAGTTTGGCTCTACATTTTTGGCGCTTTGTTACTCACATCGCCAACAGCTATCATCATTAAAGTGCTTATCGCTAGGTTTATTCCTAGCAAGGGATCAATTTCATTACACAATGCCGGAAAATTCATTGGTGTTTTAGAGAGATTGCTCATCTACATATTTATTCTGACTGGCCATTTAGAAGCGGTAGGTTTTTTGTTGGCTGCAAAATCAATTTTTAGATTTGGCGATCTGAAGGAAGGGAATGACCTGAAATTAACAGAATATGTGCTGATAGGTACTTTGCTCAGTTTCGGAATAGCAGTAGCCATATCATTGGGGATTGCACATATCAATTTATAAGGTCAAATTTTTAATTTTGCAGAGAAATGCAATCATTCGAACTAGATAAAACAGACCTTTCTAAGCTGAAAACGGCAATAGATGGTGACGACCAACTGTTAACGCAAACTTTGGCCGAATATCATGCGTCTGAAATTGCGATCTTGTTCGATAATATCAATTCGGAAGATAAACAGCGTATTATCAATTTACTGGAAGTAGAAAAAGCTTCTGAAGTAATTGCTGAGATGAGCGAACAGGCACATCCAGAAGAGTTGTTGATACAACTACATCCTGAAAAGCGTACGGAAATTGTAGAAGAGTTAGATTACGACGACGCTACCGATATTATTTCGCAACTGGATGAAGAAGATCAGCAGGAAATTCTCGAAGACCTGAGCGCTGATGACGCCGAAAGTATCAGGAATTTATTAAGCTACGACGAGGAAACTGCCGGTGGTTTGATGAATACGCAGATGATTAGGGTGAATATCAACTTCACCAAAAAAGATGCGATTGATGAAATTATTAGACAGAGTGAAGAAATTGAAGAGTTTTATACGGTTTTTGTAATAGATGATGATGACACTTTTAAAGGCATAATCTCCTTAAAGGATATCATTAAGGCAAAAGGAAATCCCAAAATTACCGCAATGGTAAAGCCCGATGCGGTGTATGTAAAAGCCGAAACGGATCAGGAAGAAGTAGCCAAATTATTATCTCAGTACAATTTAACCAGTATTCCAGTAGTAAATGATGAACTTAAATTACTAGGACGAGTAACCTTTGATGACGTTATAGACGTTATGGAAGATGAAAATACCGAGGATATATTGAAAATATCCGGTGTATCGGAGGATGAAGAGCTAGCTGGTAATTGGGTTGATGCCGTAAAATCTCGTTTGCCATGGCTAATTATCAACTTAGGAACGGCTTTTTTAGCATCGGCAGTGGTGAGATACTACGAAGACACTTTGGCTCACTTAGCTATTCTTTCTGCTTACATGACTATTATTGCGGGTATGGGCGGTAATGCCGCTACGCAGGCCTTAGCCGTTACTGTTCGACGTATTTCATTGTTCGATTTAACAGATCAGCAAGCGTATAGGACGGTATTAAAAGAATTTACCGTTGGAATGATAAATGGAGCAGCAACTGGTTTAATCGTATTGGTGTTTGCTTACTTCTTTGATGCCAATTTGATGCTTGGCTTGGTGATATTTATGGCGATGACTGGCAACTTGATTATTGCGGGTTTTACAGGTGCAGGCATTCCTTTGATTTTGAAAAGGGTAGGGATAGATCCAGCAATTGCTTCTTCTATTATCATCACCACCTTTACGGATGTTTTTGGTTTCTTGCTATTGTTGGGATTGGCAAGTAAGTTATTGTTATAAAATAAAACAGACTTACGAAGTTTTTAAACTTCGTAAGTCTGTAAAAATCTTTGGATATTTAACGATATCTCTGTTGCACTGCACTTAAGTCAATAGATTAAACTGCGGTTACCCTCGTTTCTATATTTCCTTTTGTAGCTTTAGAATAAGGGCAAACTGCGTGAGCTTTATCTGCAATTGACTGCGCTTCTTCGATACTGATATCGGGAATGTGCACATCTAGATCGGCTGTTAAAGCAAAACCTTCACCATTTTTATTGAAGGATACATGGACATTCACATTTGCATTTGTAGCATCTACTCCTTCAGGTTCGGCTACAGAATGTAAAGCGCCTAAGTAGCATGAACCCCAAGCAGTAGCAAATAATTGCTCCGGATTTGGAGCACCACCCTGTCCGCCCATTTCCTTCGGTTTTCTCAAATCTGTTTCAAAAATTCCGTCGCTAGATTTTGCGTGCCCATCTCTACCGCCAATAACGGTAACAGAGGCTGTATATAACTTTTCCATAATATTTTCAGTTTTCTATGGAACAACTAAATAGGGTTTTAGTTTGTACAAAACTATCAAGATAAATTAAGCCAAGGAGATTATATCTTAATTTTCTCTGTCAATTTGAAAATATCGTAAGATACTTTTTGAATCAGGTCAAACTGTTCTGCAATCACTACGTCTGCATCAGATAGCTCCAGTCCAGAGCTGTTTTTTAATCTGATGAGCGGAACATTGCTTAACTCATCGTTTTGCTTGTTCAGATTTTCACCTGCATTTTCCAAAAGATAATTAGTGTTCTCGGCAATAGGTTTAATATCCTGATAAGATACACAAACGAAATTGTGCTCCTTGATGTATAGCGATAAACTTGCTATATAAGATGATAGCAAGTGATTTAATACCGTAAATTGATGCAGTTCTTTCATGTAAACCTGCTTGCTCTTAGGCTCAGAAAACATGCGCTGAAACATCGAAGCCAGATTGGAAGTGCTTACATAAACTTCCTTACGAGCCAATTTGTAGTTGGTAAGATCAAATCCTTTCTCAAAATATAGCTTGGTAACTTCTTTAAAGTACCATTGGTTAGATTTAATCATATCTGCCATTGCTTCTTTCAATTTTTCATGTTCCCAATTTGGGAATAAAGAATAGCTGCCGATAAATGCAATACCAGAACCGATTAATGTATCATAAATTCTTTCTGTAGCGATATTCATGGTACCCATCCCTAAAAAATCAAAAATGATAAGGATATAAGGTGTCATGAAAATTACACTCACCACATAATTTTTGCGCTGGAAACTATAGCCAGCAATCATAAACAGTATTAGGATAATGAACAATGTGTTTTTATCGTGGATGTAATGCAGGATGCCCATCCCAATAAATGCACCCAAGATAGTGCCGATGATACGGTGATAATTTCTTTCCTTGGTCAAACTAAACCCGGGTTTAGAAATTACCAAAATCGTTAACAAAATCCAATAACTGTGGGCAAAATCTAAACTACGAGCAGCCACAAAACCTACCAACATTACAATGGCTACACGTACCGAATGCCTAAACGTAGAAGAGCTAAAAGTAAGGTTGTTTAACAATAATTTGGTGTTGATTTCTTGAGAGTTCACAAACTTCCCTACATCAACTTCGCCCTTTTTAATTTTGCGTTGCTCTTTCTTGTTAAAGTACTTGTTGATGGTTTTGATACGACCAACAATGTTCTCGATATTAACTTCTATGTTTCTTAAGGCGATGATACCTAAAGTATTGTATTCTTTGTTTTTATGTTGTTCTAAGTCGCTTATTTCCTGACGAAGTTTTTCTAAATCCTTTTCTAAGTTTCCGGCAAGATGTGGTGTGCCGCCACTTTTTAGTGCAAAGGCTATATCATCCAACGAATCTGCAATTTTGTTGATGGCCTCTTCGTAATGTGCTAAAATACCGACCGAGTCGAATTGCTCATGAAGTTGTTTGTAATTGTAATAGGTAGACATTACCTGCTCAAACAGGTCTACCATATCGGTAAATACAATTAATAGAAATCTTCCCTGCGGTGTAGATTCTCGAACAATTTCTCGGGTCTTAAACAGTACTTCACGTACCTCATCTTGTTTCTGGTGCACGTCTACCTGAAGTTGAAGTAAATCGGCGTAGTTCTTTTCGTAATTAGTATTCTGTGAGTAGAATTTAGCCTTAGCTCTTAGAAAATCGGCAACTTCATGTATCGAATCACTTAATGTTTGTTGTGCCAAACGATAGGGGCGTAGCCTGTAAATAAGGTAACTTAAAGAGGTATACCAAATACTTCCAATAAATACCAGCATGCTGTAGAAAATTACGTCCTGCCACGGTCTAACGTCATCAATACTCAAAATCATTATGAGTAGAACCGAAGTACCTATCGAAGCAGCCCGGTTTCCATACAAGAAAAGCATAGAGAAAGCAAAGCTGAAAATCACTAATAAAATTCCTGTGAAGAGATCGCTTCGGTTGGTTAATCCTACAATAATCGTTACCAAGAAAAGAAGGGCTGTGGTTACAAACATCGCATTTCTACGATGGTGTATAGGTCCGGGCGAATCTACAATGCTTACACACAAAGCTCCCAATGAAAGTGTCATTCCATACTGTAGCATCCCAAAATGTGCCATAACTAAAGACGGACATAGCACCCCAAAAGTGATGCGAAGCCCCTCGGCAAAATAGTTGCTCAATAAAAAATCTTGGGTATCTCTAATTGGGCGGTGAAGCATATACAAATCTAACATTATTTGTGCTGAATTAGTTTGAAAATTGGCAGCAAATGCTTCTTTTTATGTATTAAATTCTAATCAGATAAAATGAACATAAAAATACTTTTAGGAATTGGTTTGTGGCTTACAATTTGTAGTTCAGTTGCAATTGCACAAGAAAAACGCGGACGGGCAAGAGATTTTGGCGTATTCACCGGTATCCTTAAAACAGGAAAATACAATGCCATTACCGATGTTGCAGGTGTAAAAGTTGGGCATACTACTCTGGTTAAAGGAGATTCGGTTAGAACTGGCGTTACGGCAATTATCCCACATAGTGGAAACCTATTTCAAGAAAAAGTGCCAACAGCAGCTTATGTAGGTAATGGCTTTGGAAAATCGATGGGCTTGTCGCAAATTAAGGAGTTGGGTAATTTGGAAACACCAATTTTACTGACTAACACCTTGAATACACCGTTGGTAGCCAATGCACTATTGGATTATATGTTGGCACTGCAAGGAAATGAAAATGTGCGTTCGGTTAATGCTATGGTAGGCGAGACTAATGATGGCGGACTTAACGATATTAGAGGTAGGCACGTTAAAACTGAAGATGTACTGTCTGCATTAAAGAATGCAAGTGCTGGTGTGGTTATCGAAGGCTGTGTTGGTGCAGGAACTGGTACCGAAGCTCTAGGTTTTAAGGGAGGAATTGGGACGGCTTCACGGGTGTTGCCAGTTTCAAAGGGTGGCTATACAGTTGGTGTGTTGGTGCAATCTAACTTCGGGGGTGTATTGCAAATTAACGGAGCGCCTGTAGGCCGTGAGCTAAATAATTTCTACCTCATGGATAAGAGTAAACCTTACAAAGCTGACGGATCGTGTATGATTATTATCGCAACAGATGCGCCGCTGTCTGATCGAAATTTAGAAAGGTTGGCCAAACGTTCTTATATCGCTTTCGGTAATGTTGGTGCCTTTTCTTCTAATGGCAGTGGCGACTATTCCATTGCTTTTTCAACTTACGAGAAAAACAGAATTTCGCACCATACAAAAGATAAAATCCGAAACATCGACGATTTGAATAATGAAGAATTGTCGCCATTATTTTTGGCAGTGTGGGAAGCAACAGAAGAAGCTTTGCTAAATTCGCTGTTTAGCGCACACGATACAAAAGGGATAAACGGGAGAGAAGTGAAGGCTTTGCCGATTAAAAAAACAGTGGAGATTTTGAAAAAATATAATGCAATCAATCAAAATAAGCTGCCAATGGCGATAGAAAAATAGCAAAGTTTGCTAATTATGTTAATAATTTGAATGTGAATAACTTAAGTGATTATGTGCGGAATATTTAGTTTTTGGCAAAATTTCAATATTTTTTATCCGAATATCGCTGTTTGTAAGTGTTAATTATATGGTTTATAACTTGTTAATAAAATAATTGAATTTTTCTTGACAAATATTGCTTTTGCTACTAATTTAGATCATATCAAAAACGAAGTACTTTGACCGTCTGAAAAAAATCCAAAACGAAAATCAAGCTGAAAAGCTACAAATTTTCGGGATCAAAATTGTATCAGCTACTCGCGTCTTTAACGGCCTTGTAGGTTCAAATGAGGTTGAAAAACTGAAAATGGATAATTAGCCAAAGATACTCAGGTCATTCGAAAGAACGGATGGAGTTAGGCAAAAGGGTTTAAGACCTAAAACTGAACAATAAACAGACATTGGTGGGAAAAACTGGAACTCTATGGAGAGAAAGTTTGAGAGCATCATTTTAAAGCAGAACAATCGAAAGATAGGGAAGCAAAAGAGTTCAAGTAAAATCGATTGATAGCTTATCATTGTTTACGAATAAAGATAAGTTTAAAACGGAGAACCAAATCGAAAGAGGCAGTTCTCCGTTTTTGTTTGGAATGGATTTCATTTAGCCTGCTTGCTTTAATTTTTAGAAAATTTACTGCAATAGCTTGTCGCAACATTAGCCCCGCTTTCCGCTATATTCCCGAAAAAATCGGGATATACCGCATCAATCGGGTTTAATAAACTTAAGCCTATGCACCGCACTTGCATTTTAAACTCGACATTGGCAGATACCGGCCTTGTGGCTAAGTCCAGTGCAGTATGAGCCTATGGCGGGACTACTAGACAATAGCACTACTGATATTGCTTTTCAAATTATCCAATTCTAGCCAAAAGGTTTTCCTTTTCTAGCTATTTAATCTTAATTTTATTACATGGCAAAAAAGGATCATCCACAGCTTTCTAAAAAGATTTTTGTATTAGATACTTCAGTTATACTATACGATCATGACGCGGTAAACAACTTTCAGGAGCATGACGTAGCTGTGCCAGCCCTAGTTTTAGAAGAACTTGATAACTTTAAAAGTGGAAACGATACCCGGAATTTTGAAGCTCGAAATTTCATTCGTATCATAGATAACGCCTCTAAAAATAATCTGCTCAACAAATGGTTTAACCTCAATAAAAAGAGTTCAGGTAGATTTAAGATACAAATTGAGGAAAACCCAGTAGAGCAAAATGCAGAAACTTTGTTTAGTCAAGGAAAGTTTGATAACCGTATTCTAAATTCTGCTTTAGTGTTGAAGGAAGAAAATCCGACTCACAAGGTAATTTTGGTGTCGAAAGATATCTGTTTAAGATTAAAAGCAAAAGCACTCGGTTTACATGCAGAAGATTACGAAACTGGCAAGATTAAAAATGTTGAAGAGCTATATAGTGGTAAAACAACATTGAACAATTTTGATCTCGTTCTTTTCGATCAATTAAAACAAGAAAAATTTATCGATGCCGTTACCTTAGATTTGCCATACAAGCAAGCTAACCATTTTTATATCCTTAAAAATAAAAGGAAGCTTACACCAGCATTTTATAATGTAAACGACAAAACACTGAAATTGGTTAAAGATGATGTGATTTTTGGTGTTAAACCTCGCAATGCCGAACAGAGTTTTGCCATAGAAGCTTTATTAAATCCAACTATAAAATTAGTAACCATACAAGGTAACGCTGGAACCGGCAAGACATTGTTGGCCCTAGCGAGTGCCTTAGAACAGCGCAGAGAGTATAGACAGATTTACATTACTCGTCCAATAGTTCCACTAAGCAACAAGGATATAGGTTTTTTGCCTGGCGATATTAAATCGAAGGTAGATCCGTATATGGCACCAATTTGGGACAATCTTAAGTTTATACGAGATCAGTTTGCGAAGGACGAAAAAACACAACTAAAGATTGACGAGCTGGTGAGGACCGAGAAGATCGAAATAGCGCCATTAGCCTTTATTAGAGGCAGAACCTTGAATAAGATTTTCTTTATCATAGATGAAGCCCAGAATTTAACTCCCCATGAAATCAAAACGATTATAAGTAGGGCAGGAGAAGATACCAAGATAGTTTTTACGGGAGATATTTATCAGATTGATACCCCATATTTGGATTCGGAGAGTAATGGATTGTCTTACCTCATAGAAAATGCGAAAAACCATCCCCTTTATGCGCATATTACCCTGCAAAAGGGAGAACGTAGCGAGCTTGCTAATTTGGCAACAGAATTACTGTAAGCAGATCTTGTTGCGATAACAGAGTTTACGCTAACGTTTCCGTAACTATTTTAGGCTATCCGTTGCTACCTAATAAGCTAAAATATGTATTATTGGATATCCTTATATAAAGAAAATGAGTAACCATAAACTATTACAAACTTGGCGTTGGTACGGTCCAATTGATCCAGTATCGTTACAAGATGTTAAACAAGCGGGTGCAACAGGCATCGTAACTGCGCTGCATCACGTTCCACATGGTGATGTATGGCCAATTGAAGATATTAAAGAACGTAAAGCAATTATAGAAGCGGCAGGTTTAACTTGGAGCGTAGTAGAAAGTGTGCCAGTTCACGAAGCGATTAAAACACGCAGGGCTGATGCGGATAAATATATTGAAAACTATAAGCAGTCTTTAAGAAATCTAGCTGAGTGTGGCTTAAAAACAGTTTGCTATAATTTTATGCCCGTATTAGATTGGACCCGAACGCAGCTGGATCTAGAAATGCCAAATGGTGCGAAAGCGCTATATTTCAATTGGACAGATTTGGCCATTTTCGATTTATATATCTTTAAAAGAGACGATGCAGAAGCTGACTACGATGCTAATATTCTAGCAAAGGCAAAGGCTAAGTTTGCAACAATGAGTAAAGAAGAAATTGATCTTTTGCGTACTAACGTGCTAATGGGTATCCCAAATGAAAAAGAGATAGAATTGGAAACGCTTAGAGCGAGTATCAATGAGTATAAAGCTATCGGACATGACGGTTTGCGAGAGAATTTAGCATGGTTTTTATCGAGCATAGCTGAAACTTGTACAGAGCTGGGCATTAAGATGACCATCCATCCAGACGATCCTCCTTACTCAATTTTAGGTTTGCCTCGTATTGCTAGTACCAAAGAAGATTTTATTGATATCTTGAAAAGGGTAGATCAACCGTTTAATGGTGTTTGCTATTGTACAGGTTCGCTTGGCGCTGGTGTCAAAAATAATTTGGTAGAAATTTTCGAAGCTGTTAAAGACCGTGTGTATTTCTTGCATCTACGTAATGTGAAAAGGGATGAAGAGGGTAACTTTTTTGAAGCAGACCATTTAGGTGGAGACGTGAATATGTACGAGGTGATGAAAGCCGTAGTAGCTGAAAATGCTAAGCGTATAGATCCTATTCCTTTTAGGCCAGATCATGGGCATCAGATGTTGGATGATTTAAATAAAGTAACTAATCCTGGATATTCAGCTATAGGAAGGTTACGCGGTTTAGCGGAACTACGTGGTTTAGAGTTAGGTATCTCTGGGAACTATTAAACTGATAAAATTTTCAATTTTTTTTCAGTTTAATACGGTAAGAATTATATCTTTGCACCACCATAACGAAAACGACCATTGGTTGTTATCATTATAAGGGCCTCCATAGCTCAGCTGGATAGAGCACCGGTTTTCTAAACCGTAGGTCACAGGTTCGAATCCTGTTGGGGGTACTAACGAGATTTAAGTTCGATTTTGGAAAGGGTTGCTCATTAAAAAGCAACCCTTTTTCGTTGATTTTCAATAAGTTGTGATGGAATGTTTCGTCTAGGAATTTAGTTCTAAATGACCCATTACCCCAAAAGAGATTATCTTTGAACACCCCTCTAATCAACGTATGCTTTTGAGCTATATTACCTTTGTCGTAAAGTTCTCTGAGGTTTGCCAATCGTGGCAAAAGCCGCTCTATGTAGTTGTCGTCATTAGTGAGCTTTGATTTCTCTCTACCATTTATTGCGTGTTCCAAAAGCGCTTTATCCGCCTTCAATTTTTTAAACCAGGTTTGGTAAGTAGATTGTTCTATTTCGTCGTTGATCAAACGCTCTTCTAGCTTATAAATCTTTTCATTTACCTTTTGTAGCTCTTTGAAATTTTCTTGATCATGTCTTTTCTTTTGTTTTAAGGGTTCAGCTAGCATAGCCTTAGATGTTTCTAACAAGAAATCTATATGGTGCTTCTGAAAACTCAAACCAGATAGGAGCTGTTCGAATTTTTCGTGTAGTACGTTACCCGGAATATTTACATTGGTATGTTCTATACATCTGTAGTATAGATAGTAGTTTTTTGAACCTTTGGACCATCCAGCGGTCATTTTGGTGCCGCACCAACATCTAAGTAAGCCACGTAACGGAAAGTCCTCGGCTGGCTGAATTCTGGTTTTACGTCGGCTTTCAGCCAACATTCTTTGAGCCAGCCAAAATTGATTTTCTGAGATAATTGGATCATGTATCCCCTTGACATACTTTTCAGGTAATTCCCTATAAGCGGGTACCCTGATAAGACCAGCATAAAGACTGTTTTTTAGTATACTGAAAATAGCATTATGTCCTGTCTGTTTGAAGCCGATGGATTTTGCATTTTTGTAGATGAGATATGGAGGAACACCCGATATATATTCGTTGAAAATCCTTTCTACTATAAATGCCTGAGCTGTCTCGACTTCGATTAAATTCCGTTTCGTGCCGTCAATGACGTTGCGGTATCCAAATGGTGCCCTTCCCAAATAGCGTCCATTTTCCTTGGCATTCCTAATTCCCTGCTTGGTACGTTTTCTGATATTGAAAAGCTCTTTATTGGCCATCATATAATCCAATGCCCTTTTCATAAAGACGTCTGGATCAGAAGTGTCGATGTCAATGCGCTCTGTGGTTGCAATAACCTTTACACCATATTTTTTTTCCAGTTCAGCGATTTTGATCAAAGCCTCTGGCAGATTTCTGCTGAACCGGTCATGATCAAGTACAATCAGGTATTGGCATTCGCCCTTGTATTTCTTGACGTAGGCTTCCAAGGCCAAATAGTCGGGCCGGTCAAACGTATAGCTGCTCTCCCCGTTATCTTTGAAAATGTCGATTACTCTCAGGTTGTTGCGTCTGCAATATTCCCTAATGGTACTCTCCTGGTACTCGAGTGACTTGGACTGATCCTTTGCGCTCAAACGCATATAGCCAATAGCATTCATAGTTCTTCGTTTAAAATAATTTCAATCATTATTCCTGCTAATAAAGTTAGTAAAATACGCTCGTTTTCGGTAATGTTCGACTTTTTATTGGTATCATTTTTCTTTATACTTCCAAAGGATTTAGGAAGGTTATCTACTATTAACACAGGGTGTGATCTTTTTGACTTGTTTTTTTTAACGCCCATAATCGCATGTGTTTTCTACAATTATGGGCGTAAAAATTGTTTATTCTTGACAAGCTGTTAGTGACTTGCTAAGAAAATATTCGATTTCAGATAATGCTTCTAGAATCTATGGCTGAGCGTCGCTGAAATACCTCCATTACTGTAGTAGGGCATCACGACCGGACCATTTCCTTTCTTGGAGAATACCCGTTTGATTTTTGGATAAAGCCAGTAAGCCGCCTGTGTGGAAAGTACGCCGACACCAGCACCAGCAACAACATCGCTGAACCAGTGCTTGTTATTGTACATTCTGAACAGGCCGACCGATGTTGCCATAGTGTAGCTACCTAAAGTGTACCATACCGACCTATCCCCGTATTCGCGTCTCATGAACTCAGCAGAGGCAAAGGCTTCGGCTGCATGCCCCGATGGAAAGGCGTTGGAGGTGCCGTCAGGCCTAGTAACGGCGGTTGCATTCTTTACGCCTTGGGTAAATGAGTTCAAGATCACGTTCGAAACCAGGTATATTCCTGCCTGATCTAGGGTTTTGTTCCTGCCCTTTACCCCAGAAAGGCTAAGGGCGAGCGTGGCTGCTCCTGGGGCGAACTGCATGTAATCGTCGATCCTGATCCTCTTGTGGGGATGTTCGAGATAAAATTCGTGCCGTCCGGCCTCATCGAGGTTCTTCAATGGCGTGGCACCGAGTGTGGCAAATCCATAGGCCAGTCCAGCAGCTGGGATGATGGCTGCTTTCCATTTGAAGCGCTCTTCTTTTGGTAGCTCTGTGATAGCGGCTGTATCGACATTGGTAGCTAGCTGCGCCTGAGCGCTAAAGTAAAAAAGGCAAATAATGATGCTAAATATATTTTTCATGGGTGTTTTATTTTTTGAGTCTTAATCCGTTGTTTTTGTATAGATAAAATGCGGACTGATAGTAAGCAATTGCTCGTTCTACTACCGATTTCGGTAAACTTTTGGACGACTGTTCGTTTGTAATGGAATTATAGATGAATGTTTCTGGTTTCTTTTTGGGGCTGAGGACGACCAGTGAATCCCCCTGTAATAATGCCAACTTCTGATAGGTTCCCAATAATGCCCTTGGACTGTAGGTATTGTCGAGTACATTTTGACCATAGGTATTGTTCAGGTAGCTCCAGCCCATCTTGGCAAACAAGGTAGGATAGAGGTCTATTTGGGAGCATAACGGAGTGATGACTTCTGGATTGGTGTCCTTAAGGTTATATACCATCGCTGGTATCCTGTACTTGGCAATATCGATCTCATTTTTCCCCGCACTGGAAGCACAGTGGTCTGCGATAAAAATAAATACCGTATTGGCAAACCACGGCTTGCTCCTAGCTTCAGTCAAAAATTTTCCTATCGCATGATCAGTGTATTTGACCGCGCCCTCCCGGCCTGTTCCCGAAGGGATATCTATGCTTCCAGCGGGATAGGTAAAGGGACGATGATTGGAAGTCGTCATCACGAAGTGGTAGAAAGGCTTTCCATTTGCCGATGAACTATCCGAACTACGGATCACCGAACGGTAAAGGTCGCCATCGCTGATCCCCCACGCGTTTTCAAACATCACCTGATCGTCTGCTATCCTAATCCTTTTACCCTGGTAGGAATCTCCCACTGTAAATTTTTTTCCACGATCTACGATGTCAAAACCATTACTTCCAAAATATTGGTTCATGTTATCGAAGTAACCATCCCCGCCGTAGAAAAAGGTGGTCTGATATCCCTTGTTCCGGAAAATACTGCCGATGGTCGTTAGTCCAGCGTTATCTTTTCTTCTCACTATACTGTTACCAGGGGTCGGAGGAATAGCCAGTGAAAGGGCTTCCATTCCCCTTACCGTTCGGGTTCCCGTAGCGTACATGTTTCTGAAGAAGAGGCTGCGGGAAGCGATCGAATCAAGGTTGGGGGTAAGGCCTTGGGTATTTCCGAACCTGCCCATGAAGTCCGCACTGAAGCTTTCCAGTACCACCATGATCACATTTGGGCTTTTCTCGGTCAGTCCTCCCGTGATCCTTCTTTCGATGGATGTCGCGTTTTTGGTAAATTGCGCATTGGGCCGTTCCAGCTGTTTTCTGATGATCCCTATCGCTTTGGCATCATTGATGATAGGATAGAACTGGTTATAGTTTAGTTCGTTGCTCCTAAAAGCAGCTACAAATGAATAGATGCCCGCCTTAGAGAGTTCATTCTGGTAACGGTTTAAACTGCCTTCCGACCAAGAGTTATTCGTTGTCCACAACAATACGGAGCAAACGAAGATGATCGATAACGTCATCGTTAGCCTGAAACCGAGTTTGGCTTTACTTCTGCTACTTTTGGAGATTGCCCTGGAATGAAGTAGGGTAATCAGCAAAGCTGCGAGTATTACACAGCTGATCAGTATGGGAAGCGGATAGGACTGGTTGATATTGGCTATTACTTCGTAGGTGTAGATCAGATAATCTACAGCGATAAAATTGAAGCGGCTTTCAAATTCAGACCAAAAGGTATATTCGGCAAAGAAGGAGAATACGGCAATAAATGACATCAGGAAAATAATAAGATAGCTCATGACCTTGCCAAACGGCGAGCCCAGCACTTTATTCCCGGATAGCAGCCATAACGCATAGGGGATGGTAAAGCAGATGGCTACGGTAAAATCGTATACCGTTCCTTTTGTCAACGTGACTAGGACTCCAGTAAGGCTAAGCCCCGAATCTGGCGAGGAAATGACCATCAATAGTATCCGCAGACCTAGGGAAGCGGTAAGGAAAAATAATATGAATAACCTGAGCGCACCGTAGCGTAGCAGGCTATTTGATCTGTTGTGATTAATCATGATTAAACGATTGAAAATAGAAATGTGTTAGCCTTCAAGGTCCAAGAACCATTCTTCCGCTTGGGCAATGGCCTGTCGTACCAGCTGGGGATTAGACTGATTTCCCTCGCTTATCAATTTGTTGGCTATCTCAATAGCCTTTTGACGTACCCTGGGTTCCAGGTCGTCCATTTCCAGTGGGAAATATTCCATGGTCCATTCCATTTGAAATGTATGGGGTTTGTGTCCCTTTTGGGACAGATACAACGGTTCCCGCTACCTTCTTCAGCGATGTTCCCAAGCTTGGGCGAGCATCGCTAGTTGTGATATTGGACAATAACTAAAAGGATGCTACCAATTAAAAAAACTAGTAACCATAAAGTTCAGCTGTATAGTTTTGGGGGTTGCCAGATGCCGATACTGATTTCTAATGTAGGAGCACAGGTGTGTAGGTTATGGGTTGTGTTTGGATGAATAGCTATTGGAGGTACGAGCTGTGAAGTAAAGAAGGTCAGCGATGGTGTGGCGCAACAGGCACACTGACAGAATGGACTGCACTCATCAGCTTTGACAGCTCCGTGGTCGGAAGACCGGGGGCCTGCAAGCGATGGGCTGTCCGCTTGGTATTCCGTGTCCACCATGAGCACATCCTGACATGGCCACGATAACTGTAGCAACATGATGGAAAGAAATAGCAGTACGGTGGCCTTCATCGGTGCAAAAATATAAAAATATTCATAGTATATTCCACATTTACAAATCGTTCATAGTAACGCCTGGAGGCATGATTTATTTTTTATGACATTTTAAAGATCGAGCTTTTTATAAAAATATTTGCTTTTTTAAAATAATGTTTAGCTTTGTGTCCAATGAAACACGTCGCATTCATAATGGTTATCTATCTCATGGGCATGATGATGCTCCCATGCAGTGATGCCTACAATGAATGTAAGTCGAGCCAACAACAGCGGCAGTCGAGGGTGGAGATGGCAGACGACCATAGCCACAGGTCGGACGCCAATGACAATTGTAGTCCGTTCTGCAACTGTAGCTGTTGCCATACGACCATCGACAGTAAATTCCTAGCCAAAAAAGAGGAAGACCCGAAACCTGTGTATGAGGAACTAAAATTCCTTTTCACGGATCAACGTTTTGTTTCCAACTACTACGGAAGCATCTGGCAGCCGCCCAAGCTGAATAGCTAATCATTACTTTTTTCGGAACAGAAGTCCGTACATGCCGCTAGATGTGGCCGTGTCCGCCTGTACTTTAATTTCCGACCGCGTCCATACACATATTCTGGATTGCGGTAAGTCCTATTAGTTATTAATCAGAACAATAATGTTAGATAAGATCATTTATTTTAGTATAAAGAACAAGATCATTATCGGTCTAATGACCTTGGTTCTTATAATTTGGGGTGGTTGGAGTGCAACCAAGCTACCCATAGATGCCGTACCGGACATCACCAATAATCAGGTACAGATATTTACAAGCTGTCCGACCCTTGCCGGTCAAGAGGTGGAACAGCTGGTTACATTCCCTATAGAACAGAGTATTGCCAATGTGCCGAAAATCGAAGAGATTCGTAGTATTTCCCGTTTCGGACTTTCGGTGATTACCGTAGTTTTTGACGACAAGACAGACATTTATTTTGCCCGTCAGCTGATCAACGAACGTCTGAAAGAGGCTGTCGATAAAATCCCGCAGGGCGTGGGTACGCCAGAAATGGCACCAGTGAGCACCGGATTGGGGGAGGTATATCAATATATCATACACCCAAAAAAGGGAAGTGAGAAGAAATATAATGCCAAAGACCTGCGTACGATGCAGGATTGGATCGTTGCCAGACAACTATATGGTACACCAGGAATTGCTGAAGTGAACAGTTTCGGTGGCCAGTTGAAGCAGTATGAGGTTGCCGTTGATCCAGATAGGCTGAGAGCTATGGGCGTGAGCATTCCTGAGATATTTACTGCCCTAGAGAAAAATAACCAGAATACAGGTGGTGCCTATATCGATAAAAAACCGAACGCCTACTTTATCAGGGGTATTGGACTGGTGAATTCGTTGGACGATGTGAAAAAGATTGTCGTAAAGAATTCCGGAGCTGTACCGATCTATATCAATGATGTAGCCGATGTGAGGTTCGGAAGTGCGGTACGCTATGGCGCACTTACCTATAATGGGGAAGTGGATGCCGTTGGGGGAGTAGTGATGATGCTCAAGGGGGAGAACAGTAACGAGGTAGTGAAACGTATCAAGGAAAAACTGCCTACCATTCAAGCCTCTTTACCGGACGATGTGGTTATCGAGCCCTATCTTGATCGTACGGATCTCGTAGGAAGAGCGATTGCTACTGTAGAAAAAAACCTGATCGAAGGGGCGCTGATCGTGATTTTCGTATTGGTGATCTTTTTGGGTAACCTTCGCGCTGGTCTGATTGTTGCCTCGGCTATCCCGCTGGCGCTTCTTTTCGCCCTCGGTATGATGAATGTATTCGGTGTAAGTGCCAATCTGATGAGCCTTGGTGCGATCGATTTCGGTCTGATCGTGGATGGGGCGGTAATCGTCGTAGAGGCGACAATGCACCATCTGGGACTCAGAAAGTCGATGAACAAACTTTCACAGGGCGAGATGGACGAAGAGGTGTTTACCTCTGCTTCAAAAATCCGTACCAGTGCAGCTTTTGGCGAGATCATCATCCTGATCGTTTATATCCCGATCTTAACTTTAGTTGGTGTAGAAGGTAAAATGTTCGGCCCGATGGCACAAACAGTTGGATTTGCCATCTTTGGTGCCCTAATTCTATCGTTGACCTACATCCCGATGATGTGCGCACTTTTCCTTTCGAAAAAGCCTTCGCACAAAATGAATTTCAGCGACAAGATGATGGAGAAGCTTCAGGGCATCTATCAGCCGTTACTGGAAAAGGTAATCAAGATCAAATATTATGTCGTTGCCGCTACAGTGGTGCTTTTCTCCGTTTCTATCTTTTTCTTCAGCAGGATGGGAGGCGAGTTTATTCCGCAGTTACAGGAGGGTGATTTTGCTTTCCACTGTATTCTTCCGCAGGGGAGTTCACTCAACCAGAGTATCGAAACTTCCATGCAGGCCTCCCGTATCATCAAGCAGTTTGACGAAGTGAAGATGGTGGTTGGAAAAACAGGTGCGGCCGAAGTTCCGACCGATCCGATGCCTCCCGAAGCTACCGATCTGATGGTGGTACTGAAGCCGATGAAAGAGTGGAAGACCGAGCGAAGCTACGAAGAGTTGGCGGACGCGATCATGGAAAAACTGGAGGTGATCCCAGGTGTTTTCTTTGAGAAGAACCAGCCAATCCAGATGCGTTTCAATGAGCTGATGACGGGTATCAGACAGGACGTGGCCGTTAAGATCTTCGGAGAGAATATCGATACCCTAGCAAATTATGCCAAAGAGGTTAGCGAAGTGATCCAGAGCGTGCCGGGAGCAACATCTCCACAGGTGGAGCGTGTAAGTGGACTTCCACAGATCAATATCGAATATGACCGCTCACGTATAGCCAATTACGGTCTGACCATCCAGGACGTCAATGATGTGGTAAGTACCGCCTTTGCAGGCAAAAGTACCGGTCAGGTATACGAGAACGAACGCAGGTTCGATTTGGTTGTCCGTTTGGACAGTGCCAAAAGAAGCAGTATCGATGACGTGAGCAATCTGATGATCCCAACAAGCAAGGGACTACAGGTTCCATTGTCACAGGTGGCCAACATCGCCTACAAATTGGGACCTGCACAGATCAGCCGCGAAGCGGGCAAACGCCGTATCGTAATCGGTTTCAATGTTGCAGGGCGCGACGTACAGAGTGTAGTGACTGACATCCAGCAACAGTTGGCCCAGAAGATCAAACTACCATCGGGCTACTATTTCACTTATGGTGGACAGTTCGAGAACCTACAGAAGGCAAGTGCACGTTTGATGATCGCCGTTCCGGTTTCACTGCTGTTGATCTTTATGTTGCTGTTTTTTACGTTCAGATCGTTCAAGCAGGCCATATTGATCTTTACCGCTATCCCGATGAGTGCCATTGGCGGGGTATTCGCATTGATGTTGCGCGGCATGCCGTTCAGTATCAGTGCCGGAATTGGTTTCATCGCACTCTTCGGTGTGGCGGTACTCAATGGTATCGTACTGATCGGAACCTTTAACCAGTTGAAAAAAGAAGGTATGGAAGATATATTGAAACGGGTGAAGGAAGGGGCGATTACCCGCTTGCGCCCAGTATTGATGACAGCAACGGTTGCCTCGTTAGGCTTCCTGCCGATGGCAATCAGTTCTAGTGCGGGTGCCGAGGTACAACGACCTTTGGCTACGGTAGTGATCGGTGGTCTGATCACCGCAACCTTCCTGACTTTATTTGTGCTGCCGTTGTTATACATCATCTTTGACAAGAGCATAAACATTAAAGGTAAGCTAGGTAAAAAGACCGTGGTTGCTACCATCGTTCTGCTGATGATCGGCCTATCTTCGGCCAATGCACAGCAAAGGATATCCGTGGAGAGTGCCGTGGGTACTGCGCTGACTAGTAACCAGCAATTGGGCGTGAACACAGCGGAGGTGAAAAGTGCCAGGCTGAATACCAAGACTGCTTTTGAAATACCCAAGACTGGGATTTTTGCAGAGAATGAGGATTACCGTCCTTCGGATAAAGTCGGTATCCTCAAGATCGGGGTCTCCCAAGCTATTGCGTGGCCCGGTCTATACGCGGCAAGGAAAAATTACCTGAATGCGCAGCTGAAATATGCGGAACTAAATGGTGATGTATTGAATGCTGCAATCAAGAGGGATGTGCGTACAGCGTATTACCAGTTGTGGTTTTTACAGGACAGACAAGCACTCTATACCAGATTGGACAGTGTATATACGATGTTGTTCAAGACTACTGAAATCCGAGTGAGAACGGGGGATGTCGCGAGACTGGACAGGGTGGCCGCCGAAGCCAAAATGAGGGAGCTGCAGGCCCAACTGGTTCAGAATGCCAAAGAGATGACCATCCAGCAGCAGCAACTGATGATGTTGTTAAACCAGAACGAGTGGCTATTGCCTGTTGCTTTACCTTTAGGAAAGGTTGATGTAGAGACTTCGACGGCTGTCGGTACACATCCACTGTTGGCCCTACAGGAGCAGAACGTGAACATTGCCAATTCCAATATCTCGGTTCAGAAGAATACCAACAGACCGGAATTTTCGGGCAGGTTCTTTAGTCAACGTCTTTGGGGAGCAAACGACCCTTTTACGGGTTTTTCGGTAACGGCGTCTATCCCTCTTTTTGGTGGTGGTGCGTATCGCAATAAGGTCAGGGTAGCGAACGCCGAACGTGAGGTTCAGGAAAAAACCTTGGCTTTCCAGTCCCAGCAGCTACAGACCCAAAGGTCTAATGCGATTGCAGATATCGAAAAGAACAGGTCTTTATTGGATTTCTACGAGACTTCGGGACTGAAGCAATCAGAGGAAATCATCGCTGCCGCTACCTTGAGCTATAGGTCTGGAGAGATCAGTTTTGCTGAACTGGGCCAGTTTCTTGGTCAGGCCATCGGCATCCGTCAGGGCTACCTAGATGTCCTGAACCAATACAATCAATCAGCTATCCAATTCAATTACTACAACAACAGATAAGATGAAACTTGTTTTTAGAATATTATTCTTCGCTATGACCGCTATTATAATGAATAGCTGCGGAGGTAAACATACAGAAGGTGACGGCGACAACCATGGCACAGAAGCCAAAATGGCCGAAGGCGCGAAGGAAGAGGAGGGACATGGAGAGGAGGGATCGTCAACCATTGCTTCCCTTACGCCTGAACAGATCAAATCGGTAGGGATTACCATAGGAACGATCGAACAGAAAAATCTTACTGCTGCGATCAAGGCCAACGGCGCCCTTAGGGTACCCAACAATAATAAGGCAAATGCGACCTCACTTTATGGAGGAGTGGT
This sequence comes from Pedobacter sp. T50_32, assembly GCF_057652195.1. Classification (NCBI taxonomy): domain Bacteria; kingdom Pseudomonadati; phylum Bacteroidota; class Sphingobacteriia; order Sphingobacteriales; family Sphingobacteriaceae; genus Pedobacter; species Pedobacter sp. T50_32. The sequence goes on along the minus strand of NZ_JBYFBY010000002.1, from coordinate 175,394 downwards.
AAAGACCCTAAAAGTGCAATTGGGTGACTACGTACGGAAGGGACAGGTGATCGCTACGATCGAAAATCCGCAGTTTGTACAGTTACAGGAAGAGTACCTGACCATTGGCAGCAGGATCACTTTGGCAGAACAGGAACTGCAACGCCAACGTGAACTGAACGCAGGAAATGCAGGTGCGCTGAAAAATCTACAGAATGCTACTTCCGAGCTGAATGCGATCAAGGCAAGGAAAGCTTCGTTGTATAAGCAGGTGCAGTTGATGGGCATTAATCCTGCCTCTATTTCAGCTTCAACGCTGACGGCTGCCCTATCGGTTACCAGTCCGGTAAGCGGAACAGTGAGTGCGGAATTTGCAAAGATCGGTAGTTACGTGGATGTTTCCTCTCCGGTAGTGGAGATCGTTGACAACGGACTGATCCATTTGGACCTTCAGGTATTTGAGAAGGATCTTCCCTTTGTGAAGGTAGGCCAATTGGTCAATTTTACCGTGACCAATAATCCTCAGGTTACCTACACGGCAAAGGTATTCAATATTGGTTCGTCTTTCGAAAATGAGAGCAAAACCATTGCTGTTCACTGTACGGTAACAGGAAATAAAGCGGGGTTGATCGACGGCATGAATATCACCGGTATGGTCAGTGTCGATAAGGTGATGACTTCAACTGTTCCCAATGATGCGATCGTGGAGGCTGATGGCAAGTTCTACATTTTTGTCCATACTGACAAGCAGGAAGGGGGAGCTGGCCAGGCGCCAGAAAAGGACCATGCGGAGAAAGAAGGGGAAAAGCATGACCATGCCGCCGAAAACAAAGGCCATAGCGCTAATATGAACTTCGAAAAAATTGAGGTTGCCAAGGGCGTTTCGGAGCTGGGCTACACGGCGATCACGCCAGTGGGACAGCTTCCAAAAAATGTAAAGATAGTAACCAAGGGAGCATTTTTTATCAATGCGAAATTAAGCAATGCTGGAGGCCATGAACATTAGGTTAGGTGCGAAGGGGGAAGATGCCTTGTGCATCGACCTCCTTTCGTCAATAATTTGATGGACTATCGAGATGGAAGAAAATGCAGTGTAAAAAGTTATGATGTCGCAGTGGTTATTTGTTAGGTAATAGGTAAATTGAAGATATAAAAAACATCGAATATGCTATTGAACAAAAAAATATCGATCTGGTACTTTATCAAGGGAATCGGATCTCAATTGGTGATCATCACGGTTTTTGCTGTGGTTGTTGGTCTGTTGGATGAACTGCCCATTTTCCAGAAGATTTCACTGCCTTTGGCCGTTCCGGCATTGCTTGGAACTGCGGTGTCATTGTTATTGGCTTTTAGGACAGCCCAATCGTATGAACGTTGGTGGGAGGCCAGAACGGTATGGGGTGCGGTAGTCAACGATTCTAGAACCTTGATCAGACAGGTACAACAGTTTGTTCCCGATAAACAGAAGGTGATCGTAAAGGAGTTTGTCATTACGCAGATTACCTGGGTATATGCTTTGGGGGAGGCGCTGCGCAGGCAGGAATTTTCGCCTAAGGTAAAGAGCTACCTGAATGCCCACCAGATCCAGGCAGTGAATATTCCCAACGCGATATTGGATCAGCATTCCGATAAGGTAAGGGAGCTTGCCAACGATTCGCTGATATCGGATTTCAAGCAGGTTCAGCTCAATGAGACCATAGCTAGGCTATGCGATAGTATGGGCAGGTGTGAAAGGATCAAAAACACGGTATTTCCAAGGTCTTATAGCCTTTTGGTACATACCCTGATCTATGTGTTCGCTATTCTGCTTCCCTTAGGCATGCAGGATGTACAGGTTGGCATAGAGATTTTCCTGACCATATTGATCCCGATCCTTTTTGTTGCCATTGAAAAGACAGCAATCATCATGCAGGATCCGTTCGAAAATACGCCAGTGGATACACCGATGACCTCATTGGCACAGACCATAGAGATCAATCTGTTGGAAAGGATCGGGGAGAAGGATGTACCGGCCAAGCCCAAGAATTATCAATATTTTGAAATGTAATCAATATTAGCGGATGGATATCGAATTTGAGCTATTGCTTTCGGCCAAAATGCTATTGGCCCTGATCCTCGGTGGTATCGTAGGTATCGAACGGGAACGGGAACATCAGTATACAGGGATCAGGACTTTTGCCTGCATCTGTGTAGCTGCGTGTCTCTTTGTTTCCATTGCTGCCCATCTGACCGAAGATAAGTCTGCCATTTCAAGGATGTTGGCAGCTATCGCTACGGGTCTGGGCTTTATCGGTGCGGGTATTATTTTCCGAGATGAGAAAAATACGCCCAAGGGGCTGACAACGGCAGCAGGTCTCTGGTCTACCTCGGCTATCGGCGTTGCCATTGCGCTGAACATGTTCGTGATAGCAGTGGCGGCTACCCTGGTCCTCCTATTGATCTTTACCATCAACAAATTTTCTTGGTACCAGCGCTTTCTAAAAGTGCTTTTCAGGAGTAAACAGCACGATGACAATATTTAATCTTAAATAATTTAAAACCAAATCATATGGAACATAAGCATAAGTATGATGCACAGGGAAAACAGCTCTGCTGCAATCAGACAGAAAAAATCTACGATAATGCCGGTGCAAAAGATTTGTTGAAAGATAAGCACCATGCCGGTGATGGGCACGACCATGATCACGAGCATAGTGATGATGATGGCCATAACCATGATGTAACAGATAAAAGTGCTTTTCAGCTATTTTTACCGGCGATCATTTCCCTGGTACTGCTTTTGATCGGTATCGCCCTTGATAACTTTTTTCCCCAACCGTGGTTTACGGGCTGGGTTAGGGTAGCACTTTATGTAGCTGCCTACGCTCCTGTGGGTTTGCCCGTGATCAAAGATGCCATCGGTAGTATAAGTAAGGGCGAGGTATTCTCGGAATTCTTTCTGATGAGCATTGCCACCATAGGTGCATTCATTATCAAGGAATATCCTGAAGGGGTAGCTGTGATGTTGTTCTATGCCGTTGGTGAAGTTTTTCAGACGCTTGCCGTATCCAGGGCAAAAAGTAATATCAAGGCGCTATTGGACCAACGTCCAGACGAAGTGACCATTCTAGAGGATGGTAAGCCACGTACCATGAAAGCGGAGCAGGTAGAGATCGGTGCGGTCATACAGCTTAAGCCAGGGGAAAAGCTTGGATTGGATGGAGAACTGATTTCAGAGTCTGCATCCTTTAATACCGCTGCCCTGACTGGGGAAAGTAAACCTGATTCCAAAAATAAAGGAGAGACGGTACTTGCCGGGATGATCAACCTGAACACGGTAAGTCAGGTAAAGGTCAATACAGCCTACTCCGATAGTAAGCTGAGCAAGATCTTGGAACTGGTACAGAATGCGACAGCGCAGAAGGCTCCGACCGAACTTTTCATCCGAAAGTTTGCGAAAATCTATACGCCTATCGTAGTCCTATTGGCCATCGGAATTTGTGTAGTGCCTTATTTCTTTGTTGAAGGCTATGTGTTCAGGGACTGGCTTTATAGGGCATTGATCTTCTTGGTCATCTCTTGTCCATGTGCGCTTGTGATCTCTATTCCGTTAGGTTACTTCGGAGGGATTGGCGCAGCCAGTCGAAATGGCATCCTTTTCAAGGGCAGTAACTTTTTGGATATCCTTGCAACCGTAAAGAATGTGGTAATGGATAAGACGGGAACGATGACCGAAGGTGTATTCAAGGTACAGCAGGTAACTATCGAAGAAGGTTTTGATCAGCAGGAAATTCTGAAATTGGTCAATGCGTTGGAAAGTCAGAGTACACATCCCGTGGCAACGGCCATTCATAACCATGTTGGCGAAGTAGATAGTTCGGTCAAACTTGATAATGTTGAGGAAATCGCAGGCCATGGCCTGAAGGCTACCGTTGACGGTAAGGAACTATTGGTCGGAAATTTCAAGTTGATGGACAAGTTCCAGATCAAGTATGGTCTAGATCCGTCAGAAATTGTGTATACGGTAATCGCAGTCGCTTTTGGTGGTAAGTTTGCAGGGTATATCACTATTGCAGACAGTATTAAGGCGGATTCTAAACGAACTATTGAAAAGCTCCATGAACTGGGTGTTAGGGCAACCATGCTCAGCGGGGATAAAAGTTCGGTGGTGGCCTACGTGGCCAAACAATTGGGTATCGATAATGCCTTTGGAGATCTTTTGCCGGAAGATAAGGTCAATAAGGTAAAGGAACTGAAGTCGAGGAACGAGAGCGTTGCTTTCGTTGGAGATGGAGTTAACGATGCACCAGTAGTTGCCCTGAGCGATGTTGGCATGGCCATGGGCGGTCTGGGCAGTGATGCTACGATCGAGACGGCAGATGTGGTGATACAGGATGACATGCCAAGCAAGATTCCCATGGCGATCAATATCGGTAAGCAGACCAAAAAAATCGTTTGGCAGAATATCATCCTTGCTTTTTCGGTGAAGGCCGTAGTGCTTGTACTTGGTGCGGGAGGCTTGGCTACGATGTGGGAGGCGGTATTCGCTGACGTAGGTGTGGCACTGATCGCGATATTGAATGCGGTAAGGATACAGCGGATGAAATTTGGATAGGATAATGGGGAACTGATGAAGAAACGGAACAAGCGGTATAAGGGAGGTGCTGAATTTGACCATCCGCTTTTTAGGGCGCCTGGGGTAAAGAATGAAAAAAGACCCATAAAAAAATACCGGCTATGGAAAATCCTGTTGATGATGATCGTAGGACTGATCCTGCTGCTGGCAGTAATTTCGACCGCAAAACATTATTACAGGCATATCAGTGGGGATATACAACATAAGCCCCACCGATAGGAAAACGCTAAAAGATCCTGCTACTAGTTTATACTATCTGGCAGGATCTTTTTGATTCAATTCACAACAACCAGGAAATTAAAGATTTGCAAGTGGAGCTTTCTATAGCTGAATCGTCGTCTTTGTTGGCGACCCTCGGTGAATTTTCGGATGAGAACATCCAACAGTTCAAAAGTGAGACGCGCCTAAGGTGTTTTCGTAATGGGCAATATCTTCTTGAGGCGGGAGAAGTATGTCTAGCTATCTATTTGGTGGTGTCGGGCAATGCCTACCAGTTCGCAACCTTGGACGAGCATGAGTTAATACAGGCTTTCTACGGTAAGGGTGATTGGTGTCTCTGCAGCTTCAGCTTTATCCGTTCAGAACCATCACTGACCTCTATTAGGGCACTTGGCAATCTTGTCGTGCTGGAGCTTACCGCTCAATCCGTACAGAGACTGATCAAATATTCTCCAGCTTTCTGTCAGCTAGGCAGGCTCTTGGACAATTCGCCAACTTATTAGATGGATTTCCCGCATTGTTACCTCTGGGAACAGAAATATTGTAGGAATAATATGATAAAAGCTACGGTCGTCACTATTGCGGACAGTACATTTTTCAATAGTTTCATGTTTGGAATTATTGTATGATGTTTGCTGTTGGATATAATTGATCAGGACATAAATTCACGGACGAAAAGCAAATAGGCAATCCAAAGAATGGCCAATAGGATAGCTTCAGTTCGATGGGATAGGATAAATCCCTTCCAGTTTTTTTTATCGCGCCGGTTATGCGGTTCGTTGTTTTTTGGCATTGTCTGTGGTGGAGTGGTTGACGTGGACATATCTGGAACGTGTAGCAAAGTAGATAAGCACGATGATGGAAATGAAACCTAACAGAAAAAGCATGGCCTTAATCGCACGATAGACTTTTTCAAGCCGATCTCTTTGTTTTTTCAGTTTTGCTTTCTTCTCTACCTTACTTGCGCTCCGCATAATTTCAGATGATCTGGTCAATAGCTTGCTTAATGTTTTTTAGCTGAGATTGGCGATTAATAAACAGTCTGGTCGTTTAAATTCCATTCCATTCAGTGCCCATCAGAATTGGATAGGTGTCTTTTGAAACCGACTTGCGCCGTCCATACGGATACATAGAAAAATGTATACCATTCCTAAGCTACAAAAATTCAATGAAGAAGATCAGTCTGAAGTTTCCGGACTAAGATGGACAGTATGGTGCTAACCTATCAGGAGATGCAGATGGGAGGGCCGCGGAGTTGGTTCCGATAAGCGTATTGGTCACCAGATAGTTGGTTGTCCACATGGTAGTATGTTGCTGGTGAATTATTGATTTGCCTTTGGACCAAAGAGAAGGCTTTTCCTTGAGTTATTAGAATAGCTGCCTTTTTGATAGCGATATGGCTAGCGCCAGTCGTCCCGATGTAGTTTTCAACTTCCTGTCCAATATCGAAATTCGAGAAAAGGAAGCCAATAATGTCCTCTTCAAATTCTAATTGTTCGGGTGGGTGGTGATGGTCAAGTTTGCGGGAAGCTTCCAAGCTCCCAGTTTCGTGATGATGGTGGGTAGCCATGGTGGGACCAAGTGTTAGTATCTTGGCCAGCAACAATAGTATGGCGATATATATTCTCATCAGTTTGCCAAAGATACTTAAAGTTATCTTCGGACAGGGATTCGATAGCATTGTATGAACAGATTTAACATAATGATAACATAGCAAAGGACAGGGAAATGACCCTGTCCTTTAAGATCACTACTTTTTATTTTTGTCGTGATGCTCATTCTCATCATGGTGTTCAGACTCATCATGATGCTCTTTTTCGTTGTGATGTTCGTTTTCACTATGGTGTTCCTTTTCCTTGTGATGTTCCATCTCATTGGCATGACCAGGACCTTCGTGGTGCTCCTTGTGTGGATGGTGTTCCTGATGGTCATGGTGTTCTTTGTGCTGGTGATGCTCTTTGTGAGGATGGTGTTCGCCGTGCTGATGGTTTTCTTTTTTTGAATTTTCAGTGTTCATAACTTTAAATTTAAGTGAATAATTGATTGTGTCCGTGGGAAAATCCCACAGTATCTTGGCTGAAAGGCAAAACAATTTCAGTTCGTATCGATAATTCGATCGAAGGAATATAATCTGGAAATACGGTTAATGCTATCCTATATCAGGAAGCTCTGTTGTTGAAGATAGATTGGAGTTGCTTTTACCAATCGTTTTGGACGGGGTGGGTAGACTTTTAGCTTAGTAGATGCTGCGGTCGAATTATCTCTTATAAGTTGATCAACTATGAGTAAATGATCAAAATGTAGCGAAACGGCAGATGAGCTTTTATCTACTCGTGCCTGCACAGTTACGGAGATAGGGCAGTCACAACATGGGATTTCACATCCATCCGCTAAACTTTCTACAAGGATTTCTTGAGATTGATCCGAAACTCGTTGCATACTATGCTTTTGGGCTCCAACTTCAACTACGAAAAGGAGTAGATAACTAAAAGCAAGAATTGACGCAATGATTCTTCTCATGGTTTTCCACGTTATACTAGTTACTACAAGTGAGATTTGATTTTGTTTTGAAGTATTTCAGAGAATGTTGTTGAATCCGGTCAATCTTAACTTTATGCGGTAGTTCTAGGGCTTCAGCCTGGACTAACTCAGCCCGTCAAACTGATATCTCCAGTGAAATCGTACGGCATCCATCACTAGTATCACCGAAACTAAGGGTAATTGTTGACTTTCCAGAAAACCATATCCGTTGCGTGTCGATGTCTCCTAGGTCTTCATATTCGGTCACCTCCAATTTTCTTTTATGATCCATCGGCAGTCCGAAAAGCTTGATGCATTTATTGAGCAGGAAAATGAATTCTGCATACATAACACCCTGCCTGCGGCCCCTTGCAGATCTGAAAAGTATTAATGAATTCCCGTTTTTGGAAATAGCCGTCTGGAGGCGATCGAAATAATTCAGTACTGGATAAGTTAGTTTGATCACCTGTTGATCACTCCATAAGGAATGATGGATGACAAAGCCGTGCTTCAGCGAATACTTGATGCCCTTAGCAAAGGAGCTGAGGTCTTCTTCGTTATTAAGCAGAAAGGTAGATTTAGCGATAAAGTCCTTTACGGAAAGTACTTGCGTGGTAATCCCGAATATCTTGTAGGTGATGAATGCCTTGGTCTGTACCCCTTTGTCATCCGAGACAAAATAATCTGTCATACTCGCAAAGTAGGCATGGGCGGCATCTCTTTGGAGATCCATGTAGCTATTTTTCTTCCTCTTGCCTCCAGATCGTTCTTCGGTGACGCCCATAAACTCTAGCTGTATGTAGGTGTTGATAAAACGGTTGTAGTCATCTTCCGGTCCGACTGACGTGCTCACGATATCTACAAGCTCTGAAAAACTTTTTCCAAATGCAGTCTCCTTCATCCGCTCGTCAAAGTCAAAGGACCATGCCTCATAGCTGTATTCTTTTCGGTCAACATAGGATCTGAGGAACTGTTGATGTTTGGAAAAGCCTTCCTTGTCATTGATGAAACCACCCGTTTGGTTCAAACCTTTCAGCGCGTCCCTTATCGTACTGATTCCGCTGAACTCTTGACTTAAACCCATTGCCTGTAAGTTCGCTGATAGTAAGGGATCTTGTTTGGCCGCATCAAAGAGAGGAATATCCAGAAGTTGCTTGAACAAGGGTTGGAACGAACTAAGCTCTTCCAAACCAAAAGCTTCCTCGATGAAACCGTTCGGATCTTCCAAGATTTTTTTGGAAACTTCGAAATCAATAGAGCTATATGCTTCACTGGGGGTAGCTAGACTGATTTCGTCTTTTTTTTCGATATGGTCGCGATGGAAGTAGTTGTTTTTAACATATTCCTCCATATGCGCTAGGTCGACCTGACGGAAACTTGCCTCAGAACTTGAAAGGTCGTTCAAATGGGCCTCGGAAAATACAAAAAGAAAGGCATCCTTCAGTTTTTCGATGGTGCTCAACAACTCTTGGTTCATGTGCTTGGAGCCAGGTCTGATCTGTCTATAGATATTACTGTCTAGGTATAGTCTCATGGTTTCTATTTATTCCAACTAAATTTACTGTTTTTATTTCCAATGGCTGTATGAAAATTAAGAACCTCAAAAAATATTTAGGTAGCTGTTAGCCACTTGTCAAGTATAGCCAACTAAGCTGTCCATTTTTGTGTCTGTTAGATCGGTCATTCACCTGATCTTTTTAAGAGTTGCAAATTTAATTAACCGTAGTTCAGTAGCACAGTTCCATCGCCTTAGTTTAAACACCCTTGTGTTTGGCAAGATGTATTTTTGTCCACGGACAAAAACATCTTGCCGCCCTTGCGGTCGGAGCAGGCACTCGGAACTCGTGCCTGCCTGAACACCAATAATGTACCTCATGGGCTTTCAAAAAGAAGAGAAAAGTGAGCGTTTGGATTTTGCCTTAAGGACTAGGGTAGACAAGAAAAGCTTCGAGAGATTGGAGAAATTGCTCGCATCCAGTACCTGCCAATCTATGGGGGAACTGATCCGAAAGCTGATCAATCGTGAGAAGATTAACTGTGTTTACACGGATACGACAATGAATGCGCCAATGGAAGAATTGGTATCTATCCGTAGGGAGCTAAAATCGATCGGAGTAAACATCAATCAGATCACACGTAGCTTCAATCAGGAAAAGACCAAGGATGTAGCAAGGCAATACTATGTGATGCAGGTGGCTGACCTGTATAAAAAGGTGGATATCAAAGTGGATAGGTTGTTGGTCTTGGTTGGAGAGCTTACGGAAAAATGGTTACAAAGATCATAACGGGGAAGAGTATTCGAAGTATCATGCTCTACAATGAAAACAAGGTCAAGGAGCAAAAGGCGAAGATTGTTATCGCTAACAAATTCGGGACTGATATTGAAAAATTGACTGTCGCCTCAAAGCTCAAACGTTTCGAGCTATTGACCTTTCTCAAACCGAATGTGAAGACCAATGCACTACATATCATGCTCAATTTTGATAGCAGCGATACTTTGGATGCTGGCAAACTTCAAAACATAGCAGTTGAGTACATGGACAGGATTGGTTTTGGCGACCAGCCCTATCTGGTCTATCAGCACCTTGATACCGCACATCCGCATTTGCACGTGGTTACCACGAATATCACTGCTGATGGACAGCGGATAGATATGCATGGCATCGGCAGGACGCTTTCCGAGGACGCAAGAAAGGAATTGGAAATTATCTATGGTTTGGTCAAGGCAGAAGGCAGGCAGAGAAGTGAAATCCTTCAAACGGCACCAATCGATCTGGTCAAAGCAGTCTATGGAAAGGCCGCGACCAAGCGTACAATTACCAATGTGGTGTGGGCAGTGATCAGGGATTATAAGTATACCTCGCTTGCAGAGTTCAATGCGATTCTTGGACAGTTTGGAGTGGTTGCCGATAGGGGAAAGAAGGAGACTAAAATGTTTGAAAACCGTGGCCTAGTCTATTCGCTGATGGATGTGGGTGGCAAAAGGATCGGTGTCCCTTTCAAAGCTTCGCAATTGAGTGGTAGACCGTTATTGGATGTGGTAGAGAAGAAGTATGGAAGATGTAAGGAAATCAGGCAGACGTACAAGGAAACTGTTTCACAGCGGATTGATCGGGTGTTGAATAGATATAACCTGTTGACCAAGCACACTTTTGATCGGGAGCTTGCTGCCCAGAAGATCGGAGCGGTCTATCGGATGAATGCAGAAGGCAGGTGTTATGGCGTGACATTCGTAGACCATCGGACCAAATGTGTTTTCAATGGAAGTGATCTCGGCAAGGGATATTCGGCCAAAGCACTAACGGAAACCTTTGCGACTAGGGACGAACCAAAGACTTATTTGGGCGCTGCCATCAGGTCTGCTCATGCAAATGCTCCACACCACGATCAAGTGTCAAAATCCAGCTCACAGAACCAAGGCCTTCTGGATATGGTATTATCAAAGAATTACAATGAAGAATTACCCAGCAGCCTAAAACCTAAAAAGAAACGTAAAAAAGGAAAATCAAGTTCACACGACTTAAATCGTTAAGCATATGAATACAGGGGAAGACATCCAATCACTTCGAAAGATCATAGATTTCACTAGATTGATCAGCATATTTATTTTGGCCATCCATTTCTATGTTGGCTTTTATCGGGCATTCCTAGTATGGAGATTGACCGCTGGTATTACCGATCAGCTTGTTGCCAATATCGCAAAGACTGGGCTGTTTACTGGTTTCCTCGCAGCCAAGGTTGCAGCGCTAATCTGTCTAATTGTTTCAATGGTTGGAGCCAAGGGAAGGAAGGATGAAAAGCTGAAACTGGCGCCGATCTGTGGGCTGATCGGAATTGGACTGTGCATCTATTTTTCCAGTCCTTTAGTACTTTATCTTCAGGTTGGCGTTGTTTTAGTGGCACTGGTTTATATGCTCCTGACCTTGATAGGCTATCTGTTGGTCTTGACTGGCGGGGTAAGATTATCAAGGTTGATCAAAAACCATCTGGATAGTGATATCTTCAATAATCTGGCAGAGACCTTTCCGCAGGAAGAGCGATTGCTCGAAAACAAATATTCGATCAATCTTCCAGCAAAATATCGGTTGAAGGACAAGGTCAGGGACAGCTGGATCAATATCATCAATCCCTTTAGGGGGCTGCTGGTGGCAGGGACCCCGGGGTCTGGTAAATCCTACTTTGTGATCAGGCATTTGATCGAGCAGCATATCAAAAAGGGCTTCTCGATGTTCCTTTACGATTTTAAGTTTGATGACCTTTCGAAGCTGGCCTACAATATGCTCTTAAAATATCGGGGCAACTATAAGGTGCAGCCCCAATTCTATGTGATCAATTTTGATGATCTGAGTAGGACGCACCGCTGCAATCCCCTTGATCCGTTGAGCATGGATGACATTACTGATGCGACTGAGGCCAGTCGGACGATAATGCTTGGACTGAACAGGGACTGGATCAAAAAGCAGGGGGATTTCTTTGTGGAAAGTCCGATCAATTTCTTGACGGCAATTATTTGGTACCTCCGTAGATATGAAGAGGGAAAGTATTGTACGCTGCCGCATGTGATCGAACTGATGCAGACAGACTATGACCAGTTATTTGCGGTGCTCTACCAGCAGGAGGAGATTAGGGTGTTGATCAATCCATTTGTATCGGCTTATCAGAATAAGGCTATGGCACAGCTGGAGGGGCAGATCGCCTCAGCCAAGATTGGGTTGGCAAGGCTTTCATCACCGTCTTTATATTATGTGCTGAGCGGTAATGATTTTACATTGGATGTGAACAATCCGGAAGAACCGAAGATCATCTGCGTGGGCAATAATCCACAGAAATTGCAGGTATATGGTGCTGTATTATCCCTTTATATCTCTAGGATGATCAAATTGGTCAATCAGAAAGGGAAGCTGAAAAGTAGTCTGGTATTTGATGAGTTCCCGACGATATTCTTCAACAATATCGATAGCCTGATCGCTACCGCCCGAAGTAACAAGGTGGCAACGACCTTAGCGGTACAAGATTTTAGTCAACTGAAAAAGGATTATGGTGCCGAGCAGGCCGATGTGATTACGGGTATTGTTGGCAATATCATTTCGGGACAGGTAACGGGAGATACCGCGAGAAAACTTTCAGAGGGATTTGGCAAGATCATGCAGGAAAGGCAGAGCAAGTCAATTAACAGCAGCGATATTTCCATTTCCCAGTCCACCCAGTTGGACTTTGCCATCCCAGCGGCCAAGATTGCAAGCCTATCCAGTGGAGAGTTTGTGGGCATAGTTGCAGACAACCCAGAGCAGAAAATTACGTTGAAAATGTTCCATAGCGGGATCCAGAATGACCACAGGGCCATCGCTGAGGAAGAGGAGACTTTTATCCCAATTCCGAAGGTTCAGGAGATAAGCGAAGAGGATATACAGGAGAACTACATTGCCGTAAAAAAGGACATATTGAAATTACTGGGTAAAGAGTTAGAAAGCTTAAAAACTGGAAATAGCGAAGTGTCTTCATCAGACGTTAGCGAGGATAGCCATAAACAATCATCAATTTCGTTTTAGTGGGGTTACAATAAAGATTTGATCAAATTGTAAAAAAGAAGTTCTCTTATTTAGATGAATGGTAATCCAATTCATTTATTATTTTTGTTTTCTAACGCGGATAACAAATGTCTTATATCGATGATCTCTTAAAGGATTTTACCAAGGATAATGCTATAACATGGATCAAAGATAGCCTCAAATTCTTTCGTAATCCAACATCTTTTGTAAACAGGATTTCTGGTCTGCCAGCTGATAAATTGGTGCCTCAGTATCTATTTTATTTTATCCTTTATACTCTGAGCTTCTTTGTACTTCTGATAGGAAACGAACCACTAGCGGCTCTTAGGCCAGCCATTCTAAACCTGGTTAATGCGGTATTGATGATTGGATTATTTTCTCTACTTACTTTTATCCTCACTAAAACTAATGCTACTAAGGAAATAGCAATTTTTATATTGTCGGTGATGCTGTTTAGTAGTCCATTAATTCTCGTGCTGCAGAGCCAGTTTCTTAATACTGAGAATTTTGCGTATAAACTTGGTGCTGGAACTATTGGTGCGCTAACTCAAATTTTCTGTTTTATACTATTCCCTTTCTTTTTGACGATAACTAAAAAACTTGCATGGCGATGTAGTATATTAATTTTTGTTTTTGTCAATTTGGTATGGCTGGTTTTTTCCTATTTTTCATTCGATGATTACGATAAGAAATTCAATATGTATAGTTTGGATCCGATTATCACTGAATACAACGAAACATTTGAAGAGTTATCCTACAGGGAGTATATACCAACTTTTCGAGTGTTCTACTTTGATGGTAAAAGGACTGAAAGTGGCTTCTGGATACAGGATATTACGGCGAATGATCAAAATTTAAGTCAAGATGTAAGTAATAATGATGTCTATAAAAATTCTATCAAGGAGAATATCTTAACTTTAGAAAAAAGGATAGTTGCTTCTAAATATCAGAGAAATAAAGAGATGTTTATACTATGGAAAAACTATTTTAATGAAGTAGGGGCGCTATGTAAGGTTAATGAGTTTTCGGGATCGGATGTCGAAAGGCTTTTAAAAGAAGGCTCCATAGGAGTAGACACCATCAATGGCCGTAGAAGAACTTATATGCGCATCAATATTGATAGCGTGGTCAAGCTACAGGCTAATCTTAAGATGAAGCATAACGGTCTTGTAGCTGCTTTTGATTTCTCGGAACTCCCAATGATTATAGCCAATCGTGCTCGATATTTTCTGGGCTTTGTAATGGATGGGATTTATTTAGATTATTTTCAAAAACCCAAAAGCAAGCCTTATACGGATAGATTTGAACCTATCAACTCTGGGATTTAGAAATTTTACGCTTACAATTACTGCCCATACGGCTCTAATCTTTAAATAGTACTTTCTAATCTGTTCGTATTTCAAATAAAATGTGCTGTTTTTTCATTGCTTCTCCACAAATTTAGCCTGCATTTCCCATACGGGTTCGCTTCGCCAAGGTAGTACCAAAAAAATGGGTATCCACCTAGCGGCGGAGCCTCCGCATTTTTTTGGTCTCCACCTTGCCCTTAATGGGCTATGCAGGCTATAGGGCTCCATAATCAATTTTTCATTCACTAAATCAGAAAGATTATGGAAACTTTATCAAGAGGTCAGTTAAGTATGGTAGCAGAAGTTACCTTGGGCTACCGTCCGAAAATCAGGCCTAGCAAAAGACCAACAGTTACATGCGCAAGCGATGCCTATCAGGTTTTAAGGAAGTTCTGGAACGAAGATCAGATTGAACTGCGGGAAACGTTTTTTGTGATGCTGCTCAATACCAATGGTAGGGTAATGGGCATAGTGGAATTGTCAAGTGGGGGATTTAGGGGCGTCGTAGTAGAAATCAAAATGATATTCGCAATAGCGCTGAAAGCCTGTGCCAGTTCAATTGTGCTTGCCCATAACCATCCAAGCGGTAACCTGAAACCAAGTGCTGAGGACATCATGGTAACCAAGAAGCTGAAAGCGGCAGGAGAAATCCTTGAGCTGCCAGTATACGATCATCTTATGGTTACCAGTGAGGGATTTACATCGCTGGCGGAAGAAGGATATGTGTAATAGCTTAATGATCGCTCTCTTTTATGATTTGGCTATATTATCTATATAGCCATCAATCTCACTAAATCAGACCACCTTAAACCATCTGACCGCCCTAATTATGGTAGAGGTGTTGGATGGCGTCGAAATCTGTCTTTTTGATCAGTCCCGATTTATGTAGCACCCGTACGGCAGAATAGTTCTTGGGGTTCGCAACGGCACCTATCTTTTTAATTCCCTTTTGCTCGAGTTTTTCCAACAAGCGAGGCAGTAGCTTTCCCATAATGCCTTTGCCTACATGTTCTGATGATAGGCAGAATTCAATAAAATGTGGATAGTACTCCAGTTGGTAATGTTGTTTAGCTGTATTGGGTGTGATGAGTTCGATCATACCTATGGTACGTTGTCCTGTTTTTTGGGTAATGAAATACCATTGGCTGGCGCCATTGTACTGGTTGAAAAGGGCAGTTTGCAATAATGTTTCGGCCTGCTGGATATGGGAGAGTTTCTTGTGTGGCAGAAAAGTCGTCGTCGATTGTTGCCCAAAGAGCTGATGGATATCTTTGCTCAGGCTTTCAAATCTTTTCATGTCTTCGGCACGGAAGGAGTGTAGCAAGAGATCTTCGGTCTCGATAAGTATCGGTTGGGTCATTTGGCGTTTAAGAGTTGATGGTAAGGAAATAACGGTAGAAATTGGAAAAAGTTTGAGACGATTTTGAGTTTCTAAAAATTGACGGAAAAGGTGTAGTTTTTCCTATAATGATAATCTTCCAGCCTGATGTATGTAGCCGCATGAACTAAGTAACTGGGGTTGTATCGGTTGTAATCGTATACGGCACGCTCGATCTTACTTTCCAGTCCCAATTTGTTCCAATGTTCCGTATAGGATTTGATATGCATGGTGATCTCGTTATTCGCATCTATATTGAACTCGTAGTCGTCAAATTTCTTGGCCAGGATATGGATAAGGTCTCTGCGGTATTCGTTCAGGTTGATATGTTTGATGGCCTGTGCGTTGTTATAGGAGAAGATGAAACCAAATTGCGGTTTCTTGTTGGCATAGGCCATGGCCCTGCCGCAAAAGCGGATGAAAGATGCATAGTACTTTTCAGGATTAGGTTCGATAAACTTCTCACAATAGCCCAGGTTGAGCTGCTCGAAGTTGACCACGATATATTCCTTTTTAAGATAGACGAATTTGATCATATCGCCTATGGAAGCCCGCATTTTGCTGCGTTGTAGGTCTTCCCTTAATGCCTTTACAAATTTCTCTAGTTCCGTCACGGAACAAAATTGCTAAAAATATTAGTAAAATGGAAAATATTTTTTTCTTTGAATTTGTTATAAGTTTTTATTTTGGCATATATAAAACTCTTATCATTTCCTCCTTGAAAGTCAATGGGAAATTGTATGCAACACCTTAAAATCTAAATTGAACTGCTTATGGCCATCGATAATATCAATTTTTCGTCTCTAAAACCTTTTAATGGAAAATCTACGCATTCCTTCGAACAATTGGTTTATCAATTAGCAAAGAACGAATATGGGCATATGGGAACTTTTACGCCAATTGATGGTTCGGGTGGCGACGGTGGTGTGGAGTTTTATCTGACCTTTAAAAATGGGGATGTATGGGGATGGCAGTGCAAGTACTATGAAGACAAAGGTAGGTTGTCCGATAGTGGGCGTTTTAAAAAATAGAACAGTCACTAGCTACTTCCTGTATCAATTATCCAAAATTGATCAAATGGACACTTTGCCTGAAGACAGATTTAACGGTAGATATCGTCGTTAAGGGAGGAAAAGTAAAAAAAGGAGAACGAAGCTGGTTTGATAATGACCTGAAATCAGTGGTTCCCAACGGTAGGACTTTAGATTTGGATTTTTATGGTGAAACAGCCCTTTGCGAAGAATTGCAAAAGCCGAGAAACATAGGGATCAGCAGTTTTTTCTTTGGCGGGCTTGAACTGGATTCAGATTGGTTTGACCGAAGGAGCAAACTCTTATTGGAAAGGCTGAAGGATAAGTATGATCCAGAGCTTCATACGATGGGTGTTTACGAGCAATCTATTATAGATGGTATGCTGTTGAATCCACGTTATATAAAAATAATCAATGATTTTAAAACAGAATTACAAGAACTGAAAACTAGCGTACAGTCCGGTATCAGCGAGTACAGGGATGGGTTAACGCAAGAGCAGAAAGAAAAAAAACAACCTTATCTTGATTGTTTTGACAAGCTTGAACCCTATTTTAATTATCCCGATGAAATTTTTGATGAGATCATTGCCTGTGTAAAGCAATTTGATGCTGAACGAATAGCTGAGATTTCAATCTGGCAAAACAATCAGCCTTATCGTAAGCTTTTATTGGAAATGAGTGAGTGCTATACCGATCGTGTAAGCTATTCGGCGATAAAGAATTTCTTTAACAGGTTTGAACAAGTAATAAGAAACTATGTCCACCCAGTGCATCGGGAGCGGTATTTTGTTGGGAGCGCAGCAATCGGGAAAACACACCTGTGTTGTGATATTGTCCATCATCGAATGGTCAACGGACTTCCGGTATTATGTGTGACCGGAGATGTATTCAACAACTCAAACAGTATTGAAGAGACACTTAAAAATGCCTTCGATGTACCTTCAAACTACTCCTTTGAGGTTTTTCTCTCTGCAATGGATACCTATGGCAAAATAAATGGTGCTTGTATTCCAATCATCATAGACGGACTGAATGAAACGGTTTTTGATCGTTATTTCTCCACTTTATGGCATACACATCTACCTGCTTTTGCTGCTAAAATCCGTAGTTATCATAACCTATGTCTAATATGCACGTTAAGGAAATCCTATGTAGATGAGATTTGGGATGATTCGTCTAAGGTTAATCTACAACATCTTTTTGGATTCGATGATCTAGAGGTAACTAGGGCAGCAATGGAAAAATACTTTACAAAATATAGGATCAATACGCAATGGACTTTTGCGAATCTCTACAAGTTTAAAAAACCGATCTTCCTAAAGATTTATTGTGAAATCAAAAACCCGGATTGGGAGTCTGGCTATGAAGTGGAGGTAAATCTCTCAAGTGATACCAATGATGATCTTTTCTCGACCTATTTTCAGCAAATCAATTCTAGGGTTACTAGGAAAGCACATTTTTTGAGGGCAAACACATCATTTATTGTTCCCTTATTGGACAAATTGGCCAGTTTCTTTTGGGAAAACAATTTAAGGGAAATTGATGCTGAAAGCTATTTCAGAATAATGGACGGTGACAATGCCTATGACTCTGCAACATCAAAAGGGGATGTATTGTTGCATGAAGGTCTGATCATGAACAGGGATATGCGTTCCGGCAAGGAATTTATGTTCATTACGTATGAAATCATGGCGGCCTATCTTATTGCCAAGCATCTGGTTAATACTAAGCCGCTAGCTTTTTTCGCACCTGATGGCGAATTTTATGCTAAAATAGCGGAAGATTCCGATCAACAGCATCCCTTATATGAAAATATTATCGAGGAGGTTGCCCTATTGTTTCCAATTACATTGGGTGTAAAGTTGCATACGCTGTACACTTCTCGTACTGATGATCTGGTTTACAGGAAGTCCGTGGAGGTATTGTGGCAACTCGATGGTAGGCTGGTCAATAACGAAGATGTCGAACATGTGGAGCTAATGTTCCAAAACTCGTCCTTCAGAGATAGGGTAATCCCTCAATTTAGATATACGCTTGTGGATATTGACCATCCATTTAATGGACTTGGTCTTTCACGGAATCTTTTTGGATTGTCTGTGACAGAAAGGGACCTATCTTGGACCGAATATGTTAGATATCGTGCACATGAGCTAAAATTATATATCGACGAATTTAATTCGGAAGTATTAAAGAGTTTTGATTGCAAGACGTTTCCTTCTCAGAAGTTCCATCTGGCCGCGCACTATATACAGTTTATTCTTACCAGCACGAATAGAGAACTTCGGGATACGGCGACAAAGGCACTTTACAGGTATGCTCGTATTTATCCAGCAGAATTTGCTACGATGACTTATGATTCGCTTAAATTGAACGATTCGTATGTTCCAGAAAGAATGTTGGCTGCATTATACGGTGCCTGTTTGGTTCAGGAACGATCAGTTTCAGCTACGGGGGATGAGCCAATTTTGTTAACGATCGGTCGAAAAATATTTGACTTGATGTTCGCCAAGGAAGCGAAGTTTTTTACGACACATCGTCTAATGCGAGACTTTGCAGTTAATATCGTGAAGCTCGCCGAATTATCATTTCCTGGAATGCTCAAAAAAAATGAGAAGAAATATATGGTTTCGCCATTTCTATTGGGAAAAAAAACTAAGCATAAAATCTTAAAGGGTAAAGATCCCCACTATCGTGCACCTCTTGGTATGGATTTTTCAAACTACACCATCAGTTGTATTGTCGAGGGGGGAACCTCATACTCGAACCCTCCAGAAAAGACAAAGGTAAGAAAGCAAATCTACCAGAGAATTCTTGACCTCGGTTGGAATGAAGAGAAGTTTGTTGAGCTGGACAAGTTTGTTTCAAATTCTAATCTCCATCAGAATAGGTCAGAAAGACCAAATATAGAGCGTTATGGTAAAAAATATTCATGGATAGCCTATCACGAAATCGCGGGATATCGAGAAGATATGGGATTGATAAAGAACGAATGGAACGATTACAGAAGTTCTGATATTGATATCGATCCCAGTTTTCCGCATGCGATTAAAACAGCGAGCATTGTCGAACACGATTTTTTGGGAGATAGATCGGAAACATTGGCACAATGGATAGCCAATGAGGAGGCACCGGATGTCACTCCTTATTTATATCTGGAAAAAAATGGCGAAAAATGGGTGTGTTTGGACGCTCATTTAGGGCAGAAGGATAAACCAAATTTTCGAGAAATCTTTATTTTTCCAAGAGGTATGTTCGTGAAAAAGGAAGATTATGCTCAGTTCATGAAGTTTTTCCGGAAAAAGGATATCGGATCCAGATGGATTCCAGAGATTAGACAGAACCATTATACCTTTGGAGCGGAAATGTATCTCTTTCCAGAAACTACAGCATCCAATAAAAATATCATTGGTTTCGAAATCAGAAAAGAGAAAAGGACTTACAGTGAGGGCGAAGAGGGGTATTATCCGGAAATATCAATAGATCCGGTTTCATTTGTGATCAGTCAATACTTTCCATCAGAGAGAACCATTGAAGTTTCGATCAAAAAAGAATTTGAAGTATTAATTCCGGTGATGGAATATTCTTGGGAGTCTTATCATAGTGAGCTGAACGCTGCGGGCCATCATACGATATTGTCGAAAGAAATTGCACTGGAACTCGGATTGTTCCAACAACCGGAGAGCTTTGAGCTTTTAGACAAATTTGGGAAACCAGCGGTTTTAAATATAGATTTCAAGCAAGATGAAGATAATCGGCATCGGATGACGTACCTTAGAAAAGATTTGTTGGACCAGTACCTGAAATCAAGTGGCTATAGGTTGGTTTGGGGAATTTGGGGAGAAAGAGAAATCAGATCTGATATGGAACCCTTCAAGTACACTAAATTCCAGAGCAAGTTAATCTATAGAAAGTAACAAAATTATATAGTTGTGAAGCTTAAATTTTGTTTTACACTAAGTTTTAGTTGGACTGGCTCGATTGTTGTTCAGTTTGTCAAACTAATTGTTGGATAGCAGTAGTTCTTGGATTGATGTCAATGTTACTTTTTGGTTGCCCTGAGCCGACTTTTTTTCAATACGCAATGGGAGTGATAAGTTTAAATAATTTTCTAAAACAACTAAATGTAAACGATATGAAAAATAGCATAATAAGGTGGTACGGGGCAAATATGGAAGTAAGGCAGAAAAGTTAATCTATTGAAATCGCTAAGAACGAAATTATTATATACGCCCCCGGGTTCGAGTCCCGAGCTTCCACGAAGCCAGAATTAACGTTCTGGCTTTTTTATTTAATCACTAGTTTTATTAGAGGCTAGCTATGAAAAAGAAATGGAGATACAACCGAAGTCGCATCCCCATCATCTAAATTAACGCTCTCAATACAAATGTAATAAATTAACGGGATTTTTAAAGATGTTTGCCCCTGGAGGTTGATTTGCTAAATTGTTGTCAGTACGTTTACTGATAATGAAAATGGCTTGTGTTAATAAAGATTCTAAATATTTCTTAGTTGATAGCTAGAGTGGAATCAAAAACCCATCCACATCCTCAACTTCAATTTCTTCATCAAATATCACCTTTTTGAATTCCCTTTTGGTTTTGACGTTCATCGATTCGATGATCATCTCTACCACGTTGTCAATATATTTTTTTGCGATCAGCACATGCTCATGTCTCAGGTGGCTGATGTTGCTGGGCAATTCCCCCCGCTGCTCATTTTCGATGATAAATGTCAATCCGTCCTCCTTTATAATGTACCTTTCCAGGGACTTGTTCAGTTTCGCGTGGACAAAATCATTGCGAAGATTCACGAGTTTGAGATAGTTCTTGTAACGTTCATCATTTTGGTCTATGATGGGAATTTTAAAGCCATCACAATAGACTGGAAGCAGTTGCAGTTTGATGTCGATTTGCTCTTTTGACAATTTTTCCTTTATCCGTTCGGTCCTCAACTCATTTTTTAGGTAAAGTTCGTAGGTGATATTTAGGAAGCCTTCAAAAGCGGAAAGGAACATTAAGAATGCAGAGCGATGAAGGTCATCTCTCTTAAACCATAGCTCAAAAATGTTATGCTTTTCGTCCAGACGTTCTAAAATGAGGTCGTCAATGCTTTGGGAGACTGCCAGCAGGTTTTCGGCAGTACTGTAATGGGTTATAAAGGAATTTTCCAACAGCTTATGGTCACAGTTCCTGATCTTGGCAGCAATTGCTTTTTTTTGATGGTCCGCACCGGCCACGATCAGCTTTTCTATTTGCTTCGCCAATTTTTCCGCCTTTTCTCTGTCGCCCTGCTGATGAAAAACTTGGATCGAGATACTCAGGAGTTTCCAATCCCCGATTTCTATCAAGAAATCCTTGTGCTTCATTAGGTATTGCCATTGGGTTTTATCTTCATCGAAGCTGAAATCATTTGCTTCACCGAAGTGATTTCTCATTACGGAATAGGCAACGAATGGCTGTATATCTGGCCGATGGACGTAGGTAAAATCAATGGTTCCTATTGCTGAGGTTGGAACCTCTTCATCAGTCAATTGAAGATCTTTTAGACTTTTTATTGATTCGGCTTTCATATCTGTAACGGAATAATTGAACACTTTTTTTGAGGCTAGGAAATCTAACCTAAGCAAATTCAGCAATAAATGAAATATCTGACCGCTTGTTATTTGTTAAAGTATTTAACCTTAATACCTAATAGTTGGATACCCTTAATGATATCGCGATCAGTTTTTGTTTGGACATGTACGCATTTTATCGCCTGTTTCGGGATGGCTATTTCATAACCGAGGATATCTGCGGACTTATCGGGGATATTCCTACCGGCAAGGATGATGCGCTGTTCCCTTTGCCCCTTATATTTTTTGACTATGGTGGTAAACATTCTGACAAAAAAGGCATCTGTCTCCCTTGGATTTCTGAAGATACCGAGGACTGATTTGTAGAACTTTGATTTGCCTATCTTATGCCATAGTATATCATAGCCTGAAGAAGTTTCAAATAGAGTAGGCTTATCGCTGTATTTCACGTTTTTAAAGCAGTCGCCTAGACCTATTGTGTTTTCGAAATGTTTTTCAAGACAGTTTTTGTCATATTCAATTACCAGCCCTTTTGCTGCATTAGGAAAGAACCTCATTCCGTAGGAAGTTGGAATGCCTTTGGTAAAACAGCATATACCGATCTGGGCCGAATCTTTGGCAAGGGCCAACTTATCTGAAAATAGTCTCTCGAATGCCTGGTCAATAGACTCATTGTTCCTTACGAAAGATAAGATGTTGGCATCATCGCTGTCGTTAAAGGTTGAGGGTCTTGCAAACCAAAGGTAGGGTTTGGTGAGTTCTGCTATGGTTTGGAGATTGGCTTGACGGACTCTGTAAATTACTGACATGTTAATGGTTTGTCTGCGTAAAGTTAGGATTATCGAAATGATTTTTTTTACGCTTTTATGGAAACTTTCAGGTAGGCTTATTACTCGGTTAAAATACAATGGTTGGAGTTTTTAAGCGTTAAGATGAACAAGAAGCTGAAATTTTATGGAGCTGTGGGTTGTCTTTTTAATGTTTTATGTGGTGTGTAATATGTGTTTTCTCTCCACTCGGAAAAAGAAAGCGATGAAAGTCTTCCATATCAAATCCGGTTAGCCCAAAAAGAATGAATTTTCTCTGACTATCGACCTGTTGCGAATATACATCAAATATTTCCCTACCTAAAAGCTCCATGTCATCAAGTAGGTTCAAGGTGACCTGTCTTAAGTAATCCACTAGGGGATAACTGCCATCGCCCAGTCCCAATAGATCGGGCAGGATATTTGGTGACCTGAACATTCCTGTGTTTTTTGGCAGGGTGATCAAGGGGACATATTTGTCTTCAAAGGAGACGATTGGCGATTTGCCGTGATGTACGATCGAATCACGAATCATCTTGATATTGGATAGGTTATCCTCCATGTTCAAGATGGCAAAGGCGATGTTCTGGTTTATGAATGTTGAGTCGGTCGTCTTATTTTTGCATTTCTTAATGAGGTCATTCATTGATTTCGGACATTTTGCCCTACTTTCTAAAACTTGTTTTGGGTAAGTAATTCTTGGAAAAATGGCCAAGTGGTCGTAGATAGAACGTACGGTTGAGAAATACTTTTCACTTAGGGTAGCGTAGTTGAGGGTGCGCTGAATATTGCTCATTTCTGGATCAGCCTGAAATTTGAGAAACATTTGCCAACAGTTGCTTAAGGTATGGATATCATTTTCCAATGCAGTGATCGCCTGTCTGGTTTCACCCAAACGTTTTTTTGCTTCAGTCCCATAAGGTAACTTGAATTGACCGCTGAAATCGAAAGTCACGTCACTCCAGTTTTCTGTGGCCATTATAATAGTCGAAACGAATATCGACATATCCGTTTTCCATTGTTGAAAGGATAGACCATAAAGTGTGGCTTTGATGATGAATTTTTTGTTTTCCATATCTTCAAAAGAATAAAATAGGTGATGTGGTGCCAAGGTTTTTCCGCTAGCTTCCTATTGTTGATATCCGTGGTCCCGAAAAAATACAACATCTGTTTTTCCGACCTATTTTGTCACGACTAAAGATAGCAATGGTTTTTATTATAAAAATTGTATATTGTAAAAATGTCTGCCGATAGAGTAAAAGTTTGATATCTAAAACTTCTCGATATGGCCAAAAAAATTATTCTAAGAACGGGAGAGACTAATCCTATAGTCCTGTTGGAAATCGTGTGTATCTGTGTGATCGCGGCAATCGTAGTGCATGTTGAATATGAGCCCGACTGGTTTCTATTGCTGGTAATGATTGTTTTCGGGTCGCTTGTGCTGGGTATGCTGTTTATGTACGTAAGGATTTTTCGCTACATTTTTGCCATCTTGTGTTCGTTGGGCTGGGGCTATTTGGCCTATGCGGTTATTGGTCGGCTGAGCTCTTCAGGCGTCAGTCCCTGGTTGGCTGGTGTTGGAATCGGCGTGTTGAGTTTATATGGCCACTACAGTTATTTCCGTTTCAATAAGGAGGCCGAGGTAATTGATGTTCGGAGAGAATAGTATAAGCTATGCTCTATTGTTCGATGTATAGGTTTGCATTTACTAGTCTCTTGGTTTGAGACGAGCTCAATTTTTTTATGAATGCGTATTAGAATGTAATTTCTTATAGCATTCTTAATTTTCTCATATCTTCTTCCTAAAGGGTATTCAAAATATTCTTGAATAAATTTTGAAACGGTTAAATATCTCGCTTAACGAGAATGGAAACATCTACATTTAAAGCGTCACAAACCTCTAAAAGAGTAGAAAAATTATAATCTTCACGAGCATTTTCCATTTTACTAATTTTAGCAGCGTTAACAGTATCACATCTACTAGCCAATTCTTCTTGTGACCATTTCTTTGCCGTCCTTAGTGCTCTCAGTTTTTTACCAACTGAAACGAAATGTTCAGTATACTTATCCTTCATTACGGAAAGTGGATAAACTTTGAAAAATAAATCTTGTCGAATTCGACAAGATTTATTTTTTTTTCATTACCTTTATCTAGAAATTTAACAACACTATTATTGAGTCAAATTATATTATAGATTAACATATAATAACTTAAACGAACCCTCGCAATCGAAATCCGCTAAATTTTACCATGCGAGTGTAAGTAATGCGCCATATCTCTTATCTTTGGAGGAAAATTCCTAGGGTAGGATTGGCGCTTGCTTTATCACTGTATGGTAGTCAGTTTCCTGAAACTGATGAAGTTGAAAATTGTCCCTAGGCAATTAGTAAACGGGCTTTTAGCGGAGCCTCGATTGCAACGATATGCAAGTGACCAGTCCATTTTAATGAAGAGTCTTTTTATCTGGGTTCGTCAAAACGACGAGCATGCCTGTTTATCAGAACCTTTCGGATAATGAGTTGATTGCCTTTTTAAGGGAAGGGGATGCTGTTGCCTATACGGAGATCTATGATCGTTATTTTCAGTTGATGTTTGTATTTGCCTATAAAAAGCTGCGTGATGAGGAATTGGCGAAGGATTTTGTGCAGGAATTGTTCATTAAGTTATGGGAGCGGAGGGAGAGACTAGGGGAGGTGGTTAACTTATCATCTTATTTATATGTGACAATGCGGAACCGGATACTCGACTATTTTGCGCATGAGAAGGTGGCAAAGCGGTACATCGATCATTTGGGCTATTATCTGGAAAGGAACCAAATGCCTGAGGCGGATTATCTGGTGCGTGAAAAGCAACTTGCTACGTATATAGAGGCTCAGATACAGGCATTGCCGTACAAGATGCGTCGGATATTCGAGTTGAGCCGTAAGGGGCAGCTTTCCCATAGGGAGATTTCCGTCTTGTTGGAGACATCGGAGAACAATGTTTCGACACAGGTAATGAATGCTTTACGCATTCTTAAAACCAAATTGAAAATCTTGACAATATTGATGATCGGATAGGTAGCCTTGCGGGCAGACTATAGGCACTACTCGAAATTGATTTGTCTGGCCAATAGTAATGCTCTTATGGAAGTATCTTGGATGGCATTTTCAAACAGTTCCTCGTTATACAGGTTTACCTCTTCGATATGTCGGCCGAGTTCCTCGAAAATCTGATCGATCAATCTTTGTCCGGGAATGAGTACATCTAGATGGCACTTAACGATCCACAGGCTGGAATTCAGGAGTTCTTGTAATTGGATCTCCACCCGCGGGAATGCACCTTTCAGATTATCGTAGTAATATTCTAGGACGTTCATGATCCTGACCAGTGTATGTGGATGCGATTTTTCTTTGGTATAGAAGGGCTGTAGCTCTGGTGTGCCATTGGAATGGATCATTTTTAGATAAAATAGAATCTTGGAAATGAAGAGGCTTCCAAGTCCCAAAGCGATCAATAGTTTATCGACTTCGGGATCACGGAAATTTCTGGAGGTGGAAAAAACATGGCGTATCACGTCGTAAGCCCCAAACCTGTCGGCATCAAATTCCCAGAGATGTTTCTGGAAATCAAATGGTATTGAGCTGGGGTTCTCACTGAAGCGATAGTCCTTTGCGATCTTGTTGCTGTTGAACTGTAGGATATGCTGGAATTCATGTCCCAAAGTAAAATGGATGGCACATTCCAACATGAACTGGTGCATTTGCGCAGTGGCTGATCGTGTAATCTTTTCGTAACCGGACTGCATGATCTTATCGATGGAGAGCAGGCCTTTTTTGACCATAGATTCAAATTGGCCTGCACTGAAAATGTCCATCATTCTGATGGCATAGCCATGGGTGATCCCGATGATGTTATAACCTTTGGGCCTAGTGGCAAAAGCATTGCAGCTGATATCGTTCCTGATATAGAATACGCAGTCCCTCAAATTGAAAATACCTGCCTTATCATTGAAGAGGCTTTCAAATCTAACGTAGAAGTAATCATATTTTTCACGCAGGTCCTCGTCGAGTTCTGAATGGTCAAAGTGATCTATTATAACATGGTGTTTGATCAGCGTTTCTAGTAAGGTCATTTGATTAGAATAGAAGGTTGAATGTAGCAATATTTAGTTGTGGACTTTGCTGATCGATTCAATATTTTTTTCAGATGATGAAAAAAAATGGGGATGCATCTTATTACCATGGAGTTCTTTTTCGTCCTGTTCCTAAATTTCCGAATTTATGGCTGACCTGGAACTAAAAGATTTACTGGAGCGATATCGTAAAGATCAATGTACCGAAAGGGAAAGGGCTCTTGTTGAGCGGGCATTCTTGGAGTTCAACGAACAGGAGCAGGGACTGCCACAGGAACGTATCGATCAAATTAAGGATGAGGTATATGTCAATCTTCCGATTCACAGGAAACGTAGTTTAAAGCTATACCTATGGAGTGGTGTTGCCGCTGCACTGGTAGTATCTATACTTGCCTTTGCGCATTGGAAACTAGAGGAAAACCTACAAAATCTGGAAGTAGCGAAAGTGGTGGAAGACGTTGCGCCGATCGGCAACCGTGCAATCCTGAAAATTGGGGACAAAGTGCTTACGCTCAATGGAGATAAGGAGGGCTTGGCTGTTTCAAACGGGGCAGTCCAATATTTGGATGGGTCGGTAGTAGAAAAGAATATTACATCACAAATGTCGCAGAAGCTTTCGACCCCCAAAGGTGGGCAGTATCAGGTGGTTTTATCGGATGGAACGAAGGTTTGGTTAAATGCGGCTTCATCCATTAGCTATCCGTCTTCCTTTGTTGGGGCGAAAGAGCGTCGTGTGGTAATTACTGGGGAGGCTTATTTCGAGGTGACTAAAAATAAAGACCAATCTTTTGTGGTGGATACGAAAAGTCAATCGATAAAGGTATTGGGTACCCATTTCAACGTGAACACTTATGGCGATAATGGCACGAGTGCGACTACTTTGCTTGAGGGGAGTGTGCGTGTTTCTTCTGCATTTGGACGTGTGGAAAAGGTCTTGAAACCTTTACAGACTTTGATCGATGGTAGTGGTGTGAGATACATCAAGCCTGCCGATGTGGAACTGGTTATGGCATGGAAAAACGGGATGTTGGAGTTTAAGGATGCTTCATTGAAGAGTATTCTGAGTGAGGTGGCAAGATGGTATGATCTCGATGTGGAATATAGGGGAGAGGTCCCTGATCGTGTTTTCAATGGCAGTGTTTCCCGAAAATCTAATCTATCCGTACTGTTGAAGATTTTATCCTATTCCGATATCAATTTCCGAATTGAAACTAATGGCTCTCCAACCAAGAAACTAATCGTTGAACCTTAAATAGAAATGCATTTGCCAATGAAGTAGATTTTTAAAATTTAGTACTAGTTAATTAATTCCCCATCAATAAAAAGCCGGAGGTGTTCGAAGCACTTCCGGCGGTTTTAGGGGGATCAATCGAAGGTGTCTAGGACACCAATTCAACAAGTTCAATTCATCACTAACCCTAAACTACAAATTTATGATTTTTTTTGATAACTGCTGTTCCCAGTCGGGGGTTAAGCAGTCGCTGTCTATTTTTAGGCACTTTGGCCGTTTCTTTAGGCCGCCTACTTTAATTCGTCTATTAACGCTCGTCATATTTCTTTCTTTTTCACTTGTTACTTATGCGGTACAGGTCACACTTAACCTAAAAGCGGTGCCTCTGGAAATCGCTTTTGCTGAAATTAAGAAACAGACTGGCTATGGCTTTTGGTATGAGAAGAAGGATCTTGCTGATCTGTCTCGAGTAACGATTAACGTGAAAAATGCTGACCTGATTGCGGTAATGGAAGCTTGTTTGAAAGGACAGCCACTGACTTATCAGGTATTTGATAAGACGGTTGTAGTAAAGCCTAAAGCTTCTTTGCCTAATGTAACTCCTGTTAAGAAACCATTACAGGATAAGATAAAGGGAAAGGTGGTTGACGCGCAAACAAAGGAGCCTTTGGCTGGAGTATTAGTCAGGGTCAAATCTCCTGAAATGTCTGTGGTCACCAATGATAAGGGCGAATTTGAATTGACCTTGTCGTCTGGCAAATATGAGTTGTTGGTGCAATATCTGGGCTATAATATCCGTGAATTCAGTTTCACTGCTCCCACCTCTGAATTATTCTCTCTTGATTTAATTGCTACTGAAAATACGCTAAGCCAAGTCGAGGTTGTAAATACTGGTTATCAGAGTTTACCAAAGGAAAGGGCTACTGGAAGTTTTTTTGTAGTGGGGCCAGAATTGGTAAACCGTGGGGTTGGGGCAAATATTCTTGATCGTTTGGATGGGGTTACCGGTAGTCTTATTTTCAATCGAAATAATCAGGGAGGTGGTTATAATGGGTCATCTATGTCTATTCGGGGTAGGAGCACAATAAATGGAGATGCTGAACCGCTGATTGTACTTGATAATTTCCCGTTCTATGGAGATATATCCACCATCAATCCTAATGATATTGAGCAGGTAACCGTATTAAAGGATGCGGCTGCCGCCTCGATTTGGGGTGCTAGAGCTGGTAATGGGGTAATTGTTATCACTACTAAAAAGGGTAAAACGAACACTCCATTACAGCTAAGCCTAAATAGTAGCCTAAAGCAATCCGGCAAACCGAGGTTATTTACAAGGCGACAGTTGACCAGTGCCGAGTTTATCGAGGTGGAACAGTTCCTATTCGATAGAGGGAGATATGATGCTGCGATAAATAATGGATTTGGTTCAATATCGCCCGCGGTGGAAATTATGTTGGCGCAAAGAAAAGGGCAGCTTGACCTCAATTCTAAAAATAGGATGTTGGATTCGTTGGCACAATTCGATGTAAGACAGGAAGAATTGGAATACTTACTAACGCGTCCAACTGAACAACAATATCAACTAAATATAGCTGGGGGTACGACCACTCACAGGTACATGGTTTCTGCTGGATATGATCGGCAACTTCCAGAAAGTAATGTTGCCAGCAATGACAGGTTTACGATAAATGCGAACCATCATTTTATGACATTGAATAATAAACTAGAAATTGGTTTTATTATACAGTTCTCCCAAAAGTATGGCAGACGAAATACCTCTATGCTTAGCAATCGGTTTCCCTATGAGCATATCTCAGATGGTGGGAGGGCGTTACCCATAACTGACGGTATTTTGAATTTGCAGTATGCCACAGCGGCCCAGCAGGCAGGGCTGTTGGATTGGCTTTACCGGCCGCTGGAAGAGAATTCCACAAATCTAAAGGAAAGGGAGATTGGTGGGCGTGGAAATATTTCGATAGCCTACAAACCGATTGAAAAGCTAAAAGTAAGCTCTAACTATCAGCATCAGCGTAGCGATGGAAAAAGGGAAGACTTAAGTCCGCTTAATTCCTATCGCACGCGCAACCAGATCAACACACTGACACAATTAGATCCGGTTACTGGGGTGCTGACACGTCCCATTCCATTGGGAGATATATTAAATAGTAGGTTTACTGATTTGGTCGGTAATTCGGCAAGAGTGCAAGTGGATTTTGATCAAGCTTGGGGCGAACATAGACTTACTGCATTGGCAGGATATGAAATCGGGCAGCTGAGCAGTAATTCGACAGCAAGTACACTATATGGTTATAATCCTGCAACTGGGACCAATCTAAATGCGACCATAGATTATATCAAATACCATCGATTTTACTACAACAGTACTACCAACCAAATTTCGATGGGATTGCAAAACTCAGGAACCTTGGACAGGAACCGTTCAATATTTGCCAATATTTCATACGACTTCCTCGGTCGTTATATTTTATCTGGAAGCATCAGGAGGGATGAGTCTAATATTTTCGGTGTAAAGGCGAATGAAAAAGGCGTGCCGTTATGGAGTGCTGGATTGGCATGGAAAATTGCCGAAGAAAATTTTATGGGGACGGGCTGGCTGACGCTACTTACATTAAAGGCAAGCTATGGTTATAGTGGTAATGTCTACAAAGGTATCTCGGCCTATCTTACTTCCAGTGCGCCAACATTTATCAATCCGTGGCAGGGTAACTATGCAAATATTGTCAACCCTCCCAATCCGTCGCTTAGATGGGAGAGGGTAAGAAACCTGAATTTGGAGTTGGATTTTGCGTTGAAGAATAATTTGCTCAGGGGAAATGTGGCCTATTACCGTAAACTATCTACCGATCTCATTGGTAGGGCGCCAGTTGCTCCGCAGACTGGAGTAAGTAGTTTTGTAGGGAATTCTGCGGTACTTGGTACTAACGGTGTCGATGTTTCTCTATCTACTACACACCATTTTTCGGGCTTCAGGTGGACAGGTACGCTGTTATATAATTGGGTAATCGACAGGATTAAGGAATATCAAGTTACAGCTGGTAGTAACTATGATGTGGTTAATGGAAACTTTAACAATCCCTTGGTTGACTACCCCTATAATGCTGTTTTTGCTTTTCCGTGGGCAGGACTTGATCCAGCTGGCGCACCTAGGGTATATCTTGCCGGCTCGGCAAGCACAAACTATACCGCTGTTCGGAATTCATCGGAACGAGGAGATATAGTTTATATAGGTTCAGCAATACCAACGGTTTTTGGCAGCTTTCGGAATGAATTCAACTGGAAGTATTTTAATCTTTCTTTTAATATCACGTACAAATTTGGTTATTATTTTAGAAGAGCCTCGCTAAATAATAGCAGCCTTTTTAGCGGTAATTATAAAATGCCTGACTACGGTGAACGATGGAAAAATACAGGAGATGAAAATCTTACCAACGTTCCTGCCCTAGTTTATCCAGCTAATGCAAACAGGACTGCAATTTATACGCTGTCTGATATATTGGTAGAATCTGGCAGTCACATACGTCTACAGGATATACGCCTGGATTGCGATATGCAACAGCTTATGAAAGATGTCAAGTTACCACAGATGCAGGTATTCGTATACGCACAACAGTTGGGATTGTTGTGGAAGGCTAATAAAAATGGAATAGATCCCGATAACCAGCAGATGTTGCCGAGTAGTTCTGTGGCGGTAGGTCTACGTTTAAATTTTTAAGGACATGAAATCAAAATATTTTCTTCAAAAGTTATTGACGCTCGTTTTGGTCACATGTGTTGCAGGTTGTACAGATACTTTTTTGGATGCGAAGCCAAGCACAGATATCGTGATGCCTAGTAGCCTTGCGGACCTAGAGGTTTTATTGGATAATACGAATATAGTGATCAAAACCCCTGCACTTGGACATATGTCTTCGGACGAAATAGAGTTTTTAGGTTTTGCACAATGGAACGCTACTGGCACAGCTACCGAAAGAAACTGTTACATCTGGGCCAAGGATATATATGAGGGAGAGCAGGAACGCCCAGATTGGAATACACCATATAAAGGGGTATTCTATGCCAACAATGTCTTGGCTATATTAGATAAATTGGACCCAAATACTGAACCCCAGCGGTATAATCAACTTAAGGGATGGGCTCATTTTATTCGGGGATATGCATTTTTTGTGCTCGCCGAACATTTTGCACCTGCTTATGATCAGCTCTCTGCCGACAGCGACTATGGTATCCCTTTGCGACTTTCACCGAATGTTGATGAGATTGTCCAAAGATCAAGTGTAAAACAAACCTATGCGCAGATTTTGGATGATGTCCAACTTGCTTCACAGTTGCTGACTTCCCAATTCCAGATAAGTCGCAGGAACAGGCCTTCAAAAGTAGCTGCTTTTGCTCTTCTGTCAAGGATTTATTTGGCTATGTCCAATTTCGTTAAGGCGGAGGAGAATGCCGACAAGGTATTGGTCAGTTATGATAAGCTATTAGATTATAACCAGATTTCTCAAACCAGTACCCAACCTTTTACAAATGTCAATGATGAGGTGCTCTACGGCTGCCAACAGGTAGCCAATGTCTACTATACTACGGCAGTAGGAAACTCGGCTGTTACCATCAAGGTTTCTCCTGAATTGATAGCACTATATAGCAGTAACGATCTTAGGTTACGGATTTTTTATGCACAGCGTGGGGTTGGCAATTATTACCCCAAGAGAGGTTACTATGGAGGCGATAGTTTTATGTTCACCGGACTTGGGGTTAATGAAATATATTTGGGAAAGGCGGAGTGCTTAGCTCGAAGGGGAGCTTATACGCAGTCAATGCAGCTGCTTAACCAATTGTTGGTTAAGCGATTTAGTAACCAACAGCCATTTGTGCCACTCTCAGCCAGAAACTCACAAGAAGCCTTAGCTAATGTACTTTTAGAAAGGAGAAAGGAGTTGGCATGGAGGGGATTGAGATGGGGCGATATCAGAAGATTGAACAAATTGGGTGCGGAAATAACGCTCAGTCGCACGCTTAATGGAGTTACGTATGTTTTGCCACCAAACGACAAAAAATATGTGTTCCCCATTCCAATGGATGAAATAACTAGAAGTGGCATTTATCAAAACGAAAGGTAGAAATAATGGATATAAGAAAAATAATAAAGTGTTACACTAGTATAGTGACATTGGTAGCTTTTTGTTACACGGCGCAAGCTAGAACAGAGATAGTTTACTTGAAAGGAGATGTTAGAGATAAGTTAGCTGAAGGATCAGATTTAATCATCAATATCTACAGTTTACATACAAAGTTTGGAGTTAATTCGCTGTCAAGTGAATATAAAGCAAAAATTTCCGACAAAGGAACATTTGACTTGGAGATTACCGCACCCGATTCACTCTTTTATGCAGAATTTCAATTCCGATCAGTGAACACGCAGAAAAATATACTTTCTACCGGTGGGGTAAAAGAACTTTATTTGTTGGCTATGGGAGATAGCTGCCAACTCAAGCTCAATTTTGAGCTCAATTCCATCCGGGCAATTGGTAAGGGTGCAGATAGAATCAATTGTCAAAATGAGCTTTATCGGATTAGTTATAGACCCTCTGGAGCAACAGATAGGGCATTTTCACTGGCAAGGAGTGGGGAAATTGAACGTGGAATGGAAATGGAGGAGGTCATTAAATATCACATGGTAGATTTGCAGCTCAAGATCCTTGATTCCTACAGAGGACAATTTTCAAATGAAGTCTATAGGCGAGTTTACCTCGATTGTTTAGGGTTGGCTAAATTGAAGTCTATCAGCTATCTCTTGGCCATGTATGATTTTAACAGGGATAAACTGCTGATTGCCAAAAGGAAATTTTCGAAGTTGTACCACTCGGAAATAGAGAAGTTTGTAGTTGACACCGTAGGATTGGCTAATTCAGCATATTTTACTGATTATATCTTCGAGTTGGAACGTATAAATTTAATTTTTGGACAAAATGTAGATACAGTTAAGAATTCTTATAGTTCTCATGATCTTTACACCGTTTTCAATAATAAATATACCGGAGAACTAAACCAAAAACTTAAGCTGTCTCTCGTCTATTTTATGGCTTTAAAGCAGGAGGTGAATACAAGTTTGATTGACCGAATTGCTCCAGAGCTTAAGAGTAGGAAATACATAGTAGCTTTTGAAAATTGGAAGAAGGAAAGAATGAAACTATTCGAGTTTGATCTTCCCGATGTAGTTGGTAGGCGTTGGAAGTCGACAGATTTCAGGGGTAAATTGGTGGTGATGGATTTTTGGTTTAACGGCTGTTTTGGTTGTGCACAGATGAAAGAAGTTTTATCACCAGTGGTCAAAAAATATAAATTAGACACGAATGTGGTTTTTATTGCTGTCAGCGTCGATCCAACTAAAAAGTCTTGGATGGCTGGGTTACGAAAGGGCATTTACACCTTTTCAGGTCATTTGAACCTTTATACGGAAGGTCTGGGATCTAGACATCCATTGATTAAGAATTATAATTTTACAGGTTATCCACAGTTATTAATTTTTGATAAGGAGGGCAGAAATATTCCCCTCAATGTGAGTCATCCCGCTATGTTGGGACCTGACGGCATAGATAGGCTAATACGTAAACATAAATAAATTAGACATTAAAAGATTATAGGTAACTGTTTACATTAGCAAGGAATTTCAGAGCTGCCCAATATGGGCAGCTCTTTTTTTGGATTTATAACCTTACTCGTTTGAATTCGTTAGATATTCTCCATTTGGGCTATCATTGTAAGG
The DNA here is from genome assembly GCF_057652195.1 of Pedobacter sp. T50_32. Taxonomy (NCBI): domain Bacteria; kingdom Pseudomonadati; phylum Bacteroidota; class Sphingobacteriia; order Sphingobacteriales; family Sphingobacteriaceae; genus Pedobacter; species Pedobacter sp. T50_32. The sequence goes on along the minus strand of NZ_JBYFBY010000002.1, from coordinate 140,249 downwards.
CTCCCAGTCTTGTGGAAGATCCTGAGGTTGGAAATTAGGCCCCATGTCGGTATCTGTAGTAATCTGGCACACTTGAGAGGAAATCGAGTTACATGACTCAACTGTTCCAGCATTACGTAACTCATACTTTCCATCAACGTGTTGATAGATGTAATTTAGTTTTTTAGCTTGTGGTTTAAATGCACTGAAGCCGACTGCAAGAACTGCCACTAGCAGTCCAAATGCGAAATTTTTTAAATTTTTCATTTCTTAATTGATTATTAGTTTAAATTTTTGTCTTTCGGTTGCTGTTTTTGTGGAGGTAGATGCCGAAGATGGCAATCAGGATAAAACCGATGTTGAACACTAGGTGCTGTCCCCAAGTGAGCGTTTCTATGGCTCCCCCGCAATGGCAGGGTTTCTTTTCTGCCCAAAGTAACATCGAGGCGATGTATAGCGTGAATATACTCATCATGATGGTGAAGAGGTATAGTCCTATTTTTTGGGTCCATGGGAGGATGATTACTGCGGCAATGGCTATTTCGCTGATGGGTACCAGCCAACTGATGGTTAGGGCATAGTCCTTTAGGAATTGGATTTTCTGTAAGCCTTTAAAAAATCTCTCGTGGTCTGCTAGTTTTTCCTTTGCGGTATAGACTAGGAGAAATATACAAAGTAGTTTGATGCCTAGGATCAGGAGCTGCTTGATCTGGTCCCATTGCAGAAACGGCCGTTTTGCGGTAATACTGGTGCTGTTCATGGTCTTATGATTTGGTTATACTTCGGTGTGGTGGAATCTGCCACCTTGGGCGATTGGCCCGATTTTTTGCTTTTCTGATCGTTGTCACAGACCTCCTTTCTTGTTGCTTTGGTTTTGTTTACCCAAAGTTCAGCACCATTATTGGTATAAAAAATATCCGAAAGGATAATAATGCATTGGTTTTGAGTTACTTGTTTTTGTTGAATTGTAATCTCGCTCCACTGAATCGGGAGGGGGTCATTCTTAGGAAAGAGGAGCTGACTTTGGCGGGCAGCTCATTTATTGGGTATTGTTTGGCGAAATGGTTGACTTTCTCATAGTCGGAATAAGTCATCAGTTCGGAGTGCCATTTGTCGAGTTCCCATTGTTGGAGCATGTAGTGTTCTAACAAGAAATTTGTTTCCTGGAAGGTTCTTAAATAATGGAAATTGCGGCGTTCGATGCTCAGTAGCCTACTTCCGCTGATGATCATAAATTTGTGGTTGGAATCGGTCTCTGTGAGAAAGCTGTTGATGTCGGTAAAGATCTGTTTCGGGCCGTAAATGGAGTATACTTCCTCCTTCCCGGTGGTGAGTGTTCGGTATTCTGCAATCCAGCAGTCGACGCTGAACCAGGCGTAGTGGATGTCTTTGGAGAGGATGGTCAGTTCTTTTTTTGCCTTGACGAGCTGTAGCTCCATGCATTGATGTAGCGCACCTTCGAAGTCCTCGGATAGGGGGAGCCAATTTTTTAGCAGGGATAGCAGCTCGTTGATGTTCTTGGTCTTGAATTCCATGTCCTATGTTCCTTTGAGCAGTTGTCGGTTTAATCTTCCTAGATGTTTACGGCTGATGTGCAGGTAACTGGCAATATATTTTTGTGGGATTTGGTGTGCGGTATCGTTCAGCGCCCTAAACTTTTGGTAGCGTAGCAGGGCGGTTTCTTCGTATAGCAGGCTGATCTCTTGGTTGATCCTATGGGTCCACTGGTCGAGCAGGTGGAGGAAAAGTTCGGCGATTTCCGCATTTCGATGATAGCAGTCGATAATCTGGGCGTAGCTGCATTGATAGACTACGCTGTGGTCCAGGGCGGAAATATGGTTGGGAGCATTGTGATGGGTAGTGGGTAGTATGGGAAAGAAAAGACCTGTCCGATGAAACCGGATGCTTTTGACGGAACTATGTTTTAGCTCAGTTGGTTTTTTTTGGCGGGGTGTCGTTTCAAAATATTCGTGTAACATTCCGCTGGCCAAAAAGTTCAGTGTTCGTTCCACCGTGGGTGGATAGAGTTCTCCCTTTTTGACTTCTTTGGCGGTGAAACAGCTGCCAAACAGGAATTTGGTACTGTTATGGCAGCTGCTGATCGCCGACAATCCATCTAGGATAAGGTTTATGTCGACTGTCTTCATCTTTAGGATTTAGTTTTGTTGACATAGGTAATATCGATAGACAGGTCTCCACCTGCTATGATATTACCTTCATTATCTGTTTCGATGGAGAGGTTGCTCTTTGGCTTGAAGAGCTTGTCTTCGTCTCCGGTGGCATCGCCCTCCTTGTTAAGGCTTACTGGTAGGCGGTTGCCTATGGCAAAGCTCCCCTGGTCGCCAATAAAGGAGGCTATGGATAGGGGCATCTGTTCCAGATAGGTCAGTTGGCTAATGTTCAGCTCGAAGCGGTCGTTGATCCAGAGCTTGGGTTGCTGTTTAAGGGCGGTAGCCTGCTCGTGGAGTTCTTGGTCGGTTAAGGCGTATAGCTCAAGTAGGATGGCTTGAAGTCCGTTTTCATTGAAAGGTTGTTTTTGCATGTTGATTTGATTTTAAATGGGACCATTTGTTGTTTTGGGCAATATAAAGGCACTATTTGATCGATGGAAATTTTTTGGAAGGTCATTTTCTGAGTGGTGCCTTCAAAATTTCCGAGTGGTCATTTCAGGGAATTTTGTTAATTTGGGCCTGTTCGGCTAGCTACTTACTTAACGCCATGTGATATGCTGAAAAAACTTACCGCTCATCTCCGCTCGAAATTTTTCCTACGTAAATTGGTGGTCTTTATCCTGGTGGCCTTACTGGCGGGAAATTTTATTGTTAGCCATGGTCGAAGGGAAACCTGGTCCGAATTATTGGCTATACCTTCCTACTATTATTCCGTGGGCTACAGCGGCCTGATCGCCCTGATACTCCAGTTGGTCATCTATGCGGTAAGTTATCGGTTATCTCTGACCTATGGTGGTCAGGGTTTGACTTTCAACTGGGGGATCAGACAATTCGCATACGGTTTTGTGATGGTGCTGGCACTAGAACTTGTCTTGGCAGCTGCATTGTTTGCCCTACATGGCCTGTGGTTGCCCGAAACTGCCTTCTTTAGAAAATTATTTGGGGATATTGTCCTTTTTATATTGGTCATCAACCTTGGACATATCATCTATTTTATGAATTTAAACCCGAAAGTGAAACACACCGTTCGACTGGTCGTACAGAAAAAGACCAAGACAGAATCCACGTCCCTAGGGGAGATGGATGCACCCGCCCTGATACTGAAGTGTGAAGAGGGACTGTTCGCCTATGACTTCCAAGGAAATAAAACGGGTTGGGTCGAGCCGATCAATGCTTCGCTAAAACGATTGGGGGCCAATGATTATTATAGTGGGCAGCGTCACTGGATGGTACATCGTTTGGCAATTGATGAGCTGGAATCTATTCCAGTGAAACGCATCCTGCTTAGATTGAATATTCCAGTTCCCTGTGAGATCATTGTTTCCAGGAGAAGATCTCCAGAATTCAAGGCATGGTACGAGGGATTTTTGGAAGAAGGTAGCGCAGATTGAGCTAGGTTTGCTTTTCGCGATTGCGGATAGTTTCTGCTTTTAGCCTTGAGAGGGTTTCCCTGGTAACGCCCAGATAGGAAGCAATGTTGACCTGTGTGGTCATTAGTTCTATATTCGGATGCTGTTTCAATAGATTTGAATATCGTGCCATAACCTTAGGGGTGTGTCGCTGCATGTAGATTTCAGTTGCGAAGACCAGGTACTTTTGGGTGATGATCCTTCCTATCAGGTTAGCTTCGCTGAAGTCCGCATATAGTGCATTTAATTGATTCCAAGTAATGGAGACCAAGATGCTGTCCTGTAATACTTCGATATTCTCTAGTGAGGGTTTCTGCTCAAAGAAACTCGTTACGGCACAGGCAAGGTCGCCATTTGCCAAAAACCAGTTGGTACATTCGTTACCATAGTCGTCCAAATGGTAAGACCTGACCAATCCCGATTCTACAAAGTATAGTTTGCGACAGATTTCGCCTTCTCTAAGAAGGTGCTGTCTGGCAGGAATATTTTCGGTGACTAATTGTTCGGCCAGGCGTTGTTGGTACTCGGCAGATGTTGGTCCAACGCTGCCTAGGAGCTGGAGCAGTGATGAACTGTCAGTTTCATTGGTTTCCATGATTTCTAAGTTTTTGGTTAGGGTGTTGTTGATTACCATTTTTTAACGCCCAATATTTTGAGATGTTTTGATCACACGCATTTTGGGACATTTGCTCCCTTTTTATCAGTCAATATTTACTAATTGGCTTGGGCTTCTTTTGATAAGTACATCATTTTGTGATAATTATCACGGTTAATTTAGAATGTTTGGCTATCGTGCGCGTTGGAACTCATTTTAGAAAATGAAAACATTAATAATTGTCAACTTGATCTTGGTGACGTTATCGGAACTTTGTATCTGCTAATCAATAAATCAGCGTATGGTACAATGATACTTTTTGACATCCTGAGTAAAAGTTATGGCCAGTGTACGGGCTAGGGATGGCTGTATTTAGATTCTTTTTTATGATACATGATGTTATTCAAGACCAGCTAAAAACGCTCGAAAATGAAATGGGTAGGATTGCCTTTGAAGAGTTGAATCCGATCGAAAAACTAAAACAGACGATTGATGTCGTTGAAACATCCTTGGTTCAGCTAAAGGCATACGTCCTAGAGAATCCTTTTATTTCCGATGCTGCCGAAATCCAATTCTTCAAAAAGTTCAAACCGCAATTCTATTGCTGGAAAATCTATGCTTTTGAACGTTACAGCGTAGAGTCTTGGATTCCAAAAGAGGGAGAAAAGAAGAAGCGCGATTTTCTGCTGGGGGAGATTAGGAATATAGAACGTTTCTTTCGCCTGCACGATTTCCATTACCAGTATTACAGGATGGAGGCTTGTGAGCTTGATCAGCTTTTCTTTTTAAGGAGCAGTGCACAGGGAGGGAGTATTCTGATGCCCAACGTCGTCGAGCCAGATCCGACCTTCGCCACCAAGGGAGATTACCTTTTTGCCAAATTTATGGCGCTTGAAAAACTGGCTTCATGGATACAACAACAAATCTTTGGACTGGATGGGCTATCGCCTGTAACCATTGGACAGGCACGAGCCAAGAAACTCAAATGGACGGGAGAGAGCATCAATCTGCTGGAAATTGCCTATGGTCTTTATTGTACGGGGCAGCTGAACGAAGGTAAGGCCAATATTATTGATATCGTGAAGGAATTAGAAGATGTTTTTGAGGTCAATTTGGGCCGGCCCTATCGACGGCTTGCCGAAATCCGGCAGCGAAAAAGACTGAGCAGGACAAAGTTTATTGAAGAGATGTCCCATGCAGTGATCAAGAAATTAGATGATGAGGATGAGTTCAGACCCAAATCAGTTTAGCATATAGCCTAGAGCGATCCTTGCCGCTATTCCAATGTTTTATGATACAAGCTGTTGATGGTTAACTAAAGATTTCCTACCATTGCATCTGGTAATGAATTAAGTTAACGCTTATGCTCCTATTTCTAAAACGCTTTGGAAGACTATTCAAACAGCATGTCTTAAAGTTTCAGCAATATCTGACCCGGAAAAAGATAATCTATTTGATGTTGCCGTTTCTTTCGGTAGTTGTTTTTCGTGATGTTTTGCAGGATAAATTTGATCAATGGCTGGTCTGGGATTTTCTGGCGACGATTAAAACTAGTCTACTGACCGATCTAATTGCCTTGCTTGCCTTGTTATGGATTGGGCGTAATCTATATCAGGGCCTGAGGAGAGATTATCTGGTAAATGCGGACTGGTTTTTACCCCAATTGTTTTTTGTGGCGGCCTATCTTCACTATAGATTGTTCGATAACAAATATGATTTTACGCTCTTTGAATCTATTCCTTGGTTAGCTTATGCAGATATACTCTGCTTGGCTGTTGGTGCTACTTTATTTGTGCTGATCATCCAAATATTTTCAAAGGTAAAGGAACCCATTTATCAGGAATCACCATTTTTAGTGGATGTTCCAATTACCGCTGGTGCGGACGATCTGTTGAACAGACAGAAATTTGCCCAAAGGATCGCAGAAAAAATACAGTCAAAGCCAGCGGTGGAAGCCTCGGGCTCTTTGGCGATAGGAATTACCGGAGAGTGGGGATCTGGAAAGACTTCCTTCACGAATATGGTGTTTGAAGCTCTGGATAAGGAAAACAGGATCATTTTACATTTCAATCCATGGCGTAGCTCTAGTCCGCAGAAAATCATAGAGGATTTTTTTGAGTTAATGATTTCAGAGCTCAGAAGGTATGATTCCAATCTTTCCAGTAACATAAATACCTATGCCAAGACCCTGACGCAGATCGATGATAGTTTGTTGGCTAAAGGACTACAGGCCTTTGGAGAATTGTTCGAACAGCCCAATAAGAATGAGATCTATGATGCCATCAATGATTCCATTGCGGCTACCGGAAAGCAGATCATCATCTTTATAGATGATCTGGACCGATTGGACCGCAAAGAGATTACAGAAGTTTTAAGGATTATCAGGAATACGGCGAATTTTGACCATTTGGTTTACGTGGTGGCCTATGATCCAAGGTATATTCTTGAAGCCGTGAAATCTTTCAATACCTCCAATTATAGTTCATTTTTAGAGAAGATATTCCAGTTCGAATTCACTTTGCCGATGTACGAGGCAGGTATCATCAGAACCTATATGAAGAAGCTCCTTCGTGGTGGCCTAGCACCAATATTGCACGATCAGATCGATGGCGTGATAGATGCCAGGACCCCAAAGGGCATCAGCCTGACCAACGAGATTGTCCAAACGCACAGGGTGGCAATACGATTGGCCAATTCTATCTTGTTCGAAATAAAGGGCTTGGAGGAAGAGGTATTGCTCTATGACTTTTATCTGCTACAACTTTTAAAGGCAAGGTATCCCGTCGTATTCAAGACGCTGTTCGATCATAGTGCAGTATTTTTTATTACTGATGCAAAATATGGCGACCGGTACAATAGACTCAGAAAAAGACATGAGGAGCTGATTGACAGTCAACGCCAAGAATTTTTGCGTATGATGGACATGACTGAGCAAAATACCGCTGGTCTTTCAAAAGATGATCAAGAACCAATTTTTTATCAGTTCCTTTCAAAGCTTGAGGAAGAAAATGCTTTGAGTCCTAATGATGTGCGTGTGATCAAAGCACTGATCGAAGATCTAATGAACCCAGAACGATATGACATCGGGCAGCAACAAAACCTGAGATACCTCGCTTTCGCCAAGGAAAGTAATTTCTATAAATATTTCGCTTTTGAACTGTTGAATGGCGATCTGTCATCAAAGGAATTCGAAACCTATCGACGATTGGATTATGAAACCTATAAGGAGAAGATCGAGGAATGGAAGAAAGAAAACAGGACTAGTGCTTTCATAGATAAATTGATGAAGGTCGAAACCTTCACCGAGCGTCAGGAGTTCGAGAACCATATCAGGGCACTGATGGAGATCGGTAGGGAGTATACGGCAGCTGGCAACGTGTATAGTTTCGATTTTAACTATTTTACCAAGATTTTGGGCCAGCCAAAAAATGCGTTCAAAAATGGGACGTTCTCCGTATATGATTCAGAACAGGAGTATCTAGAATTTGTCAGGATGATACTGGAAAATGTACCTGTTCCTATGACCTTTGAAAGTTATCTGATCATGATGGTATTGGAAAGGTATATCGATTTTCCATTGCCAAATGAAGAAATTGCCGCCTTTACTCTTAAATATTTTAAGCGATACCTAGACGAGGTTGGAACCTTGAACGATGATTTCTGGTCATTGTTGCATAATGTGAGAACTTACGATAGCGAACATGAAAGGCCTCTGAAAAATCCGCTGGCACAAGTAATTGGTGTTGATTTTTGGAAGAAAAACGTTGAGGTTTGTGCACTTGGCAGATTGATCATGCAGGTCACTCCCCGAAGCGAATTTTATGTCCTTGATAAGGATCGCTGGGGATTTTATTTCGATAACTTGGAGGAATTGGAAGCTTGGGTCAAATCTGCGGATCAGATTGACAGGAGTAGCGAATGTTACTCGGAATTTGATGAGTTTCTGCAAGCATATAAATCGGTACAGCCGAGTGGTGTGAGATGGAGGTTCAAACACCTGACTCCAGATAAATGGCAATAACTTTTGGGTAGATTGTACTAGTTAAAGGGGAATAACTTCGATGACCGATTTTGCTAATTTCTTCGCAATCGGTCGGGTATCCCCTTCGATGATTGCATGGGAAGCATTTCTGCCTTTTTGGTAAACTTTATACCCTTCGTTCATTGGGACAGCTGCCAGTAAGACTGCAAGGTCATTATCGGGGCTTTTTACAGCAATTTCGGCGGGGGTAATTAGGTTGGCGATGTTGACCGAAAGCCCATCTTCGTCTTTTCGGGTTTTGAAATTGAAACTGGAAAGGACTTTTTTGCCTTTTATAATTTTCCAGCAGTTTGGATTGCCCTTTGGTATCCTCCGATATAGTTTGTCAGTTGCGCTAATAATATACGCCATATATGTAATTCTCTAAAAGACATTTGATTTCTTCAGCCTGAAATAACTTATAGGGTTCATCCAAAAGTTCCCCGTCTTCGTCATAGAATAAAAGATGCATCAGCCCATCTGGGTCGATCTCCAGCTCCGAGCTCATTTCTTCTCCATCAAAATCAAACTGTATTCCACCATCTCTCATCGGAAAAACATTGACCGCTATCTCTGAGGATAATAGACCGTCTGTATTTAGTTGTGTTAATGTTCTTCGTGCGACGGCAGCGGCTATGGGAGATATCACATAGGCATCATTGCCGTCCCAGTCCTTTTTCAATGCCATAAAATCATCAATCTCCTGTTGGAGTTCGAGATAGGTAATGGTGTTCGTCCGCTCCGAGTAACTTGGTCTGGTACTCATCACTTTATCATAATCCGCTAAATAGCCAGCGATAATTCCCATGCTGTACTTTAGGAGCTGTTCATCGCCAGAGGGCTTAATTTTTAGTGTCAACATCGTTTTTATACGCTTGTTTAAATTGATAATTGCTCAACTTCAGGATGATCAACAGCGCCAGAAGGGCAGACTCCAAGCTGTAATCGACGTTGTCCATCAGTCCGTGGGCTATCCTGTTCCTCAAGTTATATCCCGCTTTGTCCGTTAATACAAACTTGATAAACTGGTGGTCGTTCTCATCTATCTTGTCCTTAAGGTCATCTAACAGATTATCCAGGGTTTTCTCCATGATAATGCCCACCTGCTTGGGATTTGGCTTGAAAGTGGGGATGGCCAAAAAGGTGCAGATCTCCCTTAATAAATATTCCGACTTTAGTACCAAGCTATCGGTGGCAAGCACGAAATTGGGTTCGTAGGTCTTATCGGCTTCCCATTTTTGCAACTCGTCAAAGAACGAATGAATACCGGGAGCTAAAAGTTTGAGGTAGCTGAAGTCAATTTCCATCCCATTGTGGGTGCGGCTGACTGGTACGCTCATCCAACTATCTTCTAGGAACTGCATGATACCATCTTTAGACAACTTGCCTTTGTGAAGGGCTTCAAGCAGGTAGTGCGCAAGCGTTTGCAGGGCGATCTGGAGATGGAACTCATAGGTTCGAAGGAAAGAGAAATGATTCCTTTCCTCTTCGGTATTATACTGCGCAATGGTGTTGCCGAACTTATCCTGTATGCTTCCTGGAAGCATATTCATCAAAGTCGAGGCCTTAAAAGATTCCTCGCTAGATTTTCTGATATAGTCCAATCGGGGAATCATGGGGGTGATGGAAAAGGTCGTGATGATTTCGTGCTCACTTTTTGTAGCAACTTCGTTTTCGATCAACTCCCTTAGCCGTTTGCCTTCATCTTCTGGAAACTCTTGCTGAATTTCGCTAAGGTGGGATTCTGAACGTACTTTTTGATATTTCTGCTGAATCCGTAATAGCTCCGCTGGATTGCCCAGATGCTTTTGGATTTCCATCGCTTTCTCTATGAAGGAAACGGCGGCCAGATCATTTGGCCTTGCATCGGCCATTTGCTCGTATTGTTGGGCTTTAAAGTGGGAAAGTTTCGCGACATCGGCATTCAGTTTCCTGCTGAGATTGATCGAGGCGTCAGTGACGTAGATCGCCCCCCAAGGGTTATCCTTACTTAAAACTTGGGCAGCCTCCCAATTTTTATCTATAAATGCCTGTATATTAACACTGCCCTTGAAATCCCTAAAATACTCCGCGGCTAATCTGCTCAGATCGATCATTGACCGCAGGGTTGAGAAATGATCCAGGTCCCAATTTTTGTGCAGATCAGCGGTATAGGTGATCAGTTCCTGGAATACGTTATTGATTTCGGCAGCGGACTTTCTGCTGGATGCGATGTGAAGGGCATTAGAAAGTACGTTGCGGGCATAGATAACATAGTGGTTCTTTCCTCCACCTTTTGATTTATCAAAATAGCGCTTGGCCAGCTCAAACAGGGTTTTGACCAAACTGACCACAAAATCATTATTCTGTTGCTTTTTCGAGTAGAATAAGACTAGACCGTATTCAGACTTTGCATAAAGATTTTTGACAGTTTGAAACCTGTTGTATAAATAATCAAAATCCTTTTGGTCAAACTCACGGATATCAGGCCATTCGAAATCGACTTCAGAGCCATCTTCCATCGTCTTTTTACCAGCAGCTCGATAGGAAAGTTTTTTGTCCATTTTACTAAAGAGAAAAGCTTGCCGGTCGATCTCGGCAAAATGCTGTTCCGCTGCTAGTCCCGTTTCAATCAACTCGGCGTTGACCGTCTGTAATGCGCTGTTGATTTCCTGTTCCTGAGCTACATCCCAATCACTTTGGTCTAATGTGATATAAAACTTTTCTAAGGCGTTCATGTAAATCTTTACTATTTCTACGAAGATACTAAAATAACTTCACTAACTGGCTGGCGTAAAATCAAGGTTTTTGTAATTATTTATAGGGAGGTGGCTAGTGCGTTGGCAATTAAAAATTTGGGTTCTTGGAAACTTTGCTTTCGAATTCAGTGGCGATGGTGCCGCTGATAAAAGCGAAGTATATGTTACAAGAATTTACATGGCAACAATTTCTGGTTGCTGCAATGGTACTTTCCTTTTTATGGTATGGCGCTGTCTGGTTTTTTTATCTCAGGCACAGGACTAAGGAGGTTGGAAATAGTAGGGGTAAAAAGAGCAAGGTTATTCCCGATAAATTGCCCCATCACTGGGAAAGGGATGTCGTAGACATTTCAGAGGGTGGAGACTTGATGGGTAAGACCAAATTGCCCGAGGGTATGAGTCTGATGGGAAGTAATGAGGTCAATTTTAGCGGAGATAAAGAGAAGAATGATCAGCTGGGACTGATACCCGATCTTTTGCAGGAACTGAAAATTCTATTTCAGCAACTGGCGGAAAAGGATGGCAGCAAGAGTGATTTCTTCATGCTCTTTGGAAAGTTGAAGACTGATTTTCCCAAGATGGGTGGTCATCCACAGATCCATGCGGTCAACGAGTTTATCATTGATCACGCACCCTTCCATCTGACCCAAGAGGATATCGAAAATCTTTGGGATTAACCTTAATCTTTCAACTATAGCGGCAAACAATGAAAAAGATAAAAATAATGATTTCCAGATTCAAGGAGCATTGGAACTTCATGCATCAGCATATCCCTAATATACCTAAACAAGAGGCCTTATTGAAGACCTTGATGTTTATGGCAATGCTGGCGACATTCAATTATTGCTTGGGACAAGATGGTAATGCCGGCATCGCAGAGGCGACCAATCGTGTGAGGAGCTACTTCGATACGGGCTGCGACCTGATGTATGCCATTGGTGCAGTCGTTGGGATCATTGGGGCCATCAAGGTATTCAATAAGTGGAATGCTGGCGAACCCGATACCAATAAGGTCGCTGCCGCCTGGTTCGGTTCCTGTATTTTTTTGGTGGTCGTAGCCACAGTACTCAAATCCTTCTTTGGGATATAACTTTTGACTTTAAACTTTTTTTATGGCATCGGTATATCAGATCAATAAAGGGGTAGGAAAGCCCATCATGTTCAAGGGATTGAAGGCACAGTACATTGCTTATCTGGCAGTCGGAATGGTATTGTTGTTGGTTGCTTTTGCGGTATTATATATCTCTGGCGTCAGTCTGTTTTTGGTATTGCCGATCGTATTTGGTCAGGGTGCTGGGCTGTTTTTAGTGGTGGGCAAGTTGTCTGCCCGCTTCGGGGAGCATGGGCTGATGAAATATTTCGCCAGACGGAATTATCCCAAATACCTACAGTTCCAATCTAGACAACTTTTCCTTTCACTCAAATATAAAGATCATGGTCAGGGCAAATGACATATTTCCGATTTTCAAGATAGAACATAACTGCATCATCTCTATGCAGGGCGATTTTTCGGTGGTATATAAAGCGATCTTACCCGAGATATTTACGCTTTCGGATAGTGATTATGAGGCTTATCATCAGATTTTGGTCAAGGCGATCAAGGTCTTGCCAAAGCATAGCGTGTTCCATAAAATGGACTGGTTTGTAAAAGAGCATTATCAGGCAGATTATGATCGAGCGGGAGATAGTTTTTTAGCAAGGAGCAGCGAGACCTTTTTCAATGAAAGGGAGAGCTTAGGGCATACCTGCTACTTTATCTTGACCAAAAAGCCTGAAGGACGAAGATCGGCTAGTTCGATTTACAGCAACCTCTTGCGTAAAAGTATCGTGCCGGCCCAACTGACAGATGATAAGATACGTCTTGATTTCTTGGACAGTTGTGGCCAATTTGAAAGGATATTAAAGGACAGTGGTTTTGTCTCCTTGTCCAGAATGGACGATGATGAATTAGCTGGTACGGCTAACAAGGCTGGGCTGATCGAGCGGTTTACGTTTCTGCTGGCTGAAAATGAAGCTTCACTTTTGCGTGATATCAGTATCCGTGATGGTCTGAAAGTGGGAGAAAAGGAGTTGGAAATCTATCGCCTTTCGGAAATGGAAGACCTGCCAGCACTTTGTGGCAGCCGTATCAATTATGATCGCTACAGTACCGACCGTAGTAAGTTTTCTATCGGTTTTGCAAGTCCCTTGGGACAGCTCTTGGATTGTAACCATATCTATAACCAGTACATTTTTATCGGGGATGATCGTGAAACGATCAAACGCCTGGAAGCAAAGAAACTTCGATTACAGTCACTTTCGGGCTATTCTAGGGAAAATGCGGTTTCTCGTGATGCGGTAAACGATTTTCTGAACGAAGCGGTGGTTCACCAACGCCTGCCAATCAAGGCGCACTTTAATGTGTTGGCATGGTCGGATGATCCAATGGAGATGCGTGATCTGAAGAATAAGGTCAGCTCTGCTATGGCTCAATTGGATGCGGTAGCCAAACTGGAAACCGAGGGTGCACCGCAGATTTGGTTTGCGGGTATGCCGGGTAATGAGGGCGATTTTCCGATGAACGATACCTTTGATACCTTCATAGAACAGGCCACCTGCTTTTTTAATCTGGAAAGTAATTACAGGGATAGTATTTCTCCTTTTGGGCTGCGGTTGGGGGATCGTTTGACTGGTCGTCCCGTTCATGTGGATATCTCCGATGAGCCGATGCGCTTGGGCTATATTACCAATCGTAACAAGTTCATCCTAGGACCGTCAGGTTCAGGAAAATCTTTTTTTACCAACCATATGGATAGGAGTTACTTTGAACAGGGTGCACATCTGGTACTGGTAGATGTGGGGCATAGTTATCGCGGCCTGTGTGAGCTTGTAGGTGGTTATTATTTTACCTATGCGGAAAACGATCCGATCAGGTTCAATCCATTTTTTATTGGAGAGGGAGAAGTCTTGGATACCGAAAAAAAGGAGAGTATCAAAACTCTGCTACTTGCACTCTGGAAGAAGGATGATGAGCATTTCAAAAGATCGGAATACGTAGCTCTTTCCAATGCACTGACTTTATACTATGGCTACCTTTCAGCCAACGCTGATATTTTCCCTTGTTTCAATTCCTTCTATGAATGGTTGCTCGCCGACTATACCCGGATTTTGGAAAAGGGAAAGGTTAAGGATAAGGACTTCGATGTATCTAGTTTCCTATATGTACTGCAACCTTACTACAAGGGTGGGGAGTTTGATTACCTGTTAAATGCAACGGAGAACCTAGACCTCCTTCATCAGCCCTTTATTGTATTCGAACTCGATAACATCAAAGATCATCCCATTCTTTTTCCGGTAGTAACGCTGATCCTGATGGAAATGTTCATTTCCAAGATGCGAAAGTTAAAGGGTGTTCGAAAGGTACTGCTGATCGAGGAATGCTGGAAGGCGATTGCCAAGGAAGGGATGGCCGAGTATATCAAATACCTTTTTAAAACGGTAAGGAAATACTTTGGAGAGGCGATCGTGGTTACCCAAGATGTAGAGGATATCATCTCTTCGCCAATCGTCAAACAGTCGATCATCAATAATGCGGACTGTAAGATACTGTTGGACCAGAGTAAGTACCAGAATAAGTTCGATGCCATCCAAGAACTGTTGGGATTGACCGACAAGGAAAAGGCATTGATCCTCTCTATGAACAAGGCCAACGATCCTAAACGAAAGTACAAGGAAGTGTTTATCTCCCTCGGAGGGCAGCATAGCAAGGTGTTTAGAACAGAGGTAAGCCTGGAAGAATACCTATGCTATACTACCGAAGAAACCGAAAAAATTAAGGTTCAGGAATATGCAGACCGATTTGGAAGTATCCAAAAAGGCATCCAGATGCTTGCCCTTGAAATGAAAACCAAAAATCAATAGATATGAAAAAAGTGTTGTTTTTTGCTGTCATAACGATGTTTTTGGCAGCTTGTAATCCCAAATCCGAAAATCAGCTTGTTGGTAGCTATGTCAATCACTCCGAAGGAACCTATAGTATCGCTGACGATACATCGGAAGTATCCTTAGTGTCTGAGAGCCAATTCCAGATCTTTCGTCGCACAGGGTTTAATTTGATCAGGGATGGTAAAACCGGATATCGTCAGTACGAAACTGAAAATTGGCAGGTAAACTATCAGCCCGAGGATCATCTCTTGACTGAGCAGCTCCGAGGTAGGCGTATCAAAATCGATTTTGATAACAGAAAGCTGATCATCGGTAACCGGGAGTACATCAAAATCAAACCTTAAAATTTATAGGATGAATACAATGAAATATTTCAGATGGCAGATCAAATCTGTGGTCTGGTGGGTGGATACTGTTAAAAATTTAATCAGAGGAGTTATGAAAAAATATATGATCATCCTGCCCCTGAGTACCATGACGCTATTTGTGGGGCTGCCTACGGGAGCCAATGCGCAGGTTGCGGTACTGGAAGTGATCAGGGCGGGCGTAAAAAAAGTAATTAAGGCGGTAGACCTTAGGGTACAGCGCCTGCAGAACGAGACCATCTGGCTACAGAATGCGCAGAGGGTCTTAGAAAACCAGTTGTCAAGGCTCAAACTCACTGAGATTGCGGATTGGACAGACAGGCAAAAGGAACAGTATGCCAAGTACTATGAAGAGCTCTGGCGTATCAAGTCCACGATAGCCTATTATAAACGGATCAAGGACCTGACCCAAACACAGATCGCTATTGTCGATGAATACAAATGGGCTTGGGGACTGTTCCAGAAGGATAACCGGTTCAAGCCCGAAGAATTGGAATACATGGGCAAGGTCTATTCGGGTATCCTAGATGAGAGCATCAAGAACCTTGACCAGATATTTTTGGTCATCAATTCCTTCAAGATGCAGATGTCCGATGCGGCACGATTAGAGTTGATTGCAAAGGCCGCCAATGAAATGGAAGCTAATTATTCGGCGATCAAAAAGTTCAATACGGGCAATATCAGTTTAAGCATCAGCCGTTCGGTATCGCTGGAAGAAACTGCCAAATTAAAGGAGATATATGGGGTGGATTAAGTTTAGGTACAAAGTTTTAAGCGCTAGGTTTAAGATTTTGAAAGGTGTACTGTGCAGCGTACTGCTATTGGTGTTAAGTTTTCAGCCTTTGATGGCGCAGACTTGGTCGGAGTGGTTCCGTCAGAAGAAAACTCAGAAAAGGTATTTGATTGAGCAGATTGCGGCATTGCGGGCATACGCTGATATGGCACAAAAAGGATATCGTTTGGCAAGTTCGGGACTGAATACGATTTCAGATCTTTCCAAGGGAGAGTTCAACCTGCACAATGCGTTTATCTCTGGTTTGAAGCAGGTCAATCCTAGTATCCGAAACAGCGCAAAAGCCGCTGAAGTCATAGAAATGCAGCTGTTGATCTCTAAAGGATTTAGGGAGATAAGTGATCATGGGCAGTTGAATTTTTCCAATCAACAGTATGTGCAACAGGTACGGGAAAATCTTTGGCAGATTTGCCTAGATGACCTAGAAGAACTCTTGTTAGTCATTACGGCTGGAAAGTTAGAAATGGATGATCGGCAACGCTTGGAACGTTTGGATAAGGTCTATTTCTCCATGAGGGAACACCTTGCCTTCGCCCAGCATTTTCAGCAAGCGGTATGGGGTTTAATTAATTCAAGGGAAGATGAACAGAGAACAATCAAATCGCTATGGAACCTCCATGGCATTAGGTAAACCGGCTAGATCGAGTTGGGTCGGGAAGCTTTGGATGCTAGCCATCTGTGTGCTGGGTTTTGTGAATGTGAATGCACAGTCACACGAGGCGCAACAGTTATTGTTGAATGTAGAGAAATTGGGCCAAATGAAAAATATCCTTCGGGATATGAAGCGAGGCTATGAGGTGCTCAGTGGAGGATATAATACGGTCAAGAATATTGCCCAAGGTAATTTTTCGTTGCACGAAGTATTTCTGGACGGGCTGATGGTGGTCAGTCCGGAAGTCAGAAAATACCGCAAGGTCATTGATATTGTGGAACATCAACAGTATATCGTCCGTGAGTACAAGGCGGCCTTTAAACGCTTTGGGTCTGCTTCGCTTTTTAACGTAGGCGAAATGGCCTATATCGAGCGGGTCTACGGACAACTGTTCTCTCGAAGTCTCGATAACCTAGAGGAACTGGCGATGGTCATTACCTCCTCCAAATTGAGGATGAGTGATGAGGAAAGGCTCAGCGCAATTGATCGGATTTTTGAGGATATGCAGCAGAAGGTTTTGTTCCTGCGTGATTTTAACGAGAAAACGACTTCGCTGGGTATGCTTAGGGAACGTCAAAGCCGTGACCTGAAATCAGTAGGCAGTCTTTATTCTAACCTTTAAAATTTTAGTCATGAAAGGAATAATCATCAAATCTATTTTTATGGTGCTGCTGCTCTTTTGTTTGCCTGTTTCGCTTTGGGCTAGAGGGATTGCGGATAGCATAGGTGGATTGCACGCCGTATTGGATCAGGTCTACAACGAGATGATCCCGTTATGTGCGGGACTGATCGATGTGGCTCGGGGCATTGCGGGATTTGCGGCACTCTGGTATATCGCCAGCCGTGTTTGGCGCCAAATTGCAGCTGCCGAACCCATCGACTTTTACCCCTTATTGCGCCCATTTGCACTCGGTCTAGCTATCGTCCTATTCCCCGTGGTGCTCGCTGTTTTCAATGGTATACTTCAACCAACAGTTTTGGCTACCCGTGGGATGGTTTCCGATAGTGATCGGACCATTAAGGCCTTGCTACAGCGAAAAGAAGCGGAATTGAAAAAATCCACCAAATGGAAACTCTACGTTGGGGAGAACGGTAGTGGCAATCGTTCGGAATGGTATAAGTACACCTATCCTAAAGACCCGGATGGAAGTGGGGAGGGCTGGATAGAGTCTATAGGGAATGACATTATGTTTTGGGCAGATCGGACAGATTATAAGGTACGTCATAGTTTCAAACAGTTTATGTCCGAACTATTGGAACTGGTCTATCAGGCGGCGGCACTCTGTATCAATACGCTCCGTACTTTCTTTCTGATCGTGATGGCGATTTTGGGACCGCTGGTTCTTGGTTTTGCGGTCTTCGATGGGCTGCAGCACACGCTTTCGGTATGGATAGCCAGGTATATCAATATCTTTTTGTGGCTCCCCATAGCAAACATCTTTGGGGCGATACTGGGCAAGATCCAACAGAATATGATCAAGTTGGATATCTCAGAAGTAGCCTCGGGTGGAGATACCTTCTTTTCCGCTACAGATATGGCCTACATGATCTTTTTGGTCATTGGGATTGTGGGTTATTTCTGCGTGCCAACGGTGGCTAATTATGTGGTACATGCCGGTGGTGGAAACTCGATACTGATGAAAGTGAATACGATGACAGCGGGTGCTGGAAATTTGGGAAGTGCTGCTGGCGGTATGGCAGGAGGGCTAGCTGCAAGTGGCGCCAAACGAGCAGGAAAAGCGGGATGGGAAGGCATGAAATCAACTGGTGGAATGGTTGCCGATAGTTTCGGCGACGGCAGTAGGCAAATGGGTGGAATGGTAGAGGCTTCAGGTCAGGACTATTTCAAGGATAAGATAAGTGGGGACTCAAAAAAATAGGATCATGTTTACACATTTCAAGAATATAGATACGGCATTCAGCCACATCAAACGCTTCAGTATATTTCTAATCATTGCTTGTGTAGCCATCTGTGGAATGGTGCTTTGGAAGTGTTTCGGGATGGTACGCCAGACGCAGGAAAGGATTTATATCCTGGCAGGTGCTAAGGCGATAGAGGCCTTTAGTACGACCAGAAAGGATAATCTGCCAGTGGAGCTTAGGGATCATATCAAGACATTCCATCATTGGTTCTTTACGCTCGATCCTGATGATAAGGTCATCCGTTCCAATATCGGTAGGGCATTGAACTTGGCCGATGAAAGTGCACGAAAAGCGGATAATAACCTAAAGGAAAAGGGATATTACAACAATGTGATCTCGGCAAATATTTCTCAATCGATCGAGGTGGACAGTATTGTGCTTGACCTCAATGTCTATCCCTATCCATTCCGCTGTTATGCGACCCAGCAACTGTTGCGCTCAAGCTCCAACCTGAAACGGAAACTTGTCACCCAAGGGGAGATCAGAAACGTTTCGAGATCGGACAATAATCCACACGGTTTCCTGATTCAACGCTGGGAGACTTTGGAAAATGTAGATCAACAGGTGGTACGATGAGAGAACCAAGAAATAAATCAGTTCAGCAGTGGTTCGATGCGATTGCTGAAAGGTTCGATGTGGCTACTAATACAAAGAAACGGAAGCTTGCAGACTGGCTAAATGATAGGTGTAGGCAAGTTCCATCTAGGAAAATGAAATGCTATCTGATCATTACTTCCACTGTCGTTTCGATGTACTTGGCCTATGTGATCATCATGGCCTTTAACTAAATATTCATTCATAAAATTTTAGATCATGGATCAAAAGAAAGAAAAGAACAAAGTCAGGTTCTGGCTTTTTCTGCCACTCCTGTTATTGCCTTTTTTGGCATTGGGCTTTTATGCGCTCGGTGGTGGTAAAGGAAACAAATCAGGAATGCAGACTGCAAGCGGCATCAATGCCAGCTTGCCAGATGCTACCTTCTCGAAGGATACGCTAAAGAACAAAACGGAATACTATGACCAAGCCGAGCGCAGCTCATCGAAAACGGATAGCAATGGCATCCAGTCTATAGCTGAAAAATTGGGTTTTAGCGGGCTGGCTAATTCCGATCGTCAAAGTACAGGGGCAGCTAAGCAGACTGAAGAAATCGACAACAGGATTGCCGCTTTACAAAGGGAAATTACCAGACCTCAGCCTACTTCTGTTTCACAGCGAAGTAATCCGGGCCTAAGAGAACCAGCTGGGGGCATCAAAAATGATGTAGATCGCTTGGAAAAACTAATGTTCGCGATGCAACAGAGTAAAGGGGAAGATCAGGAAATGCAGCAGCTCAACCAATTGATGCAGGGAATATTGGATGTGCAACATCCTGAAAGGGTCATCCAACGACAGGCTGCGGATCGCTCACTCTATCCTGATACGCAGTTCAAAGCCTTGCCAGCCTATATTGATGGCAATCAAAAAGTGGTTGATGGAGCCGCAGTCAAGCTTAAACTGATCGATACGGTCGTGATCTCTGGTCTGACTTTGCCCAAGGGGCAGCAATTATTTGGGGTATGCAGGTTGTCTAATCAAAGGTTGTTGTTGGATATTAAAAATGTCCGTCTGGGAAATGCGATAGTGCCTGTTGACCTTACCGTGTTCAGTTTGGATGGGATGGCTGGCATTGCAGCCCCCGAAGCGGTGTTAACCGGAACATTGAACGCAGGTACGGACAATGCAGTACGTGGTATTGGAATGGGTGGTTTTGACAGTTCGATGGGGATGCAAGTCGCTACCGCGGGAATTGATGCTGCCAGACAATTGGTATCGAGGAAAGTTCGAAAGGTCAAGGTCAAACTGAAAGCGGGTACGGTGGTACTGCTAAGGGACAACAAATTAAAACGCTGACCTATGCTCTTCAAGCGCAGGAATCTGCTCTGGTCAGCAGAACATCTCTCGGGATGCCTGATCAATGGCTATGATTTTGTCCTCTATCCCAAGGATAAAAGACTTTACGATCATGAAGAGATCACAGCGGTTCGTGGGGAAGGATTGGCAAAGGCAAATGCCGAAAGAAACAATGTTGACTACGCACCCCTGCAACCTTTTTTGGAAACCCTTTTAAGGACTATCGATCGGGGTTCGATGCATGATTACGTCGAAACTGGTTACCAACATGGCGATGGATTTGATGATGGGCATTACCAGAAGACAATGTCGTTTGACAGACAGGTCTTTATATGGACGGTTGAACATCTTCGTGAGGCGAACAAAGCAGGCTTTGATTACGTGGTCTATCCACGAAATAAATATATGCTAGCATTCGACGATGTTTTTGCCATCAAAGGGTTGGAAACCGCCATTGATTTCGCTATGGCAAATCTCGGGTGGCAGGTTTCGCCTATCGATCCTTGCTTGAGTACGCTCGTATCAGTACTACAAAACGAAAATCTTCCCGACGTCGTGACAACGGGATACTATCATAATCAACTTAATAACAGTTATATGAATTTAAACAATTTGGAGAATCTCAGAGAAGAGATGAAGAAACTCGGTTTTGCTGAATCGCTGATCGAGAAGATGGAAGAGCACATGAAAGCGAACGAACCAGCTTTCAAATTGTTCGACAGGGTAGATGCCGCCAAGGGCGTTGTCGATATTACCCTACATTTTAAACAGTCTGGCCAGTCCGACTATTATTACCTCAACCGTCTGGAAGCATTGAACAACCAGGGCAAGGTATTGGAAGAAGGCGAGAAGTATAAGGTACTGATCAAGGATGCCGAAGGCAAGACCAACTCTGCCAAACCATTGGATAGTTTTGCCGAGGCCGTTGAAATGTTCAAAAAGCAGACTGGCGATGTTTTATTGGCCATTACCAAGGATAAAAAGGTGGTAGCTGAAGTTGCGTCGATGGAAGCTGGCAAGGTCAACTATGTCAATAATTCCTTTAAGCGAGAATACTTTTCTCCACCGATGTCGCAGACTTTTTGGTTGGAATATGGTAAGGGCTTTAACCGTGAACAGGCTGCCAATCTTGTGCAGGGACGTTCGGTGTATCGTGATGATCTTTTGAGTAGGGAAGGAAACCCTTATCAAGCATGGATGCAGTTGGATACCGATAAGGGAAGGGACAATAATAATAACCTGACCTTCCGCCAGTTTACGGATGCCTATGGTTATGATGTGAAAACCCAATTGGATGAGTACAAGATTGCCGAAATGGAAGACCCTAAGAAAGCTGAACGTTTGGAGGAAATACTTAAAAATGGTGGTCGACCGTTAATTACTGTAGAAAAGGATGGTCAGCCCACCAAGATGTTCTTGGAAACAGCGGTACGTTATGGTAAACTGAATTTCTATGCGGAAAACGGCAAGCCTGAAAAACGAGAACAGTTCCAAAAGGAAACTGGGCTGGAAAAGGTAGAGGGACTGGATAAAAAAGTAGGGCAGGCTAAAGAGAAAGAAGCTGCTCAGGCTCAGGGGATGTCAATGTAGACGTAAAAACACTATATTCGTTGCAGTTTAATTAACCGATTATTCATATTTAACAAAACAGACCAAAATGGAAAAATTCCAAAAAGTAAAAGAGTTGGTGACAGCGATCGAAGCTGATGCTGATAAGCTCTATAACAATGGTAACAGTGCAGCTGGAACACGCGTTAGAAAAGGGATGCAAGACCTAAAGGTGTTGGCTCAAGAAATTAGAACTGAAGTTACTGAGCAGAAAAATGCCAAATAAATCTTCAATGATTTGGAAATTATACGAAGCCCGACCATTGGTCGGGCTTTTCTTGTATTCATCTCTTCCTGTTCTTAAAGGGCAAATGGTAATTTGTCCTAACTAACCGAGTTTTGGAACCTCCACGGAATTGATTACCTCGTATTTTATCAGGGTTGCTTTATCACCGCCATCGTTATTCCATACACACTTATCTGATCCCCAGAAAAAAGCGTAGAACTTTTGCTCGGAGTTATTAAATTTATTAAAGCCATTCAGCCCTTTGCCAGTATATATTATCATGTACTGATTTTTCTGTAATTGCACTTCTGGTAAAATACAGATGTGTCGGAATTCATTGGATACTTTTCCGTCTTGGTCAAAAGTCCTGTCAACAATAGCAAATCCTTTTACCAGGAAGTCTTCACTAGCCTGAATCCATACCTTTTCTTCATTTGGTGTGTCACCGTTGTCGACATGTGTGATTTCAATACTCATAACGTTAATTTTAATTTTTAATGAAAATTCAATATTCGTAAAAATAATCTGTTGGCGGAAGAATTAACATATGTCTTGAGATCATTTTTTTGGTATCGCATTAAATGGACGTTGTGCGATATGGTCACTAGTCCATAACAGATGAAAATTAAAAGATTGAATACTATCCATAGGCAAATTACCTATTCATAATTGGTTGACTGTTATTTTGTTCTAGTGAATGTCGATATCTATTATATTTGCTTTGTGAATAACTGTTATTCACAACAGAAGTTCGATCCCAAAATGTAGGAATGAAGATAATAGCTATAATCAATCATTTGAACAATGGCGCACGCCTTGCCATCGCAACAGGGGTAGCCCTGTTTGTTGCTATCCTAAACAGTGGCGTTAAGCAGCTTAGTGTTCACTGGATGAGTGTTTGGCTGGCATTCTCACTTACACATCTATTTTTTTCGTGGTTCACGATCGTTACCTGTAATGTTGACAAGATCAAGGAGGTAGCGAAGGATCAGGACTCGGGCCGCACCATACTATCCCTATTTATTCTACTGACTACAGGGATCAGTCTCATCGGTATTGTGTTGCTATATGCATCCGTTGGAGAAAGATCGGGCTCTTCATTATTGATCCATGTGCTGATGACGCTGTCATCGGTCGCTACGGCTTGGACGATGGTTCATACCACCTTGGTATTCAAATATGCACACCTTTACTATCGGGATGGTGGACTAGATTTTCCCGGAAATGACCTTAAGCTGGATTATATGGATTTTGTATACTTTTCTTTTGTCATTGGAACTACCTTTCAGGTATCCGACGTTTCGATCACCAGTAAAAGGATGAGGCGCACCGCGTGGGTTCATGGTCTGCTTTCTTTTGCCTTCAATACCGTCATTGTTGCGCTGAACATCAATATTATTTCAAGCGTGATTTCATAAGGTATCGGTAACTACGGCTACATATCTTCTCTGCAGGCACTGTTTTAAGGCGACCTCGATAGCCGTTTAGGACGTTTTTCAAACTGCCCTTTCTCTTATTCTCCATGTTTACTATGGTTTAGCATTGCTTATTGCCAATACGTTTAGTTTCTGGTAATCCGATCAATTGCTAGAAAATTCCTCGAACCTTTTTGTGCCGAAATTTCTGAACAATCCATTGGCCTGTCAAGACCGGGCCCTTCGGGTTTGCTGAAAAAAAATCTCCACACCTCGCTGCGCTCGGGTCGTATTTTTTTTCGCAAAGTCTTGCCCTTCCATTGGATTGTGGTCAGGTCAGGCACTTAACAAAAAGGCAGGAGGCCTCAGCCGACTGCATTTTATAAGGAGGAAGAACCAATGCACAGCACAAAGGGCAGAAGCCCACCACCACAGCAAATGCCTACCATGAAAAAATAATTAATCAGTACGTAAAATTTAAATTTAGAAATCATGAAAACAGCAGTAATCGGAAGTGAAAAATCAGCAACAGAGGTAAAAGATGTAAAAGGTGCGGCAACGGACAAAACCAATATCCGCCCAAATGTGCCATTGAAACAGGAAGGCAAAAAGGAAGAGGGAAAAGATAAACCCGAACCGACCAATCAAGGCGCAGCACCTAAGGAAGCGGACAAAACAGGCGATTTGCCTTTTGACTTTAAAGTACCTGCCCTAAACTTGGATTCAACAATCAAGATTGCCTTAGAACTTAACCGCAAGATCAATCAAAGGGGCAAGTTGTTGGAGACGATTGACACCCTTGAAACTTTTGAGGTGGCGCAGAAAGATGATGCGGACGAGACAGAAAGCAATCATTTTCAACGTTGTGAGTTGACCATCGGGGACGATAAGGGCAGGGATTTTACAACGAAAAACCCCTACATCATCAATGCCGTGGCAAAAATGGTCAATCAGCTTTGCGTAGATAAGTTGGCAGAGATCGAGGTGGAAATCCAATTTCCTAATCAAAAGTAGACCGTTAATGCAAGCCCCGACTATGTCGGGGCTATTATTCCAAAATCATGAAATACGAAACTATTTTTCTGATGGTACGTGTGGCAGTCCACGCCGACCATATCCACCTCTCCGATATTGTGAACGAAATCGAGACACAGTCCAAACTCACTTTGACCGATACGGCAAACGTGAACATTTTGGAAGTGGAAATTTTATTGTCCAGGACTAGAAACCAAAAAAATATTAATCATGGCACACAACCTAAATTATAACCCTAACACCAATAAGCACAGTTTTTTTTCGGTAAGGGAAAAGGCGTGGCACTCATTAGGAACTATTGTTGAGCAATATCCGACCAGTAGCGAGGCAATACAATTTGCAGGGCTGGATTATCTCGTGGAAAAACGCCCATTGTTTACCTATGATACCGCCAATTTTAATGCCGACCCCGACACGGAAATCTTGATACCCGAAATCAAAGTTCCCGACACTTTCGCCACCGTTCGGACGGATACCGATGAAGCCCTTGGCGTAGTGGGCAAGGATTACAACGTCGTGCAAAATGTAGATGCTTTTAGCTTCTTCGATAGTATCGTAGGTGGTGGCGAGGGTATTCTTTATGAAACCGCTGGCGCATTGGGCAGGGGGGAAAGGATTTTTATTACCGCTAAATTGCCGGACTATATCAAGGTGGGCAGAAATGATCTGATTGAACAGTATCTCTTTTTGACCACTTCACACAATGGTTCGGGAAGTATTACGGCAGCATTCACGCCTGTGCGTATCGTTTGCCAAAATACGCTGAATGCGGCAATGCGTTCACAGTCGAACGGAATTAAGATTAAACATACCGCCAATGCTCACGACAGATTGAAACAGGCACACCAATTAATGGAGATTTCCCACCAGTTAGGGAAAGAGATGCAGGAAATTTTCAACCATTGGACGAAAGTAAGGATTACCGAAAAACAGGTTAAAAAATTGGTGCAGATGGCTATGGCTCCAAATCGGGAAACTTATGACGCCATTAGGATGGGAAAGGAGTTGGACACCTCTACATTATTTAACAATACGATCGAAAAAGTTTTGGAGTACGCAGGTACCAGCCCGAGCCAACAGATGGAAACGACCAAGGGCAATTTGTTCGGAGCCTATAATAGCGTCACGGGTTACTTTCAGAATGTCAGGGAATTCAAAACAGATGAAAGCAAGTTTAATTCTATTATGGGTGGCAGCGCAAGGAATAGGGCACAATCAGCTTTTGAACTTTGTATTGGCTTCGCTAAGATGGGTATTGACGCCTTAAATTAATTAATGGTCAAATAGTAATAATGTATCATGAAAAGTTAGAAAAACAGCTTTACAGCACTAGAGCCGCAGGATATGAAGTATCACGAATATCTTGATTATTGGGTTTGTGAATGTGGCAATTTTGAAAAAGAAGATGGATTTATGGCTTGTACGGATAAAGGTGATTTGATTAGTCCTTTAGGAACATTTCATGGTCGCTGTGAGCGTTGCGGGGAGGGTGTTCCACATAGGGAGACGTCAAATAATCGGCATTAATCCAAATCCTAACAGGGGAAGATTTTAGAAAAATTAATTCTGCTCGTTTGATTAATCTCGCTTGGCATTGGATGTTTGAAACGTCCAATGCCTTGTTATGTCCAAAATTTCGCGGGCGGCCCTTACGGGCAATATGGTGGTTTAAGCATCTTGATTACTCCCTAATAAGCTCTAAGAAATCGGCCATGCCTGTAAAGACTTACATCTATTAAAGGAAATAATTTGTATTTAAATGTAGACCGTTTAGCAATGTTCAGCGACTAGTGATGATGTTTATAACTAGAATTCGCAATGTCATAAAAGCCTGTTAATTTAGGGCTGATAACTAACGCCATGGCTACAAACAGTAACGTATATTCTCAGGGGGGTGGTGGAACTACCTATGAAATCGAAGTACAGACCAGTTTTTTTATTAATTTTTTGCTCGGTCTGAATATACCTGCCGTTAAAGATAAGATTTCCTTTTTTAGACAGCAATCGGGTTCCTTGGGATATAAAACGGATGATCTGCTGATGAAATGTGGTCACGGTGTTGGAACTCTCAACGTGCTCTGTCAGATCAAGCACAACCTGACCATTTCCAGGAAAGGGGAAACTTTTCGGCAGGTGATTTCGGATGCTTGGGAAGATTTTCGAAATCCGGGGCTCTTTAAACCCAAAACAGATAAGATATTTATAATCAAAAGTGACCTCACACTAGATGAAAAGAATCACCTGAATGTAGTTCTTGATTGGTCCAGATCCAAGGATGATGCCTTAGATTTTATAGATGAGGTCTATCGCATCAAAGCCAAGAAAAATTATCTGGATATGTTGCGCGACATCATTGATGACTGTTTTCCCAATGTACTGGATGATGAGCTCCTACATGAATTTTGTAGGACACTTTATTTTTTTGAATATGATTTTACGCAGGACAATAGCAAGGACAGGGCAAATTGCCATTC
The DNA here is from genome assembly GCF_057652195.1 of Pedobacter sp. T50_32. Lineage (NCBI taxonomy): Bacteria > Pseudomonadati > Bacteroidota > Sphingobacteriia > Sphingobacteriales > Sphingobacteriaceae > Pedobacter > Pedobacter sp. T50_32. Next base: position 113,031 of record NZ_JBYFBY010000002.1, on the reverse strand, counting down.
GTTATTAAACCAGTTTAAGCAGGATACCACGGTAGGTGCAGATGCACTTTGGGCGCAGTTGTTCACCATGGTTGCCGATGGTAACTCCAAAGGCGCTTCCTATCAGGATAGCGAACTGTCAACGACAATGCCTGTAGCCCTTTCTCGTAACAATTCCTTTGCTATGTTGGCTGCCCTTAAGCGATGGAGCGATCAAAATTACGAGATCATGGAGATGACCGAAGATAGGATCGGAGATTTCGTACTTCCACGGAAAGGATTACTGCAAACTTTGGTTGAAACGGTTAACAATGCCGAGGTAACGGTTTTAGTTGGTAATCAGGGACTGGGCAAGTCTGCACTGGTGAAAGCTTACCTGACCAATATCCATATGCAGAACCAGGGTCTGGTCTGCTGCTTTAAAGCGGACGAACTGTCCGATGGAAACTTGCGTGATTATTTTTCGAAACATTCGATCAACCATACCATTGGCGAAATCATTAGTCTTTTCGGAGCATTTGAACATAATGTGGTATACATAGATGCCCTTGAAAAATTATTAGAGTCTACTGGAACGGCTTTTGGTCAGCTCTTGACTGCACTTGGTCGGCTTTCCAATGTAAGGGTAATCATCAGTTGCAGAGAGGTAAATCTTCCACTCCTAAACATGAAGTACCTCAATAACGTTGGGTATGCAAAGTTGGATATCCCAGAACTGACCGATATAGAATTGGATACGGTATCGGAAAATGTTCCCTCGCTCGCCAAACTTTTCGAAAACCAGAGATTGAAATCGCTGTTGAGTATCCCCAAATATCTGGACTTTGCCTACAGGGCGATTCAGCTTAATGGAAAAATTGATGAAAATGTCAATGAAGAAGGTTTTATCCAACTTTTATGGGCGACAATAATAGAGAATAAGCTCAATGAGTTTCAAGATGGTCTGCCCGCACGGAGAAGTAGTACCTTTACAGAAGTAGCCGTTAAGCGATCTCAACAAATGAAACCATTTGTAAGCTTGGAACAGCCAGATATGTTGGCCTTAGAAAAGTTGGAAAAGGAGAATATCATTATTCAATCTCCCAATAGGGGCTATTATGCACCAGCACATGATATTCTGGAGGATTGGGCCTTGATCAATCACGTGGAATTTTTGTTCAACGAATGCAGCAGCGCTGACCGATTTTTTGAAACCTTGGGGAGGGAACCCGCAATGAGGAGGGCTTATAGACTTTGGGTAACAGTTGTGCTCAGGTCTGGTAATAGCCAAAAACAGAAATTTGTTACCGAACAGGCGCTTTCAAATTCTACTGAAAGATTTCGTTCCGATGAATGCCTCATCGCCATTTTGATGTCGGAATACTGTAGTAAGTTTTTCCAAACCAACAAAGAATTGATCCTGGCCAATGATAATGAGATACTGCTCCGTTTACTAAAGATATTAAGAACGGCATGTAAGATCAATATGGGCGATCAGCATACCAAGAAATATATGCCGATCGGCTATGGATGGGCAAATGTCATTTCGTTGATATATGAAAATCTAGAGCCTATATCGGCCAAGCACTTCACGCTGATCTACCAGTTGTTAATAGAGTGGAGCACCCTGCTGGATTATCAGGACGTAGAACTCGCAATAGTGAGGAAGGCGGGACTGATCACCCTGCATCTGATCAAACATCACCTGAAACCAGATTACCGTAGGAGATCCGGCGGAGATCCGGAAGTGAAGCTGTTGATCATGCTCTATGGCGGAATCCAAAATGAGCTGTCCAGTATTCTTGGTGAGCAAGAAAGGGATGATGAAGCGGATGAGGATGGCTTCTACGATGAAGAGCGGCTCAAGGTCAAATTGCTTAAGATCATCCTTTCGGGAAATTTTTCGAGGGAAGTGGTAAGACACAATCCTGTTCAGGTTATTGAGCTCGTTAGGAAGCATTGGATGGTGACTACCTGCAAAGTTTTCTATCCCGAAAATGAAAGAGATCGCTTTATCATGAATATCTCGCAATCTTCTGGTTCCCTGTCTGTCAATGAGCACTTCGGACTTCGGAACGAGGGAAGTAGATTGAACTATTTTCCAGCTAGTGCCCTGCAATCCCCAACCTATTGGTTATTGAAATTCCATCCTTTGCTCGGTGCGCAGTTTGTGACAGAAATTAGCAATTGGTGTGCTGGTAACTATGCAGTCTCGGAATTCGCCGAAAGAGATGAGATGGTTGAGTTGGATGCCTTACTGACGGATGAAGCAAAGTTGAAGCTTTATGGAAGTGATCTATTGTGGAGTGTGTTCCGTGGCTCGGTAAAAGTAGCGCCATACGAATGGCAGTCGGTGTTAATGGCATTAGAGAAATACCTCCTTGAACTTTGTGCAGATGGGCTGGAAAATCAGAACAAACTAGATGAAATCATTGATTACCTGGTATGCAATGCCAACTCAGTGGCAATCCTTGGCGTAGTTGCCAGTATTTATCAAGCCTATCCCCAACTCGCTGGTAAACACCTGTCGGTACTCTATTCCAATAGGGAATTTTTGAACTACGACATCTCTAGATATGTTCATGACCAGACTCCTTTTAATATCAGAACTGGACATGAAGAACATGATCTAGAGCGTTACCAATCAGACAAGTTGTTGCATAGACTAAAATATGGTGGAGGTCTACAGGCATTTATCCAAGATTATTGCTTCAATTTTGGAACGTTCAATCAGGATATCTTCCGAATCCTTGATTTTCATAGGAAAAAGGTAGATCCTTCAGATAGCCTTTGGAGAAAAAAATTGGATGAAATGGATATCAGGGCTTGGGAGATTACCGAAAAGTACGATAACGGCGATACCACCGGGTTTATCATACAACCTAAATATAATTCAGAAATTAAAGAGTATGCGGTGGCATTGAATGAGTCCAAGACGGAGTCAGACGCTCACTTCTCTAAGATGAACTGGCTTCATAAGGCGGTGAAGGGAGATCTGATGCCAACTAAGGAGGAATGGACTGTTATATGGAAGGAATATGCCAAGTTGGACACTTTCAATAGTTTCTCACATAGACCTGGGCAATTGGTCGAAGTTGGTGCCAAGTTGCTTTGGGAACAATTGGAACCCGATCAGAAGGAATGGTGCGAGATGTTTGTAGTTCAGGTGGTTAGCGACAGCATTGACAGGAGTTTTAACCGTAGTTTCGAAGATGGCATGCGTACGCCCGTAATTGATCTCCAGTCGTCGATAGAGGGATTCTGTGCATTGATAGGCAAAGGAAATAATCCTAACCAAAAAGATCTAGAAAAATTGGCGCTGTGTTTTTTAACTGCACCGCATCATGAAAATGATCCGCACGCTAAAGAATTTTATGATGCATTTAGTCGAAACGTATGGCAACATAACAATGAGCTTGGCAAAAGGATTTTAAACGGACTGCTTCGTTTTTCGGCTTTTTACAAATCTGATTTCAAATTTTTCTTCAGAACTCAATCACAATCTGAAAAAGAAGCATATTATAAAATGTACATCTCTTTCATTGATAATGCTATCGATCAGGATCGCGTTTTTGATACCAATGATATTGACTTACAGATATATTCAATCAACTATTTAAAAAGGGCAGTAAACATCCTTCCCCTTGAAACTGAGAATCTCAATGTTTTCGGGTTGATGAAGTCACTGGTAAGGTTAGTTGCCAATCGCCTGGAAGATGATAGGGACTATAAAATTGAAGATAGGATTCGTATGTTAAAGCTCGATGTGCAGAACAGAGCTAGCGAACTTATTTTGTGGAATCCCCATACCACTGGAGCTGGTTTCTTTGAGTTTGTACTGGAACAGGCAAGATCACTTTTGCGGGATGTCGGTGCTGAAGAGTACGAACGGTTCTATGGGATATATAAATTCTTCAGGGGGATATTGGATAGGGTGATCCTATTTGCCGACAATAGATTTCAGGATATAGATCTGATCAAAGTCAAAAAAATGGTCGATAATTTTGTTAGGGCCTGGACAGTATTTCGTGATTATCTGATCAGAAATCAGATTCCAATGTTCAGTAACGTTCTGTTGTTGGATATAGAGGCGGGCTGGAAATCGACGGCTGAAAACTGGAAGCCTATCGAGAGAAACCCAGTGTTTTTTATGGGTATCATTGAGATATTTGGAAAGTTCAATGTTCAGTCCGTAATTACCTTACTTTCGCATATCGGTGACCAAAAATTGTTTATTGATGGTTTTAAATGGTTGTCAGGTAATTTGAGAGCAACAGGTAATTTAAATGATCTGATGCACTTTCAGCATATGGAACAACTCATTTCCAGAGGATATTACAATCATCTAGAGGAAATTATGGACGAGGAATTGCTGTTGATGGATTATCTTGACATGCTCGACGTGTTGGTTAGACAGGGATCGCCTGACGCTTATTGGATTAGGGAATACATGGTTACCTTTTCTGCAAAATAGGAATAAAGAGGTTGCCCAATTAATTTTAAATGCGAGATTTACTAACTTAAACCAACAAATGCTTATAAATGGGAATTAACGATCTGCCGCAGGTTGATGGAGCTTCCATAAATGAAGATCGATCTAAAAACCGACTACTCTCATATTTTAGCAGAGCTGCTGGATTTATTGCTCACGAACAGACACAAGATTTTGGTGTGGACTATAAGGTTGAGCTAATCGCGCAGGGAGCAACCAATTGGTTCTTTGATATCCAATTGAAGAGTGTAGAACGGCCAAAATTTATTATAGACGGACAATACTTGTCTTTTTCTATCAAAGCCTCAACGTTGAACTATCTGTTAAAAAACGAGCCGATCTACGGACTGCTTGTTATTTATGACGTGGCTTCAAATTGTCTATTTTTTGATTATATCGATGCGATATACCAGAAACTTTTGTCGGAGCGCGAAGGTCGTAACTGGCAGGATAACGATAAATTAAGCGTACGTATTCCTACTGTAAGTGTGATGGATGCCTCTGCTGTAGCCGATATCTATAACAAATTCCTTCAGCGTTTCAGGAATCGTGGAGAAATGAATAGAGATCATGGCGTAAATTACGGGTTGCCGAGTTTCGGTGTTGCACAGGTTAAGGTTGCTGGTATAGGAAGCATAGAAGATGCGGTAGCTGAGCTTAGGACAAAAGGTGCGATTTTATTAGCGCAGCGTGACCTGTGGAGGGTTTATGAGCTACTAGAAACGTTGCCTAGAAACCAGATCATTTCGGATAAGGAAGTTTTATTGATCGCAGCTATGGCGTACAGCGGGGTAGGGAAGTTAGCCGATTCGATGTACTATATCGAAAGATTATCCAAAAAGTATGTATTGAGCGAAAGTGAACAGCGTTCCATTACCTTTACAATGCTCAAAAATAGGCTAGGCTCTGGAGAGATAAATAGGCGGAGCTTTGTGTCGGAAGCAAAATTATTGCTGGCTGAGGCTGATCCTTCAGAGGAGTTATCAATTAGGTTGAACATTCTATATTTTGAGCTGGGAAAAATACAGGGATTTGAGCGAATGTCGGCGCAATTGGTTGCAGAGTTTGAGGAATTGGAGCAGATGATTTCCAAGATTCAGGATGATAGGCAGCGTAACTACTTTAAGGCGACTAACCTTGATAATATGGCAGTAATCGTTAGTCATGAGCGTACCGAAGGTATGAATAGAAAAGCTGTGTTTGATCAATTGGGTGTGGAGATGGAAGAAAGCGAACGCCAAAGCTATGTAGATAAGGGCTCTACTCTTCACCACTGGCTTAACACTGGTTACGCAGAGGTGGGGCGTTACGCATTTGAACATAAAGAATTTGTTCTGCTGGCCATGGTGACAACATCCAGCCTGAAGTTTTGGCTCAACTTTCAGATGGATGTACTTGTTTTTGGCGAAAAAGGTATTTCAAGGGAAAATGTAAAATTGGAACTTGATGAAAGAATAGATATTGCCCTAGGTACCGTTAGCACGCTAGATGCAACAAAGTTTCTCAGGCAGGCCTACGTTGTCCAGTGCCTTGCCTACGAACTGATATCTGTTTCTAGAGACTGGTACGGATTTGACGATCGGTTTAATTTGGATGATGTCAAAAATACGATGCGAAGACTCGAGGATGAGCTTGAGCTACCAGCTTTTGTTTCGCAAATGCAAAAGCTCATTGCCATGAAACGCTCGGGAAACCATCATGGATTTGCGGGTGTCGGGATGATGGGAGGGATGAGCGACATACAAATTAGAACTTACGCAACGTATATACTTGAATCTAGGTATTACCCAAATGCAAAGCTGGAAAACATTATTGAGGAAATTCACGTATACAAGAGCTTTTACCAACGGAATGATGGCAACAGATTTGAATTGCGGATTCTGAGGCCAGCTGATCATAGCTTAGTATACACATTTAAGCATCACTTCTATATCAATGACACTAAAACTGGTCTTCAATCATTGCCCACTACTGACATCGATGCCTTGTTGAATTCTTTTGGTATATAACGGATAGTGTTAATATACATTTTGAAGGGCCAACTTGAAAATACTCAAAGAGCACGGTATTTGGTTATCGAATAGAAAGATAGATGGATCAAGAGTTCGAATAAACATTATCCCAGTAGATATACCGAGATAATGTTTGATTGCTATCTAAATCCTAAGTTCTCCTCACCATTTATATGGATCTATTTGCCCTTTTTGTGCTCGTGTGGTTTTAAAGTTGGTGTATTGCCTGGTGTTTGCTTATTGTCGCGTTGACGTCTATCCGGTTTTCCTGTAGACTCGGCAATTCTTTTTGGCCCTGGTTTAATTCCCATGATTGTTCCTCCTTTTCTAGTTAAATTTTAACTAAAGATATTTAGATTTATTTGCTTTTAGATCTTGGTTATCAATAAGTTATTAACATTTTTTTTTTAAGATCTTTGATAGTGTATAATAGCGGCTGTGCACAAATTATCCCTTTGTTTTTCTGAATCGGGCCTGCGAAATAATTATGATCAGCAAGCTATCGAAGCTATTCCTTATGATTTATACTGTGATCTAATTTCTATTAAGGCAAAGCAAGCCATTCAAAGATTAATGCACATTTGCGTCGGCATTAAATAAGTTGAGAAGAAAGGGAAGACGAATTGGCTCTGTTCTGCAGTTCTTTTTGTGCTTTTCTCAAAGCAGGTGCAACTAGGTTTACTTTGATATCGTGACGTTTGTTTTCGTATTCGGCGATACATTCAGCCAATTGGGTTAACAACGATTGATAAGTTTTGAAGATACCAGATAGCTGCTGTTGTTCATGTTTTAGCATGGGTTCAATATCAATTTGGCCCGAGTTATTGATCAGTTGATCTATCGTCACTGACAATAATTGATGTTCTCTTTGGTTAATGGCTTTCATTAAGTGGTGTCTGATAAGATTATTGGGAAGTAGCCCTGAGCCGAATGAACTACAGAGCTACTTTTTAGATAACATTTTAAATATTTTTATTGATATGCTTGTACCAGGTCATGGGCCTCTCCAGTTCTGGTTCCACTCATATCTTTTACGATCTGTACATATAGCGCTTGGACACCACCTCCCTGGTACCAACCTCCAGTGGTAGGTAGGTTGGCTTGTACAAAGCTGTAGGCAAAACCTGTCTCGGCCAACCATTCCTTTTTTCCTGCCTTCAACAGAAAGATATAGAGTTCCTGTCCATTGTTGTCAATGGGAGGAACCTGAAGGAACGAGGTCCAGGTACGGGGCTTTACATTCCTAGCCAGATATTTTACGGCATCAATGTCGCCAGAAGCATCGGCGTAGACAATATCCACAGGCATATCTGCTGGGCCATCAATATAGAAAGCGAACTGCTCGACGCCTACAATGGGAGAGGGAGAGACGTACTTTTCCGTAACAGCCGATCCGCCGTAATAAAATGACAGTTTTTTATCTGTATTAGCATCCCCAGGAGAAATAGTTCTACTGTAAATTACTTTACTGTCGCCCTTTTTTTTAAATTCCATTACTGTTGGACCTTCCTTATCGAAAGCTATCTTTCCGAGATAGGCGTATCTTCCAGAAAGTTCGCGTACCTTCCTGCCATCAAAATATTGTTCTAGTGTGTCTACCAGCGCAAAACCGAATATTTGGATAGGCTGTACCTTTTTAATAGGCTGTTGGTTCAATTCTCCATCTTTTTCACAGGCCGACAGACAAGTGGCGATCAGGGCACAAAATAGAATATGTTGTATTTTCATTTGATCTGTTTTTTAAAATTTATAACTTAATGACAGGCTGTAAGTACGGCCGATGTAACGGGTAAAAGTCTCGCGATCGCCAATCAACTGTCCGGTCTTTTCATCAGCGTAACCCTTCTCGAATTTTTCTGAAAAGCCTGGTTTATATGTATAGCGGTCACTCCACTCGAGATTGTACAAGTTTTCTGTCCCTGGTTTAAGCTCATAAGTGGTCGCGTCGTTCACGAAGAAACGGAAGGGCGCATCGGTTAGATTGCCCACGTTGAATTTGGCCTCCAATCTTTTCTTGATAAATCGATAGCTTAACTGTAGGTCCAATTGGCCCCTTGGCCTTTCATACTCTGCTAGCATGGGCTCACTAGAGGTCACAAAGGTCTTATAGTCCATATAGTTATAGATCAGGTTCAGCCCCAGTTTATCGCCAACGTACTGCGCTCCGATATTATAGAGCATTGGTACCTGTCCATAAAGCTGTCGTGGATATTTAAGGTAGTAGAAATATGGGGTTGCCGGTGAAGTGGTTTGATCATATCTGATTTCCCTGCCCTGTACTTCCGATGTCTGGATCGTAAGGTTCCCCGATAGATAGATATCGCTAAGTATGGATGGTTTGGAAAGGATGAAATCCAGTCGCTTTCGGACTTCGAATTCCCAGCCCCTAACCTTGGCCCAATCTGAATTGGCGATGGTAATGTAGGGACTACCGCCACTCATATTGTCCAAACGATAGAACTCTGCCGGTTTATCAAAGTACTTATAAAAATAACCTGCCGAGATGATTTCGCCAGCACCCAGAAACCATTCTACCTTTGCATCGTAATTGTGGATCAGAGTGGTGCTCACTCCATTACTACGTACCCTGGTTCCATAATTGGGATTATAGCGTGAAAATCTGGAGTTTTCCATCAATCCCGGCCTTACGGTAGATTGCGCATAACTCGCCCTGAAGTTTAAGCTGGACATAGGGCTATAGGTCGCACTCGCTGATGGCATGAAGCGCCAGGCTTTCTCCTCATCCATCAGTAATTTGACATTGACATCAGTATTCAAGCTAGTAGGGTTCTTAATGATGTCTAGCCTAAAGTATTCTGCTCTGGCACCCCATACCAACCTGAACTTCGATCCGATCTTGTTATCGAACATGGCATAGGTGCCGTGGTTAACGCTTTTGGCCTCAAAGCCGGCATCCGTAAAGGAGGAAACCTTATAATAAAAATCTCTTGTGGGATCTTCCATACCCATATGGTTGCCCCATTCCTGGATGGGAATCTCTGCGGAGTTGCTTCCCTGTATATCGGATACTACAATCGGGAGTACCAACCAATCATTCCAAACGTGTTTGTTAAGGTAATTGTAGCCGGTCTTAAAGATATGAGAGGTATTGCCTAAACGAAAACTGTAGGCAGTGTTGAACATGCCCTCTAAATTGATCTCACGATAACTGAACTTTCCTCGGTATAACGTGCCCCAATTGGGATCGCTGTTCTGTCCGGGAATGTAGTGGTATAGCGGAGCATAGTTGGCATATTCCGTATTCCCTAAGTTGGCATATACAGCATCTTTCTCCTCCTGTTTAAGATAGGTTCTGGAACCGTTCCAGTCCAATGTTAGTCTTCCGAACACATGTTTTCCCGTCAGTTTGTTCTGCAATAGGTCGGTAAACTTTGGTCGCTCGTCTTCTTCTATGACTGGATATGGCTGACTTTCATTTTTAGGTCGTTCATTTTGCCAACCTACCAAACGGTTAAATTCATTCTCGAAAATTCTATTGTAGAGGTTGAAACTGTTTAATTGATGTTTTTCGGTGTTAAAACCCGCATTGAACATGCCGCCAAAGGAGGTGTTAAAGATGTATCGGTTACCGGTATTTATGTCTGAGGTATCCGTAGCCAAGCTGGGCCTCATGCTCCAACCACCTCTTCGCATGTTGGCGATGTAGTTGTTGCGCTGGCTGTTTCGGTAACTTACCGAGCCTATGAATCCGAGTTTGCGGATCTTGTCCTTGTTTAGTGAATAGATGCGCCCCAAACTGAATTGGTAGCCCTGTGAAGGAGCTGCAACGAAGGTACGGGCACCGAAACGCTCGGTACCTCCGATACGTTTGTTCTGCTCTGCAACTTCTGCTGCGGTCATCTTATTTTGGGCATCCGTTTTTTTGGGGTCAAAGTTGGAAAAGACATCTTTAAGCCCTTCCGGGAATCGGTTTCGCGTACCGTCATCAAAACCAAGGTAATCGTATTTACCTCTCCCGTAACCTTTAAAATCTTTGCCAATGGTACGGTCGTTGATCCCTAATCCGGTACTAAACGAAATGAAATTCTCTGAGGGGATGGTCTTAGTGGTAATCTGCACCAAACCACCCGCAAAACCATAAGGCATATCAGGTGTAACAGATTTTGAAACTACAACCTGATCTACCATGTTGGTGGGGATGAGGTCAAACTCAAAATTGCGTTCTTGCACATCTGTACTTGGAAGGGTACTGCCGTTAAGAGTAGCTACATTATAACGCTCAGCAATGCCCCTTACTACTACGCGTTTGCCATCGGTAGTGCTTACGCCAGTAATTCTGGCCAAGGTTTCGCCCACGTGCCTATCTGGAGTGCGGGCAATCTGTTCTGCCGAAATTCCATCGGTAAGGCCAGCGGCATTTTTCTGTTGTACGTAAAGCCCGGCGGTACTTTCCTTTTTGTAACTACCAGTTACGGTTACCTGTTTCAGGGCACTGGTGGAGGCATTTAGCGTAATATTAAGATTGGTATTTTGCCCTTCCTTTACGGTAACATCGGTAACGCGCTTGGTCTGGAATGAAATGTAGCTCGCTTCTAGCGTATAGGATCCAGGCTTAATAGTGATAGTGTAGGTACCATCGATTCCACTTTGAACCGTAGCGCCAGTTTCTATGATCTTGATGCCCGCTGCAGGCAGGGGTTCTCCTCGATCATCAAGGATTTTTCCTGAAATACGGCCGGGTCGTTGGGGGTTTGGCAATAAGGTTAGAATGATATAGTTGTCTCTACTTTTATAACCGATATTGAAATCTGTCTTCAGCCAATTTAATGCTTCTCTCACCATAGGTGAGGCATTACGTATAGTAATTTGTTGTGAAAGTAATTTGTTCACTACTTCATCGTAGGTGATTTCGGCACCTGTTTGTGATTTGATACTGGTAATCAGTCCCAACCCTGTAGTATTTCGGTCAGACAGGTTGATTTTCTTGTCCAACACCTGTATCGCCATGGTTTTAGCGAATAGTGCAGGTATCAGGAAAAGAATTAATAAAAATTTTTGCATGTTTGCGTTGGTTATTAAATGGGTTTGTGTCCTGTTTGGTACTATGGCATTTACCTGGGCTCAATCAGGTAATTGCTAGGCTGTCCGTTATTAATGGACAGCTTTTTCTTTTTATCGCTTTTCTGTATTCCTCCTTTCTTAATAAATAGTGATCGATTTTCCTTTCATCTCATATTGAAAATCTCCGGTGATGGCCAAGATGTCCAATACGGTGTTCAGTGGTTTTCTGGTAAAACTTGCGGTCAGTCTCTTGTTGCAAATTGAATTGTTTTTGATCATGATTTTTACATCATACCATTGATCTAATTCTGCACAGATATCTTTAAGTGGAATTTGGTTATAGCTCAATTTCTCTTCTGCCCAGCTGGTCAATAGTTTGGTATCAACTTTGGCAACTTGGTATGTTCCATTTTTACTGAGGGTCAACTGTTGACCTGGAATGAGGACTGCCAGCATTTTCTTGGCGAAACCTATTGCAATTTTTCCGGTATGTAAGATTACTTTCTGTTCCTGATTGTTGCCGTTTGTATTCACTTCAAAGCTGGTGCCGAGTACTTTAGTTCTTAGTCCTCCACTGCTTACATAAAATGGTTTTTTGGGGTTGTGCGAAACTTGGAAATAGGCTCTGCCACTTAACCTTATCTGTCTATCACTATCATTAAAGTTACTCGGAAGATCAAGGTTGGAACCGGGGAATAGCGTAACAGTGCTGCTATCAGATAATTGTAGAGTGGTCAGCTTTCCAAGTTGGGCTTCATACCTCTTAAAATGGATATTTTGGGCAAGCTCATTGGCGTGACGGAGGCTGTTTTTATGATAGATAGTTAAGCTTATACCGATACTTAGCAATAGTATTGCTACTGCGGCGTATTTCCATAGGATAAACTTGCGTTTGGTTGGAGTAGACCTTATCTGGAATTGCTGCCATGCCTCTTCATTATTTTTTATAGCTGAAGGTAAAGTTGGCTCTACCTGCCAATATTTTTCTTTCCAAGCTTCCTGCATACATTGTTGTACAAAAGCTTCGTCAATATCAAGGGCAAGATAAAGTTCGATCAAAGTTTTTTCTGTGGGTTTGCTCTTTCCCCTGAAAAAAATGATCATTGCTTTTTTGGATGGTTTTTGTACGTTGCTCATTATTGATTGTAGGAGGCTTTCTGTAACCTCTTACTATAAAAAACAATGCAGCTTTATGGGAGCATGGCTATGCTTGGGGAAAGTTTAATATTCGCTTAACAAAATTTTAACACAGCTTGAGGCGTCTGGGCTCATGAAATTAACGTTGGAGTAAGGGCAAGGACAAAGGTAATCGCTTCTGGATGGTCTTGAAATTCACTTTTGATGACCTTTAAGGAAGATTTGATATGGTTGTTCACAGTATGTACAGATAATTTTGTCTGTTTGGCAATTTCCTTGTTTGCGAGTTCCTCTTCGCGGCTCATCAGGAAGATTTTCCTGCGCTGAGGTGAGAGTTTAGCCAGTGCAGCTTGGTAGCGTTCTGCGATTTCTCGGAAAGTTAGTTCGGGTAATACGGTAGCACCTAATTGCTCCAATGGAACATCGGTAATAGCTACAGTATTGGATACTTTTTGTCTAAGGTATCCTGCCATCTGTTGGCGCATGATGCCAAAGATATAACGTTCCAGCTCTTCGATATCTTCCACTTTGGACCGGAGCTGCCATACTTTGAGCAGTGTATTCATTACCAGCTCCTCTGCAGTTTCGCTATTCTCTATATTGCGAAGCGTAGCAGCTAGGAGGCGGGGTCGGAGGTAATCGAAAATTTCACGAAAAGCACGGTCATCACCTGTAGACCAGATTTTAACTCGTTGTGCTATATATGCATTCATGATTACTTCTGAAAAATTTTATTCAAAGATAAATTTGCTATATTAACTTAGTGTTAGCTCAACTCTGTTTTGATTGACTTTGGTTTGTGCGACGATCTAGAAGTTTTAATCATAAGCTAAAAGAATTTTAAAATAATTTATATTGTAATTGAGACGGTTTATCACCGTCTATTCAGGAAAAAGTTGCCACTATATTTCGTTTCAAACTGTTCAATTCTCCTAGTATATCTTACTATTGATTCATCCTTCTATTTTCTTGGAACTAGACTTGGATGAGGGATTGGTGCAGGGACAATAAGGAATTGTTTAATGATGAAGAAAATAAGCTGGTTGAAGAATACTTCAACAATTTTTTTGAAAAGTGCAGGCAACAGAGTTCTTCGCACCGCGAAAAAATGGAGAACCACTTTTTAAAATGGTTCCCTGTTTGGACCAAATAAATGATCGCGATTTTTCCCCATTAGTTGGTGGGTGTTAATAATGGCGCACAAGTAGGTTTTCAACCTGGCACACACAAGATTTGCAAAATTCTCGGTTTAAGGTTTGGAACAAAAAAAGGTGGCCACTTTTAGGATATCCTCCAGTGTGGGACGCTATCTGGGCGCTGCGTGGTGGCAAAGGCTGACTTCTATCCAAAGCTCTAACATTATGGGAAAAACAATCAAATTACCTCCCCGTACCGCCAAATTTATAATCTCAAGTAGTGATTTATTCAAGGCTAAGTTTTGGCGAGATGTCGTCAACGTGTTGCTGTTTGTCCAAAAACACCGACAACTGGGAGATTTGAAAAGCGATCACTTAACAAAGTATCTTATATGAAGTCAGCTAGAATTGAATTAAGGCATAGGGACGGAAATGACTTAGTGATGTTTTATTCTATATATGGTCAGATATATCTCAAAATAGACCAAAAGTACAATTTTTCACATTTGCCAACTTTTTAGTTCTAACATAATCTCGTTATGGTGTTCTGCAATAAACTTGAAATAAGGTTTATATACTTTTTATATGAAACCTTTTTGTTCCAAATCTTTTATTATAGGCTCAATAAGCAATAAAAAGCTTTTTAAGTGTTCAAAGTATTTCTCGTTAGGGGTACTAATCAGATTTATCTCTGTTTTTTGGAAGGGTTGCTCATTTAAAAGCAACCCTTTTTTGTTGATTTTCAGCAGGTTATCACTAAGTGCTGGATCGATATAGTTTGTTCGAAATAAACCATTACCCCATACGAGATTATCTTTGAACATTCCCCTGATAAAGGTGTGCTTTTGGGTCACATTTGCCTTTTCGTAAATGGAAAGTAGGTTTTTAAGGTAGGGAAGCAATTTTTCTACAATATCCGCATCTGATTTTATTTTTGGCCTGTCTTCATTGTTCAAACTAGCTTCCGTCATCCTCTTTTCCAGCTGTAGTTTTTTAAACCAAGTTTGGTAAGTAGAAGTATCAATTTCCTCATTGACCAATCGCTCTTCAAGCTTATAGATCTTCTCGTTGATTTTGTGCAGTTCCCCTTTTTTTGTCTGATGTCTTTCGTTCTTCATTTTGATAGGTTCAGTTAGCATTGATTTTGCAGCCTGAAGGATAAAATCGACATGATGTTTTTTGAAACTTAAGGCCCTCATCAATTCTTCAAACTTTTCATGGATGACCTTGCCCGGAATATTGACCCCTGGATGGCCCATACATCTGTAATAGAGGTAATAATTAGCAGCACCTTTGGACCAACCGGCGGTCAACATCTGGCCACAATAGCATCTCAGCACGCCCCTTAATGGGAAGTCTTCTGCTGGCTGTACCCGCTTTCTGCGCTTGAATTTATCGAGCATTCCCTGCGTCTGCCAGAACTCGGTTTCTGATATAATAGGGGAATGGATAGCTTTGACGTATTTCTCGGGCAATTCGCCCAGGGTGGGTGTTATGCTGAAAGTGGCCACCTTTTTTTACATCAAAGTGGCCACCTGTTACGCTCCAAAATGGTCACCTGATTTCGCTTAAAAGTGACCATTTGACTGATTTTAAGGGCTTTTGGTTGTTAAAAATAGTGTTCTGGATTGGATAGCTTGCCCGCATGGTTTTGATGCCTTACGGTGCCTTAAAACTCTCTGAAATCAAAAGATTGTGGCCTGTCTGGATGTCATTAGGTTTTTCCCTAGGATTTTGTGATTTATCGTGGTCAATCATGTCTTTTGCGTAGCAAAAGCAGTTTTGAAACGTTTATTATCGGAAGGTCCGTAGAACGGAAAGTAGATACCTTGAATTATTTGTAAGGTGGGCTAAAAAAGGTTGAGCATTAGTTGAGCTGGTCAGTTTGGAACGGAATAGAGTGGTTACTTTTACCGAAATCTACAAGTAGTGCCAGAGCTCGTCTACCCCTTGGATGCTTTTGTATCTTTCCAGTAGAGCCTGTACTGCTGGGGACTTTTCCCATACGCCTTCCGGGACTTCGTCGCCACCGAAATGGATGGTCTGCAGGGGGGCGCCGGCGGTCTGGTACATCTTGATGGTTTCCTCAATCAGCTTGCCAATAAAATTGTAGACTGATGGTAATGCGGGATTGATCACATTGTCCCTAAAGCCCTGCACCGAGCGGTAGGTCGACTGGTCCTGCGGGTCGCGCAACAGGAACTGTTTAGCCTCTTCGGGCTTTCCCGCCTTTAGGAGCCGTTGGTAACGCACGTCCATCGCTTTGATGGCTGCCCTGGCATGTCCGGGGGTTTCGTATTCGGGAATGATCCTGATATGCCTTTGGGTGGCGTATCTTAAAATTTCGATGAAATCGGCTTTGCTCAGGTGGCCGCTGCCGGAGGGGCTGTTGGGGAAGGGGCCCGAGCCGTAGGCGGGGATCAGATGGTCCTGCTCGGTCAGGGTATGGCCCCTTTTGCCACCGAACTCGGTCAGTTCGGGCAGGCCGTCGATTGCGATGCGCCAGCCTTCATCGTCTTTGAAGTGCAGGTGGAGCACATTGACCTTATAGAGAGACATGACATCCAGTACTTTTAGGAGCTGTGCCTTGGGCTGGAAGTTCCTGGCGATGTCCATCATAAAGGCACGGTGTGCAAAACGAGGCGCATCCTTGACCTGTAGTGCCGGGATGGTCAACTGCTGCTGTTTGGCTTTCCAGGCTATGGCGGGGATCAAGCTCTTGAGGGTTTGGATGCCATAGAAGATCCCGGCAGGTTGGCTGGCGTAGATGGTAATTCCAGATGGGCTGACCTCTAATTCATAGCCTTCGGGAGCAGAAATGGCCTTTTCTCTCAACAGGATGAAGTTTTCTTGGGCAGTCTTGCAGAGCTTTGGGGACGATAGGAGGTTTTTGCCCAATTCGGAGGCCAGGTATTGCGCTTCTTTTTGGAATTTGTCGTCAGCTCCTATCTGGGTGTTGGCATCGATCTGGAAGCTTCCGTCCCGGCGCTCAAGGCTGATGGGTGTTGGCAGTATCGGCGTAGGTTCGTTGGTCTGAAATTGGGCTGCTAATCTGTTCTGTGCGAATTTTTGATGGGCAATTTCCTTTTCCTGCATCGTATCATCAATAGCAGATGTATTTTTTACCTTTAGTGGAATGGGGCGATTTGGCTGTTTGTGGTAGACGATGTAAAAGCCTTGGGGGTAATCGGTTGCGTTTTTAAGCGGCCTTGAACGGATGGCAAGCTTGAAGGTCTTCTTTGGGGGGATGCCCCTGAATTGCTTTCCGGGGGACAGGGCAAAGAAATCTCCGTTGATATGGGTGATCTTTAGCTGGGAGGTGTCCTGTACGGTGGCATTGGCCGGGTCACCAGCGTTGAAGTAGATGGTCCATCCGCTAGCTGGAAAGGCAGTGCTGGACGGGTTTTCCAAGATCAGTTCGGAAAATGTCTGCGCTGTAGGCTTGTCGTTGTGCTTGAGGATATTCCAGGTAAGGCTGGGTTGTTGGTCTGCCTTTTTCTGGGCATGGGCGGTACCGGATAGCAGCCATAGGCATAGGCCGGCAAATATCGTGTGTTTGGTCATGCTTGTCGATTAAAATGGAACTGGTATGTTAGCGGTGTTTCTGGGATAAACGAACGTCAGCTGTGGCGCCGGCTAATCTTACCGCGGCCGGTCTCTGTATCGTTGTGTAGCTTTGAAAAAAGGGCCGATGGTTTGTATTCCATCGACCCTGATTTATCTCTGAATTTATTTATCCCACCAAACTCTTCCAGTGAGTTTGTCACCACCAGGAACGGCTGCCGAAGCTGCTTGATGATTGACACCATTTTTAGCCGCTTCTTCTACTGGGTATGGAAAACGGCGGGGAATAGTTCCTCCAGTGGCATTTCCAGGGTAGGCTACAGGTGTAAGTGCTGGGAAGCCTGTTCTTCTCCAGTTGGACCAAGTTTCGTAGAAATCCATCTGTAGGTTACATTGCAACCAGTACTGCGTATTGATCTGCTGTAGGGCGCCTGCGGGATTGAACGCATTTGCCAACAGGTAGGTATCAGCAGCGCTTGCGGGAATGGCCATACTGGCATCGTATGGGGCCAGGCCGGTGATACCTGCCCTGAGGCCATTGTTGTAATGGCTGGCGGCAGTTCCACCGATGGCCCAACGTTGGGCGGCTTCGGCCAACAACAGTTCTGTTTGGGCGTAGGTCAAGATAAAGGTAACGCCATTGCGCTTTAACATGTTGGGACTGGGCGAGGAGTAGTCGGGGATGGTAGTATAGGCCGGGTCGGAACTGATGTTCTGGCTGGCCACGGCGCTCAGGTCCTTGCCATTGGGCATTCCCTTCTGTACTGCCGGATCGGGGTCAAAACTGGTGTTTTGGGTCTTGGTGCCATCGTTGAGATAGAGTTTGGTCACCGCAACTTTCCCTAGGCGGGGATCGGCAGTAGTTTTCATCAGGTCGATGATCGTTTTGGACCATTTCACGTAATAGTGCTCCTGTCCACCATCTCCCAACAAGACCTGGCTGTTCCTGTTCTGTGTCACCCTGTCTCCACTGGTGTCATGGATCAAAAATGCATCGTCGGCATTGGAGCTCATGGTCTTGCCGATCACCTTGGTGGCATAGGTCTTGGCGGTGTTTTCGTCCGCTTTTACCAGTCTCATGGCGAAACGGAGCAATAGGGAATTGCCGAAACGTTTCCATTTTTCGATGTCCCCATTGTAGATCACGTCCCCGGTCACTTTGTCGTTGGCCGCGTTCAGGGCGTTGGTCGCTTCCTCGACTTCCTTCAACAGGTCGGTGTAGATGGCCTGTTGGGTATCGTATTTTGGATTGAAGATACTGGTGTAGTAGCCCTGTCCGGCCTGGCTGTAGGGCACATCACCATAAAGGTCGGTGATGCGTGCAAAGATTAGCGCTTTCCAGATACGGGCAATCTGGTGGATGTTGCTATATTTCTGTTGGCCTTTGGTAAATTCAACTACATCTACAATGGGCCTGACCTGTTCGATGTAGGCCCCAACGGCGCCATTTCCCCAATAGGCCGAAGTATAGCCTTCGTTCAGCATATACTTGTCACCCGACCAGTAGCTCACTACAGTTGACAGGCCCTGCATCATGGTCGAGCAATAGATGAGGTTTCCACGCCAGGTATCGTAAGAAAAGTCGATACTACCAGTGTAGGTGAGCTGTGCGGTAGTCAGGGTATAGTTGGGGTCAAAGGTACTGGGTCCGTAGGCTACCGGATCGGTATTGATGTCCTGGAAATCCTTGGTGCAGCCAGCTCCTAAAAATATTGTAGCTAAGGCGATTACGATATATGGTTTGAATATGTTGGTTTTCATTGTCTTCATTTTTAGGATTAGAACTTAACATTTAGGTTGAAGCCGAAGGTTCTCACAGGAGGCACGCCACCCAGTTCGAGACCAGGGAAAGTAGCGTTGTAACTTGATTCGGGATCAATGTTATCCGTTCTCTTCATTAAGATGGCTAGGTTACGGGCAACCAGGCTGACGTTTAATCCCTGTATTTTGTTGCCGAACATTTTGGCCGGGAAGTTATAGCCCAACACGATCTGTCGAAGTTTGATGAAGCTGGCATCCTGTACAAAGCGATAGGAGGTATTGTTGGCCACATTGGCGTAATAGGCCGCTGCCGTTACCGGGGTGTTGGTCGGTGCAACGGGTTGGGTGTCCAGGGTCTGGCGGTTGGGCAGGGTTTCCTTGTGCAGGCCAAAAACGTAGCCGTAGTAGTTGGTGGCCGAGAACAGTTTGCCGCCCCATTTACCGTCTACCAATACCGAGAGATTTACACCCTTGTAGTTGAATTCGTTGTTCCAGCCGGCAAACCATTTGTTGAAGGCAGAACCATAGGCCTTTAGGTTTCCGCGTTCTGGACCATTTGCAGTCTGCACGATATTTCCGCTTGGATCATATTTATAATCGTAGGCCATGATCTGCGAGGCCGCTTTGCCCGGAATGTTCTGAAGGAAACCGACGCCTGCACGTGAAGTGGCCAACAACTGACTTTCTACGCCCTCGGCTAATGACAATACCTTGTTGTCGTTATAGTTTGCGTTCAATGAAGTGGTCCAACTAAAATCCCGATTTTTGATCGGTTGGCCAGAAATCAACATTTCTACACCTTTGTTCTGGATCTGACCAGCATTTAATGTTGCTGCGTTGTAACCGGTGGTGCTTGAGGTAGTGACGAAGGAGATCTCGTCCTTTGAACGTTTTTTATACCACGTAAGGTCTAAGTTTAGTCGACTGTTAAAGAAACGCATTTCCGTACCAAATTCAAGTTCGGTAGCCTGTGAGGCCCTTAGGGACGGATTGGGGATATTAACGTTCGAGATGACCCCAAGTGGGTTGCCATTTAAGCTCTGGCTCATAAAATTATAATTGAGCGCAGTTTGGTAGGCCGAAGTTGCCTGACCCACCATGGCATACCCGGCCCTTAATTTACCGAAACTCAAAAAGGAAGGTTTCCACAGTTCGGAAAATACGAATGAACCGTTTACCGAAGGATAGATGATATAAAGTTTATTGTCTTTGCCAGGTGTAGCCAAAGTACTGAACCAATCTGAACGGGCACTTCCAGTCAGATAGAATAGATCTTTATAACTGAACTCTAATGTGCCGTAAATAGATTGCGTTTCTACATGGCTTTCCGCATATCCAACCGATTTATTCTTGGCATTAAGGATATTGTAGACCCCGAAAACGGCAAAGTCTGTTCCATTATTGGTCGTCTGGTACTGATCTGTTTTACGATAACTGGCACCTAAATTTGGGGTGATAGCGTAATCGCTGCCGATGTTAAAGGTTTTGCCCAACAGGATGTCGGCGTTGATATCGGAAAACTTGGTCGATTGTTCGGCGATCTTACCATTGGCGTAATAGCCCGTTCCCGAGGGCACCACGTTCTTATAGCTGTCGTTGTAGCTGTCCTGTCCACCTCTAGCTTGTAAAAACAAACCATTATCGAAGGTGTACCTGGCATTGATCGACCCGATGATACGGTTACGCTTGGTATTGTTCATAAATTCGTAGGCGGCAAACCATGGGTTGGTGGCATAAACGTTGCCCGGATTGTACAGCCTTTCGCTGTTGTTGGAATTTCGCCAAGGTTTCAGGTCGTTGATATTGATGCTGGTAGGCAGGAAGATGGCATTGTAATTGGCATTTCCGGCGCCGTCAGATACCATTGGTCTGTTCTTGACCTGTTCCAGGATATAGTTCAGACGGGTGTCTATCGTCAAACGTTTGATAGGGGCAAAAACACCGGCAACATTGATGGATTGTCTGTCCAGGCCAGAGTTGGGCACAATGGAATTGTTGCTGACCGTATTACCTGAGACCCTTAGGCTTCCGCCTTCAAAAGTTTTGTTCAGGGCTAGGGTGTTGGTCCAGGTGCCCCCGGTGGTGTAAAAATCTTCGATGTTATTTCGATGTGCCGTGTAAGGTCTGCTGATGCCGTCGAACTGTATGACGTTGCTGCCATCCAGTGCGGCGCCGTAGCTCGAACCTCCGGCTTGTCCAGCGGCTAGGGCAGTGGTGGGTTTCAGGCCATTGGCGCCCTGGCCATACACTTGTTGCCAGTCGGTCCGGTCTACCACTTGTTCGGCGACGTAATTGGTGTTAAATTCTATGCCATTGCCTTTGGCACTTTTGGTGGTGATCAAAATGACACCTCCCTTGGCTCGATAGCCATACAGGGCAGAAGCTGCCGCACCTTTTAATACCGAAATGCTTTCGATATCGTCTGGGTTCAGGTTACCAATGGCATCGCCCAGGTCCGGGGCATTGTCCCACTGGCTGCCCCTGTTGCCATTTGGATTGGCATTATGCAGGCCAACGGGCTGGTTTTCCATAGGTACACCATTGATGACATATAAAGGCTGGTTGCTCTGGCTTAAGCTGGACACGCCCCTGATAGTGACGCTTGTTGCCGCACCTGCTCCGCCAGCGGTAGAACTGATATCCAGCCCTGGTACTTTTCCCGCCAATGAGTTCATCAGGTTGTTCTCCCTGGCTTTGGTGATTTCTTCTCCCTTTACTTCGCTTACTGCATATCCTAAGGCCCTACGTTCCTTTTTGATACCCAGGGCCACCACGACTACTTCGCCCAATTGTTGCAAGTCTTCAGCTAAGGTGATCTCGAAATTGGATCTTCCCGCTATGGTAACTTCCTGGCTGGTGAAACCGGAATAGGAAAAGACCAATATGCCGCTCTCGGGAACCTCTATGCTGAAATTTCCGTTGATGTCGGCGATGGTTCCCTTATTGGTCCCTTTGATCCTGATGGATGTTCCGGGCAGGGGAATGCCCTTGGAATCCCTGACCTTTCCCTTGATGGGAGTATCTTTAATCCTGCTGATCACGATCAGGCCGCGATCTGAGACGGAGTAGTTCAGTTTGGTATGTTCCAGTATTTCTTTGAGGATGGCAGTTACCGGGGTGTTTTCCACCTTGATGCTCACATCCTTGTTCACCGGTACATAGCTTGGGCTGTAGACGAAGCGGTATTTGCTCTTTTCCTCGATGATCTTCAGGACCTTCGACAGCTTGGTGTTCTTCACGTCGAGCGAGATCTTTTCCTGGGAGAAGACCGAGGCAGATACATTGAGGCAGGTGATAAAGACCACTAGGAATGCAAGCTTCATTAACAACATGAATTTGAGGAGCGCCCTAAAGTGGTAACGCTCTTGCGGTAAGTAATAAATTATCATATTTTTGTGTTTTGGTTACGGTTTATGGCAGCAGGTGTTTTAGCGAACACTGCCTTAAATACATCAAAAAGAAAATGGAAGGGCGGTGCTCCAACACCGTCCTTTTCTTCGCTATTTCGATATGCTGATCTGATTTTCCCTTATTTCATATTTAAAGTTTTCTACTTGTTTCAATGCTTCCAGTACCTGGGTGATGCTCTCGTTGCTAAAAGTTGCCGTGAAGCGGTATTTCTGTACCTCTGGGTCGGTAAAGCTGATCTTGACATTGTACCATTTTTCAAGGACGGGTCTGAGCTGCTCGAAATCCTGGTCATATATTTCGAGTTTATTTTGTGTCCATGCGGTTTCCAAAACCACATTGTCCTTGGTCAGCTGGTAGTGGTTGATGGTGATTTCTGGTCGGTTTGCATTGATCTTGCGTCTGGCGGTGCCCTGTGTTTTTTCAGGGGTACTGTGCTTGTAGAAGGTGACCTTCTGGCTTGGCTTGAGCGTGATCACGCCCATGTCGCCAGTGGTCTGCATGGTGATCAGTCCACGGATCAGGGTCGCTTCCGATGTCGCCTCATCCGGATATGCCTTGACGTTAAAGGCTGTACCCAGTACGTTGATGTGGAAATCGGTGGTAAAGACCTTGAAGGCTTTGGCCTTGTCATGCTTCACATCGAAAAAGGCTTCTCCCTCCAGTACCAGTTTACGGTTGGTTTTATTGAAGCCCTGGTCTAGTTTGATGGAACTTTTGGCGTTCAATAGTACTTTTGAACCATCGGGCAGGATAATTTCTTTCTTTTGGCCCGCTGTGGTGGTGTAGCTGTAGTTGATGGGTTGTACGGTCTGGCCGGCGTCGCCAAAATAGAATGCCGCCCCGATGATCAGCAATATACTGGCTGCCGCCGACCACCATAGGGCCAGCCTTTTATGAGGTTTCTGCTGGTGGAGAGACTGTTGGTAGTTGCTCACGGCCTGATGCAGCTTGGCCTTGTTGCCGCTGAGCATCCTGTACAGGTTTTCCGCCTGCTGGATCACCTGCTGCTGCTGGGGATGTTGGGAGATGTATTTTTCCCAATAGTCGACCGAAAGTTGATCGGTACCGGCACAATAGTGCTGGAAGGTAGTGTCGATCAAAAAATCTTCGGCCTCGAATTTACTTCTGTCTGTCATTTCTGCTGGGGCATTTTAATAACAGTGCCCTGGAAATGTTTTTTTTCCTAAAGATTTTTTAACTTTTTTTTAATATTGGCCCTGGCGTGTCCCTAGAAGCTGTTAAGTTCTTTGCGGAGGAACTTCAGTGCATCGTAGATAGTGTTGTAGGCGGTCTTGATGGATTGGTTGGTCTGTTCGCTGATCTGCTCATAGCTCAGACCTTCAAAAAACTTCAGGTGGATCAATTGTTTTTGGCGGAAGGTCAGCTTTTCGAGTGCCTTTTTGAGCTGGTAACGTACGATCTCGTCGCGTTGTACCTTTACGATAAACTCTTCATAGCTCATTTCCATCCATTGGCCCTCGTCGCCGGCCTTGAACAGGGCATCGTGTATTTTCTTTTCCCTTTCCAGCAGGCGCAGCAGTCTGCGTTTGAGGAAGGTGCGCAGGTAGGCTTCTACGTTTTCCACCCTGGCCAGGTTTTCGCGTTTTTCCCAAATGGTGGTAAAGACATGGTCCGTGGCCTGGCCGGAGAGCTCTGTATTGCCGCATACGCGGATGCCAAAATTGACCATACGGTAATAAAGGGCCTTGTACAGGTCAAAGAAGGCGTCGCGGTCTCCGCTACGGATCCGTTCCCAGAGCAGGCTATAGGTCAGTTGGTTGTCCATTTGGTTAGTTGGGACAAGTATAGAGATTTAGCTCGAATAAAAAAATTAAGTTATCTTCTCGTGCCCTGGTTCCATCATAGGTATTTGGTTAGGAGTTCCTCACGATTCATATTTTCTCGCTGGTTGTGCTGTACCCATATACATACCTGCAAAACTGTTTTGTCATGATCTTAAAATTCGCAAAGGGTGCAACCTTTTTTCGACAATCTTCGTCTGATGGTTTGATAGGGTCATCCATCAATAATTTAAAACAGAATTTCATGTATAGCGCAAGATCTATTTGTTTCATTATCATGCTTTTACTGACTACTAATGTAAAAGCACAGAAAAAAACAGAGATACTGCTGTTGGGAACTTTTCACTTCGATAGTCCGAACCTGGATCTAGTGAAGACTAAAGCCTTAGATATCGATGCTATTCAGTTAGAGTTGGAAAGCATAAGTGCCCAAATTGCAGCATTTAAGCCCACCAAGATTTTTGTGGAGTGGGATTTTGATAAACAGTCGCAGTTGGATAGTCTTTACACGCTGTATCTGGCCGACAGATATTTTGATGTTGTAAAGGAGCGTTATCCTAATCAGAAATTCTATAGAAACAGTGAAATTTTCCAATTGGCATTTAGATCTGCAAAAAAAAGTGGGCACAGTCAGGTTTACGGCATCGATATCAAAACCGAGTTTCCATTTGCGCAGGTAATGGCTGCAATTAAGGAAGCTGACCAGACAGAACTGGCAGCTGAAATACAGGAAAAGATAGCTGCAATATCAAAAAAAGAAGTTGCCGATCGAAAAAAGCATACATTAAAGGAATTACTGATTTTGAAGAATACACCAGATGCACGTAGAGATGATTACAGCGCTTACATTAGCCTGTTTAACAGGGCCGGGCGGTATAATGATTTTCAGGGCAGTCGTTTAGTAAGTGAATGGTATCGTAGAAACCTATTGATGTATTCATTTGTCCAGAAGGCTCTTGTTGATAGCGATGAGTGGGTGATGGTATTGGTAGGCGCCGGACACGCAGCCATTATTGCCCAGTTGATTGAATTAGATAACAGGGCAACCTTGATTTCGGTAGATAAAATTTTGAAATAGGCAATTTTTTTTGTTGAAAAGATATTCGAATAATCTTTAATATCTTTCCAAAGAGAAATTTGCTGAGTTTCAGATAACCAACATCCAATTTAGTAAAATCAAATCGTTAGTATTTTAGTTTTCTACATCAAGGCAAATAGCTTTTTTATAAACCAATCATTGATTTACATTTTGTGGTTTATAATGCTGTTTGTAAAACTGCTTCTTAAAATCCTTATACTGTTTTACCGCACCTAAGGTATGCATCATTTTAATATAATACCAAGCTAGATCTATTTGATGGGGCTTAAATCCGCTCCTGGCACTTTTAGGATATAAATGATGATTGTTGTGCCATTCGCCAGCAACAAAGCCTGGCCATAATTGGTTGATAGAATTGTCCTTTAAATTATAATCTGTTCCTGCTTTCTTTTTGTCGTCGCCTTTTCCATGGCCTTCATAATTAAAAGTCCGTACACCTACGCCCCAAAAGCCCGCAGCTCCGAATAGTGTACAAGCTAAGGCATGGCCACCAAGCAGATAAAAGGTGGTGTACCAAAATGCCCAGTTCAAGAGCCAAGATAGAATAGCTCCTTTCGGACTAACATAAGAGCCCCATTTTAAGTATTCGGCATACGAATTTGATTTTACGCCAGTATGTTGCATCAATTGTTGCACACGGCTAAATTCAGCTTCACTTAAATCTTTTGCTATGGGCTGATGATTTACATCAGCTAAAAAACAGTATAGGAAACCCGCTTGCGCATTGTATGGATCCCCTGGCTTATCTGATAAAGAATGGTGAACGTGGTGAGAAACCACATAAATTTCTTCTGGAATAACGTTTATGGTTAGGTTTTGCGTGAAAAAACGCCAGAATTTATTTCTGAAAGTATAAGCACCATGGGTACAATATCGGTGGTGCCAAATTGTACCGTGTGTGCCCATAATAATCATACTATAAACAAATGCAGCCAAAACTGTCCACCATTCTAAATAATAGATCAAAAAGATAAAGAAGAATGGGATTAAACATAAAATTTTAAGCCAGCTAAATAATGGAAGCCAATTTTTCTTATCCTTAAAAACATTTAGTCTGCTAAAGAATTCTTTTATGATTTGAGCGTGGGTAGGCTTAATTAACTGGCCGTTTTGGTCCTTCCACCCATAGGCAGGCGGCTGCAGAACCTTTTCAAAGAAGTGCATTTTTCGTTTGTTCTAGTTTGTTGTTGGTTGTATTCTTAACGAATTCAGTTGTAAGTTATGTTTTTTTATTAGTAATAATGAATTTATCGATAGCAGATTAATCTTTTCCTTGTTGACTGTTAAATGTAAGGAGGAGATATTTGTATCCGTATAACACTATTTTCTCTAAAATTTCTCCGTCAAAGGAACGGTAATAGCAATAAATTTTGGTCATTTGCTAGCGGTCGAGAGCCTAAAAAATATTTGTGTTCTTAAAATAATGTTTAGCTTTGCTAACAATGAAATTTAAGGCTTTCTTATTGGTATTCTATCTCATGGGCATGATGATGCTTCCGTGCAGTGATGCCTATAATGAATGCAAGCCTGAGCAAAATCTGCAATCTAAAGTTAAATCGGCTACTGAACATAGTCACGGTGCCGATGCAAACGATAATTGTAGTCCTTTTTGTAATTGCAGTTGTTGTCATACCACAATCGACACTAAATTTCTAGCTAAAAGGGATGAGGAACCAAGAGTTACCTTTTTAGAAAAAAAGTATCTTTTTACCAATCAACGTTTCGTTTCTAACTACTATGGAAGCATTTGGCAGCCGCCGAAGCTTAATGGTTAACTTTTAATTTTTTCGATGATGTGTGTTTAATAGTCTCATTAAGCGCTCTTTGCTATGGCTATTTCCTGCCAGCAAATCATCATTAATATTTTATTGTTAATCATCCATGAAAAAATGTTAGATAAAATCATTTATTTCAGCATTAAGAACAAGCTATTCATTGGTTTAATGACCTTGGTTCTTATCATTTGGGGTGCTTGGAGTGCAACCAAGTTACCCATAGATGCCGTACCCGACATCACAAATAATCAGGTGCAAATATTTACCAGCTGCCCAACATTGGCAGGGCAGGAGGTAGAGCAGCTAGTGACCTTTCCAATAGAGCAAAGCATTGCCAATGTGCCTAAAATTGAAGAGATACGTAGTATTTCCCGTTTCGGTCTTTCGGTAATTACGGTGGTGTTCCATGAAAAGGTTGACATCTATTTTGCCCGTCAACTGATCAATGAGCGCTTGAAAGAAGCCATTGATAAAATTCCGCAAGGTGTAGGCACGCCAGAAATGGCCCCTGTAAGTACAGGTTTGGGAGAGGTCTACCAGTATATCATCCACCCTAAAAAAGGCAGTGAAAATAAATACAATGCCAAAGATTTGCGCAGTATGCAAGATTGGATTGTTGCTAGACAATTGTACGGCACTCCCGGAATTGCCGAAGTAAACAGCTTTGGTGGACAGTTAAAACAGTATGAAGTGGCTGTAAATCCGGATAGGTTGAGGGCAATGGGGGTAAGTATTCCAGAAATATTTACGGCTTTAGAAAAGAACAACGAAAATACAGGCGGAGCTTATATCGACAAAAAACCGAATGCCTACTTTATAAGAGGGATTGGCTTGGTGAGTTCTTTAGAAGATATCAAGAAAATTGTAGTT
This sequence comes from Pedobacter sp. T50_32, assembly GCF_057652195.1. Lineage (NCBI taxonomy): Bacteria > Pseudomonadati > Bacteroidota > Sphingobacteriia > Sphingobacteriales > Sphingobacteriaceae > Pedobacter > Pedobacter sp. T50_32. Next base: position 84,992 of record NZ_JBYFBY010000002.1, on the reverse strand, counting down.
AAAAACTCTGGAGCAGTACCTATTTATATCAATGATGTAGCCGAGGTAAGGTTTGGTAGTGCAGTGAGATACGGAGCTTTAACCTATAATGGTGAGGTTGATGCGGTAGGTGGTGTGGTGCTAATGTTAAAAGGCGAAAACAGTAATGAAGTGGTGAAACGCATCAAAGCAAAAATGCCAACCATACAAGCTTCGCTGCCCGACGATGTAATTATTGAGCCTTATCTAGATCGTACCGATTTGGTAGGGAGAGCAATTGCCACCGTAGAAAAAAACTTGATTGAAGGAGCGCTGATCGTGATTTTCGTTTTGGTCATTTTCCTTGGGAATCTTCGTGCAGGACTGATTGTTGCCTCAGCTATTCCATTAGCCTTACTTTTTGCCTTGGGCATGATGAATGTTTTTGGTGTAAGTGCCAATTTGATGAGTTTGGGCGCTATCGATTTCGGTTTAATTGTAGACGGAGCGGTGATTGTAGTAGAAGCAACGATGCACCATTTGGGCTTACGAAAATCGATGAATAAGTTATCGCAGGTCGAGATGGACGAAGAGGTTTTTGCATCAGCTTCAAAAATTCGTACCAGTGCTGCCTTTGGCGAAATCATCATTTTGATTGTGTACATCCCAATTTTAACGCTGGTTGGTGTAGAAGGAAAGATGTTTGGCCCAATGGCGCAAACAGTAGGTTTTGCCATTTTCGGAGCACTCATTCTATCAATGACTTATATCCCGATGATGTGTGCGCTTTTCCTTTCTAAAAAACCGATGCTGAAAAAGAATTTTAGCGATAAGATGATGGCAAAATTGCAGGGAATTTATCAGCCATTGCTAGAAAAAGTAATCAAAATCAAATATTATGTGGTTGCTGCAACGGTGTTATTGTTCTCTGTTTCTATTTTCTTTTTCAGTAGGATGGGTGGTGAGTTTATCCCGCAACTGCAGGAAGGTGATTTTGCTTTCCATTGTATCCTTCCACAGGGAAGTTCTTTGAACCAAAGTATTGAGACTTCTATGCAGGCTTCAAGACTGATCAAGCAGTTTGATGAAGTGAAAATGGTAGTTGGGAAAACTGGTGCGGCCGAAGTTCCTACCGATCCAATGCCTCCAGAAGCTACAGATTTAATGATAGTGCTTAAACCTAAAGAGGATTGGAAAACCAAGAGAAGTTATGAGGAACTGGCAGATGCGATGATTGAAAAGTTAGAAGTAATTCCGGGAGTCTTCTTCGAGAAAAACCAACCCATACAAATGCGTTTCAATGAGCTAATGACCGGTATTCGACAAGATGTTGCAGTAAAAATTTTCGGAGAGAACATCGATACCTTGGCTAATTATGCCGAAGAAGTAAGTGAGGTGATACAAAATGTGGAAGGTGCAACCGCTCCGCAAGTAGAGCGTGTAAGTGGACTTCCACAAATTAATATTGAGTATGACAGATCTCGTATTGCTAATTACGGCTTAACCATACAAGATGTAAATGAGGTAGTGAGTACCGCTTTTGCGGGTAAAAGTGCCGGAAAAGTATACGAGAACGAACGACGTTTTGATTTGGTGGTACGTTTAGATAGCACGCACAGAAGTAGTATCGATGATGTAAGTAATTTGATGATCCCAACTGACAAAGGGCTTCAAATTCCATTGTCGCAAGTAGCTTCGGTTGCTTACAAATTAGGACCAGCGCAAATTAGTAGAGAAGCTGGAAAGCGACGTATTGTTGTGGGGTTCAACGTTGCTGGACGAGATATACAAAGTGTAGTTACAGATATTCAAGAACAATTGAAGGAGAAAATCAAGCTGCCATCTGGTTATTATTTCACCTACGGTGGACAATTTGAAAACCTGCAAAAAGCAAGTTCCCGTTTGATGATCGCAGTTCCAGTTTCACTGTTATTGATTTTTGGCTTACTGTATTTTACTTTCCGCTCGTTTAAACAAGCTATTTTAATTTTTACGGCGATACCAATGAGTGCCATTGGAGGTGTGTTCGCATTGATGTTGCGTGGTATGCCATTCAGTATCAGTGCTGGCATTGGCTTTATTGCGCTTTTCGGGGTTGCCGTTCTCAACGGTATCGTGCTCATTGGCACATTTAATCAATTGAAAAAAGAAGGTATGAATGATATTTTAAAAAGGGTAAAAGAAGGTGCAGTTACCCGTTTACGTCCCGTTTTAATGACCGCTACGGTAGCATCTTTAGGCTTTTTGCCAATGGCGATTAGCACCAGCGCAGGTGCGGAAGTACAAAGACCGTTGGCTACAGTAGTAATTGGCGGATTGATTACAGTAACTTTTCTTACACTATTTGTGCTGCCTTTACTCTACATCATTTTTGATGGAGCGATTAAATTGAAAGGGAAGTTTGGACGCAAAACCGTTGTTGCAATAGTAGTCTTTTTGCTTTTCGGATTTTCTTCTGCTACTGCACAACAACGTATTTCGGTAGAAAATGCCATTGAAACTGCATTGAAAAGTAACCAACAATTGGATATAAACCAAGCTGAAGTGAATAGCGCCAAATTGAATTCCAAAACAGCTTTTGAAATACCCAAAACTGGCATATTTGCGGAAAATGAAGATTATCGCCCGTCTGATAAAGTAGGGATTTTAAAGATTGGTGTTTCGCAGGCTATCGCTTGGCCAGGTTTGTATGCTGCTCGGAAGAATTACTTGAATGCACAGCTAAAATATGCAGAGTTAAATACCGACTTGCTTAATGCTACGATAAAAAGAGATGTGAAAACTGCTTATTATCAGCTATGGTATTTGCAAGACAAGCAATTACTTTATAAACGTTTGGATAGCATTTACACGATGTTGTTTAAAACTACCGAACTACGAGTTAAAACAGGTGATGTAGCGAACTTGGATAAAATTGCAGCGGAAGCCAAAATGAAAGAATTACAAGCTTTCATGATGCAGAACAATAAGGAAATGAGTATTCAACAGCAACAGCTGATGATGTTATTGAACCAAAACGAATGGTTGTTGCCTTTGGCTTCGTCGTTAGTAAAAGTAAGCGCTGCAACTAATGATGTTAATGGAGGTCATCCTGTTTTGGCACTGCAAGAACAGAATGTGAATATTTCATCATCAAACATTGCTGTACAAAAGAATACCAATAGACCGGAGTTTTCGGGCAGGTTCTTTTCGCAACGATTATGGGGTGCAAACGATCCATTTACGGGTTTTTCGGTTACGGCAGCTATTCCGTTGTTTGGTGGTGGTACTTATCGTAACAAGGTAAAAGTGGCAACTGCAGAAAGAGAAGTGCAAGAAAAAACGCTTGCCTATCAGATGCAGCAGTTGCAAACACAAAGAAATTCTGCCATTGCAGATGTAGAGAAAAATCAATCGTTACTAGATTTTTATGAAACTGCTGGATTGAAACAAGCGGAGCAGATTATGGCTGCTGCTACCTTGAGCTACAAATCTGGTGAAATCAGCTTTGCGGAACTAGGACAGTTTTTAAGCCAAGCCATTGGTATTAGACAAAGTTACTTAGATGTCTTGAACCAATACAATCAGTCAGCTATCCAATTTAATTACTACAACAATAAATAAGATGAAACTTGTTTTTAACATATTATTCTTTGCTTTAACTGTTATCACGATTAATAGTTGCGGAGAAAAACATACAGAAGGCGATGGGCATAGTCACGGCAGTGAAACCAAAAAATCTGAAAGTGCTAAAGAAGAAGGTCATGGAGAAGAAGAAGCTAATAACATCACATCGCTTAGCGAAGAGCAAATTAAATCGGTTGGCATCACGTTGGGAACCATAGAACAAAAAAGTCTAACCGCTACCATTAAAGCCAATGGTGCATTGCGAGTGCCCAATAATAATAAGGCTAATGCAACCTCCCTGTACGGAGGTTTGGTAAAAAGCTTAAGAGTTCAAATGGGTGATTATGTTCGCAAAGGACAGGTAATTGCAACGATTGAAAATCCACAGTTTGTACAATTACAAGAGGAATATTTAACCATTGGCAGTAGAATTACTCTGGCAGAACAGGAAATGCAGCGTCAACGTGAACTTAATGCTGGAAATGCTGGCGCTTTGAAAAACCTGCAAAATGCCACTGCAGAACTAAATTCGTTGAAAGCTAGAAAATCATCGTTGTACAAGCAAGTTCAATTGATGGGGATTAATCCAGCATCGATTACTGCAGCTACGTTGACAGCTGCACTTTCGGTAACTAGTCCAGTAAGTGGAACGGTAAGTGCCGAATTTGCAAAGATTGGAAGCTACGTAGATGTTTCATCGCCCGTGGTAGAAATTGTAGATAATAGTTTAATCCACCTAGATCTGCAGGTATTTGAAAAGGATTTGCCATTTGTAAAAATAGGGCAGTTGGTAAATTTTACGGTAACTAATAATCCACAGATTACCTACACAGCTAAGGTTTTTAATATCGGTTCTTCTTTCGAGAATGAGAGCAAAACTATTGCCGTTCATTGTACAGTTACTGGAAATAAAGCTGGTTTAATTGATGGGATGAACATTACTGGCATGGTTAGCGTGAATAAAGCATTAACGTCTGCCGTTCCGAATGAAGCAATTGTTGAGGCCGATGGTAAGTTCTACATCTTTGTACAAACCGATAAAAAGGTAGCTGCAGAAGGTGAGGAAAAAGAGCATCCACACAAAGAAGGAGAAAAACATGATCCTGTAATTGAGAAAGGTCACGGTAACAATACGAATTTCGAAAAAATGGAAGTTGCGAAGGGAGTTTCGGAACTTGGCTATACAGCCATCACTCCTGTGGGAGAGATACCTAAAAGTGCAAAAATTGTTACCAAAGGAGCCTTTTTTATTAATGCCAAGTTAAGTAACGCTGGAGGTCATGATCATTAATAGATTTATGAGTGTTTAATATTTAATATTTAGGCCAAAAGGTGACCATTAAAAATAAATGGTCACCTTTTTTTCGAATATCTTAAGTTGGCATCGTTCTACAGTATAGGCGATTTTGGTGTTTTTATCATTTTCTTATGTTTTATTACCTGTAGTTTAACAATTCTTTATTTGATTTTGGTGTTGTTAATCAGATTTTTAGACTATTATCCTCTTAAAAAAGTAACCCGATTTACATCTATTAAGTAGTACTACTCAAAAAGTAACGCGAGTATCAGTACCCAAAAAAGGCGATAGTTGATATGGTACTTTTGTCTGTAGCTCATGAGCAGACCAAGGAGAGGATACTACCTAGTTGAAGTTTCCATTGGTATGAAGTGAAAACATAACACCATAAAATCATATAATGAAACACTTAAAAACCATTTTATTCTTTGCGCCAGTATTGGCGATTTTAAATGCAAATGCTCAATTAAAAAAACAGGCCATCACTGGAGATGCAACTCTAATAAGTAAAAGTGCACCTAGTAATGCTCTTGTGGCAAAAGTTTCGGACAGAGGCAATGGCACCGAACTAGATTCGCTTAGCGTAGGCGCTACTAATGTCAGCAAAAAAACATCAACTACCGAAGTTGAGCATGTTGGTCAATCAACTAACACGGAAAATCCATATAAAGTTGCAATAGGGGTTAAATTCCTATGGGGTATTTCGGCAACAGGAAAATATTTTTTTAAGGATAGAAATGCCGTAGAGGCAATAGTTCGCTATAGGAGTTTAGGTGGGATAGCGAATGATATTACAGTGACTGCACTCTATCAATATCAGCGTCCGATAGCTGAAGTTAACGGGCTTTATTGGATGCTTGGCGGCGGAGCCTATTTTGGAAATTCTTCAATAAAAAATTCAATACTACCTACCGAATATAGGGATGGTACTGGTTCGTTCTATTTCGGAATTGCTGGAGTAGCAGGACTAGAATATAAATTTGCGGGAACGCCTATAGCCGTAAGTGCAGATTGGATGCCAGCGATTAATCTGAACGGTGGAGGTTTTGGATCGGAAAATGGCGGTATAGGTATTAAGTATACATTTTAACAAAAGCACCTTTGAGGTTTAAATTTAGTAGTTTAATGTAATGTGTAGCCGACCTTGCTATTTGCGGGTCGGCTTTTTTATACAAAAAAGAAATTTCTAATGATGCTATTTTACTAGGCCACGCAGATAGGCCTCTTTGACCAATCCCACAGTATTTTTAACATTAAGTTTTTGACTTAGACTTAACCTGTGCGATTCTACGGTACGTATGCTCAGAAACAACTTGTCGGCAATTTCTTGGTTGGAATATTCATTGGCAATAAGGCTGAGTATTTCGTTTTCTCTTTTGGTGAGTTTAAGCAGTGAAATAGATTTTTTTCCAGAAATGGTTTCCTGCAGAATATTTTTCTTGATAGACTCATCTATGAACTGTTCGCCTTTATTCACTGTAGTGATAGCTTCTATGAGTGTAAGTTGATCGGTTCCTTTCAGCAAATAGCCATCTGCACCGCTTTTCATCATCTTTCTAACATATACGGTTTCCTCATGATTGGTGAGTGCAATGATCTTGATTCCGGGATATTTACCTTTGACGGTTTTGCATAAATCAATCCCATTGCTATCGGGGAGTTCTATGTCTAACAAGAGCAATTTTGGGACTTCGATTTCTAGTTTTTGTAAGAGCTGCTGTCCATCAGTTACAGTAAAGATAATATCAATCTCTGTACTTTCTTTTAAGATAGCCTTCAGCCCATTTAAAATAAGCTGGTGGTCATCAGCGATAGCTATTTTTATCATTTTATCAAATATAAGTTAATAGTGCAAACTAAGCAAAAGCAGGAGTATCTATTTTCAGTAGAACTACCTTAGTTTTTGTTTGCGTAGATGTGCTCTTAAATGAGCTATAATCTCCCCATAGCTTTGTAGAATGAGAATAGCTTTAATGGTAATGCTGACGGCCGCAATGATGTCGTGCAGCAAAGAAAAACAGGAAGAAGGTGGTGTGGTTAGCGGTTTAGCTACCGATTCGCAAGGAATACCTTTGGTAGGTGCAAAAGTAATTGTAGACAATAGTGTTTTTTTTAACGCAAATCTAACTGCTAGAACTGATGATGCTGGAAAGTATAACCTAAAAATTCCTACGGGATCGTGGTATGCATTTGCACTTTACGAAAAAACTTATCATGGTAAAAAGTATAGCTTTTACCTCCATCCAAATAGTGATGTTGGTTTTGGTGGCGAGGGGGCGGTGCGCAACTTTAAGTGGCAACTTACCGGAGAAAAAGCTCATCCATTATCGGGCTATTATGGTGGTTTGGTAACAATAGATAACTATCCTGAGTTCAACACCAATGCTGAGGATATTGAATTTACCTTCACACCGCAAGGGAAATTGATAGATGATACTAACGGAACCACCTTCATACGAAAAGCGGAGGATGGTCATCAGTTGAAGGATTTGCCAATGGGCAGGTATCTGGTAACGGCCAGATACAATGCAAATCCACTTACGTTACGAAAATGGAATACAGACAATGCTTTTGAAACCAGCTTGATATTTGATTTTGAGCCCCAAATTGATGGTCAATGCGACAATTGTTTTAAGATAGAATACAATAGATAATGAAAACAAGATTTTTTAAGTGCGCTGTTATTTGTCTACTTTTCCTAACTGCATGTAAGAAAGAAGATACTGATGTTGTTCTTCCTCATGGAGACGATAATGCGATTGCGATACCGCCGTCAAAGAATGCTCCCGGTTTGGGCGACAATGACGATGAACCTTTGGGTAACGTGTTGATATTGCCTGAAGGTATAAGGATTGTAAAACGCACACACAAAAGGTTCGATTCTAGTATGGAGAAACTTTATGCCCATGTGAATGCGTTTTACGTAGACGTCAACTTGGTGAACGATCGTATGCCCGGAACTCCGCCTGTTTATGTAGAATTTCCACCAGGACTAATAGGGGTAAGTATGGATCACAATAAACAAAATGGACTTTCCATCGAAAAATATATTATTCCAGTGCCTCCAACAGAACGTATTGGAGGAGGACGGGACACGACCACAATCTATGTAGGAATGTTATGTATCAATAAAACCCGTTCTATGCCTTGGTATGATAACGACGAACAAGAACAGCGCTTCCCTATATCTAGAAACAACTATGAGCGGTTTTTGGTAACTACCGATCCCAATTTGCTGAAATTTTTGGAAGAGGTGAAGAATAAGCCAAAGTTGAGGATAACTAAGCATTGGGATCCTGTTGAAGCACACGAACCAGATTATGTACAGCCTGAATGGATGAAGATCTATGGCGATATCAATGAAATGGCCTGGAAAATTACCGATGGCTGGGGTATCACCAATAAAGAGCTGCGAGAATTTAGGAAAGCATTAAAGGCATATGAGTAGCGTATCTTAAGGAGTTGGTTAAAGGGATATTGATGTAGATGCTGGTGCCTTCGTTAAGTGTCGAGTTTATTTCGTGGCTTCCGTTAAGTAGTTGTATCCGATTGATGAGATTTGAAATGCCTAATCCATTTTTTTTGATGCTATTTACATCAAATCCCTTTCCGTTGTCCTCAATGGTAATATCTAAGTGCGTATCTGTAGCGGTAAGCTGCACTAGGGCTTCCGAGGCATTGGCGTGTTTGATGATATTGTTCACAGCTTCTTGTACTATTCTATAAATGAGTAGCGCATATTCGGAATCTAATTGGCTCGTATTGCCAAAAATATAAGAGGTGATTTGTAGATTGCTACTTGAGGCCTTAGCGCAGAAGTTGTCTATAGCATAGGCGAGTCCCTCTTCCAAAAGTACGTTTGGCGCCATGTTATGCGAAATACTGCGCACTTCTCTAGTTGCGGCATCAATAAGAGCTAAAGTTTTTTCTTTACTTGTCAAGCATTCCGAACTATCTGTTCCATCTATTTTGTTGAGTTGCATTTTAGCAGCAGATAAGGTACTGGCTACGGCATCGTGTAATTCTTTTGCAGTTCTGTTGCGTTCTCTTTCTTCTCCGGCAAGTAATGCGGCTAAAAGCTTAACTTCTTGCTGCATAGCTATTGCTTTCGTTTTTTGTCTGTAGATTATAAATGTAATAATGCCCAACGCAAGTAAAAACAAGATAACAAGTGAAGTAATTAGGATGAGATTATTTTTGCTGCTTATTTCATTGGTATGATTCGCAATCTGTAGTTTTTGTTTTGTCAGTTGCTGTTCCTTTACCTTGGTTTGGTATTTTGTCTCAATATCTTGGATGGTCTCATGATTGGTTTTACCAATAAGTGAATCGTTTAGTTTTTCATATTTTTTTCTGAATTCCAAAGCTAATTCGAAGTTTTTGGCATGGGCTTTCAGTTCCGAACCTAAAAGATATACCTGTTTGAGATCAGCAATTACCATAGACTCTGCAGCATTTGCAATACATTTTTCGAAATAATGGTTTGCTGATTTGTAATTTCCAACACTTTTGTAAGCATTAGCTAGTCCCTGATACACGTAGGTGTCGTAGCCAGCAGGAGCGTTACCAAGTTTCAATTCAGCAAGCTTTAAAATCTTAATGCTTTCGTCAAATTTTTGCTGACTATGGTAGATATCTCCCAAGTTGATATAGCCTGTAAGTAAAAGGTCAATATCAGTTGTTTTTTTTGCAATCGACAATAATGTTATCGAATGTTGTTTGGCTTTTTCAAGTTGGTTTTCAAATACTTGTGCCACTATCAGGTTAACTAGGCTTCGTCCCATAGCCGAACTATCCTTTAATTTGGTGGCGATATCGTAACCTTGTTTAGCGTAGAAGCTGCCTTTTTTGTAATCTTTGAGATCTATAAAAACCGATGCAAGGTTACTATTGAATTTGCGCTGATTGAAAAGATCATTTGTTTTCTCTGCTACTCTTAGCGCTTTTACATAATATTCAGCAGCCCTTGTCATCATCGATAGTGAATAGTACAACAGACCGATATTGTTATAGGCATTTGCCTCCGCGTTTTTGTTGCCTATTTCAATACTTTTTTGCAGTTGCTGATTGGCAATTTTCAGTCCCTCTTTGTACTTCAGTTCACGATACAAGAAATTAGTATAGTCGCCAGTGTATTTTAAGAAGCCGTTATCAAATTTGATTTCCTTTGCCAATTTGCCAGATTGCTTGAAGTAAATATCAGCAGAGTCCTTCTGTCCGGCAGCGGCTTTTTCTGTTGCGATTTTAATAAGTTGATAAACCTTTACAGAATCTTTAAGCTGTTGGGGATAGGCTGGTAACGATAAGAGGAAAAATGATAAAATGAGAACGGGAAAGCAACGGTAAGAGATCATAATATACTATTGATGATGGATGCGGCAATAAAAACACTCTAAGGCTTTGTAAATATAGCTAAAAGTAGTATTTGTTTTTCAATAGTCTGTACATCAATTACTTATTCAGTAATATTACTTATTTTCTATTTTTAGGTAATACTACTTATCATGTTGTTTCTTGATATCTATTCGTAGACAAGTCTATTTAAGACAGCAGACTTTGGTGTATGTTACAAGAAAGAAACTTTCCGGTCTACGTATAAGCACTTATTCTTTGGATAGGGTAGTGTTACTGATATCTGCAAGTCTTGGAAATTGCAGCTTTGTACTTTATTACGTAAATCAATGCAAATGTACGTCCGTAAATTAGGTTTCGTAGCCTTAGTAATCTACTCATTTTTCTTGCTGGCTTCTTGCAGTAAAAAGAATACTGTATCGCCACAAGATCAGCACAACCCAAAATCTTACCCAGTAGGTAGTGTTTTAGATCATCCGTTAGGCGATGAAGTGTTAAGAAGCAAAGTTATCGGTCCGCAAGGAGGTAGTCTAATAAGTATGGACGAAGACCTAGAAATCATCATACCTGCTGGTGCCTTGGCTAATGCGACAGAAGTAAGTATAGAGCCTATCACCAATACCAACCCAGCTGGCCTTGGTACTGGTTTCCGCTTGAAGCCTCATGGCATTGTATTTAACAAGGAAGTAGAGCTTGTGTTTAATTATAACGAAGACACCGGACTTTCCTCAACACATTTCCTTGGTATAGCTTACCAAGACGATAAAGGGTTTTGGTGTTATTTGCAGCCTACGGAGGTAGATGTTGCAAATAAAAGGGTCAAGGTGAAGACAAAGCATTTTAGCGATTGGGCACTGATGCAGTGGATGTACCTCTTGCCACAGGTGAGTACAGTGAGAACTAATGATATTTTAGATTTGAAAGCGGTAAGGGTATTACCATCGGCAACTGCCGATAATGGTTTTCTAGTTCCGTTGGTGCCACCTGATGGGACGCCTTTAATGGTTGGGGAACAAGTGGATTTGGAAACCAAGTACGTTAAACGGTGGACTTTGCCTGGGAATGTTGGCAAGCTTGCACCATCGGGTAGTAGTGCTCGGTATACGGCTCCAGCAACACTTCCCCATATCAATCCAGTAGCAGTAAGTTTGGAACTTAATATGAGCAATCATCAAGTGCTATTGGTTTCAAATATAGAAGTTATGGGCGGAGAAATAGAGTTCAGGATAGATGGAGGTAATTTGATTACGATAAGAGATGCTAGATTGCTTAAGACTGCTGACGGCTATATGCTCGTTAATAGGGATAACAATGGCGGATTTGCATTAAAGTGGAAAGGGAATAGCAAATGGATGCTTTTCAATAACGCGAATTCACAGCATAATACATTTCAATATGTTGTACCTGGTGGTAATTCGATATATACACATACCAATAATCAAATCTTACAACCACTGTCGGTTAGCGCAGGGCATATCAAACTAAAATCTGTTAGTGAAAGTGCCGTATTTGGAACATTTAATTTGGGCACTGCCGGACATTTTTCAGTTCCAGTAGGTGACAGAATCGGTATAGTGTCAATAGAAGGAAAATTCAGTGCAAAGAAGATTAGTTTTTAATAATTAATGATAGTACGCTCTCAACGTCTATTCATCATGTTGTTTGGGGAGTACCATCATTATGGTGCTCCCTTTTTATGCTATGATAATGTTCTCAAAATTTTTGGTATGCTGTGAACTTATCGGATCTGTGAAATAAAAAAGCCGCTTGCTTAGGCAGCTCTATCATATTAATTTGCCTCTTTTTTAAAGATTTTGCCTTTCACATCAATGTATAATGTAGTTGTACCATCATCGGAAGTTACATCTGCGTTATAATATTTTCCTATCTTGGCATCCTCCACAATAACCATATTGTCAATCTCATAGCCTTTTACTCTATAAGGGTTAATAGCAGCCGAAATAATTGGTGGAAATTTTTTGTCGAGAACAGGATGAATACTTTGGAGCCATTGACCATCCTTGCTAACTGTAAGTACCGAGCCATTGGCTAGCGAAGCCACATAATAACCCCTTAGATCATCCTTTATCCATTGTAAGATCTTTTGACCTCCAGATTTGCTTTCGCCAGTAGCTTTAACCTTGGCAGGAATGTTTTTTTGCTGCTGAGCCCTTGCTTCAAGGTCTACCATTGCGCCTGAAATGAAAAGCAGGCTCGCAATCATGATTTTTTTTATTGTCATATTGATTAATTTTTGACAAAAATAGAGGGCTTGCCAGCGGCATAATATAGGGTTTTTACGCTTTTTATGACATCGGTAGTTATACTTAATTTATTGATTGTTTGAGGGATATGTTGTTTTGGGAGTCGTATCATCATACGTTCGAAAATACAATTAGCAAGCGCTTTAAAGTTCATTTGTAAATATAAAAATGTCGTTTGTCGATTAAACTGCGCTATAGATGGGCGAACCTTTTACTATTTGGACAAATCGTAGAGGTTTGTAAGATCGTTTAATTAATATTCGCAAAAGAAATGAACAGCAGATATTCATCTAAATATCGACATACCCTAAATATTTTTTCTGTTTTCCAACTATCAATATTTACCTTCTTTTTACTTCATAGTCCTCTTGCCAAGTCTCAAGATGGATCTGGGTTTAATATACAAGGGGTAGTTTTCGGTGGAGCAGATAAATTAGACGGTGCGTCTATCCAATTAATTACTCTTGAAAAAACGTTGCCAATAAGATATGTGATGAGCGATAATGAAGGAAAATTTATTTTTAGAGGTGTTCATTCAGGTCGCTATTTAATTAGTGTCGGATTTATGGGCTATCGATCCTATACTTCAGATACAGTTAAAATCAGTGCCGATTTCATATTTCCAGCCATAAAGTTGGAGGCTATATCTTCCAGTCTAAAGGAAGTGCAGGTTGTCGCAGAACTTCCAACCATAACACAGCAACTAGACAAACTAGTTATTGACGTAGGACGGAATATTGCCGCCAATGGGAGTTCCGCTTTAGAGGTACTTGAAAAGTCGCCGGGCATTTCGATTGATCAGAACGGAAACCTAGTGATGAAAGGAAAGCCAGATCCTGTGGTAATGGTAAACGGTAGGCTAGTACAGTTGTCAGGAACAGATCTTACAGAAATGCTTAGAGGTATTGCTGCCAATAATATCAGTAAGATTGAGCTGATCAATAACCCATCTGCCCGTTATGATGCTGCTGGCAATGCAGGGATCATAGATATCAAACTACATAAACCAATACAACGAGGAAGTAATGGCAATATGTCGTTAAATGGAGGTTACGGTAGGCTTATCAAAAGTAATAACGGTGGAAATCTTAACTATAGGCAGGGCAATTTTTCGGCTACGGCCAATTATAACTACGCCTATCGTGGTGATTTTGCTGATATGGAAGTTAAGCACCTTTTTGGAGATCGATCTGATGGAGTGGCAAGTTCCTTTCAAGATTTCTACCAAGAGGTTACCTTCGGCGCTCATACATCAAGATTGGGCATGGAATATCTTTTAGGCAAGGCTACTACCTTGGGAACGGAGCTGTTTAGTAATTTTACAAACATTCATCGTAATATAGATAATGTAACTTCCCTATATAGTGCCGATGCTGGGCTCAGCGGTTTTCGGAATATGTTAACAAATACTACAAATGACAGGAAAAATTATGGTGCTAATTTTAATATACGACACCAGTTTGATACGCTGGGAACAATCCTAGGTCTGGATATGGATTTTGCTAGATTTAACCTTGATGATAAGCAGTCTTATGATTTCAGTTATCTCAACCCAAGCCATCAGCATTCTAGAGATCCGATATCCTTATTTAATGATTCGAAGGGAAGATTGGATATCCGGTCTGGAGCTGCAAATTTTGAAAAGCCTTTCCTAAGCGGAAAATTGGAGTTTGGCGCAAAGCTTAGTCATATCCGTTCTATAAACGATATGGATTTCTATAATAGGGTAGGATCAGAACTGCAGCCCAATGCAGAACTTAGTGGTACATTTAGTTACAATGAACACATTCAAGCCGCCTTTACCAATTATGGTAGAAAGTTAGGGAATATCAATTTGCAATTAGGGTTAAGGACTGAAAGAACTGTAGGGCAAGGACAAGGTATAACTACCTTTGGAAGGAAATATGTGCAGCTTTTTCCTAGCGGTGCCTTCAGTTATCAGCTTAGCCAAAAACACGGACTTGGTTTTAATTTTAGTAGAAGGATAGGGCGACCGAGTTATGCGCAGCTAAATCCTTACTTCTATTTCATCGAGCCAACCATTACAGTAGCAGGAAACCCAGAGCTACTACCAGCGCTAAACTATACAATGGATGTAAATTATACGCTGAACAATAAGTATATAGTGAGTTTGAATTATTTTCGGTCAGCCAATCCTATCACCGAAACCCAGATCTTAGACAATGCCAATAATATTCTAGTAGGTTTTACCAATCTAGAGCGCTATGAAAGCTATTCGGTAGTACTAACGTTACCCTTTAAACTAACCAAATGGTTTAGTTCTAGTAATAATGTAAGTGGTTTTTATGGTCAGTACAATGGCGAAATTGATGGTCAAATAGTTTCAAACGCACGCCCCCATGTAATGATTAATAGTAATAATAGCTTCACATTTGGTCCGTGGTCTGCGCAACTTGTAGGAAATTATAATGGTAGTCAGTATTATGGTAATATAGAGCTTAAGGCCAATATGTCTGTGGCCATAGCAGTGCAGCGTAGTTTTTTGTCTAAAAAAGCTACACTAGGCATTAACATAAGCGATATTTTCTTTACAAACAACATCAGATGGGCAAATTCTATGCAGCGCTTCGCAGTCCATGGTACCCGATTAAGAGACAGTAGGACAGCATTAGTAAATTTTTCCTACAAATTTGGTGGCAACGAACAATCAATTAAGCGTAAATCTGGAAGTGCAGAAGAAGAAAAGAGCCGTGCCAATTAGAATAGTAAATTTTTTATCATAGTTGGTGTGCGTTATTGCTAAAGTTATGAAGAACATTATTTACCGTATTTCAACTGAGTAAATCGAATGGTTTCGTCTATCATTTCTTTTAAAATATCTATATTGATATCTGCTAACTTTTTTGCGTAAATACAACCTTTGCCCATTTTAAACTTACCTAACTTAGCAAGTAATTCATCGTTTTTAGGGGTGCCAGTATAAATGTATAACGAAATAGCTGCCTTACGTGGAGAAAAACCTACCAACGGCCAATCACCTTCTTGGCGGCTTTTTTCTGATTTGTAATGATAAACGCCAAATCCTATAATACTCGGTCCCCACATTTTTGCTTCGTAACCTGTGTAGTCTGTGATTATTTTTAATAGCTCAAAGCCATCTTTCCGTTTTTGCTCGGTGTCTGCAAATGTATTAATGAAGTCGGCTACATTTGCTTCTGTTTGTTTTGTTTTAACCGTTGATTTAGGCGTTCTTTTTTGATCGATTGACATAGATATTTGATTAATGATTACTAAATCTACAAATGATTTTTAATGAAGGGAAAAAATCTTCAGCCAATAATGCTTAAATGTGGATATCAGTAATTCGATTGATTATTAACCAATCACCCTAATTGGATTACTTAACATTTTATGGATAGGACATTTATCGGCAATGATCATCAATCGCTTTCTTTCATCGTCAGATAAATCTCCAATTAATTCGATCTTGCGTTCAATCACTGTACCTTCATTCATTTCATCTTCTGGACAAATTGCTAAATTTATCTTAATACCTTCCAACGGGATTTCCTTTCTGTCGGCATACATTCTAATCGTAATTGCTGTACAGCTACCTAAACTTGAAAGTAAAAGTGCTCCTGGCGCCATCCCTTCGTTAGTTCCACCCAAGTCCTCAGGTTCATCGGCATAAATAAAATGCCCATCTGCATAAATTTTTGTTTTATATCTAGACTGGTCTAATTCTACTACTGCTGTAATTTGCTTTTTGCTCATATTGCTGTTTTTTCTTTAAATTTAAGGAATGGAACAAGAAAATAACACTAACGATAGATTAAAAGTTTTTCAATCCTTTATTGGTAAGGAGGTAGTGCAGTCGCCATCAAACTTTATGAACTGGCTAAAACCAACGGTAATTAGTGCCGAAAAAGGAAGTTTGCATTGTAGTTACATCGTTAGAAAGGAAATGACCAATCCTTACGGAATTTTACATGGAGGCATTACTGCAGGCATTATTGACGACCTTATTGGTGCAACGGTATTTACGCTAGGACTGAAAAATGCTTACACTACCGTAAATAACAATATAGATTATTTTGCTCCGGCTAAGGAGGGAGATGTGATAACCGCAAAAGCAATCATCATAAAACAAGGTCGCACTATTATTAATCTACAATGTGAAGTCTTTTTACCATCAAAAAACAGATTAATAGCAAAAGGTTATTCGAATATGTTAAATGTAGGGTGATTTTCTGAAGATTTACAAAAACGTAACGTTTGTGTTGCAATTTGCGTAATTGTGCGTATATTGAGTTAACAATCAACTAACAATTCACAAACTATGAACAGAAAATTTACACTAACCTTGTTAGGGTTCTTGCTGTTGGCGATGGTTACCTATGCTCAAAAGGCAGTAAAAGGAAAGGTAACTGATGCAGCAAACGGGCAAGGAATTCCTGGAGTGAGCGTTTCGGTAAAGGGGCAAACCGGAAACGCAGTTGGCACCAACAATGATGGCTCTTTCACCATCAATGTCCCATCTAATAATGCTATTCTGGTATTTTCTTCTATTGGTTACAGTACCAAAGAAGCAAGTGTGGGAACTCAATCAACTCTAAACATTACGCTAACAGAGAGTTCACAAACCTTGGAAGGGGTAGTGGTAACTGCTTTAGGTATTGCTAGAGAGAAAAAGGCACTTGCTTATTCGGCGCAAACTGTATCTTCAGAAGAGTTAACCAAGAATAAGCAAACGAATGTGGTAAATGCACTACAAGGTAAAGTAGCCGGTGCTCAAATTTCAAGTACAGGTGGTGCGCCTGGGCAGGGGTCAACAATTCGTATTAGAGGTATTAACTCTATAGATCCTAATAGATCAAATGAACCCTTATTTGTAATAGATGGAATTTTAATAGATAACTCTACCTCTACTTTTGGTTCTGGAGCAGACTTAAGAAATATGAGTAACAGAGCTACAGACGTTAATCCTGAAGATATTGAAACTATAAACGTACTAAAAGGAGGGGCTGCAACAGCTCTTTACGGTTTAAGAGGATCTAATGGAGTTATTGTAATTACAACTAAAAAGGGTAAATCGGGTAAATTTGATGTTAATTTTAGCTCCACCTATGGTGTAGAAAATGTTAATAAAAAACCAGATATTCAGAAAACTTATACAGCCGGGATTTTGGGGGTTTACACACCTATAGGTTTAGGTCCTGCTTGGGGTCCTACTATTGCCGAAGCTAAGATATTAGATCCAACTCATCCAGATCAATTATTTGATAATTACGAAAGGGCATATAGAACAGGTAATCAAACTAGAAATATCTTAACACTATCTGGTGGAACGGAAAAAGTCAATGTATTTTCTTCATTTGGATATACCGATCAAGAAGGTATGTTGCCTTTCACAAGCTTTAAAAGCTATAATGGCCGTTTAAATACAGATTTTAAGATTAGCGATAAGTTCAAAACTTCTGTGAATATGAATTTTACCAAATCTGGGGGAGATAGGTATAATGCAGATAGATTTGGAGAGAGTTTAGCTTACTTTTCTGGAAGATGGGACGTGAGAGATTATCTAAATCCCGATGGTACGCAGTTATGGAAAGGTACTAACAACCCAATTTTTGGTGCTGCAACAAATAAGATGAAAGATGATGTAAATCGTTTCATAGGAGGAGCAGCATTTAATTATACTCCAATAAGTTGGCTTAGTTTTGATTATAGATTGGGTTTTGATACCTATTCGGATAATAGATTAAGAACTGCACCAGGACCAAGAGGTATAACAGGAGAAAGGTTATATGACAACGCAGATGGTCTAGTAGGAGAATATAACACAACTTTTAGAGCAATTAACTCAACATTTGTAGCTTCTGCAAAATCTAAATTAGGTAATGATTTTAACGGTACACTAAGAGTAGGACAAGAACTTTACGATAGACACGTAAAAAATGTAGGTGTTTTGGGTACTGTGCTTACTATCTACGATTATTTTACACTTTCAAATGCAAAGGTATTAACGCCTACACCTCCATCTGAGAGAAAGTACAGGTTAATGGGGATCTTTGCAGAAGCATCTTTAGATTATAAGAATTATATGTTTTTAACCTTTACTGGAAGAAATGATATTACTTCTACGTTGTTAAGTCCTAATAATTCATTTTTTTACCCATCGGCTAGTTTAAGCTATGTTTTTAGCGATCACTTAAAGTTACCTAGTGTAATTAATTTTGGTAAAGCTAGATTTTCTTATGCTCAGATAGGTAAAGATGCAGCAGAATATTCAACTTCTACAGGTTATGCAACTTATACTGGATTGCCAGCAGGTAGTACTGGTTTTACCAGAGCAGCTAACCTCGGTGACCCTGCTCTTAAACCTGAATTTACAAATACTTTTGAAGCAGGTTTAGAAATGTCCTTCTTTAAAAGTAGATTAGGAATAGACTTTACTTTCTATAATTCTATTAGTAAAGACCAAATTATTAATGCTAATATTTCTTCAACTACAGGTTATGTTACCGCTAGTATAAACTCAGGTAGTATGAGAAACAGAGGTTTCGAACTTTTGTTAAAAGGTACTCCAATACAGGGAAAAGATTTTACATGGGAAACTAGTTTGAATTTTTCTGCCAATAGAAATAAAATTCTTTCAATAAAAGAAGGGCTAAATGAAATAGTGTACGCTACACAAAGTGGTTATTCTGGCGCAACCGTAACCATGAAGTTAATTCCAGGAGAAGCTTATGGTAATTTGTATGGTACTCACTATTTGAGATATTATGGCACTGATGCTCAGGATCCTTTACGCACAGATAAATCTAGATCAATTGTGATCGGAGCAGATGGTTTTCCTGTAAGAGCACCGATAGCAAGCCAAAAACTATTAGGTAACACCCAGCCAGATTGGATTGGCGGTATTACTAATACATTTAGGTATAAGAATTTTGCATTAACGGCAATTATTGACGGAAGATTTGGTTTAGAAAAATATAATCAATTAGAAAACTGGTATGCGGCATTTGGTATTGCTGATTATACTGCTGATAGGAGAGACTTTAGAGTTTTTGATGGTGTTTTAGCTAATGGTACACCAAATGCGAAGAGTGTTTGGTTGGGACAGGGAATTGGGCCTGATGCTGTAAATTATACTGAAGGTTATTACAGGAATTCATACAGAACTGTTTCAGAAAACTTTGTTCAAGATGCTTCATTTATTAAACTAAGAACTGTTGATCTTTCGTACACGTTGCCTACAAGCTGGCTTCCTAATAAAGTTATTAAAAGGGCCACGGTTTCAGCTACAGCTAATAATATTATCTTATATACTCCTTTTTATGGTTTAGACCCAGAGTCTAGTTCAACCAATAGCGGAAGTAATATAGATGGCTTTGCTGGATTTACTTATCCAGGAGCTAGAACATTTCTATTTTCATTAAATGTTGGTTTCTAATTTAATAAAACATGAAAAAATATCATAGATTAATAATATTGGGAAGTTTGGTTTCTGTTTTTGCATTGCAATCATGTAAAGACTATTTTGATCAAAACATCAATCCCAATCAGGTAAGCAATCCGTCCTTACCTTCAATGCTTTCAACTGTAACGAGTAAGGCTGGTATAAATAGCTATAGAGCTGGTAGTATTGTTTCTAATTACGTTCAATATACAGCAAATCCAGTGGCTTCTGCCGCTAGCGATACCTATCAGATTGTGGATCATACTGATACTTGGGACGCATTGTATTTTGCAATGGCAGATACAAAGGATTTAAAAACTTTTGCGCAGGCTCAGGGTTCTAGTGAGTATGTGGGCGTTGCTAACGTTTTATTAGCTTATAATTTAAGTTTGATTAATGATTTGTGGGGAGCTGCTCCGTATTCGGATGCATTTAATCCAGCAACGTTAACTCCAAAATACGATACTGAGGAGCAGAACTATAATAGCATAAATACACTTTTAGATGAGGCTATTGTTGAGCTAAGTAAAACTACAGCGGTTATTAAACTAGCCGCCGCCAGTGATTTAATACATGGTGGAGATAGAGCTAAGTGGCTAAAGACTGCATATGCGTTAAAAGCTAGGAACTTAATAAAAATAAGTAAGAAAAGTACGTATAATGCAGCGGCTGTACTTACAGCGGTAACTGGATCGTATACTTCTAATGCTGATGATGCAGGTATGGCCTCATTTGTATTGAGAAATAACTGGGCTACAATTGCAATAAACAATGCCAGTTTAACATTGGGAGGCTGGTTGTCTGAACAGTTTATCGATCATTTGAATGGAACATCTTATGGATTTTTGGACCCTAGAATTAGGAAAATTACCGATCCAACTTCTGTACCAGGAAATCCAACATATCCAGCATATATAGGTACTGTCAATGGCGCAGGAAACCGCAGTAATCCACCTCATAATAATACTGTTAAAGATGAAAATTATATAGCCGTTAGCTCACCGTGGACTAGTGCAACGGCACCTATCTTACTTGCTACATATGCAGAATTGAAATTTATAGAAGCAGAGGCTGCGCTAGCTACAGATCCTACACGTGCATATAATGCTTACATCGCTGGTATAGGTGCAAATATGGATAAGTTACAAGTTCCCACTTTAGATAAAACTGCTTATTTGGCTAATCCTACCGTCGCTGTAGGAGTTGGTAATTTGACAAAAGCACTTATATTTAAAGAAAAGTACGTAGCAACTTACCTAAATCCAGAAGCATGGAATGATGCGAGAAGATTTGATTATCAATATAAGAATTTTACATTACCTGTAAATTCAGCACTTACATCTTTTATTAGAAGGTTACCTTATCCTTCTGGTGAAACTACTAAAAACGGAGCAAATGTTCCAACAGAAGTTCCTTTAAATACAAATTTATGGTGGGATAAACCATAATCACTAAATATTAAAACAAAAAGAAAGCCGTCCCGATTATTCGGGACGGCTTTCTTTTTATAAAAAATTTCAAGACTAAGCATTCCCGAAGAACAGATAACATAAACCAATTGCGGTACAAATACCAACAAAGTCTGCTAATAACATAGACCAAACCGTGTAACGGCTATTTTTAACGTTTACAGCACCAAAGTAAACTGCAATTACATAGAAAGTAGTATCAGAAGAACCTTGCAATATTGCCGCTAAACGACCTGCGAATGAATCTGCTCCATGTGTAGTCATAGTGTCAATCATCATACCTCTAGCGCCACTGCCACTTAGAGGTTTAATTAACGCTGTTGGAACGCCATCAATAAATCTTGTGTCGGCACCTAAAGCACCAAATACACTTTTAAAGCCATCTATTACTATGTCAAATGTACCGCTTGTTCTTAATAAGCTAATGGCAATCAACATTCCTACTAAGTAAGGGATAATCCTAATAGCGGTATCAAAACCGCCTTTAGCACCTTCTACAAATGCATCAAAAATATCGATGCGTTTATACAAACCACCTAGTACAATAGATACAAAGATTAATAACATCAAGCCGTTGCTTAATAAACCAGAAAAAGATTGCAGCCCAGCGGTATTTAGATTTACTACATATAATACCATTAAAGCTATCACTGCCGAAATGCTACCTACCCAAGCAATAATTACAGGTTGAAAAAGATTAATTTTCTGTTTGATGGAAACGATAATCATTGCGGCCATGGTGGCTACAAACGTTGCAATCATACAAGGGATGAAAATTTCCGTTGGGTTTGCCGATTTCAAGGTAGCTCTTATGGCGATAATACTCACTGGAATTAGCGTTAAGCCCGAGGCGTGCAAACACAAAAACATAATCTGTGCATTTGAGGCAACCGCCTTGTTTGGATTGAGCTCTTGCAAGCTTTCCATCGCTTTGATACCAAATGGCGTTGCAGCGTTGTCTAAGCCTAGCAAGTTAGCAGAGAAATTCATCACCATGTGCCCGGTAGCCGGATGACCTTTTGGAACTTCGGGGAAAATTTTAGAAAAGAATGGCCCGATAACACGAGATAATAAGCGAATACCGCCAGCTTTTTCTGCAATACTCATGAAGCCCATAAATAAAGCCATTACACCAATTAAACCAATACAGATTTGTACCGCATTTAAGCTGGTTTGTATCACGCCATCAACTTTTGTAAGATTGGTTGGGTCATCGGCTTTGCCAATTACCATCCAGCTAAATATCTCTGTTTGACCAAAGAAGAAGCATTTAATGGAAGCTACTAAAATAGCAACGATAATAAATGCCGACCAAATTCTACTTAATGCCATTTGTTTGGGTTTAGTTTTATGCGTTGAATTTAGTGTTTTTGCGGTATTTTACATCAAATAGATAACGATTAATTTAAAATTTTGCCACAGATACACAGATTTAAAATCAGAAATTGAGATAAGTATATATGTGTGAAGTTTATACAATCAAATTTCCAGCCCTAAAAGCTAAAACAATTTGCTTTTCTTTGAGCAGTTCAAAATCTGCGGTTTTATTGAATACGATATTTCCCTTTATCACGCAGTTTTCACCATCATAAACATGATATGCATCGCAGAAACTTAAATCTCCAATGTCTTCTATGCTGTAGCTCTTATAAGTACTCATCCCATCCGCATTTGGACATTCATCGTAATTGATACCAATACTAACTAGAGTTCCATCTAAAATTACATTGTTGATAAGGATATGGAAAATTTGCTTATTGTTTTGAGCAATGGCAAAGTAATTCTCTGTACGCTGATTTTCATAGCTTTTTGTAGCAATAGAAATTAATCCCGATAGGATAGAAGCGAAGTAATACTTTCTGATTTGCTGTTTTTCTGGATCATCCAAATATCCGCCAGCTTCAATTAAAATGGTAGATGTTCCCGCTTTTTGGAAATTATCACCAAATGCTCTTGGCTCATATTCATCGTCAAACAAACCAATTTGCTGCGGCAGTATTTGATCCAGTTCCTTAAATATATCTGCAATCACTAACATCGCATTTTCGCGAACCTGATTTATAGAAAGTGCTTTGTCAAAAGCTGGTGCTAGATAGGAGAGTGTTGCTGGCTTTAAAGTTTCATCAACACTCCATAAGGTAGTTTGGTCATGCAAATTGAAACCAAAATCAGGTTCAAAATCATCTCTTGCTTGTTTTAAAATCTTTCCTTCTGGCGTTGCTGTTTGTATAAAATCTCTGTTGATATCAATCTGTTGTGCATTTCTTCTGGCAAATACAGCTGCTCCATCAGGGTTTACCATTGGGATAAAAAGCAATTCGCAGTTATCCTTAATGAGTTTTACTATTTCATTATCTTGTTGCAAGAA
Source organism: Pedobacter sp. T50_32 (assembly GCF_057652195.1). Taxonomy (NCBI): domain Bacteria; kingdom Pseudomonadati; phylum Bacteroidota; class Sphingobacteriia; order Sphingobacteriales; family Sphingobacteriaceae; genus Pedobacter; species Pedobacter sp. T50_32. Next base: position 61,255 of record NZ_JBYFBY010000002.1, on the reverse strand, counting down.
ATTGAACAAATCGAACAGTGCCATAGTTCCAGTAGCTTCGTCACCATGCATTTGGCTCCACAACATTACTTTAGTTTTGCCTTTTCCCCATTTAACGGAGTTGATACTTTTTCCCTTTACCGAATCGCCCAATTGTTTTGGTGCGAAATCAGCAGACAATTGCTCAATTAATGGAAGTAGATTTTCATGTTTGAAGAAACGATTTGTTAACGTTTTCTCTTCGAAAGTGGTGTAGTTGCTTAGGACGGTTGTGATGTTCATTTGAAATCGAAGTTAAAGAAAAATCGCCATTGCGAGAAGGAGAAGTAATCCCTAATTTGGATAGATTGCTTCGTCGTTTCTCTCCTCGCAATGACGACTTGAATAATTGCTAACTGAAAACTGTTAACCGAAAACTGACTAAGGTTTCTCGTCAGTTAATTCAAATCCCCAAGTTTTTCCTTTTTCGGTTGCTGGTACTCCGCCAACCATCCAAACTGGCGCTTTTGCACCTTTCAGATAGTGATCGAAGAACTGTTGCTCACGAATTTGGATGTCTTTTCTGTTTTGACGTTGTATTAAGTTATGTGCTTCATTGTTATAATTCAACAACCAAACTGGTTTACCCAAACGTTTTAAGCCAGTAAACATCTCAATACCTTGATACCAAGGCACAGCTCCATCTGCATCGTTGTGCATTACTACAACTGGTGTATTTACCTTAGGGAAGTTAAACAATGGAGAGTTTTGGATATATAACTCCGGTTTTTCCCATAAAGTTGCACCAATTCTACTTTGCGTTTTTTCGTACTGGAACTGACGGTTCATACCACTTTCCCAACGGATACCACCGTAAGCAGACGTCATATTAACAACCGGTGCGCCAGCCCAAGCTGCAGCATACATATTGGTTACTGTAATTAAATGCGATACTTGGTAACCACCCCAACTTTGTCCTTGAATACCTATTTTAGTACCATCTACCCAAGCATTTTTCTTCAAGTGCTCTACACCAGAATTGATAAATTCTTCTGCAGATTTGCCTGGATAACCAGTTTCGTAACTGATATCTGGTGCAAAAACTAGATATTCGTTACTCACGAAGAAAGGAATGTTTAAGCGTGAAGGTGTAGGAGCAGGAGCTTGGTAAGAGTATAAACCATCAGAAAGTTTCTCATAGAAATACACAATCATCGGATATTTCTTATTTGGATCGAAATTTTCTGGCTTATACAAAATACCTTGAGATTTATATCCTTTAGGTGTAGTCCAACTTACTAATTCACTTGTACCCCAATTGTAGTTTGCCTGTTGAGGATTTGTACTGCTTAATTTTGTAGCTGTTTTGAAATCTTTTGATAAATAAACGTCTGGAGATTTGATGTAGCTTCCTTTATCGTAAATGAATAAATCTGCATCCTTTGCTTTAACCAACGATGAAAATTTTGCTTTCTCCATCGTTAACTGCTCAGGCAATTTATTATCATTAATCGCTTTGCGGAAAATGCCGTTTTCTTTGGTGACATTATTTAACGCATCGAAATAAAGCACTTCATTCTTTTTAAAGAAACGATCGTCGCTGTTACCACCAGTGTTTCTAAAACCCATTACACGTTCTGCCCCAATACTAACTCTTTCTACACGCAAAGTAATATTGTTAGAGCGACCGTAGCCGATAGTTACATTTTTAGGTGCAGATTTTCCATCTGGAGAGAATGCCCAAACATCATAACGGTCGTTGATTAACACTAATTTATCATCTTCAGTCCAGCCAGCTAAGCCGTAGCTTCTTGCGTAATCTGGCACATCATTTTCTTCGTCAGCAAATTTTGCAGACATATTATTGTTTAACAACGTAATTTTTCCAGTAGCTACTTGGTAAGTATACCAGTTGCCATTTTCGTTGTTGAAATAAAGCACATATTGACCGCCAGGCGAAGCCATAGCTTGTCCAATCAATCCATCGATGATCTTTTTGCGGCTACCGTTTTTAACGTCTACTAAATAATAATCTCTTTTGCTGCTTCCAGTCCATTGTGTAGCTGCACGGTTTCCAAAATCTGTAGATGCGAGTACGTAAGGCGAATCACCCTCGTTCATCAAAGACGCATCTTGTAATTTTACATCTGTTAAAGGAATAACCTTAGGATCAGAGCTGTAAACATCAATCACGCTCAAATAACTTCTTTTCGATTCTCTATCTGCGTTCTTTAACTGAATAGTTTGTAGATAATCATCCTTATAACCCCAAATATCCAACTTAGCATTTTCAAACTCTACCAATGTGGTGTCTTTTGGAAGTTTTTGAGGAGCAATGCCGAAGAACAATTTGCTGCCATCTTTACTGAAATTCAATCGTCCATCGGCACTAACCACATATTTGCTAGGTAAACCAGCAATTTCATTGTCGATTAAAACCTGTGCAGTATCCAAGCTTAACGAGTTAAAATAAACGTTGTAATCTTTGATTTCTTTTTTCTCTGGATCAGTTTCGCCTAAGAAAGCTAAGTGTTCGCTATCCTCATCAAATGTGAAGCCTTTAAAAGTGCCTTTGTCTTTTACCAAAGTTTTTAAGGTCCATTTTTCAGTATCTAACAAGAAAACACCGTGCTTAGCTGCCACATCTTTTTTAGAGCCAGATGCTGCAAATACCAAAAGTTTACCATTTTTGCTGAAAGCATAATCGGTTACATATTTGTAGGTTTTCTCTACACCTGTAGTTAAGTTTTTAACAATAAGGTCGCTACCTTCTTTACTTGCAGCGCCGCCCGCAGCAGGTTCATCAGCGAGGTAATCACTATCGTTTTTTCCTGGCGCAGCCGATGATGGCCTTGTCTTTTTAGAAGTGTCTAATGGTTTTTCTAAATTATATGCAATGATTGAAACACCCTTATCTGGAAATGAAAATGATTTTACACGAGGAACTTTAGTAACGTTCAAAGTGGTCAGGTTCACAATTGCCAAAGTATCTTTGGTCATTTCATCTGGCTTTTTCTTTTTGATTTTTGCCTGTCTAACATCTTTAAATTGAGGCTTTACAGCTAATGCTGCAAATTTAGAGTCATTGCTGAACGATAAATTGGTACCTCTAGCTACAGTTAGTTTCCTTCCAGTGGGAATAAGCGTTTCTTGGAAATACAGGTTTCCATCGCCTTCTTGGGGACTAATAACGTAGCTTGCCCAAGCGCCATTGTTAGTTAGTTGTTTGCTGCCAACCGATTGCCACGCATCATATACGCTGTGGTCTAAAGGTTTTTTCTGCGCAAATACAGCACTGCTGATCAGCACAAAAAACAAAAAGAGTTTCTTTTGCATGTTATTTTATAAATAAATTTTATTTGTTGGTTAAATTATTCTAAAAATCGTAATTAATAGAACTTAAAGCAAATGTTAAGGTAAATATTACAATTGGAATGAGGGATTTTCTTGAGCACTCAACCAATCTCTTTTTAATAATGAAAAACAGATGGAATCTTCATGTTTTCCTTCGTAGAAATAATCTTCTCTCATTACGCCTTCCTTAACAAAACCGTATTTATCAATCAGTTTTAACGATGCTTCGTTCCAATCAGCAATTAACGCTTCAATTCTATTTAGATTCATTTGCTCGAAGCCATATTTTAGTATTTCTACAAGCGCTTCTGTCATGTAGCCTTTTTGCTTATGCTCATCTTTCTTTAGGAGATAGAATAATTCAGCTCTGCTATGTTTTCTGTTCCAAGTATGAAATCCGCATTCGCCAATAATCTTATTGGTTTCCTTTTCTATTAGGAAGAAGTAAAGAAATGAAAGCTGAAAAGTTTCCATTCCATTCAAAAACATATCCTGATATCGCTCAAAGCCAGCTTCGTCTACATTTAATAGAGAAATTATTTCTGCTTTAGTATGATTATTAAACACTTGCGTGATGAGTTTAGGTGTGATGGCTTTAAAGTAAAGGCGCTCGGTTTGTAGTAGTATTTCGTGCATTTAGTTTAACTTATGATAATGAAAATAATTTTTTTTTGTTAGCTACAGATGCGCAGGTGATTTTTTTATAGCATTGTTTCCGTCATTTCGATGATAGAAGAAATCTAACGATTTGAAAATTAATTGAGCTCTTTTTTTATCATCAACAACATGTAACAAAAAAAAACACTTCGTCTTTCGTAATAGCGAATTAGTTCCATAAAAAAAAGCACCATTGCTGGTGCTTTCTGTATTATTGTTTTGTTTTGTTGTTGCTATTTTTTCTTTTGGTTAGCTTGTTGTTGTTGCTGACGCATATAGTCTTCTAAACGAGCTTGGAAACCAGATTTCTTTTTCTCCACTTTTGGCTTTGCCTTATTTTCTTGCAAAATAGCGTGGATTTTATCATCGTTTACCATTTTTCTAATTAAGAACTGTTGCAAGAAAGTAAGCATGTTGGCCAAGAAATAATAATAGTTTAATCCAGATGGATAGCTATTTAACACCCCTAAGAAAATAATTGGCATAATGTAACCAATGTATTTCATTTGACCGGTAGCACCTGAAATCTGATTGTTAAAGTAAGTGTAGATCAATGTTGAAATCGTCATCAAAATACACATCAAACTTAAGTGATCACCAATGAAAGGAACGTTGAACCCAAAATTGATAAAGTTATCGTACGTAGACAAATCTTTCATCCAAAGGAAACTCTCGCCACGTAACTCAAACAAGTTAGGGAAGAAAAAGAAGAATGCCATTACGAAAGGTAACTGCAACAACATCGGTAAACAGCCTCCTAACGGATTTACACCAACTTGTTTGTACAACTTCAAATATTCTTGCTGTAATAGGGTAGGATTGTCTTCGCCAACTTTAGCTTTAATCTCATCCATTTCTGGCTTTAAAACTCTCATTTTAGCCATAGAAACGTACGATTTGTACGTTAATGGCGACATGGCAAGTTTCAAGAGAATGGTTAACACTAAGATGATTAAGCCATAACCCCAGTTAAATCCTTCTAAAAAGTTAAACACAGGCAATACCACAAAACGGTTAATGTATTTTAGTGGCCAGTAACCTAAATCTACCTGTTTTTCAATTTCATGTCCCTGATCTTTCAAGGTGCTGAACTTGTTGGTTCCAAAATAGAACTTGAAGTTATAATTTTGAGCTGCTAACTGGTTAAATGGCATTTGCATATTAGCACCATACCATTTAATTTTCCCTGGTTCTGTAGATACCTTTGTCTCTAAATTACCTTTTTCGAAAGGAACAGATGGAATTAAAACTGCAGAGAAGAAGTGTTGTTTGAATGAAAACCATTCAATTTTACCTTCGGTAAGCTCTTTTTTCTCATCTTTATGTAATTCTAAATGATCTGGAGTTTCTTCTGTGTATTTAAAATACGGACCAGAGTGTTCTTGCTCTTTTTTGGCGTCTTTTTCCTGTTGTAGTAAGGTAGTCTCCCAGTTTAGGTTAACATTATTACCTTGTACAACTTGGTTTAAACCATTTAGATTGATATTGAAATCAAGATTATTGCCCTGTGCTGGAAGCGTGTAAATGAAATCTACGTATTTATCTGCACTGTAATTAGCACGCATACTAACACCGTTGCCAGTTTTAGTAGCAGTAAAGTACAAATCGTTAGTGCTCGTAATTTTACCACCAATATTCAGATTTAAACCGAATTTATTTTGGTTCCCATCAAATAAAATTAATGGTTTGCCTGTATACGTTTTTTCGTTTTTAACCTCAACCGATTGGATTTTACCACCTAAGTTATTGAAAGTGATTTTTAATTTTTCGTTCTCTAAAACTGTAGTTTGTTCAGTTCCTGTGATGTTAGCTCCGAAAGGACCTTTAAGCGCCGCTGTGTCTATTGTTTTTACCGGTTCTACGGTAGGTTTAACTGCTGCAGGAGCTTTAACACCTGCTCTTCTTAATGAGTCTGCTCTTTGTACTTCTCGTTCTTTTTTGATTTCAGCTTCTGTAGGTTTCATGAAGAAAACGCCACCTGCTAAAATAATCATAATCAGGAACAGACCCGTGAATGTATTTCTATCCATTATACTGTTTATATACTGCTTTTAAATTGCCTTCTTTTTTACCTGCTCCATTGCAGCGGCCACAAATTTAATAAAAAGTGGGTGAGGATTAGCAACTGTTGATTTTAATTCTGGGTGGAACTGTCCACCTACAAAGAAAGGATGGTTTTTAAGTTCTACAATTTCTACTAAGCCACTTTCAGGATTGATACCAGAAGCAATCATTCCTGCTTCTTCGTATTGTGCTAAGTATTTGTTATTGAACTCGTAACGATGACGGTGTCTTTCTGAAATGTGTTGTTTTCCGTAAGCGGCAAAAGCTTTTGTGCCTTTTTTAACATCACATGGATAAGCACCTAAGCGCATTGTACCACCTTTGGTTGTAATGTTTTTTTGCTCTTCCATCATATTGATCACTGGATGCGGAGCATTTTCATCGATTTCAGTTGTATTCGCATCTTTCAATCCCAATACATTTCTACCAAATTCAATTACACAGCATTGCATGCCTAAACAAATACCAAAGAAAGGAACATTGTTCTCTCTTACGTATTTAATGGCCTCAATTTTCCCCTCAATACCGCGACTGCCAAAACCTGGAGCAACTAAAACACCATCTAAATGAGCTAGTTTTTCCTTAACGTTATCTGCGTAAATGCTTTCTGAAGGAATATATTCTACACGAACTTTACATTCATTTTTCGCACCAGCGTGAATAAATGATTCTGTAATTGACTTATAAGCATCTGGTAACTCCACGTATTTACCAACCAATCCGATTTTTACTTCAGAAGTTGGGTTTTTCAAGCGACCTAAGAAGTCTTTCCAGCTTTCCATGCTTGGTTCTGCCTTAGTTGGTAGCTTTAATTTACTTAATACGGTTTTATCCAATTGCTCTTTGTACATCAACAATGGCACATCATAAATTGTAGATGCATCCATAGATTCGACTACCGCATTGATGTTAACGTTACAAAATAATGCAATTTTTCTTCTAATGTCTTGACTTATTGGGTGTTCTGTTCTGCAAACCAAAATATCCGGCTGGATGCCGTACTCTAATAAAGCTTTTACGGAGTGTTGTGTTGGCTTAGTTTTTAACTCGCCAGCTGCAGCTAAATAAGGTACTAACGTTAAGTGAATAACTAAGGCGTTGTTATTTCCTTCTTCCCATTTAAACTGACGAACAGCTTCTACGAAAGGTAATGATTCGATATCACCAACAGTACCACCAATTTCAGTGATTACGATGTCGTACTCGCCGCTTTCGCCTAAAATGCGCATGTTACGTTTAATCTCATCGGTAATGTGAGGTACAACTTGTACGGTTTTACCTAAAAACTCACCTTGACGCTCTTTATTGATAACGTTTTGATAGATACGACCAGTTGTAATGTTGTTGGCTTGCGAAGTAGGAACGTTTAAGAAACGCTCATAGTGACCTAAGTCTAAATCGGTTTCTGCACCATCTTCAGTTACAAAACATTCGCCGTGCTCGTAAGGGTTCAATGTTCCTGGATCGATGTTGATGTAAGGGTCGAACTTTTGGATGGTTACTCGGTAACCTCTGGCTTGTAAAAGTTTAGCTAAAGATGCGGAAATGATGCCTTTTCCTAACGAGGAAGTAACACCGCCCGTAACAAAAATATACTTAGTCATGGATGAATTTTTGTTGCAACAAATACATTTTGTTGCTTTTTGTACGGGATACAAAGGTAAGAAAATATTGCTTGTGTTTCTGCGCTGTTGATAATATATTTTTTGCAGTGGCAATACGTTGACCTACAAATGATAATGTAAATGCAAGGTCTGTTTATAAAAGTTTGATGGGTTTGATTTGAAATAGTAAAGCCACAGATGCACAGATTTTTTCCTTTAAAATAAATTATCTGTGCATTTGTGGCTGATAAAAACTACTTCGTCCTAGTCGGTCTAACTTCAATTTTTGAAGGCAGCACATTCGGATTTAAATTCAATAAATCTACTACCATCTGACCTAAATCTTCTGGTTGAATTTTCCATCCATCTGCATCATTTGGTTGATGATCGTTAAAATGAGAAGTTACCGAACCTGGCATAATCGTAGTAGTCTTTACATCGTATTCTCTCAGATCTAACATCGCTGCTTGCGTAAAACCAACTACACCAAACTTAGAAGCATTGTAGCCAGCGCCTCCAGCAAAGAAATTAGTTCCAGCTAAACTAGCAATCGAGATATAATAACCTTTGTTAGCTTTTAGTTGCTCTACAGTGGCTTTTAAGGTATGGAAAACACCAGTTAAATTCGTATCAATCATTGCATTCCAATCTTCTAAACTTAACTGATCGATAGGGCCAAACTTGCCTACTCCAGCATTTGCAATAACGATATCTAGCTTGCCAAACTTCGCCATGATTGCCGAAACAGCAGCTTCTTCATCGTTGTAATTTGCTACATTTGAAGCAATAGCTAGCACATTCTCACTACCTAAATCTGCAGCTGCTTTTTCTACGTCTGCTAAATTTCTGCCTGAGATAGCCACTTTTAAACCAGCATCAACCAATGCTTTTGCAATTCCGAAGCCTATTCCTTTTGTACCGCCTGTAATGTAGGCTACTTTATTTTCTAAACTCATATATTCTAAATAAAATTGAAATCAAAAGTGCGAAATCAATATGTATTCAATGTTTTTTGTATGTAAAATAAGCGAGCAGTTAACTTGTGCCAAGTCCTTGATAGCCGATAACATCCTCTGTACCTAACTTCTCTTTCAATCTGCTTTCATCGGTTAAATCTAGCCTTAATGGAGTAATAGATACGTAGTTGCGTTCCATAGCCCATCTATCACTGTTTTCTTCAGCTTGTTCTAATGATCTTACGGAAATCCAAAAGTTCTTTCTACCCATCGGATCTTCTCCTGGAATTACAGTGCCATCATATAAACTAACCGACTGTCTAGTCCACATCATTTTGGTTGGTTCTTTCGGGAAATTCACATTGTAAAGTGCTACCTCGTTCGTTTCAAAAAGCAGGCTTAAACATCGTTCTACAAAAGGGGCTAGCAAGTTAAAATCAGGTTCTGTTTTACCTACAGGTGTACTTAAGGCAATTCCTTTAACTCCCAGTAAAACTGCTTGTTTTGCAGCGGCTAATGTTCCAGAGTGCCACATCGAATTTCCTAAATTTGGCCCCATGTTGATACCCGATAAAACCACTTCCGTATCTGGGTACATGTGTAAACCTAAAGCCACACAATCTGCCGGCGTGCCATTCACGCGAAAAGCTTCAATTCCTTCAAAAGTAATGGGCGATTTTTTATAATTCAATGGCCTAGAATGAGTAATCGCGTGTCCCATAGAAGATTGTTCTACGTCTGGCGCAACTACTCGTACGGTTCCAAATTTTAATGCTGTTTGCGCTAAAGCTGCTATTCCCGGGCTATATATGCCGTCGTCATTAGTGATTAATATATTCATATTCATTAATTTTTGGTGATGTATTAAAAACTATTATTAGGCTGTTATTGTTGACAAGAAATGAAAATAGATTAGTCTTATGAAAATTGAGCAGACCAAAATACAGTTGATACACAACCCAACAGCAGGTGCCGAAGAGCACGAATCTGAACATTTGTTAGAGATGTTGCAGGCGGCAGGTTACAAGTGCAATTATTCTTCTTCGAAAAAGAAAATCCTTAAAAAGGTAGCTACAGATATAAAATATATTGCGGTTGCTGGTGGCGATGGCACTGTGCGCAAAGCGATTTTAGCAATGCTCGATAAAAAGCTGAAATACAAAAGACCTGTAGCTGTTTTACCATTGGGAACAGCAAACAACATTGCGAGTTCTTTAGGAATTGAAGAAAATTTAAGGCTAAACGCAGATGCTTGGAGAAAAGAAAAATTTCAAAAATTGGACATTGGGGTAGCCAGAACTCGTAAAGATGAAGAACATTTTATCGAATCCTTTGGTTTTGGTTTGTTCCCTGCTTTAATTAAATGGATGGATGAACAACCTAGAACACCGGCAGAAGAACCAGAAGAAGAAGTTAAGTTAGCGCATAACGCTTTGTTGCATTTAACCAAGCACTACGAACCTATTAAAGCATCCATGGTTTACGATGGAAAAGAAGTAAATGATGAGTTTTTAATGATCGAATTGCTTAATATCTCACGCTTGGGGCCTAAATTGCAGTTAGCTAAGGCAGATCCAGGTGATGGTTTGTTAGAATTGGTAATCGTCAAAGCAAATCAACGTCCAATTCTAATCAAGTATTTCGAAGAAATGGTAGCAGGTAAAAAGCCTGTGTTTCCAATTAAATCTATTCCTGTAAATCAAATCAAAATTTCAATAGATACGAAAGATATTCACGTAGATGATGAATTGAAAGAGGTTAAATTGCCTACTTGGAATGTTAGTCTTTTACCGCACATGGTGGATGTGATTTTAACAAAATAGTTGTTTTTATGAAGTTTAGACCACTCTATCTATTAATTCTCGTTACAATAGTAGCAGCTTGTAAAAGCGGTCCTTTTAATTTATTGAAGCCTGCAACGCCACACCAACAATATGAAAGAAAACTGGTTAACGCTGGTTTAGACCAAAATACAATGGGTAGGGCATGGATTACCAAGGCTAACAGCTTGTTGCCCAGTGCTATTGGTGTTAAAGTGCCTTACAAGGAAACTGGATATTTTGCAGCAGATAAAGTTGATGGGGCAAGTTTTAAGTTTACGCTACAGCGTGGGCAATTACTCACCGCTAGGTTAACTAAACAATCGGTAAGCAATTTTGCCATTTACATGGATATTTGGGAACGAAAAGATGATGGTGAGTTCAAAGTATTGGCATTTGCCGATAGTTTAGGTGCAGAAATACAATTGGAAGCCAAAAGAAGTGGTGAATATTTTCTGCGTTTGCAGCCAGAATTATTAGGTAGTGGCTCGTATACTTTAGAGTTAGCTATTGGTCCATCTTTGGCATACCCTTTAAAAGCAGTAAATAGAAAGCAAATTCAAAGTTTTTATGGTGTTGGTAGAGATAATAATACTCGTAGACACGAAGGAATTGATATTTTTTCGAGTTTTAGAACGCCTGTTCTGGCAATTGCCGAAGGAACGGTTACACGTGTTAACGAAAATAATTTAGGCGGAAAAGTAGTTTGGCTCCGCCCGAAAGGAAAAGATTATACCTTGTATTATGCGCACTTAGATGAACAAATTGCTACTGCTGGCCAGGAAGTTTTAATAGGAGATACGGTAGGACTGATGGGGAACACAGGCAATGCCAAAACTACGCCGCCACATCTGCATTTTGGAATTTACACTAGCGAAGGTGCTGTAGATCCGCTGCCATTTGTAGATCCGCTAATTCCAGCGGTACCAAGTATCAATAGTGATATTGCTAAGCTGAATACCACTCTTCGTACTTTAAATAGGCCTGTAGAAGTTGCCGGCAATCAACAGTTCTTAAATCCAGAAAGTTTAAAGCAAAGTACGGTTGTAAGGGTTTTGGCTGCAGTTGCAAATCAGTATAAAATTGAACTTCCCGATGGTAAAATAGCTTATGTTAGCAATAAATCTGTGGTAGAAACAAAACCGCTAAATACCCGTAAAATTGCAGCTGCTAATCAACCGTTACTCGATTATCCAAATGCAGTAGCTGGTGTTAAAACAAAACTTAATGTAGGGCAAACCGTAAATGTATTAGGTAATTTTGAGGATTTTCAGTTGGTAAGTACGCCCGCAGGCGAAGTAGGATGGCTAAGCTTAAAATGACGTAAATCTAATTAGGTTTCATAAATGTTGCAAAAACCTGCAAAAACAAGTAAAATCTATGATGCTTTTTTAGATTTGTTGATTATCTTTATGGTTCAATTAAATAGATAACCATGAAATTGTTTTCCTTCTTAGCTGTTGCTACACTATTATTCTCATGTTCACCTAAAATTAAGGCCACCAAATCTGATCCTACTAACGCAGGGATAAAAACAGGTGCTGAACAAACCGAGTTATACTTACCCTTAATTAAAGGAAAGAGAGTCGCAATACTGGCCAATCAAACTTCCATCATTGGAAAAACACATTTGGTAGATAGTTTACAGAAATTGGGTGTAAACATTGTAAAAGTGTTTGGTCCTGAGCATGGTTTTAGAGGAAATGCTAGTGCTGGTGCAAAAGTTTCTGATGAGATTGATCAACGTACTGGTATTCCTATCATCTCGTTGTACGGAAAGAAGAACAAGCCAAGTAAGGAAGATTTAGCTGACGTAGATATTTTAATTTACGATTTGCAAGATGTTGGCGTACGTTTTTACACTAATATCAATGCTTTATCTCGTTTAATGGAAGCTTGTGAAGCGAGTAAAAAAACACTTTTAATCTTAGATCGTCCTAATCCGAATGCGTATTTAATTGATGGACCAATTTTAGATATGAAATACAAGTCTGGCATTGGTATGTTTCCAATTCCAATGTCGCACGGTTTAACGGTTGCCGAGTTTGCACAAATGGCAAATGGCGAAGGCTGGTTAACGAATAAAGTAAAAGCAGATTTAAAGATTATCCCCGTGGCAAATTATAACCACGATATGCCATACACCTTACCAGTGCCACCATCTCCAAATTTGAATACACAACAGTCTATTCTGTTATATCCAAGCGTGTGTATGTTTGAGGGTGTGTATGTAAACCACGGTCGTGGAACTTATGATCCTTTTACCATTTTGGGAAGTCCAGCTTACAAAGGTATTTACAGCTTTAGCTTTACGCCAAAAAGCATTAAAGGCATGGCCGAAAGTCCAATTTTTATGGATGAAGTTTGCTATGGTATTGATCTGCGCAACTATGATACGCAGAAGTTAGTAAAAAGCAAAAAAATCAATTTCGAGTGGATTATGGAACTCTATAAAGCGCATCCAAAAAAAGAACAGTTCTTCGAATCCAAGTTCAGCAATCAAATGAATAACATAGAAATTCAAATTGGTCGTGGCGATTTTAGACAACAAATTATCGATGGTGTGCCTATTGAAACCATAAGAGCAGGCTGGGAGCCAGGGCTAAAAGCTTATAAGGAAATGAGAAAGAAGTATCTGCTTTATCCTTAGAGGCAGAAAGAAATCTAGCAAACTCGTTTTGTTTTTCTATTTTTAACAGCAATTTCTTACCTTAAAACGATAAAGACGCTGTTTAAAGCCTCATGACCAAAAAAACGAAATCAAACTTATTAGATGCCGAACTCATTCTCGAAATAAAGAACGGTAGCGAGCAAGCGTTTTATGAGTTGTATATGAGGTATAGTGCTTTGTTATTGGTGTATGCTCATCGAAAACTAGCTGATAAAGAGGAAGCCAAAGATGTGGTGCAGGAAGTCTTCGTTCGTTTTTGGGATCAAAGGATAAGTTTAGATTCGGATTTACAAGTATCTGCGTACCTTTACAAGGCAGTGCTAAATAAAGTGTTAAATATCTACAAACACAAAGATGTACTGCAACGCTTCGAAACAGAACAAATTAACAACGTAACGGCTGTAAGCAACGACACCGATTTCCTGATCCGTGAAAAGGAAATTAGAGCCATGATTGATCGGGAAATTGAAGCCATGCCAACACGCATGCGAGAAATCTATCAACTGAAAAAACAATATTTCCTAAGTACCAAAGCTATTGCAGAGAAATTAGAACTTTCTGAACACACAGTTTCTACACAGTTAAAAAGGGCCGCTAAGCTCCTAAAAGATAAGTTTGGCCTAGTTATTTACGTACTTTATATCCTCCGTTAAAAAGAAAATTAACTTTTTTTCATTTCCTTGTACCCATTTTTAAAAGATGAGTTGTTATACCTATAACAAGCATTATAAAAACGAATGGATATTGTTAAAGTAAATGAGTTGGTAGCTAAGTTGCGAAACGGCAGTCTTTCAAGTTCTGAGGAACAGGAATTGATGGTTTGGCTGCATCATTTTAACATGGATGGGAGCGCTGATTATAGTGATGATGAACTAGAAACCGCTCAACAAGAAATGTGGCAACAAATCGATGTCGCCAAAGTGCTACCTATTAAAAATACCAAATCGTTTAAGTTATATACATGGATTGCAGCTGCTGCAGCTATTGTTTTGATAACGCTTAGTGTGCTATTATACAATAGTGGCAATAAAAACCGTTTTTACATTGCTAATGATATTGCAGCTGGTAAAAGTGCGGCAACATTAACCTTGGCAGATGGGAGGAAGATAGATTTGGGAAGTTTAAAGTCGGGAGAGGTGTTACAGCAAGATGGTTTGGTGGCTTACAAAACAGTAGACGGTCATTTAATCTATGAAATTCAGCCTTCAGTTGCTAAACAAACAAACAACAGCGGGTTAAACACACTTTCTACGGCTAAGGGACAAACTTACCAAGTGCTCTTGCCAGATGGTTCGAGAGTTTGGTTAAATGCAGCATCTTCTCTGCAATATGCCACCGATTTTGCCAACAAAAATCTTCGCGAAGTAGAACTTCAGGGCGAAGCCTATTTTGAAGTTAAGAAAGATAGCCGTCATCCTTTTAGGGTAAAAACTAAAGCGCAAACGGTGGAAGTGCTAGGAACCCATTTCAATATCAGTAACTATCCAGATGAAAGCACTATACGTACCACTCTAGTAGAAGGTAGTGTAAAAGTCAAATCGGAAGTTTCAGGATTTGAGCAAGTTCTTCAGCCTAATCAACAGGCAATTGCAAATGGTAATGGTATTCAGGTTAAAACAGTAAACACTGCAGAAGTTATAGACTGGAAAGATGGGAAGTTTGTTTTCAGCAATGAAAGTATAGAAAGTTTAATGCGGAAAATTGCCAGATGGTACAATGTGGAAGTAGTTTACGAAGGTGAAATAACTAAAGAACGTTTTGGCGGGCAGGTATCTAGATCGCAGCCCATCTCAAAAATATTAGAAGCGCTCCAACTCACAGGATTTGTAGAATTTAAAGTCGAAGGAAGGAGGATTACCGTTTTATCGAATGACTAACATTTAAACGGTAAGTCAAAAAAAAACAGGTCCCGACTGCAATCAGGACCTGCAAAAAGTTTGAATTATCGCTCAACATTTATTGGACTAACAACAATTATCAACTAACAACCAAACTAAACAAATGTATAAAATTTACGTGTCAAAATTGACAGGACTGTGGGCCTTGCAGTCTAAATTGTGGAAAGTGATGAGGATAATCATTTTATTGATTTTAGCAGGTATTTTTAAAGTGCAGGGAAATACCTATGCGCAAAAAATCACACTTAACGAAAAAAACGAAACTCTAGTTAGTGTGCTTCAAAAAATTGGCGCACAAAGTGGATATGATTTCGTTTATGGAAATACCACCATCAAAAATGCCAAGCTGGTAAATATCGCTGTAAGTAATGAAGAATTTGAAAACGTATTAAAGAAGGTTTTCGATGGACAAAGATTTACTTATACCATCAGAAACAAAACCGTGGTACTTTACGACCAGCCAAAGGGTTTCTTCGAGACCGTAAGCGATTACTTTAAAGCTATTCGTCTTACGGGGAAGGTTTTAGATCAAAACAATCAACCGCTGCCAGGAGTAAATGTTCAGGTAAAAGGTACTGGAACTTTGACTTCTACAGATCAAAGTGGTAATTACAGTATTACTGTTCCTGATGAAAATGCAGTTTTAGTATTCAGCTATATAGGTTTCGATACTCGCGAAATTAAAGTTGGCAAGCAAACCAAAATAGATGTAACACTACAAATGACTACCAATAGGTTAGAGGAAACGGTTATCATCGCCTATGGCACACAGAAAAAAACAGACGTTACAGGCTCGTTAGCAACCATCTCCGGCGATGCTATTAAAGATTTGCCATCAACCATTAACGTAGAACAGGCTTTGCAAGGTAGAGCAGCAGGGGTAATGGTAATTCAAGAAAGCGGTCAGCCTGGTGCAGCAACAAGAGTTCGTATCAGAGGTGCTTCATCTTTGTTAGGCTCTAATCAGCCTTTATATGTGGTAGATGGCGTGCCTGTAGTAGCCGAAGGAAATATTCCAGATAATGGAAGTGTCTTAAACGGAAATTTAATCGATCAAGGTTTAAGTTCGCCTTTAAATAACTTAAATCCAGCAGATATTGAGAGCATGACAGTTTTAAAGGATGCGTCAGCAACAGCTATTTATGGCTCCAGAGCTGCTAACGGTGTGGTGGTAATTACCACTAAAAAAGGCAATGCCAAGACCGGACCTAGTTACACCTTTAATACTACGGTAAGTTTGCAAGAAGCACAAACACAAAAAGTATTAAATGCAGCTCAGTTTAAAGAGATTTGGACAGAGGCGGCTAACAATTCTACTTCGACAGCATTACAAGTACAGCAGATTAAAAATGGAACATATTTTCGGGATGCTGATACAGATTGGGAAAAAGAAGTAAGTCCAGAAAGTGCGTTATCAAGGAATATTAACGTTGCTGCTAGTGGTGCAACAGATAAAGTAAACTATTATGTGAGTTTAGGCTCAATGGATCAAGACGGTACTTTTGTAAACTCGAACTTTAGTCGTTACAATATGTTGGTAAACCTGGATATTGCTGCATCTAAAACCATAAAGCTTGGTACTTCATTAAATCTTTCTTCTTCTACGCAAACCTCTCCAGACCCGCTTTTGTTAACTCGTATTTATACGTTCCGTCCAGATTTGCCTGTATATAATCCAGACGGAACCTTTACTTTCTCCGAGGGCTGGTCACAAGAAAATCCAGTAGCATTATCAAAAGCTAGCAACACAAATAAAACTGCTCAGGTATTCGGTTCAGTTTATGGAGAAGCTACTATTGCTAAAGATTTCAGATTACGCTCGGCCTTATCTGTTAACTATAATAATGGATCGCTCAGTAGTTTTTATCCAAGTCAAACGATATTAGGTGGTTGGGCAAGAGCTACTGGCGACGGATCTGGTTATGGTCAGCAGGGTCGTAGCCAATTTCTTTCTCATTTGTGGGAGAACACCTTGAATTATAAAAAAGTGTTAGCTGGTGAGCATTCGATAGATGGCGTACTAGGTGCTTCTTGGCAGGGTGATAATAATGAGTTTATTACTGCAATGGGTATGGGCTTTCCACAAGATGATATTTTAAATAATCTTTCGAGCGCAAGTAGTAATTTTATCGTTCGTGGCAATAAAACTCAAAGTGGATTAGTCTCTTTCTTTGGTCGAGCGAATTATGCCTACAAAAGTAAGTACATTTTAAGTATATCTGCTCGTACAGACGGTTCTTCGAAATTTGCACAAGAAAACAAGTGGGCATTTTTTCCAACGGCCTCGGGTGCATGGAGAATTTCGGAAGAAAACTTCTTGAAGGGTGCTACTTTTTTAAATGAATTAAAACTGCGTGCCAGTATTGGTGTAACCGGGCAGCAAAATTTTGGTCCTTATCAATGGCGTACACTTTTTGGCGCCGATCAGTATGGTGGCTTACCTGCCGTTGTGCAAAACCAACTCGGTAACAATAGATTAAGATGGGAGCTAACCACCCAAACTGATATTGGTTTAGACTTCGAGTTGTTTAAAGGTCGCTTAGGAGGAACGGTAGATTACTATGTGAAAGATACCAAAGACCTATTGTTTAGGGTAATGTTACCGGGAAGCACCGGTTTCGCCGAAACTATTGCCAACCTAGGTCGCACACAGAATAAAGGTTTAGAATTCAGCTTAAATGGAGATATTATTAAGGCAAAAGATTTCCAATGGAACCTTTCGATAAATGCAGCTTTCAATAAAAATAAATTAGTATCACTTAATAGCGACTTCCTAAATGCTGCAACTGGAAATATTTCTCCTCCATCATCAGGTTATAACCTTAGAATTGGTCAGCCGCTAGGTATTATTTATGGCCGAGTTGCGGATGGATTAATTCAAACGCAAGCAGAACTAGATGCTTTAAATGCGGGTTCATCTACAGGAGTATATCAAAATGTAAATACAAGACCGGGTGATATCAAATTTGTAGATCTGAATGGCGACGGTAGAATTACATCTGATGACCAAACTGTAATTGGAAATGCTTTGCCAGATTTGGCCGGCGGTTTTACCAATACATTTAAATACAAAGGTTTTACCCTAAATGCGCTATTTACCTATTCTGTTGGTAACGATATACGCTGGGGAACCATGGCTACAAATGTTAACTATACTAATATTGCGGCTGGTGAGAATAAAATGGATTTGGCATTAAATCGTTGGAGACCAGATGCACCAAGTAATATTCCTAGAGCAGTGTATGGTGATCCAAATTCAAATAATTTAATTTCTAGCTTTTACGTTTATGATGGCTCTTTTTTAAGATTAAAGAATGTGACTTTAGCCTATTCTTTACCGAAAACCTTATTAGCTAAAACTGGTTTCATTAAAAATGTGGAGGTAAGCGCTACAGCTACCAATTTATTTACCATAACCAATTATCCTGGGCCAAATCCAGAAACTTCGAACTTATTCAATAACGATTTAAGTACAGGTTTAGATAATAGCCGTTTTCCGCTAGCGAAAATTTACACGTTTGGTCTTAGGGCAACATTTTAACCATTAATTAAAAAAGGAAATTACAATGAAAATAATATATCAACTACTTGTTCTGTCCCTTCTTTTTAGTGGATGCAGCAAATTAACCGACGTACTTAACGTAACTCCTCCAAATAACCTTACGCCCGATAATGTGGCTAAGAATAAAGAAGGTGCTAAAAATTTATTGAATGGCGCTTATGCATTACTGCATGCCCAACATTATTATATGCACACAGAGGTAATTCCGGCTACTTTAGGCGGAACTATGCGTAGAGCCACTGTGCCAGACATCCAGTTTCAAGACAATAACCTTAATCCTCAAATTGCTAACGTAAACAGCTTTTGGACTGCTTTCTATAAAATGATTAACCAAACCAATTGGGTTGTACAATTGATTGGTGAATTGCCAGAAGGTGAACTTTCTGCTACAGAAAGAGATCAAATGTTGGGACAAGCAAGAGCTTTAAGGGCAATGGCAACTTTTGATGCTTTGCGATACTTTGGTCAGTTTTATAATTTGAATAGTGCGTATGGTGTAATCGTGAGAACCGATGCAATAGATTTTACTACTCGACACACAAAACGTAGTACTGTTGCAGAAACTTACACACAAATCTTAAGTGATTTAGATTACGCAATAACCAACGCCCCTGATTTCACTAAGTCAACTTTGTTTTCAAAAACTGCTGCTAAAGCTTTGAAAGCTCGTGTGCTGTTGTTTAGAGGAGAATATGCCAGTGCGGCAACTTTAGCCGATGAAGTTATTTTGGAGAACAAACGCTCTTTGAGTCCAACTTTTGCAAGAGTGTTTGCAGACGGCTTTACTTCTACAGAAATGATTTTTATGCGTGCTACAGATGCAGTTACCTTTGTGGCAGATCGTAAGAAATTCACTTACACCAATAATGCAACAATTGTTAGTTCGTGGTTAAAAACCTTTATGACAGGAGATCCTCGTGTGACTGCATCTTTCAATGCAACTAGCAATAATATTATCAAGGTAAATAATGCAGCAGCTTTTGCCCCAACTTATTTTATCCGTTTGGCAGAGATGTATTTGATTAAAGCAGAAGGTTTAACACGTTCTGATGCACCCTTGGCAGATGCTAAAATTCCACTACAAACTATTATGAGTAGGGCTTGGGGCGCACCAAGGGTTTCGGCAGCAACAACGAAGACCGCTTTGTTAGATGAAATTCATGCAGAGTACATTAAAGAGTTATGTTTTGAAAACGGTAGCGACTGGTTTGCGAATATTCGCTTTGGCAAAATTTCTGCAATTAAGCCAACGGTAACCAATGTTAATCAATACATTTTACCAATACCAGAATCGGAGACGGTAGGGAACAATTTGTTCGGTAGGCAAAATCCTGGTTACGAGTAAAAGTAAATTTAATCTTCCCAAATCCTCCCTCTTTAATTCTCCCTCTAGAGGGAGATACATGGTGCATAGGCGATATGTATAGGCAGGGGGAGGATTTACATATTACAAACAACACACAAAAAGAAATTCAATGTACAACAACATAAAAATCCTATTACTAGGAACGGCATTTTGCCTTTGCTTTCAAGCGAATGCACAGGTGAAAAAGCCGACAGACACCGCATCTACTGCTAAAACTGCTACAGATGGTATCAAAAGCTTTCAAGCATTTTTTAAGGATGGCGTAGTTTCAGACACTGGAATGTTTGTTAGCCATAAAGCCAACAACAGTTACTTTTTCGAAATACCAGATAGCTTGTTAAGACGTGATATGCTGATGGTATCTACCCGTGTAGCTATGAGCAGCAGCGATTTTGAGCAAATGGTAGCTGGAGAAAGAGCGCAGCCAGGCTTAATGTTGCAATGGGATAAATCGCCCGATGGCAAATATATTTACTTGAGAAAAGTAACGTCGCGAGTGGCTATGCGATTTACTGGAGCTGATACTAGTTTTAGAAAAGCGCTAGAACTGCAAACTTTAGATCCAATATTGATGTCGTTCCCGATAAAAGCTAAAGGCAGGAATGGAAAAAATGCGATCATCGATATTCAACAACTTTTTGTTGCCGATGTTAAGGATATCAGTCCATTTGCACAGCATCCTTTGCAAAAAGCGATGGGTATTCCAGATAAGAAGTACAAAGTTGAATCAGATCGTTCTTACATTGAGGGCGTGCAAAGTTTCGATAAAAACATTGAGGTACGCAGTTTAATTACCTTCACCAATGCAGAAGATATTTATTCGATTTTAGTGAACAGATCGATGGTGTTACTGCCAGAAAAGCCGATGATGGGCAGGTATGCGGATGATAGAGTAGGTTATTTTACCAAAACCTTCACTACGTTTAACGAAAGTGAGGCAACTGGAAGCAAAGCCTACATCAACAGATGGAAATTGGAACCAAAGCCCGAAGATGTAGAAAAAATGAAGCGGGGAGAATTGGTAGAGCCAGCAAAACCGATTGTATTTTATTTGGATGCGTCTACACCACAAAAATGGAAAGAATACATTAGAAAAGGGGTAGAAGATTGGAAGCCTGCTTTTGAAGCTGCTGGATTTAAAAATGCCATCATGGCTAAGGATGTTCCGCTGAATGATCCAAAATTTAATGCAGAAGATATCCGATATTCAGTAATTAGATATACGGCATCTGCTATTCCGAATGCTAAAGGTCCTTCAGTTATCGACCCACGTTCTGGAGAGATTTTAGAATCGGATGTGATCATTTACCACAATATCCTGCAAATTCTTTCGCAATGGCGATTTGCACAAACAGCAGCAAATGATCCTTCGGTACGTTCGGGTAAATTATCTGACGAAGTTTTAGGCGAAGCCATTCGTTATGTAGCAGCACACGAAATTGGCCACTCATTGGGTTTGCGTCACAACATGGGTGCATCTTATGCGTTTCCTGTAGATTCATTGCGTTCTGCTTCGTTTACGCAAAAGTATGGTACTACACCATCAATTATGGATTATGCCCGTAATAATTACATCGCCCAACCAGAAGATAAAGGAGTGAAATTAACGCCGCCGTTGTTAGGTGTTTATGATAAATATGCGATTAGCTGGGGCTATAAAGATGTGGTGGCCAATACTCCAGAAGAAGAAACCAAAACGTTAAATGCTTGGATTGCCAAACATGCCGATGATCCAAATTACAGGTTTGCCGAAGGCGATGTAAATGCAAGTGATCCATCTTCTCAAAAAGAAAGTTTGGGCGATGATGTAGTGAAAGCTAGCAGATATGGTGTGAAAAATACCCGCTATATTTTAGGTAATATGCGTGGTTGGATGAACCAACCGGGTGAAAAGTACGATGATTTGGAAGATATGTATTTGGCGGTGCTAAATCAGTACAATAGATATTTGGGTCACGTTGGAGCAGTGGTTGGCGGTACTTTTCAATATTATCCAGTGCAAGGACAGGCGCAGTCCACTTATCGTTTTACTTCTAAAAAGCAGAATGAAGAAGCTGTTGCTTTTATGTTAGAGCAATACCGTCAGCTGCCGGTTTGGTTAAACGCATTGCCTAAGGATATGATTATTTATGAAAAAGCTGGAAGTGTAAAACGGATTGTTACGGTGAGTACGTATGTTGAGCGTTTGGTAAAGAAAAGCTTCCAATCGGAGTTATTAAATGTGGGCAAGCTGGTACACTTAACCAATAATGGCTTGCATACTACCAACGGTTATAGTGCTACCGATTTATTAAATCAAATTAGAAATGATGCTTTTGCTGAAAGTAGAAAGTCGCCGAATTATTACGACCAATTGATACAAGCAGTTTACGTAGACAGATTGATTAATCTTTCAGCATTAAAGAAAAACGCACCTAATGCTAAAGGTTTTGCGGGCACCTCGAATAATGATAACAACTGTTTTGAGTTGTTTGAGAACGCTGATGCAGATAAGCAACTCTACTTTCAATATATGGATTTAGTAGGCACGGATAAGCAATTTAAAGTGGAAACTTTAGCGATTTCAGAGTTGAATAGAGTTAAAGCACTAATTAAGCAGCGTGTGCAAACGAGCATTGGAGAAGTTGCAGATCATTATAAGTATTTGCTGAAGAAGATTGATTTAACGTTGGACTAGGTCTTTAAGTATTTTATAAATGTTGTCATTCCGACTTCGGAGGAATCTATTTATTATTTATTAGATTCTTCGCTGCGCTCTAAATGACAGGGAGTGTTAAAAATCTAACGAAGAAGGCGTTCAATAATTTGAGCGCCTTTTTTTGCGCTATCGTTCGCTGTTTGTTTTTTGCAATGCTTTAAGTTCTCTAAACCTGATGGAAGCGGATATACTTTTTGTTTCTTATATGTACTGTCATCCTGAACGATAGTGAAGGATCTAAAAAGTTAAAGCTATTCAGAAGCAGATTCCCCCTAACGTCGGAATGACAGGGAACGAGAAAACAAAAAGATAGCAGCGTACAGCAGGAGTAACGTTAAAATGGAATTCTGTTATTTGCTTTTCTAAAAAAAAATAGATCCTTCGCTGCATTCAGGATGACAGGTGGCTAAAAAAAATAGCCCGAACGATTTGTCCGGGCTATTGATATTTTATGAGATCCTTCGACAGGTTCAGGATGACAAGTCGTCTAATGACAAACTGTAAAGTCAAAATCGTAAATCAAAAATCTACGATCGTAAATCCTAAGCCATTGCTTCTTCTTCCATATAGCTTTCCAAAGGAGGGCAAGCGCAAATCAAAGAGCGGTCTCCATGACTGTCGTTTACTCTACCAACCGAAGGCCAGAATTTGTAAGCAGCTACGTAAGGTAATGGGAAAGCAGCAGTTTGACGGCTATAACCGTGGTTCCAGTCGTTTCCAGTTACTACAGCAGCAGTGTGTGGCGCATTTTTCAATGGGTTATCTACTTTATCTAAGCTACCAGCTTCAACTTCGCTAATTTCATCTCTGATGGCAATTAAAGCATCGCAGAAACGGTCTAACTCGTGCTTAGGCTCACTTTCTGTAGGCTCAACCATTAAGGTTCCAGCAACTGGGAAAGAAACCGTAGGAGCGTGGAAACCGTAATCCATTAAACGTTTTGCAATATCAACCACCTCGATACCGAAGTTTTTGAAACCACGACAATCTAAAATCATCTCGTGTGCACAACGACCATTTGCACCAGCATATAACACTGGGAAATGTTGCTCTAAACGAGCTTTCATATAGTTGGCATTTAAAATTGCATATTTTGTAGCATTTGTTAAACCATCAGCACCCATCATAGCGATGTAAGCGTGAGAAATTAACAAGATACTAGCCGAACCCCAAGGCGCTGAAGACACCGCAGGAATAGATTTTCCTTTTTCGATATCTACCACAGCGTGACCAGGTAAATAAGGCACTAAGTGTGCTGCAACACCAATCGGACCCATACCAGGACCACCGCCACCGTGAGGAATACAGAAAGTTTTGTGCAAGTTTAAGTGACAAACATCGGCACCGATATTAGCAGGGCTAGTTAAACCAACTTGTGCGTTCATATTGGCACCATCCATGTAAACCTGTCCACCGTTTTCGTGAATTACTTTACAAATTTCGATGATACTTTCTTCGAACACACCGTGGGTAGAAGGGTAGGTTACCATTAAGCAAGAGAGGTTTTCTGCATGTTCTGCAGCTTTTGCTTTCAAGTCTTCTACGTCAATTTCGCCTTTCTCAGTAGATTTTACTACTACGATTTTCATTCCGGCCATTGCTGCAGAAGCAGGGTTGGTACCGTGTGCAGAAGCAGGAATTAAAGCGATGTTACGGTGGTGGTCGCCACGGTCTTGATGGTAAGCTCTAATTACCATTAAACCTGCGTACTCGCCTTGCGCACCAGCATTTGGTTGGAAACTCATTGCAGCAAAACCTGTGATTTCACTTAACCATTTATCTAACTCATCAAATACAGTGTAATAACCTAAAACCTGATCAGCAGGAGCGAAAGGATGTATCTTGCTAAACTCTGGCCACGTAACTGGGATCATCTCTGTAGTTGCGTTAAGTTTCATGGTACACGAACCTAAAGCAATCATTGAATGACAAAGAGATAAATCTTTAGTTTCTAATGATTTGATATAACGCAACATCTCATGTTCTGAGTGGTGCGAATTAAATACCGGATGTGTTAAATATGCAGAAGTACGTTGTAAATCTGTTGGAATTGTAGTACTAACTTGGTCAACTACATTAACGCTATCGGTAGCAATTGCTTTAACTTTAGAGAAGATACGAACAATTAAACTTACGTCTTCAAAGTTGGTAGTTTCATCTAACGAGATGGTTGCTTTAGTACCTTGGTAATTAAAGTTGATGTTGTTATCTAAACAATCTTTGTGGATTGCACCTTTTAAGTCAGCTAATTCTACTTCAATAGTATCGAAATAAGCTTGGTTACTTACTTTATAACCAATTGCTTTTAACGATTCTGCTAATGAAATGGTTAAACCATGAGTACGTTCAGCAATTAATTTTAAACCTTTAGGACCGTGGTAAGCAGCGTAAAAACCTGCCATAATAGCCAATAAAGCCTGTGCCGTACAGATGTTTGAAGTCGCTTTATCTCTACGGATGTGTTGCTCACGAGTTTGCAAAGCCATACGTAAAGCGTAGTTATCATTACTATCGATAGTTACACCGATAATACGTCCAGGAATTGAGCGTTTGTACTCGTCTTTAGTTGCAAAGAAAGCAGCGTGTGGACCACCAAATCCCATTGGGATACCGAAGCGTTGCGTAGTACCAACTACTACATCAGCGCCCCATTCTCCTGGAGGAGTTAATAAGGTTAAGCTTAATAAATCTGCAATTACTGTTAACTTCACATTTTGTGCGTGTAAAGCAGTAGCTAAGTTATTATAGTTGTAAACTTCGCCATTACCTGCCGGATATTGTACAATAGCACCAAAAAACTCAGCCGTAGGCTCAAAAGTTTCGTGGTTACCAATTACCAACTCAATACCGAAAGGATTAGCTCTAGTTTTAAGAATATCAATAGTTTGAGCGAAAATAGCTTCAGAAACAAAGTATTTATTGCCTTGCTCTTTTTTGCGTAAGCTGTATTGCATAAACATCGCCTCAGCAGCAGCAGTACCTTCGTCTAAAAGAGAAGCATTTGCAATCTCCATTCCCGTTAGGTCAATTACCATCGTTTGGAAATTTAACAAAGCCTGTAAACGACCTTGAGCAATTTCTGCTTGGTATGGCGTGTATTGCGTGTACCATCCTGGGTTTTCGAATACGTTACGTAAAATTACACCAGGGGTGATATTGTCATAATATCCTTGTCCGATATAAGATTTGAAAACCTTATTTAAAGAAGCCGTTTGTTTCAAGCTTGTCAGGTAATCAACCTCAGATTTTGCTTCTGGCAAATTTAAACCTTGTTTTAACCTAATAGTTGCCGGAACCGTTTGCTCAATTAATTCATCAATAGAATTAACGCCTACAGTTTCTAACATCGCCTTAGTATCGGCCTCATTTGGCGCAATATGACGGTCTTTAAAGTTCTCTTGGTAATGGATGTTTAAGCTCATTGAATGCTAGCATTTTTAATGCCGCAAAGGTAAGAATTTAAAAGGAGATATTATCGTAACAAATCCTTAATAAAAGCCTATGGTTTTTGTAGGAAATAATTGCCTTACATTTTATTGTTTTTGAAAAGCAGGTTTTGTTTTCCATCGCTTCCGGTAGCCCTGCTATTCACTTCAATCTTTTTGTGTTATTTCTTCCGTCATTTCGAACGCAAAGAGAAATCTCATAGTGTAATGCTGCTAGTTTGGAGATTTCTCCTCGTTCCTCGTCGAAATGACGCAACAAAAAGTATTTCCGTTACTATCAGGTTTAATTTACAAATTGCAGTGGTAAAATGTTAAAAGAGCTACTATCAGGGGACTTTACTGGTAATCGGAATTAGTATATTTAGTTACGGTTACTCTCCTAAAAGAATGCTTAGACCTATCAAAGAAGAGTTGGTAACCACATGTAATAATAAAGGATATTGAAATCCAAATCTAACCCTCGTATAACCAGCTATACTTGCACTAAACAGCTGAGGCAAGGTCAAAACTGGAAGTAATAACAGATTTGTTAAATTAAGTTCGAAATTGAATATATGCAACCAGGCGAATAAGATACTTGAAATGTAATATATGGTCTTGAAATTTCTTACCCAAAATAGTCTTAAATATGATTTAATTAAACTTTTACTAACTATAAAATATACAAAGCCTCCCGTTATCAAAGCTATACTCAATCTAATGAAGAATGTGTCATCATATTCGCTAAGTTTTACATTGAATATGAGTTTCGTTAGCGTATAATAAGTGGCGGCGGCAGAACTTAAACTTAGATATATAGGTTTGAATATTAAGGAAAGCCTGAATAATACTTCTTCAAATACAGGAAGTATAAGTCCGCCAACTAATAGATATATCAAAGGGGTAAAGCGAGACGACATTGAAGCATCGGTGAGATTTTTAGGTTCATAAAAAATACCAATAATACTCGCTACTGCAACGGAAAAGCTTATTTTTAGGATAAAAAGTATAAGCGAAACTAGTATCTTCTGCGTTACCGTTTTTTCCGGTATTGATAATTGTACGGATGGATGAAATAGGAATTGGAAAAAATCAGTGAATGCTGATTTATAAAATTTAATGTCTAATAACAGTAATTTACCCATGTAGTTTGTTTGTCTAATTGAGACACAAACACGATATGGATGTTACATTTTTTGTTATCAAGCAGTGCTCAAACTTCTCTATTGTAGTTCAGTCCAAATAAAGTCTAGCACATCTGATTTTTATTCCTTGCTCCTTAATCCTTTTCTTTACCTCCTCACTTTCCAACCTTCTTCTTTATCATATTTTAAGCGATAGGTTTTGGTTAGAAATTCACTGTTTTCTTCTGGTTTATTTTGAAATGCAGCAAATGGTGTGTTTACTTTTTTAAGCGATACCGTTACTTTTGCAGTAGCATCATTCACTTTAGAGAAATCTACTGGTTTTTCTTCAGTCAATTCGTAAGTAACTGCTTTAACTGTAGCTTTATCAGCATCTTGCTTCATCACGTATTCGCTAGCTTTTTGGGTAAGCTTAGCACTGTAAACATAACTACTGTCTTTAGAAAGGAATTTCTTTTTCGAGCTTAATAAGGTTAACGTGATATAGCCATCATTAGCCAACTGGCGGTAGTTTTCCAACTCTGCATATTCTTTTTCTGTATTGAACTTCAGCTCACCGAAATCAAATCTGGTGGTTTTATATTCAGGGTTTCCTTTTAGATAGGTGATAATTACTTTGCCAGCTTCGTCTGTATTAATGGTTGAGTTGCTTTTGCAAGCAAAAAGGGTAGAGGCAATTAGTGCGATTAATATTGTTTTTTTCATGGTGCTTTTTATGTAGTTCTCTGAAATTTCCTCCCCCTGCCCCCTCAATGAGGGGGATATGCAAGTTGCCTAAATACCCAATGTCTCCCTTTGGAGGGAGAATTAAAGAGGGAGGAAGTTAATTTCTCTTAAATCTATTCGCTTTCTTTAAATTTTCCAAATTTGGGAGAATCATTGATGATAAAATAATTACCACGCCAATCCATCTAAGGAAACTTACTTCTTCGTGCAAAACCAATGCCGACATGCTCACCGCTACTGGTAATTCTGCAGAACTTAGAATAGAACTTAGCGTTAATCCTATTTTTGGAATACCAGAAGCAAAACACAAAGGAGGAATTACTGTTCCGAAGACTGCTAGAATTAAACCCCATTTTAAGAGATTGCCACCCAAAGCTCCATTGACTAGAAAGGTAGGAGGTAATACGATGAAAATCAAAATACAAGCTCCGGTAATCATTAAGGCACTCTTTTGTAAGGGTGGATATTCGTTTCCTAAGTTGCCGTTGAGCATCAGGAAAATGGCGTAGCACAGCGCTGCGACCATTCCGTAGCCGATGCCAACAATGCTCAGATTTGCGGCAGACTGCTCAAAATAACCACTGGCTGCTATCGTGCCTAATAGAATCATAATAATTGCGAAAATTTGAAGGCTATTAGGTTTTTTCTTGAAGAAGAGATATTCTAACAGTACACTAATCCATACAAACTGCATTAATAAGATAATTGCCACCGAAGCAGGAATTAACTTTACACATTGATAATAGGTCAAACTTACCAAACCTGTAAATGTACCAGCCAAAACGAGTTTAATCCAATGTGTTTTGATGATTGGTTTGGGTTTGTCTTTAGCTTGTGTTTGGCGTTGAACCAAATAGACAATCCATAACATTGAAGCACCAAACAGCGCTTGTGTGCCGGTCACGTCGCCTAAACTATATCCATCGCCGTAGGCCAATTTTACGAAAGTAGACAGGATGCCGAAACTGCAAGCACCAAACAATACAAGAAGAATACCCTTGAGCATTGGTTAATTGTTTAATTGATTATGGGTTAACTGAAAACTGTTAACTTAGCTGTGCTAAATAACGTTTAATCGTTTCTTCTAAACCTAAATAAAGCGCATCGCTGATTAAGGCGTGGCCAATAGAAACCTCCAATAAACCAGGGATGGTTTGTGCAAAATATTTAAGATTGTGCAAATCTAAATCGTGACCAGCATTAATGCCGATGCCTAGTTCGTTTGCTTTATGTGCTGCTGCCAAGTAAGGCGCAATAGCTTTTTCTCTATTGTTTGAATATTGCTGAGCGTAAGCTTCTGTGTAAAGTTCAATTCTGTCAGTTCCTGTTGTTAAAGCAGCCTCTACCATTTCTACCACTGGGTCTACGAAAATAGATACACGGATACCTGCGTTTTGAAACGTAGCCACCATTTCTTTCAAATAATCTTGATGTTTAATGGTATCCCAGCCGTGGTTTGATGTGATTTGCCCTTCGGCATCTGGAACTAAGGTAACTTGAGCAGGCTGGTTGGCTAATACCAAATCCACAAATTTTCGCTCTTTGCAGTTACCCTCGATATTGAATTCTGTAGAAATTACAGCCTTTAAATCAAAAGTATCTTGGTAACGGATATGTCGCTCATCTGGACGGGGATGCACTGTAATGCCTTCTGCTCCAAATTTCTCACAATCTAGTGCAACTTTAACCAAATCAGGATTATTGCCGCCTCTGCTGTTGCGTAGGGTTGCAATTTTGTTGATGTTAACCGATAACTTTGTCATGGGGGCAAAGATACGGTTTAGCCACAGATGCACAGATAAAAAATAAATTGATTTGATATTTTGATGATGTCTTAAAAGAAATCTGTGTATCCGTGGCTTGAAATTATTTAGACTTCGATTTTTTAGCTTTCTTGGTTTCTACCAATTGCATTGATTTTGCTTTAAATCTTCCATCAACGATTTCGCCAGTTACGGTTGCTTTTCTAATAGCATTGCAAAAACCATCATCTGCATGGGCGTCGCCAAAATCGTTGATGCCTCTTCCGTCAACGAAATAAGCTACGCCATCAATTCTAACAGCTAAGTCGCAGCCCTTGCCCGGCATTTTAAACATACATTCGCCACAAGCAGTTTCTACTTGCTTTTTCTCGATTTTAGTAGTTTTTGCTGGTGTTTCTTGTGCGTTGGTAGTAAATGCAAATGTTGCAAATAATAGGAATATACTTAATTTTTTCATGATTTGTTGATTAGGTATTACAAATATGGTGATTATAAGCTTTTTCTTTTAATGATTTATATCAAGTCTTTGCGTTAATTGCGAAGTCCTTTTCTCTTTGCGTTAAAATTAACCGCAAAGTATTTTTTTATTTTCGCAAAGAACGCGAAGATGTTGAAGGAACTTTTTCAATCTTCTTGGCCTGGGATAGTAGATTGACAAAGTTGGTTTATTGCACAGGTTTTGCATTTTAAACCTGATTGTAGCGGATATACTTTTTGTTTTTTATAAGCACTGTCATCCTGAACGCTAGTGAAGGATCTATCTGTTAAAGTAGCTCGTAAATAGATTCCTCGAAACTTGGAATGACAGGAAGCTTAAAACAAAAAGATAGCAGCAAAAAGCAGGGTTACCATTTACGATGAAAGGATAAACCTGCTTTTCTAGTTATAATTATAAAATTTATCGTTAGATTTCTCACATGCGTTTGAAATGACGACAGAGTTGCCTAGTTTTTTCTATGCAATAACCTCCTGCAAATGCGCTACTTTCTTCTTGTAACTCCAGTAAAATACAATTGGATACACGAACAAATTAAACAAAGTATTTGTAATTAAACCGCCAATAACCACCACAGCTAAAGGTTTTGAAGCTTCGGAACCGATGCCGGTAGACAACGCAGCCGGTAATAAACCGATAGCTGCCATCAAAGCCGTCATAATTACAGGACGCATTCTGGTAGCAATACCGTCTTTGATAGAATCTGCGAAAGTCCAAGTTGGGTGGTGCTTTAGCTCTACAATATTGCTTTTAAACTTGGTGATGAGAATAACGCCATTTTGTACACAAATACCGAACAATGCGATGAAACCAATACCTGCCGAAATATTGAAGTTAATTCCCGTAGCGAGCAGTGCTAAAATACCACCAATCATGGCAAAAGGAACGTTATTGAGTACCAACAAAGCATCTTTTACGTTTCCGAATAAAATGAACAGGATAAAGAAAATCAATAATAAACTAATAGGAACTGCTTGAGAAAGCTGCTTGCTTGCTCGCTGCTGATTTTCAAAATCTCCTGCCCATTCTAAACGGTATGGCTTTGGTAACTTAATTTCTGCGTTTACTTTTTGCTGTGCTTCTGCAATTACACTTCCCATATCTCTACCACGGATAGAGAACTTAATAGCGCCATAACGGTTGTGTTTGTCACGGTAAATGATGCTTGGGCCGGTAATTTTCTTTATTCTGGCAATTTCTCCCAATGGAACTTTTGAACCAGAAATAGTAGGCACACGCAAGTTAGCGATAGCCGTTTCATCATTTCTAAAATCTTCCGGATAACGGATAATTAGGTCGAATTTTTTCTCGCCTTCGTAGATTTGTGTGGCTGCTTTACCACCAATCGCCATTTCTACTACGGCATTGGCATCGGCGGTGCTTACACCGTATAAGCCCATTTTACGCTGACTTAAATCTATCTGTAGCTCTGGCTGACCTAAGTTTCTTAAAATTCCTAAATCTTCGATACCATCTACTGTTTTTAAGATGTTGAAGATTTTTTCTTCTTCTTGCTCGATGAACTCGAAGTTATCTCCAAAAAGTTTAACTACAATAGAGCCTTTAACCCCAGAAACGGCTTCCTCCACGTTATCAGAAATAGGTTGCGAGAAGTTTAAGCTAATGCCCGGAAATCCTTTCAGTTTCTCTTGCATACGCTCAATCAACTGTTCTTTAGTCTGCTTTCGCTTCCATTCTTTTTTAGGGTAGATGTCTACATGGAACTCCATATTGTAGAAACCCGTAGCGTCTGTTCCATCATTTGGTCTACCTGTTTGTGATAAAACCTGTTTTACTTCCTCGAAACTTAGGAAGATTTTGCGCATCTCGTTCGACAGCTTTTTGGTTTCATCTAAGGAAATACTCAATGGTCCGGTTGCACGAACGTAGATAGAACCTTCATCTAGATTGGGCAAGAACTCGCTACCTAAGAACTTGAAACTAAAAATTCCGACAATTAAAATAACGATAGAAGTGTAGAATGCAATCTTTTTGAATTTGAAGCACTTATCGTAAGCTTTTAAAGTGTATTTGGTGATGAATTCTAGAAAGATATTGTGTTTTTCTTTCACGTTTTTCTTCAGTAAAATGCTCGCCATGGCCGGCACCAAGGTAAAGGTGAGCAATAGCGCACCTAATAAGGCGAAACTCAGTGTCCATGCCAATGGCGAAAACATTTTACCTTCTACTTTTTCGAAGGTGAAGATTGGCATCAAGCCCGTGATGATAATCAGCTTTGCGAAGAAAATACCTTTACCGTTCTCCAAGCAAGCCTTTTTAATTAAACCTAGCTTGCTGATTTTATTGAACTTTTCCATGCCCACTTTTCGGGCTTTTTGGTCGAGCACTACAAAAATACCTTCCACCATGACGACCGCACCATCTATGATAATCCCAAAATCGATGGCACCCATGGACAATAAGTTGGCCGACATTCCTTTCATTTTTAAGCAAATAAATGCAAATAGCAATGCCAAAGGAATAACGATGGATACAATTAGGGTAGTTCGCCAATCGGCCATGAAAAGGAATACGATAACGGTTACGAACAAAATCCCTTCGAACATATTACCCATTACGGTGTGTGTAGCGAAGTTTACCAAATCTTCACGGTCGTAAAACGATTTGATTTTTACGTCGTCTGGCAAGATGTTTTCATTAATGTCTTCAATCTTGATTTTCAGGTTTTTGATGACCTCACTAGGGTTTTCGCCCTTACGCATTACCACAATACCTTGCACTACATCAGGGTCGTTATCTCTACCTACTTGACCTAAACGCGGCAAAGCAGCTTCAGTAACTTCGGCAATGGTTTTTACGTAAATCGGTATGCCGTTGTAATTGTCTACAACTACATTGTTGATTTCCTCGATGTTGTT
Source organism: Pedobacter sp. T50_32 (assembly GCF_057652195.1). NCBI lineage: Bacteria > Pseudomonadati > Bacteroidota > Sphingobacteriia > Sphingobacteriales > Sphingobacteriaceae > Pedobacter > Pedobacter sp. T50_32. The sequence goes on along the minus strand of NZ_JBYFBY010000002.1, from coordinate 28,213 downwards.
TAACACGCCAATACCTCTCACTACATAGGCTTGTCCGCCTTGCACAATCACATCGCCACCTACGTTAATGTTGCTTTTAGAAACGGCTTCGAACAACTCTGTAGCTGTAACATTGTATTGTATCGCTTTTTGCGGGTCTACCGTAATTTGATACGTTTTTACTTCGCCACCGAAACTTATTACATCGGCTATGCCTGGAACCGATAATAATTCCCTTTGAATAGTCCAATCTTGAATGGTTTTCAGTTCTTTAACCGATTTTCTATCGCTGCTTAAGATATAACGGAAAATCTCGCCCGTTGGTCCATAAGGAGGTTGAACTTCTGGTTGTAATCCATCTGGTAAATCTGCTTCTTCAATGTGGTTATTTACTTGCACTCGGGCAAAGGCGTAATCTACATCGTCGTCAAAAGTGATTTTAACAATAGAAAGCCCAAATAGGGAAGAAGAGCGGATGCTGGTTCTTTTTTCAGTTGGGTTCATCGCTATTTCTAGCGGACGGGTCACAAACTTTTCTACCTCTTCTGCACTTCTTCCCGGCCATTGCGTAATTATGGTTACGTTGGTATTTGTAACATCTGGGAAGGCCTCGATGGTGGTTTTTTTGAAACTTAAGTAGCCTGCCAACACCAAGAGGAAGGTGGTGAAAAAGATGAAATATTTATTCTTTAAAGAAAACCCGATAATGGTTTTGATGAATTTGTTCATTGTGAAATAGAATTAATACCTAGTTTGTCAGTCTGAGCTTGTCGAAGACTACTTATGTTTCGACAAGCTCAACATGACACGATTTTTTAGGATTATGCTAGCTTATAATTGTCAGTTACTTCAAACTCTCGAAAAGAAACACCTGTTTAGATGCCACAACCTTATCTCCAGCGTTTAAACCTTTACTCACATATGTACGATTGCTGGTTTTACGACCAATTTCAATTTCCTGTACTCGTATTTTTTCCTTTGGATCTAACACCAGCACGTAGTTCTTATTCTCATCGAATATCACAGCTTTGGGATTGATGGAAGGTAAATTGATATCTGATTTTGCAGCTACTTTAACCGTAGCCATCATGCCTGGTTTTAAGCTTAAATCTTTGTTAGCAATACTCACACGAGCATTAATTACCCTACTTTCATTATCAATCGTATTGTAAATGCGTTCAATTTTGCCTTTGTAGGGTTTTTCTGGATAAGACAGCACAGATACTTCTACTTCATCGCCTTCTTTCAGCATTGCAAACTCCGATTCGTAGATGTTTATTACAGCCCAAACGTTAGATAAATCTGCCACTTTAAATAAGGCATCTTCGTTGTCGGGACGTAATTGCATGTAGCTATTTACATTCTTTTCGATTACGAAGCCAGCAATAGGTGAGATGAGGTTATAATTTCCTTTGGCATTGCCACCGTTAAGTTTTAAGGTAGTTTTTGCACGTTGTAATTCAGCCTTTTTGATGACCAAATCATTTCTAACTTCTTCCAGTTCCTTTGCAGAACTTAAGCCACTTTTAAAAAGTTCTTCTGCTTGTTTTAGTGCTCGTTCTGCAATTTTAAACTCTGCATCAGCACTAATTACCTCTTTATCGAAACCAGCCATTTCAGCACTGCTTACGGTGGCTAGCAATTGTCCTTTATTTACTTTATCGCCAATTTTAACATTTACTGCTCCTACAATACCGCTCACCATTGGATAAATGGCAGCCTGTAGATCGTCATTTGCGGTAATTTTTGCCGAGAAATTTAGATCCATGCGGTTATTTGGCGACTGCACCGTGTCAATCAATAATTTGCTGATCAACGAGTCGGTTACTTCAAACTTATCTTCCTTAACAGTGGTATTGTTTGTGGTACAACTCTGCGTCATCATTCCTGCTATAGCAAGAGCGTATAAATAGTTTTTTGAGGATTTAAAATAAGACATGCTTTATTTGAATATGCTGGTTCCAGTAACAAAATTGATTTCTTCTTTAGCGTTGATACGCTCGTATTGCAGCTGATTGAATTGCAAAACACTTTCCTTGTACGATTCGTAAAAATCTAGGAACTCTAACAGACTAATGTTTCGTTTGGCGAAGTTCTTCGTGACTTCGTCTATCAATTTCTGATAGTCTTGGTTAAATTCCTGATCTCTGCCTGCAAATAAGCTTTCTATACGCTGAATATTTTGATAAGCTTTGAAAACTTCATTCGATAAAGTGTTCTCTACCTGATTGTAAACAGTTTGTTGAGCTTCTATTGCGATCTTAGCTTTCTTAATTTCGCCTTGGTTTCTGTTAAAAAGTGGAATAGGGATGCTAATTCCAATCCCTGTGTATTTTTCTGGGTAGCTGCCTTTTAAATCGTAAACCAATGAAAGCTGCACATCTGGAATGGCATTCGCTTTTTGTAATTTAAGGTTCTGTTGTGCGTAGGCGATAGCAGTTTGTGCAGATTTTAAATCTATCCTATTGGTTTTTGCAGAATCTAAAAGTAACGCATAAGCTAACGGTGATGGTTTTGCTTGTTGTTCATCGGCAACTAGGGTTTTTATGATCGTATTTGACTTTACTTGCGTAAGTAATTTGAGTTCCGCAGAAAGTTCATCTATTTCTGTATTGATTTGATGATATTCTGCCTGCAAACTATATAGCAGCGATTTGATCCGTATCACGTCTTTATTGGCGATATTGCCTAAACTTAACTGCTTATCGGATGCTTTTAGCAGTTGCTCTAAAGCTTTACCCTGACTGCCGTAAATTTTTGCAGATTGTTGTGCAGCATGTAATTTGAAGAAGGTACTACGTAGTTGGTAGCGCAAAGTTCGCATCAGATCGAAATATTCGAATTCTTCTAATTTAACCGCTGTATTGGCAAGTTGGATGCTTTTGTTACGCTTGCCAGCCAATTTAAAAAGCTGTGACACTTGCGTATTGAATTGCCCGGTTGCGTACGAAGTTTCTAGAAATCGCTTTGTTTCATGGTTGTACAACAGGTTTTCATGCGTGATTTCTGGATTGTCGAACAGTTTTGCCGTGATCACATCGGCCTTTGCCTGCTCAATTTCATATTTCGCCAATAACAATTGATAGTTGCTGCTTATAAATAGCTGCTCTGCGTCTGCTAAACTTAGCTTTAAAGTGTCTTGAGCCCTAGAAGCTTGCGCAAACCCAAGTAGGCAACAGATGAATAATAACTTGATTTTCATTGTTGCCAAAGCTATTTTTACGGAATTAAACGGGAATTAAATCGAAATTAAAAAGTGATTAAAATGGTTAATCAGTGTGCAATTCCCTCTCATTTTCAAGGAGTACCTGTCCCGACACTTCGGGAGGGTTAGGGTGAGGTTTGTTGCCCCTCTCTGCCTTCGGCATCTCTCCCTAAGGGAGAGATTAGTATTTTGAAATGTTCAGTGCTAAACAAAAAATCCGATTGTAACTCACAACCGGATTTTCCTTTCAGTATTTATTTGAACTATCTTGCTTGCATTTTGCCAACAGCAGTATTCAGTGCATTTTTGATTTTTTCGGTAGCACTTTTCATTGCCAAGTCATAAGTATCCCCAAAATCGCTGGCTACAAGCGGCGGTTTACCATCTAACTTGACTTCTATTACGCATTTTTTGTCGTTTAAGCCCGCTTTGCTACCGTTCTCATCAGAAAGGTGAATTTCTACACGAGAAAGATGATTGCTGTATCGATCTAAATCTTTGGTTAACTGTTCTTTAATTTGTGTTTCGTAAGGCTCGTGAATAGTTAAATTCTTATCAGCATTTAATTGAATATTCATATTATGGTATTTTAGTGTATTAAATTAACAAATAATGAATAACCTTGTTTTTGCAGAGCGATGGATTTTTCATCTTAGGATTTTCTTAGCTAAAAGGATTACAAATCCTTGGATAGGTAGTTCGAGATTGCAAATCTCGAACAGCAAGAGAATTTACAATTTATACTAGTGCATTAAGATCCCAGATTAAATCTGGGATGACGTATCGTCGAACGTATGGAGTTCTCAAAAGCTATATTAAAACCTAACGTAAAACGTCGTTCCTTGATCTCCAGACGTAAAACTCAATTCGCCTTTGGCTAAGGTGATGATCTTGTGTGCCATATACAAACCCATGCCACTTCCTTTAAGGTTTTTTTCGTTAGCGGCACTGAAGAATGGTTCGTAAATATGATTTCCAGTTTCTGCTGATATGCCAGGGCCTTGATCTTGAATGTTGATCTCGATTTGCATACCATTCGCACTTAAAGTACAATAAACATCCTTTTGGTTCGAAAACTTGAAAGCATTGCCGATGATGTTGTTCAACGCAATCTCCAGTAGCGATTTATTGAATACCAAGTTTAAACGTTCGCTTTCGGTAGGTATATTCTGCAAACTGATATGCAGTTGCGCCTTGCCTTGCTGCTTTTTATTCCATTGTGCCTGTAGGTCCCACAACAGTTCGTCAATTCTGAAGGTCTCTGTATATAAGTTGCCCAATTCCAGATCTGCCTGTGCCAAACTCATCAAACTATTAATGGTAGAATTCATTTTATCTGCATCTTCAATTACAGAACGTAATGCTTTTTGGTAATCTTCGGCGTTTCTCGGCTGACTGAGCGCAATCTCGGCTTCCATCAGTAAACTGGTAATTGGTGTTCTCAATTCGTGAGAAGCATTAGCCACAAAAGTTTTTTGTAAAATAAAAGCCTGCTCCAAATGGTCCATTAGTTGGTTGAAGTTCTGTGCAAGCAAATTAATTTCATCTTTGTTTTTGGTTTCCTGTACACGAAAATCTAGGTTGCTCGATTTAATCTTTTTTACTTCACCAATAAACACATCCAGTGGTTTTAAGATACGTTTTGCAATCCATCTAGAAGAAAGTAATAAACCAGCGGTGATGACCAGAAAAGTCAAGATCATACTATTCCTCAATTTATCGATACGAGAATAACTGCTCTGATCAATAGCAGAGGCGAGGATCACGAAATCGCCCTGATTGTCTTTATAGAAAATTCCAACGGTTTGTCGTAAACCTTCCTTAATACGTATTTTCTTGGCGTTACGTACTCGGTTAATTAAATCGCTTGTCCAAAACTGCTGATTGTCTTTAATGAAACTAGCCTTGTTCTTTTCGTCGTAAATACGAACAATTTCGCCATTCAAGTTTTCCAAGTATTCGGTTCTAACTTTACGCAGCGAATCTGCCGAGATCTCATCTGCTTCTAAGTAAAGTTTAGCGTTGATAAAAGCTCTGTCGTTTAATCGATCGTAGAAATCGCTCTCTAAAAACTTCACGAAAATAAAGTACACCCCAAACAGCACCGCTAAAAGTACAGTGGTACTTACTAATGTGAAATATAAAGCTAAGCGGTCTTTAATCTTCATCTATATTATTTAAAGATGTAACCCATTCCAATTTTAGTGTGGATCAGCTTTCTATCGAAGCCTTTTTCTAACTTATTACGCAGAAAATTGATATAAACATCAACCACGTTGGTTCCTGTATCGAAATTCACATCCCAAACTTGTTCTGCAATGTATTGTCTAGAAAGCAAACGGTTGGGGTTACGCATAAAAAGCTCTAGCAGGTGGAATTCTTTGGCTGTTAAATCAATTATTTGTCCGGCTCGCTTAACTTCCTTACTTTGAATATCCAATACTACATCCTCAAATTGTAGCTGCTTATTTACACTTGCGTTGTTCATCCAAAAATCTGGAATACCTAAATGTGCATACGGGTTAATTCCAAAATCGTAGGCTGAGATGGTTTCTTCACTATCTCCGTGACTGGTACGGTTGTTATAATTGGTGGCATTGCCGCCCACCATTTCGGCATTTGCGTACTGTTTGTAATAACGGTAAGAATATTCGTAAGCTGCACTAATTTGATAGTTGTTGGTGATACCAGTGCTGCCTCTCTGTCCTTCGTAGCTCACCGTTGCAGTAATTTCGCCCTCGCTATTGCTTTCCTTCATTCGCTCTAACTTGCCATCTGTCTTGTACCAAAAAGAAGTGATCTTACTATTGCCATTGATGTTGTAATGTATTTCACGAACTTTATTATTTGCGTAGTAACTGATTTCTTCTGCGCCATCCACCACATTTGCACCGTTTGCTGCCTTACTTAGGTGTGTAATTCGTGTGGGCAAGCCCCAAGCATTGTAGGTGTATTCTTTCCTTGTCTGGGGAAGCCACTTATCGCCAGATTTAAGAAATACAGTTTCAGTTTTAATCTTCTTAGCCACATCTGTAGAGCCACCAATGTAAAGTTCCTGGGTCTTCATATCTGTTCGTTCTAGCACCATTTCATCATCTAAACCCCATTTAGAAACATTCAGCTTGTATTTAAACGCATTTTTAGAAAGCCTAAGTTTTTGTCCACCAGCGGCAATTTGGTGTGTCTGCGTCGTCGGATTTCCATGCAAAGGGTAGGTTGTTATAGCAACTGAAGCAGGTACACTGTCGTAAACAATTTTACCTACTCTAAAAATTGGTTTTAGATCTATTACAAACTCCTGTGAACGATCGAGAGGTAAATCAAACATTCCGCCTTCATAGCCAAAATCTTCTGCGGTGTGGTTTGCTTCAATAGCCAACACTTCTGTAGCTAGCGTAGTTGTCGCTGTACTCAAGGTAAAATTTGCTGCCAAAGGTTTATTCACTTGCGCTGCCAAGTTTGAGCCAGCATAAGGGCAAGCGAATATGGTTCCGCCGCCACGTTTGATAATCAGCTTCACCAGTTTGTAACTACCTAAGGGAAGTTCAATGGCATTGCTAACGTACTTGCCGTTGTAATTCATTGGAATGGCTCGGTCGTCAACTACCAATTCTCCACTAGCCGATTGGATAGAGATAATGGCCGAAAGTCCATCCAGCACATTATTTTGTCCGGGTAAATTTTCGATGCTAAGGTTAAATTTGTGTTTTTGGTTAATTGGTGTTGGCGTTTCGTTGTCGCCTTTCTTGCAGTTTGCCATTAAAAGGCTAAACAATGCGAGTAGTGTTAGTAAAGATATTTTTTTCATTTTTCGTGTGTTTTTGGCATTGGATAGTCAACCGCTGTGCCATGTTACAGTGGTTTTGGCTTTAGTAGACCAACAGCAAACTAACGGCGACGAACGCTATTTGTATCTAGCAAAACGCTGCCGTGTTTTTGTGAATTTCATAGAAAGGTTCAATCCAAAAGACACTACGTTGACTAAACAAGGCTACAATTATCGTTGGGGTGTCACATCTTACATTTAAGGGAGGATATCACTAAAAGCACATTTATCTTTGAATATGAGCGAAAAGAAATCTACAGCTGTACCTTACTCGGTACTTGATTTAGCTGGCGTTATAGAAGGACACGATATAGCAGATACGTTCAGGAACAGTGTTTCCTTAGCGCAACATGCAGAAAAATTAGGTTATAACCGCTATTGGTTGGCCGAACATCATAATATGATTAGTGTAGCGAGTTCTGCTACTTCGGTGCTGATAGGACATATTGCAGGGCATACCAATACTTTACGTATAGGTTCTGGCGGTATTATGTTGCCTAACCACACGCCGCTAATTATTGCAGAACAATTTGGTACCTTGGCAACCTTGTATCCAAATAGAATTGATCTAGGTTTAGGCAGAGCGCCCGGAACCGATCAGCTAACTGCATTTGAAATTAGAGGTGAGCGTTTCCACTCACCGCAGCAGTTCCCGCAAGATGTGCGTAAGTTACAGCAATACTTGGGCGATGATAATTACGATAGCAAAGTACGAGCTATACCTGGCGAAGGGACGAATGTGCCCATTTGGATTTTAGGTTCGAGTACAGAAAGTGCGCACTTGGCAGCATCTTATGGTTTGCCTTATGCTTTCGCAAGCCACTTTGCACCCACTTATTTCTTCGAAGCTATAGAAATTTATAGGAAGAATTTCCGTCCATCAGCTGTGCTACAGGAACCTTACGTGCTTTCTTGCGTAAATGTGGTAGCTGCAGATACTGATGCAGAGGCAGAGCGATTAGCTACTTCGTTGAAGATTTTATTTTCTGGCATTGTGACCAACAAACGCCGACTTTTACAGCCACCTGTAGATAGCATGGAAGGCTTATGGAGCGATATGGAAGAAGCCGCTGTAGAACAGATGTTAGATTTTACTTTTATTGCCGGTCCAGATAAGTTGAAGGAGCAGTTACATTCGTTTATCAATCACACCAAAGTAGATGAATTAATGGTAACCTCACATATTTACGACCACACGGCTAGGTTAAGGTCTTATGAGTTGGTGGCGGAGGCATTGAAGGCATAGTATTGTATTTGATATACAAAAAGAGCTTATTGGTTTTACGCCAATAAGCTCTTTTTGTATGCATATAATTTATTTTACTTATTTGGTTGGATATATTCTAAAGCTTCTGGACCTTTTATGATTGCATAAATGAAAACGACAATCATTACAATTATCATTAATACTAAAAAAGCTACCATCATTAAACCTATTATAGCCAAAACTCTCCATATGATTTGTTTTAATGGTTGTTGAGGATAAAATCCTTTAAAAAACCAAACCAGCAAAAATGGAACTATCAAATTAGAAAAGTTTATGGCATAGAGAATATTATTCGAGTTTCTTAATAAATAAAGTATTGGATAGAGAAACACAATATTTATGATCATATAAAGAGATAAAATATAGGAATTCATCACTATGTGTTCATAATAATTGTTTTTCAATTTATGAAAAGCTAACCATGTTACAAATGCAAAAACTGGAATAAGACACAACATGAAAATCGAGCTATAGCTTGAAGTAATTGTCGTGTAATCATTCATGAACTTTGAATTCAAATGATTACCAGATAAAACATTTCGCATTACTTTTTCTAAGCCAATAATCTTAAACGTAATAAAAGCCGATATACCACTAAGAACAAATGTTAATAACATGGGCTTGTAGTGATTAACTCTATTACCGTCTATAAACTCCCTAGCTGTTTTGCCTGGATTTCGAACCAATTTTTTAACGGTATAAAGAAATCCTTTGTTAGTGTGGACTAATAGATATTGAAGTTCATCAGTTACGTACTTTTTATCAATTCGTTTAAATCTCTTCTGACCACAATTACTACAGAAATTTTCATCGATAGAATAATCACAGTTTAAACAAGTGTTTGCCATGTTTTTGTTAATGATATAGTTATTAATGGCGAGTTTTAAGCTCTTTATTTAATAAAGTTAATTGTATGAACGAGGGCAGTAAAGTCATTGGTAAAATTGCCATCGGTATAAATAATTTTAAAGTAGACTTTGTGATGTAAAAGTAAATGGCTACACCTATCAACACCATCCACATCATGCCAAATACGGTAAGTACGCCTTTTAATAAATTTCGCTTCTTAATTAGGTTTTCGGTGCTTAGGTCGGCAAAGGGATTTTTGCTCATTGTTTGCTTATAAATAAATCGTTCGTTTGATGTGCAAATATAACCTATTTTAAAAATTGTAGCATACTTAAATTTTAGATTTAACATCAAACATTCTACTTGTGTTTAGCCATATTAATTTCAAATTTTTAAGCTAAATTAGCTTAGCTTAGCGTAAATTAGATTTTCCTTAAGATCATATCATGTTCAAATTAAACACCACCGTATTAGCCCTTGCTATTATTTGTATATTTTCATTAAATGGCTTTGCACAATCCAAGAAATCGAAGAAAGTAAATAATAGAGATACCGTTAAAATTGTACCTAAAAGCGAATGGAAAGGGGTAGAAGGCAGACCTTACAAACAGCATGTTCCTGTGAAGATTACGGTTCATCATGAAGGAGGTAAGTTGCTTACCGTAAATGATGATGCCAAGCAAAGGTTAAAGAACATCCAATCTTGGGGCATGGGACCCGATAGAAAATGGGCTGACGTTCCTTATCACTTGTTAATTACGCCAGACGGTACAGTTTTAGAAGGTAGAAATCCTTTAACGGTTGGCGAAACGAACACTGAATATGATCCCACTGGACATTTATTGATCTGCTTTTTGGGTAATTACAATCAGCAGAAGTTAGACGATAAGTTGCTGAAAGTATTGACTGATTTGTTAGTGGATCAGTGTATTAAATATCGTATTCCGGCAACGGAAATTTCTACCCATCGCGATCATAGCAAGCAAACCACCTGCCCGGGAGATGATATCTACAGTTATTTCTCTAACGGTTTTATTGTAAAGGAAGTAGAGAAGGGCTTAAAGAATAGGAAATAAGTAGAATTGATTTGGTGAGAGCGTATTGCTTTGCCTATATTTATGGGCTCAATATCCACTTTTGCCAGTAGTCTTGTAAACATTAAATCAATCAATTTGTCTTTGTTAAATTTATGGGAACGGCTAAGGGGACCTAGAGAGGAATTTGTCCTTGAAGAAAGGATTTTAAATGCAGGCGGGATATTTACGGCTGCCACCTTGCTCATCTTTACCGCTTATAATATTTGGGTAGTGCTATTGCCAGAATTGGCTGTTGCTACGGCTTTTACATTATTGTTGCAGCTGTTCCTTTACTATCACTCTCGCTTTCGCAGGAATTTCGCATTTGCTCGCCATGGGTTTACCTCAATGAGCTACGTCTTCTTGGCCGTCAACTACTACTATGGTGCAGGTATGAATGGTCCTGTGCTTTTCAGTTTTTTCCTTTCTTTAATTGTCATCATTTTCATCCATCGCCGCAGGAGCTATCTGTATCTGTTCATGCATTTTGTAGCGATTGCTGCACTTTTGTTTTACGAATATCAATATGGTGTAGATGAGGTTTATACCAGTAGGGCAGAGCGGTTTCTTGATATATTTTTCATTCTTTGCATTGTGCTATCGCTAACTTACATATTAGTGGCTGGCGTGGTAAGGAGTTACAACCGCGAAAGACGACTTGCAGGTGAAAGAGCGGAAGCTTTGGCCTTGTTGCATCAGGAGAATAATAGGTTGTTTTCAATCATTTCCCATGATTTGCGTACACCATTGAATAGTATTCAGGGTTATTTGGAATTGCTTGGCAGCCATTCGTTAAGCGAAACGGAAAGAGCGATGTTAGAAGGACAACTGTTAGAACTTACCAACGGCACTTCAGAGTTTTTAGGAAATCTTTTGGCCTGGTCAAAATCTCAACTGGAGGGCACGAAAGTACAGTTAACTGATATTCGGCTAACACCATTGCTAGAGGGAGTTCTTGCGTCTATTGTGCCGCTGGCAGTTAAAAAAGAGATCAATATCCAAATAGAGCTTAATGCCGAAAATTTTTTAGCGGATATAGAAATGATTAGTATTGTAATGCGCAACCTGCTTATAAATGCCGTAAAATACAGCGAGCATGGAGGAGAGGTGCTTGTACGCAGTTGGGAAGATCAGGGCAGGATGATACTTTCGGTAACTGACTTTGGCGTAGGCATTGCGGTAGATCAAAAAGACCTAATTTTTCGGTCGCAGGCTAAAAGTACTTTAGGTACAGCCAACGAACCTGGAGTAGGTTTAGGTCTTATGCTATGTGCTGATTTTATCGCCCTGCAAAATGGAAATATCTGGTTTGAAAGTGCTTTAGGTAAAGGCACTACTTTTTTCATCTCTTTTCCTAGTAAAAAGATTTCTTCGTAAGTGCTTTGCTTTTCATTAAAGGCAAAGCAATAAGCTATAATAAGGCGGTTAGGTGCGTTGGCTACATTTATTTTACAGGCTCTCGAAGTATGGTTCGAAGTTTTTCGGCTGATGTTTTTCGAAAATCTGAAAGGTAAATCTCATGATGTAAGCCATTTTGTACTAGCCCATGTTCATTCGCAAAATTAGCAATGATCGCTAACGTTTTTGGCTCTTCGGAAAATGGACCAGTATGCAATATCTGAATGCATTTGCCCTCGAACAGCTCAAAGTAAGCCACATCTTTTGCATAGGGAAGCTGTTTTTTTGTGAATACTTCCGCAGTAGCATTTTCCACATCGGCAATGCTTACAAAGTCTGGCAGGCGGATCATCAGACGATATTGCCATTGCGATCTTGGGATTTGCATTGGGGCTTCTGCCATAGAAATTTCTTGGTATTGCTTTTCATCATACCACCACAATCCTTCTAATTTAGGGACGATAAAATCATTGCCTTGCGCCTTATGGCTAAATTTTAATTGATAGGCAGTACCGTAAAGCGCTTGTACATGAGCGCTAAATAGCGGAGCACTAGGATCACCTTTTCCTAATACGGAGATATAACGGGCTGGTGCAACTTCAATAAGTTGAGGTTTCGAACTTGCATGGTAATATGTCTTGTCTGTTTTGTAGAGATCTAGTTTCTGCATGTCTTTTTTTTACAAGGTTAAGATGTGGTAGTGACAACCCTATGGCAGTGGGTAATTTGCGATTAGGTTTTTTTCTAATACTTTGATTTTTTCCGCTAATCGATGTTCATTCCCACATCTTCATCCCGACCTTAGCCTGTGCCGATAAAATCGGTATGGAGGGATCTTTGAACTATGCAATTGTTAGCTCGATTATGTATTTACTTACTGTTTTCATCTGATGATTATGTCTTTGTTTATTCTTCTTTTCCATTGATGAAAAGAAGCAAAAATCTAGGCTGGCATCTTTTCTTGAATAAAGCGACCAATATCCTGATAGCCCAAGAAAAATGCGTTTGCCAGTTCACTTGTCTCCGCTCACGCTGCTTTCTTGCTTGGTGTTGCTAATTTTTAGTTTGTGCAATGGATATTTTGGTGCTTTCTCCGGCGAAAACTTGCTAGGCCGTTCCTCGTGCTTGGGAATGGCTTATGCTAATTCGCAGTTACCTTTCCTACATTGTCATCCCGACCTTGCGGAGGGATCTTTGAACTATGCAATTATCTTGATTTGGAACCTAAGTCGGTTATGCGTAATGTATTCCCTCTACTTTTTAAGGAGGATTTGTCCCGACTATTCGGGAGAGGTTGGGGAGGAATTGATAAATCGTCTCTAGTGATCACTGTTCCCTTCCTACATCGGCATCCTAAGCATCCTGTCATCCAGAGCTTGTCGAAGGATCTATTATCCAAATTAGCCTCTAGATTCTAAAGCAGCAAGGCGATAAATGACGTATGCGCTAATAAACCCCTCTCTGATTTTGACATCTCTCCCCGCCAGTTATCGTGAGTGAAATGTGCTTGGGAAAGTTTGTTTCAATTTGCACCTGCTTTCCAGTATCGTCATTCCCGTGTAGGTGGGGATCTTGAAGTTGTTCTTTTAATTTTACTTTTGTCTTGATACAAAAGTTGACAAACCTGAGCTTCAGCGAAAGCATGCCCACCTATAAAAATAGAAACCAAATAGGCGTAACATCTAGGCTTGCATCTTATTCTTGAATAAAGCGACCAATATCCTGACAGCGCAAGAAAAATGCGTTTGCCAGTTCACTTGTCTCCGCTGACGCTTCTTTCTATTCTTCTTTTCCATTGATGAAAAGAAGCAAAAATCTAGGCTGGCATCTTTTCTTGAATAAAGCGACCAATATCCTGACAGCGCAAGAAAAATGCGTTGCCAGTTCACTTGTCTCCACTCACGCTGCTTTCTTGCTTGGTGTTGCTAATTTTTAGTCTGTGCAATGGATATTTTGGTGCTTTCTCCTGCGAAAATCTGCTAGGCCGGTCGTCGTGCTTGGGAATTGTTGTACGAAGCGAGTGGTTAGTTATGCATAATGTATTCCCTCTACTTTTTAAGGAGGACTTGTCCCGACTATTCGGGAGGGTTAGGGTGAGGTTTGTTCCAGTTTTTACCTGCTTTCCTGCATCGTCATTCTAAGCATCCTGTCATCCAGAGCTTGTCGAAGGATCTATTATCCAAATTAGCCTCTAGATTCTAAAGCAGCAAGGCGATAAATGACGTATGCGTTAATAAACCCCTCTCTGCCTTTGGCATCTCTCCCCGCCAGTTGGCGGGAGAGAAATGTGCTTGGGAAAGTTTGTTTCAATTTGCACCTGCTTTCCTACATCGTCGTCCTCGCAGCTTGTTCCAATTATTCGGGAGTGTTGGGAGAGGTAAAAAAGTAACAACTTGAAATTATTAACATAGATCAATGGATATGACTATTGCACATGCTAATTTTGCTGCCTAAATTTATATGAATTCATCATTATAAACTTTAATTAAAAAGCAACAACATGAGAAAATTACTTTTTGCGCTTCCTGCGCTTTTTTTACTGGCTTCTTGCGGAGGTTCGTCTAACAATGCTAACACTACAACAGAGCAAACTGCTGCTGAGCAAACAGGTGATAGCTTCATGGTAGATACTACCACTACTTCGGTAGATTGGAAAGGTGTGCACAAAGGCGGTTTGGCACCTCGTTGGGGTAAAATCGGCATTTCTGCTGGTACCATCTCCGTACAAAACGATTCTATTAGTGGTGGCGACTTTATCATCAATATGAGTTCTCTTACGGTAGATCCGGCATCAGTTGGTAAAGAAGAAGGTAAATCGCCTGCAGATTTAGAAGGTCACTTGAAAAGTGCTGATTTCTTCGATGTAGCTAAAGCTCCTACTGCTAAATTTGTAATCACTAAAGTTGAGCCTTATACTGCAGCAGCTGGCGAAAGCTTAGTAGCTGATCCAAATTATGTAATCAGCGGTAACTTGACCCTTAAAGATAAAACGTTAAACGTTACTTTCCCTGCTAAGGTTGAAGTAAGTGCTACTGATGTTAAAGCTAATGCTAAATTCGTAATCGACAGAAGTGCTTGGGGTATTAACTACAAAACTGAAGGTAGTGCAGAGAACTGGATGATTTCTAAAGATGTAGAGGTTGGTTTTACCGTTAATGCGAAAAAAGGTTAATAGGTTTTTTATATCAATTGTTAAACAGCCCAGCGATATTTCGTTGGGCTGTTTTGCGTTTGTTAGTTCCGGATTAACACCGTAGTGTTATGAATATGCTTTTTACTTTTGTCTTGATACAAAAGTTGACAAAAAATCAAGGCTGGCACCTTTTCTTGAATAAAGCGACCAATATCCTAATAGCGCAAGAAAAAGGCATTTCCAAAATCACTTGTCTCCGCTCACGCTGCTTTCTTGCTTGGTGCTGCGTGTTGCTTTGTGGTGCAATGGATATTCTGGTGCTTTCTCCGGCGAAAACGTGCTAGGCCAAGTGGCGTTCTTGGGAGGGGTTTGTTCTTCTTCACGGTTCCCTTCCCACGACCGTCATCCTCGCGTAGGCGAGGATCCTAATGCGGTAGTATTCACACCATGCTGTGTCCTCTCTACTTTTTAAGGAGAGGGCTAGGGTGAGGTTTGTTAGGTTTAGCTCTTGCTTTCCTAGATCGTCATTGCGAGTAGGCGGGCAATTTTGATGTTAAGTTTTTTGTATTCTTCTTTTGTCTTGATACAAAAGTTGACAAACCTGAGCTTTAGCGAAAGCATGCCCACCTATAAAAATAGAAACCAAATAGGCATAACATCAAGGCTACCGATTTTATCGGTATAAATTGCATCTTTTCTTGAATAAAGCTACCAATATCCTAATAACGCAAGAAAAAGGCGTTTGCCATTCACACTGTCTTCGCTCACGCTGCTTTCTTGCTTGATGGTGTTTGTTGCAAGGGTTTGCAATGGATATTTTGGTGCTTTCTCCTGCGAAAACCTGCTAGGCGAGTGCCGTGCTAGGGTATGATTGTGGTATGTAAGGGGTCGGTTATGCACCATGCTATGTCCCCCTTTGGAGGGGGATTCAAGGGGGAGGAACTGATGATTGGCTCCAGTGACCGCAGTTGCTTTCCTATATCGTCATCCCGACCTTGCGGAGGGATCTTTGGACTATGCAATCGTTGGCTCCATTATGTATTTACTTTTGGCTTGAACCAAAAGTAACAAAAGTTCAAGGCTTGCACCTTTTCTTGAATAAAGCGACCAATATCCTGATATCGCAAGAAAAAGGCGTTTGCCATTCACACTGTCTTCGCTCACGCTGCTTTCTTGCTTGGTAGTGCTTATTGCCTGTTCGTTTAATGGATATTCTGGTGCTTTCTCCGGCGAAAATCTGCTAGGCCGGGTTAGTGTCCTTGGGAATGGTTTGTACTTTGCATTTGCTTCCCCACCACCGTCATTCCGGCCTTAGCCTGTGCCGATAAAATCGGTATGGAGGGATCTTTGGATGATGCAATTATTTGTCCCTTATTTGTCCACCCCTTGGTATACCCTAAATCTGAGTAAAAATGCCATATTTGTAGTTTATCCCTTAACTCAATTAAATTAATTTCTTAGCTCATTCCCATTATGCTCTACAAAACTTCTTTTATAAAGCGCTATTTTTTCTATTTACTGGTTGCTTTTTTTATATTAAACACTAGCAAAGTTCAAGCTAATAAACATGCTAATTATTCTCTTGGTACAAATTTAACGCCGGCAGCAAATCCTCCATCAGCAACGGTCATCATCAATGAGAATAGGTTGTACACTAGTTCTGAAATTGTACCAGTAGAGATCATTCTCGATGCCGGTACGGAGGCTCCATCCCAAGTCAAAATCAGTATAAATTCAGAACCTTTTTTCACTACAACTTATACAAGTTCAAATTTTTCGCTAAATGTAGGTGGTGGTCTGGGCGCCAAGAACATCAGTATCCAATTGGTTTCATCAGACGGGTTGCTTTCGCCAATCTACACTTGGAATTTCTCTTTAGAGACGTTCCCTCCAGTAGTTTCATTTACCATTAACAATGGTGCCGCTGCTACTAACAACACCACCATAAATTTAGCTATTACAGCAAGCGATTTGGAGAGTGGTTTAGCAACGATGCAATTTTCGCTCGACGGTATCAATTGGACACCTCGAGAGCCTTTTACTGCAACTAAGCAACTGGATTTACCAGCTATATTAGGACTAAAAAATATTTGGCTTAGGGTTTTTGATCATGCGGGCAATTTTACAGTAGTACAAAATAGTATCAACTATCAACTCGTCCTGCCAGTTGCATTACTTAACTTTAGTATTCTTAGTAACAAGCCCGGCGAAGTTTCGGTGCAATGGAGTACCGCTACCGAAGTAGATAACCATCATTTCGAACTACTTGCCTCTACAGATGGGGAGTTCTTTAAACGAGTGGCTGTTGTAAATTCAAAAGCTACAGATGGAAATTCACAAACACCTCTCGATTATCAAATTACTTTAACGTTAGCAGAGGTATTAGGCCATACTTCATTGGCGGGCTTCGGCTTGTTAGGTCTTTTATTGTTACCTATGGCGAGACATAAAATGTGGAGGTTCTTGCTATTTGGTGCTGTGGTATTGGCATTTGCATCATGTAAGAAAGATCAAACCGATGGAGAAGAAACCACAGTATATGTAAAATTGGTTCAGGTAGATCATAATGGGATAAGATCTGAAAAAGGCATTAAAGCTATAAAAGTAAAGCCTGGTAGTTAGTTAAAAAGTTTCTTGTTTTAACTGATGACGGGCTATGAAATTCATCATGCTTTATAAATACCGCCATGCTCACCTTATTTGAAGATTTTCAATCACATCATCATCCTTTTTGGTACCTCAAAAATCAAAAAAGGACTTCAGCTTTTTGCACTCTTCTAGTGGTGTCTGCTTCGTACTGTCTTCGGTGCTTCTTCGATGCTTGTTCGGTAAAATGGCTGTTTTACCGAAGGACTACCGAAGCAGGTACGAACCAGACCCGAACAAAGGGTATTTCTGGGCACATGTATTTTTCATTATAAATGGAAAAAGAAACTGCACATAATTCTACTTGTTTGCTGCGTAGTACTAAAGAAGATCGACTATATCTGCGTAAGCGTGACCAAAAGGAGGGGTTAATTGTGTGGTTTACGAGAAGTGAACTACTAAGATTATACGGAGTTTCATATCTTAAGCTCAAAGTATTTCACTAAGCCTACAATCTTAACAATTCCTTAAAAATAGACAAGAGCAATTAGTTTTTTTTAATGTTGATATATCTAGAAAAATAGTTTTAATTTGAATTGTGAGTTAATTGATTGTAACTATTTTATACCCAGCTATATGGTAGTTGTAGAGACCCAATTAATAACACATTAAATGCGGATCGCAATGTATTAGCGACATTCTTTTAGTTGTTAATGCAGTTTTATGTCGTTATCCGTAATATTTTACCGAACAAAATGACACAAACTGATATCAAAAAGCTTGAAGTAGAATTGTGGGAAGCCGCAGATGAACTAAGGGCTAATTCTAAACTTACTGCTGCCGAATATAAAGATCCATTGTTGGGCTTAATCTTATTACGCTTTGCAGAAAATAAATTTTTAGAAGCCAAAAAACGATTAACAGAAACGCTGCCTATTAATCCTAGAACAAAACAGCGCCGAGAAGCCGTTAAAGACGATTACGCTGCCATTGGTGCGATGTTTTTACCTGAAAAAGCACAATATACTTATTTAGCTAACTTACCAGAAAGTGAAGACTTAGCTGAAGCGGTGAATTCTGCAATGAAGCTTATTGAAGTAGAATATGAAGAACTGACGGGTATATTACCAAAGAATTTCCAAGAGTTAACGCCAGAAGATGATTCTGATAACAATTTGCTAGCTAATCTAATTCGAATCTTTAATAGTGATTCTGTACGTAATGCTAAAGGCGATGTCTTTGGTAGGGTATATGAATATTTTCTAATGAAGCTTTCAATGATGGGAGCCGGTGCACAGGAGGGCGGTGAGTTCTTTACACCTCCATCGTTGGTGCAGTTAATAGTGAATTTTATTCAGCCAGATCATGGGATAATTTACGATCCCGCATGTGGTTCTGGGGGTATGTTTGTTCAAACTGCACATTTCATTAAAGATCATCAGAATAAAAAAGTTAACGAAGCCATTAAAGTTTACGGTACGGAATATAAAAGCAATACCACCCGTTTGGCTAAAATGAACTTAGCCATTCATGGAATTGAAGGTAAAATTGCTAACAATAATTCTTTTTATAGTGATCCACATGACCTATACGGGAAATGCGATTTTCTGATGGCTAATCCACCTTTTAATGTAGATAAGGTAGATGCCAAAAACAAATTTCTGGCCGAGGACAAACGCCTGCCTCATGGTGCGCCGCTTACCGGAAAAGGAACTATTGGCAATGCTAACTACCTCTGGATACAATACTTTATGTCCTACCTCAACCCTACAGGCCGGGCCGGTTTTGTAATGGCATCTTCAGCTACCGATGCCGGCAACGCCGAAAAACGCATCCGGGAGGAACTGGTAAAAACCGGAAATGTAGATTGCATCGTATCCATTGGCAACAACTTTTTTTATACCCGTAGTCTGCCTTGCCATTTGTGGTTTTTTGACAAAGGAAAACGGAAAGCGAACCAAGATAAAATCCTGATGATTGATGCCCGCAATGTTTACCGCAAAGTAAGCACTACGATCAACGATTTTTCGCCAGAGCAACTGGAAGGGCTTACGGCTGTAATGGCGTTGTACCGTGGCGAAGCGCCCGAAGTAGCGGCAGACAACGCTTGGTTTAATGAGCATTTCCCGGATGGGCAATACCGCGATGTGGAAGGCCTGTGCAAAGTGGTGACGCTTGCCGAAGTAACGGGGCAAGAATATAGCCTTACGCCGGGCCGATATGTGGGTGTGAACATTGATATTGATATGGATTTTGATTATAAAACCCGGATAAAGGAATTGCATAGCGAATTAGCGGAACTGAATACCGAAGCGAACTTACTTATGAATCAAATTCAAGCTGTTAAATTATGAGAGAAGGCTGGAAAGAAGTAACAATCGGTGATTTAGGAAAAGTTGTTACGGGGAATACACCTCCAAAGAATGATAAAGATAATTATGGGGGCACCTATCCTTTCATAAAACCGACTGATATGGAAGTCGGTAGTAGACATGTTACTAATTGGGAGGAAAATTATTCAGAAAAAGCCTTCAAAAAATATAAAAATTCATATATACCACCCAAAGCTACCGGAGTAGTAACTATTGGTACTGTTGGTGAGAAAATGTTTCAAGCAGATCAGTGGTGTTTCACCAACCAGTCTGTGAATGTAGTTATTCCTGATACCCAACTATATGATGAAGACTTTATTTTTTATTTAATGAAAATAAATCTTCCGAAAGTAGAGAATGCTAATCCAGGAACTGCATCAGGAAGACATCACGTAAGTAAATCGAATTTTTGTGCAATTAAAGTTAGAGTTCCCGAAAATAAAGACACCCAACGCAAAGTCGCTTCCATTTTATCGGCTTATGATGATTTGATAGAAAATAATCTAAAGCGCATTAAAATTTTGGAAGAAATGGCACAACAAACCTACGAAGAATGGTTTGTTCGGATGCGTTTCCCAGATTATGAAATGACGGTTTTTGATGAAAATGGTTTGCCGGAGGGTTGGGAGAAAGATCTCGTAGGAAATCAACTTGATAAGGTAAAATCTACTGTAAAGATAAAATCTGCTAACATATTAAATACCGGAAATATTCCAGTCGTTGATCAAAGTCGAGATTTTATTGCAGGATATACTGATGATGAGTTATCAAGAATATCCTATGTTGATAAGGCTTTTATTGTTTTCGGCGATCATACCAGAATTCTAAAATTAATAAATTTTGACTTTGCTAGAGGAGCTGATGGGACACAAATAATCATTTCAAGAAACAAGAGAATGCCACAGCATTTGTTTTATTTTTCCTTGAAAAATATTGATCTCTCAAACTATCACTATGCACGACATTACAAGTATCTAAAAGATTCCGAAATTTTAATACCGTCTTTAGATATTGCTTTTGAATTCGAAAAAAAAACTAGTCTCCTTTTTACTCAAATTTACAATCTTCAATCCCAAAACCAACGCCTCCGTGAAGCCCGAGATCTTTTGTTACCACGGTTGATGATGGGGGTGATTGACGTTGAAAGTTTGGAAGTAAAACCAACTATCGCTAAAGTAATATCTTTAGAACAACCTAAAAAAGAAGCTTCCAAAGAATTTAAAGAAGCGGTTTTGATTGCTTGTTTAACGGAAAAATTTGGTAATGAAAAATTTCCCCTAGGCAGAAAAAGATATACCAAGCTTTCTTATCTCTTTCACCGCTATTCAGATAATAAAATTCAAGATTACCTTAGAAAAGCGGCAGGACCCTACAATCCCAAAACAAAGTACGGTGGTCCCGAAAAAATTGCGCTGAACGGTAAATACATCCAAAACTGGAGAGGTGAAAAAGCAACAGGATTTGTTGTTGCTGAGAAAATAAATGATGCTAAAAAGTATTTTTCTAACTATTGGCAAATCGAAGACTTAAATTGGTTGGCTACAGAGTTTAAATTTAAGTCTAATGATGAACTAGAGCTTTTAGCAACCGTTGATAACAGTTTGGTCGAGCTTTCTAAAAAGAATATTGAGTTTACTGTAACTAACGTTATGAATGTTATTAAATCTGAAAAAGAATGGGAAGCGAAGTTGGAAAGAACAATTTTTAGTGAAGAGAACGTGGAGCGTGCGATTGGGTTTTTGAGGGGAGTTCTCCAATATTAAAGATGATAGCAAAGTCATATTAATCAATATCTAAATTAACAATCTTAAAATGAATATTTTTTTCGGAAAGATTTCCGCAAAATTTGATGTTAACCAAATTACGCAAGGTTATTATCAAGCATCGAAACAGAGCTCTTGGTTTAATGGGCTTGCAATAGGCGATTATGCCTATATTATTGGAGGTGGCAAGGTTCAACTATGGCGTGCCAAAGAATGGAAGCGGGCTGATGATGAGGATAGACTCTATTTTGATGTCCTTAGCAGTGATCTAGGAGTTACAATTGAAAAATTGGTTTCTTTTAAATATTTCTATCTAGATGTGCCTTTGATAGTTAAAACAGCTCGTTCTACGGCTGTCGAGCAAAAGGCTTTCTTTCGTATAGACTATGAAGAATATGATATTCTTAATTTTGAATTATTTACAGATACTTCTAACTACAGAAGAATATTCAATAGAGTATCAGTTGAAAATGTCGAAACCAATAGTTTAGATCTTCAATTTTATTTCAAGGACGATAAAATACAATTAGCCAATATAGCTTTCTGCGATCCTGAACTACAGGCTAGATTTAATGGCAATAACTTAGAATTATACGGCAAAGGTAGTCGCAATAAGGATAAGCTACTTCAAAATTTAATCTCACATAAAGATCATGTACATTTATTTGATGATGTAAAAATCCAACAAGTGTATGATACTTTTATGTGTGCTTATAAGGTTAAGGAAGAAAAAAGACAAAAGAACTTTTGGGCTGTAAACGGTAATGAAGTAGATAAGCTGCTGTACGATATTGAGAATAATCTTTTTATCATGCAGCAACAATATGAAGAACAGCATAATTCCACTGTTAGTGCACTTTTAAATAAATGTAGAGAGATTAAGGATGGAGATGGCGTGCTATTGTATAATAAGAATAGGTATTATGCCTACGGAGAATTTAAGAGCATAGATTTTGAATGCCCTCGTGTGGAAAAGTTGCAAGAACAAAGAGATAAAAAGGGGATAATAGAAATAGATCTAGCTATTTTTTCTGATGCTGAGTGCTATTTCGAGGATACCAGGACTAGTAATGGATTTGAAGGTTGGTATGGGCAAAGGCTTTTAGTTGATCAATGGAATGGCGTGCACGAAGATGGTTTGCATATTTATGGTATAGGTTATGAAACAGATATGGTAAATACAACGATCATTAAACTTAAAGATGAGAAGTTTTACAACAAGGTAGTTAGAAATTTAGACGGAAATATATCTGATATGAGAGAAGCTGAACTGAAGCCAGCCAAAGACTTGCTAGAATACAAAAAGCAGATCATTTTACAAGGGCCTCCAGGAACTGGAAAGACCTATATGGCAAAAGATTTAGCGGAGTTCATTATAACTGGCGAAATAAGTGAAGACAAGAAAGTACAAGCTGAAATATTGAGCATAAATGAACAGATAGACCTTATACAGTTTCATCCATCATTTACCTACGAAGATTTTATCCGAGGTATAGTAACTGTTGCTGAAGGTGATAAAATAAGTTACACACCACAAGACAAATTGTTTTTGGAAATGGTAAATAAAGCTTCTAATGATCCAGATCAAAAACGATATGTGCTAATCATTGATGAAATTAATAGGGCAAACCTCTCCGCTGTTTTAGGAGAATTGATTTATGCTTTAGAGTATCGAAACGAAACATTCAAATCAATGTATGCTGATAAAAATGGAAAATATAAGATTGCTATTCCAGATAATCTACTTATCATAGGCACTATGAATACAGCCGACCGAAGCGTGGGACACCTAGACTATGCCTTAAGGAGAAGGTTTGCATTTTATGACATATTGCCTAAATCTTTCAAAGAAGATAGCTTTGAAAAAGCTTTATTTGAAAAAGTGTCGTCTCTATTTGTTAAAGAAATCAAAGAACAGGTTGATGATTTAGAAGCATCAGAGCATTTGAGCATCGAATTTCAAGAAAGACCGCAAGATATATGGTTGGGGCATAGCTATTTTTTCAAAAAGGCTGACATAGATTTTTCGTTACGAATTAAATATGAAATTGTTCCCATCTTACAAGAATATGTTAAAGATGGTATATTAAATAATACTCCTGAGGTGAGACAGATAATCAAAGATATACGTAACCATCAGCTATCTAACGATGCTTAAGATTAGAGAGAACTTTACTGCTGGATATCATCATCTCTCTACGATTACTGACTACGAAAGTAAGTGGCGAGGCCTGTTATTAGAAGCATTTAAAGATACAGGTAACTTTACGCTTCAATGCGAAAAGATAAGTGATCAGGTAAATTGTATCGATATCAGACGTAATGGTGATGATTTAAATATTAACACCTCTTATTTGATAGGGTTAGATTATTTAAACGGTGAATTGCCATTTATGGTAGAACCAAAATTCTCTTATCAAGACAATGATTTTGATATTGATTTCTACAGTATATTGTTTAAAAGCCTGCCTTATGTAAAAAGCACAGAAGATATATCGAATTTATACTTTGTTGATTTTTCTAAGCCTGCAATCGAGATAGATCAGAAGGACGATTTTTTAACTCCAATCTTAGTTATACAGTTTATTTCATACTTAGAAAAAATATGTCACTTTGGTTTGCAAAAAGGTTATTATTGGGTAGAAGAAAATTTGCAAGGAAAAGTTAAAGGCAAAATTTTAATAAATGATACAATAAAGAAAAACCATCTCAAATCTAAGTTTGCAGCTACATATTGCCGATTTCAAGATTTTGGGATAAATACAGTAGAAAATAAGTTTTTAAAGTTCGCATTTCAGTTCTGTTTAAACTACTTAAATCAATTTAAAAAACTGAAAATTACTGATAATATTACTGCATCGGTTGGTCTTGTTAAAAACACACTAGAAAAAGTTTCTTATGACACCTCAATCAGGAAAGAAATTAGTGTGCGTAAAAATCCATTATTTCCAATCTATGAAAATGCTTTAAAGCTGGCTAATCTTATTTTAAAAAGGCTTTCCTTTAATATAGTTACTAGCACGAGTTCAAAAGTTAAGACCTATCCATATTGGATTAACATGAGTAAACTCTTTGAAATTCATGTGCTTAAATTATTAAGGGTGTCATATAAGGATGGGGTGTTTTATCAAAAGAAATATTCAGGTCTTTTCCCTGATATTATATTAAACTTACCTAATTATAAAGCGGTGATTGACGTAAAATATAAAGCTTATGATGAAAAAAGTATTGATTTGGATGATGTTAGGCAAGTTGCGGCTTACTCGAAAATGAAATCAATTTATAAACATACCGGGTTAGAAAGAAATCATAATTTAGATGCTCTAGTTATTTATCCAAAGGTTAAAAGTCAGCACACTGAGCTGAACGATTTAACACTTTCCCATAAAACAGAATTAAGAGATTATTATAATATTTATAAATTAGACGTTGATATACCAACAATCTAACATTAACGCTTATGTCTTACGAATACTCAGAAGATGCCTTGATAGAGAATGCTACTGAAGAAGTGCTAAAAGAACTTGGGTGGACGGTAGTTACTGCTTGGAAAAATGAGGCTTTTGGTGATGATGGGTTGTTAGGTAGAGATAATAAGACGGAGGTAATTTTAGAGCGATTCACGCTAAACGCCTTGCGAAGGTTAAACCCAGGCTTGCCGGATATTGCTTATACGAGAGCTATAGAGAAAATTGTACAACGCGAAGCCGACAAGAGTATAGCGCAGCACAATAAAACAAAATATCAATTATTAAAAAATGGTGTAGAGGTTTCTTTTGTCTGTGAAGAAGGAAAAACGCAAAAGAAAATACTTAAGGTATTTAATTATCAAAACTACCTTGATAATGATTTTTTGGCTGTACGTCAATTTGAAGTATCTGGGCAATTGCACAATCGCCGTCCAGATTTAATTGGTTTTGTTAATGGTATTCCCTTACTTTTTATTGAATTAAAATCGCATGCTGTAGACTTACGATCTGCTTACGAAGATAATTTCAAAGATTATAAGGATACAATACCTCATCTTTTTTATCACAATGCTTTTGTTATATTAAGTAATGGTACCGATGCTAAAGTTGGCACAGTAACCAGTCCATATAAATATTTTTTAGAATGGAAGCGTATTACCGAAAGCGCTGAAGGGTTGGTAAGTTTAGATACCATGTTGCGAGGAACATGTGCCCCACAAAACTTGATGGATATTTTCGAGAACTTCTTGCTATTTGATGAGAGTAATGGAAATATTGTAAAGCTCATGGCTAAAAACCATCAGTTTATAGGCGTAAATCGTGTATTAGAAAATGTTAAAGATATTAATGATCTTGAAGGCAAGTTAGGTGTTTATTGGCATACTCAAGGCTCGGGAAAAACTTATTCAATGGTTTTTCTTTGTGAAAAAATCCATCGAAAATTTGGAGGTTCGTATACTTTTTTGATTGTAGTGGATCGTACTGAGTTAGAAAATCAAGCTTATGATACATTTTCTGGCGTTGGTGTAGTGAATAACAAAAACATTATAGCTGGGAAGAAAAAAGGCATAACAGGTAGAGATCATTTAAGGGAGTTATTAAGCGAAAATCATCGCTATGTATTCTCACTAATTCACAAGTTCTCCATTGATCCTGAATTGGAAACAGAATACCCACTAATTACCGAAAGAAAAAATATCATCGTTATTTCCGATGAGGCACATAGAACACAGGGTGGAAAATATGCTCGTAATATGCGTTTCTTTGGTTTGCCTAATGCTTCTTTTTTAGGGTTTACTGGCACACCTATTATTAAAGATGAAGAAGAAGTTACTAAAAATATATTCGGTGAATATGTTTCGGTGTACGATTTTAAAAGAGCTATTGAAGATGAAGCCACGCTACCACTAAAATATTTAAACCGAGGTGAAAAGCTTAATATCGAAAATCCAGCTTTGGATGAGCAAATGGCTGAAATTTTAGAAAGTGAAAACCTTGATGAAGACCAACAGAAAAAATTAGCTTATCTCTTTAAAAAGGAATATCCGATTTTAACCGCTGAAAGTCGGTTACGAGCTATTGCTAGAGATTTAGTTTGGCACTTTAACGAAAGGGGGTATCAGGGTAAAGCAATGTTGGTTGCTTTAGATAAGCCTACTGCCGTTCGTATGTTCGACTATGTTATGGAATATTGGAAGGAATATTCGCAGGAGTTAGAAAATAAAGTAGGTAAAGCAAAAGATAGTCAAGAGGAACAAGAATTAAAAAGGAAATTTAAACTAATAACTGAGACAGAAGTTTGTGTTGTGATTAGTTCTGAACAAAATGAAATAGATAAGTTCAGAAAAATGAATCTAGATATAGAATCACACCGACGTAAAATGGTCGAAAGAAATCTGGAGAAGGAATTTAAGGATGAAGATCATCCATTTCGTTTAGCTATTGTTTGCGCAATGTGGATTACTGGTTTTGATGCACCAGCTATTTCTACAGTTTATTTGGACAAACCTATCAAAGGTCATACATTAATGCAAACTATTGCAAGAGCCAATAGGGTTTATGACGATGAAAAAGAAAACGGGCTAATTGTAGACTATGGTAATGTTTATCAGCAACTCGAAAAAGCGTATGCAATTTATGGAGAAGGTGAAAAGGATGGAGGTAACGGCACTGAAAATATAAAGCCGCTTGAACAATTAGAGTCAATGGCAAATGAAATCAAAACTGCAATTGATGATGTAATCAATATGCTTCAGGAAGAAAAGTTTGACTTGCGAACATTGATTAAGGCTAATGCAATGGGTAAAATTGCAGCTATTCATAATGGAGCAAATGCGGTGTGTAGAAACGATGAAAGCAGAGCGAAATTTGAGATAGCTGCTCGTAATGTATTTAGGAAATACAAGGCCTTATTTCCGGAGAAGCAAGCAAAGGTTTTTACGGCTGAATACAATGCTATAGATGCTATTTATAATAAACTTAATCAAAAGGTAAAAGCTGCAGATGTTACCGAGATCATAATGAAATTACAATCGGTAGTGAACGAAAGCGTTAATATTGATAAAGTCCAAGAGTCTTCTGCTGGCTGGATTGATCTATCTAAGTTTAATATTGATGCCTTAAAGAAGGCTTTTGAAAAAATGCCTCGAAAGAATGAATTAGTTTATGACCTTAACAAAGCAGTAGAACAAAAATTGGAGCAAATGCTTAGAGAAAACCCTCTAAGGTTAGAGTTTTATGAACGATACCGTGAGATTGTTGATAGTTACAATAACGGAAAGTCAGAAGTGGAGTTGAGTAGAAGCTTTGATCAGCTAACAGCATTCATTCAGAGTTTATCAGATGAAGAAAAAAGAGCTTATCAGGAAAATTTAGACCAACCTACATTATCAATTTTTGATTTATTAGTGCAAGGAAAGGAATTAACGATTGCTGAAAAGGACGAGGTTAAGAAGGTAGCCAAAGATACCTTAGCTATTCTACAGAATGAAAAAATTAATATCCCAAATTGGAAAGAAAGCAGAGAAATTAAAGCTAGTGTAAAGACCACTATTTATAATCAGTTGTTGTGGTTGCCAGAACAAAAATATACTGATGAAGATGTTACTGTACGATCCTTGCAGGTTTACCAACATATTTATACCTATAGTTATTTTTAAAATAGCTAATAGCGTTTTTTATTCTGAGTTGGAGAAAAGTTAGTCATAACTTAGTGGAGATTTCGCTGAAATTGACCATCTGATTTCGGTTTAAGCTGACCACCTATTCCGCGGCAAACTGACCACCTCAT